>JBGAGV010000029.1:0-114949 GCA_044226525.1 Chthoniobacteraceae bacterium | reverse complement strand
CTTCTTTTGCTCTCTGAAGCGCCATCGGCGGGTGGCCACTCGTTATGACAAGCTGGCCACTTCTTTTATGGCCTTCGTTCATCTCGCTTCCATCCTTCATTGGATTAGGTAATGACCATTTTTCAAACACACCCTAGGCGCTCGGCCGTCGATCGGCCCGGTTCTTAGGGCATGCGATTTTTATTGAAGCCGATTGGGCTACCCGCTAGGACGACGCGCGCCATGCAAACTCCCACCCCAGGTTCGAAGCGCCGCGAGGATATTGTATCGATCACTGACAAGGCTCTCTCCAAGGCAGTTCAGGCTGTAGTCAAGAGGCCTTCCGTCCCGAAAAAGCGACGGGGTAAAGTTCCTGTAGAACATTTCTATGTTCGGAAAAACCTGATCGAGAACTTGGCTTCCGATCCGAACGGCTACGAGAGAATCCTGGGCAAGAGTGACCTCAACAGCATTAACTTCCTCAATCGCGGTCTTCGGGCGGCTGCGGCAGTCTGCCGGATCAAGTTGCCCATGGAAGGAGGATTCAGCTACGGAACGGGATTTCTGGTTGGTAATCGCCTGCTGATGACGAACAATCACGTGCTGGCGAGTGCCGCGGAAGCCGGCCAGGCCGAGGCAGAGTTCGGCTACGAACACGATCTCGATGGAGTCCTCGCGGAGCCGATTCAATTCAACTTACGCCCCGACGAGATCTTTTTCACGAGCATGGTGCTGGATATGACATTTGTCGCCGTCGCGCCTCTCTCGCAGAACGGTGTGCCCCTGGATCGCTTCGGCCGCCTGCCGCTTCTTCCCGTCTCCGGCAAGGCGATTCCGGGCGAGTGGGTGAGCATCATCCAACATCCTGGCGGCCAGCCAAAACAGATCGCGATCCGTTCGAGTGAAGTGCTTGGCCTCGATCCCAGGGACGTGCCGGGAACTAATCTCGAAGATTTCATTCATTACTCCACGGATACCGAACCCGGTTCCTCCGGTTCACCGGTCTTCAATGACCAATGGCAGGTGGTGGCCATTCATCATAAGGCTGTGCCGGCTCCTGGCTCATTGGCGGCCAAGGAGGACGATGAGATCCACTGGCTTGCCAACGAGGGCGTGCGGATCAGTGCCGTCTTCCGGCACCTCAACGAGAGCCGGTTTGAAGATCCCAACGCCAACGCCGTGCTGAACCGGTTATCCGAAGTGCTGGGACTCTACTCGGCGCCGCCGCCTTTGACGTTGAACCGTGAGGCCGGCCTGGAGAAGCAATTCGCGCCATTCGAGCTTTCCCATTGGAGCGCCTCCGGCCTCGGCTACGATGCGAAGTTTCTCAGCAAGGAGGTCAGCCTCGATGACATCCTCAAGGAGGCTCGGAAAAAAGGCCTCACCGCGCCCTTGTTGAAAGGCTCCAGCGACGAATTGAAGTATCGGCGCTTCTCGGTGGTGGTGCACAAGGATCGCAAGTTCGCACTGATGACCGCGGTCAATATCGATGGCTCGAAGCTCAAGAAAATAACGCGCAAGGATACCTGGCGTCCCGACGCGCGGATCGCAGCGGAGTATCAGCCGGACGATGAATTCTACGTGAAGAGTGTGCACACGGAGAAGGTGTATTTCAGCCGTGGGCACCTGGTGCGATTGCTCGACCCGAGCTGGGGCACGGAAGCCGAGGCCAAGGCCGGCCAGGAAGACACGTTCCATTTTACCAACTCCTCCCCGCAGGTGCAGGGATACAATGACCACGACTGGGGGAATCTGGAGGATTATCTCCTCGAGAAGGCACAGGGAACCGAGCGAAAACTAACCGTCTTCACCGGTCCGATCTATTCCAGGAACGATCCCTATTACGGTCGGAACCGGAAGGGTGGCCCCTGGCAGATTCCGCAGAGCTTTTGGAAAGTCGCGGTGCTGCAGAAAACGAATACCACGATCGCCGCCGCTGCTTTCATTGTGGGCCAGACGCAATACGTGAAGAAACTTTACGAGGCGAAAATTTTCTCGGGGCTGACGCCCTACAGCGCGGAGGAACTGCGAGAGAAGAAGATACAAATCACGCTGGAGGCATTGGAAGAGACTCTGGACGAGTTGTCTCCCCTGGACTTCTCGAAAGTCAAACCCTTCGAGGCGCTCAATGGATTGGAGTCAACCCGGCAGGCTCGTTGGGTGCGAAGCGGCAGTGACATCCTGATCTAGAGCGAGCGGAGAACCTCGTAGCTGTTACTTGTCCCGAAAGGGATGGAATGCGGCTGCGACTTTTTCAAAACCGCTCTGAGCCGACTCGAAGACACGGAGCCCAAAAGTAAAGGCGGGCGGAACCCGGCCAGCAGACTAGCTGCCGGCCATCATCTCCTTGAACTGTTTCGTCGCGATGCCGATGGGGCGGTCGAGGGGGACGCCGGCGGCGGCGAGGAGGGTGGTGAGGAGATCGCCCTGGTTGCCTTGAATGCCGGTGAGGAAACGGCCGGTCTTCAAGGCGCCGCCGCCTTTGCCGGCGAGGATGAAGGGGAGGCTTTCGCGGGAGTGTTTATTGCCGTCTTCGAGGCCGGAACCCCACATCATGATGCAGTGGTCGAGCAGGGTGCCGTCGCCTTCGCGCAGGCTGGCCATCTTCTTCACCATGTAGGCGAACTGATCGATATTAAACTTGGTGATGGCGGCAACTTTGCGGACCTTCTCGGCTTCGTTGTTGTGATGGGTCTGGGAATGGTGCGAATCGCTAAAGCCGAGCTCCGGGTAGGAAACGCCGTTGGGTGTGGAGCCGATGTAGGTGCTGACGCGCGTGGTGTCGGTTTGGAAGGCGAGGACATTGAGGTCGCACATCACCTGCATGTATTCGCTGCGCTTGTCGCCGACGGGGATCTTGACCTCGATCGGCGGGGAATCGGTCGCATGACGTTTGCTGGCGGCGACGCCGGCTTTTTCGAGCGCGGCTTCTTTCTGCCGGTATTCGATGGCGGCGATGCGGCGTTCCACGGCGCGGACGCTGTCGAGGTATTCGTCGAGCTTATGTTGATCGGCCTGCGGCAGCGTGCGGCGCAGATCCTTCGCGCCGCCGATGACGAGATCGAGCATCTGGCGATCGAGCGGATTGACCTGGCTGGATTTGCCGGGCTGATCGGTCTTGCCGAAGAGGCGGTTCAGCACCGTGCGTGGGTTGGTCTCCGCCGGCATGGCCTGGGTGGGCGAGCGGAAGCTGCAGTGCGAGTAATAACCTTCGTTGAGACCTTCCTGGTTCTCCTTGTGCGTCTGCGGCATCGTGGCCAGCTCGAGTGAAGGCAGCGAGGTGAGCGCGCCGACGTAATTCGCCATGATCTGGTCGGCGGAAATGGCGATATGGATCTGGCTGCGTTTGTCTGCGTCGGGCAACTGCGCCGTCAGCCAGGTGGAAAGTTCGAGCGCGTGGGGGGCGCCATTGAAGGGCGAGATCGGGATGCCGGAGACGCCCTTCATCATGAGGCACTGATCGAGCACGGGACGCAGCGATTCCAAGGCGGGCGGCGGCGACGTGCGGAAGCTCTCCGGCGTGGCCGGCCAGAACTGGTCCATGATGACCCCATGCGGCATATACATGAAGCCGAGGCGCACCGGTGGCTTCACCGCCTTGGCTTTGCTCAGCTCGGCCCAGCCCATCGTTTCGAAAAGCGGCAGGGCGAGCGAAACGCCGAGGCCTTTCAGGCAGGTGCGGCGGTTGATGAGGTATTGGCTGGTCATGGAGCGGTCGGCACGTTCCTGAGCGTAATCGACGGGCGCGCGTTTCATGAGTGAAAAGTTTCGCTCCCGATCGGCGGTCCGCGGGAGAAGGGAACGGGCGCAATGGCCGGGCGGATGTTTACCGCTTCCGTGCGAGGGTGTCACCGAGCTGCTTCTTGATCAGGCGTTTGGTGGCGAGGGCGCCTTCGCTTTCGCCCAACGTTCCCGCGGGTGGGCGTTCGGGGGTGGGAGTGCGGGGCGATCCGCCCGGGCCTTCGTATTCCACCTCGATCCAGCCGCGATAGCTCGACTCGCGAATCATGCGGAAGAGGCGCTTGTAGTCGGAATAGCATTCGTCGCCATTTGCGTCGAAGTCGTGAGCCTTGGCGCTGATGCATTTGGCGAAGGGCAGCATCGCGGCGACGCCGGCGTAGCGATCGTGAAATTCGCCGCGCGCGCGGTTTTTCTGGAAGTTCCCGAAATCCGGAAGCGTGCCGCAGTGTGGGTTGCCGACCGCCTTCACGACCGACGCGATCCACTCGCCGTCGCAGCGGATGCCTTCGCCGTGATTTTCGACCAGGACGTCCAGATTCATGGGCGTGCTGAAAGCGAGGAGTCTGGCGAGCCCATCGGCGACGAGGCGCGCTTGTTCATCTGCCGGAAGCGTGGCGTCGCCGACCGCGTTTACGCGAATGCCGCTGCAACCGAGCGTGGCGGCGGCCGCGAGCCAGGGTCGAAATTTCTCCACATTTTCCCGCCGGACCGATTCGTCGCGAGCGCCGAGCGGGACCGTGAGGTCCACGAGGATGAACACGTTTTTGACGCCCGCGTCCGCGGCGCGGCGGTTCAGTTCGGCGAGCGATTTGGGATTGGCATGATGCTCGCCGAGCAGCAGGCCGCTATAGTCCACGCCTTCGAATCCGAGTTCGCCGGCCATGGTCGGGAATTCGAGGCCGTCCCGCTTGGAAAAACCCGGCTCGCCGCGGTAAGTCCGATGAAAGGTCCACTGGCCCAGCGACAGCCGGAAGCGCGGGGACTCGGCGGCGCGGACGATCGCGAGTTGCGGTGCGAGAGCCACGGCGGCGGTGGTGTGGAGGAAACGGCGGCGATTCATGGGGATTGAAATGGAGAGGGTGGAGCGATCTGGAAGAGCCGTTTCCCGGCAGGCGCTACCGGGATGCGACTTGTTCGCGGACGCGTTGGTTCGTGAACGGATAACTGGTGACGATCTCGGCGATGAGGTTCTGCATGCGGTAGCCATCCTTCGCGATGGTCTCCATGAGGCGATCGACGACGATTTCGTCGTAGCCTTCGAGCTGGCGGCAGAGGGCGTAGCCGAGGAGCTTTTGCGCGAGGTTGCGCGCGAGGTCGTCTTTGCGGGCGGCGATGATGGCTTTGAGTTCCTTGGGGGTGGAGAAGTGTTTGCCACCGGGCAATTCGCCCGCCGCGTCGATCGGGCCGCCGGAATCGTCCTGATCCCGCCAGCGACCGATGGCGTCGAAGTTTTCCAGGCCGAAGCCAATGGGATCGAGAATCTTGTGGCAGTTGGCGCAGACGGCGTTCGTGCGGTGCAGTTCGGTGCGCTGGCGCAGGGTGAGATTCGCGACGGTTTTTTTGTCCTGCTTTTCCAAGGGCGGCACGTTGGCCGGTGCGGCCGGGACGCGCTCGCCAAGCACCTGCTCGAGCACCCACACGCCGCGCTTCACGGCACTGGTGCGATTGGGAAAGGATGTTGTGGCCAGGATGCCGGGCATGCCGAGGATGCCGCCGCGGTTCGCATCGGCCAGTTTGACCTTGCGCATTTGCGGGCCGGCGACGCTTTTTTCCAAACCGTAGAGCGCGGCGAGGGTGCCGTTCAGGAAGGTATAATCGCTGTCCACGAAGCTCACCACGCTGCGGTTTTCGCGCACGATGCTATCGAAGAAGAGCCGCGCTTCGTCGTGCATGGCCGTGCGCATGGTGGGAGTCATCTGGGGGAATTTGGCGGTGTCGAAAGTCTTATCCCTCAAGTCGTCGAGACCGAGCCATTGCGTGCCGAAACCGTCGAAGAGGGCGCGTGAACGGGGGCTCGCGAGCAGGCGCTTCACCTGTGCCTTCAACACAGCGGGTTCGCGGAGTTTGCCGGCATCGGCGAGCGCGGAGAGTTCGGCATCGGGCGTGGTGGCCCAGAGCAGATACGACAGACGAGAGGCAAGCTGGTAGTCGTCGAGCGGGACGATGGGCTGGCCCGGGTCGGCTGTTTGCGCCGGGGTGATGTAGAGGAACTGCGGCGAAACGAGAATCGCCTTCAGCATCAGGCGCAGCGACGCGGGGTAGTCGAGCTGGCTGGTGCGGGCGAGATCGAATACGCCGAGCAGAACGTTGAGTTCCGCATCGGTCGCGGGCCGGCGATAGGCGCTGCGGCTGAGCTTGATGGCGACGTTTCTCGCGGCGGCGCGGAGATCGGCATTCGGTGCCGGTAGCTCGCCGAAGAGCCGTTTCTGAACTTCCGTCGGTGGAGCTTTCGGCGGCGCCAGGGCCCGGTCCAGCACTTGGTTGGCGATGTCGAGATATTGCTCCGATTGGAGCGGGGAGAGAGTGTTGAGATACCCTTCGCCAAAGACTTCATCCGGCAGTTCCTTCGCGATGGATGGATCGACTCCGAACAGGTCGTGCAGCGTATTGCCATACTCCGCCTTGGTGAGGCGGCGAATGACGAATGGGCCGGGATCTTTCGGGCTGAGAAATTTGATCCGCCCGACCCAGTCCATGAACATCTGCCGCTCCTCATCGGTCGGCTGTGCGGCCTCGTCCGGCGGCATGTCGTGCGCCCCCACATTGGCGAGGGCTTGTTTCCAGCGTTTGGTCGAGGAAGCGACGCCGGGGGCTTTCAGCACAGGGGCGAAGGTGAGGCCGCCTTTCATCTTCTTATCGCCGTGGCACTGCCAGCAGTAGTCCTTGATGAAGGGCGTCACCTTTTCGCGGAAGAGCTTTTGCGTCTCGGTCTGCTGCGCGGCGAATTCCTTATCCTCGGCGGGTGAGGCCTGGCCCAGTGTGGCGCGGGATAACGCCAGGCCAAAGATGGTGGCCATGGCAGTGCGGCAGAAGGTTTCAGCGATCGTCATTTGGGTTTCGGCATCGAATCGGAGGTGGAATCACAACCGACCACCGCCCGCTTCATTTGAAGCGAAGCCATCGCGTCAGCGTCTCCCCCAGGTCTCACTCGGCGGCTGCGCCGATGAAAATCTGCGAGACCTTTCCGTTGGTAAACGTGAAGATAACGCCGCCATAGACGGAGCCGGCCACGAAGGTCTTGCCGGAAACGCTCTGCTCTTTGTCCTGAACGCGGCCATATGCCTTGGTCACTTCGGCGATGGTGCTGCCGATGTGAATGCCACGGCTGGTAGCGAGCTTGGAAGGCGCCTGAGCCGTAATGCTGAGGACCGTCTTCGCGCCGGCTTTCGACGCAGAGGCCATGTTCAGGGTCAATCCCTGCGATTTGAAGCGCCATTCCTGCACCCACTCGCCGGTGGCTGCCCACTCCGCGTCCTGGCCTTTGCTATCGGGCTTGCCGAGGAGGGCGGTCACCCCGGCCGCTTTCTGCTCGAGTTTGATTTTGCCGAGCATCTCGTTTTCCAGCGACTGGTCCGCCGCGCTCAAAGGATTGAAACCGGCAGCGAGCGTCAGGATGCCAACAAGGAGGTTTCGGCGGATTGATTTCATCGGTTCTGATCGGTGTGCGTATGGCTGGGTGAGTGATTGTATTGCCGTGGGCCATTTCGCAAGGTTGGTTCAGCGAGACCTCCACCCGCCATGAATCCCAAAATTGCTTCCCTCTCTGCCGCACTGCTCAGTTCTGTTTTCGCATGGGGTCAGTCGCCGGATGATCGGCTCGCGACGCTAAAGGCGCTGAAGATCGAGGCGGCGACGATCACGCAGGTCGAGCGGGATGCCGCGGCATCGCGGACGGTGGTGAAACTGGTGCTGCAGCCGGCGAAGGGTTCGAACATCAACGTGGAAGTTTCTCTGCCCGATGCGGAGAAATGGAATGGGCGCTTTCTCGGGCTCGGGAATGGCGGGCCGGCGGGGAAGATCAATTCGGGTATTCTCGTCGGACCGAGTGCGGCGGGTTATGCGGTCGCGACGACGGATATGGGCACGGCGCCGAATCCGGATTCGGGGGTGGGCAATCGCGAGGTGTGGAAAGACTTTGGTTTCCGTGCCACGCACCTCATGACCACTGCGGCCAAGGAGATCGTGCGGAGTTACTACGGGAAGGCGCCGGAGTTTTCATATTTCAGCGGTGGTTCGACCGGTGGGCAGCAGGCACTGCAGGAGGCACAGCGGTATCCGGAAGATTATGACGGCATCACGGCTGCCGTGCCCGCGCACTGCCGCACCCCGCTGCATGCCTACTTTCTGTGGAACGATCAGATTTTGAAAAAGTGTCCTTTCACCAAGGAGCAGGAAGCGAACGTGATCGCGGCGGCGAATGAGTGCCTGAGCGCGCGGGAGATTCCGCTCGCGGCGGGCAAATTCATCTCCGATCCGCGCTGCACGGCCCAGGAGATCGAAACGGTCATCGCGCTCGCGCGGAAGAAGGACGCGACGCTCACCGACGACCACGCCGCCGCGTTGCGAAAGCTCTTCGACGGGCCGCGCCATGCGGTGACGGGCGAGCGCATTTTCAACGGCATCCCGCTGGGTAGTTCGCTCGAATCGGCACACGGGCACCTGTATCTGTTCAAGTGGGTTTTCGGTCCGGACAAAGCGATGGAGGACATCAATTTCGGGGCCGACATCGACACTTACACCGCCGCGCTCGCGCCCTATCTCAATGCGGAAAACGCCGATCTCAGCGCATTCGAAAAGCGCGGTGGAAAACTCATCGCCACGACCGGAGCGGCGGATTCCGTCGTGCCGTGTCACGCCACGATCGATTACTACGAGCGAGTGATCGAACGCTTTGGTGGCTTGGAAAAAGCGCAGTCCTTTTTCCGGCTCTACCTCGTCCCCGGCATGGCCCACGGCGGCGGGCCGGGAGTGAATCAAGCGCCGAACCTGCTCGACGCCGTGCGCGCCTGGCGGGAGAACGGCACTGCCCCCGGCACGCTCACTGGCCGCCATGTGGTGAATGGAAAAGCCGAGTGGGAACTCCCGCTCCAGCCCTACCCGCAAAAGACCGGATGGAACGCCGCGACTTCGACCTTCCAAGTCGTGGACGGCCTTCGCGGTGGAGTCGAACGCGTCGCCGAGCGCTTTCGTCCGCCGGCCGGGGAGTGAAGCGGCGGCGCGTCGTTTAAAACAACTCGCGTTGCGCCGGACCCAGCGGTTTCGGCGGGGTCGGCGGTGCGATGCGGTGAATGCCGCCATTGGCTCGCAGGTGCCCGAAGAGCGCGGCGCGGTCGTGCCGGAAATAAGCGGCCTGCGCCGGCGTGGCGGCGGTGGTGACCATTTTGGCGAGGCGATAACTTTTTCCCGTCGCCTGAGCTTCGATCACGAAAAACAACCGTGCCCCGGCCGGTGCGTCGCCCCAGATGAGTTCGCCATCGTCGTCGGCCTTCGAGGCCACGGCGATGACAGGTTCGCTTTGCGCCAGTTCGCTGCCGGGTTTTTGCAGCCACCAGTCCAGCTTCTCTTCGGTGGCGGAACCCGCCCAGATCGCCTCGACGATGCGACTGTCCGGCAATTCGAACGGGATGAGCGGTCCCGGTTTGCGTTCGATTCCCTCGGCGGTGCGAAAAAGATTGGGCATGGCCGACAGTAGCAGGCCGTGCAGAGGGTCGAGTCGAATCGATCGGGGCGGGTTCGCGCTCGCGGTTTCGGCGGCAGTTCGGCAGGATCGACGCGATGAATCGCGTCCATTCCACCCTCTTCGCCGTCTTCGCAGGTGCAGCCGCGACGGTCACGGCGCAGCCTGCACGGTGGGAAGATGGCGCCTTTCGGTGGAAGGCGAGCGCGCCATTGATCGACGTGGAGGCACAGCGAGGAGAGGCCGACCCGCATGTGGCGCTGAAAGATCCCTCGATCGTGTTTCACAACGGGCGCTGGCATGTCTTTGCCACGCTACGCAAGCAATCCGGGACGGTGTGCATGCAATACCTGAACTTCGCCGATTGGTCTGAGGCGAACACGGCGCCGCGCACCACGATTTCCTTCACCGACCGTTACCACTGCGCGCCGCAGGTCTTCTATTTCACGCCGCACCGGCGCTGGTATCTCGTGTATCAACTGGTCGATCCCGCGCGCGGGCCGGGCATGGCGCCGTATTTTTCCACGACGGAAACGCTCGCCGATCCGCCGTCGTGGTCGACGCCGCAACTGATGGTGACGAACCCTGAGGAGAAACAAAAGTGGATCGACTTCTGGGTCATCTGCGATGCGGAGAAAGCGCACCTTTTCTACACGTCGGACGACGGTCACATGTGGAGGCGTGAGACCCCGCTCGGGGAGTTTCCTTTCGGCTGGTCGGCGCAGAAGCTTGTCCTGAAAGCCGATATCTTCGAGGCTTCGCACACCTACAAGCTCAAGGGGCGCGACGAGTATCTCACCATCATCGAGGCGCTGGCGCCGGGGCGGCGTTATTACAAGGCCTACGTGGCCGACCGTCTCGATGGCCCGTGGCGTGGGCTGGCCGATTCGCTGGCGAAGCCGTTTGCCGCTCGCGAAAATATCCAGCAATCGTCCGAGTGGACCGCGAGCATCAGCCACGGCGAGTTGCTGCGCACGGGCGTGGATGAACGCATGGAGGTGGACCCGGAGCACCTGCGCTTCCTCTTCCAAGGCGTGAACGAGCCCGATTATCGCGGGGCGAAATACGGCGGCATCCCGTGGAAGCTAGGCCTGCTGGAGCTGGTGCGCTGAGGGCGTGTCGAAATACATCTCCGCGGCCGGCCCGATAAGGCGGTTGCGGGAATCGCGCAGCGTTTCTTCGACGAGGTTCTCGGAGATGAACGTGCGATCCAGTTCCAGCGTGTTTGTGATGCGCGCGAGTCGGACCTCGCGCAAATCGCGGATGAGGCTCGTCTTGACCGCGGCCTGGACGGCTTGCCGGGCGTCGCGCATCACCATGGGAATCTTCCCCGATTGCGCGACGGTGGAAGTGAGCAGATTGGCATAGGTCTCGACGAAATCGAATTTCCGAAGGACGCGTTCGGTGGTGAAATCGGCGTTGCCGAGGCCGGTGCCATTGCCGTGCGAGGTGTCGGTGAGATCGAGCACGGCGATGCGCGTGATGCGTGGGTCGCGCTCGGTGAGCACCACGTCATTGGTCGGAAAGCGGCCGACGATGTTCGGATCGAAGCCGGTGCCGGAAATGTTTTTACCGATCTCGTCGATGACGAGCACATCGAGCTTCGATACGGGCAGGCTGGGCATGAGTTCGCGCGCTGCCTTGAGCAGCCGTGGCTCTTCCGCGAGGATCGCGGTGGCTGGGACGATCTCGATGCGGGCGGTTTCGTGATAGGCGTTTTCGAACAACCCGACGCCGAAGAGAAATTTACCGCTCGCGATCGCGACCTCACCCAGGGCGAGGAGATGTTTCTCCATCCGCGCATAACCGAGATTGTGGCACATCTCGGCGCCTTTCTGTTTGCCGACGCCGACCACGATCATCTTCGTGAGCCCGCTCTCGACGCGGCCACGGAAGGAAGTATGCGGCTTGATGCGGTTGATGACCACGATGCCGTCGGCTGCGGCGGCGAGCGCATCGACATACGCCGGCAACCCATCGGCCGTGGTGCCAATCGGCACCACCTCCATCGAGGAGTGAATCGGTGCGCCCATTTTCTCCTCCGTGAATCCCATCCGCTCGAGCACGGCGCGCTGGCCTTCCGCCGTGGCGTGGCCGTGGCTGCCCATCGCGGGGAAGATAAACGGCTGTGCGCCCACGCGCTTCAGTCCGTCGATGAGCAGGCGCGTGATGAGCGGGAGATTCGTGATGCCGCGACTGCCCGCGGCGACCGCGATGCTCATGCCGGGCCGGATGCCCGCGAGCACGCCGGACGCGCGCAGCTTTTCCAAAAAGACCGCACCGGCGTCTTCGATCACGGGTCGTGCAAAGGTCCGCTCGATGGGCACAAGTCGCGGCAGCGGAACGCCGCGCAGCAGCTCGTCGATGAGCGAGCCGTCAGGATTGGCGAAGTTCGGCGGAAGCGCCGGAGGGTTCATGCGCGCAGTGAAACGACCCCGAGTGCTCGTGGCGAGGAGGGAATGGGGGAGTCGGAGGGTTGAGTTGCGCCAGCGCAGCAAGCAACATCGCCGCACGATGAAACGAACCGTCTATCTCATTCTCTTTCGCGGCGTGGGCGGAAAGACGCAGCTCCCCACGAAGCCGTTGCGCGAGAAGCTCGCCGAGGCTGGGTTTGAGAACGTGGCGACCTACATCAATAGCGGCAACGCGATCGTGCACAGCAAGCTGGCCCAGAAGAAGGTCATCGCGACGATCGCTAACGTGTGCCGGAAAGAGTTCGATTTCGATAAGGCGATCTTCGCGCCGACGCTCGCGCAATGGGATGCGCTGATCGAGCGCAATCCTTTCGCGAAAGCGGCTGCGGCTGCGCCCACGACGGTCCACGCCGCGCTGCTGGAGAGCGCGCCGAAAGCGGAGAACGTCGAGCGTATTCGGGCCTGCGCGGTGAAGGGCGAGGACATCCAGATGGTGGATGGCGTAGCTTATCTGCACACGCCGCACGGCTTTGGCCGATGCAAGATGGCCGAGAAATTCGACCAATGGATCGGCGTCACCAACACCGCCCGGAACTGGAACACCGTGCTGAAGCTCTCCGACCTCGGCCACGCAGCGGAAGCGTGAGGAACGGTCACAACTCGCCCTCCAAGGCGACCAGCATGCGGAATGGTTTCCTGGAGCTGGGCCGAAGCACGATTGAGACCCGCGTCACGGTTGTAGAAGGGAGATTTTCGTCTCTTGAAAATTAGATTACTTTGATCGCTGCCTGGATGCCGCGGCGCGGGGATTGAACTCGAGAGCGAGATCAATCCAGTGCCTGAATTGGGTCTCTGTCTCCAAGCCCTCGCGATGAACGAAGACGTAGCCTTTCATGGGCCGGCCGGTGAAGTCCATCGGCTTGCAGCCAGGTTGCTTTAGCGCCTCGGCTTCCACGGATGGATCCAGCCGCACCATGAGGCGCGCTTGCGTCACCCCGAGGCACATCTTCCCCTCGACCATGAAGCAGAGCCCGCCCATCATGGCTTTGGTTTCAAATACGACGCGTCGCGAAGTCAGTTCGTCGGTGACGCGGTCGGCGATGGATGAGTCGTAGGCCACGATACCGGTGACGGTTTACATCGGGAAGGCCGCGACGAAGCCGCGCGGATCGTAGTAGATCGTCAGCGATTCGAGGCGGTCTCCTTTCACTTTCAGCCACTCGGACACGTCCACGGTCAGCGATCCTCCAGCAGGTGTCTTGAGTTTCAGTTGAGTGATGGAGCAGACGACATCGCCGCTGCCGATCTGCTGCCTCACGCTCACAGACTCATGGAAGGGGAGGAACTGCGCGAGCATCGTCATGAAGGCGGCGGCTCCCTCGACTTTCATCAGAGGCCCGGTGAAGACAAAGTTGGGCGCCAGCAGCGCTTCGAGTTCGGCGGCATCGGCTTTACCTGCGGGGACGGTATTGTTCAGTTCGTAGAAGCGGCGGGCGATTTCGATGGGTGTCATAGTGGGTTGGGTGAGGTGGAGAGAAATCGGGCGAGCCGGTCCAGCGTCGCGCACCAGCCTTCGTTGTGACGCTGGCGCATGGGTGCGTCGGGGAAGAGCGTGTGCCGCACTTCGACTTCGGTTTCGGTGGCGGACAGCACGCGAAAGAACACGGATACCAGCGTTTCCTTCCCGGCGTCCGGATCGGGCGCCTGAGGCAACCAGGTGAAGATCAACGTCTGCTCAGGGGTGACGGTGAGGAAACGCCCGCGAACCGGAAAAACGTGGCCGGGCCACGTGTAACGGAAGCCGTAGTGACCACCCTCGCGAAACTCGAAGGCTTCGACCGTGAGCGTGACGTCGTCGAACGGTCGGAACCATTGCTCGATGTGCTCCACCATGGTCCACGCATGGAAGACACGACGGACCGAATGCGGATAACGGCGGGTGATGACGGCCTCAAGCGGGCGAGAATCCATGCGGGGAGAGATCAGCGGGGGCGGCGCGTCCGCTTTTTTGGTTTCACGAGCGATGGCGTGGCCTGAGGCTCCTTCATGGTGTCGAGGTAAGTTCCCAGCCGGTCGAGCTTGTTTTCCCATCGGCGGCGATAACGCTGCACAAAGTCTGCCGCCTCGGACAAGGGAGCGGCATCCAAGTGCAGCCAGTGTTCCCTGCCAGCTTGCTCACGTCGGACCAGACCTGCCCGCTCCAGTGCTGCAATATGCTTCGAGGCCACATTGAGCGAGCAGGCGAACTGTGCCGCCAGATCCGTGACGCGAATGGGTTCGCGCACGAGCAATTCCAGCATGCCCCGGCGGGTGGGATGCGCCAGAGCAGAAAAAGTGTGGTCGAGGGCAGATGGATATTCATCCATATGGATGAATAATGTCCCCGATCCCGGAACCGTCAACGGAAATGATCGAGCGGCCCTGCGCTCGTGCCACGGCCTCGGGAGACCGCAGAGCACCCTCGACCGTCCTGCACGGAGCTCGAATCGCCGCACCGATTTTGCTGCCCGACGATGATCGTGCTGGACACAGGAAGGATGCCGCAATTTTCGTTCGAGCTCATCCGTTACCCCATCATGAAACTCCCTGCCTTTCTCTCGCTCATCCCCATCGCTCTGTTCACCGCACACGCGACTGCCCAGCAACCCGGGACCGGTGAGGTGAAAAGAGGCAAGGCCAAGGCAAGCTCCGCCGAACTGGCGAAGCGGATGCCGGTGTGGTTTCCGGAGTTCGATCACACGCCGAACATCGTTTACAAGACCGTTGGGGAGCAAAAGCTGGAGCTCGATCTGCTCACGCCGAAGGGTCTGAAAAGCGAGGCGGCGCCGGTGCTCGTCTATATCCACGGCGGAGGCTGGGCGGGTGGGGATCGCTATCGCTGCTCGCGCGCGGACATCGGCGGGGTCTTCAAACGCTGCGCGGCCGCGGGCATCATTTGCGCCACGATCGAATATCGGCTGAACACGCCCAAGGCGACCGCCTTCGATAGTGCCACGGATTGCAAGGATGCCCTGCGATTCCTCGTGAAGAACGCGAAGCAGTATCGCATCGACCCCGAGCGCATCGGCACGATCGGCGGCTCGGCGGGCGGGCATCTGTCGCTGGTCACGGCGTTGGGCGATCCGAAGAACTATCCCGGCGATCCGGCGCTGGCCGGCTTCGACCCGAAGTCCATCCGCTGCGAAGTCGCGCACTATCCGGCGACCGACTTCACGGACGAGAAACTCGCGGGACGGTTCATCGCCTCACCGCGCGCGGTGCTGATGTTCGGTGGCCCCGCCGACCAGAAGGCCGACGTCATCCGCCTGCTCAGCCCGGTGCTGCTCATCAACAAAAACTCGACGCCCGTGTATTGTTTCCACGGCGACAAGGACAACGTGCTGCCGGTCGAAAATTCCCGGCGCCTCTTCGCGAAGGGCAAGGAAGTTGGCGCCGATATTCAATACACCGAGGTCAAAGACGGCACTCACGGCTTCGGCACGAATTGCTCGCCCGGCATCGACGAGATCGTCGCGAAGGCGGCGGATTTTGTGATCGGGAAGCTGACGAAGTGAGGAAGCGCGACTGGACCGCGGTGCTCAGTGGCCGTCGGGAATTTCCGGTTCGACGAGCTGGGCGAGGAGAATCAGCGATTCCTGCCAGCCCATGTAGCAGGCCTGCGGCGGGATGACGGCGGGCACGCCCTCCTGCGTGATGTTCAGCTCCGTGCCGCAGAAGACTTCCGTCAGCTCGATGGTCACGTTCATTTCGCCGGGCAGATTCGGGTCTTCGAATTTGTCGGTGTAGCGGATGCGCGTGTGCGGCGTGAGCTCGACATAGGTGCCGCCGAAGGTGTGGCTGCTGCCGGTGGTGAAATTGGTGAACGACATCCGGTAGGTGCCGCCGACTTTGGCGTCGAGGTGATGCACCTTGGCGGTGAACCCGTGCGGCGGGAGCCATTTCACCTTCGCATCGGGATCGAGGAAGGCGCGATAGACGCGCTCGGGCTTGGCACGGAGGACTCGATGGAGGCGGATGGTGTTGGTGGCGGGTGTGCTCATGGTCTTGTGGAGTGGGGTTTCATCCTACCGACGAATGGGAACGGCGGGGAAGGACATGGGTGAGCCAGATTTTTTCCGATGGCAATTCAGCGGGTTGGATTTTTCCGAAAACCAATGCCTTTGAGCCCCAAACGAAGGTGAGTGCCTGACAAGGTTGGGCGAGCGGGAGTTCCCCGAAGGCGGACGCTAGAGAGAACCCAATCCGTGCGATGAACCGATCGTTTTTAACGCTTTTGTCCACGCTGGTCCTGATCCTTTCCAGCGCTGCCGGGCGCGCTGCCGTCATCGATTTTTTCGACCTGACGCAGAGCTATTCGCTGTATCAATCCGGCGTGACGTCGGACACGATCCTCACCGAAGGTTATCTGTTCACCTACACACGGGACAAACTTTTCACCGGCGGCACGGGCACGATCATCGGGCGTCCCGTGAGCATCGACTGGCCGGTTGGTTTGCAGGCGCAGGCGGTCACGGCAGGGTCCAGTCCCGGGCCGGCGAAATTTACGATTCGACGCGTCGATGGCGATGTTTTCGATCTGCCCGCTTTCACCGCCAGGCTGCTGGCCAATACCGCCGGCGCCGGGGCTTCGATTGAAATCATGCCGAAACTCGATGGGGAAGATGGCCTGGCGAATCCGGTGGCTTTCGACGCCACGGGTTACGCCGGCAATTCGTTCACCTACGACACGACGACCCCGATGTATCTGGGCAACACTTCGGCACTGGTGGGATTCGATACTTACCAGATCACCCTGTATGTGGATTTCGCGCTGACCGACGTGAAGTTGAACGGGGCGGTGCCGGAGCCTTCGGCAGGTCTGCTGGTGGTGGCCGCAGGCGGGATGCTCGTGGGCGTGCGGCGACGGAGGAAGATCTGAGCTGGTTTCATTTGCCGGGCAAACGATCGGTGGAGCGATGAGTCTTGCGGACTGCAAAGGGAGTGGTTTCGTCCGGCATGGCCAATCCCTATCCCACCCTCATTCCCGGTTTGCGCGGGCCCGCGGAGCGGGTCGGCGGTCTCGTTTACTTTGGGCGCATGCTCGACAAGATCCGGCTCGCGGCGGCGGGCCAGCTTCCCGAGGGCTGGCAGCCGATGCGCGGCGCGGTGAAGGGATCGTTCGACTGGCGGTGCTGCCTGTTCCTGCACGTCGATTACGCGGTGCTCGAAGCGGAAACGTTGAAGGGCGACAAATCGGCCGAGGAACTGCTGGCGTGGGCGTTCGAGCACGGGCGCAAGCCGACCGAGGAGGAGATGGAAGTGTGGAATGAATTCATGCTCAAGCGGGGCTGGCGCGATGCCGGCACGGAGCGGCTGCACCTTCGGCTGAACGAAATCGGCCTGCCACCGAACGCGGCGGAGACGATGTTCGAGTTCATCGATATCGACGAAGGCCGCCGGAAGCCGAATGGCTAGACACCAACGAGCCGTCAGACCCTCTGCCGCCGTTCAATGGGCGGCCAGTTCGCGCAGCTTGGCGGTCATCACTTTTGCGATGGCCTCATTCCCCGCGGCATCGGGATGCACGCCGTCCTTGAGCAGCGAATCATCGGGCACGACACCGAAGAGGCTCAGGTAATCGCAACGCGTTTCGCCGGCGAGACCAGCGAAGGCGTGGCCGAGTTCGACGAGCCGGGCTTCACGTTGATCGCCAATCGGTTTAGTCGGACCGAGCGCGGCTTTGTTGATGTTGGTCGGCCCCACGAGAAGGACGCGCAATTTTTCGCCATAGAACTGCCGCGCTCGGTCGATCATGGCGTGCACGTTCGCCACCGCCTTGGGCACGCAGCTTTCGCTGAGGTCGCGGGAATCGTTCATGCCGAGCGCGATGACGAGCAGGTCGGCTTTCGGGCGGCGTTGGAGCATTGCGTCGAACTCGGCGACGGAATTCGTAGGTCGGCCGCCCTTGCCTTCGTTGATCATCGTCAGCGCACTGCCGGATCGCGCCTCGACGAGTTTGAGCCAGACCCGGCTTTGCTGCTCCTTTGGTAGCGCACTGCCCGCCGTGATCGAGTCGCCGAAGACGATGACGGTGCTTTGAGCGGCAGCCGTGCTGACGACGGCGAAAAGCAGGCAAAGAGCGGAGCGAAACATCGGTGTGAGTGCTGAAGGAATGATTCAGGAAACTCAACAGAACTTGGCAAGCTTGCGCGATGTGATTGTGATGAAGCCGCAATCTCATGCGCATTCACGAATTCACCTGCGAGCTGTGGCTGCCGTTGCCGCCCGAGGAAATTTTCCCGTTCTTCAGCGAGGTAGCAAACCTCGACGCGATCACCCCGCCGTGGTTGCATTTCGAGATCGTCACGCCGCCGCCGGTGGAAGTGCGCGAGGGGGCGCTCATCGACTATCGGTTGAAGGTGCGTGGCTTTCCCCTGCGCTGGCGGACGCTGATCAGCAAATGGGATCCGCCGCACCGCTTTGTGGACGAGCAACTGCGCGGTCCTTATCGCCAGTGGATTCACGAGCACACCTTCGAAGCCCGCGATGGCGGCACCCTGGCGCGCGATCACGTGCGTTATGCCGTGCCGTTCGATTTCATCGCGCACCGCTGGATCGTGCGGCCGGATATCGAGAAAATCTTCGCGTTCCGGACCGATACGCTGCGAAAGCGATTTGCCTCGAAGGGCTGACGATCAGCCGACTTGGAAGGCGAGCTTCCCGTCGGCGGTGTCCACGGCGACGGTCTGGCCTTCGTGGAATTTTCCGTCGAGGATGTCGAGAGCGAGGGGATCGAGCAGTTCGCGCTGGATCACGCGCTTGAGCGGGCGGGCGCCATACACGGGGTCGTAACCTTCGCGGGCGATGTGCAGCTTGGCGGCATCGGTGAGCGTGAGCGTGAGCTTCTGCTCGGCGAGCCGTTTGGTGAGGCGGGCGAGCTGAATCTCGACGATGTGCTTGAGATCGCTGTCGTTGAGCCGGTCGAAGGTGACGATCTCGTCGATGCGGTTGAGGAACTCGGGACGGAAGTGACCGCGCAGAGCTTCGAGCGCGCGGGCTTCGCGCTGCTCGGCGTTCTCGGTGTCGAGGAGCGCGGCGCTGCCGATGTTGCTCGTCATGATGATGACGGTGTTCTTGAAATCGACCGTGCGGCCCTGGCCATCGGTGATGCGGCCATCGTCGAGCACCTGAAGGAGCACGTTGAAGACGTCGTGGTGCGCTTTTTCGATTTCGTCGAAGAGCACGACGGCATACGGGCGGCGGCGAACCGCTTCGGTGAGCTGGCCGCCTTCCTCGAAGCCGACGTAGCCGGGAGGCGCGCCGATGAGCCGCGCCACGCTGTGTTTCTCCATGTATTCGCTCATGTCGATGCGGACCATGGCGTTCTCGTCGTCGAAGAGAAACTCGGCGAGCGCGCGGGACAGCTCCGTTTTGCCGACGCCGGTGGGGCCAAGGAAGATGAATGAGCCGATGGGGCGGTTCGGATCCTGCAACCCGCTGCGCGCGCGCCGCACCGCATTCGAGACCGCGACGATGGCCTTCTTCTGCCCGATGACGCGCTGACCCAGGCGCTGCTCCATCTTCACGAGTTTCTCGCGCTCGCCTTCGCGCAGGTTGGAAACGGGGATGCCGGTCCATGCGCTCACGACTTCGGCGATGTCTTCCTCGGTCACTTCTTCCTTCAGCATGGAACGCCCGTCGCGCTGCATCTCGGTGAACTTCGCGTTGTGCTGTTCGATCTGTTTCTGCACGGCAGGAATGTGGCCGTATTGGATTTCGCTGGCGGTGGTGAGGTCGCCGTTGCGCTGCGCTTTTTCGAGGTCGAGCTTCAACTGCTCGAGCTGCTCGTTGAGCTTGCGCTGCTGGTCGATGACGCCTTTCTCGCTCTGCCACTGCGCCTTCATCGCACCGCTTTTTTCCTTCGCTTCAGCGAGGTCTTTTTCGAGCCGGGCGAGGCGTTCCTTGGATGCGGCGTCCTTCTCTTTTTTCAAGGCCTGCCGCTCCATTTCGAGCTGCATGATCTCGCGCTCCACCACGTCGATTTCCGTGGGCATCGATTCGATTTCGATCTTCAACCGCGAGGCGGCTTCATCCACCAGATCGACCGCCTTGTCCGGCAGGAAACGATCGGCGATGTAGCGATTGGAAAGGGTCGCGGCAGCGACGAGCGCGGCGTCCTGGATGCGCACGCCGTGGTGCACTTCGTAGCGTTCCTTGAGCCCGCGCAGAATGGCGACGGTGTCTTCCACGCTCGGTTCGTCCACGAAGACCGGCTGGAAACGCCGCTCGAGCGCCGGGTCTTTTTCGATGTGCTTGCGATATTCGTCGAGCGTGGTCGCGCCCACCGTGCGCAGTTCGCCGCGCGCCAGAGCCGGTTTGAGCAGATTGCCTGCATCGACCGCGCCCTCGGCTTTGCCGGCGCCCACGATGGTGTGCAGTTCGTCGATGAACAAAATGATGCCGCCTTCCGCATCGGTCACTTCCTTGATGAACGCCTTGAGCCGGTCCTCGAATTCGCCGCGGAATTTCGCGCCGGCGATCATCGCGCCGATGTCCATCGAGATGAGCCGCTTGTTCTTGAGCGAATCCGGCACGTCCCCGGCGACGATGCGGCGCGCGAGGCCTTCGACGATGGCCGTCTTGCCGGTGCCCGGTTCGCCGATGAGCACGGGATTGTTCTTCGTGCGGCGCGAGAGCACCTGCATCACGCGGCGGATTTCGTTATCGCGCCCGATGACCGGATCGATCTTGCCCTTGCGCGCGGCGGCGGTGAGATCCCGCCCATATTTTTCGAGGGTCTGGTATTTGTCCTCCGGGTTCTGATCGGTCACGCGCTGGCTGCCGCGGATCTGCTGGAGCGCCTGCATCAGCTTCTCGCGGGTCACGCCGATTTCCTTGAACAGCTTGCCGCAGCCGACTCCGCTCTGGCTCAGCGCGAGCAGGTAATGTTCGGCGGAAAGGTATTCGTCCTTCAGCCCCGCCATCTCCTTCTCCGCCTGCCGCAGCAGCGCGATCAACTCCGCCGCCAGGGGCGTCTGCGCCGTCAGTCCGTGCACCTGCGCCCGTTGGGTGAGCGCCACCGTCAGCTTGCCGCGGAGCAGCCCGAGATTGGCGCCGACTTTTTCGAGCAAGGGGGCCGCGATGCCTTCGGGTTGATCGAGCAGCGCCGTGAGCAGGTGCTCGTTATCGACTTCGGAATGGTTCCGGTGAGTCGCGAGCGATTCGGCATTTTGCAGAGCTTCCTGCATTCGTTGGGTGAGACGATCTAGGCGCATGATGACAATGACTTAGCAGGTCTTCGTCCGAGTGGCGCCACAGAGAAACACTCGCCTCTGGTGCGCCGAACTGGCCCAAATCCGGCGCACTCTGTCCCGCCCCCCTGCGCGCCTTTGGCGCACCGGGAAGCCTGTTTCGGAAGACGATCCCTCGCCGAAGCCGATCCCCAAGCCTGCACTGCGTAAGGCGCCGAAATGGCTCGTGCCCGCGACATCACGGTGTCACTCGGCCCCGCTGCGCCCGGCTCGCCCCCTGCGCCGTCTCTCCGCATCCCTGCTGCGCCTGCCGCCGCCGCTGCATCGTCTTTCTTCCCCCGTGCAGCGGCTCTGAAACTGTCTGCAACGGCTCCGCGCACCGCTGCAACGCCCGCGTCCGCCCCTGCAACGGCTTTTCCACCCCCTGTCGGCGCCTTTTTGGCCCCTGTCATCGGCTTTTGACCCTCTGTCATCCACTGACAGCTCCCCAAAAGCCGCTGACAGCCCCAGAGAAAGCCGCTGACAACCCCTCTGTAGCCGCCGACAGCCACCCAAAAGCCATCGCCGGACAGAAAGCACTGGCAACCGCCCCCCGTTCAGAGAAAACAATGTTCGCATGAACACTATCGACGAGCTGCAAAGCCGCTGCGAAGCCCTCGCCCGCGAACTCAGCGCCCTGCAAACCTTCGTCGCCGACCTGCGCAGCCGCAGCGATCCCTTCGCCGCCCACGTCTTCACCGCCCGCCGCCGCTTCCGCGCCGCCGCCCTCCACGACACCAAGAGCGGCAAACGCGCCGAACGCGAAGCTTGGGACAGCTACGGCCGCGCCACCCGCCTCGGCTTCCGCGGCACCCTCCACGAGTGGATGCAAGTCCTCCACGCCCACGAGCCGGGCTAGCGCGGACTACGGCGGCGCTTCGTGGGAGCGGTTTTGCTCTTGCGCGGCGCTGGAAACCGAGGCGGCGCCTCCGCCAAGAGCAAGGGATTTTGCTCTGCCTCCGGCCCCGTCGGTTCGAAGCGGCGGTTGGTCAGCGCCAACTCGTGCAACCGATTGTGGTGCGCGTTTTTCATCGGGATTTCGCGGACGGAAAAACCGTGACGCATGGCCAGCGAACGAACTTCGACGCTCTCGTCGTAGGTCAGCATCACGGAACCGGCGACGCCTTCCAACAATCCGAAGAGGCCGGCATGGTCCACATGGTTGTGCTCGTAGAGGCGGCTCCCGGCAGACTTTCCGCCCGCGGTGTAAGGCGGGTCGATAAAATAGGTGGCCGTCGTCTGCTTGGCGAACCGCGGGATCACGTCGAACGCATCCTTGTGCAAAAACTCGATCCGGTCCCGCACGGCCCCGATGGCCTGAATCCGCTTGGCCAATGTCTCGGGATACCACCGCGAAGCCACCCCGCGGTTATTTTCACCGTCTTTCACCAAGCTCGCGCCCGGGGCGAGGATGCCTGACCGCTGAACTCGATTCCGAAGAATGGTTTGAAACGCAAGATGAACCTCGTCTTTGGGGTGACGACACAGTTCTTCGATGACGGCTTCCCGAGTAATCGAAAAAGTGCGGATTCGAGATACCAATTCCGCAGCCGTATCTTCGTCGCGCAAGATCACTTTCCACACGGTCGCGACTCCACTATCCAATTCTGCCATCACCGCGCGCTGAGCGAGTCCTTCCATTACTGCGGTTAACGATGCGATCCCACCGCCCGCGAACGGCTCGACAAAAACCGAAGGCTTGCGAGGAAGTCCACGCAGCCACTCGCGAAGATAAGGCACGAACCATGTTTTGCCACCCGGATAGCGGAATGGACTGCGCTGTGGAACGGATGCGACATTGACTACCGCAGGGGAATCCGACAGTGCTGCTGTTTTCATGGCGTTACTTAAGTTTGCCGAAATATTTGGTCACGACGTCGCGGATACTACCCCCATCGCGGTCGAGGATCGACAACGAAAATGGTGCCCTTTTCGACAATCAAAATGCACGAAAGGAGGCATCGAAGCGCCTATGGGCATCTGTAGCTTTGGCACTGACACTGAAGCAACTACGGTATGCCCCGTCAGATTTCTCGAATCGGGGCGAATTTTTACAGACGCCGGCAGAATCGCTTTTGGCCCCGGTCGGAGGATCGTCGCCATGCCGGAACTGAGTCTCTTGCGGGTGCCCGGCACGACGCGGCGGATTGGAAAAATCGACTTCATCATTGCTGTTCTGGATGACGCCGGTAAGCCGTTCGACTTTGCTGCTTTGGAAGTGCAATCGGTTTACATTTCCGGCAAAACTGTTCGACCCGCGTTTAACGAGTTTCTTACCACCGGGATTGTCCCCGCGTCCGGGAGGGCTCGTCCAGACTTTCGGTCGTCGGCACAAAAGCGTCTGATGCCTCAGCTCAGCTTGAAGGTTCCGGTCTTCCGCCGGTGGGGAAAGAAATTCTTCGTGGTGGTCGATGCGCCTTTCTACAGCGCCTTGCCGCAGATTCGTCCGGTGCAGGGCCGGGAGAATAGCGAAATCACTTGGCTCGTGTATTCCCTTCCGAAGCAAGCGGACGCGGTGGGTTATCGGATCAGCGAACCGAAGGTCGTGTTTACGCTCTGGGACGACGTGCTGACGGCCTTGCGCGAAGGCGAGGCGCCCCAGCAGGACGAGATCTTGCGAGAAATCGGCGACCGCATGGCGTCGTTGCGCGCCTACGAGACCTGACCGCCGCATTTGCGCCGGTGCCCATGTGAAGGCGGGGGGGCTTTAGCAAAGCGGCGGACGCGGGGCGATGGAAAAAGCGGGGCGAGATGGCGGCGCGAGTCGAGATCTTTAAAAAAAGCGTTCGGGACTTGAATGGACGGGAGCGGGCTGTGGCGGGCCCTGCCGTTTTCACGGGAGGCTTGCGAAGTGCAACTTCGCGGACAGGTGCGTTACCAAGTGCAACTTGGTAACGAGAGGGATGCGCTGGGTCTGAAAGGGACCTGAATGGCCGTGGAAGCCATGGGGGGCGAGAAAAGTCGGAACCGATGGAACCGGCGGAGTGGACGGTTTGGTGATCCGGTTCGCCTGGGCGAAAATGGGCACGTTATGCTCTCCTTACCTCAGTTCACCGTTTTCCGGGGGGATGCGGGGACGATCCTCTTCCATCTCGTGGCGTCTTCGGCCGAGGGGCCGCGAAGTGCCGAGGGAAGATCGGGAAATCACGAATCGAGGAGCTCGCGGTGAGGGGAGGGGCCTTCCCTCCCGACTCGGTGCGGTGCCGTGAAACTGACACAACGGACACAATAAACACAATCAACTCATTCGTGTTTTCGTGAACCTTCCTGGCACGCGCAGCGTGCGTCGCAAAACCATCGACGATCAACCATCAACCATCCACCTCCCCCCAACAGACACAATAAACACACTATCCCTCGGCGGTGGCATGCGCGGAGACCTCCCGCAGCTTGGGCACGAGAGAGAGAAAACAGACACACAAAACACACTATTTTGTCAGCGGCCGCTCGGGGAGGGCGAGGGTGGTCGAGATGATCCGGTGGGTTTGGGCAGGGTGAGAACGAGAGGGGGCGGCTGAGCGCGCGGGGACGAATTTCTGTTCTTTGATAGTCGAGTGACCGAGGAGTGAAGCGGGAGCGATCCGGCTTCGGCGCGCGGGCGGACGCGGTTCGGGAGAACCGCGCTACGGTGCGACGGTTGGAATCGCGGGAAATCCACGCTACGCTGCGGGTGTGAAACTCCCCATGTTCGCTCTCGTGTTTGTCCTCGGCCTGACGGGGTGTGTGGCGATTTCGCGGGGGGATCGGGAGGTGCTGGCGCGGCATGGGGTGGAGCAGCCGTTACTGGGGCGGATGGTGCGGGGGCAGCGGTTGACGCCGCGGGAAATCATCGCGGTGTCACGGCGCGGGGTGCCGTCGGATTTCCTGATTCGTTACCTGCGGCTGAGCGAGGCGGTTTATACCTTCACGCCGGACGATCGGGTGCGGCTGCGGAAGGCGGGCGTGAAGCCGGAGGTGATCGCTTACCTGCGGCAGACCCCGCACCTTTTCCCGGCGCAATACGACGCCTTGATCGGCGGCTACAATCCCGATTGGGACGAAGGCTACGGCGGGGTGCGACTGGTGCGGAAGGGTGGCGAGTAAAGCCCCACGTTACCTCCCGCCGGTGATGCGGTGGAGATAGATCGGGGCGAACCCGGCGCCGGTTTTCTGGTCGTAAGCGGCGAGGATGTGATGAACGAAATCGAAGGCCTGGTAAACGACGTGCAGCACGATGGCCATCCGGAGCAGCTTCTCGGGCGAGAGCGCGTCGAGCTTCATGAAGTCTTTCGCATAGACGACTTCGGCCCAATGCATCTGGCTAAGCATGCTGTTTGGGTCGTTGTTGGCGACGATGGGCTGGAAGGTGCGGCCGGCGATGGCCGCGATTTTCATGAGGGAAAAGCCGGCCTGGCGCAGGCGCTGGTCCACTTCGGCAAAGAGCGGCTGGCCTTTATACATCGGCACAAACTCCACCTCGGTATGAATGACCGTGACCGTCTCGAGCATCTTCTCGGCGCCGTTGAGGACGTCCACTTCCGCGCCCTGCACGTCGAGCTTCATGAAGTCGGCGTCGGCGGCTTCGGGGAGGTCGTCGAGCCGGTGCGTCTGCATGAGTTCCGTGCGGACGACCTGGGTGAGATTGGCGAGGTTCTGAAATTTCGAGAGGAGCTCGGTGTTCGGTTCGTAGAACGACGAGGTCATGGGGAAATTGCACTCGTAAAAGGTCCGCTCGCGGCCATCGCCGATGGCGTAGGGCAGGTAGCGATGCGTGGCCGATGCGGTGGCGTTGAGCTTGTCGCACTCGGCCCGGACGCACTCGAAGCCGAGGACCGACGCGAGCCCGGCCTGCACGAGGGGCGCATAGACTTCCGTGCCGACTTTCATCGCGCCGACATCAATCACGCGGATGGTGGAGCGGGGGAGGAGTTGGAAGATGTCGAACATGAATGGAGTGGGGGCAGGCGGTGAAAAACGGAATCCGCGTCCGCAAAGCAAGTGGAGAGAACGGAAAATGAAGATCGGGATGAAGATGAGGCCGGAACGTGTATAGAGCCGCCCCCGCCATGTCCTTCCTCACGCCCCAGCAAGCCCTTGAACTCGCGATGCATCATCATCGCGCCGGGCATGTCGCGGAGGCGGAGCGGCTTTACCGGCAGTTGTTGCAGGTCGAACCCAATAATCCCGACATCGTCCATCTGCTGGGCGTAGCGGCGTCGAGCCAGCAACGCTACGACGAGGCGCGCGAGTTGATGGAGCGTGCCATCGCTCTCGATCCGCGGGTGGCCCGGTATCACAACAACTACGGCACCATGCTGCTCGACCAGCTCCGCGAATATCAGGCGGCCGCGGCGTGTTATCACAAGGCGCTGGAGATCGATCCGAACCTCTCGGGGGCCTATTACAATCTCGGCCTCGCCTATTTTCACCTCAATCGCTGGGAGGACTCGCTCAAGGCCTACGAAAAGGCGTTGTCGCTCGACCCGAATTACCCCTCTGCCGAGCTGAATCTCGGCACGGTTTACGCCGCGCTGGGGCGGTATCACGAGGCCATCGCGCTTTACCGCGACGTGCTGAAACGGCGGCCCAACGACGGCCCGGTCGCCACCAATCTCGGCAATTTTTTGAAAGAAATCGGCGAGTTGGACGCCGCCGTGGAAGCGTATCGCCACGCGCTGACGGTCAACCCCAACGACCCGGCGACATGGAACAACCTGGCCGTGGCGATGAAGGATCGGGGCCGGCTCGACGAATCCGCCGCCGCTTATCGACGGAGCCTCGAGATCCAGCCTTCGAACGCGGAGATCCGCAGTAATCTCATCCTCACCTTGCTGTTCGATCCGCGCTGCGCTCCGGCGACCCTCAAGGAGGAAGAGCGCCAGTGGAACCGCCACCACGCCGAGCCGCTGCGCGCGGAGCGGCGGCCCCATGCCAACGACCGTTCACCGGACCGCCGGCTGCGGGTCGCCTACCTGTCGGCCGACCTGCGTGAGCACGTGGTCGGTCGGGCACTGCTGCCGGTCTTCGAGCGGCACGATCATGCCCGCATCGAGCCGATTTGTTATTTCCCCATGCACGGCGACGGCATCACCGAGCGTTACAAGGCGAAAAGCAGTTTCTGGCGGGATGTCGCCGCTCTGCGCGACGAACAACTCGCCGAACAGATCCGCGCCGATGGCATCGATATCCTCGTCGATCTCGGCCTGCACACTTCCGACAATCGGCTGACCGTCTTTGCCCGCAAACCCGCTCCCGTGCAGGTTTCGTGGCTGGGATATCCGGGCAGTTCGGGGGTCGAGACGATCGATTATCGCCTCACCGATCCCTGGCTTGAACCGCCGGAGGGGGAGGCCATCCCGTCGGCCGAGCAGCCGTATGGCCTGCCGAACATCTGGTCCTGCTACGAGCCGCCGGAGGACTCGCCGGCCCCGGGAGAATTGCCCGCCCTGCGCACCGGTCGCGTGACCTTCGGATCCCTTAATAATTTCTGTAAAATCAACGATCGCGTGTTGGAAACGTGGGCAAAAATCCTCGGAGCGGTGGAGGGTTCGCGGCTGGTCTTGCTGACCAAATCCGGCAGCCACCGCACCCACATGGCGGATTTTCTCCAGCAACGCGGGATCGCCCCGGACCGGCTCGAATTTTTCGATTATCTATCCTCGGCGGAAGGCCGCACGCAGGGCTCTTACTTGGAACGTTATCACCAGATCGACCTCGCGCTCGACACCTTCCCTTACAATGGCATGACGACGACCTTCGATGCGCTCTGGATGGGAGTGCCGGTCGTCTCCCTCATCGGCCAGACGAGCCTCGGTCGCGCCGGGTTGAGTTTGCTCACGAACGTCGGCCTGCCGGAGTTCGCGGTCCCGACGACCGACGATTACGTTCGGGTGGCCATTGAGACCGCCCAGGACCTTCCCCGCCTCGCGGCACTGCGCGCCACGCTCCGCCCCCGCATGCAAAACTCCCCGCTCCTCGATGCCGAGTCCCTCGCCCGGCAGGTGGAAGATGCCTATCGCGACATGTGGCGAAAATGGTGTGAATCGTAGGGTGGGGAGCGGGCGATTTTGTGGGGGAGTGACGGACTTCGACGTCCCATATCCCGCCACAATTCGCGGGTTCCTCGCGGTCTTTGGTAGTGACATAATGGCGCTCTTGAGCGCCTGAGGAGGGATCGAAAAAGGGGCGTAAACCTGACGGTCCGCCGCTGTTTCTGATCGTTCCGGACAGGCTGTTTTTCGGCGGGAAAAAGGCCTCGCTTGCCGCCACTTCCATAAAAACCATAAGTCGTTTCCCATTTCGGTTTATGGGGTATTTGGCAGGCGCGGCGAGGGGTGTTTTGGCGAGCTAGGAACGCGCTCTCCACGAAAAGGATTTCCGGGCGGAGCGCAGAGGTGGAAAAAGTAAAAATTTGATCCGATGAAACCCGGAAAAAATGGCGGATTGCCCGAGTAATTTTGTTTACGGGGAAAGCAAAAATGTTTTCAGGCTCATTTCCGGTGGTCTTTGGGCCGGTAGGGCATTCCCCCACCACTCCTCGCGCGCGCGAGAGCGCTCGCGAACCCGCATGAATGCTGGTTCGGCAGGCGATCCGGCGGTTTCTGACCGGGCTGGTGGCGGAACCTTGTTTTGTCAGCCATCGAAAACTTGCGTTCATGACACTGGAAATCAGGTGTGTTGACGCAAAGAAATCCATTGCACGCTACGGTTTATGGCGTTTCATCCGACCACCCGCCGGATGGCTGCTCCTTCCCCGAGCGCCCTCCAGCCCCCCAAATCCCGTTCCGTCCTACCCTTATGCGCAAGTCCACCCGTCTCTCCCGCCCGACCTCCCGTCGCCGTGCCCGCAGCATGGCACGCGTGAAGCGTCGTTTGCCCCGGTTTATTCTGACCGCGGCCGTGTCCCTCCTCCTCCCGCAAGCGGTGAAATCCGCTACGCTTTACTGGGATATGGACATGACGGGCTTCAATAACGCTCTCGGCAACGGCTCCGTCGGACTCGGCGGCACCAGCTTTACCGGGGCGGGGACTTGGAACACCACTTCGCCGGCTTGGTGGACGGGTGCGAACATGACCAGCTTCCAGGCATGGAATAACGCCAGCAACGACACCGCCGCTTTCTGGGGCGCTGCCAGCACCGTGAACCTGGGGGCAAATATCACGGTCGGCGGAATGCTCTACAACACGAGCGGTTACACGATCAATACGGGGTCGAATACGCTGACGCTTGCGCCGTCAACGACGATCACGCTGAACAACGCCGCGACCGCCTCCCCTGTGACGGCGATGACGCAGACGATCACGGGCACGCTCGGCGGGACCGGCAGCAACCTCACGCTTTCGGGTGGCGTGCTGGGTGGCATCGTCGGCAACACGCTGACCTTGAATGGCACGGCGACGTCGGGTTGGACGGGAACCACGACGCTCAACAATAACCAGACGCTTGCGCTGTCGGGTCTCAATCAGTCTTTGCTGAATACCTCCGCCATCACGCTGAACGGCGGCAATATCACCATCACGCAGACCACTTCGGCGGAAAACCTAAGCCGGGTGAATCCGAGCGCGGGCATCACCTCGAACGGCGGCGTCTTCACGTGGAATAATACGTCGAGCAACTCGGTCAACTATGCGCAGAACCTCGGAACGGTGGCGCTGACCTCGGGTCGCTTGACGATCACGAACACGAACAACAACACCAGTCCGGCGACGCAGACGTTGACTCTTGCTGGTCTGACGCACCTCGGCGGTGCGGCGAATACTTCGGTGGTGAACTTCACGGGCGCCAGCCTCGGTGCGGCTGCGCAGAACGCGATCAAGATCACTGGGCAGGGTGCGACGACGGCGAGCATTGCGCCGTATATGGTTTATAACGGCACTGATTTTGCCGCTTACAACGCCACGAATGGCGTCATCGCGGCGACGACGACCAATCTGACCGCGAGCCTCGTGGGGGTTGTCGGCACGGATTATAATGCGGCGAGTGTCACGCTGGGGTCGAATGGCTCGATGCGCACTCTTAAATATACGGGTGGCACTGTGTTGACCGTGACCGGCGCCGGCACGACTTCCATTGGCGGTATCGTGTCCAGTGGGGCGAATCATGTTCTCCAGACTGGCACGTATCAACCATTGGTGGCCGGCGACTCGCTGTATGTCTATGTCAATGCCAACCAGCTCACGATCAGCGCGCCCATTCAAAACGTGGCTGCGGGCACCACGCCGAGCACGCTGGTTCTCAGCGGTGGCGGCACTTTGGTGTTGAGCGGAACGAATACCTTCACGGGCGGTGTGGTGTTGAACTCGGGTGTCCTTAGTTACCCGGCCAATACGACCAATAATCCGGGTTTGGGTGCGACTACGAACACGATCACGTTCACTGGTAACGCTACCCTGACCGGCACTGGCGGCACGGGCACGAACGCTCGCACGATCAGTCTCGCCAATGGTGCCATCGCCAACTTCGCAAACGCCGCCATTGCGGTGACCTATTCCGGTCAGGTGACCGGCTCGGGTGGAATTCTTGTCAATAACACGAGCGGCACGGCGACGACGTTCAGCAATAATACCAACAACTTCTCGGGCCCCGTCATTGTGACGAGCGGCACCCTCGCGGCGAGCGTGGCGAACGCGCTCGGTAATACGGGCAATGCAGTCAATATTGCCAACACCGCTGGCGCGACCCTGAGCCTCACGGGTTCGGCGCAGACCTACACGATCGGTTCCCTCTCGGGCGCCGGCACGACGGGCGGCACCGTGATTCTGGGTAACAATACCCTTGCGATGGGTGGCAATAACGAAACCACCATCTACAGCGGCACCATCACCGGCACCGGCAGTGTGGTGAAAAACGGCAGCGGCATTCTCGCCCTGACGAATGTGGCCAGCACCTACAGTGGATCGACGACGATCAATGGCGGGTTCCTCAATATCGCCAACAGCCAGAATGCCGGCACCGGCTCCATCTCCATCGCAGGAGCGGGGACGGGTATTCAATGGTCGCCGAACGTGGTGGTCGGTTCCAATACGATCAATGGTTCGGTGGATATTTCCAGCCGCCTCGCGGCCTTTGCGGTCACGCCGACTTTCGACACCAATGGCAACCAGGTCATCCTCGGTAGCGCGATGGGCGGCGGCGGGGCGGGCGGTCTGACGAAGATCGGTTACGGCACGCTCATCCTGGGTGGGGCCAATTCCTATTCAGGGGTGACGCTGGTGCAGAACGGCGTGCTCAATCTTCGCAACGACGCGGCGCTGGGTGGCGGTTCGGCTGGCGTGACGGTCGTAAGCGGTGCGGCTCTTGCCCTGCAGGGCGGGGTCAACGCCGGCTCGCAGGCTCTTTCGCTGAGTGGCAATGGCTCGACCGCCGGTCAGAACGGCGCGCTCGTGAACGTCTCCGGCACCAACACCTACGCCGGGCAGATCACCTTGGGCGCGGCGACGACGATTGCGTCCGACGCTGGCTTGCTCACGCTGGGCAGTGCCTCGACCGTGCTCGGTTCGGGCGACCTGACGCTGGCTGGTGCCGGCGATGGTGCGCTGACCGACAGCCTGACCCACACGGGTGGCTTGAATAAGACCGGAGCCGGCACGTGGACCCTCTCGGGCACGGCCGCCAGCTACGCTGGAGCCACCAGTGTCACGAACGGCACACTGAATATTTCGGGCGGAGCGCTGGGTAGCGCTTCCTCGCTTCTCCTGGGTAACACCACGTTGAATCTGACCACGGGCGCGCAGGTCGTCTCGGGTCTGACGCTTTCCGATGGCACGAAGAGCACCATCACGGTCGGCAGCGGCGCGAGCCTGGACGTGGGTGCGATCACGCGTGGCGCGGGCAGCACAGTGTCGATCGATCTCAGTGCCGGCGGATCGGTTCCGACCACGGCCACGGGCAGCGGCACCAATGGCATCCTGGGCTACGCCTTGGTGACCGACGGATTCGGCACCGGCATGGGCCGCGTCAACGGCGGAAACATCGCGCGTTTCGATGCGACCGGGGCGTCCACTCTTCTGGCGAACAGCAACGACGCCAGCACCGATTTCACGACCTTTGGCAACTCGGGCACGCTGACGTGGACGGATGGCGGTGCGCTGACGAACCGCTCGGTCAATTCGCTCACCATCGACGCCACGGGTAATAGTGGCCAGGTGACCAACATGGGAGCCGCCAGCAATGTGCTGACGCTCAGCAGCGGTGCGATTCAGGTCCTTGGCTCGGGCAATTCCTCGCTCCTCGGCGGGCAGGTCGGCGCGACCGACTCGGAAGTCATCGTTCATCAGCTTGGCACCGGCACGTTCACGCTCGGCAGCACGATCAGCAGCGGGACGGGTTCCTACATCCAGGACGGCACCGGCACGGTGATTCTTTCCGGCAGCAACACCTACTCGGGTGCGACCACTGTCAATGGCGGCACGCTCAAGGCGGGTGCGGCGAACACCTTCAGCCCGAACTCGTCGGTCAGCCTGTCCAACGCCACGCTGGACCTGAACGGCTTCAATCAGACGATCAGCGGCCTGACGGGCACGACGGGCAATGTGGTCCTCGGCGGCGGCGCATACCTGAACGTGGGCGGCTCGGCGACCAGCTTCCTCAATCTCGCCAACGTGGGCGGACGCGGCACCATCGGTGGCGTCGTTTCCGGGACCGGTTCGATCACGATCAATGCCGGCTTCAACCTCGCCCTGACCAATAACAGCAACACGTTCAGCGGTCTGGTGAACGTGAACGACGGTGTCCTCACCATTAGCAACATGGGCCAGTTGGGCGCCGCGCCGATCGTGTCGGTCAACGGCATCGCCTCGACGGCGGCCTTCCCGGGCGGCACCCTCGTGCTGCAGGGCGGCAATGGCACCTCTGGGCTCACGTTCGATCGCAGCCTGGCTCTCTCGGGCCGCGGTTCGGGCAACGGCAACAGCGTCGCCCTCGTTAGCATCGGGAACAACACGTTCACCGGCAATATCATCACTTCGACGAACACGGAATCGCGCGCCGCATTTGCGGCCGGGAATACCGTCCTGACGGGTGGCGCGTTGAACCTCGGCACGATCGCCGGCAACGGCCTGCTGATGACCGGCAATGGCAACGTTTTCATCAACGACCTGGTCACTGGTGGTGTCGCCAACCAGCCGAACCTGTATCGCTTCCAAAGCACCACGTTGACGGGCACGACGGTGTTCACCAACTGGAACAACAACTTCCTCAACGACGTCCGCGTGGACGGCGGCACGGTCCGCGTCTCGCACGGCGGCCAATTGGGTGCAGCCACCGCGAACGGCAGCGCCTCCCGTTTGCGCGGCAGCAACACGCAGGGCTTTGAAATCCGCACCGATGTGCCGGGTTCCTTTAGCAACATCAGCGCCTCGGGCACCGATACGCAGGTCGGCTTCTACCTTGATCGCGCCGTCGGCGGCGTGGGTCTCGGCACGCAGCAGGTCAATCCCACGACCGGCATGGTGAGTTACGTCGGCGCGGGTGGAAACATTACTTTCGGCGAAATGCTGATCGGCACCGGTGGCAGCCGCACCTTCACCTTCGCGGGTCGCGACGGTTACGGCACCTCGTGGGGCAGCGGCTCGGATGGATTGCTCAACACCCAGACGAACGGCTCGCCGGCTCTGACCAACAACAGCAACGGTGTGGTGTATGTCGATGGCACGGTCGTCCTCAGTTCCGACGGCACGTCGCGTTCTTTCACCGTGAACGCGAGGGGTGAGACGGTCATGACCGGCACCATTCGCCAGGGCACGGGCGCTGGCCTCAGTGTCTTCGTCAAAGGTGACCAGGGCACGCTGGTGATGAACAACACCCCGACCGTGGTGGTGGGTGACTCGACCGTGACGATTTCGTCCCAGATCGGCGGCGGCACGCTGCTCCTGACCGGAGCGAATGCGACGATCACCCGGGTGCTGGGCACTGCGGGCGTGACCATCGGCAACTCGACCACCGGCACCGGTGCTCTCGACTATCGCGGCCCGGGTGAAACCTACAGCAAGACCATCAGCATGCAGGGCACGACCGGCAATGCGATCATCCTCGCCAACCAGGCCAGCGGCGCGCTGGTCTTCAATGGCAGCGCGATCGGCAATGCGCAGGCTGGCGCCAAAACCTTCTTCCTCGGCGGCTCCAGCACGGATGCGAACGAAATCGCGGGCGTCATCGCGGGCGCGGGCAGCGTGGCCAAGGTGGGCACGGGCACGTGGCTCTATGATCCGGCTGGGGCGACCTACGGCGCCGGTCAGGCGGCGGCAGCGCTCGCTTCGGGCGGCGCGGCCAACACCAATACGATGGTGGTGACCAGTGCGACCGGCATCGTTCTGGGCGCGGCGGTCACGGGCACCAACGTGCCGGCGGGTTCCGTCGTCACGGGGATCAGTGGCACGACGATTACGATCAGCCAGAACATCGGCACGGCGATCGGCACCAATCCGGTCACCTTCGGCGCGGTTAGCAACTTTACGGGCAATCTCGATATCTCGGGCGGCACCCTGCAAATGCGTCCGACCGCCGCGTCGGGCAGCGGTTCGGATATCATCACCAACGCGAGCGCCGTGCGTTTCGTCACGGACGCTCTGCGGGCGAATGGCTTCGCCGGCGGCGTGCTGGAATTCCAAGGCTCCGCTACGGCGGGCGCTCTCACGGAAACGGCGGGCGCTCTCGTCGCCAGTGCCGGTCTCGGCACGATCCGCCTGAATGCGAACGGTGGAACGCCCACGCTGAATTTCGCTTCGTTGACGACCGCCAACCATCCGGTGGGCGCTTCGCTCCGCTTCGAGCCCGGCACGGTGGGTGGCATCCAGTTTGCCGCCGCGCCTGCAGCCGCTGTGAACGGTGCTCTTTCGAACGCCTACATCGTCAAGTCGGACTCGACCCTCGACTTCGTGGCTACACCGGCCATCAACACCAACATCGCGGCCCTTGGGGCGGCGACCGCTCTTCCGACGACCGGGGGATCGGCGACCACGAACTACGCCCTCACGGCCTCGACAAACACGACGGCGGCGGTGGCAGCCAACACCATTCGCATCACCGGCGGCAATAACCTCGGTCTGGGGGCGGCGCTGACGATCACTTCTTCCGCGGCCGGCACGTCGGGTGGCATCCTGCACGACAACAGCACCGGATCGAGCTCGATCAACGGTCAGTCAATCGCCGTCAGTGCGGCCAACAACGAGTTGATCCTGATCACGGGTGGCACGGGAAGCAATCTCGCGAACCCGTTGGCCACGACGAACACCCTGTCCATCACCTCGGTGCTGGCCAACGGCACCGGCGCGGTCACCAAGGCGGGCGACGGCACGCTGGTCCTCAGCGGCCAGAACACGTTCACGGGCGCTTTGATCGTGAACGAGGGCGCGCTCCGCGCCTCGGGCACCAATACCCAGATCCTCGGTGCCCCCGCAGCGGGGACGGTGCATATCCTGCGCCAGAACACCTTCCTCGACGTGAATGGCGCGGGCGCCAGCACGGCTCCTTACACGGGTGCGACGGCCCTCCCGACGCTCCTTTCCGCCCCGATCACCGGTGCGGGCTCGATCACCACGACGAGCGCGGCGGTGCAGGCCCTCCAGTTGGGTGTCACCGCCAGCACGGGCACGGGCGTTTTCTCGGGTGTGATTTCGGATGGCTCCGGCAATATGTCGGTCATCACCAACGGCACGGGTTCGACTCAGGCCTTGACCGGTCTGAACACCTACACTGGCCCGACCATCATCAGCGGCACGAGCATCCTCGTGGCCAACTCGCTCGCCGACGGCGGCACGGCCAGCTCCATCGGTGCTTCCTCGAACCTCGCCTCGAACCTCGTCTTCAACGGTGGCACCCTCCGTTACCAAGGGGCCAGCGGTTCGGTTTACGCCACGACGCAGACGCCGTCGGTCTCGATCGACCGTCTCTTCACCCTGGCGGCGAGCAGCTCCATTGATTCCTCGGGCACGTATGGCGCCCCGCAGGTCGGCACCGGCACGCAGAACAACGCGGCCCTGATCTTCAACGGCACGGCCTCGACGGGCGGTATCACTGGCACGGACGCTGTCGCCATCGGCGGCGCGACGACGGCCAAGACCCTCACGCTGACCGGCAGCTCCACCGGCGACAACGCGATCAACCTGCGACTGGCCGACAGTGGCACCGTCGCCCTCTCCATCACCAAGACCGGCGCCGGTCACTGGTTGCTGGGTAACGTCAACAACACCTACACCGGTGCGACGACCATCACGCAGGGCCAGCTCGTGGCCCAGGATGCGGGCTCCAATGCCACCAGCGCCACCACCGTGGTGGCGGGCACGTCCACGACCGACTTCTGGGTCGGCAGCACCGCCGGCCTGACGGTGGGGCAGGCCGTGACGGCCGGGGGCACCGGCGTGATCGCGGCGATCCTCGACCCGACGCATGTCCGGCTGAGCACCGCGCAGACGATCGCGGCGGGCACCACGCTGACCTTTGGCAGTGTCGCCAATCTGTCCGCGACTAGCGCGCTCGTCTTCAACCAGGGCACCTCGACCAACGAAGCGATCCTCGAAGCGAACGGCACGTTCACCCGCGCGATCGGCACCGCGGCGGGTCAGGTTTCGTGGGCCGCTAACACCCATGGCGGTTTTGCCGCGAGTTCCTCGCCCTTGGTGGTGAACTTCGGTGGCGCCAATGCGCAGGTGACCTTCGGTGCGAATGCGACCTCGATCGGCAACGGCGCCGGCGGTCTCCAACTGAACTCGACCACGGCCCTCTCCGATGTCACGGTCACCAACCCGATCAACCTCAACGGCGGGGTTCGCACGGTCACAGTGTTCGACAACAGCACCACGCTGACCGATTTCGCGACCCTCTCGGGTGTCATCAGCGGCACGGCGGGCAGCGCCCTCATCAAGGCGGGCGCCGGCACGCTCTACATCACGGGCGCCAATACCTATTCGGGTAACACGACGCTCACGGCCGGCAGCGTGTTCGTGAATTCCATCGGTGGCGGCTCGACCGCGACCAGCGCCTTCGGTGACGGCACCGGCATCCTGAACCTGAGCGGTGCGAACCTGATGTATACCGGCTCGGGTGAAACCAGCAGCCGCCAGATCAATGTCAACGCCAACACCACGATCGATCATACCGGCAGCGGCCCCTTGGTGCTGACGAATGTGATCAATGCGGTGGCCGGTTCGCGCATCATCACCCTCCGCGGCCAGAACGCGGACGCGAATACGATCACCTCGCCGCTCACCGACAACGTCGGCGCACTGCAGATCATCAAGGAAGACGGCGGCACCTGGGTGCTCGGCTCGAACACCTTCTCGGGCGGCGTCCGTGTCAACGGCGGCTGGCTCGGCGTGTCCGGCAATTCCTCGATCGGTGCCGTGGCGCCGACCGGCCTGGTCGCCAATGCGGTGAGCAATTCCACGACCGTGACCCTCTCCAGTGGCACGACGGCGGGCTTGATGCCCGGCATGCTCTTCAATTCCAATGGCTCGGGTTATGGTGACTCGATCACCGGCATCGTGAACTCGACGACGTTCACGATCTCGACGGCCCGCACCATTGTTGCTGGCAGCAAGATCGCCGTCGGCGGCCTGTCGATGTCCAACGCGGGCATTTTCACCACGGGCACTACGCCGCTCACGCTCACCCATCCGGTGGTCATCAACAACAATACCACGGCGATGTTCAATGGCTTCAATGCTATTAACCTCAACGGCACCGTTTACGGCGACGACGGCAACCCGTGGAACATCAGCAGCATGCTCACTGGTGGCGCGCTCCTGACGCAGAATGGGGACTTCTACAGCATGGAAAGCGGGACCAATGCCCGTCTCCTGACCTACCTCGGCACGGGCGATATCGTCATGAACGGCAACATCGCCAGCGCCGGTGCGCCGGTGAACTTCGGCGTTAACAATCGCGGCACGGTCACGTTCAACGGTTCCAACACGACGACGGGTGGCGGCGGCACGATCACGCAGGGCACGGCGGTGCTGAACACCGTTCCATTCTCGGGCGGCAGGCTGGACCTGATCGGTGGCGTGCTTCAGGCGAACGTCAATATCACCAACACGCAGGTCCCGACCATTTCGCTGAACGGCAACGGCACCAACACGCCGAACTCCGCCTTCCCGACCCTGACGGGGACCGGGACGATCACGGTCGATACGCTGCAACTCAACGTCGGCAACAACGCCAGCACGACTCGTTCGCTGTTCAATAACCTGACCAGCGTCGGTGGCCTGACGGTGAATACCTCGGTCAACCTCATGCAGTCAGGCAACGGCGCGGGCACGCTGTTCCTCGGCGGTTCGGGTGCGACGACCTTCAACGGCGTGATCAGCAACGGCTCGACCAGCGCTGGCATTCTCACCTACGTGGGCAACGGTTCGCTCAAGCTCACCGCGGACAACACCTACACCGGTGCCACCACCTTTAACAGCGGCACGGTCACCCTGAGCGGCAATGGCCGCCTCGGCACCACGACGGGCGTCACGGTCAACCACGGCGCCACGCTGAACCTCGACAACGCGGCCGGTAACCCGGCCGTGGCCGATCGCCTTGGCAACAAGCCGCTGACGATCAACGGCGCGACGCTCAACTTCACCGGCTCCGGCACGGGTTCGACCGAAGGCACGGCGGGCAACACGCTGACCTTCAATGCCGGCCAGAGCACCGTGAACCTCGTCAACAACGGCGGGACCACGCAGATGAACTTCACGACGCTCACCACCAATACCGGTGCAGCCGTGAACTGGACCTCGAATGCCACCCTCGGCACGGCCAGCAATCGCGTCATCTTCTCCACGGCTCCGACGCTGAGCCCGGTCACCACCGGCATCCTGGCGCGTAACGTCGTTTCCGGCACCGCCACCGGCGGTGGCGCCGGCGCGGTCGAGTTCGCCACCTATGGCGCAAACGGCATCGCCGCCTTCTCGGGCTACAGCAGCGCCACGGACATCAATGCCGCAGCCGCGACCGACACCCTCAAGATCGGCACGGGCTTCACCACGACCGACGACATCAACACGCCGACCAAGACGGTCAACGCCCTCAACGTCGTGGAAGCGGGCCGCACGATCGGCATCACCGGCGTCGGCAATGGCATCCTCACGCTGACCTCGGGTGGCATCATCGTCAACCACTCCGGCACCACGACCCTCTCCGTCCCGCGCGTCGCGCTGGGTGCGGAAGGTGCGCTGCACATCGCTTCCGGGGCCACGCTGGACATGACCGGTTCGTTCACCGGCGGTTCGGGCCTGAACAAAAACCTGCCCGGCACGCTGAACTTCGGCGCCCAGCAGTTCTACACCGGTCAGACCACGGTCAATAACGGCACGCTGAACCTGAACTTCGGCAACAACACGCTCTTCCCGGCGCAGGCTCTGTCGGTCGCCGGTTCGGGTGTGGTGAACCTGAACAACAACACCCAGTATGTGGGCACCCTCAGCGGCGGCACACTGCCGGGCTCGGGCGGCACCATCAACATGGGTTCCGGCACCTTGGTCACCAGGATGACCACCAGCGCCACCTTCGCCGGCGCCCTCACCGGCACCGGGAACTTCGCCCGTGTCGATGGCAGCACCCTCACGGTAGAAAGCCCGCTCGCGTATTCCGGTGCCACCGTCCTCATGGGCGGTGTCACGACCCTGCGCGACAACGCCACGCTGCTGAACACGTCGTCGATCACGATCAACTACGCGAACCTGACGATCGACAATAACGCCAACCTGCAGACGAACATCAACGATCGTGTCGCCGATGGCGCACCGATCACGCTGCGTGGCGGCAGCCTGACCTGGTCCGGTCGCGCCAGCACGTTCTCATCCGAAAGCCTCGCTGGTATCACGGCAGCCCAGGGCGCGAACGCGATCAATGCAGGCTCCAACGGCAACTTCACTGGCAACTATGCCAGCGGCGACCTGACCATCGCGAGCCTCACGCGTGCCGCCGGCACGACCCTGAACTTCAGCGGCACGAACCTCGGCAGCGAGGGCGCCAGCGCCCGCATCCTCTTCACCGACGCGTCGGGCCTGAACACCCAGAGCAATTTCGCGCTGCCGGCTTGGGCAATCGCCAACTCGACCGACTTCGCCGGTTACAATCCCACCCAGGGTGTGGGCGCGCTCAACTCGGGCGGTTACCTCGCCTACGCACCGGGCTACAGCACCGGTGGCGTGCTCTTCGGCTTCTCGGGCGGCACGGGCGGCGCTCCGGGCGCTGTCACCAACGTCCTCGCCGGTGCGGCTCTCACGACCACGCTGCCGACGTCCCTGACCAAGACCGGCATGCTGCGTATCGCGGGTGGCTTCCAGAACGATATTGCCTTCACCGGCGCGACCGATGTGCTCGACCTCGAGCAAGGCGGCCTGCTGCGGAGCAATAACAACAACGGCACGGTCATCGGCACCGTCGCCATTCCTGGCGTCCTGACGGCTGGCACCGCCACCAGCGGCAACACCGAACTCGTCATCTACGGCAACCAGAACACGATCACCATCAATTCGGCGATCGTGGATCCCAGCGCCACGGCGGTCGGCGGCTCGGGCACAGTCACGCTGGTCAAGTCCGGCGCGAATACCCTGACGCTGACGAACTTCAACGGCTACTCGGGTGGCACCTATGTCAACCAGGGCACGCTGAATCTCAGCGCCGGCGCCACGGCCAATGGAACCACGAACGTGGTCATCCCGGGCGACCTGACGATCAATGGCGGCGTGCAGGGCACGGGCGTGGCGGTGACGATGAACACCAACGGCGGCCAGATCGCGGCGACCAGCAACGTCAACCTCAACGGTCGCGCGACCCTCACGCTCGTCGGCAACAACACGCTGAACAGCATCACCTTCAACAACAACGGCGGTGAAGCGAACAACCCGACCGTGGCGGTCGGCACCGGCACCCTGACGATCTCCAGTTCCACGCCGATCACGGCTTCGACCAGCAACGCGGCTGGGGTCAACACGGTCAGCGGCGGCACCATCGTCCTCAGCAACGGCGTCAACACCATCAACGTCGGTGCCATCTCGACCGCGGGCCAGACCTACAACACCATCCTGTCCGGCCTCACCATCACTTCGGCGATCGCTGGCGCGGGCACCAGCACCAGCATCACCAAGGGCGGTAACGGCTTCCTCCAACTGGGCGGTGCGAGCACCTTCGCGGGTGGCGTCACCACGACAGGCACCTCGGGCGGCATCATCCTTGCCGCGAGCAGCACGCCGACGACCGGCGGCGGCCCGCTCGTTAGTGGCCCGCTGGGCACTGGCGCTCTGACGCTGGCGTCTGGCAATACCCTCATGGTCGACGGCAACAGCCGCACCGTGGGCAACAACATCAACTTCCCCAGTGGTTCGCCCACCTTCGACACGGTCAACACCTCGGCCGTGACCATGACGCTGAATGGCACGCTGGACTTCAGCGGCGCCACCACACTCACCGCCTCCATCCCGAGCCCGTTCCTCACGGTGTCGCTCCTCGGCAAGATCAACAACATCGGTTCGATCACCTCGATCAGCCGCACGGGTCTGGGCACGTTGAACTTCAACTCGACCGGTTACACGGGCAGCTTCAATGCGAGCAGCCTCACGACGCCCGGCACGGCGCTCGCCATCTACAACGATGGCAACGGCTACGGCACGTCGGAGACCGTCGCCCTTGGCGCGGTCACCTTCGATCCGGGCGTGGTTCCGATCATGTCGATCCAGCGTGCCGGCAGCACGGTGGTGCTCACCCAGGCGCAGAACAAGATCCTCGCCCCCAGCTCGCTGAACAACATTAACCTCGGCCTCACGCTGACCAACACCAACCAATACGGTCTGCAGGTTTCGGACAGCTTCACCGTTGCCAACGGCGCGACTTACAGCGTTTCGACGGCCAGCGCCTCGAACATCAACCAAGGCCTCTACCTCACCGGCGTCCTCGGCGGCACCACCGGCTTCACCAAGACCGGCGCCGGCACCCTCGTGCTGGGCAACACGGGCAACACCATCTCGGGCACGATGACCGTCGGCCAGGGCGTGCTGTCGATCAGCGACGACGCCCAGCTCGGCAGCGGCACCACCATCGTGGCCCTCGCCCCGACCACGGGCACCTCGACCTTCCGGGTGACCGATAACGTCACGCTGGGAGCGACCCACACCATCCAGCTCAGCAACACGGCGAACACCCGGGCGATCGAAGTCTCGGAAGGCAAGACGCTTTCGTTGACCACCGCGTTCGACCTCAACGCCGGCGCGGGCGCGACGGCTCCGCTCGCCAAGAACGACAATGGCTTCATCGACTTCGGCACCGTGAACAACACGGGCTGGAGCGGTGCGACGACGGTCAATGCCGGCATCCTCCTGCTGAAGAACGCGAACAACCTCGGGACCAGCGCGATCAGCATCGGCCAGGCGGTCGGTGCGGGTATCCAGCTCTCGGGCGGCGTCAGCATTGCTAACGCCATTACGATCAGCGCCAGCGGCCAGAACAACGGCATCAACTCCGGCGGCGTGATCCAGAGTGTTTCCGGCACGAACACCTGGACCGGCTCGATTACGCAGGCTTCGGGCAATGCCACCAACTACGGTGCGGCCCCGGGTGCGACCTTGAACCTCGCTCCGAGCGCCTGGACCGCGACCAACTCCGGTGCCTTCGGCGGCGGCGGCACGATCAATATCCAGTCGGCCATGCCGGCCTTCAGCACGGCCAACTTCATCTATGGTGGCCCGACCGGTGTCGGCACGACCGTCAACCTGACGGCCAACAGCACAGCCTTCAATACCGCCCTCCCGATCCGTAACGGCTCCTTCAACATCAGCGGTTCCGGCGTGCGCGTCGGTGGCACCGGCGCCATGACGGTGAGCCAGGGTTCGACCTTGCTCGTCGATGACAGCGGCACGGCCACCTCAAGCCGCCTCGCGGCCCGCCCGATCAGCTTGGAAGGTGGTAACTTCACGCTCCGGGCGAATGCCAGCTCCTCCACGGAAACCGTGGGCGCCCTCACGGTGAGCTCCGGCGGTTCCACGATCACCCTCGATACGGCTACCAACTCCAGCGCCGGTCCGAACACGCTCACCTTCGCCAGCATCACCCAGACGGCGGCTGGCAACACCCTGAACTACGTCGGCACCGCTCTCGGCACGGCCACCGGCAAGATCGTTTACACCACGGCCCCGACGCTCGTGGGCGGCGCGGTCGCAGCGACCAACGGCATTCTGCCGCGCCAGACGATCAATGGCACTGAGTTCGCCACCTATAACACCAACGGTGTGGCGACCAACACCAACGGCATCCAGGCGTTCAACGGGTATTCGATCCAGACGGATATCTCCAGCGCGGCGACCACCGATATCTTCAAGGCCACCAGCACGACGTCCAATACCGTGCCGACGAACCAGACGATCGCTGCCCTGACCATGAACGGCGGTGGGTTCAGCATCGACGCGGTTGCGAGCCTTGCCCCGACGACCCTCACCCTGAGCGGTGGCGCCATCCTCGTGAATGGCGGCGGCACTTCCAGCCTCGACGTTCCGGTTGTGGCGGTAGCGGGCACCGAAGGCATCGTTCATGTGGCGAGCGGCTCGAGCGCGACGTTCACGGCCGGCTTTTCCGGCACGGCGGGCTTCACGAAGGCTCTCCCCGGCACCCTGACCCTCAGTCAGCAGCAGTATGTCAACGGCACCACCACGGTGAACGGCGGCACGCTGAATCTGCAGAGTGGGGCGACCAACACGCTGCTCTTCAACAACGCCCTCACCGTCAACACCGGCGGCACGGTGGACCTGAAGAACGGCGTCCAGTTCATCGCGAACCTGGCCAGCCAGGGCGCGGCGGCCGGTCAGACCGCCGGCGGCGGTATCGTGACCAACAGCGGCGCTCAGGCGACGCTGGTGGCCAACTCGAACTCGACCTTCGGCGGCGCCATTAACGGCACCATCTACCTCAACAAGGCGGGCACCGGCACGCTGACGCTGGTTAATCCGAGCAGCTACTCGGGAGCGACGCTCATCACGGGTGGCACGTTGACGCTGACCGATTCCGCGACCCTCGCGAACACTTCGGCCATCGACATCAACTACGGCAGCCTGACGCTCAACAACAACAGCATCTTCGCTGAAGGCAACCGCGTGAACAATTCCGCCAACATCACCATGCGTGGCGGCAACATCACCTTCCAGGGTCGTGCGCAGACTAACTCGACCGAGACGCTCGGCAACGTGTCGCTCGTCGAAGGCCTGAACTCGATCTTCAACACGGCTGGCGGCACGGGCGTGAACTCCACCGAACTCACCTTCGGTTCGCTGTCCCGCACCATGGGTTCCACCGCGGTCCTGCGGTTCAACAACCTCGGCGGCCATGGCTTGCTCGGCAACGCCGTCCATACGACGTTTACCGACATCGGCGGCGTTTCGACGGCGTCGTTCGGCGGTGGTCTCACCAACAATATCATCGGGCCGTGGGCGATCGTGGATCGCGAATTCGCCAGCTACGTTCCGGGCCTGGGCATCGGCGGCCTCAATGCCGTGGGTTTCCCCACCGGCACCACGACCGGCTTCTCGACCAGCCTGACGGATACCGATAACGTGCGCTTCGGCACCACGGGCACGACCACACTCGTCGCGAATACGGTTCTCAACACCCTGACCTTCACCAGTCCGACCGCAGCCACCACGCTGAACCTCGGCGGATTTACCCTCCGTTCGGCGGCGGGCGGCATCCTGTTTGGCGAATCCTCCGACAACGTGGATATCGCCATCACGAACGGCACCCTGACCAGCGGCACGGTCGGCAGCCCGTCGGACTTCTACCTCAACCAGGGCAACTACGGCGGCACCAACCGCACCGTCACCATCGGCGCGGTGATCGCTGACAACGGCGTGGGCGGCACGGTCCGTCTGATCAAGTCCTCCGGCCAGAACGACGGTGTGATGACGCTCAACGGCGTCAACACCTACACCGGCGGCACGGTGGTCAACTCGGGCACCTTGACGGTCGGTGCGACCGGCGCGCTCGGCACGGGCGGCATTACGGTCAATCAGGGCACACTCACCCAGACCCTCGGCGGCAGCATCGGCACCCAGGCTCTTACGATGGGCGGCGGCTCGGTCGTCACCCTCGCGAATACCGCGAACACCATCACCAGCCTGACCATCAATAACGGCGGTGGCGGTGCACCCACCCTGTCTCCGACGGGCACGCTGACGATTACGAGCGGTATCACCGCGACCACCAGCAGTGCGGGAGCGGTCGCCACGATCACCACGGGTAACCTCGACCTGAACGGCAACAACTCCTTCCCGGTCAGCGTGGGCGCCACCCTCGTGAACGGCGCGGATGTGGCGCCGTGGCAGGCCGGCTTGATCATCAACTCCGTCATCCAGAACGGTGGCATCGCGAAATCCGGCAACGGCGTCCTCCAACTCGGCGGGCAGAACACGTTCACCGGCGGCGTCGACGTCAGCGCGGGCGGCATTCTCATCGGCGCCGACAGCACGCCGCCGACCTCGGCTCCGGTCATTTCCGGTCCGTTGGGCACGGGCACCCTCACGATGGCCTCCGGCACCAGCCTCGTGGTGGCAGGCACGGCTTCGCGCAATATCGCCAACGACGTCACCTTCCTTGGCACCGGTCCGCTGGGCGCAACGGTGGGCAGCACGACCTTCAACGGCACCAATGCCGGCGGCGCGACCACCCTGTTCCTGAACGGCAACACCATTCTGCCGAATACTTGGAACGTGGCCGTGACGGCCCCCCAGATGACCGTCACCATCGCCAACGTCATCAATTCGCTCGCGACCGACATCATCAACAAGACGGGTCTGGGCATCCTGACTCCTCCGGGCGGCTTCCTCGGAACGCTGCAGCTCGGCGGTGGCGGTGGCTTGAACCTGGTGGCCGACGGCAACTCCCTCGGCACTCCGGAAAACGTCACCTTGGGGAACGCGATCGTCGTCACGAGCAATCAGTCGATCTCGATCAACCACTCCGGTGGCGCCATCAACGCTCTGAACAAGACGTTGCGCGAAACCACGCTCGATACGGGCGCCTATACGATCGCGGTCACGAACGCCAGCGGCTACGGGCTCGAATTCACCGGGCTCACCACCCTGACCGGCACGCCCACGCTGTCCGTCGCGAACGCGACCGCTTCCAACGTCGTGCAAGGCATGACCCTTAGCGGGCAAGTGACCGGGGCCGGCTTCGGCATCATCAAGTCCGGCAGCGGCACGCTCGAACTGACCAACGCCACCAACGACTTCGGCGGCGCGGGCAACAACGTCGATATCCGCAAGGGTGTGCTGGCTGCGTCGAACGACGGCGCGCTTGGTGACGCTGCGAACGGCGTCCTCCTCAACGTCAATGCCGCCACGGCGGCGGGCTTCCGTGCCACGGGCACCTTTGGCACCTCCCGCGCCTTCACCCTGAACCAGCTCAACAACGCCTTCGAAGTGACCGCGGGCAACGTCCTCACGTTGAACTCCGCCTTCACCATCCCGTCGGCGGTCAATGCGCTGTTCAAGAATGACAACGGCGTGCTCGAACTTGCGGCCGACAACTCCGGCACGAGCTGGTCGAATGCGGCTGGCGGCATCGTCATCAATGCCGGTGCGGTTCGCCTGAGCGCCAACGGCGCCGCAGGTCTTTCCACCAATCTCATCACGATTACGCCGACCGTGGCGGGCGCCGCCCTGCAACTGAGCGGCGGCATCACGGTCGCCAACCCGATCACCCTGACCAGCACCACCAACGTCAAGTTCGGTGGCCTGAACTTCGGTGGCCAGATCGAGAACGTCGCCGGCACCAACACCATCACCGGCCTGATCACCAAGAGCGCGGATAACACCATCGGCGCCGCCAGCGGCTCGGTCCTGAATATTAATGGTGGCATCAACGATCCGACGACCAGTGGCCACGCCCAAGTCTTCAACACCGTGGGCACCGGTGTCATCAACCTCAATAGCAGCCTGACTTCGGCGACGGGCACGGCCAACCAGTATTTCAGCATTGAAAAATGGGGCGCCGGCACATTGAATGTGACCACGGCGAACCCGGTCATCGTGACGAGCAGTCTCTCGGTCTTCGGCGGCACGCTCGCCTTGAACGGCTCCGGCACGCTGCTGGGTGGCAACGGGGTGGCTGCGACGGTGAACCCGGCGGGCACCCTGCTCATCACCGACAACTCGGCCAGCCCGATCAACAATCGCCTCGGCTCGCGTGCGCTGACGCTCGCGGGTGGTAACTTCACGCTGGTCGGCAGCACGACCGGCAACACCTCGGAAACGCTCGCCGCGCCGTCCTTCAACCGCGGTTATTCGGTGGTCACGGTGACGGCCCAGACCGGCCAGCAGGCCGACCTGCGCTTCAACGCTGCCGCGAACAATCCTTCGACGGCGCAGAACAGCACCACGGCACCGAGCGGCGCCAGCGTCCTCTTCCGCGGCACCAACCTCGGCACCGCCGTCGGCGCGGGCAACGCCAGCATCGCGGTCAGCACGGGTGGCTTCACCTTTGCCGGCCAGGCCGGTGCGGCCGCCAGCAAGAACAAAGCCCTCCTGCCTTGGGCCTTGGTGGACACGACCGACAGCGGTTCGGGCATCTCCTTCGCCACGGCGGACACGGCCACCTCGATCCTCCGTCCTCTGGCTGGCACCGAATACGAGACGGCCAACACGGTAACCGCCAACAACAATATCAACCTGACCACGGGCACGACCAATGTGACCACGGGCCTGACCGTGAACTCCCTCACGATCGGCGGGAACGCCGGGTTGACGCTGAACACGGTCCAGTCGCTGGTTCTTTCCAGCGGCGGTATCCTCGTCAAGGGCGGCAGCACCTCCACCATCACGGGTGGCGCCCTCAACCAGACCAGTGGCAACACGCCACTGAACTTCTGGACGCTGGGCGATCTCACCATCGGCTCAGTGCTCAATGGCGGCAACGGCATCGCCAACGGCAACATCAGCAACGTTAAAGCGGGTGCGGGCACCCTGACGCTGAGCACCCCGACCTCGCTCGTGACCGGGCTCTCGGGCGTGAGTGCCAACTCGATGTCCGGCCAGACGGTCATCAACCAGGGCACCCTGAAACTCAACGGCGGCAAGAACACCATCTTCGCCAATAACTTCCTGTCCATCAACGTGGGCGGCACGCTGGACCTGAATGGCACGTCGCAGCAGATCCTCAGCCTGTTCTCGGATAGCGTGGTGCCCGGTTTCGGCGGGTCGGTCACCAGCAGCACCGGCACGGGTAATTTCGTGATCAACCAGGACAACGCGGGCCGCACGTGGGCTGGCAACATCCAGGGCAGCGTCAACCTCACGCGTTCCGGTCAGAACACCTGGACGTTGGAAAGCGACAACAGCTACACCGGCACCACCCTCATCAACGGCGGTGTCACGACGCTGCGCGATGGCGCTCGCCTGAGCGGCACGACCAGCCTCGACCTGAACTACGCGACGCTGGCGCTCGATAACAACGCCAACCTCGCTACCAATCTCACCGACCGCCTCAACGACAGTGCGGCGATTACGATGCGCGGCGGCACGTTGACCTTCACGGGCCGGACGCAGTTGGCCGCGACGGAAACGATCGGCGCGGTGACCGTGGCACAGGGCTACAACGTCCTGACCGCGACGGCGGGCGGCACGGGGGTCAACTCCGCGGAGTTGACGCTGGCCGGCCTGGCGCAGAGCGGCGATGCGACCGTGATCCTGAACGCAGGCGGCCTGATCGGTAATAGCACGCGGATCCGGATTAATAACATCAACGGCAACGCCACGGCGGACACCACGGCGGGCGCCGGGCTGACCAACAACATCATCGGACCGTGGGCGATCGTCGGCAACGACTTCGCGACCTACATCCCCGGGATCGGTGCGGCGGCTCTCGCGCCGGTGGGTTCCTCCACGGGCGCCTTCACCTACGACCTGAGCACCATCGCGGCTGGCAATAACTCGAACCTGAACGCGCGCCTCACGGCCACGGGCACGGTGCCGAGCGGCGGTTCGACCCTCAATGCCCTGAGCATGTCCGGCTCCAACATCGCGATCGGTTTCGCGAACGGCGCGGACACGCTGAACCTGGTCACGGGCGGCCTCATCGGGCCGAACAACAACCAGACCCTCGGTGCCACCGTGGATAGCGGTCGTCTGACCGCTGGCGGTCTCACCCCGGGTGCGAACAGCAGCCTCTACATCTACAACCGCACCAATACCTTCACGATCAATTCCCGCATCGTGGACAACACGAACGGCGGCGGTTCCTCGGTGAAGGCAATCTTCAACGTCGCGGGCGGCAATATCACGCTGACCGACACCAACAACAGCTACACCGGCGGCACCGTGGTGCAGGGTGGCAGCACCGTGACCCTGGCGGGCTCGGTGGCTGGTGCGGTGATCCCGGCGGCGACCAACCCGGCCAACGGCCTGGTTATCAACAACTCGGTGGTCACGATGGGCTCCACCACGAGCCAGTTCGCCCAGCAGATTGCGGCCAGCAACATCGTCACCCTCAACGGTGGCTCGACGCTGAACCTCTTCGGCAACAACACCCTCGCCGGCCTGGTCTTCAACAACATCGGCGGCACGGGCAATCCGAACGTCCAGACCTACGGCACCGTCACCGCGACGGGCGCCGGCTCGACCGGTGTCCTGACCATCGGCGCTTCCGGCATCACGGTCACCTCCTCGAACGTCGGCACCGTGGCCTTCATCGATGGCCGCGTGGACTTCGGCGCGAGCGGCAACACCATCAACGTGGACACGATCAACGCCAATGGTGCGACCGACATCGCTCCGCTGGCGCGTGGCTTCCTGCTCCGCAGCGTGGTCGGCACGACCGGTGGCTTCACCAAGGCGGGCAATGGCGTGTTGGAAATCGGTGCTCAGAGCAACTTCACCGGCGGCGTCACCATCGCCAACGGCGCGCTCCGCAACGGCATCAACAACGCCGGTTCGCGCTTCTCGCGCCTGACCTTGAACTCGGGCACGCGTTATGACCTGAACAACACGAACACGACGTGGGGTTCGCTCGCCGGCTCCGGCACGATCTTCTCGAACGTCGGCACGCCGACGCTCGCGGTCGGGTTTGACAATACCGACTCGACCTTCTCGGGCCAGATCATGCGCTACAACGATGCTGTCCTCAACGGCGTCGGCTTCCACAAGATCGGCACCGGCACGCTGCACATGACCAGCGTGCAGAACACCGCGACGGCCTCGAACGGCACGGTGACGGTCAGCGGCGGCACCCTCGCCTTCGACGACGCGGGCGCCTGGTTCGCCAGCACGGCCTCGCCGGCCTTCGGCGGCGTCTTCACGGTGAACAGTGGCGGCACGCTGCTTGTCGATAATAGCCTCGCGAGCGGCACGGCTCTGAGCAATCGCCTCGGCCTGAATAACGCCGGCACGTTGAACCTCCAGGGCGGCACGCTCCGGATCGAAGGCAACGGCGTCGATGCGACCACCACGACCGAAAACATCACCACCTTCAACGTCACCCAGGGCGGCGGCGCCCTCGTTCTGAACGCGGACGCTGGTTCGCAGTTGAACATGACGATCACCACGCTGAGCGCGCTCAACGCGAACGGCACGGCGGTCTTCCGCGGCATCAACGGAACCGTGGCGGCCGCTGGCAACGCGACGCTCACCATCACCACTCCGAGCCTGGCCAGCGGCCAGGGCGGCGGCGCCAATGGCACCGCCACCATGTCCGTGCGCGGAGACATCCTCGCGGACGCCTCCACGTCGGGCTCCGGCACGGGCTTCCTCGTCAAGGACAGCGCGACCAACGTTTACCGCGCCCTCGGCGGCACGACGGGCTTCGCCTCCGGTGAATACAACCTGACCCCGACCACCTGGGCGGGCACGCAGAACGCCGGTATCAATGGCAGCGCGCAGACCCTGCGTGTCAACACGGCGGCGAACACCCTCACCATCGGCGGCACCAGCAGCCTGAGCAGCGGTCTGGACGCCACGACCTTCGGCGGCTTCGGCCCGAACGGCGGACGCCTCACCCAGTCGCTCAGCAATGCGTCCGCGTTGCTGGTCCTCGACGGCGCGGCGGCCACGATCAACGTCGGCCTGAACAACACGACGGCTGGCACCACGATGGTGTTCCACACGGCGGGTTCGAGCACCCTCGACCTGAACGGTGTCCTCGGCGTCGGCAACACCGGCGGCCTCATGAAGGGCGACGGCGGCACCTTCAACCTGAACAACCTCGCCTACTTCACGGGCGGCGTGGTGGTCAACGGCGGCACGTTCAACCTGAACAGTGGCTCAGCCAACACCATCGCGGTGGTGCCCGGCCCGACCACCCCGACGGTGAACGCCCTCCAGGTGAATGGAACTTCGGTTGTCGATCTGAAGAACTCCGATCAGGCCTTCGGCACCATCACCAACAATAACCAGACGACGATCACGCAGGGCGCGGCTTATGCGACCGGCGGAACGATCACTAACAGCGGCGCCAGCACCGTCACCCTCACCACGGCGGCCGGCAACTCAGTCTTCGCGGGCCAGATCACTGGCAAGCTGAACTTCGTCCGCTCGGGCAACAGCACCACGCTCCTGACCAATGCGAACACCTACACCGGTGCGACCATCGTCCGCGGCGGCACGCTGCAACTGCGCGATGCTGGCACGCTCTCAAGCACGGCTGGCCTGACCCTCAACTACGGCGCCTTGCTGTGGGATAACTACGGCCTCAACCAGTCCGGCAACCTGACCCCGACCCGCCTCGCGGCGAACAACCCGGTCACCATGCAGGGCGGCACGCTCACCATCCAGGGCGGCGGTTCGACCGACACGATCGCGACTGTCAACTCGGTGACCGTCACCGGTGGTCAAAACACCATCAACACGCTCCCATTCATCAGCGCGGGCAGCACGGTGAAGCTGACCATCGGCAACCTCGTTCGCAACACCACGAACCATAGCGGCGTGAACTTCAACGGGTTCACGACCAATAACTCCAGCGGCTCCAATACCCTCGGCGGTCAGGGCCTGGTGGTGAACTCGAACATCATCATCAACCAGCTCAATGGAGCGGCCTTCAGCGCTGCCAGCCTGACCAACAACCTCATCGGTGGCTGGGCGGTCGCGGACGGCTCGGCGTTCGCCACCTACGATAACACGTTCGGCGTGGTTGCGCTGGGCAATACCTACGGCGGCTTCGCGGCCCTTGGGTTCACTGGCACCGACATCACCAACACGGTGGCGACCGGGAACTACAACGACTCCGGCACCGGCACGACGGCGCTCACCCGCACGATGACCACCGGTGCGAAGACCGCCTATTCCTGGCGCTTCTCGCAGACCGGTGCCGCCACCACCGTGACTCCGGTGGCTGGAACCACCTACGCGTTCGGTGTCGGTATCATCACCAACGCGAACCAGGCGGTCACGCTTGGCGCGCTCGATGCGAGCAACACCATCACCGGCCAGAACGCGACGCAGGATCTCTACTTCTACGTCAACCAGAACACGCTGGTCCTGAACCCGGCCATCGTCGGTTCCGGCATCAGCGTGGTCGCCAACGGTCCGCAAACCTTGCGCCTCGCGCCGCTGTTCGCTTCCAACACCTATGGCGGCGGCACCTTCGTCAATAGTGGCACGCTGAATCTCCAGGCAGCCTCCGGTTTGATCGCGGTCCCGGGTGACCTCACGATCAACAATGCCGCGGTGACGATGAACACCACGCCGAACCAGATCGCGACGACCAGCAACCTGTTCATCAACGGCGGCGGTTCGTTCACCCTGCCGAACTACAGCTCGGCCACCACCCAGACGCTGGCCAGCGTCACCTTCAATAACCCGGGCGGTGCGGCTAACACCACCTTCACCTTCGGCACGCCGACGGCGTTGAGCACCATCGTCCTGACCGCGGCTAACGCGATCACTTCGAACAACGACTCGCTCTCCACAACCCCGGTCCTCACGACCGCGGCCGCGGCGCAGTCCGCGCTGCAACTCAGCAATGCGGCCCCGGTTATCACCACCACGGGTCTCTCGACGAATGGCCTGAACATCGCGGCCCCGATCACCAGCGCAGGCGGTGTGATCAAGAAGATGGGCGCGGGCTCGCTGACCCTCAGCGGCGCTAACACCTTCACCACCGGCTTCGAGCTGGCGGAAGGCACGCTGATCTTCGGCGCGGCCAGCGCGGGCACGCCTCCGACGATTACCAGCGGCCCGGTCGGCACCGGCACGCTGACCATCGATGGTGGAACCACCATCATGAGCGATGGCACGGCCCGTAACATCGGCAATGCGACTACCATCGCCGGTGACTTCACCCTGGGCGGTGTGACCGCGGGCAACAACGTGACCCTCTCGGGCGCGATGAACCTCGGTGCCGCGATGCGCACCATCTCGGTGCCGAGCCCGGCGGAGACGCTGACCATCAGCGGCCTGATGACCACCACGGTGGCTTCCGCGACCGGCCTCACCAAGGCGGGCAACGGCAGCCTGACGATCGGCTCGGCGCAGACCGACCTCGCCTTCGGCGGCACCGGCACCACGGCGGGCATCACCGTCGCGGGCGGCTTCCTGAAGAACGGCGTCGATAACGCGATCCCGAACAGCAGCCTCCTGACGATCAATGCGGGTGCGGGCTACGACCTGAACGGCTTTAACCAAGTCCTCAAGCAGGTCGCGACCGGGAGCGCCGGCTTCATCACCAACTCGAGCACCAACGCACGCACGCTGACCCTCGGCGGCACCAGCGGCACCGATCTCACCAGCAGCATCAACAACACCTTCAACGGCGGACTCGTGAATGCCGCGACGGGTGGCTTGATCCTGGCGAAGGTCGGCGCGGGCACGCTGACCCTCGGCGGCGCCGGTCTGAATACCTACAGCGGCGCGACGCAAATCGTGTCGGGCACCCTCACCGGCTCGGTGGACAACGCGTTGTCCCCGAACAGCTCGGTGGTGGTCGGAACGACGACGACCGCGGCCAACACCGCGACCCTCGACCTCACGAGCACGAACCAGACGGTGGGCGGCCTCCAGGCCCTCAACAACAACGCCACGGGTAACGCCAACATCCTCATCGGCAGCGGCATCACGCTGACGGTGAACGGCAACGTCACCCTCGGAGCCAACTCCTCCGCAACCGATACGACGAACGTCACCTTCAGCGGTGGCGGTAACCTCGTGGTGAACAGCACCGGTGGCACCTTCCAAGTGGGCGGCGCGACGGGCGCGACGAACCAGAACTCGGCCATCGTGAACATGTCCGCGCTGAACAGCGTGAGCATCAACCTCGGCACGGCGGGCACGTTCGGCGTGGGCGACAAGAACGGCGGTGCGAACACCGCCGGCACCTCGACCCTCACGCTCGCTCCCACGAGCACCATCACGGCTGGCACCGTGAACATCGGTGAACCTGCCACGCAGAACCTCGCGCAGACCTTGAAACTCGGCAGCGGCGTCAACACGATCAACGCCAACACGATCAACGTCGGCACCAACACCCAGCGCGGTGTGGGCGTCCTGAACTTCAACAGCGCCAGCGGCACTCTCGTGGTGCGCGCGGCGGACGGCACCGGCCGCGCTGCGTGGAACATGATCAACGGCGCCTCGGCCACGGGCGCGGCGCTTTCCGGCACCGCGACCCTGACCGGCCACAGCGTGGATCTGTTGCTCAGCACGATGACCATGGCGGCGCGCTCCAGCGCGGGCGCCGGCGGCATCGGCGATGCGACGGCCAGCTTCAGCATGGATACCGGCACGTTGGACGCGACCACCGTCGTGATGTCCAACCGCAGCGGCGCCATCAACACCAACGGTCAGATGACCTCGACGGTGAACCTCGGCGGCGGCACGGTCACGATCGGCACCCTCAACATGGCGGTGAACTCCGCGACGGCGGGCACTGCGACCGGCGGCTCCACGGCGACGCTCAACGTCTCCGGCGGCGCAGTCACGATCGGCGCGATCAGCATGGCCAATGTCAGCGGCGCGGCGGCCAACAAAGCCACCAGCACGGTGAATGTCACCGGCGGTTCGTTGACCCTCGGCGGCGATATCACCCGCACCACGACGACCGGCACGCAGAGCACGACCCTCACGGTCAATGGCGGCACCCTCGACATGGCGGGCCACAACATCGGCTCCGCTTCGGCCCCGATCCAGACGCTCAACTTCCAGTCGGGCACGCTGAGCAATGTGGCGCTCATCAACGGCACCGCGGGGGTGACCAAGACCACCGCGGGCACTCTCGTCCTCTCCGGCACGAACACCTACACCGGCGGCACGCAGATCGACGGCGGCACCCTCGCCGTGGGCGCGGGCGCCAATGTCATCCCCGACACCAGCACGGTGACGGTCAACAACAGCGCGACGCTCGATCTCAACGGTAACAGCGAGACGATCGGCGGCCTGGCGGCCACCAGCGGCACGACTCACGTCAACAACAGCTCCGCCTCGGCGGTCACCCTCACGCTGGGCACGCTCGGCGGTGGCGGCGGTGGCGGCACCTACAACGGCGTCATCGAAGACACCGGCGGCGGCTTCCTGAGCCTTGTCAAGAATGGCACCGGCACCTTCGTGATGGGTGGCGCCAACACCTATCGTGGCGACACCACGATCAACGAAGGCACCATCCGCATCGCGGGCGATGAGCGCATCAACGACGCGACGACCCTGATCATCAACGGCGCGGGCGTGTTTGACCTCAACGGCCAGACCGAAACCGTCGCGGCCCTCGGCGGTAGTGGCGTCGTGACCAACCTGAACACTTCCACCGCCGGCACCATCCGCCTGGTCAACAACGCCGACACCAGCTTCGGCGGCGTCCTGACGAATGCGGGCGGCGCGGTGCTGAACGTCACTAAGGGGGGCACCGGCACGCTAACCCTCAGCGGCAACAACAATTACGCGGGCGTCACCACGGTGGACAACGGCGTGCTCAACATCACTTCCGCGACCGCGCTCGGCACGACCGCGGGCGGCACGGTGGTCAACAGCACGCCTACCCAGGGCACCTTGCAGGTTTCGGGTGGCCTCACCATCACCGGCGAAGGCCTGACCATCTCAGGCGCCGGCTTCGGCGGCCTCGGCGCTCTCCACAGCGCGGGCGGCAGCAACGTCTGGACCGGCTCGGTCGCCCTCGGCGGCGACGCGGCGGTGAACGTGTCCGCTGATCAGTTGACGATCGGTGGCAACCTTACCGGCGCCGGCACCTCGACGCTGACCAAGATCGGCACCGGCACCCTCGTCCTCAGCGGCACCAGCACCGGCTTCCAGAGCGCCATCGCTCTCACCGCCGGCACCCTGAGTGTCGGCGCCAGCGCCAACCTCGGCGATGCCTCCGCGACGAACAACGTCACGATCAGCAACAACGCGATCCTCGAAACGACGGGCTCGTTCGACCTCGGCAGCCTTCGCACGCTCGCCCTCGGCACGGGCGGCGGCACGGTGAAGGTGGGCGCGGGCACGGAACTGACCGTCTCCGGTCCGCTCAGCGGCAGCACCGCTCTGACCAAGGCCGATACCGGCAAGCTGATCCTCAGCGGCGATAACAGCGCCAGCTTCAGCGGCCCGGTTTCGATCTCTGCGGGCACCGTGCACGTCGATTCGAGCGCCAACCTCGGCAACGCCTCGGCGGGCAACTCGGTCACGATCGCGGGCACCGCGGCGACCCTCGAAGCGGGTGGCACGTTCGACCTCGGCAGCAGCCGTGCGATGAACCTCACCGGCACGGGCGGCACCGTCGCGGTGACTGGCTCGAACACCCTCACGGTTTCGGGCTCGATCAACGGCAGCGGCAGCACGACACTTGCCAAGACGGACGTCGGCACGCTGGCCCTCACGGGTGACAACAGCACGACCTTCAGCGGCCAGGTGGCGATCAACGACGGCAAGGTGAGCGCGGGTTCCAGCGCCAACCTCGGCGACGCCTCCGCCACCAACTCTGTCGCGATCAACGGCGGCACGCTGCTCGCCACGGGCTCCTTCAGCCTCGGCGCCGACCGCAACCTGAACCTCGGCACCGCGGGAACCTTGGAAACGTCGGGCGCCAGCGTCCTGACGGTTCCGGGCTCGATCAACGGCAGCGGCAGCGCGCTCAACCTGACCGGCACCGGCACGGTGGTCCTCTCGCACGACAACTCCGCGACCTTCAACGGGTCGGTGAATGTTAACGGCGGCACCCTCGAAATCGGCGCCGGCAACAACCTCGGCGACGGCTCCGCGACCAACGTCCTTGCGCTGAGCAACGGCACGCTGCGCAGCACAGGCGCCACGGTCGATCTGGGCAGCACCCGCCCGGTGACGGTCAGCGGCACGACCAGCACGCTCGACGTGGGCACCGGCAACAGCCTCTCCATCCCCGGCGTGATCAACGGCACCGGCTCGCTGACCAAGATCGGCGCCGGCACCGTGGTCCTCAGCGGTGATAACAGCAGCGGCGCGGGCTTCAGTGGCCCGATCGCGGTGAACGGCGGCACCGTCGAAATCAGCGCCAGCAACAACCTCGGCAACAACGCCGGCACCAACAACCTCTCGTTCAATGGCGGCACGCTGAAGAGCACGGGAGCTTCGGTGGACCTCGGCAGCAATCGCTCCGTGCAGGTCGATGCGGGCGGCGGCACCTTCGAGGTGACCGGCACGAATTCGCTGACGGTCTCCGCTTCCATCAGCGGCACCGGCAACATCAAGAAGACCGACACCGGCACGCTGGCTCTCGGCGGCGACAATTCCGGCTTCACCGGCGGCATCGAAGTCGCGGGCGGCACCCTGGCCGTGAGCGCGGCGAATAACATCGCCGGAACGACGGGCATCACCCTGAGCACCACTCCGGGCGTGACGCTGGCGATCACGAATACGTTCAGCAGCGACCGGGGCATCACGTTCAACACGACGGGCACCGTCGATGTGGCGGCTGGCAAGACCTTCACCTACACGGGCGCCCTTGGCGGCACCTCGGGCTTCGCCAAGACCGGCGCGGGCACGTTGCTCGTCAACAGCGACAACTACAGCGCCTACCCGAACCCGGTCACCCTCCATGCCGGCACATTCGGCGGTGGCGGTGCGGTCGGTGGCGATGTCTCGGCCGATGGCAGCGCGGTGGTCGCGCCCGGCTCGGTTGCGATGGGAGGAACCGGCATCGGCGACTTCACCATGGGCACGCTGACGCTGAACGCTGGCAGCACGCTGAGCATCGAGCTGGATCTCAGCCAGCCGAACGCGGTGGCCGGTTCCGACGTGATCCACCTGAACAGCGGCGGCGCGGGCGTGAAGCTCACGCTCAACGGCATGCCGAGTCTCTCGGTCAGCACATTGAACATGCCGGGCACGCTCAACGTCGGCGATCACTGGACCATCGCTACCTACAGCGCGACGGGCACATGGAGCGGCGTCTTCACCGCGCCTGGTTTCGGCTACGCGCTCACCGACTACAACGGCGTGCCGGAAGAAGCGGTTTCGTTCGAGATCGGCAACGGCATCCGCGTGGCGGTCGATTACGACTTCGCTGGTGCGACGCCGGAAGTGGCGCTGGTGGTGGTGCCCGAACCGGGCGCCCTCTCCTCGCTGGCCGGTGCCGCGGGCATGCTGCTGGGCCTCCAGCGCTTCCGCCGCCGCGCGAAAAAAGCGTAAGGCGCGTCAATCAATCATGAACCCGGCGTTGCTTCACGCGGCGCCGGGCAAGCTAGGCGAGCGGTGCTTGGAACCTCCGAGCACCGCTTCGCTTTTCCAGGTTCGACGCCGCATGCGCCCCGGGGGAAACATTCCGGAATGGGCGGAAAAAACGGAACCGCCCGTTCGCCTCTTTGCCCCTGCAAAAGCGAAAGAGCAGTCGCATAACCCCTGCAACGCTAAGAAGCGGCCGGAGGCTGCTGATTCCCGAATCCGGCTTGGTTCATTTCCCCCCCCAACAGAGTAAATCCGACTTAATCCAACTTGGATGTAGCTCAGCTCTTCAGAGCCAAGGTTCCGGCCCGGCAGAGTCGCGCCCGGACTCGGTTCTGGAGAACCGAGCTACACAGAGGCAATCCAACTCGATCCAACCTCCCGCCATTAAATTCAACCGCGGTTCCCTCCATTCTTGCCACGTCCGTCGTGGACACCACCCGGAAAAATCCGGCGGAATATTTCTCCCTGCATCCGTTCGTCGACTTGCCTCGCATCAATCGGAAAATGCCTGCCTCGGTCACGATCCGGTCGATTACCCACCTCATGGGTGGAAAAATACCCCTTGCCGATAGGGAATTTTTTGATGAGGAGTCCGTAGCGCCTCGGCATGGCTGGCAGGGCCGGCTGGGGTTTGCTGCCGTTTCGTTCCCGTCAGGCTTCATCTTACGTTCAAACGTTCGCGCTTCCTTGGTCACCGTATGAAAACGCTCGCCTTCTCCTTCCGCGCCATCCTTACCCTTTCCCTGGCCCTGCTGGTGGCTCTCCCTGTTGAAGGAGCCATTCGCTCCAATCTTTTCGGACGCAACAGTCGTTCAATGATGGGTATGGGCGATAGTGGCGCGGGTGAGTTTTATACCGTTGCGCCCGGGGCGAGGAGTTTCCGAGCCCGGCTGAGAGCCATCGGCAGTGTCGGTTACGCCAGCGGGGGGAACCGGTTTTCGATGAACTTCGGCCGCAACTCGCCCCGCTCCCTGCGGAGCAACAACGGCCGCATGAGCTTTACCAACCTGCGCGGAGGTGGCATGCGGGTATTCATGCGCACGTTGAGGGGGGCCAGGGTCGGGAGGCCGATGACGGTCTTTGCGGCCCCCGGCATCCTCGCTGAGCGGGGGAGCCTGCCCGGGCCAACTTCCTTCAAGTTCACCGGCTTCGATGGGGTCAGCTTTACGCGTGAGCAACTGCTCAACGATGTGCCGCTCTACGGCGACAGCCTTGCGAGGCTCATCGATTCCGGGTTCGGGTCGATCAATCTCATCCTGCAGCGCATCGCCGATGCTCTGGCCAACCAGCAGGACCCCGGCGCATTTGACAGCCAGGGGGCCAACTATGTGGCGGGCACCATCACGACCTCGGCGGGTGGCATCATTTCCGGTTACCCGAATTCTTCTGTCACCCGCACGGTGCTCACCAGTGCCTTCGATCTGCTGCTGTTTATCGATCCGCTGATCTATGGCCGCGACCTGAATGGCGATGGGAGCTACAATCTGGTCGATTACCGGCTCTATCTCAGCCTCCGCAAAGCCATCGCGAGCAATGAGGAGCAAATCCTTCGCATTTTGAATGGGCTGGACGGTATCATTACGTCGGAGGACATCCGCGCCGCGTTGCAGGATGCGCTCGATCTGCGCCCCAGCGCTGGGTATGTGCCAGTGAACCCGAGCCTGCCCGGCACGATTCAGTTCGTCGATAGCGCCAGTTCGGTGCTCGAAAACGCTGGCACCACTTACATCTACCTCGAGCGTCAGGATGGTTCCCTCGGCGCTGCTACCGCCACGGTCGAACTCGACGCCAGCACGTCGCCCGATCCGCATTCGTTTGTTTTTCCGAAGCAAACGGTCAAATGGGCCGATGGTGAAGCCGGACCCAAGGCCGTCGCGCTCCGCGTGATCGACGACCGCCGGCAGGATGGAGATGTGACTCTGGGCCTGGCGATCACCGGCACGACGGGCGTGACTCCTCCCAGCAGCGGCATCTTCACCCAGGTCAACATCATCGACAACGATGACACCACGAGCGATTCCGCCATCGCGGTGGCGCGCAACGCCAACCTCGTCATCGAATACTCCTGGGCGCGAACCCAGAAGGACTTGGACACCTTTACGACCTTCGAGCCGGGCTACGATTTCAGTCCGTCGCCGGATATCACTCAATACGCAGAAGTCGGCTATCAAACCACCGGCAGCGCCCGTTACGCTCCTTACACGTCGTGGTCGGGGGACGATACGACCGGGGGTGGGAAGGAGATTGTGGTGATCGATCTCGATAGCGCCATCGCCGACGGCCTCATCAGTCCATTCAACATCTACTGCCAGGCGGACTGGTATCACTACCAGAGCAGTGGCAGCGATTTCGGGAGCACCGGCCCGGCGACCTTGACGGTTTACTTCCGCGACAAGGTTACCGGCAAGACTTCGCCGAAAGCGGTCCTCGCCAATGGCATTTTCCCGAACACCTACCACACTCTGGGAGATTCGTCGGTGCACGCCAACACCCATGTGGCCGACATCGATATCAACTACGATCCCGGGCTCGGCACGGTGGAGTTTACGCTGACGCCGATTCTTCCCAGTCCGTAGCCCGTGCGTGCCTCTCGTCGGACGCTTGTCTGGGTCGCGCTTGCTCTTTGTCTGGCTGGATTCATGGCTTGGCGGCTGGCCCGGCAGAATGACGAGCGCTCCCTGCGCGATGGCCGGCCTCACTCGACCACGGTCGATTCGCCGGTTGCCGCAGGCGCCCCGCCGACGCTGCCCACGCCGGGAGCGGCCATTGATTTCGATCGCCTCCTCGCCGCCGCCCGGGGCGATCTCGCGGCGTTTACCGCGTGGCTCGAGAAGCATCTCGCGGCGCTGCCACCCGATCAGCGGGAGGCGTTCCTGCGGGAGTTGATGCGGCGCTGGCTGGCGGAATGGCAGACCAAAGACTCCGCTTTTGCTGCCGCCTTTCGCCGCCTGATGGAGGTCGCGCCCGAGACGGCGGGGAAACTGGTCGCACTACTGCCCTCGGTGCCACTGCGGCATCTGATGGTGCAGGAGTTCGTCCGCTCGTGGGCGGCGCGCGATCCGGAAGCCGCCGAACGGTGGATGCAAACGATCCGCGAAGCGGACGATCGCAGCCACGCGCTTGTCGCGCTCGCCGAAGCGCGTTTGCGGCGGGAGCCCGGGGCCGCTTTGGCGTGGGCCTCGGAGCGTCTACGCGCGACCGACAATCCCGGTATCGTGCAGGACCTCATCCTCGGCTTCGCCGGGGCCGATCCGAGTCTCGCCGCGCAGTGGACTGCCGGGATGGAAGCGGGCGACGTGAAGAATAAGGCGACGGTCACCCTCGCCACTACTTGGGCCGATCGCGACGCAGTCAAAGCCGGGCAGTGGGCTGCTTCACTCGCGCCTGGTGCGGCCCGTGATGACGCGGTTACCGTGGTCGGCCAGGTCTGGACCGGGAACGCTCCGGAGGAAGCCATCCGATGGTTCGCCGGGCAGGCCTTTACCTCTGCCTCCGCACGAGCGCTGGGTTATCACGATTTTGGCAATGCGCTGGCGGCGGCCGATCCCGACCTGGCCGATCGCTGGCTCGCCTCCATCGAAGACCCCGCCCTCGCCGACGCTGCGCTGGCGGGAGCCGCCGATGTTTTTTACGACGACGACCCCGCCAAAGCCGCCCTGACGGCACTGAAGATCAAAGACCCCGTCGCCCGCACCACGGCTCTGGGTGACGTGATGAACGCGTGGCGGGATGATGACGAGGAGGCCGCCAACCGGTTCACCGCCGAGCACCTCGAGAAGGGGAAGAAGTAGCGTTCAGTCCCTTGCCGTGACGGCCCGCTGGGCCGCTTCTGTCGTCGCGCGCCATCGAGCCGTGTCCGGGGGGCGAATGCTTTCCGTTGGTTCTGCCTGAGTGCTTTGCGCTTTCTCCCTGATTGCTATTCCGCGCGCTCTTCGTCACGCTGCCTGTTTTCATGACCGCCGCGCCCGACCCAGATGCCATCGCTTCCACTCGCTGGAAAGCCACGTTCGTCGGCGCGCTGGTGCTGGTCGCCACGATCCTTTGCTCCGCAGTGCTGCACTTCCGCGCCATGCACGCGCTGCAGCACGAAGTGCAGGACAAGCTCATCCGCGCGGCGCTGAGCGTGGCGAATCGGATCGATGGCGATCTTCACCGCACCTTCACCGATCCGAAGCAGGAATCCTCGCCTGAATATGAGCGCGCGCTCCAGCCGCTGCGCGATGCCCTTTTTTGGCGCGTCAATGGCGTAGCCACACGCAACGACTACCGGTTCATCTACACGTGCACGTTGGTCGGCGATGAAGTGCACTTTGTCCTCGATCCCACCCCTTCGCACATCAACGAGAAGGGGATCGATGAGAAGTCGCACATCATGCAGCTCTATGAGAGTGCGAGCTCGGAGATGATTGCGGCGCTGCATTCCGGCCAGCCGCAGGCCGATCACGAGCCGTATCAGGACGAGTGGGGAACCTTCGTGAGCGGCTACGCACCATTCTACGATTCGGCCGGGCGCATGGCCGGAGTGGTCGGCGTGGACTGGATCGCGGAGACTTATGCCGAGCGTCTCGCCGGCATCCGGCGCGCATGGTATCTGCAAATCGTCCTCTGCCTCGCCAGCGGCTTTATCTCAGGTCTCGGCACCGGTGTAGCCATGGCGCGCCGGGCGCGGGCCGACGCTGCGCGTCTGCACGCTATCGAGGAAGCGCGGCGCAATCGTGAACGCTGGCGCATCATGGTGGAGACGCTGCCCAAGCCGGCGGTGCATCTCCAGGAAAACGCCGTGTGGATCAACGAACCCTTCACCCGCACGCTTGGCTGGACGCAGGACGATCTGCACACCCTCGATCAATGGTTCACGCTGCTTTTCCACGACCAGGCTGAGGAAGCCCGTGTGACCTACCTCGCTGACCGAGCCACGGGGTTCGATAAGATCCGCGAAGTGCAGGCCTGGCATAAGGATGGACGCCTGCGGTGGGTGGAGTTTGCCAGCCACATTTACGATCCGGGCGAGGTGTGGATGATCGATGACATCACGGAGCGCAAGGAACATCACGCGCGCCTCGTGGAAGCACGCGAACAGGCCGAGGCGGCGGCGAAGGCGAAAGGCGCGTTCCTCGCCACCGTCAGCCACGAAATTCGCACGCCGATGAATGGCGTGATCGGCATGACGAATCTGATCCTCGAGACCACGCTCGACGCACGTCAGCGCGAGATGGCTGAGACGATTCGCAATTCCGGCGAAGCGCTCATCGTCGTCATCAATGACATCCTCGACTTCTCGAAGATCGAATCCGGTGGGATGGAACTCGAGAACGCGCCCTTCGATCTTCGGGCGTGTGTCGAAGATTGCCTGCACCTCTTTGCCGCGCCGGCGGCGAAAAAGAACCTGCAACTGGTCTACCATCTTCCCCCCGCGTGCCCGGCGATCGTGCGCGGCGATTCTACCCGCTTCCGCCAGGTGTTGTGCAATCTCATCGGCAACGCGGTAAAGTTCACCGAGCAGGGCGAGGTGGAAGTGTGGGTGCGCCCGCTCTGCGAGAGCACGCCCGCGCCGGGCGATGCGTTCACGCTCGCCATCGGGGTGCGCGATACGGGCATCGGCATTCCGGCGGATCGGCTCGACCGGCTCTTCAAGAGCTTCAGCCAGGTCGATTCATCGATGACGCGCAAGTATGGCGGCACCGGCCTCGGGCTCGCGATTTCGCGCCGGCTCGCGGAATTGATGGGCGGCAACATCACGGTTCGCAGTGAAGCGGGCCAAGGCTCTACCTTCACGCTTACCATGGCCACGCACGCCGAGGCCTCGCCGCCTTCGCCCGTTTTTGCGGCGCGGGCGACGCTGCAGGGCGTGCGCGTTCTCCTCGTCGAAAGCCATGCGCCGACCGCCGAGTTCATCGAATCCTACCTGCGCCTGTGGGGAATGGAATGCACTGCCGTGCCTGATGCGACGCAGGCGTTGCGGCAGGTGCGCGATTTCGGGCCGGTGCCGCTGCTCCTAACGGCATTGCAACTCCCCGGCATGGATGGGCTCGATCTCTGCCGCGCGCTCGCCAGCGTCACTTCGCAGCCGCCCAAGGTCATCCTGCTCTCGTCCACGCTTCGTGAAGACCTCGTCGGCGAAGCTCGCGCGGCCGGCATCGCCGATGTGCTCACCAAGCCCGTTCGGCCCGCGGCGCTCCTGCAGACCATCGAGGCCACGCTGGCTACGCCAGCCTCCGGGGAGCTTGCTCCGGCCGCGCCGGCTCCGGCGGTCCAAGCCGCGCCCCAACTCGCGGCCGAGCGTCCGTTGCGCATTCTCGTCGCCGAAGACAACCCGGTGAATCAGCTTGTCGCGCATCACACTTTTGCGAGGCTCGGTTATCAGATCACTATCGTAGGCGATGGCGAACAGGCCGTCTCGGCTGCGCAGGCGAAGGAATACGACGTCATCTTCATGGACGTGCAGATGCCGAACATGAATGGCTACGAGGCCACGCAGCGCATTCGGGCTACTTCTTCCGGGCTGCGCCGTCCGTTCATCGTCGCGCTCACCGCCAGTGTCCTCGAAGGCGATCACGAACTCTGCCTCCGCCATGGCATGGACGACTTCCTCCCGAAGCCCATCCGCTTCGCTGACCTCGAACGCGTCCTGCGTTCGATCCCGCTGAACTAAATGGCCGTTGTTGTCCAGCCTTCAGGCTGCCGTTTGCCCGCGAACCTTGCCGGCGCTCTGCTGGCTGAAGCTTGGACACCGTTGAGCGCGCCGCCGCCGGGTCGGCGAAAACGATGCTTACTTGCCCTTCTGGCGCGCCCAGCGCGCGCGAGCGGCGGCCGCCATCTTGGCGCGAGCCGCGGCGCTGAATTTGCGCTTGCCGCCCCGGGTCGCAGGAGCCGCGTCAGCTTTCGCGGCGGGAGCGGCGCCACCCTTGGCGGCCTTCACCTTCGCCCAGCGCGCTTTCTGCGCAGCGATGATCGCCGCACGTCCTGCGGCCGACATCTGGCCCTTGCGCCGGCCCGGCTTGCCTGCCTTCGGGGCGGCTGCGACCGCGGGAGCGATGGAAACGGCGTTGCCGGTCCCGACACTGGCGAGGACCTGGTTCAGCTCCGCCTGGAGCGCGTCGATTTGTTCGGCGATCTGGATGGCGCGTTTGAGACTATCGAGGTTGGATGACATAAGGTTATGGTTAGTGATGTGATTTTCTCGGGCAGGAGTTTGCGGCCTAAACGGGGGCTGGGGAGAGGGCGCCCGACCATGAATGCTTGCCGCGAGAGTTCCTTGTTTTGCGCATATTCCCTAAATGTCCAGCCTAAAATGACTGTAAATGGCCTGCGGAATCAGCATTTAAGCCTGTTCCACGCTGGTTAGGGTTCGCGCTGGACGTTATTGGGCGGCTTGAGTCGCACATAATCCATCACGGAAACCTGTGGCCAACTTATCGGTAAGCACTCGCGGCGGCAACTTTGTCCGGATTTTGAGCGAGCCTCTCCTGCATTCCTCATTGCACTGCGCACGAGCCTGCCTACTTCACTGCCCCGCGCTTCATGCCGATTCGTTTCACCAATACCTATAGCCGCCAGCTCGAAGAATTTCGTCCGCTCGATCCCGCGGGGAAAGTCGTGCGGCTCTACACTTGCGGCCCCACCGTTTACAACTTTGCCCACATCGGGAATTTCCGGGCTTACATTTTTGAAGACCTCCTCCAGCGCCATCTCGAGGCGCGCGGGTTCGATGTTCGCCGCGTCATGAACCTCACCGACGTGGACGATAAGACCATCCGCAACTCGCGCGCGAGCGGCCAGCAGCTTCACGATTTCACGGCGATTTATAAGGACGCGTTCTTTACCGATCTCGACACCCTGCGAATCAAACGTGCCGATCAATTTCCCGCCGCGACCGATTATGTGCCGCGCATGATCGATATGATTCGCGACCTCGAAGCGAAGGGCATCGCCTATCAGGCCGAAGATAAGTCCGTCTATTTTCGCCTCTCGAAATTTCCCGATTACGGCAGGCTCGCGCACTTGAATCTCGAAGAACTGCGTCCCTCGGGGCGAATCGCGAACGACGAATACGAAAAGGAAAGTGTCGGCGATTTCGCGCTGTGGAAAGCATGGGACGAAGCTGACGGAGACGTGCGTTGGGACAGCCCATGGGGGCCAGGGCGCCCGGGCTGGCACATCGAGTGCAGCGCCATGGCGACGGCGCTCCTGGGCGACGAACTTGATATTCATTGCGGTGGCGTGGATAACATCTTTCCGCATCACGAAGCGGAAATCGCACAGACCGAATGCTGCACGGGTAAGAAATTTGTGCGCACCTGGCTGCACTGCGCGCATCTCATGGTCGAGGGCGAGAAGATGTCGAAGAGTGCCGGGAATTTCTTTACGCTCCGCGACCTGCTCGACAAAGGCTGGTCCGGTCGTGAAGTGCGTTACGTGCTGCTGACGGTGAATTATCGCCTGCCGCTCAACTTTACCTTCGACGGTCTGGCCGGTGCCCGCAGCGCCCTACAGCGCATCGACGAATGGGTCGCGCGCCTCACCGATCACGCCAAAGCCGCTGCCGCCGAAGCGACTCCACTAGACGCGCAGGTCGAAGGTTTTTTCACCGCGCTCGACGACGACCTGAATATCTCCGGTGCGATGGGTTGCGTCTTCGATCTCATTCGCGAAAGCAACGCCGCTCTTGATCGTGGCGAACTCTCTCCCGGGCAGGCCGCCGCGCTCCTCGCTGGCTGGCAGCGCATCAATTCCGTCCTCGCCATCGATCGCGATGCCGTGAGCGTCCCAGCCGAAGTCCTCGCCCTCGTGGAACAACGCCACGCCGCCCGCGCGGCGAAAAACTGGGCCGAGAGCGACCGCCTGCGCGACGCCATCGCCGCGCTCGGATGGATCGTGAAAGACACCAAGGACGGCGCCAAGCTGACGCCGAAGTGATTCCCGGCATACGGGAATCCCGTATGCCGGGATTCTTTCCACTTCGCAGGTCTCGCTTGTGGACCGGCGCCGCTTCGTGCACGAATCCGGGAATCCCGGAATCCTGAAATCCCGGCATCGCATGACCTTTCCGCCGCAAGACTACCTCGATCTCAACCACACCGAGCATCGCATGCTCTTTGAGAATGCGACCAATGCCTGGGATGCGCTCAAGCAGATCACCAGCTATCTGCAATTCCGGCTCAAGCCGCAGATCCTCGCGCGCATGATTGGCAAGCCTTTCGTGAGCAATGCCGTCTATGTCGGCAAGGGCACGGTCATCGAGCAAGGCGCGATGGTGAAGGGGCCGGCGTGGATTGGCGAAGGGTGCGAGATTCGGAACGGCGCCTACATCCGGGAAAATGTGATCATCGGCTCCGGCTGTGTGATCGGAAACTCGTGCGAGTTCAAAAACTGCATCGTCTTCGACGAAGCGCAGGTCCCTCATTTCAACTACGTCGGCGACTCGATCGTCGGCTATCGCAGCCACCTCGGCGCGGGCGTGATTCTTTCCAATGTGAAGCTCGATCGGGGTGAGATCACCGTGCCGTTCGAGGGCAGCTTTGTGCCGACCGGCCTGAAGAAGTTCGGCGCGATCGTTGGCGATTTTGCGGAGATCGGGTGCAACTCGGTCATCAATCCGGGCTCGCTCATCGGGCGGCGCACCATTCTTTACCCCGGCACGATCTGGCGTGGCGTTGCTCCCGCGGAATCGGTCGTCAAAACCAAACAAACCCACGAAATTCATCCCCGTCGAGACTGAGCGAAAGCGCGCTTGCGCGTCGCATCGACCTCTGGAAACGTCGCCGCCCCATGTCCAGCCCTGCCGAGACATCCCAAACACCTTCACCCGCCCCGGCGGATCACCATTTCGACCCGATCGAGTTCTGGTATCTGCACAAGACGAAGATCCTCATGTTCGTCGCGCTGCTCGTCATCGGGCTGCTGGGTTACACCATCTACACTCTGAACGCGCGCAACGCCCGCGAGTCTGCGGAAAGCGCCTTTGCCGGTGCGAAAACCGCCGACGATTTTCGCCGCGTCATCGCCGAGCATCCAGGACAGGTCGCTGCGGCCAATGCCCAACTCCGTCTGGCCGCACTGTTGCGCGATCAAGGCAAGCTGGATGAAGCGAACGGCATTCTGCGCAGCTTCATCGATCAACATCCGGAGCATCCGCTGATTGCTGGGGCCTGGCTGAGCCTTGCCCAGAACTCCGAAGCGGCGAACAAGAACGACGAGGCGCTGACCGGGTTCCAGAAAGTCACCACCTCCTATCCTAGCAGCTACGCGGCGCCGATTGCGCTGCTCGGCCAGGCGCGGATTCAGAAGGCGAAAGGCCAGATCGACCAGGCCAAGCGCACCTACGATCAGGTCCTCGCGCAGTATCAAGGCACGCCTTTCCAGATGGAAGCGCTCCAGGCGAAGATGGAATTGGACAAGGCCACGGCGAAGGCTCAGACGCCGCCGCCCGCTCCGCCGAAACCGGCCGCCGCGACACCCGCTCCCGCTCCGAAGCCGGCCGCGACGCCTGCCCCCGCACCAGCGGCGGCGACTCCGGCGCCGAGCACCCCCGCGCCGTCTGCTCCGGCAGCGCCGACTCCGGCTCCGGCAGCGCCGGCCCCTGCGCCGGTTGCCGCCACGCCCGCTCCTGCGACCCCAGCCCCTGCCACTCCTGCTCCCGCCCCGGCGGAGCCTGCCAAACCTCAGCCATGAACCGTCTCGCCGTTTCCCTGTTTGCCGTCCTCGCGACCTCGGCTTTTGCCCAGCAGCCCGCGGCCACGCCTAAACCGGCGGCGACCAGTCCGAAACCGGCCGCGGTTCCTGCGACTCCCGCGCCTGCCAAAGCTGCGCCGGCCGGTGCTCCGGCCTTTGCCGTGGCGCGCGTGAATCCCGGCAAGGACGTAAAGACGCATCCAGTGCAGGTCGAAAACCTCGGTCGCACCAGCACGGTGCTCGTGGGTGAGCCAGCCATCGTTCGTGCGCAGGTCGCCGAAGTGACCGCCGGCAGCGAAAAGATGAAAGTGACCAGTGGCGCCAAGCCCGAGACACGCGACGTCGCGGTGCTGCGCATCCGCTTTACCAAGGATGGCCGCAAGGCCATGGCCGACCTGTCCAAGGCCGCGCAAGGTCAGCTTCTCGCGGTGATCATCGACGGCAAAGTCGTCGCCATGCCGAAAGTCAACGCCACCATTAACGGCGAGTGGACCGTGAGCGGCAATTTCACCGCCGATACCGCCAAGGCGCTGGCGGCTAAAGTGAACTCCGCAAAGTAACGCAGGGCACGGTTGCCAATCCTGCGCAACCCACCTACCCTGCGCGGCTCATGAGTGACCTCACCAGCCGCCTCCAAAGCGCCCAATCCGCTGGCCATCTGCTGGCCAGCACTGTTGCGAATATCGAATCTACTTTGGCGGGCGCGACCTCGCCCTTCGTGGCCGAAGTGATCGGCGAGCTCGTCGCCGCCGGCGAATGGGCTGAACTGAACGATCGTTTTTTCAAGCAACTCGCTTTTGGCACCGGTGGCTTGCGCGGACGCAGCATCGGCAAGGTCGTCACCAAGGCCGAGCGCGGCACCCCGCAGGCGCTCGATCGCCCCGAGTTTCCGTGCGTCGGCACGAACTCGATGAATTACACCAATGTGAGCCGCGCGACGCAGGGCCTCGTGGCTTACTGCAAGGAGTGGTTTGCGAAGAACGGACTGCCGGGCCGTCCGAAGATCGTCGTTGCGCACGACACACGCCATTTTTCGCGTGAGTTTGCAGAGTTGACCGCACGCGTCGCCGCCGATCTCGGGTGCGACGCTGCTGTGTTCGAAGGACCGCGCTCCACGCCCCAGCTTTCCTTCGCCGTCCGCCACCTCAACGCCAGCGCCGGCGTGGTCGTGACCGCCAGCCACAACCCGCCGCACGACAACGGCTACAAGGTCTATTTCAGCGACGGCGCGCAGGTCGTCGAGCCGCACGCCAGCGGCATTATCGCCAAGGTAAACGCCATCACGTCGGACAAGATTGAGTCGGCCGACAAAGGCAAGGTGCAGGTGCTCGGCGCGGAAATCGATGACGCCTACATGGCCCGCCTCGAATCGCTGTTGCTCGACCGCCCGATGGTCGATGCCGCCGCGAAAGCCGGTCTTAAAATCGTCTTCACGAATATCCACGGCACCGGTGGCGTCATCAGTATGCCGATGCTGCGCAAGCTCGGCTTCAGCGCGCTCACCGTGCCCGAGCAGGAGCCGTTCGATGGCCGCTTTCCGACGGTCAAATCGCCGAACCCGGAGAATGCCGAGGCGCTCACGCTGGGCATCGCGCTCGCGCGGAAGGAGAACGCCGATCTGGTCATCGCGACCGATCCGGATTGCGACCGCATGGGTGTCGCCGCGCGCAACCGCGCGGGCGATCTCGAACTGCTCAGTGGCAATCAGATTGGTTCGCTCATGGCCGCCTACCGCGTGCGCAAGCTCATCGAACAGGGCGTCATCACACCGGCCAATGCCAGGCGGTGCGCCATCATCAAAACACTCGTCACCACCGGTCTGCAAAACGCCATCGCTGCCGCGCACGGCCTGCACTGCGTCGAGACGCTCACCGGGTTCAAATACATTGGCGAAAAACTTGGAAAATACGAAGCCGCGACTGGCCTGAGTGCCGCGGAGTATCGTGCGAAGAGCGAGGCCGAGACGCGGGCTCTGCGGTTGGAGAAGTCGCACTTCTACGTCTGCGGCGGGGAGGAAAGCTACGGCTACAGCGCCGCCGACTTCGTGCGCGACAAGGACGGCAACGGCTCCGTTGTCGTCTTCGCGGAAGTGGCCGCCTACGCGAAGTCCCGCGGCCTCACGCTTACTGAATATCTCGACGAGGTTTTCGCGGAATACGGTTTCTATCTCGAAAAGGGCGGCAACCTCACCTTCGAGGGTGCGGAGGGCGCGGCGAAGATCGCGCGCCTCGTCGCCAGCTACGCGGGCCAGCCACCGAAAGAGCTGAACGGCGCCGCCGTCTCGGCCGTGCGTAATCACGCCGAAGAGGACATTCGCGACAGCGAAGGCGACCTGCTTCCGCGCGAGAAAATGCTCATGATCGAGCTCGCTGACGGAGGCCGCGTGGCGATTCGCCCCAGCGGCACGGAGCCGAAGATCAAATTCTACCTCTTCGCCCGCCGTAGCCCTGCGCCGGGTGCGAAATTCACCCCGCCTGAACTCGCGAAAATCAAAGCCGAAGTCGCCGCCTCGCTCGATGCGCTTTGGGCTTGGATTCAACGGGATGTTGAGGCACGCTTAGCCTGACCCAGACTCCCCCTCGCCATGGGCAAAACCAACGACATCAATCTCGACGGCGCCGAAATTTCGGTGATCAAAGCCATCGGTCTCCATGGCGCCGAGGTGTCCGGGGAGACGCTCCTCGAACGCCTCCCGGATTTTGTCGTGGCCGAACTCGTGGACGCGCTGCACGGGCTGATCGCGATGGGTTATGTCGAGTCGGACAAACACTCGTATCACCGGACGGAAGATTTCGAGAAGACGCTCTTCCGCATCAACTCCGGGTATGCGCACGACTTGAAGGAAGCGCTCGATCCCCGCCCCGAGCCGAAGAAGAGCAAGCGCGTCCGGCGTGAATAGCGAGAGCGCCCCGAGCGCCGAAACCGAGGCGCTGCCGGAGCCGTCCGCCGTCCAGACGCCAACCACTGGCGGCCAAAGTTGGTTGGCCGCCCTTCGCTGGCTGGCCGTGGTCGCGAGCGCGATGTTACTCGCGCTTTCCTATCCGCCCTGGGATTTCGGCGGCCTGATCTGGTGCGCACTCACTCCTTTGATCGCAGCGGTCTGGTTGGGGGCACGGCGCCCCTTTTTGTCCGGGTATGTGACGGGTCTGATTTTTTTCACCGTCACTTTCCACTGGCTCAGCGCGCTCGGCACGCTCTTCGAGGCGCCCCTCCTGCGAGGCCTGCCGCTGCTGCTGGCCGCTTATCTTGCGCTCTATCCGGCGGCGTGGACGTGGTTCCTTGCGCGGGTGCTCGTGCCGCCAGGCGAAGCACGCCGCTTTCCGAACACCTGGCACAATCTCGCGACCGGTGCGCTGGCCGCAAGCGCGTGGGCGGCGCTGGAGTGGGTGCGCGGCTGGCTCCTGAGCGGGTTCGGCTGGAATGGCCTCGGCGTCGCGCTCCATCGCGATCTGCCCATGATTCAGATCGCCGACACCGTCGGCACGCTCGGCCTCTCGTGGCTCGTCGCGTTCGTGAATGTGATGATCGTCGTGGTGGTGCGCCGCATTGCCGGCGAACTCGGCGTCGGATTTCTGAAACGGATTCGCTGGGAATTCAGCCTCAGCGTTGCGTTGGTGGTGATCGTGTTCGGCTACGGTCTGCGCCAGCTTTTCCGGACTGAACTTCCCGCGCGAGCCACGCTGAAAATCGCGGCCATCCAGCCGAACATCCCGCAGGAGCAAAAGTTCGACGCGGCTTCCGAGGACAAGACGCTGGACACGCTCGAACGCCTCACCCTCATGTCGGCGGCGCTGAAGCCGGACCTCATCCTCTGGCCCGAAGCCGCGACCCCACGCGGGATTTTTGCCGATCAAACGCTTTTCGATCGCTTCGAAAAACTGCGCCACGATGTCGGGGTGCCGATGCTCATCGGCACGGTCGAGCAAACGGTGGAGAAAAACGTGCCGCGCTTTTACAATTCCGCCCAGCTCATCCCGAGCGGAGTCATCACGGAAGAGCCGCCGTCGTATCGAAAAATCCATCTCGTCCCTTTTGGCGAATACCTGCCCTTGCGGCCGATCCTCGATCCGATCGCCGGCGGCCTGGTGCCGGGCGACATCGACGCCGGGCGCGAGTTCACGCTCTTCCATTTGAATGGCGTCGATTTCTCCACGCTCATCTGCTTCGAGGACACGTTGCCCGATCTTACCCGGCGCTTTGTCGAAAAGGGGGCGGCTCTGCTCGTGAATGTGACGAACGACGGCTGGTTTCTCCGCACCTGCGGCGCCGAGCAGCATCTCGCCAATGCCGCCCTGCGTGCGGTGGAGAATCGGCGGCCCCTCGTGCGTTGCGGAAATACCGGAGTGACGGCGCTGGTGCAACCGACAGGGAATGTGGAGCGCTGGCTCGAGCCGCATCGGGAGAGCATGGTTTTCAAGTCCGTCCGGATTCCGAATGCGCCGACCACTTTCTACACCCGGCACGGTGATTGGATCGTGTGGCCATCTCTCGCCGCCGTCGGAGGGCTGGTGGTGCTTCGCCGTCGCCGGGCATGAAGGCGCTCGTGGTCTCGTTGCACGATGTGTCTCCGCTCACGTTTGCACACTGTGAGCGCATCGTGGCGGAGTTGGCAGAAATCGGCGTGGCCCGGCTTTCTTTGCTCGTGATTCCCAATCATCACGAGCGCGGGAAAGTCGCTTCGGATCCTTCGCTTTGCGATTGGCTGCGCGCGAGGGCAGGGCAGGGACACGAGATTGTCACGCATGGATACTTCCATCACCGGGGGCGGCGGGGGCAGGAATCCCTCGTGCAAAAGCTCACTACGCGCGTTTACACCGCCGATGAAGGCGAGTTCTACGACCTCGGTCGCGACGAAGCTGCGGCGCTGGTGCGGCGGGGGAACGACGATCTTCGCGCGCTGGGTCTCGCGCCGCGGGGATTTATCGCGCCGGCGTGGCTGTTGAGCAATCCCGCGGAGCAGGCCTTGTGTGCCGAAGGCTGCGAATACACCACGCGCCTGCGCACCGTCACCGATCTGCGTTCCTCCATCGTGCACGAGTCGCAGTCGCTTTGCTGGAGCGTGCGCGCGGGCTGGCGCCGGGTGGTGAGCATCGTCTGGAATGCGGCGCTTTACTGCAGGCTCGAGAATACGCCCCTCCTGCGCATTTCGGTGCATCCTCCCGACCTCGATCATCCGAAAGTCTGGCGTCAAATCCGCCGGCTCGCCGCCGATGCGGTGCGCACGCGTGAGGCGATGACTTACCTCGACTGGATCGCTCGCACCCGCGAGCATGCTGCCGCTCCGTGAAAGCCGATCTCCACATCCATACCAAATATTCGACCCGCGCCCCGGAGTGGTTTTTCCGCAAGGTCGGCCTCGCGGACAGCTACTCCGAACCACGCGCCCTCTATGATCGGCTTCGCGCGGCCGGGATGGATCTGGTCACGTTTACCGATCACAACCGGATCGATGGCTGCCTGGAGATCGCCGATTTGCCGGGCGTTTTCACGAGTGTGCAGGTGAGCACGCGATTCCCGGAAGATCGCGCCAAGATTCATCTGCTCATCTGGGGACTCACCGAGGCGCAGCATCGCGAGGTGCAGGAGCTTCGCGAAAATATCTACGACATGCAGCGCTACCTCGCGGAGCAGGAGCTGGCGCATGCCGTGGCGCATCCCTTTTATCGCATCTCGGAACCGCTGCCGCTTGCGCACGTCGAAAAGCTCGTGCTGCTCTTTCGCCATTTCGAGGGACTGAACGGGCTGCGCGACCGCCTGCTCGGTGAAGTGACCTCCTTCGTCTTCGGTGCCCTCACCCCGGCAAAAATCGAGGAACTATCGAACCGGCACGGCCTCGCGCCGACCCATCCGGAAGCGTGGCGCAAAGTGCTGATCGGAGGTTCCGACGACCATGGCGGATTGCGCCCGGCGCGCGCTTTTACCGAGACACCCGCCGCGCCGGACGTGGCGGAATTTCTCGCGCATCTCCGCGCCGGACGGTGCGAAACGCGCGGGACCGGTGGTGATCCGCTGAGCGTCTCGCACGGGCTCTACAGCAATCTGCGGCACTTCATCGGGAAACGGGTGGGCGGCGCGAGCACGACCAGTCTCGTGGGGAAGATGTTTTCGCGCTTCATGGAAGGCGAAAATCCCACGGAGTTTTCGTGGAAGGAAAAGATCGGCTTTCTCGCCGAAGGCATCGCTTCGGGGCAGATCTTCGAACTGGCCAAGCCAGCGAACGCTTCCATGTGGCGGCACTTCGCTTCGCATTTTTCGCAGAGCGCAGTGAAGAAACGGCTCGCTCAGGAAACCGAAGGGGTGGTCGAGCCGGAGCGGCGTGCTTTCATCATGGCGAACTTTTTCGCCAGCCAGCTCGCGTTCCATTTCTTCAACAGCTTCGTGCAGAAGGTGTCTGCCGGAAACCCGCTCGAAGCGATTCAGGATGTGGCCATGCTGGCCCCGGTGCTCGCGCCGCTCGCGCCCTATGCCTACGCGTTTCAAAGTCAGGCGCCCGATCGGCCGTGGCTCACGGAGATTTCCCGTTCACTCGCCGGCGAGGTGGCGCCCGTGCTGCGGAATACCAAACGCGCGTGGTTCACCGACACGCTCGAGGATGTGAACGGGGTGGCAAATACCATCCGCCGCCTCACCGCAGCCTGCCGCGAACAGGGGAACGATCTCGTCGTCGTCACGTCACGCTCGACCATCACCATCGACGATATCCCGATCAAAAACTTCTCGCCGATCGGGGAGTTCGAACTGCCCGAATACGAACTGCAGAAGCTGAGCTTCCCGCCGATTTTGCAGATGATCGACTACGTGCAACGCGAGGGTTTTACCGAGCTGATCATCTCGACGCCGGGACCGATCGGCATCACGGCACTGCTCGCGGCAAAGCTGCTGGGGTTGCGCTCTAGCGGTATTTATCACACCGATTTTCCGCAATACATTCGCATCCTCACGGAAGACACCTTCCTCGAGACGCTGACGTGGAGCTACATGAAGTGGTTCTACGACGCGCTCGATCTGATTTATGTGAACAGCGAAGGTTATCGGCGCGCCTGGGTTGGGCGCGGAATTGCGGCGGAGAAGCTGCGCATTCTGCCGCGCGGGCTCGACACGGTGCTGTTCCACCCCTCGCGGCGCGACCCGGAGTTCTGGACGAAGCGCGGTGTGCCCGCCGGAGCGAAGGTGCTGCTCTACGTGGGCCGTGTGTCGAAGGAGAAAGACCTCGATGTGATCGCGCACGCGTGGCCGAAGCTGCGCCGCGCCGGCCTGGCGCTGGCGTTCGTCGGCGATGGCCCGTATCGCGGCGAACTGACGAAACAACTGCCCGACGCGACCTTCACCGGGGTGCTGGCCGGGCGCGAACTCGCGACCGCCTACGCGAGTGCCGACGTATTCCTTTTCCCAAGCACGACCGATACATTCGGAAACGTGATCCTCGAAGCGCTGGCGAGCGGGCTGCCCTGCGTGGTGTCGGATCAGGGTGGACCGAAAGACCTCATCGAAACCGGCTTGACTGGTTTCATCACCCGTGCGCTCGATGTCGAAGATTTCACGCGCGGAACGGTGCAAGCCATCGATCTCATCGCGACGGGCAAAGCTCGCGAAGCCACCCGCGCCGCCGTGGAAAGCCGCGATTGGAGCGAAGCCGGGCGCCGTTTCTGGGCAGGAAGTTAATCCTACGCCCGCTTGCGATTGAAGTTCGCGGCTTCGCGATCCATCTCGCGTTTCACCGCGCGAGTCTTCAGATCCGCGCGCTGGTCGCGCTGTTCCTTGCCCCGACCGATGCCGAGTTCGACCTTCACGCGCGATTCCTTCCAGTAGAGCCGCAGGGCGACGATCGCGAGCCCCTTGATCTGCGTCTTGGCAAAAAGCTTCTCGATCTCCGCGCGATGGATGAGCAGGCGCCGATGCCGCTTCGGCTCGTGCTGGATGTTGTGGCTGGCCTTTTCGTAAGGCTGCACATCCATGTCGTAGAGAAAGGCCTGCCCATTCTCGATGCGCGCAAAGGCGCCGGAAAGATTGCAATGACCAGCCCGGATGGACTTCACCTCGGTGCCCTTCAACTCCAGCCCAGCCTCGAGCTTGTCGAGGATGTGATAATCCCGCAGGGCCTTACGGTTGACGGAAATTTCGCGCATGACGATTCGGCTCGGCGGAAGGCCGTGCTTCGCCGATCAATATTCCACGATTCGACCGTCCGTAAACGGAGACTAGCCCCCGGCGGCGGTGTCCGCAGCCGTCAGCTCGAACTTGAGCTTTCCTTCGATGATCTCTTTCAGCGCGATATCGGCCCAGCCTTCGCGGGGGCCATATTCGACCAGCGGGCGATGCCCCGTGGAGAGCTGGCGAACCCGCCGTGAGACGAGGTTCACAAGTAACTGCTGGTTCGCGACGACCTTCTGCGCTTCTTCTAGGAGCTGGCTGGACATATGACGGGATGACACGACTGGGAGTCGGGTGGAAAAAGGACGCGGAGAATCGGGGGTGACGCCCGGTGCGTCAAATGGTTTTTCCAAGGGCGTCAAGCCCCCAAAAAGAGAGGGGCGCCTAGGCGGTGGGGGCGGTCCGCCGCCGCAGCGTGATCCGTTTGAGCCGAGCATCGTCCGGCGGGCTCCACGTCGTCACGTCGGGATCGTGCTCGAAGGCGTGGTGCACGATGCGCCGCTCGTAGGCGTTCATCGGCTCCAGTTGGAAAGGGCGCCCCGTCTTCCGCACCACCTCGGCGAGTTGCCGGACCTTCTGCACGAGCTGGTCGTCCTTCATTTCGCGCCAGTGCTCCACGTCCACCTGCACCTTGTGCGCATCCTTGTTTTTCGCCGTCAGCATGCGGTTCAGCAGGAACTGCAAGTCGTCCAGCGTTTCCCCATGCCGGCCGATGAGCCGCTCTTTTTCAGCGGTGTAAATTTGCAGCGTGAGCGTGCCGTCTTCCTGGGGGAATTCCTTGATCTCGCAGAAAAAGCCGAGGAGCCCGAGCATGGAGTCCAGAGTCTCCTTCGGATCGAGAACGACGGCTTCTTCGCTCATGTCTTTCGTTTGGTTTTGGGTGGTGGAATCACCTCGACCGCCGGGGCTAATTTATCCCGCGTGAGGTAAAGCTGGACGATACTGAATATGTTTTGCACCGACCAGTAAAGCGCCAACGCTGAGGCGTAGCCGTAGCACATGTAAATAAAGATCAGCGGCATGAACATCATCATCCGCTGCTGGACCGGGTCACCCGCCTTCGGGGTGAGCTGCATCTGCACGATCATGGTGACGGCCATCACCAGAGGCAGAATGTTGACCGGCAGGTGCCAGTCGAGGAAGGGGATCGCGAGGGTGAAGAGCGTGTCCGGCTGCGAGAGGTCGGGAATCCAGAGGAATCCCTGATTTCGCAGTTCCACCGCCTTGTTCAGCATGTTGTAGAAGCCGAAGAAGATCGGGATCTGCACAAACATCGGCAGGCAGCCGCCCAGCGGGTTGATCCCGTATTGCTTCCACAGCTTGCCGGTCTCCTGCTGCATCCGCATCGGGTCATCCTTGTAGCGTTCCTGGATTTCCTTCAGCCGCGGCGAGAGCGCCTGCATTTTCTTCGCGGTCTGCGTGGCGCGATTTTGCAGCGGCCACATGCAGGAGCGGATGATGATGGTGAGCACCATGATCGCCGCCCAGTAAGGGCCGAGGAACGACTTGAGGCCGTTGAGCGAGTTGAGCAGGCCTTTGCTGATCCAGCCAAACATGCCGAAGTCGAGAATCTCGCTCTCCGAGTTGTCGAACTGGCGCAGGCGGCGGTATTCGCTCGGGCCGGCGAGAATCTGGAAGCCGCGCGTGATGCTCTGGCCGGGTTCGAGCTTGAAGCCGCCCATCTGCAGCGCGCCTTCGATCCCGTGCAGTTCGGCGACGGTCTGCGGGGGCCGGCCGGCTTTTTCCCACTGCTCCTGCGTCAGCGTATTGCGCCGCGCCCACACGCCCATCGCCCGTTGCGCGGACTTGGCTTCATCGGTGGCTTTTTCGTCCACCTGCGGCGTCACGAGCGTGCAGAAATACTGATTCGAAACCGAGCCCCACAACGTGTCCTTGAGCACTTGGGGCGTCTCGGGGAAGACGGACTTCGCCCCGTGCGACCAGAACAGAAATCCACCCGCGGCAAACCAGCTCAGGTTGGTGAAGTGATTTTTCCCGATGCCAAACGCGCCTTCGTTGCGGAGGTAATTGAAGCCGATGTAGAGCGGCGCATCCTTCTCGTGCAGCGGCGCCGCCGAGCCCAGATGGAGCCAGTAAGGATCGATGGTTTGCGCCTCCTTGCCCCGATTGGTGAAGGTCAGGTCGAGCTTCAGCAGATATTCATCGCGGAGGCGCTCGGCCGTTTTTTCACCCTCGAACTTCGGCAGGGTGAATTTTTTGCTGAGCGCGACCTGTTTGTCGTCCACCCGCTCGTAAGTGACCGTGCCGTTCGCGGCGTCGGATTGCACCGAGTAAGGCGTGGCGGTCTTTTCGCCGGCGGCACTGGAAATCGCGCCGATCGGGATGGCGCCAAACTCGTTCAGCACCACCTTCGCGTTCGTCTTTTTATCGACGATGTGGTCGGCAAGCGTGATGCGGGAGATACCGCCGCCGAGATTGGTGAAGACGTAGTCCGCCGACGGGGTGCTGCGCTTTTCGAGATTCTCCGCAGCGGCTGGGGTCGCAGGAGGTGGGGTCGTGGCGGGCGTGGTGGATGCGGTCCCGGTGGCTTCGACTGGCGCCGTGCCGGCCGGTTTGGGTTCGCTGGCGGCCTTGGCCTCTTCCAGCTTTGCCATCTCCGCGTCGTAGGCGGCCTTGGCGAGTTGATACTCGCGCATCTCTTTCGCCGAATGGAGTTGCCACGCGACGAGGCCGGCGGCAGCGAGAACGATCCCGAGGATGCTTTTCTTATCCATCTTTAGCGGTGCGACCGGCTCCCGCCGTTCAAAGTGTTTCTCATGGTCATTTGCAAATGGTGAGCTTGTTTCGGAACTCCGCGCTCGTGGTCGGCGGAGTGCGCGGTGGCACCGGGTCGAACCCCGCAGTGCCCCACGGATGGCAGCGCCCAATCCGTTTGAGCCCCATCCAGGAACCCCGCAGGACGCCGTGCACTTCGCAGGCCTCCAGAAAATAGGCCGAACACCCCGGCGTATGCCGGCAGCCCGCCCCCGGTCCGCCCAGCGCCAGCAGCAGCGGGCGCAAAGTGGCCCGGTAAAGGCGAATCAGGACTCGGACGACGGCAAGCATTCAGGGTTCGAGGACTAACATCCCCGCGCGTTTTGCCAAGCGGCGCCATTCGTCGCGCAGGGCGTCGAAAGACGCCTCCGCCGCCCGTGCCCGGGCGACCAATACCACCCAGCAACCGCTGGCCAGCCGCGGCCGATCCGCCCGCACAATCTCCCGCAAGCGCCGCCGCACCCGATTTCGCACCGTGGCTGGGCCGACTTTCCGTGAGGTGATGATTCCCACCCGGACGGCTCCTCCATCGCCCGTCTGCACCGAACCACAGATCATGAATCTGCCGTGCTCGGAGCGCCCCTCCGAGCGGACCCGGGCAAATTCCGAGGTGCGCGTGAGACGCGCGCTGCGAGGAAGGCAAAGGCGCGTCATCAGGGCTGAAAAGAAAAACGGCCCGGTAAAGCTCGCGCCTCACCGGGCCGGGTAAATCACTGGCGGACAACGTCCGGCCTCAAGCCGCCTTGGTAGCGGTATCGATAACCTTGCCGCGGTGGAGCTTGATGGTCTTGAAGTCGCGGCCTTCCGCCACCGCCTTGATGCGGGCCTGACGACGCGCCAGACGAGCGGCCTTGCGCTTCTTCATGTCCTTGAGCGCCTGGTTATTCTGGTCGGTATGACGCGCATACTTCACGTCCGCGCCCACCGGCAGCAAACGCTTGCGGCCATGCTGGCGGCGGCGGCTCAGCGTCGCCCGGCCGTTCTTGGTCTTCATACGGGCACGGAAACCGTGCTGGCGGACGCGGGTGCGCTTGGAAGGTTGGAGAGTGCGTTTCATGTGGACCGATTGGTGGAAAAGGGCGCGTAGGCTAGCGAGAGGAAAGGGCCTGTCAAATGCGAAGGTGCAGTTTGTCCCGAGCCGCCTGTAGCCGGGGAATGTTCAACGTCCGGCGTCTCAAGCAAGAAGGAATCCCTCGGCCCATTCTCGTCGGTCGTTTTTCCTGCCTGCGCGTCTCTCGCGTGTCATCACCCCTTGCTCACCCGGCACCGCTCGCTAAGGTGGCTTCCCTTTATCTACGCCAAAATGACCGACATTCCGCCAAACTTCGCCGCCGTTAAGCAAGGCCTCATCCCTGTGACTCCGCAGGAAAAGATGAAGCTGGAGAAGGACGGCCTCGATGTCATTCACGACATCTATCGTTACGCGAAGACCGGTTTTGCCTCGATCACGGCCGACGATTTCGACCGGTTCAAGTGGTATGGCGTCTATCGGCAGAAGCCGAAGGATTCGGGCTATTTCATGATGCGCCTCCGGCTGCCGGGCGGCCAGCTCAACGCCGCCCAGGCGCGCGTCGTGCAGAAAATCGCCGACCAGTATGCCCACGGTTTTACCGACATCACCACGCGGCAGACTTTCCAGTATCACTGGTTCACGATCCAGGACATCCCGGACATCCTCTCCCAGCTCGCCGAGGTGGGCATCAGCACCAGCGGCGCCTGCGGCGATATCACCCGCAACGTCGTCGGTTGCCCGGTCGCCGGCATCGACCCGGAGGAACTCATCGACGCCACCCCGCAGCTCAAGCAAGTGGTGGCGCTGCTCGGCGATAACAAGGAATTCTCCAACCTCCCACGCAAATACAAGATCAGCATCAGCGGTTGCTGCATCCACTGCGCGCAGCCGGACATCAACTGCCTCGCCTTCTTCGGCGTGCGCCGTGGCAATGAAGTCGGCTACGGCCTGAAGATCGGCGGTGGCCTGAGCGCTGCGCCGCACATGTCCGTGCACGTGCCGGTCTTCGTGAAGCCCGAGCAACTCGTGGACGTCGCCCGCGCCGTCAGCATCATCTATCGTGACAACGGCTATCGCCACACCCGCACCCGGGCACGGCTTAAGTTTCTCGCCAAGGACTGGGGCGCGGAAAAACTGCGCGAAGAGATCGAAAACATCCTCGGCTACAAGCTCGACAGCCACAGCGACTGGAATTTCCCGCGCGATCCGGAGACCGATCACATCGGCATCCACAAGCAGAAGCAGGGCGATCTCTACTGGGTCGGCGTGTGTTTCCCCGGCGGACGCATCCGCGATGGCCGCATCGGCCAGCTTGCCGATCTCGCCGAGAAATACGCCGCGCCCGGCCAGGACGCGCTCCGTTGCACGAACAAGCAGAACATCCTGCTGCTCAATATCCCCGAGAAGAATCTCGACGCTCTCAAGGCCGACCTCGACGCCCTCGGCCTCGACTACGCGCCGTCGAACTTCCGCAAGGGCTGCGTGAGCTGCACCGGCATCGAGTTCTGCAACCTCGCCGTCGCCGAAACGAAGAACCGCATGATGCGCCTGATCGAGCAGCTCGAAACGCAGAGCGGCTGGTATAAAGGCAAAATCCGCATCCACTTCAGTGGCTGCCCGAGTTCCTGCGGCCAGCACCAGATCGCCGATATCGGTTTCCGCGGCGCGAAAACCAAGCTGCCCGATGGCCGGCAGGTCGATGCCTACGACGCCTTCATCGGCGGCCGCCTCGGCGCCACCCGCCGCTTCAACGAACTGCTCAAGGGCAAGATCATCGCCGAGGACGTTCACCTCTTCATCGACAAGCTCCTGCGCGTTTACGACACGTTGAAGCAAGGCGACGAAACCTTCGCCGAGTTCACCGACCGCGTGAAGAAAGACGAGATCCTCAAGGCCCTCGCGTAAGAGCGATCCAGCAAAAAGGAATCCGTTTCCCGTCTCATTTCACCGCCCTTCGGGGCGGTGGACCGGCGGCTGACGCCGCCGGCGAAACGCGTGTAAACATTCAGTGTCCCTTCCGGGGCGAATCACCGCTTGATCGGGCTGACCACCAGCTCGTCGTCGCGTAGTTTTCCGATGCGTTTTGCCATCACGCGTTCGAGCGCGAAATTTCTTCCGTTCACGGTGAAATCGGTCGCGTCGATCAAACCCGTGCCGGCACTCCACGTGATGGTCTGCTCGCTTGATCCTGCGCGGATGATGAAGTCATAGGCCAGCCAGCCGCGCGGATACTGCGGCGGCACGACCCGGCGCTGGCCTTTGAACGTGAGGGTGAAATCCGCAAAAGCGATCGGCTGACCTTCGCGATAGCGAACCTTTTCGCCGTATGGCGCCGTGCCCGGCGGCTTCCCGCACGCTGGGCAGAGCAACGCCAGCAGCGCAGCGGTGGATTTGAGGGTCGATGCCTTCATCGGATTGAAAGTTCAGGGAAGTCTGCGGAGATTCAACCCCCGAACTGGGGTTATCCTGCTCACTGAAGAGAAGAGCATGCCCCTTGGTAGGGACGCGCGGCCTCGCGCGTCCGCGGACGAGCCAGCGGCTCGTCCCTACCGGTTCGGAAGACGCTTCGCAGATAACGGGTCGGGGAAAAATCCCGAATGGACGGAATGGATGGAACGGGCCGTTCGGCGTTTCGGCCAGGTGGGACGAAAAAAGCAGAGTGCCCCGTCTCATTTCAGAAACATGCCCAAAGCGCTGTGTGCCGCTGGCACGCCGCCATCCACCCAGCGTTCTACAGAGGTAATCAAACTTAATCCGACTCAATCCGACTCGAAAATTTGACCCAAATTCGACCCATGGAACCGACCCGCCGAGGCAAAATCGCGCGCCTGCCCCGCGCCATCCGCACCGAACTCAACCACCGCTTGGACGAGGGTGATCCGCAAAAGGATCTCGTCGTGTGGCTCAACTCGCTGCCTGAGGTGAAGGAAGTCCTCAAACTTCATTTCGAAGGCAAGCCTATCAGCCCGCAAAACCTCTCCGAATGGAAACTCGGTGGTTACCGGGATTGGCGAGCCCAGATCGAGGCGCAGGAAATCGCCCGCTGTCTCCGGGAAGACACCACCACCTGGGAGAGCGAGAACGAAACTCTTCCCTCGATGGCGGAGACCCTCGCCCTCTGGCTGGCGACGCGCCTTGCTGCCGAGACACGGCGTATCGCCGAAGCTGAAGGTGACGAGGGCTGGATGCGCCTGCGCCAGTTCAGCCGCGAACTTGCCGTCCTGCGCCGGGCCGATCTGCAAAAACAGCGCCTCGAACTCGAACGCCAGCGCGAGCAGCGCAAAGCCGAGCGCGACCGGCAGTCGAAAGGGACCGGGTCCACTTCAGCCGAGCCCGTCGATCCTGATGCGCCCCCGCCCCTGACCCAGGCCGAAAAAATCGCCGCCATCCGCAAAGCCTTCTTTGCCGACGTAGAAGCGGAGATCGTTGACCTTCCCCCGCGCCCCAATTTCTTCGCTCCCGGCTATTCGCCCGACGAACCCGTGTAAAACGCAACGCAAAAGCCCGGCGGTCCGCCGAACTGGCGCGACCGCCGGGCGTGATTGCCCGTTTCTGACTGCTTCCTGCTTACGCGATTTCGTTCAGCACGAAGTCGCCCGTGGAACCGAGCGCCACGAGGCTATCTTTCGCTTTCGCGTTCAGCGACAGCTTGGTGCCGCCGATCTTCACACTGCCGATCGCTTCCGCCGTGATCGCAAAGTGACCACCGGGATCGATGCTGCCGAGGGCCTGGCCCTTGATCACGACGCTCGCGATCCGCGCCACCACAGCATTGCCGCCCGCGAAGAGCGTATCGTCGGCGGTGCCAAGGAACTGATCGTTGCCGGACGAAACCCCAGCCACCAGGCTGCTCTCGATCCAATCGCCATTGATCGTCACCTTGCCGATCGACGCGTCGGCGTTGTTCGAGCCGAGGAAGCCGTAGCCGCCAAGGAGACGGGTGTGATCGAGGTCGCCGCCCACCGTCAGGCTTTTCAGCACGACCGATTGGGACTGTTTGGCCGGGTTCGACGTGCCGCTGAAGGTGAACACCGAATTTTCGAAATCGCCGCCGATCTTCATGGTGCCGATCTTGCCGGTGATGAAGTTGATGCCGTCGATGCTTGTCTTCACATTGAAGCTGCCGATGGAGCCGATGAAGCTGATGTTGTTCGAGCCCTGGCCGTCGCCCTGAGTGGTGAGGCCTTCGAGACCGAAGGAATTGAGGGTCAGCGATTTCATGCTGTCGCCGACGACCTTGCTAAGGTCGCCGCCGATCTTCACCTTGCCGAGTTTCACGTTGGTCGAGTCGAACAGACCCACATTCACCAGGCCGTCGCCGAGCTTCACGCCACCAGTCTTCTGCGGCTTCGCGGAGATGGTGATGTTGGCACCCGCGAGATCGGTGTCGCCGCTGAAGTCCACCTTGCGCAGGGTCGCGCCGCCGAGGCTGTTTGCGCCCGTGAGGAGGAAGTCGTCTTCGGACAGCGTGCCCTTGCTGACCTTGATCGTGACGAGGTCGCCGTCCACGTCGGTGTAAGTCGCCGTCTTGCCGCCGGCGCCGATGGTCACGTGGTTGTCGCCGTTCGACCCATAGACCACATAGGCCGCACCCGCATCGGGATTGCCGTTCGCGTTCACGCCGGGCGCGCCGAGGAGCAGGTCGTCGAAGCCGTCGCCGTTGACGTCGCCCGCATGGCTGACCGCGATGCCTGCGCCATCGTCGAGCGCTGCGCCCTCGATGCGGAATCCGTTGGTCCCATTGACCGAGGCGAGGTTGAAGGTCGCGGGCAAACCGGACGAGTTGCCGAAGACGACGAAGGCGCCGCCCGTATTGGAAATGCCGCCGCCGTTGACGCCCGGCGCGCCGATGATCAAGTCGTCGTAACCGTCGCCGTTCACGTCGCCGGCGCCGCTCACGGACACGCCCGATTTGTCGCCTACGCCGCTGTTGTTCAGCAGCGTGGCCCCGGTCGAGAGATTCAGCGAACTGCCGAAAGTCTTGTGGCCGAAGACCACATAACTCTCGCCGGTCTGCGCGCCCGGCGTCGGGTCGATCGTGCCGAGCACGAAGTCGTCGAAGCCGTCGCGGTTGAAGTCGCCCACGCCGCTGACGCTCGCGCCCAGGCCATCGCCGGCGCCGAGGCCATCGATGCGGAACCCATTCGCGGCGGTAAGCTGTGTGAGGTCCAAACTGGAGGGCGAGGCGCCTTTGTGACCGAAGACCACGAAGGCCGCGCCGGCGCCCGTTTTGCCGCCCGGAGAAGCGCCCGGCGAGCCGAGCACGAGGTCATCGAAGCCGTCGCCGTTCACGTCGCCGGCGCCCGCCACGGCGGAACCGGTCAGGTCGCCGACCTTGTCGCCGAAGATGACGAAGCCGTTCGTTCCGTTGAGATTGTTGTCCAGCATCGGCGCGCCGAAAGCGTTGGTGGGGCGTCCGAAAATCACATCCACGCCGCCGAATCCGTTCACGCCGGTGGGTTTGCCCACAGCGACGTCGGCAAAGCCGTCGCCGTTGAGATCGCCAACGCCGCTCACGCTCGTGCCGAGCGCTCCGTTGGTGTTCTGCCCGAGCAGGTGAAATCCACCGCCGTTGCTCACCTGGGTGTCAATGTTCACCGATGAGGTGAAACCGCCGGATTTGCCGAAGACGATGTAAGCATCGCCATTGCCAGTGCTTGCTCCCGGAGCACCGATGACCACGTCGTCGAATCCGTCGCCGTTCACGTCGCCCGCGGCGCCGACGGAGAAGCCCAGTTTGTCCCCGGCGTCACCAGTCAGGATAAAGCCGGTGGTGCCGTTGAGCGCGGAGAGATTGCCTGGCGGCGGCGACGCAGTCTTATCGCCGAAGACGACATAGACTTCGCCCGCGTTGCCGTTGGCGGTGGGTGCGCCGATGACGAAGTCGCCATAACCGTCGCCATTGACGTCTCCGGCGGCGGCCACGCTGGTCCCGGCCATGTCGTTTTGATCGGTGCCACTGACGCGGAAGGCGTGATCGGTGTTGGCGCCGTTGATGGTCCCGAGGTCAAAGACCCCGGCAAAGGCCGGGGCGATCCGCGATTCGAGAGCTTCGATAAGTGGTTTGTTAGTTTTCATGGTGCTGAGTGTGGATATGTTTGGAAGTGACGTGGCGAGGATGCGGCGACTTTTAAAATCGCGGTATAGCTGGAAGGAGTTACGTTCGCGGAATCGCTAGTTTCCTTGGTTGGCGGGCGATTGATTCGAAAAAGTAACTTCGATAAGGTGATCGAAATCCACCGCATGAATCGCCGCGCGGAGGCTATTCCGCGTGGCTGCCACGCGCCGTGATGGTGGCCATTTTCAGCGCCGATGGCAGGTAACTCATCACCGTGGCGAGAGTGTGCGGTTCGTCCGCGAGACGGGTCAGCAGCGTGGCCGCGCGTTGATCCGGTAAATCCGTGCGCAGGATCTGCGCGGCGCGATGCAGCAGGTCCACCCGGTCCGGCGATGGCTGCTCCTGTAGCGACACCAGCCACGCCGGCAGGTTGGGCTGTGCGGCAAAAGTCTCCACGAGTTCGAACGCCAGCGCAGTATGTTGCGTTGGCATGCTCGCGAGAAGTTGTGCCGCCAGGGCGAAGCGTTGCGTCATGTTCGCAACCTGCGCCCGCCGTTCATCGCCGCCTATAGCTGGACAGTGCTACAGCCCCGCAACCCGCATGAATCCGGGATTCGCTGCCGCAAGTTGGTATCTGGCCTTCAGACTGTTCGATGCCAAAAACCGCCGCAGGCGGCTATCGTTCCCACCTCTCTGCCGCTAATGCCGCCCCGTAATCAGCCGTGCCTTTCGTCCAAACACCATATAGGTGTAAGCCCAACTCAGCAGCACGGCGAGGCGGCTGCGATAACCGACAAGCAGCATCACATGCACAAACAGCCACGCCAGCCACGCGATGAATCCGTGGAAGCGCATGAACCCGATATCCGCCACCGCTGAATGCCGGCCGATCGTGGCCATCGTGCCCTTGTCCACATACGCGAATGGTTTCGTCCAGCCACCCGCCACCAGATTGATAATGTTCTGCGCCACGTGCGGACCCTGCTGCATGGCGACCGCGCCGAGGCCGGGCAGGGGATTTTGTCCCGCGGGAGCGAAGTGCGCGAGGTCGCCAATGACGAAGATTTCGGGATGCCCCGGAATGCTGAGATCGGCGTTCACGATCACTCGCCCGCCTCGATCCATCGGCACGCCGAGCGAAGCGCCGAGCGGATTGGCTTTGTTGCCGGCGGCCCACACGACGGTTTTGGCCGGGATGCGTTCGCCGTTGCCGAGCATCACACCATCGGCATCGACGCTGGTGACGGCGGACTCGGTCTTGAGACGCACGCCCAGTTGCCGCAGCGAACGCTCGGCCTGCATGCTGAGATCGGGGGTGAAGGCGTCGAGCACGTGCCTGGAGTGCTCGACGAGAATCACCTGAGCCTGCGAGCTGTCGATGTGGCGGAAGTCGCGCACGAGAGTCTGGTGCGCGATCTCGGCAATCGCGCCGGCCATTTCCACGCCGGTAGGACCGCCTCCAACAACCACAAACGTCATCGCCGCTTTGCGTTCCGCGTCGTCGTGCGTCTTCTCCGCGAGCTCAAAGGCCAGCAACATCCGTCGGCGAATCTCGAGCGCATCGTCGATACTCTTGAGGCCCGGTGCGTAAGCTTCCCATTCCTCGTGCCCGAAGTAATGGTGGCGCGCCCCCGTGGCGACGACGAGGTAATCGTAAGCGATCTCACCACTGTCGGTAACGACCTTCTTGGCCGCCGGATCGATCGACTTCACCTCGGTCAGCAGCACCTCGCAGTTCTGCTGCTTGCGCACGATGTAGCGCAGCGGTTCCGCGATGTCGGCGGGTGAAAGCGCGGCGGTCGCCACCTGGTAGAGGAGGGGTTGGAAGAGGTGATGATTCTGCCGGTCGAGCAGCGTCACTCGCACCTGGGCCTTGTTCAGCGCCTGCACCGCCGACAGCCCTCCGAATCCCCCCCCGATGACGACGACTTGCGGAAGATTGCGGTGGTGAACGCTCATGGCGGAATAAAGGCTTAAGCACAATCGGGGCGCAAGCGTTCGCCGGTTTGGCCTTTCATCCGCGAGCTTTGCTGCTCAGGTTGAGAACATGCCTTTCAGCGCCGACGAAGCCTTCGATCTCCTCATGCAAAGCCGCGCCCGCGGCCGTTTTGCGCAGGCCTATTTGATCGTGGGCGCGCCGGGTGCCGGAAAGAAACGCCTGCTGGAAAAACTCGCCGGGGTCTTGCTCGATGAGAAGAACGAGCCGCTGAAAAACTCGGACGTTCATGCCATCGAGCCGCAGATGAAATCGCGCGTCATCGGCATCGAGTCGATGCAGGAACTGATCGGTTCATTGCAGATGCGTTCGCTTCTCGGCGGGCCGAAGATTGCCATCATCTACGACGCGGAACGCATGAATGCTTCCGCCGCCAACGCGCTCCTGCGGACGCTCGAGGAGCCGCCGGGCGAGACCTACTTTTTCTTGCTGAGCACGCAGCCGGAGCAGTTGCTGGAAACCATCCTCTCGCGCTGCATCGAGGTGCCACTCCGCACGTTGGAAAAGATGCCCCTTTCCACGCGCCAGCGTGCGATGCTCGATGCGCTACGGACCGCGCCGATGGGAGGTGATCTGGCGGCCGTCTTCAGTCTCACGCGCCAGCTCGCCGCGCTGCTCGCGGAAGCGAAGGCAGAGATCGAAGAGGATACGGAGGCCGGGTTCAAAAAGGAGGAGACGCTGCTCAAGCAAGTCGGCGCAAAGCGGGAAGCGATCGACGAGCGCGAAGACTTCTACAAGGCGCTCACCGAATCGCGCTACCGTGCCGAGCGTGAAGGCCTGCTGGCCATGGCGGAGCAATGGTTCGCCGATGCCCTGCGGCAGCAGCACGGCGCGCCGGAATTGGATCACACCGACTGTGGCGATGCCACCGCCACGCTGGCCAACAAACTTTCCACGGCCGAATTGCTCCGCCGCGCGTCTGCGCTGGCCGAGTTACGCGACCATTTCGGGCGCAACGTGCAGGAGCAACTCGCCATCGAGTGCGCCTTCCTGAAAGCCTTCGGCGCCGGGGACTAGATCAGCATGAACGCCGCGCCCACGATGATCGTGGCGGGGAGCGCGGCGAGGAAAAGCTTGCCGGGGGAGATGCCGTCTTCGCCGAAGTAACGCTGCAGAATGGATTGGCCGGCCGGGTTTGGTGCATTGGCGATGACGGTGAGACCGCCGCCGGTTACTGCGCCCACGAGGACGGCGTGTTTCAACTCGGGCGAGAGATTGGGCACCAGAGACGCGAGATAGGTGATGGCTGCGTTGTCGTTGAAGGCGGTGAGAAAAGTCGAGCCAAGCATTAGCGGCCACTCGCCGAGCGAGCCGAGCACCGGCGCGATCCACCACTGCTGGCAGCCGCCATGAACCACCAGGCCGGCGAGGAAAAAGCCCACGAGCAGCGGACCGCGTAAGGCGAGCTTTTCTTGGTGCGGTTCGGTGGCAGCCAGATAGGCGATGAAGAAGAGCATGCCGATCACGACAAGACTCGGGTGGTGCGCATTGAGCACCGTCCACGCGAGGAAGAGAAGGTGGACGATCGTGACGCGAACCGGGACGGCGCGCCCCCGGTCGGTTTCCGGAGGAGGAGGCAGAGCGGCGAGTTCGCGACGGAAGACGAGCGCGTAAAGGACATTCGACGCGACGATGCCGATCAGTGCGTGATCGCCGAAATGCAGCAGCATGTGCTGCAGATCGTAACCCCATTTGCTCGCGACCATGACCACCGGTGGAGCGGCGAAGTTCGTCAAGGTCCCACCGACGGACACGTTGACAAAGAGCAGGCCGAGCGTGGCGTAGCGGAGGCGCATGGAGGGCTGCTGTTCGTAGAATCGTTGCGCCAGCAGCATGGCGCAGAGCGTCATCGCGGCGGGTTCGGTGATGAACGAACCGAGCAGAGGCCCGATGGTGAGAATGGCAAACCACCAGGCCGTCGGCGTCGCGCGACCCAGGCGCGCCACGCGTCCGAGGCAGCTCTCGGCGAAGACCAGCACCGGGCGGGTGGCGGCCATGGCCATGATGACGGTGACGAAGATGGGCTCGGTGTAGTTGACCCCGTCGATGTAGTGCACAGCAGTGCCGAAAGATTTCATGACCCACAGGGCGATGAAAAGCGGCACCAGCCAGATGCCGAAGACCGCTTCCACTTCACCCAGAAAATGGAAGAGCGTCGCGCGGAAGCGCAGGCGGTCGAGTTGGTGAAGCGTCGTTTCGTCGCGTTCGGTGTCGGAGCATTCGAGCGCGGCCAGTTCGTGTTCCGCCGCGTGACCGATGTGCCGGAATTTTGCCACGAGAAACGTGTGAATGATCGCGGCGAAGAAAATAAGGGTGCCGACGAGATTGAACGGTTCCGCGGAAATGCGGTGAGCCAGCTTCGCCCCAATGCCAAAGGCGGCGTCACCGTAGCTTTCGAGCGGTGGCGGAAAATCGGGAATGGTCATGTCAAAATGGTGGCCGGGCGGATTTCCCTCGAAGAGTCACGGGAAAAGCCGGGGGTCGATGTCCGTGCCTTGAAGATACCGCGCCAGCGCGGCCTGTGGATCAGGGCGCCTCTGAGTCGGAGAGTTCGCGCTGATCGCTCATCCACGCTCGTGTCAGGACGCCGTTTTTGTCGAAGCGCATGTCTCGCCAGTAAGGACGTTCTTCCGTGCGCTGGATGGAGTTGTCTTCCATGGTGCCGCGCGTTTCGCTCAGATTGATCGGGCGCGCATACCAGCGGACCTTCATGTCACCCGAGGGAAGCGGGAGTTTTTTGAACGGCTGCCCGAGTTCGCGCGTTGCTTGCGCGATGGTGGCGGAGCCGACTCGCGGTGCCCACTCCGGATCGTCCGTCGCACCCCAGCGGTAAGCCGTGGCACAACCGGCGAGCACAACAGCGAGGCCGGTGAAAGCGAAGCGGAGCGAATTCATGTGCATGCCTGCGGTGATAGCGAGACACGAGGGGCGTGGCAAGCAGCGATGCAGGAGCCTGCCGGTGCGAAATAGTCGTGAATAGAGCGAACGCGATTCCGTCGGAACCAGCACGATGAACAAATTCATGCTTACCGTTCTGGGCGGGGCCGCTGCGGCTACGTTGTCTTCCACCGCTCAAGCTCACGACCGGTGCTACCGGAGCGACTACGGCTATCGGCGCCCCTCGGTCCGCGTCTATTACGCGCCAGAGCCGGTTTATTATAGCTATTCCGCGGGAGGCTATGGCTCCTCGTATTCCCATTGCCGTCTCACCTGTTACCGCTCCGGCTATTATCGATCGAGCGGCGGCGATTGCCGGCCGGAGTATCGCCACCACCGTCACCACGGGGTTCGCGGATTTTTCGAACGGATCTTCCGCTAGTCCGCCGTCACCCCTGCTGCCACGGCGCCTCGCGGCTATGCCGCCAGGTTCGGCTGGAGTTGCTGAATGAAGGCCTGCTGATTCCAGCGATCCCAGCCCTCGACGATTTTCCCATCGCGAAAGACGAACCACGTCATGCCGTGGCAGAAAATCTTGCGCCCGGTCGGCTTGAGCCCCATGGCCGTGCCGGTGTGGGTGCCTTGGAAACGCCAGCGAACCGCCGCTTGATTTTCGTCGGCGACCACGGCTTCCACGGTCACTTTCATGTCGGGCAGGGCCGCGATCAATTCGTCGGCGACGAGCTTGAATTCGTCCGGTCCGACGATCTCCTGGCCTTCGAGATGTCCGGGGGCGTTCGGAGCGACCATCGCGTGGATGGTTTCGTGGCGGCGCTGGTTCCAGACATCTTCAAACCAGCGCAAGGCGAGTTCGCGGTTGCGTTCGGTCATGGGGGAGGGGCCGCTTCTACTCAGAAACGAGGCATCGTGTCCAGATGATCGCCGGCATTTTCGGCCAGTCGACAGTTTATGCGCCTGTTCCTGAGATGGTGGGGCTGTGAGGCTGCTTCTAGTCGAAGGCGCCGGGCGAGGTGGGCACGACTTTTCGCGGGGCGGAAACATCCTCGGACGGCTGATCGCCTTCGTAAGGCTTGTCGAGGTTCTTCGGCCAGAGCCAGCCCCGATGGTAGAACGCATCCGTTTCTGGATCGGCCGTCGTGCAACCGGAGAACAACCAAGGGCTGGTGAGGCAGGCTACTCCCGTGAGGATTCGCAGCGCGATGGCGGGGGAGAAAAGGAGCTTCACGTGCCTTCGATTTTCTCCCGGACACGAAGACGGCCCACGGTCAACTCGTCGATGTGCAGCTTCCGAATCCGCGCGCGATCGATGAACAGCCGCCCGATGCCCACGACGCAAAGCCCGATTGCCCCAACCGCCAGAGCCCCTAGCGCGACCGATCCAACCGCCTTCGCTCCGATGGCGAGGGCGCGAATGCGAAGAGGAGCAAGATCGATCGGTTCGCACAATCGGGATTCAGGGTGCGGTTTCATACGCCCCATTGGACGCGCGAATGCGGTGAAATGCCATGCGATTGTTTGCGCCTTTGTTTTATCACAAATCGGGCTGGCCTGTATCGGGGTTGCCCCCGGCGGACGATCCTTTAGCTTCCCCTCATGTTTTCCCGCCCGCAGCCGCACCGCACCCGCCAATGAAGAAAGCCTCTCCCTCCGCGCAGGCCATCGCCCCGAGGACCTTGGTGCTGGTCGATGAATCCAATCTCTCCAGTTCGGCTCGCCCGCTCGGGCGCAATCTCGATTGGGCGAAGCTGCGTGACTTTCTCACCACGTCGCGCCAGCGGGAACTGATCGAGATGGTTGTCTATGCCGGTTTGCCGCCCGCGATGCCCGAGTGGCAGGCGGAGCGGGACAAGAAGAGCAAATTCATTCACTGGCTGCGCTCGAATGGGTTCCTCGCCGTCACCAAGGATGGGGCTCCCGCTGAGGAGGGGCATTACAAGGCCAACGTGGACGTGATGATGGCGCTCGATGCGGTGGAACTCGCCGCTGCGATGCAGCCGGACATCGTGATTCTCGTGACGGGTGACTCCGATTTTGCCGACCTTGCCTTTCACCTGCGTCGACGCGGCATCCGTGTGGAAGTCGCTGCGGTCGCGCAGAATCTGGGCGCGGGTCTGAAGTCGGCGGCAAATGAAGCGATCGACCTCCTGCCGCTGCTCGATTCGTTCGAGCGTCTCAAGGTTTAAGCAGACCCAGCCGGACCCCGCCCGAGCGGCGAATTGAGGAGTGGCGGCAACGGTGCAACTCCGTGGTGACCTGGGTAAGAAGCCCAGGGAGGTTCAAATCCTCAGCCGCCGACAATTCGACCGCCGCTGCTCACGTCCTGAACGGCGGACGACCGCTCAAGCCAGCGGTTTCGAATCTAAGGGAAAGGAGAAGTCATATGATTACGAAACCTGCCCGGAGAAAGCTTGTGAAGCCGCGCAAATCTTCCCCTTCGGCTCCTCAAAAACCGCAGACGGCGCGTGCGGAATCCGCTGAACGGAAACTGCTCCAAGGCCAGGGGCGGCACACCCAGAACATGCCCCTGACACAGGCCCCGATGGGCATGGAGCTATGAGCGCCGATCCCAACGCTCTCACTCCGCTTAGTCCCACGGGCGAGCGTCACCACGATTCGATCGAGAGCGAACCGTGGAAGGTCGAAGAGTGGGCCGTTCAGTTGGGCATCCCTATGCAGAAGGTGCGGCAACTCGCCGCGGAGGTCGGTCCGGTCTTCGAAAACATCGAGCGGCGGTGGACGGAAGAGCTGAACACGCGCCAGGCGGCGGATACTGAGCGAAAACTCCGGCGCGGCTAAAGGCTGCGTCGTGCGGAGAAACTTTGCTTTTACCGCAAGGCGCGACTTGGCCAAAGCTGCGGGGTTTCATTCCGAGCCCTCGTGGGAGTTGAGATTGGTCCATTTGCGCACGCATTATGCTGCATACGAAACTGGCGAATGTGTGGCAATCCGAGCGGAAGAGAGCCGGATCGGACTATCACCTCTGTCGCGGTGATCGGCAGAGGCCACCAAAGCGCCTCGTCAATGCCCTGAAAGTGGGCACGAACCGGGCATATACATTCCCACTTTAGGGCGCTGGCTAACCACCCGGAGTGAAGGCTCAATCGCCTCACTGCCTATGCACCACCTCCCTCGGCTCCCCATTCTCGCCGCTGCCCTTGGTGCTTTGTGAGTTTCTTTCTGTCTCTCGTCCTCTCCCAACCCTCACCCCCAAATCAGCCATGATGCTCATCCCGCTCACCTCGTTCACTGCCAAGTTCCGGCGCGGCCTGGGTTCGTTCGGAATCCTGCTCGCCACGCTTCTTAGCTTGGGTTCGGTCGCTCCTGCGGCGATTGACGAAAACATCAACAAGGGGATCTGGAGGTTGTTGTATAATGTCACCGCCACCCAGGCGAGCGATCCGGTTTTCCTCGCGGCGGATAACGATGGGGACGGCGTGAGCAACCAAGGTGAGCTCGACGCGGGCACAAACCCGTTTGATCGAAACTCGGTGTTCCGGGTCACGACTCTCACCACCACGGCCACGACCGTGTCGATGACATTTTCGACCCGGAATAAAAAACTGTATGTGGTCCAGACGTCCAATTCACTGACCACGCCGGCTTGGGCGAATTTGTCGCCCACGGTGCAGGTTGCAGGTGATGGAAATAACAAGACCTTGGTCGCGCCTCGATCGGCAGGAACCTTCTTCCGCGTCCTCGCGCAGGATGTCGATAGCGACAACGATACCGTAAGCGACTGGGCTGAGCAGGTCCTCGGGCTGGGCCTGACGAATTCGATCAGCAATGGAACGCTCGATGTGAACGGCGTGCCGGTAACCGACGGTTCTTACGTGAGCTCGCAGATCGCCGCCCAGGGCAAGGTGACGATTGCCGCGGTTGACTCCGCCGCTGAGCAGCCGGCCACTTCGGGCGGTCCGGTTACGGACGCCGGACTCATCCGGATTACCCGCCTCGGGTTCACGCAATTCATGGGGACGCTCACCGTGAATCACGTCGCGAGCGGCACCGGGACGGCCAATACGGACTTCGATGCGTTGCCGGCGAGCAGCAGCTTCACGGCGGGAGTGGCGGTCAAGGACATCGTCGTCAATCCGCGGTTCAATGCGAGCCGTTTGAATAGCGTGTCGGCGGTGCTTACCCTGAGCACTTCCTCCAGCTACACGGTCAGCGGCCAGGGTTTTGCGGCTGTCATTGTGAAGCCCACGAGTGCTGCGAGCGGGACGGGTCTTTTGGCGCGCTACTACGACACTGCTTCGACAAACTATGTCGATGCCGCAAACTTCGGCCAGTCCGGGACCTATAGTTACACGCGCAATGCCGATACGCTGACGGGATCGATCACCGTCACCTATACGGGCGCTGCCATCGCTGGCTTGGCAGTGGGGAATCAGGTGAAACTGAGCTTCACCTCGGGCAACTTGAACGTTTCCCCCTATCCGCACGCGAACTACACCGTGACCGCGGTGGGTGCGAACAACTTTACGGTGAGCATCAGCAATACCGTGGCGTTGCCGGCTTCTGGTTCTGGAAATACCAACCTGAGCGTGCAGTCCTTTGTTCATCCGCCGGTCGTGCAACGGGTGGATTCGAACGTGAACTTCGACTGGGGATATGGAACGCCGAATGGCGTGGGTATCGTGGAGGCTGGTGTTCAGACCAATCGCCCCGACAATTATTCCGATAGCTTCGAGGCTTATCTGCAGCCGACGACCGCGGGGGACTATACTTTCCAGCTCGACGCAGACGATAAAGCGCGTGTCCTGCTGGATATCAATCGCAACGGTGTCTTCGATCTGCCGGGGGAAGAGATCGTCGAGCACAACTGGACCACGACGACCCCCGTCGGAACCTTCAAGCCGAGCAATCCTATTACGCTGGCTATCCCGACGACTCCGACCGGGGCCACTGGCCGCTACAAGATGCGCGTGGAGCATGTGGAGACTACGGGCGACGCCCGCTGCCGCTTGCAGTGGAAGCTCGGCACTGGCGCATATGCCAACATTTCGCAGACCAATCAATATACTCACACTCAGGCGGTCACTTACTCTTCGACTAGCGGGACCGTGACGGTTACTCCGACGGGCGGGCACTCACTTACGGTGGGGGCCCCTGTAAACATCTGGTTCTCCTCGGGTAGCTTGTTTGGGCAGACGACGAACTACAACGGCACCTACAATGTTGCCACCGTGAACGGAACGACCTCCTTCACGATCGCCGTCGCCGGCGCCCCGAACACGAGCGGCAGCGGCTTCATCACCAACATCAACAGCACGACAACTGGTGTTTTCAATATCATGTATCCCAACACGACTCTGACTGGTCCGCCGGGACGCGTCGGGGTCGATGCGGCGGTCACTACGGGCAACAACGGTATCTGGGGTTCGGGGACGCCGTCCGCAGGGGTAATTAATCCGGATACGTTCTCTGCTCGCTGGACGGGCCAGGTGCAGCCGCAGTTTTCCGAGGAATACACCTTCGTTGTCCAGGCGGATGACGGTTGCAAGCTGTGGATCAATGGCCAGCTTCAGGCGCTCAAAACCGTCCCGTCCACTAGCGCTGGCGGCAGCACCTATGCCTACGATGCGGCGACTGGGAACGTAGTCGTCACTTACACCGGCCTTGCGGTATTGCCTGATAGTTATGTGGCCGGCGAGACAGTGCGACTTGATCCCACTAGTGGAAATCTGAACCACGGAGTCAACGCGACTTATACTTACAACGGGACCACTGGAGATGCGGTGATCAATTACGCTGGTCTCACGAACATCCTGGCCAATGGGTTTGCCGTGGGCCAGACGGTTTACCTCGATCCGGTGGGGGGCACGCTGAATCCATTGGGGTCGCTTCCCTATGTGATTACCGCGGCCACAGCCAATACGTTCACGGTGAATTTCGGGACCGGAGTCTATGCGACGGACAACACCAACGCCGGCATCACCATTAGCGACGTGCAGGACCTGGTCATCACCGGAGTCACCTCCACCACGTTCACCGTGAACATCGGCACTGGCCGCTACGCAAACACCAGCGGCAACATGAACGTCGAAATCGTGAACAAGGTTCTGAAGGACTGGTCTTCGATGGGCAATGAGCGTTTCGTCCGGATCCTGATGGTCGGCGGGGTTCGCTACGACATCCAACTCGAATCCTACGAGAACACCAGCTACGCCCGCGCCATGCTCTCCTGGTATAGCGCGAGCCAGCCGAAGCAGATCATTCCGTCGAGTTGCCTCTATCCTTCGAGCGGGCCGCTGGCTGCCGGAAGTCTGGTCAGTGCGAGCGCCGCGACTGCGGTCACCGGCGGAGCCTTCGCTGACACGATCGCGGGAAGCAATGGCGGCACGATCACGATCAGCGGTAACCCGGCGTGGCTCTCCCTCGCGGGAAATGTGCTGAGCGGCACGCCTCCGGCCGGTTCGGCGGGCGATTATCAGGTGCTCATCACCGTCACAAATGCCAATGGCACCAGCACCTCGGTGCTCAATCTGCATGTCGATCAAAACACCGGCAGCGTCACCCGTGAGTTCTGGAATGGAGTGAGCGGCAGCGGTGTGGGCGTGATTCCGGTTAACAATCCGCCAAGCGGCACCGCTACCCTTACCAGTCTGCAGACCCCGACGAACTTCGGCGACAACTATGGCACCCGCATCCGCGGCTACATCACCGCGCCGATCACGGGGAACTATTACTTCTGGCTCGCCGCCAGCGATACGGCGCAGCTCTGGATTTCCAACGACAGCGAGCCGGTGAACAAGCTGCTGCGTGCGGAGGTGACTGCCGGCAGCACGACCCCGCTGAACTGGGCGGTCGCAAAGAAATCCGCGTGGCTTGCGCTGGAGGCTGGACAGAAGTATTACATCGAAGTGCTGCATAAGGCCGGCACGGGCACGGGGGACAATTGCGCGGTTGGCTGGTTGAAGCCGGGGCAGACCGGCACCGTCCCGAGCGAGGTCGTCCCGGGCCCCGTGCTCTCCCGCTACTACGACACGCCTGCTCTGGCGAACCCGGGCACGCTTTATATCGCCAGCATGCTTTCGCAAGGTGGGGCGACGACGAACGGGGTCGGTCAATCGACGCTTCGCCTGAGCGCGGACGAAACGGTCGCCTATATGCGATATAGCTACAGCGGGCTGACCGGCCCGATCACGGCCCAGCACATTCACGTCGATCCCTATCTGGGTAATCCGAGCGCGATCGTTTTCGACATCGATACGCCGGCCACGCCGGGCGACGGCTTGATCACCAATCCCAGCGATCCGAACTACGGCGCCTACAAGTGGACCATCACGCCGGTGGCGGCTCTGACGGCGGCGGACATCCGCGAAATCATCAAGGAAGGGAAAGCCTATATCAACCTCCATACCGCGCTTTACCCCAACGGCGAAATTCGCGGCAACTACACCCTCGCAGTTGGGTCACGGACGTTCACGGCACCGCCGGCCGCACCGTCGTGGACGGATGATCACGCCACCGACGCCGGTGCGGTGCGATTCCTCCACCAGGCTACTTATGGTGCGAACCTGGCCGACATCGCCGCGCTGAAAGGCATGGCCAGCTATTCGGCTTGGATCGACGATCAGTTCACCAAGGCCGCGAGCACGCAGCTACCTGAAGTGCTGCTGCGGGAACTCTACGATGCGCAGGGCGGCGGGCAGTTCGACGAATCGCTGACCTACAATGCCTGGTGGCGGAACTCGATGACCGGTGCGGATCAGCTTCGGCAACGCATTGCGTTCGCGCTCAGCCAGATCCTGGTCGTGTCGGCCACAGGGCCGCTCGATAACCGTGCAGACGCACTCTCCTATTACTACGACAAGCTCAACGCGGACGCCTTCGGCAATTTCCGCACGATCCTGGAGGACGTCACCCTTGCGCCAGCCATGGGCCGCTATCTCGACATGCTGCGCAACGACAAGCCGGACCTGTCGCTCGGCCGCGGCCCGAACGAAAATTATGCTCGCGAGATCATGCAGCTCTTCTCGATCGGTCTCTATCGGTTGTGGCCCGACGGCACCCTGATTCTTAACTCGAAGGACGCACCCATCGATACCTACACCCAGCGCGAAATCGTCGGCGTCGCTCATGTCTTCACGGGTTGGGATTATGGTTACAATGGGAACTTCCGCACCGGCCTCGGTGCAACGACCGATTGGACGCGCCAGATGCGCGAAACTCCGGCCCGGCATTTCACCGGTCCCAAGCGGATTCTCGACAACGAAGTGCTGCCCGGTTTGCAAGCGCTCGGCGGTCAGCCCCTGGACCCGTATGCGACTCACACCGCCAATCAGTTCAACGATCCGGCTTATCAAGCTCTGCCGGGTCAGGAACTCGATTCGGTGCACGATCAGCTCTTCAACCATCCGAACGTCGGCCCGTTCATCTGCCGCCAGCTCATCCAGCGCATGGTGACGAGCCATCCCTCCCGCGACTATCTCTACCGCGTGGTGCAGGCTTTCAATAATAACGGCTCCGGTGTGCGGGGAGACATGAAGGCAGTGATCAAGGCCATCCTGCTGGATTACGAAGCCCGCAGCACCACCGCTTCTGCGAAACCATCCTACGGCAAACAACGGGAACCCGTGCTGCGCTACGCCGAGGCGGCCCGCGCCTTCCGTCCCAGTGCCGCGAGCGGCACCTACACGCAGACGAATTCGCATGTGATTAACGTGACCATGCCGAACAAGCTGGCTGGCGGGAACAACGTCTTCCTCGAATTCCCTGGAACCTTCACCCCAGGCGACACTACCCCGACCACGGAAAGCTACGCGGTGCTGAGCACTCCGGCACCCACGGCTACGACCTTCTCGGTGAACGCCAAGGGGTGGATGGGCGTCAGCACCTCCAATGGCACGACCAATGGCGGCGCGTCGGCCACCTATGCTCAAACGGCAGGTTCGAATGTATTGACGGTCACTCTCACCAGTCACTGGATTCCTGCTGGAGCCAAGGCCTACCTCGACTTCGTGGTAGCCAGCACCGGCACAGCGGTGCCGAGCGGCGTTTACACCATCGCGACCTCCACCAGCACGGACAACGCGACCGCGGGCACGACCTTCACGATCACCATGGGCGACACGACTGCTCGCACCGGTTTCCTCCGCATCCCCCGGTTCCAAGGCTCCTATACGGTGTCTGATTCGAACCTCGCCTCCCCGCAGAACAAACGGATCACGCTTGATACCATCAGCGGTGGCATTGCTAACCATCACCTGAATGTCGGGGATCACGTGTGGCTGAACTTCACCGGCGGCAACCCGATCGCCACCGACGGTGAATTCGTTGTCGAAGCAGTGCCGGATAAGAATACCTTCACTGTGCTGACCACCGGTATCGGTAATGTGGGCAACAACGGCATCTTCATGTTCCCACTGGTCAGCCAACCCAGGAATCGCAGCGGTTCGGTCGGCGCACCGCCTAGCACCTTCCTGCTGGGCAGCACGAACGCCGATTTCGACCAATCGCCGCTGAACTCGCCCACGGTGTTCAACTTCTTCCTGCCGGATTACAAATATCCCGGTGCGCTCGCCTCGCAGGGGATGACGACGCCGGAATTCCAGATCACGACGGAAAGCAGCGTCATCCGGCAGACCAACTTCTTCACGAACGGTCTGCTCAACCCGGGCAACACCACCGGCATCAGCAGTTTCAAGACGGGGTCGAACGCCCTCGTGCTCGACCTGAGCCCGTGGATGGCTAATGCCACTGATCTCGGTCTCGGCGCCGGGCCGCAGACCGCCCAGACTTGGACCAGCAATGCCAACCTCCCGGCGCTCATCGACGATCTGCAAATTCTGCTCACGGGTAACCTGCTGCCCGCAGCGGCCAAGACATCGATTCAAAACTTCCTGCTCAAGACGATCACGAATGTAACCGTGGCAAACCCGACCGTCCTCACCTCGGCCGGCCACGGGTTGATCACCGGCGATCAGGTTACGATCAGTGGCGTCGGAGGTGGAACGCCCTCGATTAACAACCTCTACACCGTGACGGTGCTGGATGCGAACACCTTCACGATTCCGGTGAATGTGACCGTGGCTCCTACTGCGGCTCAACTCGCGACCGGTCACTATTCATTCATTCCCTACAACAACACGACGCCGACCGACACGAACAAGCGCGATCGATTGCGCGCCATTGTTCACTACATCCTCACCAGCCCCGATTACACGATCCAGCGCTAATCCCCCCAACCGACCCTCCCATATGAGCTTCGACGAACAAAAAAAACATCTCGGAACACGGCGCAACTTTTTCCGCCGGGCCTCCTGTGCCGCCGTCGGGACCTGGGCGCTCTCCAGCACCATCCGCGATCTGCGCTTGATCAATTCCGCCATCGCGCAGGCCCCCCCGCCGAGTGACTACAAAGCGCTCGTCTGCCTTTTCCTCAGCGGCGGCAACGATGCGAATAACTGGATTGTCCCGACCGATACAGCGACCTATGCGCAGTATCAGAACATCCGGGGCATTCTCGCCCTGCCCCAGTCGTCTCTACTGACGCTGCGGACCGGTCCGAGCGGGAGCGATCCGGCTTATTCCGATGCCGACGGTCACACCCTGGGATTTCATCCCACATGTCCGGAACTTCAGACGCTCTTTGGTGAAGGCAAACTCGCCACGGTGATGAATGTCGGCACGCTCGTTCGACCCATTACTCGCGACGAGTATATGTCCAACGCCGTGGGCACCCGGCCGCCGCAGCTTTTCTCGCATAGCGATCAGGTCACGCAGTGGCAGACTTCCATTCCGGACCAGCCGCCGGTCACCGGCTGGGGCGGTCGGGTGGCCGATATGCTGAATGCCGTGGATAATCCGGGGGGTAACATCTCCATGTCTGTCTCGCTCAATGGCATTAACACCTTTGAAGTCGGTAACCTGGTCAGCCAATATCAGGTTTCCAACACGGGGGCGATCACACTCAGCGGCAATCTCATGCAATCTGGTGCGGGGAGCAGCGCTCGCCAGCGCACCTTTAAAGAAATTGTCGGACTGACCCATACGAACCTGCAGCGCGTCGCTTACGCCGATGTGGTGGATCGAGCCATTGCCACCGGTGATCTGTTGAACGCAAACATCGCGTCCACTCTCGACCCGACCGACTCTCCGGCGAGTTATACCACGCAGAACCCCGCCGCCCCGTGGCGCTGGAACACGGGCCTTACGGGCATTTACAGCGCGGCCTCGCAACCGAATGGATTGGGCGGATTTCCCAATACCTCTCTTGGCCAGCAGTTGAAGATGATTGCGCGGTTGATCCAGGCGAACGGGCCTGCTGCCTTTAACATGCACCGCCAGATCTTTTTCGCATCGGTCGGTGGTTACGATACTCATACCGCGCAGATCACCTTGTCGCCGACGGTGAACTCGCAGACCGGCACGCATACCAATCTGCTCAACGAAGTGAGTGAAGCAGTGTTCGCTTTCGAGCGGGCAATGGAGCAGCTCGGACTGGCGAATTCAGTGACCTTGTTCACCGCAAGCGATTTCTCCCGCACCCTGCCGACGAACAGCCAGGGCAGTGATCACGGTTGGGGCTCGCACCACATCGTAGTCGGTGGCGCGGTGAACGGCGGCCAGACTTACGGCCGCTTGCCTGAGTTCGTCATCAATGGCCCCAACGATACCGGCACGGGACGCTGGATTCCGACGCTCTCGGTCGATCAATATTCCGCGACGCTGGCCAAATGGTTTGGTGTTCCCACCGGCAGCATCGCCAACATCTTCCTGAATATCGGCCGATTCGATGCAGACCTGGCCATCAACGGACCGGACCTCGGATTCATGGCCTGACCGACGGCTCTTGGCACCATCCAACGCATGAAACGACCCTTCGCATCCATCGCTATCGCAGGTTTGTTCGCGGTGCTTGCGGTCGCGCTTTGGATGGTGACCGATGTGCCAGCCCCCGTGTCCGCCCCCGCTCAGCCTCGATCGGAAACCCCGTCGGACGCTGCTCCCGGTGAGGCTCAACCGGTGGCGGTCGCGATGCCCGCGCCGGAAATCCCGCCGGACCTCCCGGCTCCCAAACAACACGCGACGATTTCGCCTGAAGCCTTGAAGGAAATGGACGACGTGCAGTTCATGCTTCGTGATTACCGAACCCGGTTTGGTGGAAACCCGGAGGGCACGAATGCCGAGATCATGAAAGAGGTGATGGGCGGCAACCGAGCGGAGGCGAAATTCGGTCCGCCCGATAATCAGAAGCTGAACGACCAGGGTGAATTGATCGACCGCTGGGGCTCCGCGTATTTCTTTCATCAGCTCTCCATGAACGTCATGGAACTCCGCTCCGCCGGGCCGGATCGGACCATGTGGACCACCGACGATATCGTCGTGAAGTAAGAATCCAGTTATCGCACCAACTTTCCCCAACAAATCCCAACCTCCTCGAACTATGAGAACATCCCTAGCCTCTTCCACGTTCCTCGCCAGCCTTGCCTTGATGTCGCTGGTGCTGACGAATAGTCCAGCGGCGCCGACCGCGGCGGCCCCGATCGGATGGCTGACTTATCCAGTGACCAACGGGACGATCACTGCGTTTGGCGTGCCGGTGTTGGATCTCCAAAAATTTTCGGGCGTGACCACCGCGGTCGCCGCGAGCACGTTGACCGTGAGCGGGGTGACCTGGACTGCGAATCAATATTCGAGCACGCCGCACTTCATCACGATTCGAACGGGGGCACAGGCCGGCAGAACGCTCCGCGTCACCGCGAACACCACAAACGTCCTGACGCTGGACACGGAGGACACGCCGTTGAACACCGCGGGGTTTGCCGTCACCGCGAATAGCGATTCATTTGAACTGTATGCCGGCGACACCCTGGCCACTCTTTTCGGCAGCACCCCGGATGGCAGCGGCACTCTCTCTTCGGGAGTGAAAGCGGGCACGTCGTCGGCCAATGCCGATGTAATTTACATTCCTTCCGGCACGACCTGGGCCTCTTACTACTACAACTCCACGCTCGGTTTCTGGGTGGCCGATGGCGGTTCGACGACTCAGAACAACCTCATTCTTTATCCGGACGATGGATTCCTGATCTTCCGCAATGGAGCCACGGGAAGCCTGAACATGATCGGGCGTGTGCCGTCATCCAAATTGCTCAGCAAGTTCCCTGGCGGGACGACCAATTTCATCTCCCTCCGCTTCCCTGCCGACACTACGCTGGCCGGACTCAATTTCGGCGCGCCAGGCACATGGATCACAGGCGCGGATGATACCGTTGCCGATACCGTCAGCGTCTGGAATGCACCGGGGTATTACTGGCAGAGCTATTACAAAAACGGAAGCAATCAGTGGATCGAGGTGGGCGGTGATGGCAGCGACCAAAGCAGCCTCGTCATCCCCATGGGTAACTCCATTCAGATTGGGAAGAAGGGCAGCGCTACCGGGTCCGCTTCGTTCTACAGCCAGGCTCTACCTTACACCTATTGATCGACCGCCGTTTCACGTTCGAGCGGGGCTGATTCGATCGGTCCTGTAGAAAAAAGCCGCCGGGCAATCTCGGCGGCTCTTTCGTGTTTGCGGGGAAGAAAAAACCACGGGCCCTAAAATCAGTAAGGCCCCTGAGGACCTCTCATGCGATTAGGCGACAATATCCACACGTGTTTCGCTTCATTTCATGAGTTCTACCCAGGCTTCGCCGTCTGCTGGCCACCGCCCTGAATCCCGCCTGCCCCGGGTGATCACGCTTGCCGCGGTCGTCGCTTTTTTCATCGGAAGCGCATTCGTCTCCTATCGGAATACGGCGACCCTGCGTGAATCAGCACGCTGGGTGGCGCACACGCAGCAGGTCATCGCCGCGCTTGATGAAGTGATGTCGCTGATGAAGGACGCGGAGACCGGGCAGAGAGGCTTCGTCATCACGGGGGACGAGCGATATCTCGATCCGTATCATGCAGCGCTGGCCAATATCGATGGGCGGCTCCGCGACCTGACGCAACTCACGGCGGACAATTCCACCCAGCAGGCCTGGATTCCGGAACTGCAGTTCGAAATCGGGGAGAAAAGAAGCGAACTTGCCAAGATCGTCGCGCTGCGGAAGTCAGGTGGCTTTGAAGCGGCCCGGGAACAGTTGGCTACGGATCGTGGCCGGGAGGCGATGGGTGCGATCCGGGTGCAGGTCGCGAAGATGAAGGAGGAAGAGCGCATTCTGCTGAAGGCCCGGCTGGATAAGGCTGAGGAGTCTTTCCACGCGGCCGTTCGCAGCGGGTTTGGGAGCGGCTTCTTTGGTGTGTTGCTCACCGCTTTCATCGCGTGGCTCATCGAACGCGCGAATCAGGCCCGGGAACGGCAGGACTGGCTGAAGACTGGTCAGGCCCGGCTCAGCGAGCGGCTCATGGGCGATCAAAAAATGGACGAACTCTGTCAGAATGCGCTCTCATTTCTCTGCGAATACCTTCGTGGCAAAGCCGGGGCAATCTTTTTGGCGGACGAAGGATTTTTCCGCCGTTCCGCCACGTTTGCTTTGCCAGCTTCGGCCGCCGTGCCGGAGCGATTTGAGCTTGGAGAGGGATTGCTTGGGCAGGCGGTCAAGGACGCGCGGCCGTTTCATCTGGAGGATGTGCCCGAGGGTTACCTGACCATTGGTTCGAGCATGGGGCAGGATCGTCCCAGGCATCTGTTGGTTGTGCCGGCCAAGGTGGACGGAGCGGTCAACGCTGTGCTTGAGCTGGGTTTCTTCCAGCCGATTCACGATGCATCCATCGAACTGGTGACGCGTTGCGCGGAAATCATCGGCGTGGCCGTGCGCACGGCGAAGTCCCGCACCCGCATTCTCGAACTGCTCGAGGAAACGCAGCGGCAGGCGGAGGAACTTCAGGCGCAAAGCGAAGAGCTGCGCGTCTCGAACGAGGAACTCGAGGAGCAGAGTCGTGTGCTGCAACAGACTCAGGTCCGCCTCGAGCAGCAGCAGGCGGAACTCGAGGAAAACAACATGCAACTCGAGGAGCAGACTCAGCTTCTCGAAAACCAGAAGGAAGATCTCACCCAGGCGAAGCTGGAATTGGAGAACCAGGCGCGAGTGGTCGAGCAGGCCAGCCGTTACAAATCGGATTTCCTCGCAAACATGTCGCACGAGTTGCGCACGCCGCTGAACTCCTCGCTCATCCTCGCGCAGCTCCTAGCGGAAAATCGCGGGGGCAATCTCAGCGAGGAGCAGATCAAATACGCGCGCACCATCCAAAGCTCGGGCAACGATCTGCTCGCCTTGATCAACGATGTGCTCGACCTCTCGAAAATCGAGGCGGGCCGCATGGATCTCAAGTCGCAGCGAGTCGTGCTCGCGCATCTGCTCGGCGGGCTACAGGCGCAGTTCGACCCGATCGCCAACCACCGCAATCTCGCACTGCACTTCCGCGTGTTGCCCGGCGCGCCGCAGAGCATCGAAACCGACGTGCAGCGTCTCGAGCAGGTGCTGCGCAATCTCCTTTCGAATGCGCTCAAATTTACCGAGCAGGGGGAAGTATCGCTGGAAATCGGGGCGGTGGGGCCGGGCCGGATTTCTTTTGCGGTGCGGGATACGGGTATCGGGATCGAGCCGCGACAGCAGCGAATCGTTTTTGAACCGTTCTGTCAGGCTGATGGCACGACCAATCGCAAGTATGGCGGCACTGGGCTGGGCCTTTCCATTTCTCGCGAACTCACTCGTTTGCTCGGTGGCGAAATTCATCTTCAGAGCGAACCGGGGCGGGGGAGCGTCTTCACCGTGGTGCTGCCCGAGACGCATGCTGGCCCGGCCGTGCCAAGCGCGCCCGAACCGCAGGCCGTGCAGACAGCGGCAGCGGCGACACCAACAGCCTCCGCTCGACCGCGGCGGCCCGTGCCGAGTGTCACCGACGATCGCGAGAAGCTCAGCCCGATGAGCCGGGTAATTCTCGTGGTGGAGGATGATCCGCGCTACGCTGAACTGCTCGCGAACTTGGCGCGTGAGCAAAACTTCCAATGCCTCGTGACGGGCAGCGCCGAGGAAGCGCTGGAACTAGCCCGGGCTCACGTTCCGAGCGCCGTGTTGCTCGATGTGGGGCTGCCAGATGGATCGGGGCTGTTTGTCCTCGAACGTCTTAAGCACGACGGACGGACGCGGCATATTCCCGTCCATGTCGTTTCCGGCAGCGACTATACGGAAAAGGCGATGGCCATGGGGGCCATCGGTTACATGCTCAAACCCGTGCCGCGGGAGCGAATCGCCGAGGCGTTGCAAGCGCTCGAGGCCCGGCTCACCCAACGCCTGCGCCGAGTGCTCGTGGTGGAGGATGACGAGGTGCAGCGTGGTGCCGTGTGCAATCTGCTCGCGTCACGCGAAGTCGAGGCGGTGGGTGCGCACGATGCGGAGGATTGCCTGCGCCAGCTTCGCACCAACACGTTCGATTGCATGGTGCTTGACCTGAGCCTCCCGGACGCCAGCGGGTTTGCGCTGCTCGAGAAGATCAACGAGGACGACAGTTATCCGTTCCCGCCCGTCATCATCTACACCGGACGTGAACTGAGCGCGGACGAGGAGCAAGCCCTGCGGCGCTATTCGAAGTCCATCATCATCAAGGGCGCGAAATCGCCCGAGCGGCTTCTTGATGAGGTCGCGCTCTTTCTCCACCAGGTCGTAGCGGAACTCCCGGTCGAGCAGCAGCGGATGATCGAAAAAGCGCGTAGTCGTGAGGCCGCGCTTGAGGGCCGGCGCGTTTTGCTGGTTGAAGATGACGTCCGCAATATTTTCGCCATCACCAGCCTGCTCGAGCCGCTCGGCCTGTCGCTCGAGATTGCCCGCAATGGGCGCGAAGCCCTGGACGCGCTGGACCGCGTGCGTGACCGCAAGGCGCCGCCCGTGGAGCTCGTGCTTATGGATATCATGATGCCGGAGATGGATGGCCTCACTGCCATGCGGGAAATCCGGCAACAAGCCGATTGGAAAAAACTCCCGATCATCGCCCTCACCGCGAAGGCAATGCCGAATGACCACGAACAATGCCTTGCGGCCGGTGCGAACGACTACCTCGCCAAGCCGCTCGATGTCGAAAAACTGCTCTCGCTCGTGCGGGTCTGGATGCCGCGATGAGATCGAAAGTCGCGGAAACCGAAATCATCGAGCTGAAGCTGCTGCTGGAAGCGATCTTCCAGCGGTATCACTACGATTTCCGCGGCTACTCGCTGGCTTCGCTCAAGCGCCGTCTCCTCCAGGCGCGCGAGCATTTCCACTGCGAGAGCTTTTCCGCGCTGCAGGAACGGGTGCTCCACGACGCCTCGATGCTGCCGCAACTGCTCGGGTATCTCACCGTGCAGGTGAGCGAAATGTTTCGCGATCCGGGCTTTTACAGGGGGTTGCGCGAGGAGGTGATTCCGCACCTGCGCACCTACCCCTCGCTCAAGGTGTGGGTGGCTGGTTGCAGCGGAGGCGAGGAGCTTTATTCCCTCGCGATTTTGTTTCGCGAGGAGGGGCTCGAAGCGCGCACGATCTTTTACGCGACGGACATCAATCCCGAAGCGCTCCGCAAAGCCGAGGCCGGCGTGTATGCGCTCGATCGCGTGCCGCTCTTCACGGAAAACCACCGCGCGGCGGGTGGAAAATCGTCCCTCTCCGATTACTACACGGCTGGCTACGGCAATGCGATCTTTGACAAGTCGCTCCGGCGTCAGGCGGTCTTTTCCGATCACAGCCTTGTCTCCGATGCCGTCTTCGCCGAGGTGCATCTCGTCTGTTGTCGTAATGTGCTGATCTACTTCGATCGCGCGCTGCAGGATCGTGCGATTGGCTTGTTCAAGGATTCGCTGGTGCGAAAGGGTTTCCTGGGGCTGGGGAGCAAGGAGAGCCTGCATTTTTCCCGACACGCCAAGGCGTTCGATGAGTTCGTCCGGGCCCAACGGGTCTATCAGAAAAACGGATGAGCGACGCCGTTTCGATTCGAACATTCCAGGCCGTCGTCATCGGTGCTTCTGCCGGGGCGGTGGAGGCGCTTTTGCAAATCCTGCCCGAGCTGCCCAAAGATTATCCGCTCGCCCTGCTCATCGTTGTGCATCTGCCTCCCGATACCGAAAGTTCGCTTGCTTCGCTGCTGGCATCGCGTTGCCGCATCGAGATCAAGGAAGCGGAAGACAAGGAACCGATCCGTCCTGGCACCGCGTATCTGGCGCCGCCGAACTATCATCTGCTTATCGAGCCGGATCTGACGCTGGCACTTTCGAGCGATGAGCCGGTGCTCTTTTCTCGCCCATCCATCGATGTGCTGTTCGAATCAGCCGCCGATGCCTTCGGTGACGCACTCGCCGGGATCGTCCTCACGGGTGGGAATGCCGATGGGGCGCACGGGTTGAAGATGATCGAGGAAAATGGCGGGCTGGTGCTGGTGCAGTCCCCGGAGGAAGCTCTGCATCCGGAGATGCCGCGTGCCGCGCTGCACGCCAGTGTGAAGGCGCGGGCGCTCCCGCTTCGCGAACTCGCCGCTGTCTTGAAAGAAGAACTTCCCCGCTCGCTCCGATGAAGACCCCGGCGATCAAATTTCTGCTGGTGGACGATCTCGAGTCGAACCTGCTCGCACTCGAAGGTCTGCTGCGCCGTGATGGGCTCGAACTGCTCAAGGCACGTTCCGGTGCGGAGGCGCTGGAGTTGTTGCTGGTCCACGACGTCGCGCTCGCGCTGCTGGATGTGCAGATGGCGGGCATGGATGGCTTCGAACTGGCCGAACTCATGCGAGGGACCGAGCGCACCCGGCGTGTGCCGATCATCTTTCTCACCGCCGGCGCGATCGATCAGCAGCGACGGTTTCGCGGCTACGAAGCGGGCGCCGTCGATTTCATCTTCAAGCCGATCGAACCGCACATCCTGCAAAGCAAGGCGGGCATTTTCTACGAGCTCGCCCTGCAGCGCGAAGCGCTCCGCCAGAGCGCCGAGGAGGCTCAATCCGCTAACCGCGCGAAGGACAACTTCCTCGCCGCGCTCAGCCACGAACTGCGCACGCCGCTCACGCCCGTGCTGATGACCGCCGCCGCACTCGAAACCGATCCGTCGTTGTCGGCCGACCTGCGCGATCAACTCGCCATGATTCGGCGCAATGTGGAACTCGAAGCGCGGCTCATCGACGACCTGCTCGACATCACACGCATCAGCCGCGGCAAGCTCACCATCGCGTCGTCGTGTGCCGATATTCACCAACTCCTCCGCCACACCGGCGAGATCGTGCGCGGGGACAGCCAAGACAAACAGATCCGCGTCGAGTTCCGGCTCGAAGCTGCCTCGCATCATACCCAGGCCGATCCCACGCGGCTCCAGCAGGTGTTTTGGAATCTGATCAAGAACGCGCTGAAGTTCACGCCGAACGGCGGATGCATCACCATCACCACACACAATCCTACGCCTGGGGAAGTTTCCGTCAGCGTGAAAGACAGCGGCATCGGCATCAGCGCCGCCGCGCTGCCGCACATCTTCCACGCCTTCGAGCAGGGTGATATTACCGGCCAGCATCGCTACGGTGGACTCGGGCTTGGGCTCGCGATTTCCAAAGCGATCGTCGAGGCACACCACGGCGCGATTCGTGCCGAGAGCGAGGGGGTGGGCCGTGGTGCCGTCTTCACCGTCACGCTCGCGACGGTCGACGGGCCGACTAGCGCCGCTGGGAGCCAGACCGAGGCAAATGTGCCTGCTCGCAGCTTGCGCCTGCTCATCGTGGATGACCACGAAGCCACCCGAGCGACGCTCGCCCGACTGCTCACGACCAGCGGGCATCAGGTTACGCAGGCCGCTTCGATGCAGGAAGCGCTAGATGCGTTCGCCGCCGATCGCTTCGATGTCGTGCTCAGCGACCTCGGCCTGCCCGACGGGAGCGGCCTCGACCTCATGCGTGAACTCCAGCGTCGTCGCCCCGTCGCCGGCATCGCCCTGAGCGGTTACGGCATGGAGGAAGACCTGCGCCAGACCCGGGAAGCTGGCTTTTGCGCTCACCTCGTGAAGCCTGTGGACATCGACCAGCTCCGTCAGATGCTCCTGCAAATGCCGACCTGAGGAGCCCGCTGAGACGGACGTCGCTTGCTTCGTGCCCCTCTTGGGAAGGCCACTTCTGTGGCGTTTGGCTGGATTTTAGATGGCTCCTGAGGTAGGGATCGAACCTAAAGGCGGTTTCAGGGTTTATCAGGGTTTGCGGCGAGCGTGGCACGCACATGGCACAACTTTAGCCAGGCGGGCTAGAAGGGGATGTCGTCTTCGGGCTGATCGAGATCAGGATCTTGCGGGCGTTGCGGCGGCGGGGATTGACGGCGCGGAGGTTGCGCGGCGCGGTCGGTTCTGGGGGCTTCGCGTTGCTCGCGATCGCCGAGATTGGAGCCGCCTTCACGACCGCCCAGAAGCTGGATGTTTTCACCCACGACCTTGAGCTTGCTCCGCTTCTGGCCGGTTGCCTTGTCGTCCCACGTGTCGAGCTGGAGCCGGCCTTCGACCATCAGCGGGCGCCCCTTCTTGCAATACTCGCCGACGATTTCGGCAGTGCGGCCCCAGAGGGTGATGTCGATGAAGGTGACTTCCTCGCGCTTCTCGCCGGCGTCGGTGCTGTAGGTGCGATTGACTGCGAGGCCGATGTCAGTCGTCGCGGTGCCCTTCGGCGTGTATTTTACCTCCGGATCTCGCGTCAGGTTGCCGACGAGGATGACTTTGTTGTAGCTGGCCATCAGCAGCGATCAGTTTTCTTCCTTCTCCGGCGGCAGACCCAGCTTGTCACCTTGGGCGGCGACGGCACCGGTGACACGGCCCTGAAGTCGAAAGATGCCGAGCACGATAGCCCACCCGAGCAAGCCAGTGAAGAAACCGATGGAGGACCATGCCTGCCAAGGGAGCACGATGTCTGGCCACTTGAGCGGCAGGAGTGCGCCAGGCAACATTCCGCCGAGGAATCCGGAGGCGATGAGCACGCTCACAGTATGACCGGTGCTTTTGTCTTTCTTCCGCGCATCGATGACCGCGATGACCGAAGCGAGCACGGCGCCGAGCACGGCCGCAATGTCGGGGTTGACGGTCTGAACCACCGCCACGACCACCGTCACACTTCCGCCGACGATGCAGGCAATGGCGTCAATAAATGGGTGGGCATCGAGCTTCATTGACTGACTCATGCTGTCAAAGCGGTTAAGGCGCCCGGCTCGGGAGCCAGTCGAACGCGAGCCACTGGCGGGCGAAGGGCGAGAGAAAGCCGTAGCGGCGGCAATGCGTGCTCACCGTGCTGCTGTGGTCGGTCCAAGTCGCACCGCGCTTCAAGTCGCGCAAATCGGCGATGAGCGGGCTGTAGCTCACGAGGCTTTGCGGCCGGATTTGGGGGGGGCGGAATCCTTTCGCGAGTGCGCCTATCTCGGCGGCATCGAGGGCGACGCTCCAAATCGCGACTTCGGCGATGTCGCCGGAGGCGTAATTCTGGAGGGTGCCATTGACCGATTGCACCCCGATGTAGGTCTCCGTTGGCGTCCCCGCTCCGATTGCGGTTGAGTCGCTGGCTGAGGCGCCGCCATTGAGGTAAACCGAGCGAGACGAATTGCTCACCCAAACTCCAGCGGCGTGTTGCCAGGTGTTCGCACTGAAAGCCGCTGTGCTCGATGCGACTCCGATGCTGGCGGCCGTGTTGGTGGAATAGGCGCGCACGGGGTCTCCCGCCACCGCCCCGGCCGCGCTGAGGCCATAGCGATTCTGGTTCGACGAGACACCGGAGGACCAGAGCACATGTGACGCGGTCGTGTTCGTCACCTTGAACCAGCACGCTACGGTGAAAGGCTGGGTGGTCACGATCGCGCTGCCGGCGTTGAGATACTGCGAGCTGCCGTTGAAGTTGCGCCCCGCGAGCGAAGGCGAAACCAAGACGAGCATGAGGAAGAGGAAGAGGCGCATAAAATCAGTTCGCGGTGCGCAGACCCACTCCGAGCAGTTGGGCGGTATCGGTCATGGTGTCGCTGCCATCCGCGCCGACGCGGTCGATCTTGACCCGGATGAAGTCGCCCGCGGTGCAGCCATCGATGGCCGTGTTGGTGATCGATGTAACCGTGGGGATGCCGCTGTTCGTTCCGTTGGCCGCGCCCGTCGCAGTCTGCGAGGTATCGAAGCTGTCGCTATCGAGATCGGTATTCATCCGCTCGAACGAAACCTGCCAGACGACGCTGCCGGTCGTCGCGGCCGTCGAGATCCAATTCACATCGACGGCCAGGCCGCTGGTGAGAACGGCATCGTTGGGCACCTGCACCAGGAAGACGGCGCTGGTCGTCGATCCATCCACGAAGTCGAGTGCGGCAATCGAATTGCGCGAGTTCAGCGTCGCGTAGTTCGATGCCGGCGGCTGATTCTGCATCGGGCCGAAAGTGGCAATCGTCTTGCGCGGCGTGGTCAGATACGTCGCCGGAAGACGCGCGGCGTTGAGTGTGCCGCTCGAAATGTTGCTGGCGTTCGTCGCGTCGGTCGTGGCGCTCGTGGCGAGACCGGTGATCTTGCTCGTCGCGATCGAGCCCGCGAGCATCGTGTTCGTTACCGTTCCGGTGTCGGTCGTCTGCACAGCCGTGGCAGGCAGGCGGGCGGCGTTGAGCGTGCCGCTGGAAATGTTCGAGGCGTTCAGGCTAGTGAGGTTTGCACCGCTCGCCGCCGGGAGCGTCGCAGGGAAGCGCGCGTTTGGCACCGTTCCGCTGCCGAGGTTTGAGGCGTTAAGACTGGCGGTATCGACGTAGTGCTTCGTTGCCGCGTCATCATCCTCCGTAGGGTCTGCCACTCCGTTGATTTGAATAGAGTTCAGGGAAAACG
>JBGAGV010000028.1:0-119921 GCA_044226525.1 Chthoniobacteraceae bacterium | reverse complement strand
CACTGGGTCACCATCAATGGGCACCACGTTCCGATTCGGAAGAATCAGTCGCGGGTGAACGAGAAGGCCGGTAAGCCGTGGGATTGGCGCAAGAATCAGCCGATGATGCGGGCCACTCCGACTTTCGGAGGCGAATTGGCCGCCGGTCATTACCGCGAGGCGTTTGAGATCGGCCATGAAGCGGTGCGCCGTTTCTTTAGCGGGTTGATTGGCCCCACGGAAAGAGAGCGAAGCGAGCAATCCATTCCATGGGGAAAAAATCCGGATGGGAGCACGCATTACGAATACAAGCCGCTCGGGGACCGCATGGCGCGTGAAAACGGCCTCTTCACTTCGTTTCTACCGTTCCAACATCTGGAGCCAGCATCCGGAGATTCCACGGCAACGGCCTCCGGCAAGGCGGCCTTCAACGCAGGGTCCGACTTGATAGGCAGCATCGAGAGCCCGCTGGGACTCGCCATGTTCGGCGCAGATGGCGTGGCGGCCCGGATTGCCGCCGGCGCCTTCTCTTTCGATCAACTTGCCGGAATCAAAGACCAGGTGGACGCGGCGCTGAAAGCGGACACCACGCAAGGTAAGATTCAGGGAATCCTCGGGGCGCTGCTCGCGCTCGGCTTTGGCATCCTTGGGGCCAAGCATGCACTGTCCCGGCACGGCACGGCGGGTCCCTCAGAGAAGGGTTCGGGAGAAGCCGGAGAAACAGAGGCGAAACCCGAGCCGGTCGCGGAGGCGAAAGAGCCGGTGGCGCCTGCAGATGCGCCGGAAAGCCGACCGCCAGCATCCTCTCTTCTCAAGTCGAAGCTCTCTCGGGACATCACGCGCTATCTCGATGCGATCGAACGCCACACCGGAGTCCGGCTTCATCCAAAGCAACGCCAAATTCTCGCCGATAATCTGCGTCAGAACGCCTATAAGAGACTCAGTTCTAAGGCAGGGAAAAAACATCGGAGTGCGTTTACCGATAAGAGCCGGGCCGCCGAGATTGCCAAATGGGAACAAGAAACCGGGCAGGTCTGGCCAAGATACACGCAAGACGTGTTAAACAGAAAGGGAACGGTCGATCGTCACGCTGGCGATCCCTATGACGCACACCATGTGATCGAAAACATTTATGGCGGGCCGCACCAGTGGTGGAACTTGACACCCGCACGCTTTCCAAATGAACATCAAGCCGGTATTCATTTGGAAGCAATCAGAAAAAGTCTGTTTCCCTAAACCGACCAACAAGTATGAGCGAGTTTGCCGACCTGAAGCTGAAATTTTCCGAACATGCGCGGCCGGTGCGGATTCCTCCCGACCAAGTTGCGCGTATCCGATCAAATTATCCGAATCTGCCGGGAGACTATTTTGCATTCCTCGAAACGAATGGCTGCGGCTACTTGGGAGCGCTGCACCTTTATAGTGGCCCGACTCCGGCTTCGGAAATGCTGCCGCAGGCTCCCCATTTAGAGCACGTGCTCTTGATCGGCGATGACGGGCTGGGTTACTGTTTTGGGTTCGACACTAAGGAGGAGAACCGGCTGGTCGAGGTCGATCCCGAAGGGGGAATTCTTCCGTTGGAGGAGAATTCGTTGTTCGAGGTTGTGCGATCATCCTTGGATTGACCAGCGCTTCGGATGCCCAACCAACCATTCTGATCAAGGCGAGCTTTGGCGATTAGTGGTGCGCCAAAAGTCGAGAGTTGTTCACTTCTGCGGCTGAAGAAATATTGCCAGCATCAAAACATGGACTACGCATCTTCTGGTTTAGACATTCAGGCCGCAATGGTGGACTTAGCGCGGAAATACCCGGACAAAAAAAGCGCCCGAGTTTTTTACTTTGGGACGGCTTACGGGTTCAAACTTCGGACTGGATCCAGGTTCCAGCAAAAGGTCGCATTGAGGCAACCTTCAAATCTTGTTCCGAGTCAGTTCAACAAGGCTTTGATATCAAATTTTCCGATGGATTCCTCCTCCTTGAGAATGGAGAAAGGATTTCGCATTTGAGAACATGGTTTGACACCTGGTTGGAGCCTCGGGTCGAATACGAATTTCGAGCCAACGATCGCAGAGTTGTATTTTGGAACGTTTACAAAAGGGTGTGCCCAGATGGTGAGGTTATCGAGGAATACATGACCGGGAACGCCGGTTTTTGGGTGGAAAAGGCATCCGACTCCCACCGCATTTATCATTGCAGCAGTTACGAGGCGGATCCGCCTGATTTTGAGTCGATGGTCGTCGAATTGAAAGTCTCGGTCTAAGATGTCCAACCATTGCGCGGGCGGTGCCGGCGCTTGAGATGAAAAATGAACCCTTGAGAGCGGACCCCACCACTGCGCAACAAAATCGACTACCAAGTATGGGTAGTGTCCTAATTTCAAATTGTTCCACAGCGGTCATCGGCCCTGTTGCTTCGTCGCTTCAGAGACGAGCCACGCCCGAACGGCGGCGACTTCGTCATTGATCGGAGGATTCCCAAGAACGGCAACGTATTGGATTTGTTTCCCGTCCTTTACGTCCCATCCGTAGGCTTTCATCGGCGGCGTCTTATCCAGATCGAAGATGTCAATCAGTCCGCTCCAGACAGGTTTACCCTGAAAGGTTTCCGTTATGACGCAGGTATGGACTCGGGTCGCGGTGCATCCTGCCGCGCGCTCGACGGCCAGCTTGATGTTCTCGGCTCGGGTTATGATTGGGTCACTCATGCCGCAGCCTCCATCAGTTCCGGCACCGTCCAGATGTGATTAGTCACCCCGCCAGCCATTGCAGGCGTCATGCGGAGGGTTTGGTGGACGCGGACAAAGTTGTAGTAGCCGAAGTGAAGCGCCACGGCGGCCTTGAAGTTCTCCAGCTTCTTGGAAAAGGCATTCGTGCGGTCAGAGGCAGAGGGGTCAACTCTTGACACTTGACGCGAGCCGTCTTTCATAGGCACTCATTTTCTGATCCAGCGCGAGGTCTTCCCGCCTCCTAGCTTGCAGGCGTTTGATCACTTGCGTCACGGCGCTGCCATCGCGCCAGCCGAAATCCCGTGCCACATCGACGCCGCGCTCGCCTCCCCATCCCACGCGAAGCCACACCTGCAAACGCTGGTCGGCTTCTTGACTGGCCAGCTTTGCGGCTGTTGCGGTTTTGTCGTCGCTCCCATATCTTTCCAGCCACCGCAACTCTTCGTCTCCCGCGCGTTGCTGAATCCGTTCACGCAACTGCGCCAGGAACCCTTCACCCCCCAGGGCGAGGCCACCGCGCACCAGCGACGACAACTCAATTTCACCCTCCTCAAACCAGGCCCGAATCCTCGCGCGGTATTCCTTGTGCGCCTCCTGGCGCCGCCGGCCAAACAGCCCCAGCCAGTCCAGGCGCAGCCAAGCCGGCGCCTCCTCCTGTCCCGCATAGGCTCGATGGCTGCTCCACCTGAATTCCCGCAGCCTCGCCCACCCTTCCTTCGGCAGCGGCCTGCCTTTTTGCGACCGTGGTCCCGCCACCGGATTCAGGTGAATGTAGCGCACCAGCACCGGCGCGTATCCGTCCGCCTCCACCACATGGGCCTTGAATCGCCCTTGGAAAAGGTGGCCGCTGCGGCGATGTCGATGGTTGAATCGAACCGTGTAGGTCGTTTGCAGCCATCCCACCGCCCGGCTCAAATTCCCCCGCGGCGTCCCGATGGCGAGGTGATAGTGATTACCCATCAAACAATAGGCATGCACCCGCAATCCATGGATTGATACCGCCTCAGCCAGCGTCTGTAGAAACAGGCGCCGGTCCGCGTCGCTGAAAAAGATGCGCCTCCTCTCGTTCCCTCGCGCGGTCACGTGGTAGATTGCTCCTTCGTATTCGATTCGAAGTGGTCGAGCCATCGCAGCTTTTCACTTGAGGGCGGCCCGGTTGTCAAGTGTCAAGAGTCGACCCCTTCAAGACCCGCCGGCGACTATTGGCTCCATCGGTCCTTTTGAAAGTCGCCAACCACGAGGGCAGCACCGACGCAAACAGAGTGTGAAGCTGCGTCAGACAGAGCGCATCGGCCGCCCGCATTTGGCGCTGCAACTGCTCCCTTCTCCCGACGGGTTTTCGGCCGCAAAGCTGCTGATGAAAACCGGGGAAGAACTGCGTCGAGCGAGGCATCTTTCATCAACCCTTTGCCGACCGGTTTGATCACCATTTTTTCGTCCCAAACGCCCTTTAACTCAGTGCCATTCTCTCCTGCCCCCTTTTCATTCCTCTCCTTTTCAATTTTTCCGTGCGACCCCGGCCCAGACATTTTTTCGCGCAAAATTTCCACATTTTGTGGTTGCGGCTTTAGATATTCCACAATATGTTGGGGCCTTGCACCGAAGAAGCGTCAAATATCCGCGCACTCACTGCAGGTGTTCCGATACCCTAGCATGCTCGCTCGCTTCACGCCGCACTTTCGCGGTTGCTCCGGCGTATTGTCGGTGCTTTACTCGGCGCCCGTTTTCGCAATCACAACCCCCATGTAAAAACATCATAATGCCTTCCTATATCGTTGTAGCAGTTCCCAAAAAGCGCAAGACTCAGCGCTTGGATTCCGTGGCCCGCGAGATGCAATCCACTGCCGATAAAGCTTCCTCAATTGCCCAGCAAGGACGGCGGCAGATGCAAAAAATGGTCGAGGCAATGCGTCGGACTCGAAAAGTATAGTCGGCGGAATTTCATCTGCGCGTGGAGCATCCCCCAGAATATTTTTCCCGTTGGCTCCGGGAAACGGCAGAGGTGTCGATTGTCGACTTAAACTTGAAGGATTGGCAGGATAGAATTTTTCGGCACCTTATCCCGCCATTCTGGAAAAATGATAGCGGAGGCGCGCCCTTCCTCAGGATTCTTCAGATAGCCAAAGATGAGCTAGGGGCGCGGACGGCTGTAATCGAGCCTTATATCAGCACAGATTGGAACGAAGAATACGGCGCGATGTATTCGCGTGTCTTTCAGCCCCCTCTACAACGCGCAAGCCGAATCCACTTTTTTGCCGCTAAACCGTCTGGAGTCGCACTCAAGGCAGCTGACCTATTCGATATACCCGAGAAGGTGCGCAGTGGTTACTTAGGCTATACAGTGGTTCGCCCCCTGCCGGCCTATCGAGTAGGCGATACTGTGCTTAAAAGCCCCTGTTGCATATCCCACTCCGACGGTAATGGGTCGCAGCAATTTCACCTGTCCCACTGTGGCGCGTCATTCACCACTTCGCTGCTTGGCAATCAGCTAACCGTCAAAGGGATGCCGTTTATACAGCAAGAAACAAACGTCGGCGTGTGCGCCGAAGCAGACCTTTGGATGGTGGCTCGTTACCTCAATAAAATGTCTGAAACCGTTCGCCACCGACCGGCAGAAATAACGGAAATGGCAACTCGCGCCTATTCTGTTGGCTTGCCGCGCGACGGACTAACTGACTCCCAGATATTTAATGCTTTCGGTGCAATGGGATTGAAGGCGCAGCTGTTTTACCCCGAAAATCCAGCCGCTGCATTGGATTTTCTCTATACGTGCGTCGAGAGCAGCATCCCAGTTATTGCATCGCTACCTGGCCATGTCGTCGTCGTAATAGGTCACGACTATCAAAGCGCCATGAAATTCCCCAAAAGGGAAACGGGGGCAGGGGCGGCAAAAACCCGTTCCATGAGCGAATTTGTTAAGAATTTTTACGTCCATGACGATGCTCAAGGCCCCTATTTGCCGATGAGAGTTGGCACGACGCCTTATAGTGGATCAGACTATCCGGGACGAGAGATGCTGACCTTAGACGGGCAGATTCTAGAAACATGCATCGTCCCCCTTCCTGAACGACTACATCTGAATTCGGACGATATTCTAGATCTAATTGATCCCCTCCTCAGCCATATCAATGACTACGTATGCGCAGAGATGCCTCACATTCCGAAGAAATATCTCTGGAGGCCTTGGCCGAAAAATGGCTTAATTCGTCGCGTTTATTTGCGCCGCTCCAGTGAATTCAAACGAGACCTTCTGCGTGGATGCGGCCAAAAACGCAACGCGGAAATCATCGCGCAATATCGTTGCATGCAGATGCCCAAATACGTTTGGCTTGTTGAGCTTGCTGAATACAAAGACTTGGGTGGCAATCCATATAGCAGACGCATTCGAGGCGAAATCGTTTTTGATTCGACCGCCAATCGGAATGCCATTGTTAACAGCCTTCTTTCTTTCCATTACGATGGCCGGCTCTACGTTAAGGGATGCGGTGAGCGGGAATCTCTGTTCGTATCAGTTGATCAAGCGGCCCCCTATCAACCGTTGCTCCGAGCTGCAAAACAGTGAGGCCGTCTGATTCTTAGGTCGTTTCTAATTATTTAGTTTCGTCCAACTTCCATACTCGAAGTTCGTCAAGCTTTCGCTCGACCTCCGCTACTCCGGCGGTAAATTCTGGAGTCGGATTTTTGCGCAACTTCGGGCGTTTCACGCTAACTCGGACATAGTCTTCGGGGTCCCCAATTTCATCAAAGACCTCCTGTTCTGAGACGTTCTGCCCTTGAATAAACAACTGGTGGTCTCTCTGGCGTTTATCCGTAAGATAGGCAAAATCCTGCACATACTCTCCATCTGTAATATCAGGTCCTTTATCGGGGCTCGTGGAAAAAAACTCATCGCGGATCGCGAGATCTGTATGTAAGTGTCCTCCGTAACGAGTCCAATCTTTCGCCTCCAATTCCTTGCGGGGATTCGAAAAGGGGCACTTCAGATCCTTCACTATCGGTTTTCCTTTCAGCAACGGTTTCAACCAAGTTGCTTTTCCAAATTCGGTTTCCTGTGCGGCGTCGATCGTCAGCATCGCAGTTTGCAAAATCCACTCTTCTTGCTTCCTTAGCTTTTCATACCATTCACGATACTTCAGCATATGCCCCACTGAATTTGCTGTGAAAGCAATTCCGCCCGGAATCCGGTGGTCGCACCACCACCTGCCGTCGCCCTGCGCCATAAAGAAATCAACGCTGAACTGAAAGCGCACGTAGCCGCCACTTTTCGGGTTTTGAAGGTATAGGCATTCCGAATGAACTTTTCCTTGAGGTTCGTCCTTTGCGGACACTTTCCAGAGGCTCAAAAGCTTTTCCGAAAATCGCCGCAGGTTATTGTCTGGTGCGGCCGACGCTAAACGTGGCGAGATCGCGGTCAAAATAAAGCCATGAGCAGGATGGGAAAATGTTGGATCTGGCCTTAGCGAACGCCGTTTCCATTCAGTTCGTTCATACTCAATTTTTTCCGAAATCTTTTTGTCAGAGCCGCGCAAAATTTCTTCATCTAAGATACAGAAATGAAGCCGCTGACTCGCCGCTGCTATTCGCCCAAACAGGCATGGCTGGTTCTTTTGCATCCACAGTAGATACGCTTCTTCCCGCTGCGCCTCCGTTCTCCATGAGTCAAAAATAACGCCATGCACTTTTTCAACATCCGATGAAAACGCATGATCCTTTCGCCATAAATCTTGGGTTAGATCCTTATACAGAGATTGGAGGGAGGGCATGCGAATTGGCCTTATACAATTGCCGCCCGGTATGCAATCCTATAGTGTCGCTAGGCCGGTTCGCATGGGCGGGACGGATCAAGAGGAAGGTATTGATCAACCTAAAGTAAACAGACGGTTCAATCACGCAGCCCAAGATGTTCGGAGGGACTGAGTTGCCTCAGGCGGTGCACAGGGCTAATGGCTAGCTACCCCTTCGGAGTGCGGTTTGGGGATCGGGGGGCGTTTCGGGGAACGCAAAACGGGCGGGCGCCCCTTTTTCTGGCGCACCGCCCGTCTGCTCCTTGGTTGCAGCGAGGAAGGGATGAAGGGAGGTTTAGTCCGCTAAGACGGGGCCAGAAGTTTCGTCGCGGGGCTTATCTTTATCGGTCATTCTGGAATTAAGAATTAAGAGTTCAGAATTAAGTTTTCGGGAACTGACTACGAGCAGCCCTGGCTGGTGCCGCATTCGGTGCAGCAACCGCAGGCGCCGGCGCGGATGACTTTGCTGCTGCCGCAGTTGGAGCAGGTGATGTCCATATACATGTTACCCAAGGCCGTTTGCACGCGCTCGGCGTGGGTGTGGCCGGTCTGGCTGATGTGGGGCTCGCCTTCGCTGCCGTTTTTGTGCGTGATGACGTCGATGATGCCGGGGGTTTCGCGCGGGAGATCGGCGACGGGGCGGTTGACGGCGGCCTTGTCGATGGCGGCGAGTTCTTTCATGGGGAGGTCCACCTGGCCTTTGTTCGGGGAGGTGGCTTCCTTGTAACCCTTGATGAACTGGCAGCCGAGCCAGCGGAAGACGTAATCGGTGATGCTGGTGGCGTTGCGGATGTCGGGGTTCTTGGTGAAGCCCGAGGGTTCGAAACGTTGATAGGCAAACTTCTTCACGAGGCTCTCGAGCGGCACGCCGTATTGCAGGGCGATGGAGCTGAGGGTGGCGATGGTGTCCATGAGGCCGCCGATGGTGCTGCCTTCCTTGTTCATCTGGATGAAGAGTTCGCCGGGCTGGCCGTCTTCAAACATGCCGACGGTGAGGTAACCCTTGTGGCCGGCGATCTCGAACTTGTGATTGATGGCGACGCGCGTCTCGGGCATGCGGCGGCGGACGGGTTCGTCGGCTTTCTTGCGCAGCTCGGTGATGACGCTTTCGAGCTCGGTGATGCGGCCTTCGAGCTGGGCCTTGTCGTTGAGGACAGCGTCGAAGTCGGCGATGGCGTGGCCGGGATCGGCGGCGGCGGACGACGAGGAGGAGCTGTGCTTTTCCTTGGCGGTGGCGAGGGGGGCGCTGCGCTTGGAGCCGTCGCGATAGATGGCGATGGCCTTGAGGCCGAGCTGCCAGCCTTCGACGTAGGTGTTCATGATGTCCTCGACGGTGGCTTCCTGCGGAAGGTTCACGGTCTTGGAAATGGCGCCGCTGAGGAAGGGCTGGGCGGCAGCCATCATGCGAATGTGGCCGCGGTAATGGAGCGAGCGCTGGCCGCGGGCGGCCTTGAACGCGCAATCGAACACCGGGAGATCCTCGGGCTTGAGGCCGCTGGGGATGGTGGTGCCGTCCTCGGCGGTGACGTCTTCGATGGTGTCGAATTTGTCGATGTGCGCGATGATCTTCTCGACCTCGCCCGCGGTGTAACCGAGGTGCTGGAGCGCGGGTTTGACCGTCTGGTTGACAATTTTGAGCATGCCGCCGCCGGCGAGCAGCTTATACTTCACGAGCGCGATGTCGGGCTCGATGCCGGTGGTGTCGCAATCCATGAGGAAACCGATGGTGCCGGTGGGGGCGAGGACGGTGACCTGGGCATTGCGATAGCCGTGTTTCTTGCCGAGATCGAGGGCGCGATCCCAGCAGCCCTGCGCTTCTTCCTTGAGATAACCGAAGCGGTCGCTCGACTGGATCTTACTGACGTGGGAGCGGTGCAGCTCGATGACTTCGAGCATGGAAGAGACGTTCGATTTCTCGACGGGATTTTGCACGCCACTGCAGCGGGCGTCCTTGTAACCGGGGAAAGCGCCCATGCCCTTCGCCATCTTGGCCGATTGCTCGTAAGCGTGGCCGGTCATGATGGCGGTGATGGCTCCGGCGAGCGCGCGGCCTTCATCGGTATCGTAACCGAGGCCGTAACTCATGATGAGCGCGCCGAGATTGGCATAACCGAGGCCGAGCGTGCGGAAGATATGGCTATTCTCCGCGATCTCCTTGATGGGATAGCTGGCGTTATCGACGATGATTTCCTGCGCGGTGATGAAGACGCGAACCGCAGCCTTGAATCGCTCGACATCGAATCCGCCGTCGGCCTGCTTGAACTTGAGCAGGTTGAGCGAGGCGAGATTGCAGGCGGTGTTATCGAGGAAAAGATACTCCGAGCACGGGTTGGTGGAATTCTGCCGGCCGGTGCCTTTGCAGGTGTGCCACTGGTGGATGGTGGTATCGAACTGCATGCCGGGATCGCCGCAGATGTGCGTGCCTTCGGCGATCTTACGCAGGAGGTTCTTGGCGTCCTTCTTTTCGCACCAGTGGCCGTCGGTGACGCGCTTGGTCCACCACGGCTTGCCTTCCATGGCGGCGTGCATGAATTCATCGCTCACGCGCACAGTGAGGTTTTCGTTCTGATACATGATGGAGCCGTAGGCTTCACCGTTGTAACTGCCGTCGTAACCCTGCTCGATGAGCGCCCAGGCCTTGCGCTCTTCCTTCGTCTTGGCCTCGATGAATTCCTCCACATCGGGATGCCAGTCCTTGAGCGTGTTCATCTTCGCGGCGCGCCGGGTCTTGCCGCCGGATTTCACGGTCGCGGCGACCTGGTCGTAGATGCGCAGGAAGCTGAGCGGGCCGCTGGGTTTGCCGCCGCCGGAGAGTTTCTCGCGGGTGGAGCGGAGCGTGGAGAGATCGCTGCCGGTGCCGGAGCCGTATTTGAAGAGCATGGCTTCGCTGGTGGCGAGGCGCATGATGTCTTCCATGTTATCGCTCACCGACTGAATAAAGCAGGCGCTGCCCTGCGGGTATTCGTATTGGGTGGGGGCGCGGCGCGCTTCGCCGGCCTTGCGATCGTAGAAGTAATTGCCTTCGCCCTTGCCGACGCCGGTCTTGTATTGGTGCCAGAGGCCGACGTTGAACCACACGGGCGAATTGAAGGCGCCGTATTGATTCACGCACAGCCAGGTGAGCTCGTCGTAGAACACCTCGGCGGTTTCCTTATCGGCGAAGTAGCCGTCTTTAATGCCGCAATCCGTAATGGTGCGGGTGACGCGGTGGATGAGCTGGCGGACGGAATTTTCGCGGCCGTGCTTGTAGGGATCGTTGCCGTTGGCGATGTCGCCGTAGAAATACTTCGAGACCGCGATCTTGGTGGCGAGCGGCGACCACGACTTCGGCACCTCGACGGCGTCCTGCTTGAAGATGGTCTTGCCGGAGTCGTCGGTGATCTCGGCATTGCGATGATCCCACTCGATCTCGTCAAAGGGCTTGATGGCGCGCTGCGAGAAGACGCGGGTGAACTTCAGGCCGGCGGCGGAGCCGGTGCCGGTGCGTTTGGCACTGCCAGGGATGGACGCGCGACGGCCGGAGCCGTTGCTGGCGGGAATACGCCCGTGGGCCTTGGGAGCCGGGGCGGCGTGACGCGAGGACTTGAGTTTCATCTTGGCGACGTTGGTTGGTTGAGTTTTCGGGTTCTGGGGATCGGCCAGGCAGAGCCTTCCGACGCAAATTGGTGACGAACTGATGACACGCGCTCCTCATGGGCCGTTGCAGGTCAATAACTTGTGAATTCCCGGTGAAGCACCGGAGGATAAAAACCACAATATATCGACCGAACGGAAGCGCGGGTTGCCATAGGACCACAACCTATTGTGGCCTCCAAGAAAAATCGGAAATCGGGGCTAACTTTTTTGAAGGCGAAAAGTTTGACAGCCCCACGACCGCGCCCGGGGGCTGAAAAAATCAGCCTTCAGAGCGGGGGAGATGCGCGAAATCTTGATCAGCGCGCGAAAATCGAGGCCAGCCGCCGCCGAGGCTTGGATTGGCGGGCGTTTCCGGGTGCGCCTTGAGCGAGGAAGAGATCCCGGTGAAGAGCGCGGAAAGGGGGGGCTGGGAGACTTTACGAATGCACGACCGCCCGGACGGCAGCCCCGCAAAATTCAACAGGCCGTCACAAGACCGCCACGCTGGTTGGCGGCTGCGAGATCATTTTTCGCCGCGGCCTCAATAATTCCGGATGACCTGTTTCACCGGATAAATCCACGCGATCTCCGAGGCCGGGATTTCATACGGGAGATAAGACTGGTTCACGCTCGAGAGCACGATCAGCTTGCCGCCCTCCTTCGTCTGGTAGCGTTTGCACAGCACATCGCCGTGGATCGTCCGCACCAGCACGATCTGCCCCGCGCGTGGCTCCACATCCGCCCGCACCACCACGTGATCGCCCTCCTTGATGTCCGGCTGCATCGAGTCGCCACGCACCTCCACTACAAACGCGCGGCCCGGCACATTGCTCACCACGCCGTCGTGCGCGTAGCCATCGTCCAGCGCATCCACCGTCGCGAGCTTGCCCGCCGCCGCCCACGAGAGCAGCGGCACAAACCGCGTCTTCCCGCCGCCTGGCAGAATAATCGTCGGCGTCGCGCCATGCGTGCCCGTGAATCCCGACTCGTCGATCGTCCGCGGCGAATCGCTCCCCGCGAGCAACTCCTCCACCTCCACCTCCGGCAACTCACGATGAATCGCGCGCGCCATCGCCTCGCTCATTCGCCCCGTTCCATGCACCACGCCATCGAGCACGCCGGCGTCGTATTTAATCCGCTTGGCGAGCTGGCCAACACTCATATCGCGCGCCGCCAGCGCCGCCCGCAATGCCTCCCGCGGCGACCCCGCCACTCCAAAAGATGCGGCTGCGTCCGCTGGATCCTCACCAATTCTTGGATTCATCTGCTGCGCCCGGTGCAAGGCCACGATATCCAAAATATGGCGTCGCTTCGACTCCGGCAACGGGATCTCCCCGTAAGTCACGCGCTTCAGGCTGGGATACGCCAATTTCTCCGCCAACTCTGGTAAAGTCAGCCCCGTTTCGCGCAGAGCGTCCTGGATGAATTCCTTGGCCGGTTTAATGGTTTCCACAAAAAATGTATCTGTAATCCAAAATTTGGAGTTGACGCGGTTCTACAAATTATGTAGTATCGGAGCCGCGAATGAGTCCCACTAGATACAAAATTTGGTTATCCGTCAAGGGACGAATCATTCCAATTTTTGGAACCGTCTCGGCCTGTGCAGCTCACCTCAACTGCTCGCCGGATGGACTCCGCAAGGCAGTTCAGGGCAAGTGCCCGCAAATCGCTGAGCGTCTGCAACGGCTCATTGGGCCGTGGGAAAGGGGCGAGGCATGACGCGTTACTCCGCGCTCATCCGGCTCTGCGACTGGGCCTGCGCCTACGCCGCCGAGCACGGCGCCGATTCGCGCCCCGAGTTTTTCGAAACCCTCAGCGCCGCGCTGCACGACGACTGCCCCGACCACTCCCAGGCCGCTGAGCGCGTCGCCGCGTCACTGCGCACGGCCGGCGAGGACCGCGCGGCGTTCGTCCACCTCATCCACGTCCACCACTCACCGGAATCCCGTCTATGAACTCCACGCTGCCCGACACCGCTCCGCCTGCCGAGGCGCCCTTGTCCTCGGTCGAGTCGCACCGCCTCTTCGGTGCCCGCACCGCGCTCTACCCCCACGAAATCGCCCGCGCGCTGAGCTGCACGGAGCGGCACGTCCTCAACCTCATCATGGACTTCGAGCTCACCGCCGGAGCCAGCGGCCTCAAGGGCTTCTCCATCGGCCGCGCCACCCGCTCTTCCTCCCTTTTGAAAACCCCGCGCAGCTGCTGGCGCGTCGCGGTGAGCGATTACGACGCGTTCATCGCCCGGCGCCGCGACTCCCACCAACTCTGATGAAACTCAAACTCCAATCCCAACCCATCAGTCGGGAAGCCGCGGCGCTCTTTGCTCTCGCGCTCTCGGCTCCCGAAATCACCTGGCCAAACGACTGTCCGCGCTGCGGCGCACTGATGGAATTCGACCTCACCGATGGCGCCAAAGCCGCCCGCCGGGTCTGTCCGCTCGGCCACGCCGTTACCGCTGCGGACGTGATGCAACACGGCCGGGACGAACACAAAGCGAAGCGCGAAATCGGCCGGGGGGATGATTGGCCGGAGCCGAAGCGGGAAATCGCCCCGCTCATTCAACCCGCTCCTGCCGCTGCCTGATTCCCACCCACCTCGTGCTTATGTCCGAATTCACCATCACACCGATGCGGGAGCCGCAGCGGCGGAAAAACCAGTGGTATGCCGAGATCACCGTTACCGACACGGGGAAACGATTCGTGAACACTCCGTTTGTCTCCACCCGCGAAGCTGCGCTGCACAAAGCCGGCGAGATGATTGCCAATACCCGCCGACTGCTCGACGCGGAACTCGGAGGAGCCACCCGATGACCTCGCGCCAGGCCCGCATCCACATCGATCGGCTGTGCCTCATGCGCCGGATTGCCGTCGCCGAAGCCTGCTCCCGCCTCCGCATGATCGCGCATCTCGATACCCAGATCGCCACCGCCCGCCCGCATCTCGACGCGGATGGCCATGCTTCGCTCCAGCAGCAAATCGCGAGGGACGAAACTTACCTCGCGGAGGCCCATGTCGCCATCATCACCGGCACCTGACGCCGGTTTCCATTCCGTCATCCACCATCAACTCGTTATCCAAATGACCGCCGCCACCGAACAAACCGAACTCCAGCACCAGCTCCGCGACCTGCGCCTCGACGATCGCGCTGCCACCTCCGACCTCCGCACCCTCGATCGCAACCTCCGCAAAGTCCTGCGCGATCTTGCCGGACAGAAAAAGAAACTCGCCGCCGCCCAGCGCCGGGTCGAGCGCGAGGCCAATACCCTCCGCCAGCGCACCGTTGCCCGCCGCGAGAAAATCGCCCGCCGCATCGCCATCCTCGCCGGTCGCCTCTCATGATTTCCGCCGAGCCTTCCGAACTCGCCTCATCGCGCCCCGCGTCTTCGCCGCACCCCTCCCGACCGGGTCACGGGCGAGAGGGTTTGGACCTCCGCGATGCCGATGCCATCGCTGCCGACGTGGATCGTGGTCTCACCCTTCGTGTCCAGATCCAGCGCCTCACCGCCGAACTCGAGGAGATCGAGTCTCGCCTTACCGCCGACGCTCTCGCTCGCCCCGACGAACACGAACTCCTCAAGGACGAAGCCCGCACCGGCCGCCGTTATACCGCCGTCGGCACGAGCCACCTCGTGCCCGTCATCCTCACCGCCGACAAACTCCTCGGCCAATTCCGACCCGGCACGCCGCAGGAATCGCGCATCCTCGCCCTTTGCCCGCCGCCGTTGCTCGACGCTTTCTACCCGAAGATCACCCTCTACTCGAACCAGCTCCGCGACGGCAAAATCTTCCGCAGCCGCGCCCACGCCCTCCTCGGCACCGCCGCCCCGGCGTTCATCAACGCCTGCCTCGCCCGCGACAAAGACGGCCTGCCGAAAAACGACATCTGGATCGACTGGCACTCTGCTGAAGCGCACGTGGAAGGGTGAGTCGCTAGGGGGATGGAGAGATTCCATCGCGCTTGTTCGCATCACTTCCATCTTGTGGGGCAGTGATTGGGATTTGGCTTCACTCAAAGAGTGTGAGAATTAACTTGGACACCGGTTTTATGCGAACGATCCCGTCCCCTGCATCCGTTTTGGTCAGGTTGACGAAGACGAATTTGGGTGTGGGGAGGCCTTTTCTTTTATGAGCATTTCCCATCATCCTCGGCGCGATGGAGAGTGGTTTGTTTCTCCCGATTGTCGGCCGGGGTGTGTTTCCTCCAGCATGCCGCCTGTGCGTCCTGTGAACAGGTTGTAATGGCCTCAGAACAACACATCATCGACGGACTGTTTCGCGACTATGGCCAGCCAGCTTTTCAGGACCGCGATTTTCATGCTTATCGCTCGGCTTCGCGCGAGGCCCGGATGTTTCTCTCCATGCGTCTTCTCGAGACGGAAATCGCCAACGGGGGTCTTGCTCAATTCTTGTGGAATGTCTTCTTCCATTGGCGGCTTCTTACGGATGATTGTGTGTTTGCCTATGCAGCCATCGGTGCGGAGGTGCAGGCTGCGGCCATGCCCGAAGTGATTCGCCTGCTGTCCGCTCATGAACCTGCGTGTGAAGAATATGTCGTCCGCGCCGTGGCTCGGCAGGATTTCGCGGAGTTTCGCGCTTGGTATTCTATCGGTGAACGTGCCATGGGTTCGCCCGTGGAGATGCTTTTCTATCCCAGCGATACCCTCAATGCGCTCAGGCAATCATGGATCTCAGCTCATGGCGTCGAATGCGGCTGAGCCCTGCCAAGCAACGAATGCACTCCGGAGTTCTTTTGCGCACCCTGTGAAATGAGCAGCCAGACCCCACCGCCCTTGCCTGGCCCGAACTCCGCCTTGCGCACTTACCTGCGGGCGGTCGCGCTGCTTATTCCCACGTTCTTTTTCTGGCTGTTTGCGCTGACTTTTCTCGTCCCGAAACTCGAACAGATGTGGCAGGTCGCCGGCCTCAATGCCTCCAAAGCGCAATGGCTGATGGACCTCTGCTACGGCCTGAAGCAGAACTTTACCTTCGTGGTCGCGGGGGTCGTCGGCGTGCTGCTGTTGCTGGAGTTTCGCTGGGCGGCGTGGCCTCGGTATCGGCGGACGGTCGTGGCGGGCGTCACGCTCTTTTTCCACACGGCGGTCCTGGCGGGCATCACCGCGATCGCCGTCGCGGTCTGTGTGGCGGCGCCACTCTTAAACAAAGCCAAATGAATGGAGGGGCCGATCCACTGGATCCATCTGCCGTATGACCCAACACCGGATTTTTACGATGAGCTTTGCGAAGGTTTATCCCCTCTATGTGGCGAAGGCGGAAAGGAAGGGGCGCACGAAGGCGGAGGTGGATGCGGTGATTGGCTGGCTGACGGGTTACGATCAGCGGGCGTTGGAGGGGCAGTTGGAAAAGGGGACGGATTTTGAGACGTTCCTGAAGGAGGCTCCCCGGCTGAACCCGGCCCGGATGTTGATCAAGGGAGTGGTTTGCGGGGTCCGGGTGGAGGAGGTGCAGGACCCGATGATGCGGGAGATCCGCTATCTGGATAAGTTGATCGACGAGCTGGCGAAGGGGAAGGCGATGGAGAAGATTTTAAGAAGGTGATCTCTTTTCGGCGGGAGGGGCGGAAGAAGGCGTTTGCTGGAGCCAGGCTTCGGCGGGTGGGGTCAACCTGACCTGCCGCCGAAACCGCCGAACCCCCAACTCTTCCCCCTCAACAGACACAATAAACACGATATTCGATAGCCGTGTTGTCACCCCAGCCTCGATGGAAGGTTCCTGGCAGGGACCACTTGCTTCGATGCGCATATCGTTGGGGGAGGCGGGCCGAATTGTGTCATTTTAGATTACGAGTAAAATTTGGCTCGCCTCTAGCTGAGTAGGGGTTATTATCAAACAGCCCGCGATGATGATCTTCTCCCTGAAGTCACTCGCCAGCGCCATAACAGCCCTGGCGATGACAGGAGGGTTCGCCTCTCTCGCGGCGGAGGGATATCAGCAGGTGTTCGCGGACGAATTTGAGGGGGCGACGCTGAACCGGGCGGCTTGGACGACCACGATGGCGTTTATCGGCCGGGCCGGAGCGCGGCATCACAACTACAGCTACCTTTCCTATGCCACGGATGAGGATGTGATCGTGTCTGGGGGCACGCTGCGGCTGCGGACGGATGCGGTGCCGATCGATGGGATCGATCCGGTGGGGAGCTTTGCGTTTACCGAGGGGTTCGTCTCCACGGATGAGCGCTTTTCCTTCACCTACGGGTATGTGGAAGTGCGGGCAAAGATGCCGGGCGGGAAGGGAATCTGGCCGACGATCTGGCTGATGCCGGTGGATCATAGCTGGCCGCCGGAATTCGATATCGCGGAGTATTACGGCACGCCGCAGCACATCCGCTTTGGCCTCGCGACGGGCACGATGCGGGACGTCCGCTGGGACGATGCGCTCTTCTTTGACCCATCCGTGGAGACGGACTGGCACACCTACGGGCTGCTGTGGGAGCCGGGCCATGCGGTTTTCCTGCTCGATGGGGAGGTGAAGCTGGAGGTCTGGGGCGCCCAGGTGCCGGCCAAGCCGATGTATGTGGTGTTGAACAACGGGGTGAGCTCCCGCTTCGGCCCGTCCGGGGAGCCGGATGGCTCGACGATCTTCCCGAACTTCCTGGAGATCGATTACGTGCGGGTTTACCAACGAGTGGATGCGGCGGCGAAGGTGGCGCCGTAGTTCGCACCGTGCGGCACCGCGTTGAAATGCCCGGTTTCCCCTGGGGTTGACGGATTCGCAAATCGGGGTTTGCAAACGGCCCCTGACCGCTATCTTGCCCGCCCCTTTTCCGGACCCATTTTTTAACCGTTAACCACTCATGAACGTCGAAGTCGAAAACCTGCCCAATTGCCTCGCCACGCTGAAGATCGAGGTGGATGCTGATAAAGTCAGTTCCACGCGCGAAGCGGTCGTCCGCGAATTTGTCCAATACGTGAAGCTCCCGGGGTTCCGTCCCGGCAAGGTGCCGCGCAGCACGGTGGAGAAGCGGTTCAAGGAGCAGATCAAGGAAGAGCTCCAGCGCATTCTCGTGCGCGACAGCGCGCGTGAAGCGATCAGCAGCAAAGGCCTCAAGGTGCTCCAGCTCGCGAGCGTGGACGATGTCGAGCTGCCCGAGGTCGATGGCAATCCGGCGAAGTTCACCGCGACGGTGGTGACGCAGCCGGAATTCGAGCTGCCCGAATACAAGGGCCTGATCGTGCACATGGTGCCGAGCGACGTGACCGACGCGGAGATCGATCAATCGCTGGAGCGTCTGCGCGAGCAGGGCGCGGACTTCGAGGACATCACCGAAGATCGCGGTGCGGCGATGGAAGATTTCATCGTGGTGAACTACAAGGGCACCATCGAGGGCCAGGCGGTGGACGAGCTTTTCCCGAAGGCAGGCAAGCCGCTGGCGCGGGGCGAAGAGTTCTGGATCAAGATGACGCCCGAGGCGTTTTTCCCGGGCTATTGCGAAGCGCTCGTTGGCGCGAAGCCGGGCGAACGCCGCGAGTTCGACGTGACCGTGCCGGCCGATTTCCCGGTCGAAGGCATGCCGGGCAAGGTGATCCATTACGGCGTCACCCTGCGCGCCATCAAGGCGAAGAAGCTGCCCGAGCTGAACGACGAATTCGCCGACACGATCGTGAAGGGCAAGACTCTCGCCGAACTGCGCGACGTGGCCCGCGAGGAAATCGGCAAGCGCAAGAAACACGACGGCGAAACCTTCAAGCGCACGGAAGTGATGCGCCAGCTCCTCGCCAAGGTGGAGTGCGAGCTGCCGACCAGCCTCGTGCGTTCGCACACCCAGTCGATCATCAACGAGATCGTGGAAGAAAACGCCGCTCGCGGCGTGGCTGAGAGCGTTCTCAAGGAAAATGAGAAAGACATCGTGGCCAGCGCCACGGCGAATGCGAAGGACCGCATCAAGGGCACCTTCGTCCTGCTGCGCATCGCGGATCAGGAAGGCATCAAGGTCACGCGCGAGGAGATGCTCGGCCGCGTGGCGACGATTGCCCAGCGCTCGCACATGGGCTTCGAGAAAATGCTCAAGGAACTGGAGAAACGCGGCGCGCTCGAGCAGATCCACGAAGAGATGCTGACGGCCAAGGTGCTTGATTTCCTGGTCTCAAACGCTAGCGTCCTCGCAGCACCCGGTGCACCCGCGCCGGTCGCATAAATTCAAGACTTCCGGACTTCCCTATGATCCACGTTCCGAAGAATAATTACTACGTTCCCGTCGTGGTCGAGCAGACCGGACGCGGCGAGCGCAGCTACGACATCTATTCGCGGTTGCTGAAGGACCGCATTATCTTCCTCGGCACCGCCATCGACGACGGCGTGGCCAATTCCGTCATCGCGCAGCTTCTCTTTCTGCAGATGGATGACGGGAAGAAAGACATCAATCTCTACATCAACTCGCCGGGTGGCTCGGTGACTGCTGGTCTCGCCATCTACGACACCATGCAGTTCCTCACCTGCGACGTGAACACCTATTGCATCGGCATGGCCGCCTCCATGGGCGCCGTGCTGCTCGCCGCGGGCACGCGTGGGAAGCGCTTCGCGCTGCCGAATTCCGACATCATGATCCACCAGGTCAGCGGCGGCGCCCAGGGCACCGCGAGCGACGTGGAGCGCACGGTGGAGTTCATGTTCAAGCTGAAGAAGCGCCTCATCCAGATCCTCGCCGATCACACCGGCAAGCCGTTCGATCAGGTGAAGCTCGATTCCGATCGCGACTATTATATGACCGCGGATGAAGCGAAGGCCTACGGCCTCGTGGACGAGGTCGTGAAGAGCCGCAAGGAACTGCCCGCCGCAGTGCTGGCCGAGTCCGCTGCGGTCGCTGCTGCTTCGAAAATCGAATAATCCAGACCGACTCCCTTATGGCCCGTGCCTCCAATCTCACGATGTGCAGCTTCTGCGGGAAATCCCACGCGGAGGTGCGCAAACTGATTGCGGGGCCCGGTGTCTATATTTGCGATAGCTGCATCAACGTCTGCAAAGGCATCCTCGATAAGGAGCTGAACGAGGACGCCAAGCGGCAATCGACCACGCTGCGTGTGCCGAAGCCGGCGGAAATTCGCCGGGCGCTCGACAACTACGTCATCGGCCAGGATCGCGCGAAGAAGGTGCTGAGCGTGGCGGTGCACAACCACTACAAGCGAGTCCTGCACAACCAGACGCTCGGCCAAGGGGCGTCGGTGCAGATGGACCCGCTCGGCGAAGTCGAGATCGAAAAGAGCAACATCCTGCTCATCGGTCCGACCGGGAGCGGCAAGACGCTGCTCGCTCGCACGCTCGCGCGGGTGCTCGATGTGCCTTTCTGCATCGCGGACGCGACCACACTCACCGAAGCCGGCTACGTCGGCGAGGACGTGGAGAACATCATCCTCCGCCTGCTCCAAGCGAGCGATTACGATGTGAAACGCGCCGAGATCGGCATCGTTTACATCGACGAAATCGACAAGATCGGCCGCAAGACCGACAACGTCTCCATCACGCGCGACGTGAGCGGTGAAGGCGTGCAGCAGGCGCTGCTGAAGATCCTCGAAGGCACGACGTGCAACGTCCCGCCGCAGGGTGGCCGCAAGCATCCGCACCAGGAATACATTCAGGTCAGCACCGAGCGCATCCTCTTCATCTGCGGTGGCGCATTTGTCGGCCTCGACAAACTCATCGAACGCCGCAAGGGCAAGAAGGTCCTCGGTTTCGCCGCCGCCGGTCACAAGGAAGAAGCACAGGAGGCCGAGGTGCCCGCGAGCGAAGCGCTCCGGTTCACCGAGCCGGAAGATCTGCTGAGCTTCGGCATGATCCCCGAGTTCATCGGTCGTCTGCCCGTCGTGACCGCGCTGGATCCGCTCAAGGAAGACGAACTGGTGCAGATTCTCACCGAGCCGAAGAACGCGATGGTGAAGCAATACACCAAGCTCCTTTCGATGGAGGGCGTGAACCTCACCATCACGAAAGACGCACTGCGGGCTCTCGCTCAGCAGGCCGCCGAAAAAGGCACCGGCGCCCGCGCCCTCCGCGCCATGCTCGAGCGCATCATGCTCGACGTGATGTATGAGGCGCCGAGCCGCGACGACATCGCCGATGTGGTCGTGAACAAGCAGGTCGTCGATGGCAAACGCGGTGCCTTGATCCGCCGCAAGCAGGACAAGGACGCAGCTTAAAGCGCGTTAGTTCCGGTTTTGTAGGAGCGGGTGCGTCCACTGGCGCCCCGTTGGTGTCCAGCCTTTAGGCTGCGGAAAAGCGGCGGGACTTTTTAGATCGGCAGCCTTCGGCCGAAAAGGTTTTGAAACAGCCTGAAGGCTGCACACCAACGGCCTACTTCTTTTTCGACGTGGCCGGCGCGGGCGCTTTGACGAGCGTGGTCTGCTTCCGCGCCTGGGTGGCCTCGGGAAGGTCGCGCGATTTTTTGCCTTGGGCGATGGTGATGCCGAGTTCGTCGGTGATGGTGCCGGTCGCCTGCCAGAGCGTGACGATCGATTTGTTCAGATCGGCCTGAGCGGCGAGTTCGCGGCTCTTGGCATCATAAAGTTTCCGCTGCGTTTCGATGAGGTCGAAGCTCGAAATCTGGCCTTCTTCCATGCGGCGATAGCCGATGCGCACCGCCTCCTCGTTCAACTCGCGGGTCTGCCGTGCGGTGGCGAGGCGTTGACGGCTGGTCTCGATGCGGCTGAGGGCGGTATCGACATCGACCGTCACCGTCAGCTCGCTCTGCGCGATCTTGAGAATGGACTGCTCTTTGAAACCCTTGATGGCTTCATATTGCGCGCGGCTCTGCACGCGGCCGAGCGGCATGGAGAATTGAATGCCGCCGCTCCACTGCGGGGCCTGCGTGGCGATGGCGTGGTCACGGGCCTGCGCCCAATCGTCGCCGATACCGTTGTAGCCGTAGGTGCCGACCAGATCGAGACTGGGCCACATCTGGTTTTTCGCGTAGGCGAGCCGAATGTCCTGCTTCTGTGCATCGGTCACGGCAGCGAGGTAGTCCGGCCGGCGCTGAAAGGCGGTCTGGAGCAGGCGGGTGCGGTCGCTGTCGGGTGAACCGAGATTGGGCGTTTGCACCGGAAGGAAAACCCGATTGGCGCCTTCCCGGCCCGCCGACGTGATGAGCCGGCGCAACGCAAACTGGCGTTCCATGAACAGGTTCTTGGAAAGAATGAGCTGCTCCTGGTCGAGCGAGACCTGGGCGCGGGCCTGCTGCACATCGATCGGCGACATGAAGCCGAGTTCGCTGCGCCGCTGGTTCTGCTGCACGAGCTTGGTGTCGGCGGCCACGGCGTCCTGCTTGGTGCGCAGATCGGCCTGGGCAAAGAGCATGTCGATGTAGTTCGACATCACATTGGCCAGCCCGTCGTTGAGCGATTTCTGCCAGTTGTAGGAGGCCACTTTTTCGTTGATTCGCGAGGTGCGCAGGTCTGCCAGATTGGCGGCCGGACCGAAATCTTTCAGCAACGGCTGGCGCACTTCAAATCCCCCGAAGGCGAGATAAAAGGGCACGTTATTCCGCGTGTCGCCGATAAAGGTGCTGAAGATTTTCGACTCGCGGGCCGTGGCCGCGATCTGAGTGCCGAGCGGAGTGCGGAAGGTAAGGCTCGATTCCCAGCGGCGGCTGTCCTGCTGGAAGACGACGACATCGCGATTGTTAAACGCCTCAGGCAGCGCCAGGGCGAGTGCGACCTGCTGCGAGGTATTGAGGTTGGACGTCAGGTCGGGCTGCGAGACGTTCGACCGGCTCATCTCGAGCTTGAAGACCGGGTCGAAAACCCCGGCGGCAAAGCGCGTGCGAGCTTTCTCGATCTTCACATCTACGCGGCTGAACTGCACCTCGAGGTTGTTGTGCAGCAGCATTTCGATCGCGTCGGCGAGCGTGAGTTTCTGCACATCCACGCCGGTGAGGTCGAGACCGCGGGGAAGTTCGGCGGCGCCGAGAGTGACGATGGAACTGAAAAGACAGGCGGCGGCGCGCCAGGAAAAACGGAACATTTAAACTCCTAGGACAGGATGAATCGGTAATCGAGGCTGAGCAGGTCAAGCACGCTCTGCAAGAGCAGACGCCCCCAGGGATGCCAGCCGGCGTGAATTTTCCCGCGCACACTCATGCCGGGACGCAGCAGGCCGTCCTTGTTGTCGACTTCCACGACCGCTTCGAAAGTGCGCTCGACGGGAATTTCGCGGCCCTGATGATCGGTATAGGTCAGGACATCGCCGCCGAATTTTTGCGAGAATCCCCGCGGGATGTCCTGGCCGAAGAACATCACCGGCTTGTCGGCGATGACGCCGTGAAACTCATGCCCGGGAAACGCGTTCGCCTTCAGCACGACCTTCTGGCCTTTCTCGATGTAGCGGACCTGCTTTTCGCTCAGCGCGATCTTGATCCGGAGCGGATCGAGCGAGGCGATTTCGCAGAACAGTTCGCCGCTCTTGATCAGGCGGCCCTTGGCCCGGTCGAGGTTCGGCGTCAGCACGGTGCCGTCAATATGCGCGGTGAGAGTGAGATTGCGCACGTCGCGATCGGCCTCCTTGAACTTGGTGTTGGCGGCCTGTTGAAGGCTTTCGGCTTGTTTGAATTCGGTCGGCTTGCCTTCGCCGAGCGCGCGCTGCATCGCGGCCTGGGCCACTTTGAGGCGCGTCTCCGCTTCTACTCGGGCCTGTAAGGCTTCGCGATTCATCAGTTTCGCCAGCGGCATGCCCGGTTTCACATGCTCACCTTCCTGCACGAGGATCTGCTGCACAAAGCCGCTCACCTCCGGTCGCACCTGTTCGGGTTCGGCGAGTTCGACGGTGCCGACGCGCTTGATGTCGAGAGGCCAGGGAATGAAACAGAGCACCGCGAAGCAGGCGAGGGCGACGCCCGCGATCGAGCTGAGCCGGCGCATGCGCCCGCCCCGCTTCCAGTCTTCGCGTTTGATATCGAGGCTCTTGAAGAAGCCGAGGAAAGGCATCGCCACCCACGAGGTCAGCGCGAGGGCAGAGAACCAGTTGGAGAGGCCTTCGAGCCCGAAGGGCTGGAGGTGCGGTTTCATGAAAACGATGAGTTTGTAGATGACCCAGTAGCCGTAAATCCACGACAGGATCGCGTAGGTGTAAAAGAGCCAGAACCGTTTCTTCGGCAGCGGCATGCGAGCGAGCGCATTGGCCCGTCCACCGCCGCCCGCGCCGAAGAGGATCGAATTGAACTGGTTTTGAATCAGCGCGCGACTCTTGGCCTGGAGGTTCGGCACCTCGAGCAGGTCCATCATGATGTAATAACCGTCGAACCGCATGAGCGGATTCGCGTTGAAGATGACGGTCGAAACGCTGGCGATGAAGATGACGTTGAAGAGGAAGTCGCGTAACGCGCCCGGCTGCACGATGGCCCAGAAGAACGTCGCCAGCGCTGCAAAGATCAGCTCGACGTAAATGCCCGCGAAGCCGACCAGCACGCGGTGCATGCGGTTCGGCATGGTCCACGAGTCGGACACGTTCACGAAAAAGTAGGGCTGAAACACGAGACACATCACGCCCACTTCGTGCACCTCGCCGCCGAAGTGTTTACAGGTGAGGCCATGCCCGAGTTCGTGGACCGATTTGATGATGAACGTCGTCACGATCATCAGCAGGGCGTTTTGCAGGGAGAACAGATTCGCGATGGCGTGCTCGAGGCGCTCGACGTTTTGCAGGAAGACGATCAACCCCAGCGCGATGATGACCACCGACACCCACATCGTGGTCTCGGTCCAGATCCACCAGAGCGGCTTGGCCATTTTCCCGAAAACCCGATCCGGATCGAAAATCGAGCGGCGAAAAAAGAAGACCTTGTTCGCCAGTTCGTAGAGGCCGCCTTTCTTTTTCTTGTTGGCCTTGACCTGATCCCAGCGCGCTTTCATGCGCTGGCCTTGCACGCTCAGAAATTGCAGCAGCGCGAGATCGTTCGCAAAACGGAGCACGCGCTCGTTCAGTTCCTCCGGCGTGTAGTCCAGCCGAACGTGCGGATATTGTGCCACGTAGAGATCGCGGATGTCGCCGAACTTCCGTTTTCCATCAAACAACGTCGCGAGGAAGTAATCCTCCGTCGTCATGCGGAAATACTGGAGCGAGATGGGATCTTTGACGACGTAGTAGCTGCGCCCCTCGAACGTCTGCTGATTGACCACCAGATCGGGCCGCAGGGCAGGGAGAACGACATTCTCCTGCACCGCCGGTTTCGGCGCCGCCTCGATGGGCTCGGGATGGGCTACAGCGACTGCCGCCATGGGCTCAGCGTGCAGCAGTGAATTGCGAGAAGTCCGCCACGCCGCGCATGCCGGGCTTGATGACGTGCTGCGGGTTATCGACGAGAAGCTTCACGCGGAAGAGGCCGGAGCCAGCGTCGATCCGCGGATCGACGAAGGAGATTTTGCCGTCGAATTTCTGATCGCCCAGCACTGGAAAACGGACCGGCACGGCCTGCTCGACCTTCACCGCAGCCATCAGTTTCGGGTCGAGGTAAAACTGCACATACACCTGGTCGATGCTCACGATGTCCACGAGCTTCTCGACGCGATCCACGCTTTCACCGGCTTCCTTGTATTTCTTGACCACGATGCCGTTGAGCGGGGCCTTGATGGTCTTTTCCTTCAGCGCTACTTCATCGGCGCGAAGCTTGATGCGGGAGAGTTCGGCGTCGGTTTCTTTTTCGAGCACCGCTTCGCGGCTCATCATCTTTTCCTTCGAGAGAGCGGCCGCGCCCTTGGCGATGAATTCCTTTTGCTCGACCAGCTTCTTATCCATCTCGACCTGGAGCGACTCACGCTCGGCCCGGAGTTGCACGATGACCTGCCCTTCTTTTACCGCGTCGCCTTCCTCCACGAGGACGCTATCGACGACCTCCTGCAAAACGGGTGAAGCCACGCTCACCTGCTTGAAAGGCATCACCAAGCCTTGGATGTCTTCGGCATGCGCCGCGAGGCCGAGGCAGATGAAAAATAGGGTAAAGCGGGAGCGGGTCATGGGATGAGGATAAGTGATAAAGAAATAATTCAAAGGGAATCCCAGAGAATTTCGCGTCAAATTGTCAGGAGGTGCTTCAAAGAACCCGGAAAGTCCGAGATTCTTGCGTAACCTTCATGCCCTTCAAACGCCTCTTTGTCGCCCTCCTAGCCGTGCCGCTCCTTCCGGCAATCGCTGCCGTGGAAGATTTCCGGTTCAAGATCGAAACCCTCGCCGAGGGCATGCCGCAGCCGATGGAACTGGAGCTGGCGTCCGATGGACGCATTTTCTTCAACGAGATCGGCGGCAAGCTGCGCATCCTGAAGCCTGCGACGCGTGAAGTCGTCGAGGCAGGCGCCATCCCCGTGTGGAACCAGCAGGAAGGCGGCTTCCTCGGATTCGCGCTCGATCCGAAGTTTGCCGACAACGGCTTCATCTACTGTCTCTACTCGCCGAACGACTTCGACGGCCAGCGGCTCTCGCGGTTCAAGATGAACGGCGATACGCTCGACCTCGCGAGCGAGAAAAAGGTCCTCGAATACGCCGAGCAGCGTCGCGAGTGCTGCCATCACGCCGGCACGGTGGAGTTTGGCCCAGACGGCTGCCTTTACTGGTCGGCAGGGGATAACACGTTCCCGCACGGCGACTCCGGAGGCTATGCGCCGATCGACGAACGGCCCGATATGTTTCCCCGCGATGCCCAGAAATCCGCCGGCAACACGAACGATCTGCGTGGGAAGATCAATCGCATCCGGGTGAAGCCGGACGGCACGTATGAGATCCCGGAAGGCAATCTCTTCCCGCCCGGCACGTCGAAGACGCGGCCTGAGATTTATGTGATGGGCTGCCGCAATCCGTGGCGCTTCTCGATCGATGAAAAGACGGGCTACCTTTACTACGGCGACGTCGGCCCCGATGCGGGTGACGATAGCCCGCGCGGTTCGCGGGGTTATGACGAGCTGAATCAGGTCCGCAAAGCGGGATTCTTCGGCTGGCCTTATTTCATCGGCGCCAATTTCCCGTATCACGATTACGACTTCGCGAAGAAGGAGATCGGACCGCTCTTCGATCCCGCGCATCCTTTCAACGACTCGCCGAATAACACCGGTCTGCGCGATCTGCCGCCCGCGCAGCCAGCGTGGATTTACTGGCCCTATCGCAAGCCGAAAGATTTCACGATGCTCGGCGAAGGCGGGCGCACGGCGTGTGGCGGCCCGGTGTTTCACTGGCGCGACGAGTTTGCGAAGACCGACGGCTTCCCGCGGGAGTTCGACAACTGCGAGCTATTTTGGGACTGGCAGCGGCCGTTCATCAAATGGGCGCGCCTCGATGCGAACTCGAACCTGACCGGGATCGAGGATTTCACGAGCGCGGTCATGGCGCTGAACGACAAGGAAGACGCGAGCAAGGCGGGCGACGCCTTCGTGCTGCGGCGTCCGGTCGATGCGCAGTTCGGGAAGGACGGCGCGCTTTACCTCATGGACTACGGCCTCACGTGGGGCGCGAACAAGGACGCGAAGATCCTCCGCATTTCCTATGTCCGCGGCAATCTCCCGCCGGTCGCGAAAGCGCAGGCACAGAATGCGGCCGGTCGCGAGCCGCTCACCGTCACGCTGGCCAGTGAAGGCACGCGCGACCCGGAAGGGGGCGCGCTCAAATACGAATGGCGCCTCGGCGACAAGGTGCTCGCCACCGGCCCGACCGCGCAGGTCACGATCAGCGAAATCGGCGCGTTTCGCGTTGAGCTACGCGTCACCGATCCGCAAGGCGCCACAAGCAGCGCTTTCGTTGGCGTGAACGTCGGGAACAATCCGCCGACCGTGGCTTTCCGCGAGCCGCAGGATGGCGATTTCTTCACGCCCGGCCAGCCGGTGAAATTTGCCGTGACCGCCAGCGACGTCGAAGATGGCGATGCGAAAACGAAGCCCGATGAATTCGGCTTCCGCACTTTGGTGAGCGCGGGCTGGCGCACCTACGACGGCAAGGAAGGCGACAGCGATCCGGGCTTCTCGCGCATGAAGCAGAGCGATTGCTTCAACTGCCACGCTGTCGAGCAACAGATCGTCGGGCCGCCGCTGGTGAAGATTGCCGAGAAATATCGCGGTCAGGCCGGCGCGCTCGACGCCTCGGTGAAGCGCGTGCTCAACGGCTCCGCCAACGTCTGGAGTCCCGTGCCCATGCTCCCGCACCCGCAGCACACCGAGGACGAACTCGCCATCATGGTGCGCTGGATTTACAGCCTCGATCCGAAGAAAGGCACGCCCGGTCTCGTGCGCGGCCTTGCCGGCGAATTCACCGCGCCAAAGGACGACAAAATTACCAGCGCTGTTTTCGAGGCTACCTACACCGACGCTGGCCGCCCCCCCGCGACGCCGCTCAGCGCCAAGGCCGCCGTCACGCTCCGCAGCCGCCGCATCGAGGCCGATCAAAACGACGGCCTCTCCGGCCCGACGCGCCTCGGCTCTGGCGGCTGCACGAACAAATATTGCCTCGGCGCCATCGCCCACGGCCACAGCGTCCGTTTCGCTAATATCAACCTTGCCGCAGTCGGTGGCATCAAAGCCCGCGCCTCGTCCGGCAATGTCGGCGGCAAGATCGAATTCCACGCCGGCGCCAAAGACGGCCCGCTTCTCGCGACGCTGGACGTGCCGAACACCGGCGGCTGGGACAAGTGGATCGAACCGCAGACCAAATTGCTCCCCTCCGCCCCGCACGATCGCGCCGACATCCACGTCGTCTTCGTGAACCCCGGCAAAGGCGGCCTCATGAACTTCGACTGGATCGAGTTTCAGCCGTAGCCCGGGTCTCCCGACCCGAGTATCCCACTGTCCGTCTGCGAAAACTCGGCTCTGGAGCCCTGAAGTGACGCCCGAAATGAGGGCGCAACTGCTCGCGAAATAATTTCCCCTCCCGGCGGAACGGCGCTCCGCTCTGCCCGGATGTTTGGTTGATTTCTGCACCGGTAAGGCTGCAATAGCCGCCCTCTTGTTATGCCGGCCCCCACCCAGACTGTTGTAACGTTCGCCTTCGTGGCGCTCCTCTCGTGCGAAGCGCTGGCTCAATCGCCCGCTGCCAGTCCGCACAATCTCCGCCAGCTCGATCAGCTCATTGCGCAGAAACCGCGCGGCAAGAATAAGCTCGTCCCGGTCGATGACATGTGGATTTCCCGGACCTGGCTCCAGCGGTATCGCCAGTCGCTTACGCCTTCGAATCGGAAAACACGCGCCACCGCCGTCACGACGACGCCGCTTTGGACCAATGGCGTCGTCTATTACACCTTCGATCCGAATGTGACCCCTATCCATCAGCGCGCCTTTCTCGATGCCGCGAACGAATGGAAAACGTGGGCGAACGTGACGTTTGTCGCGCGGACGGCGGAGCCAAATTATATCGTGGTGAGCGATGGCGGTGCGGACCTCGATGGCGGCAACGCCTCGGTCGGCATGATTAGCGGCGCGGGCCACGTCACCATCGGTTCCGCGTCGTGGTATCGCGGCACGTTGATTCATGAGTTGGGCCACGTGCTCGGGTTTTATCACGAACAGCAGCGGCCCGACCGCGACAGCTACGTGACGATTTTGACGGCCAACATCATCTCCGGCAAATCAGGGAACTTCACGCTCATCGGCAGTTCGAATCCGCTGCGCTCTTACGATTTCCGGTCGATCATGCACTACTCGCGGACCGCATGGTCGATCGATCCGGCGACCCTGAACACGATTGAGCCGCTGCCGGCCTACAGCCAGTATCTCACTCTCATGGGGAACTCGTATCCGCGGCATCTAAGCCCGGATGATCGCGCCAGCATTGCCCTTCTCTACGGCGCGCCGCCCGTTGGGCCGAGCGCGGTGGTCACGAATACGCAGGACAGCGGGAGCGGCAGCCTGCGCGCCGCGATCTACTACGCTGTCGATCATCCCGGCACGACGATCACTTTCCAGATCCCCACGACGGACCCTGGCTTCGACGGGTCCGTCTTTACCATTCGACCGACCGATCGACTGCCCGGCTTGCCGGACAATACGACCCTCGACGGCACTTCTCAAACCACCTTCGTTGGCGATACCAACGTGAGCGGCCCGGAGATCGTCCTGAGCGGCGCTCTCAGCCTCATGCCCGACATTACCTACGAAGGGCTGATCGTCGCCGATGCGAACTGCACGGTGAAGGGCATTGTGGTCAATGGATTCGGCCGCACGGGCATCGCCCTCAACAGCGGCTCACACCACAACACGGTGCGCGGCTGCTACGCGGGCACAGACTCGGCCGGAACCACGGCCATCCCGAACGGCTACAGCGGCATCGGCATCTGGAATGGGGCGCACGACAACACGATCGGCGGCCCGGCGCCTGAAGATCGGAACGTGGTTTCAGGTAACGCCCAGCACGGCATCATCATCGACTCCGGCGCCAACGCGAACCTGGTCACTGGGAATTACATGGGACTCAACGCCAGGGGCACCACTGCGGTGCCCAACAGCAATCGCGGCGTCTTCGTTCTGGGTGGAGCGTTTGGGAACACCATCCGCGGCAATGTGCTTTCGGGAAACGCATGGCAGGGCATCGGGATCAACGGCAGCGGCTCGGACAGCCAAGTGATCGAAGGAAACTACATCGGCACGAACCCCGCCGGCACCGCGGCCATCCCCAACACGATCGGCGGCGTCGTGTTGTGGCAGGGGCCGAAGAACAACCGAATCGGCGGGACCGCCTCCGGCACGGGGAACTTGATTAGTGGCAATACGAGCTACGGAATCTGGATCGAGAACCTCGGGACCGACAACAACGTCGTGCAGGGAAACTTCATCGGCCTCAACGCCGCTGGCACCGCGGCGCTCGGCAACAGCACGGCCGGCGTCTATCTCTACGACCAGGCGACCAACAACGTCGTCGGGCCCGGCAACGTGATTTCCGGCAACGGCTCGAACGGCGTGCTGATCGATAGCGGCTCCCACGGCAATCAGGTGTTCGGAAATTACATCGGCACCAACGCGGCTGGCACCGCCGCGGTGACCAACGCCACGCGTGGTGTGCTCATCAACGCCGGTTCCTACGGCAATACCATCGGCGGCACGACGCCCGCCGAACGAAACATCATCTCGGGCAATACGTGGCAGGGCGTCGGCATTGTCGGCTCTGGCTCGGACAACAACGTCATCCTGGGAAATTATCTGGGCACCAACGCGGCAGGCACCGCCGCCATTCCCAACCTGCTCAGCGGGGTTATTCTTTTTGGCGGGCCAAAGAACAACGTGATCGGTGGCACGAGCCCCGGCGCTGGAAACGTGGTGAGCGGAAACTCCAGCACCGCCGCCATCTTCGTCCGCGACACCGGGGCGGACGGCACCATCATTCAAGGTAACCTGATCGGCCTGAACGCCACCGGCACGTCTCCCATCGCGAACACCGGTTCAGGAGTGTATGTTTATAATGGAGCAACAAATACAGTCGTCGGCCCGGGGAATGTCATTTGCGGCAACACCTCCAGTGGCGTGAGGGTCGAGACGGCGGGAACCACCGGCACGGTCGTGAAAGGCAACTGGATCGGCCTGCGTATGGACGGCACAGTCATGATCCCGAACACCAGCTCGGGAGTGTATGTCTACAACGGGCCGGCGAATACGACCGTTGGCCCGGGCAATTTTATCAGCGGCAATGCGGCGAACGGCGTTCAAATCGAAGGGCCCAGCACTGCCGGCACGGTAGTAAAAGGAAACTGGATCGGCATGTCGCCCACGGGCGATACGGCTGCGAACAACTTCAACGGCGTGTTGGTTTTCGCCGCTGCGACTGGAACCGTGATCGGCGGTGCGCCCGGCTCGGGCAATGTCATCTCCGGCAATGTGCTCTCGGGCATTCGCATTTCCGGCACCGGGACGAACAACACCAGCATCAAGGGCAACCTCATCGGCGTGAATCCGGTCACTGGCGGGGACGCAGCCAATCAGAGCACCGGCATCACCGTGTGGAGTGGCGCGCAGTCCGTCCAAGTCGGCGGAAGCGGCGTCGGCGATGCGAACACCATTCGGGGCAATGTCGGGGAAGGCGTTTTTGTGCGCGATTCGACGACGAAGTTCGTCAACATCTGGGGCAACTCGATCGACAACAATAGCGGCCTTGGTATTCGGCTGAGTAATTCTTCGAACGATTCCATCCTGGCGCCGACGCTGAACTCAGCCGTGGCGGGGAATGGCTTGCAGGTCACCGGCAGCCTGTCGGGCGCGGCCAACACATCGCATCGACTCGATTTTTTCGCGAGCCCTGCCGCCAGCACCTCCGGACAAGGACGGACTTTTCTCAGCTACGTCAGCGTCACGACGAACAGCGCTGGTTCGGCCAGTTTTAACTTTGTTACGGGCTCGGCTCTGCCGGCAGGCCTGCTGGTTTCCGCCACCGCGACTAATCCGAACGGTAGCACCTCCGCTTTCGCCAGCTATCGCACGGTCACCAGCACGGACAGCGACGGTGATGGCATTCCAGATGCATGGGAAGCCGTCCACGGTATGAACCCCTTGCTCAACGATGCCGCCTCGGATGATGACGGCGACGGCGCGACCAATTGGCAGGAATATCTTGCCGGCACGAATGTGCACGATCCGAAGCACCGGCTGGCGACAACGGTCTCTGTGGGCACCGGTGGTGACGTGTCGATCGACCTGACTGCGATCGGTGGCCGATCTTACCGCATCGAAAAACGCAGCAGCCTGTCCGGTTCAACGCCGTGGGTGCCGTTCATCGAGAATTTTTATGTGACGGGGCCGACCTTGCACCTCACCGATCCCGGCGCCGCGGCGGCTTCTTCCTCCGGGTTCTATCGGGCCATGGTGCTGCCGTGAGTTTTATAGGTCAGCTGCAGGAGATACACCTGCTTCTTTCCGCGCCTTCGCGTAGCCGGGTTTGATGACGTCGTAGATGAGTTTGAGACGCTCGTCGAAGTGGATGAAGGCGCTCTTGATCGAGTTGAGCGTGATCTTTTCGAAGTCCGCGAGCGTGAGGCCGAAGGTATCCACGGCGACCTGGAATTCCTTGGTCATCGACGTGTCGCTCATGAGACGGTCGTCGGTGTTCAACGTCACGCGGAAGCCGCGGTCGTAGTAGGCCTTGAAGGGATGCTCTTCGATCGAGCGCACGGAGCCGGTGTGCACGTTCGAGGAGAGGCACATCTCGAGCGGAATGCGCCGGTCGAGGACGTATTGTGCGAGCGTGCCGAGCTTCACGATCTTGCCATTGACGATGGTCATGTCGTCGGTAAGGCGCGTGGCGTGGCCAAGGCGATGGGCGCCGCAGAGCTGGAGCGCCTGCCAGATGGAAGCGACGCCGAACGCTTCGCCGGCGTGCAGCGTGGAGTAGAAGTTCGCTTGCTGGATCGCCTGGAAGGCCTCGACGTGCGCCTTGGGTGGATAGCCCGCTTCTTCACCGGCGAGGTCGAAACCCACCACGCCGTGATGGCGGAAATTGATCGCGAGTTCCGCGGCTTCGAGCGAGTCGGTGCGATGGCGCATGCCGCAGATAATGAGGCCCCACTTCACCCCGTATTTTTCTTCGCCGCGCCGCAAGCCATCGATGACCGCGCTGACGATGGCATCACCCGTAAGGCCCTTTTTGTTGTGAAACACCGGCGCAAACCGGATCTCCGCATACACCACGCCGTCCTCGTGCATGTCCTCGATGAACTCGAACGCCACGCGCTCGAGTGCCGCGCGCGTCTGCATCACGCCGCAGGTGTGGGCGAAGCCTTCGAGGTAAAGGGGGAGCGATCCGCGCTGCGCCCCCCGGTGGAACCACTCCGCCAGTTCCCCCGGATCGTGCGTGGGCAGACCCGAGTAGCCGATGTCGAGCGCGAGATCGATGACGGTTTTCGGCCGCAGGCCGCCGTCGAGATGTTCGTGAAGCAGGACTTTCGGGAGCTTGGCTAGGTTCATAAAAGGATCGGTTATTTCGCGAGCAATTCCCGCAGTCTGGCGGGCTCGTTAACGGGGAGCTGGCACACGAAGTTTTCGCACACGTAGGCGGCGGCTTTTCCATCGATGGGTGCGGCGGTCTTGATGAACTCGAGGCGCCGGCCGAGCCAGGCCTGGCTCTCCGCGGCGTCGGCGAGCAGCACGAGTTTGTTCGGCAGATAACGCTTCTGCACCTCGCGGAGCAGCGCTTTGGTATCGGCCGCGCCGCGCTGACCGGCGATGACGATCTGCCGCGGCTTCGCCAGCCATGCATCGAGCGCGCAGAGCATTTGCGGCGCGGCGCTGGGCAGATTGAGGAGCTGTTCGGAAGCAGCGTTGAGTGTGCGTTCGGCCCGCTCACGAAGCTTGGGTTCGTTAGTGAGTTGCGCGAGGCGGAGACCGTTGGCGGCGGCGATGCTGCCGGGGCTCGGTTCCGCACCATCGTAGTCTTCCTTCATCCGCACCAGCACATTCGGATCGGCTCCGCTGGTGCTGAAGTAACCGCCGTGCTCCTCGTCGAAGAAGAGCGCGTTCATCTTCTCGTGCAGTTCCAGCGCCCAGGTGAGGTGCGCGGGATCGAAATCCGCTTCGTAGAGATCGAGCAAGCCGGCCACGAGGAAGGCGTAATCTTCCGCAAAGCCCGGCACTTCGCTGGCGCCTTCGCGGAAGCTGCGGCGCAAGGCGCCATCACGCCACATTTGCTCGCGCAGGAACTTCGCCGCTCGCTGGGCGCTGGTGAGATAGGTGGCGTCATCCAGGATCTGCGCGGCGCGGGCAAAAGCGGAAATCATGAGTCCGTTCCAAGCGGTGATGATCTTGTCGTCGAGGTGCGGTCGCGGGCGTTGCGCGCGCAGATCGAAGAGCTTTTGCCGCGAAGCGGTGAGCGAGGCTTCCGTTTCGACTTCGGTCTTATTGAAGAGCTTCGCCGCCGTCTTCGTATCGAGGCGGACGATGAGCGTGTTTTTGCCTTTTAGCTCGCCGTGCGGGTCGCTGCCGGGTGGTGAATTGCCGTCGTCCTCGACGCCATAGAAGCGGTTGAAAAGCGCCGCCGCGTCCTCGCCGAGTGCCTGCGCGATCTCGGCCTTCGTCCAGACGTAGAAGGCACCCTCGGAGTGCTCCGGTTTTCCATGTGCGAGCAGCGAGTCCGCATCCTCGGCGGAGAAAAATCCACCGTCACGCGCCGTCATGTCACGACGGACGTAGTCGAGAATGTCGCGGGCCGTTTTCTCCCAGAGCGGCTCGTGTGTGATTTGAAACGCATCGAGATACGACCCAGCGAGCTGAGCCTGATCGTAGAGCATCTTCTCGTAGTGCGGCACGTGCCAGAAGCGATCCACCGAGTAGCGGTGGAAGCCGCCGCCGAGGTGGTCGTGCATGCCGCCCTCGGCCATCTTGCGCAGCGTGCCGAGCGCCATGCCGAGCGTGGCTTTGCCGTCGCGCGAATCGGCGCCCGTGCGTGCGTAAACCCGGAAGAGAAAATTCAGCGCGGAAGGCCGGGGGAATTTTGGCGCGTCGCCGAAGCCGCCCCATTCCTCGTCGTAAGTGCGGATGAACGGATTCGCCGCATTCAGCACGATGGCTTCGCTGAGCTTCGTGCCTCCGGGCTTCGCGGCCGCAGCCATGTCGCGGAGTTGCTCCACCACCTTGTCGCCATGCGCGATGATGCCCGCGCGATCTTTCGTCCAGCCGTCGTTGATGCGCTGGAGCAGCGTCTTGAACCCGGGGCGCCCGTATTTGTCTTCCGGTGGAAAATAAGTGCCGCCGACGAACGGCTTCAGGTCCGGCGTCAGAAAGACCGTCATCGGCCAGCCGCCGCCGCCCGTCGTGGCCTGCACAAAGGTCATGTAAACGCGGTCCACGTCGGGCCGCTCCTCGCGGTCCACTTTGATCGACACAAAATGCTCGTTGAGAATTTTCGCCACCTCATCGCTCTCGAACGACTCGTGAGCCATGACGTGGCACCAGTGGCAGGTGGAGTAGCCGATCGAGAGGAAAATGGGTTTGTTTTCGCGCTTCGCTTTCTCAAAAGCCGCCGCGCCCCAGGGATACCAATCGACGGGATTATGCTGATGCTGGAGCAGGTAGGGCGACTTTTCGCCCGCGAGGTGATTGGTGAAAGGCATGGTTTTGGCTGGCTCAGCCGCTTGACAAACAAGCGCGGTCACGATGACTAGCGCCGCAAATTTCCACGGCAAAATAGAGCGTATGCGCAGCGACATCGAAACCAACCTGAACATCCCACGCACGGAAGACAAGCCACGCCGCACCTGGGCATGGGCTTTTCTGCTCATCGCCGTGCTCCTGCCCGGCTGCGCGTCCGTCTCGACGACGCGAGTGAAAGACACCACCCGCACATTCGATACCGTGGTGATCGATGCGGGCCACGGCGGCTTCGACGACGGCGCCCGCTCGCGCTGGGGCGGTCGCGAGAAAAACAACACGCTTTCCGTGGTGCGGAAACTTCAGCCGAAGCTCGCCGCGGCCGGGTTCAAGACCGTGATGACGCGCGATAGCGACGTCTTCGTCGAACTGAACGACCGCGCGCGCATTTCAAACCGGCAGACCAACGCGATTTTCGTCAGTGTGCATTTCAACGATTCGCCGCGGCGAAAAATCTCCGGCAGTGAAGTTTATTACAATGCGTCGCTATCTCGCCCGCTGGCGCAACGCATCCTTGGCCGCATCGACGCGATTCCGGGTTGCACGGCGCGCTTTGTGAAGACGGCGAATTTCCGCGTGCTGCGGCTCAATCAATATCCCGCCGTGCTCGTCGAGTGCGGTTACCTCAGCAATCGCAGCGAGGGGTCGATGTGTTCCGGCGCTAAACATCATGAGCGCCTTGCTCAGGCCATCGCGAATGCCGTTACCGAATATCGCGGGCCGCTGAAGTCAGCCACCGTGGCCGCGCCCGCGACCCCGGAACCGGCGGCTGCGTCCACGACGCCGGAGGTGCCGGCGAGGAAGAAAAAGTCCTGATTCAGCGGAACGTATCCGCCCCAAGTCTTTGGCGGGGCGCCTTACGAAAGTGTAACCCCTCTGAAAGCGTGAGGTAATTGAGGTGGTTCATGTTGTCCGCATGAACCAAACACCATCCCTCACCCCTTCCCACACTCCCAAATCGACGCGGCCACTGCCGCGCCTCATCCTCGCCGGCTCCATCCTCGCGTTGTCGGTCTTCGGCATTACCGAAGCGGTGGAGAGTCACCTGGATGCGAAGAAACCGGCGGTGATCGTCGATACCCGCCCGCTCAGCCAGCAGGGCAAGGCCGCCAGCCTCGCCCCGGTCATCAAGCGCGTGAGCCCGAGCGTCGTGAAAGTCGTGATCACCGGCGCGGCCGAAAACACGGGCTTCGAAGACCTCAACAGCAATCCGCTTTTCCGCCGCTTCTTTGGCGAGCAGCAGGGCCGCGGCCAGCGCCAGATGGAAGCGCCGAAACAGCACGGTCTCGGCTCCGGCGTGATCGTGACGCAGGACGGTTACATCCTCACGAATAACCACGTGGTCGATCACGCGACCGATGTGAAGGTTTCGTTGCAGGACGGCCGTGAATTCACCGCCAAGGTCGTCGGCACCGATCCGAAGACCGACCTCGCCGTCATCAAGATCGAAGCGAAGGATTTGCCTGCCATTCAGATGACCGATAGCGACGTCGTCGAAGTGGGCGATGCCGTCATCGCCATCGGCAATCCCTTCGGCATCGGCCAGACTGTGACCACAGGCATCGTGAGCGCCACGGGCCGTAGCGCCATCGGGCTCGACTATGAAGATTTCATTCAGACCGACGCGGCGATCAATCCCGGCAACTCCGGTGGGGCGCTGGTCGATGCGGATGGCCGCCTCGTCGGCATCAACACGGCGATCCTCAGCCGCAGCGGGGGAAATCAGGGCATCGGCTTCGCCATTCCGTCTACGCTCGCTCGCGACGTGATGGAGAGCCTCATCTCCGATGGCAAGGTGACCCGCGGTTACCTCGGTGTGATGATTCAGGACCTGAACTCGACGCTGGCGAAGAAGTTCAACGCCGAGGGCAAGGCCGGCGCGCTGGTGGGTGAAGTCACGGCCAAGAGCCCGGCCGAAAAAGCCGGCCTCGAAAGCGGCGATGTCATCACCGAATTCAACGGCAAGCCGGTGTCCGATAGCCGCCACCTGAAGCTCCAGGTCGCCCGCGTGAAGCCCGGCCAGAGCGTCGGTGTGAAGCTGTTGCGCGACGGTAAGGAAAAGAGCCTGAGCGTGGCGGTGGGCGAACTGCCCGACGCGAAGAAACTCGCGAAGAACGATCGCAACGCGAAGGGCGACGACAATGGCACGCTCAACGGCGTAGCGGTTGATGACGTCAACCAGCGCACGCGTCGCGAGCTGAATCTTCCCGGAGAAGTGCGCGGGGGCGCGGTCGTTACCCAGGTCGATCCCGACAGCGCCGCCGCCGATGCCGGCATCAAGGCAGGCGACGTGATCCTCGAGATCAATCGCGAGAAAGTGACGTCGGCCCAGGATGCCGTCCGTCTTACCGAACACGCCACGGACAAGGCCACCCTGCTCAAAGTCTGGAGCAACGGCGGCACGCGCTACGTGGTCGTGGACGAAAACAAAGTTGGTTAACCAGATGGAGTAAAACGCAGCGCCGCGCGTCCTGTGGGGGGCGCGCGGCGCTTGCGATTTAAAACGATGACCCTTTCCTCCTCCTCCGTTGCTAGTGCGGTCGATTCCGCATACAAGGAGGGCCTCATGCGCCTCCTCGTCGTCGAAGACGATTCCAAAATTGCTGCCTTCGTGGTCAAAGGACTGAAGGAAGCTGGCTACGCCGTGGACCGGTGCGCCGACGGCGAAGAAGCGCTCATTCTCGCCGAGTCCACCGCTTACGATGCGGCGATCGTCGATCTCATGCTGCCCCGGTTGGATGGGATCAGTCTCATCCAGCGAATTCGCGCCAAGGGCAAACGCACGCCGGTGCTGATCCTCAGTGCGAAAGCGAGCGTGGACGATCGGGTGCGCGGGCTCGAAGCCGGCGGGGACGATTATCTCACCAAACCTTTCGCCTTCACCGAATTGCTCGCCCGCGTGCAGGCGCTGATCCGCCGGGCGACGCAAAGTTCCGAGCCGACGCAGATTACTTCCGGCGATCTGACGCTCGACCTCCTCTCCCGCGAAGCCCGCCGTGGCGAAGAGCGGATCGAACTGCAGCCGCGTGAGTTTGCCCTGCTCGAATTCCTCATGCGAAACCAGGGGCGGCCCGTTTCGAAGACGATGATTCTCGAGCACGTGTGGGATTACTCGTTCGACCCCGGGACGAATGTGATCGATGTGCTGGTGCACCGGCTGCGGGCGAAGATCGACCCGGACCGGACGCGGCTGCACACGTTGCGGGGAGTTGGCTATGTCCTCCGTCCCGCCTGAGCCCCGGCCGCGTTACGTGCGTGGCGCGGGCACGCGGCTGACGCTCTGGTATGGGATTATTTTTGCGCTCGGCGTCGGCGGCTTGTTTGCACTCGCCTACTTTCTCATCGCGCGGCTGGTGGAGCGAACCGACCGCGAGGTCCTGCAATCGAAGCTGAACGAATACAGCGCGCTGTATCAGGCCGGTGGTTATCGGACGCTGGAGGAAGCGGTGCGCCGCGAAGAGCGTGGTGGCCAGCAGAAATCGCTCTTCGTTCGCCTGGCCAATTCCCACAACGACATCACGCTCGCCAAGGTGCCGGACGAGTGGATCACCTTTCAGCAAAATGCCATCGGGTTGGACGGTTTCCGACGGCAGGTCGGGGTGATGGTGATCATTCCGAAGGATGCCGAGCGGGAACTGGCGCTCGCTTCGGCCACGATGCCGGACGGCTCGCTTCTACAGGTGGGTCGCAGCACGACCAACCGCACCACGACCCTTCGGCCCTTTCAGCAGGCGTTCCTCGCGATGGGCAGCGCGGTTATTTTGCTCGGCCTCGGCACGGGAGCATGGCTCGCGCACCGCACCATGAAGCCGGTCCGCGATGTGGTCGCGACCGCCCGAACGATCATCGAGACGGGCGACCTCGACGCTCGCGTGCCCGCGCAAACCAGCGGCGATGAACTCGACGAAATGGCGCAGCTTTTCAATCGCGTGCTCGAGCGCAACGCCACCCTGGTGCGCGCCATGCGCGAGTCGCTCGACAATGCGGCGCACGATCTCCGCACCCCGCTCACGCGCCTGCGCGGCATCGCCGAACTCGCCTTGCAGAGCGACGACCCGGAAGCTCCCCGCGAGGCCCTGGCCGATTGCGCCGAGGAAAGCGAGCGCGTCATCCAGATGCTTCGTTCGCTCATGGATATCACGGAAGCCGAAGCGGGCATGATGAAGCTCGAACGCCGCCGCACCGATCTGACGCAGTTGGTGGCCGATGCGGTCGAGCTTTACGAACATGTGGCCGCGGAAAAACAGATCGCGGTGGAAAACCAGGTCGGCGGCCCCTGCGACATCGAGGGCGATCCGGCGCGGCTGCGGCAGGTGATCGCCAACCTGCTCGACAACGCGATCAAATACACCCCGAGCTACGGCGCAGTGGTGCTGAAGATCGAGCGCGCGCCGGGAGAAGTCGCGTTGCTCGTCACGGACACCGGCCCCGGCGTGCCCGCCTCGGAGCAGGCCCGCATCTGGAGCCGCCTCTATCGTGGCGACAAGAGCCGTTCCGCGCGCGGGGTGGGCCTCGGCTTGAGTCTGGTGAAGGCGATCGTGGAGGCGCACGGTGGTCGCGTGGGAGTCGAGAGCCGTGAAGGTTACGGCTCCACTTTTCGCGTCGTCTTCCCCGCCACTTCCATTGCTACGGCGGCCTAGAATCCGCGCTGGCGCGAGAGGAAGGGGCGTGTCACTGATGCGCCGAATCTTTTTTCCGTAATGAACACCGCCCAACAGCAAGCTATCGACCGTTGCTTCGAAATCCTCAGCGAGCACTTCGAGCATGTAGTGATTGCCGTGGGCACCTATGACGAAGAGAAGCAATATACCACCGCAGCCAGCTTCAGCGGTGGCGTCGCGGCCGCCATCGGCCTGTGCAAGCTCTACGAGAAGAAGTGGACCAAGGAGCACCTCTGGGGTCCGGACGACGAGTAGCGGCATCCGAACCGGCGCTTACGCCAGTTCCTTGCGGTGAATCCAGACGGAGTTCACCAGCCCGAGACCGAACATCACCATCACCACAAACGTGCCGCCGTAGCTGATGAGCGGGAGGGGCAGGCCAGTGATGGGCATGAGCGAAATGGTCATGCCGACGTTTTGATAGACGTGGAAGAAAATCTGCCCGGCAAACCCGGCAGTGAAAAGCAGCCCAAATTCATCCGCCGCGTGGTAGGCGGTGAAGAGGATGGAGAGAATGAGAATCGCAAACGTGCTGATGAGGACCACCCCGCCGACGAAGCCGAGTTGCTCGGAAATGGCGGAAAAGATATAGTCGGTGTGCACGGTGGTGCCGGGCAGGAAACCTTGCTCGACCTGCGTGTTCGGCGCCTTGAATCCCTTGCCCGCAAACCCGCCCGAGCCGATGGCGATGAGCGATTGATTGATGGCCCACGCGGACCCCTTCGGATCGATCTCGGGATCGAGGAAGGCGGTAATGCGCGCGCGCTGGTAGGGTTTCATGCCGAAGTTGTAAGCCAGCGGCACGATGCACAGGCCGATCAGCACAATCACGATGAGGTAACGCTTTGGCAGCCCCGACGCGAGCAGCATGAACATGATCGTGGGCACCCACACGAGGGTCATGCCGAAGTCGGGTTGCTTCAAGATGAGCACCATCGGGCCGACCACGATCGCACCGACGAAGCAGAGCTTCAGCATCGGGTGCAGCCGGCGGAATTGGCTGAGGAACAGCGCGACCACGAGCACGCCCGCCATCAGTGCGAGCTGCGACGGTTGAAACAAACCAACCCCTGGCACACTCAGCCAGCAGCGTGCCCCACCGATTTCCCTGCCGATGACGTAAGTCAGCACGACGGCGGCGATGCCAACCAGATACATGGGGAGTGCCGCCCACTTGGCGAAGCGGTAGGGCGTGAGGCTGGTGACCATGAACACCACCAGCCCGGCACCCACCCACACGGCCTGCTTGTGCCAGTATTCGTCCGTGCGGAAAAAGGTGGCGCTATAGACCGCAATGACGCCGAACACGGAAAGTGCCAGCGTCGCCGCGATGAGCACCCAGTTCATGCCGAGAAGTTTGCGAATAAGAGGCGTCATGGTCCTTTAACCGGGAGGTATCCTAGCCGAAGTTCGGGATCGCCGCGAGGAGCTTGCGGGTATATTCGTGCTGTGGCGCTTCGTAAATCTGTTCGGCGGATGCGGCTTCGACGATGTGGCCGTGGTGCATCACGAGGACCTGATCGCTCAGGTGCTCCACCACCGCGAGGTCGTGCGCGATGAAAAGGTAGGTGAGCCCGAGTTGTTCCTGCAGGTCCTGCAGCAGGTTCACGATCTGCGCCTGCACGCTCACGTCGAGCGCGCTCACCGGCTCATCGCACACGATGAACTTCGGCTCCACCGCGAGGGCTCGTGCGATGCCGATGCGCTGCCGCTGCCCGCCGCTGAACTCGTGCGGATACCGGTGCATCATCTCCGGCTTCAGCCCCACCTGGCGGATGAGGTCCGCCACGCGCTGCTCGCGCTGGCTGCGCGACATGGCAGGAAAATGGATCTCCAGCGCCTCGCCGATGATCTGGAAGATAGTATGACGCGGATTCAGCGAGCCGAAAGGATCCTGAAAGATCATCTGCATCTCGCGCCGGAGCGGGCGAAACTGGTCTTCGCTCAGGGGCAGCACGTCGCGCCCCTGGTAAAGCACCTGCCCGCCGGTGGACGGGATCAGCTTGAGAATGGCGCGACCGATGGTGGTCTTGCCGCTGCCGCTTTCCCCGACGAGCCCCACGGTCGTGCCGGCCTCCACGGTGAAGCTGACGTCATCGACCGCTTTGACGTCGTCGGTGTGCCGGCGGAGAACGCCCGTGCGCACGGGAAACCAGACGCGGAGATTTTTGACTTCGAGAAGAGGCACAGGTGCCGGGAGGTGTCCTGCGTGGGGCGCTTGGTGTCAAGGACTGCGCGCGTTCACGCTGCGGCTGCGCCGATCTCGCCTACAACTCCAGAAAGTTCTTTAGCAGATGCTTCCCTTCCATCGTCAGGATCGATTCAGGATGGAACTGCACGCCGTGGATTGGCTGGGTCTTGTGTCGCAGCCCCATGATCTCTTTCTCCGCCGTCTCTGCCGTGATTTCGAGGCAATCGGGAAACGTCTCCCGCTTCACGAGCAGGGAGTGATACCGCGTGGCCTCGAATGGATTCGGCAGATCGCGGAACACGCCCTGGCCGTTGTGAATGATGGGTGAGGTTTTTCCGTGCATGAGCCGCCCGGCACGCACGACATCGCCGCCGAAGACCTGACCCATGCACTGGTGCCCGAGGCACACCCCGAGGATCGGCGTGCTCTCACCGAAGGTCCGAATCACGTCGCACGAGATGCCCGCCTCGTTTGGCGTGCACGGTCCGGGTGAGATCACGATCTTCTCGGGCTTCATCGCCTTGATCTCCTCAACGGTGATTTCATCGTTCCGCTTCACGAGCAGATTGGCGCCGAGTTCGCCAAAGTATTGGACGAGGTTATACGTGAACGAATCGTAGTTATCGATAACGAGCAGCATGGCGATTAGAGGGTTTTCGCGCGGGCGATGGCGGACATCATGCCCATGGCTTTGTTCACGGTTTCGTTATACTCGCCTTCCGGGGTGCTGTCGGCGACGACGCCGGCGCCGGCTTGCACGTAGGCTTTGCCGTCCTTCAGGACGATGGTGCGGAGGGCGATGCAGGAGTCGGTATTGCCGTCGAAACCAAAGTAGCCGACGGCGCCGCTGTAGATGCCGCGTTTGTTTTTTTCGCAGCCGTTGATGATTTGCAGGGCGCGGACTTTCGGGCTGCCGCTGACGGTGCCCGCGGGGAAGGTCGCACGCATGACGTCGTAGGCGGTGCGGTCCGGACGGAGCTGACCTTCGACGTTGCTCACGATGTGCATGACGTGGCTGTAGCGCTCGATGGTCATGAAATCGGTCACCTTCACACTCCCAAATTCGCTCGCGCGGCCGACGTCGTTGCGGGCGAGATCGACGAGCATGAGATGCTCGGCGCGTTCCTTCGGATCGGCGAGAAGCTCGGCGGCGTTCGCTTCGTCTTCCTCGTGCGTCAGGCCGCGTTTGCGCGTGCCGGCGATCGGGCGGATTTCGATCTTCCCGTTGATCGCCCGGACGTGGACTTCCGGGCTGCTGCCGACGAGCGAGAAACGCCCGGCGAACTTCATGCAGAACATGTAAGGCGACGGATTCACGAACCGCAGCGCGCGGTAGAGGGTGAGGGCGTCGCCTGTGTAGTCGGTCGAGAAACGCTGCGAGGGGACGAACTGGAAGACATCGCCCGCGCGGATGAACTCCTGTCCATCGCTCACGATCTTCATGAATTCCTCGCGGGTCGTGTTGCCGGTCGGCGTGGTCGCCGGTGGAGGGGGGGCGATCGGCAGCATCGGCAGCGGCGCGGGTTCGCTGAGCTTCGCGATCACCTTCGCGATGGCCTCCGCGGCTTTTTGATAAGCCGTCTCCGCTTCGCCTTCGACGTGCGCATTCACCACCACACGCAGGCGGCGCGTTCGGTGATCGAAGATCAGCAGCGTGTCGGTGATTGTGAACAGACTTTCGGGCAGGCCGAGATCGTCCGGCGGTGGCGGTGGCACGGTGGGCTCGAAGAAGCGCACCATGTCGTAGGTGAGAAAACCGACGGCGCCTCCGGCGAAACGTGCATCTGCCAGCGCGGGTGATGGCACGTAGCGATAGCGTTTCATCAGCGTTTCGAGATCGGCGAGCGGATCGCTGGTCGTCTGGAATTCGCGCGTCGCGCCGTCTTCGGTGATGCGGATCGTCGGGCCGTGGCTTTCGAAGATAACGCGCTGGTTCACGCCGACGAACGAATAACGCCCGGCCTGGTCGTGCTTCTCGACGGATTCAAACAGGAACGCGTAGCTGCGCCCGTCGTCAAGTTTGTGAAAGGCCGAGACGGGCGTCTCCGCGTCGGCGATGAGTTCGGCAAAAACGGGAATCAGATTCCCGCGCTCCGCCAGCTCGCGAAACTCAGCGAGCGACGGCGAAAAATGATGAGAGGTCATAGCAGGGAAGAGCAGGAAGCCATGAAGCCAGGAGCGACCGCAGGCGAGACGCGCAGCAATCGCTTATTCTTTCCCGGCTTCCTGGTTTCCTGTTTCATTTTTGGTAGGTGCTTTCCGGATCGAAAACTTTGGGTTCGGTAATTTCCTGCGGCGTTCCGTCCGGGGAGAACGCCTGGAAAAAGCAGCTCTCGAAGCCCGTGTGGCACGCGCCACCGATTTGCTCGACTTCGAAGAGCAGCGTGTCGGCATCGCAGTCGATGCACCATCGGAGCACTTTCTGCGTGTGGCCGCTGGTTTCGCCTTTGATCCAATACTTCTGCCGCGACCGGCTCCAGTAGTTCATGAATCCCGTCTTGAGCGTCGCTTCGAGCGAGGCGGCGTTCATCCAGGCCATCATCAGCACGCGCTTGGTTTGCGCGTCCTGGACGATCGCGGGGATGAGGCCGTCGGCGTTGTATTTGAGAGTCGGGAGATTCATGTGGAGACGTGGAAGGTGGAGAAACAAAAAGCCCGGCGATTCGCGGGTTGGAATCGTCGGGCGTTGAGATCGGCGCAGCAGAGGCGGCGGTCTGTGCGCCAGGAGGCGCACGGCCCGTTCAGCAAGGCCACCAATGGTGCTGCAATCGATTCACGCCGCGCGGATACTGGCGGTGCGGTGGGGATGCAAGTGGAAATGCGCCGCGCGTCCCTTCTGCTTCTCCATCTCCTTCCCTTCGCTGCGTGAAGCAGAAGCCAAGGAAAAAAGCCGGTGGCCGGTCAGATCACGGCGCCTGCACCTTCAGGCGGATGAACCGCTTCGTTGTGCCGGTCATCGGCGTCGCGTCGCGCACCGTCAGGCTCGTGTCCGTGTCCTGCATCACGACGGTGTAAGGCGAGCCCGAGTTCCACGTGGCGAGATCGCCGCTCACTTCCACGAGATAGTTCACATCGGTGCGTTTGTTGCGGCGCGGGACGGTGAGCGTGAGGTAGTCGCCCGTGTTGCTCGCCGCGGGAAATTGCGCGGTGGTCGCACGCTGGCTGGGATTCAGGCCGAGCGCGTATTTCACCATGTTGACGAGACCGTCCCTGGCGGGGTTCGCCGTGTCCGCGCCATAGGTCGTGCGCCACGCCGTCAGGTTGGCTGGCAATTGATTGCTGAGCGAAAACGGCCACGTGACGCTGTCGTCGAGCAGGCCGCTGGGATCGAGCCGCACGAACGTGGTGGGATCGTTCACCGTCGCGGTGACGGTGTGGCTGCCGTTGCCGAGAAATTCGGAAGTGGTGGTGAAGGTCGAGCCGGTGGCCGCCTGCACCGTGCTGTCGATCTTCCACTGCACGAGCAGAGCTACCCCGCTGCTCGGCGCTTTCGGCGTGACGTTGAAGCTCAGGTTTTCAAACGCGGTGATATTGCGGCTTGTGGTGGCGGGTGACGACGCATCGATGGGGCTGACGCGAGAATAGTAGTTCAACACAAACTGCTCGCGGTTCACCTGGCCGCACGGGCGGTTGAGGTTTTTCATCAGCGAATTGTTGTGCGGGCGAAACCAGCCGGTGGTGCGATACATGCAGCCCTCGAACAGGCCCACGACGCTGTCGTATTGAGCGGTTTCCGGTGTGGCGACCGGCGTCGCTGCGTCGATCCAGTGGTTCCATTTGATGAGATTGCGCGTCGTCTGCGCGGTGGAGTTTGGCTTCTCGGAGGGCGTGTAGATCGCGTATTCCACGTCGTATTCGTCGGCGAGATTCGCGAACGAATGACCGATCTCGTGCTCGACGATGGCGGCGCTCAATGAATTGATCGACGCGACCGAAATACCGCCGCCGGCCCCGCCGTATTTGGTGTCGTTCACGATCACGACCGGCACGTCGTATTCGGGCACGTGCGTATTCAGCAGCGTGTAAGCGCGGCTCGATCCGGTGCCGGCGAGCGTCAGCAGTTGCGTAACCGTGGGCGTATTGAATCCGCTGCTGAAATACGTGTCACGCGTGCCGTTCGTGCCGCTGGTGTTGCCGTTGTCGCAGCCGCTTTCGTTAGAGGCGATTTCGATGCGGTAAATATTGCAGTAGGAGCGGTATTGCTGCCACGGCTCGCGGGTGAAGAGGAAGTTTACCGCGGTGTTTACGTGCGCGGCAAAGTTCGGCAGTTCGGCGGCGGTATAGCCTTCGGAGAGAAAGACGAGGTTGATCCGCTGTGCCCGGCTGCCGTTTTGCTCGACGGTGTAGAGCGTCGAGGTCTGTGCGCTGAGCTGGGCCGAGGCGAGGCCGAGGAAAATCGCGAGAAGGCTGAGAAGGCGGGGCTTCATCGAGTGAGGGGAATGGTGGCTAGCAGTTGGCCTGCCGGCTCGGCGTCGCGAATCTCGGGGCGCGGCCCGGCGAGACGATAGATTTTCAACTGGGTGGCCCCCTCTGCCATTGGCATGCGAACCTGAAAGGTGATCGGTCCGGTTGGCGAGAGCTGGGCCGGTTGGGGTTTGCCGTCCGGTCCCGGAGTGTTGGGATCGAGCACGACACACAGTTCATCGGGTGCGCGTAGGGTCTCCTCCGCGAGCACGCGCTGGCTGGCGTCGAGCAGACGGCAGCAAAACATGCCCGCCTCCCATGTCGGCAGAGCGCGTTGACGGTGGAATTCGCCGCTGATCTCTTCGTTGGCTTCAAGGGCGAGTTTCTGCCCATCGAGGATGAAGCGGAAAGCGTGTTGGGTGGACTTCGGAGCAGACAACGGCGTCGATGCAGGTGCCACCGCGGAAGGTGCCTGGCGAGGCAGTTTCACCGGGGAGCCGAAGGATGACGGAGGTGTCGCGGCCCTGTTTGCCGGAGATGGGGAGGTCGATGAAGCGGTGGATTTCCGCGGCGAAATCGGTGCCGGCCTGAGGAACCACCAGAGGGCCGCGGCCAGAACAAAAAGAATGGCGATGAGGCGGAGGGTGGCCGGACGCACGAGCGATCGGATAAGGGGTGGACGCTTCCGGGTCAAGGCGATGGCTCTCCCGGCGCAGGCTTGTCAGTCTGCAGGCTGCGGGACAGAATTTTCTTCGTGCGCCCGTTTATCTCCCGTTCGCGCCGGATCTTCCTTTTCCTGGCCGCCGCCATTGTTTTGCTCATCACCCTCATAGCCGTGGCCAATGGCTGGATTCTCCACCGCACGAGGACGCGAATTTTTACGAGCCTGGAAACCGTGCCGGCAAACGATGTGGCGATCGTGCTTGGGACCTCGCCGAAGATTCGGGGGCGCTGGGTAAATCCCTTTTTTGTCGGACGCATGGACACCGCTGCGGCGCTTTATCGCGCCGGCAAGGTGAAACACTTCCTCGCGAGCGGCGACAATAGCCGGAAAACCTACGACGAACCGACGGCCATGCGCGATGCCCTCGTCGAGCGTGGGGTGCCGGCGGCAGCGGTGACGCTCGACTACGCTGGCTTCCGCACGTTCGATACCATGGCGCGGGCCAAAGCGGTGTTTGGCCTGCACCGGTGCACGGTGGTGACGGACGATTTTCACATGGCGCGGTCGCTTTATCTCGCGGAGGCGCATGGACTCGACGCGGTGGGCAGTCCGTCCGTCCCGGTTTTGTGGCGCTTCTCGGCCAGGACGCGTTTGCGCGAAATTGCCTCACGCACCGTGGCCTGGCTCGACGTGACGTTGCTGCGGACGCGTCCTAAATTTTACGGACCACCCGTGGAGATCAAAGTCGCCGATTCGCCGACCAGCCGCTGAAGAAAGCGCCCTTGGCTTAGAGGGAGTGGATGTTCAGCCGCACAAATGCCTTGGCTGAACCGCCGGATCCGATCGGTTGCAAAACACGCATGTGGGCGATTTCGCACTCGCCGCCGGGTTGCAGAGTCGGCGCCTGTGCTTCTTCGCAGGTGCCGGGGGCGGAGGTCCACTGGCTGGCGTTGGTTGAAGTTTGCACCTCGATGGCCCAGCCCGCGAGGCCGAGGCGACGACGATAGTGCAGCACGAGATAGCGTTTTCCGTCCGCTGGATTCACTTCGTTGGTCGCCCAGTAGCCGGGCTGGCCGTCAGACGAAGCAGGGTCCAGGTCGAGCGCATACTCGACGATGTTGGGAAGGCCGTCGCGATCGTGATCGCCGAGCGCGGTGTCGGCGGCGGTGAGTCCATGTGACGTTTCCCACGTGTCAGGCAGGCCATTGCCATTCGTATCGGTCGTCGTGGAGTAAGTAACCGTGAAGATGACGGACTGCACGTTCGCCGGGACGGCGTTGTCCTGCGCGACGATCGTGAAGGCATTCGCGCCAGTTGCGAGCGTTACCGGCACAGACCAGTGGGCAAAGCCATCGCTCGTCGTTGCGGTCACCCCGTTCACGGTGACCGAAGCGACGCCGGAGAGATCGCCGGCCGTGCCAGTCAGCGTGTAGCCTGGGCTTGAGGCGTTGGAGGAGGAAGTGGCCGTGAGCGCAGGTGGAGTTGCGTCCTGAATCGAGACCACTTCAGTGCTCCACGCACTGTTTGCGGAGGCGTCCGGAGTGGATTGCCAGGTCACCGACCAATCATCGAGCGCAGGGCTGTTGGTGCTATTGGTCGTGCCGAGATTGGCACGCAGCTTGATCGAGGACACCGCAGCCACGGCGGGAATCGTCGTGAGATCCGTGCCGTCGGCCACGTTCGCGGCCAGCAATGTGCCGTTGGTATCGAGCACATCGATGCTCAAGACAGTCCCGGCCGTCGAGGTATCGCCATGGAAGGAAAGAGCGCCCCAGCGCACGAAGGAAGCCGGCGCAATCACGGGAGAGACCAGCGTTCCGCTCGACGCGTAACCGGACCCCGCAAAGCTAACCGAAACATCGTCAACCAGCATATCGGCGCTGCCACTTGCCCAGTGATGCAGTCCCGCATAGCCACCGGTGTAGGTGCTATCCGTGGCGGTGAGCGTGTTCGTGCCGTTGAAAAACGGAATGGCCGTTTCTGTGACGACACCGCCACTTACGTTCACGCGCCACAGCGTGAGGGACAAGGTGCTTCCCGACGCGCTAAAACGCATGTGAATGTTGTCGCTGTCCGCCACCGAGAAGGCCGTCGTGCTGGTGTAAAACCAGGTGCCGATCCCGTTGACTATCTTCGAGAAATCGGCCTTGGCTGTGCCATCCGTGTAGAAAAGAATGATGGCTTCATAACCGGTCAACATGGAGGGCTGACCGGTGCAGCGGATGTGCAGGCCGGTGTGCTGGAGTTGGGAACGATCGGGGCGGCCGACATAGGCCTCGATGGTTCCGTCGCTGAAAAAGTTAGCTGGAACCGAGGGCATCTGGGCGTCGGTCGTGAGCCGCCCCTCGAGATCGCCACCCTGGTTGACCGGCAGGGGCGGGGTGGTATTCGGACCGATGCCGGTAAGGTCGGTGCGCGTGGCGGTGCCGCTGTAGGTAGAGAAGATCGTGCTCGACCAGGCTGTGCCGGGCTGGTCGAAATTCTCGGTCAAAGCCGTTGCGGCCGGACCAAGCACGACGCGGCCGGGAGTGGCGGTGGTGCTTACATTCGTCGCGGTGTCCGCGGCGAAATCCGCCTGGCTCGTCTGGTTCCACGAAGACATCGCGCCGGACAGCATGACGCGGGAGCGCGCACGATAGTGCCAGGCCGTGCCATCGGCCAGCGGAGTGAAAGTGTAATTCGCGCCGGCGATCCAGCCGCTGCTGAGCGCATTGGTGAAGGCGGCGTTGTCCGCAGCCTGGGCTTCGTAGGAGGTTACGCCGGGAACCGCGTTCCAGGCGATGGTATTTCCAGTGCCGCCAGTGACCACCGGTTCCGCAGCGAGAACCGGTGCGGGCAGAGTGACCGTGAGCGCCACGTTACGGATGGAGGTGCCCGTGCTGGTGCTGATATTCGTGAAGGTGATCGTGTCCGTGTGGCCGCCGGGCGCGAGACCGGAAGTATCGAGGGTCGCCGTCACCGTCGTGCTCGCACCGGCCGTGAGCGTGCCTCCCGTGGCTGAAAGAGTGAGCCACGAGGCGGTCTTGGCAGCACTCCAGTTCATCGTGCCGGTGCCGGTATTGCTCAGCGTCCACGAGGCATTCGAGGGCGTAGCCGGACCTCCGAAATTCGCAGTAGCCGTGATGCCGGTGGCGGGGGTGACGGCCAGAACGGGCAAACCAGAGACGGTGAACGAGTTGCTCTCGCCGGTGATGCCGCCAGCACTGGCGGACGCCAGAGTGATCCCGGTGGCGAGCTGATTGATCGCCACGTTGCCGGACCACACCCCGGCGGTGAAGTTGCCGGTCGTCGTGGGGCTCAACGGAACAGCGCGTTCGAGTTGCACGCGAAGGTTGGGCAGGCCGGTGGATGTGAACGGCGTGGGATTGCTGGTGCCCGACCACGTGAGCGGATCCGCGTAGCCGCTGCCGGAATAGGAGAGGGTCCGGGTGTTGCTCTTGGATGTTGCTAGCGAGTAGCCATCCACGCCGGTGCCGTTGTGAGTGATGTCCACCATGAGGTTGCTAGTGCCGTCGTATTGGAACGGCGTGCTCAGGGGTAGATTGATCCAGCCTGTGCCCGTCGTGGTGACCGGCAGGGAGCCTTGATAGACGGTGGTCCAGCCCGAGGCATCCCAGCCTGGCGACACGCCGTAACTGTCGAGAGAAGTGTGTTTCAAGCGCACCGTGAAATTGCCCAGTGTGCCGATGGAATAGACGTAGCTCTGAAAGGCGAGCGACGTGATCTTCCCTGCGGACCCGATTTCGCTGGCGAGATAGATCGCCTGGTTGCGCTGCTGAGTCGAAGTTCCGAGAATAAAGGTGTAAAAACTCGTCCCGGTGCCAGAGACGGCGGAGGTCGGCCCCGCGTTCAGCGTCGCCGAGCTGGTAAAGGTCGGCACGGTATTGTTGTAAGCGTCCTTGGCCGTGATCGTGACAGGGAAAGACGTTCCCACCGTCTGTGGCGTCCCGATGGTGCTGAGCGCAAAGTGATGCAACGGGCCGATGCCCAGATTGAAACTGTTGCTCGTGCCTGTGTGGGCCGCGCCGTCGTTGATCGCCAGCGTCGCGCCGGCGCCGGTGCCGTTCACGCTGACCGAGGTGGAGGCGTAGCCGCTGGAAAACGTGACCGATGACGGGGTGACGGGCAGCGACGAACCGCCCGCGCTGACGCTTAGTGTCGCGGAACCGGCGAAGCCGGAAATGGTGTAGTCGTCCACGCTCCGCGCGTAGAAATAGACGCTGAAGGCGACGTTTGCGATCTGCGATGTGCCGATGGACGACACCGAGAAGTGGTGAATCTCGTTATCGTAAACAGTGACCGCCCGGCTTCCGCTGGTGAAGCCCGACGCACTCGCGGTGACATTGACGCTGGCTGCGCCATCGGTGAGTGAATTGTCCCCCCCGGTGAGGGTGAAGGAGGCTGAGGTCGAGCCCGCGGGAATCGTGACCGTGGCGGGCACGGTCAGCCGCGAGGTATTAGCCGAGGCGAGCGAGACGACGAGATTCGCCGGCAGAGTGCCGGAAATCGTAACGGTGCCGCTGCCCGTGGAGCCTTCATTGACAGACGAGGCGCCGGAAAGCGAGAGGGTCGAGGTTTCGTTGTCGAGGATGTTGATCGTGCCACTCCCGCCCGTCCAGCCGGTCACGCTCGCCGTGATCGTCGCAGCCTGCGTCCCGTCGATTTCCGTATCGTTCACGATGGTGATCGGGAAGGTCGCGCTCGTCTGCCCAGCCAGCACGATGACGGTCCCCGGCACCGTCACCTCCGTGGTGTCACTCGAACTGAGGGAGATGGCGACATTCGCCGCCGGTGCGCCGCTGAGCGCCACGCTGCCCCACACATTGGTGGCTCCCTCCTTCGCCGAGGTCGGCACATTCATCGCGATCGTCGCGGTTTCGTCGTCGTTGACGATAACGGCGGTGAAGCCGGCGTAGAACATGTAGGAGGACGCCTTGGCCGTTACGGCGATCGTTTCGCTGCCGTTGAGCAGGGAGTCGTTTACCACCGTGGCTTGAAAGGCCGCCGTCGTCTGGCCCGCGGGAATCGTCACGCTTCCGGGAACCCCCAGCCGCGCCGGGTCGCTGGAAAGCAAGGTAATATGGGTGTCGGAACTTTGCGCCGCGGAAAGCGTCACCGCCCCCGCCAGGGCCGGACTGCCCTCAAGAACCGAAGCGGGCAGGGAGAGGCTGATCATCGTCTGGCCAGCTGGACGGAAGGTTCGCAGGACGCCATCGGACCCGGCGAGATAGATGACGCCATTGGCCAGGCTCGCCACGCCGCCGCTGGCCAGCGTCTGCTGGAGGGCGAAGGTCTGGAGATCAAAGATATAGGTATTCGCAGAACCTGAGACGATGAGCGCGTCGTTCGTCACGATCGGCTGCCCACTGATGGAGGTGTTTCCCGTGCTGTAGGTGCCGATGAGCGCGCCGGTCTGGGCATGGTAAGCCTTCACGTCCGAGCCGGTCAGCGCATAGACTACCCCGCTCGCCACCGCAGGACTTCCTTTGAAGGAGCCGGTCGCCGTCCACGCCGTCGTGTGGGTGAGCAGATCGATCGCGTAGAAGTTCGGGCTCCCGACCACAAAGGCTTTTCCCGCATCGATGGCGGCGACGGTTTGCATCGACCATCCGTGCCAGGACCATCCCTCGTCCAGGGTCCACAAGATCGCCCCCGTCGTTGGATCGTGCGCCCGGAAGTTGCCCTCTACCCAAGTGTAAATCGTCCCATTGTAATAGGTGGGGGTCCACTCATCATACTGCTCGAGCGAAGAATTGAAAAAGCGCTGGCTACCGCCGCTCGTATTAAATCCATACAAGCCACCATACGTGCCACCGGCGATCCAGACCCCGCCGTCCACCACCGTTGGGGCATCATAGGCATCCCACTGAGCTCCAAACGGAGCGCTCCAAGCCGTGGCCCCGCTATTCGCATCGAGGCTCCACAGTTGAGTATCACTGCTATTGTTGACTCGCTGAACATATACCCTCCCGGCATTCACGGTCGGTGGATTGAGAGACGAAGCGGACGTGAATGTTTTGCGCCACAGTTCCGTGCCCGTGGAGCTCTCCAGCACACTCAACGCCGTGGGAGAACCGATGCTCGAAAAGACGCGGCCATTGCTCACGGCCACCTGGGTGAGCCCCATCGCGCTTCTCGCCCACCCGGCTTGGAAAGTAACGTTCGCCAGGTTGATCGGTTGATAGCCGGTGTGGCTCGGCCCATTGCCGAAGGTCGGCCAATCGGTCGTAATCGCCTGCCCGCTATCCAGAACGTCGAGGAGCGCGGTGCCATCCACCCATCCGCTCACCCGAGCCGTCAGCGTCACCGTCTGGGTGCCGTCGGCAATCCCGTCGTCGAGCGCCATGATGTTAAAGGTCGCGCTGGTCTGGCCGGCGGGAATGGTGACACTCGGCATGAGGAAGACTTCGGTCTGATCGTTCGATCCCAGAGCGACGGTGATGTCGCGCGTGGGCACTGCACTCAGACTCACGGTGGCTTGCACCGTCGTCCCTTCCATCGTGGAAACCGGCGCGTTCACGGTAAGTGCGGCCGCTTCGTTGTCGTTGACTGTCACCGTAGCCGTGCCGGGTTGCACGGGATCGGTTGGCGCCCTTGCCGTGATCGTGATATTTTCCGGCCCATTGACCAACGAATCGTCGATGATGTTAAACCGGAACGTCACGGTGGTTTGATTCGCTGGAATCGTCACGCTCGGCGGCACACTCAACCGGGCCGGATTGCTCGAACTCAGGCTGATCACCGTGCTCGAGGTAAGGACCTTGGAAAGGCTGACCGTCGCAGTCTGCGGTGCGTTTCCTTCGTTCACCAAAGCCGGCGCGGCGAGGTTGATCGTCGGCGGGCCGCCAACATAGAATGTTCGAAGGACGCCATCGGAGCCCGCCAGGTAGAGAACTCCATTGGCCAGGCTGGGAGTGCCGCCATTGGAGAGGATCTGCTTGAGAGCGGCATTCCAGAGGTTAAAGATGTAAGTATTCGTGCTCGACGTCACAATCAGGGAATCCGCCGTGACGATCGGCTGCCCGGAGATCGAACTATTCCCTGTGCTGTAGGTGCCCACCACCGCACCGGTCTGGCTGTGGTATGCTTTCACATCCGAGCCACTCAGGGCATACACGACGCCATTGGCCGCCGCCGGGGTGCCCTTGAAAGTGCCGCTCAGCGTCCACGCGGTCGTGTGGGTGAGCAGGTTGATCGCGTAGAGGTTTGAACTCGTCAGAACAAAGGCTTTCCCGCCATCGACCACCGGCGTCCCCGCCACACTGGAGCTCAGGGTTGAAGACCACAAGATGTTCCCGGTCGCCGGATCGTGCGCCCGGAAGACGCCCGAGACCCACGTATAAACCGTTCCGTTATCGTAAGCCGGCGTCCATCCATCATACTGGCCGAGAGTCGAGTTGAAGAAGCGCTGGCTGCCGTTGCTCGTATTGAACCCATACAAGCCGCCGTAGGTGCCGCCATCCACCCACACGCCATCGCCGACGACCGTCGGGGCGGCATAGTCGTCCCACTGCGCGCCAAAGGGAGCGCTCCAGACCGTCGCTCCGCTCGCCGCGTTGAGTGCCCACAACTGGGAATCCCCACTGTTATTGCAGCGTTGGGTGTAAACCTTGCCTGCATTCACCGTCGGCGGGTTGATCGAAGAGGCCGCTGTAAAAGACTTTCGCCATAGCTCCGTGCCGGTGGAGGCGTCGAGTGCGCTCAGGAAATCCACCTCAGGGTAGGAGTATGGCGTCACAAAGATTCTGCCGTTGCTGATGGCGACCTGGTTGAGCCCGGCGCCGTTGGAGCTGGAGATGGTGAAAGTCTTGGTCCAGCCGGCTTGATAGCTCGCGGTTCCCAACGCGACCGGCTGATACCCGGTGTGGCGCGGACCGTTGCCGAAGGTCGGCCAGTTCTCCGGATACGAATAGTCCGCCCCGAGAACGTCGAACGAGTTGCTGCTGCCGTTGTGCCCAGGGGTATTGCCTGCGGTGAGCACCACCCCGGTCGCTACGCCGAGCACCGCGACTGGACCGGTCCAGACACCGTTCGCAAAGCCGGATAAGACCGCCGGCGTGACCGGCACCGCATTCCCTCCCGCCGCGGCAGTAAAGCTTACCGAGCCGCCGAATCCCGTGATCGTGGCGTCGCTGGCATCCTTGGCCGTGACGGTGAGGAGAAACGAGGCCTCCTGGGTTTGCGGACTCGCCACCGGGCTGAGGACGAAATGGTCTGCGTCGTTATCGAGGATGCTCACCGTTTTGCTCCCGGTGGTGAAACCGCTGGCGTCCGCCGTCACCGTGGCCGTCTGCGCGCCGTCCTGCTCGGTGTCGTCCACGATGGTGGCGTTGAACGCCGCTGAGGTTTGTCCGGCGGGAATCGTGACCGACGCAGGGACCGTCATTTCGGTCTGATCGCTCGAGGCGAGAGTTACGACGAGGTCGCTGGCGAGCGTGCCGGAAATGGCCACGGTTGCCGCGGCGGGAGCGTTCCCTTCGCCGGTGGTCGCGGGCAGATTCACGGTCAGGTTCGTGTTCTCGTTGTCGAGAATACTGATCGTTCCGGTCACGCTCGTCCATCCGCTCACGCTCGCTGTGATCGTCACCGGGCGCGTGCCGTTGATCTTTGTATCGTCGATGATCGTGACCGGCACGGCCAACGAACCCTGCCCCGTCGTGAACGTGACATTCGCCGGCACTGTTGCCACCGAGGGATCGCTCGAGGTCAATGTGGCAACGACGCTTGCGGCCACTGTGGGTGAAAGGGTGAGCGTTCCCTGCACGGTGCCGCTCGATTCGGAAGCCGAGGCTGGCACGCTGAGGGTGAGCGCGCCTGTGTCGTTATCGAGCACGGTGATCGCCGCTGCACCCGTGTTCAAGCCGCCCGCCGAGGCACTGATCGTCACTAGCTTGCTGCCGTCGATGACGGAATCGTCCAACACGGTGAGCGAAAAGTTGGCGGTGAGCTGTCCCGCGGGCACGGTCACGCTGGCAGGCACGGTGATTTTAGCCGGCGAGTAGGACGCCAGGGTCACGACGGTGTCGCTCGCCTGGGCGGAAGGCAGCGTCACCGTGCCGCCGAGCGCGCCCGCGCCTTCGGTCGCTTGCGCCGGGATGCTGAGACTGATGATGTCGAGCGGTGCCGCCGTCACCGAGATGTCGTCGATCGCGATGCCGTCGGTGGTGATCGGATTATCGTCGTATTGGTTGAAGCGAATCTTAAAGGCCGGGTTGTAGGCGATGCCGCGAGCCGCGATGGCTGCGTCGAGATTCACGGTAAACTGTGCCCACGAGCTGCCGATCGCGGGTGAGCGCAGGCTCTGCACCTCCCACCAGGTCGTCCCGTCGGCGCTCATCGCCACACCGTCGAAGTCCGCGCCGTTGAGGAAAGGGCTGGCCGGTGGTCCGTTCGCTTCGTCGCCAAACATTTTCGCCCAGAACGTCAACTGCACGCCAGTGCGCCCGGCGAGGTTGAGCGAAAGCGTCGCTTCGTTGCGCGAGTAGCTGCTGGTCGTCGCGGAATCCATGGTGAGGTGCCGCGTGCCGCCGTGCGGTGCATTCGCCGTCGTCACCTGCGTGCGGTAGGTGTTCGTGCCGGTGATCGTCCATGCGGTGCCGGGCGAGCCGCTCTCGAAGTCTTCCACGAAGACGGTCGCTCCGCCGCCGTTGCCCGTGGGCGGTGGGTTGACCGCGATCGTGTTGCTCTTTCCACGGTGCGCGGCGCCGTCGTCCGCCACGAGGGCCGCCGCGGATGCCACAAACGGCACCGAGACGTTGCCTGTCCAGACGCCGCCATCGAAGGCACCCGTGGTCGCGGGCCGCAGCGGTCCGGTGCGCTCGGTGGAAAACTGCACGTTTGGCACAGCGGTCGTGATCGTCGCGGTGGCTCCCGACGTGCCTGACCACGTCAGCGGATCGCCACTGCTCGCGTAGCCATATTCCGCGCGAGCCGTGCCCGAACTGTAGCGGCAGTAGGCGGTCAGGTTGTTGGCGATCGAGTTGTTGAAGCTGAAGTCGGCCAGCAGGTTGCTCGTCCCGTCGTAGTCGAAGGGGGTGGAAAAGTTGAAGGTGAGCCAGCCGGTAGTGCTTGGTGTGGCGCTGGACTGGTGCACGACGGTCCAGCCTGCACCGTCCCACGAACCGCTCGCGTAGCTCGACTGATTCGTGTGCTTGAGCCGGATGGTCCAGTTGCTGAACGTCCCCGTCGAAGCCGTGCCGATATACAACGAGAGCGCCGTGAGCCGGGCCGCTCCGCTCATCTCGCTCGCGAGATAAATGACCTGCGTGCGCACCTTGGCATAGGAGCCGTAAAACGGCATCGTGGATGAAGAGGTGCCGGTGCCGGTCGCCGCCTGCTGGGCCGTGAAAACCGCACTCAAGTTGGCCGGCCCCGCGAAACTCGTCGCGGTGTTATTCCCTGCATCCTGAGCCGTAATCGTCGCTGCAAAGGGGGTATCCATGGTCTGCGGTGACGCGAGGGTGCTCCAGGCGAAGTGATCGAGCGGGCCTGTGCCGACGTCGAAGGCAATGCTCGACCCCGTGTGGGCTGCACCGTCGTTCGCGGTGAGGACGACGTTCGTAGCAAACGTGCTCGCCGTGACATTGCCCGTCCACACCCCGTTGACGAAGGCGCTCGCAGTCGTCGGCGAAATCGTGACGGCGCCGCTGTTCCCGGTCGCGCTGAGGGCAATCGTGCTGTTGTAGTTCGTGATCGTGGCGTCGTTCACGTCCTTGGCGGTGACCGATACCGCGAAGGCCACCCCGCGCACCTGTGGGTTCGCGATCGGGGCGATGGTAAAGTGGTGGGCGTCGTTGTCCTGCACCGCCACCGCGGCCGAGGCGGAGGTGAAGCCACTGGCTGTCGCGTTTACGTTCACCGTCTGCAGGCCGTCGGGTTCCGTATCGTCCACGACTGTGAGCGCGAATGTTGCACTCGTTTGTTGTGCCGGGATCGTCACGCTGGTGGGCACCGTGATTTCACTCGAGTCGTCGGACGAGAGCGTGACGACGAGATCATTGGGAAGAGTGCCGGAGATGGTGGCGGTGCCCGTTTTGCCGGTGTCGCCTTCGCGCACGCTGGCGGGTAGCGTGAGCGTGAGGTCCACGTTTTCATTGTCGAGCACGTCGATTGCAGCAGTGCCGTCGGTCCAGTTCGCCACGTGGGCCGTGACGCTGGAGGTGATCGGGCCGTCGATGCGTAGATCATCCACGATCATGAGAGCGAACGGCGCGCTCGTCTGCCCGGCTGGAATCGTCACGTTCGCCGGCGCGAGAATTTCTCCGGTGTCGCTGCTCGTGAGCGCGACCACGACGTCCGTGTCCACGGCGGTGCTGACCGCGATGGTGCCCGGCACGGTGCCGGCCCCTTCCATCGTGCTGGCTGGCAGGCTCACGGTGAGCGTGGCCGTCTCGTTGTCGTGGATCGCGATGTTTGCGCTGCTCGGTGCCCAGCCGGCGGCGGAGGGCGCGATGGTCACGTTCGTCGTCCCGTTTAGAAGCACATCGTCATTGATCGTCAGCGGGAAGGTCGCGCTCGTCGTCCCCGCCAGGATCGTAATACTCGCCGGCATGCTCAGCCGTGCCGGACTGCTCGAGGTGAGATTCACCACGAGATCACTCGCCGGGGCGTATGAAGCGGTGACGGTGCCGCTGGCTGGCGCATCGCCCTCGGTCGCGCTCGGCGGCAGCGCGATTACGAGTCCCGCGCTGGAGATGGTCAGGAAAAGTTGCGTGGATTGCGTGCTCCCCGAATAGCCGAAGATGAATTCCCCGATGCCCGTCGTGCGGGTGATCGTGGTCAATTGTCCGCCTATGGCGAGCTGGCCGTTGGCAGCGGCGGTCGCGGCGGAAATGAATGCGTTGTTCAGCGGAATCACGACCGTCATCCCATTGTCTGCTGCGGAGACCGTTCGACTGCCAAAGACCGTGCCATTCCCGAGGTCGGTAAACGCCGCGACGCCGCCGGTGCCATCGATCAGCGTGCTGATTGGCGTGGTCGCGTCCTGGAATTGAAGCGTCTCGGTCGCATCGGGGCTCGAAAAACCGTTCGTCGGATTTTGCAGTCGCAACTCTGCCGAGAGGATCGTCTCGCCTGGGGCCAGCGCCGGAATGCTGAAGACGAAGAACGAGTGCGCTTCCGCGTTTGCGCTGCTGGAAAAGCCCGTGAGGAAATTGGGGTTCGTCGGCGTGTGCGAGCCATCCTGCTGATACCAGCCGCGATCGGCGGCATTGATGGTGCGACTGGTGAGGTTGTTGTCGTTCACCACCATCGCCTGGCTGGCCGGCGTCCAGCCCGTAACGCTCGCCGTGAGCGTGGCCACTTGCGGTCCATCGACGGTCAGGTCGTCCACGATCGTCAGGGCGAAGGTCGCCGAGTTGCCCCCGGCGGGAATCGTCACCGTGGGCGGCACCCGTAGTTCGGTCGTGTCGTTCGAGGTGAGCTTTACCGCAACCGCGGCGCCGACCGCGGCGGCTGTCGTGACGGTGCCCGTCAGCCCCGTGGTTCCTTCCATCGCCGCGGACGGCAGCGTGATGGCAAGGGTAGTCGTCTCGTTGTCGATCGCCACAGTGGAGCCGGGAATTGCACTGTAGCCGGCGCTGGACGGACTCACCGTCACCGTTGGCGAGCCATCAAGTTGCGTGTCGTTCACTGCCGTGACTGCGAACGTGGCTGAGGCTTGTCCCGCTGCGATGATCACGCTTCCCGGCACGGTCACTTGCGCCGGGTCGCTGTTGGTCAGGGTGACCGTCAGATCGGTGCTGGGCGTCGGGTTCGCCGTCACCGTGCCGGTCGCGGAGGCATCGCCTTCAGTCACCGATGCCGGAAGCGTCACGACAAGATTGAATGGGCTATCGAACGCCTCGACGAGGCCCGTCGTCGTGGCGCTCGACGGCGATGTCGCGCTCGCACCCATGCCACGCCGGGCAAAAGCCGCCCACAACTCGCTTCGGTTCGCACCGGCGTTGTTGACGAGGTCGGCCTGGATGACGCCATCGCGCGCCTGGAGGAAATTCGGGTTGGCCGGCGCGAGCTTCATGCCATCGGTCACGAGCCGGAGGATCAGGTTGTTGCCCGCTGTCGCGCCGAGTTTCGCGATGAGATTTGCGCGCGCCTCCCACAGCGTCACGCACCACACTTCGCCCATGTTGTGGACTTCATTCGCGGTGCTGCCGGCGATCGGGCTTTTGGGCACGCCAGTGTGCGCGCTCGCCAGCGTGGGGTCGATGTCCTTGAAGGTCAGCGGATTTTTCGCGAGGTCCGTGCAGTAGGGATAGCGGCGGATGCCGTAGTAGTAATTCTGCGTGAGCCCGCTGAGCTGGTAGCTGGCGTAGGCACCGGCGGCATAGACGGCGTTTGGATCGTCCGCAGGCTGGCTGAGCAGGCAGAGCGCGTAGAAATCCGACCAGCCTTCACCCATCCCGCGCGGCTGGAGCGAACTAATGCCGACCCCACCGCCGACGAGCCGATTGCTCAGGCCGTGGGTGTATTCATGGATGACGACTTCCTGGTCGAAGTCACCGTCGCGATCCGGCGTCGGGCCGGTGAAGACATACATTTGCATCCGCCCCGGCGAACCGTCGGAGGGCGTGGAAAAGTTGGCGTTGTTCGTGCCCGAGCCATCCTGCGCGTCGGCCTGCACGGCGTCGTTAGCGGAGCCGCCTTTACCGAAGTTGTTATTCTGGAAATTGCCCGCCGCCTCGGTGAAACCGAGCTGGTAGTAGCGGTCGTGGATGTAGTTGTTCCAGTAAAAGAGCTGCGTGACCGCGGCGTTCTGGTAGGCCGTCGGCGCCTGCGTGGAATCAAACGTGAAGTCGAAGACGCGCGATGGGGAGCCTTGTGGCCGCGGGGTGTCGGCGATGTCGTCGGCATTCAAGTCGAGGTGCGCGTCCACGTTGTTGCCCCGGGTTTCGTTCACGCCGTCGTCGATCCAGCCGTTTGGCGACGCGGTGGTGTCGAACGCATCGATCGTCACCAGCGTGCGGGCGACTTCCGCCGGCTGGGTGGTGCCCGGAGTCGCGAGGCCGGGTGACATCGGCGACGGGCTGTCGCTCGTAAAAACGCGGTAGCTGGCCGCGCTGATGTATTCCGTGAGGCCCTGCCGCACGAGCACGGTGCCGGTTTCCGCATCGACGAGTGAGCGGAACATTTCGCCGCGCGCCTTGCTCGTGAAGGTGACTTCCCAGCACAGGCGCAGCGTTTTTCCATTTTCGGGCAGCCATACCTGCTCGGCGTTTACGTCGAGCAATCTCGAACTGCGAAATTGCTGTTTGCGCGCGGGCCCGGCGGGCGGAGCGTTTTCCGCGATCTGCGCCACCGGCACTTTTTCACCGACGTTGGCCCCGGCCGCGCTGACCGCCGTTTTCGCGTCGATTTTCGGAGCCGCGAGCGCAGCGGTGCGGTCCGGTGCCGACCCTGCGGCGTCCGGCACGAAACGGCTGGCCATATTGACCAGATCGCCACCCCGCGTGAGGTGCGCTTGCAGAGTGGATTCGAAGACGCGCACGCCATCGAGTTCCTGCTGCCACACGAAGGTATGCATGCCGTTGTGCGGTGTGTCGTAGTCTCGCACCAGTTTCGCCTCGGCGAGCGCCGATGAGTCATGGCCGAACAGAGCGGCGTGTTCGTCGATGAATGCTTTCACCAGGCGCTGGGCATCATCCGGCGCGAATTGCTCCAGGCGGGCCGCCGGCACGGCTCCGGCGCTTCCGTTGGCCGTGGCGAGGAAGCCCTCGGTCGAAGCGATGAAGGCGGGCGAACCGAGCGTCTGGTCGAAATCCACCCGCACGCCGGGCACGAGCGCGCGCAGACGATCCGCAGCCGCCTGCCGGTCGCTTCTTCCGGGTGCCGCGGAAGCCGGAGGTGCGTCCTGGCTCGACCGATCAATGCGGCGATCGAAGTTAGGCAACGGCTCCGACCGCAGGGCGGCGGCTTGCACGGCTGCACCGGGCGCGGGCTGCGACGCAGCAGGAACCCCGAAGGGATCGGTCTTTTGTTCGGTGTCGCTCCGCTTAAGGCGCCAGTGATTCCGCCACACAACGAGCATTACACACGCTGTAAGAACAGCGCCGGACCACGCCAATACACGGGGGTGTTTCATTCGAAAGGGAAGGTTAGTCGCGCCTCACCGCCGATCTGCCGAGATGGCACCCGCAGACCACTGGAAAAGCGTCGATATCTAAGCCATCTCTTTCCGCGAGGGGCAATCTTAAAGTAAAGAAAAACCTTACGCTCCGGAGGGCACCAATATACTTCGCTCAATGGTGGCATGAAAGGTGCGGTTGCGTGGCACAGCTATGGACATCGATGAACAATTTCCGAAGACGCTTACAGAGGCGGTGGTGTTTTTCTCTGATAAAGAGCGGGCACACGAATTTTTCGTTTCGATCCGCTGGCCGGAAGGAATCTCATGCCCGCACTGTCATTCCTCAGACGTGCGATACATCGCGAGCCGTCGCGTGTGGAATTGCGCGAACAATCACCCGCGCCGCCAGTTCTCGGCAAAGGTGGGGACAATCTTTGAAGACTCGCCGCTTGGACTCGACAAGTGGTTGCCCGCGCTGTGGATGCTGACAGGCGCGAAGAACGGCATCAGTAGTTACGAGATTCACCGCGCGCTTGGCGTCACGCAAAAGACCGCGTGGTTTATGATGCACCGAATCCGCATCGCGCTACAGGCCGGGAGCGTGGTGCGCGACCAGATGAAAGGGATCGTGGAAGTGGACGAGTCCTTTATCGGCGGCAGCGCGCGAAATATGCACTACAAGGCGATGGTGCGGCGCGGGATCGGAGCGCGCGGCGCGGCGGATAAAACGCCAGTCATGGGATTGCTTGAACGTCACGACGGCAAGCGCAAGGCGTCGCGCGTGCAAGCCGAAGTGGTGCGGCACGTCGGCGGAAGTGAGCTGGTGCCGCGCGTGCGTAAATACGTGCTCAAAGGCTCGGAGATTCAGAGCGACCAGCACACCGCTTACTACCAGCTTCGCGACGAATACGTTCACAAGGTCGTCAACCACGCGGAAGCCTACGTGCAAGACGGCGTGCACACCAACGGGTTGGAAAACTTCTGGTCGCTCTTCAAACGCTCCATCAAGGGAACCTACGTGAGCGTGGAGCCGTTCCACCTTTTCCGTTACCTCAGCGAGCAGGTTTTCCGGTTCAACGAACGGAAGGACGAGAACGGCGACGCGGGACGCTTTCTCACCTGTCTGCTCAACGTCTTCGGGAGACGGTTGCGCTACAAGCAACTGATCGGACTTTGGCCCGCTCAATCCTAGGCCGCAGGTGCGCGGAGATTTCAGCCTCAACCGATGGAAGCAACTTGTCCCCGGTCTCGGCTGGGCCTACCTCTTAATCCGTGAGCGACAAAAAGACCGAAGCCGAATCAGCCGCACATCAGAAGCGATTCAAAGACGCTCTGCAAAAGCTGATCGCCGCGCCAAGGTCCGAAGTGGAAAAGCGCGAAAAGGAATTTGCTCAAAAGGTCGCAGACGCCAAGAAGCGCAAGCCCTGAGACGCCGCATGGTGGGCTGTGGCGTCGGCTATGTGGAGAACTGGCGCGGCTTCAGGATGCATTTTTGATTTATGGAACCTAACTCGTTTGAGGAGCTTCACCTGTGGCTAGAGCGGCACTCGCTTCCGACCACTGACGACGATTCTCTTTTGTCGCAGCATCCCGCAGAACTCGGGCGGCCCCGTAACGCTTCCAGCGTCGAGCTTTGGCTCGTGCCATACGAAGCGCCGCATCTTGTAGCCATTGAGACAGCCGCAAAAACAATCGCGATACACGGGGAAGAAGTGTTTCCGGATATGCTACCTGAAGCGGCGTCACTCCTGCGGCTTCGCATCGAGACAGCAGCCGCGCTGATCGAGGGGTTTGCAACCACTCAAGAATCTCCATTTGCTTTCCCCGCCGGAGAATTTCAAGAAGTCGTCCCGTGGCTTCTGATTGACTGGTGGGCCGAAGCGGGCCGCCAGATGGCGGTTCGGGATTTGTTTGTTCGCTGGGCATAGCGAGCGGCAATGCTTCCACACAATGACTAGAAGTAAAGCTTTCGCACTGTCACTCACCCTTGCCCTTAACTGCTTCGCCTTCGCGGCGGATGATTTCGGGTTCGTTCCAGACCCTACGCCTACACCCAAGCCAGCCACGCCCGACCCGATAGCGGGACTGAAGACTCAAAACTTCGCGCTTCGGCTGCGACTCAAAAAGCTGCTCTTCAGCAATCAGAATTTCTCTGCCGCTGTAGCCAGGATCGCGCAGAACCTAAGCGCGGCTCGGCGCACCGAAGCACTCAACAAGGCGCGCCCCTACATGTTCTACTCGCCTCCCAGTCAGTTGGATCAGACACAAATCACCGAGCCGGAATTGCGCGCACAGAACGGCGAGTTTGACCGCGTTTGCGCGCTGCTCAACGCCTACAATCAGACGCTTCACTTGCAGATGGACGCGATGATTCAGTCCATGCCGATTGGTGCAGCCGCACTGCGCCGAGACCCAAACGCGGATATTCTTTTCGAGATGCAAAACCAGACGCGAGAAATGGAACGCCAGACAGACGAATTGCGGCGACTGCGGCGCACGCTGGAGAGGTAAGCGCGCCCCCGAAATCACCCTCAATTCTCAGACTCCCCTCTCACAGAAGCGATTGAGGCAGGTATATTAATGCCCTCCGGAGGCGAACTGCCATTGGCGCGGTGTGTCGCGGGTTCTACCGCAGGGAAAGCGAAGCGAGAGCGGTCGAGTAGAGCCGGCCACCGACCCGCCCCCATTGATCGTCGGGCGCCCAGCTCCCGGAGTCGGAGCCTCCCTGAATCTGGCTGGCCACGAGGGTTCGGCGAATCGTGTTGAGTTGATCCCGCGAGGAGGCGTCGTCTGCGTGCTTCAGCGCGGAAGCGAGGAAATAGGCGGAGTAAAAATCGACATCGGCGACCGAGCCCGCGTTGGGGGTGGGGGACAGATGAGTTTGCATCCACTGCGTGCCGCGATCCATGCTCGCCTGCACCTCGTGCCAGCCGAGGGCGTTAGCGAGTTTCAAGGCCTCCACATTCCACAGGGTGATGGTAGGATGGGGTTGGGAGAAGCCAAGATACCCCCAGCCCCCTGTCGAAACCTGCGTTCCTGTGATCACGGCCAGGGCGCCGTCGAGTGCGCTCTTTAGTTCCGCCGTGGGGTGATGCTGGTAAGAGCGGAGTAAGGCCAGCGTGGCGATTCCTTGGTTATAGCATGAGCCGAAAAACTCCCCGCCGAACGAGCCGTTCGTGGCCTGTGCGTGACGCAGCCGTTCCACGGCTTTATCGATCGCGGCGGACCGCCCGGGCGTGGTGTGTTCGTCGTTGAGCAAAGCCATGAGGGGCAGGGCGGTGAGGGCGACTTCGAACCGGTGATCGCCGCCCCAGCGCGCCGCGCTCCACGAGCCATCCGGTTCCTGTGCCTTGCATAGCCAGTCGAGAGCACGCTCGACGCTGGCATGGGTTGAATCTGCCACCGTTGCCTGGGGGGCGATGGGGGCCATCCACCATCGGGAGACGCCGAAGACGAGTGCGACGGATGCGGCTGCCGCCATCGCGGCGATTCGTGGCCACCCCACGGGTCGGACCGTCGGTGCATGAATCCGGTCGAGGATCGACGCGGTCAGGTCCTGGGAGATTTCCTTGGCTGGCGCGCTCCGCAGGATCGAGACGAGAGATCGCGCGGATTCCACCGCCTGCGCGCACGATTCACACTTCGCCAGGTGCCGCGCAAACGCCCCCCGCTCAGCGTCAGCCAGCTCATCGCCGACGAACGCCGCTGCCTTCTCGCTCTGGGAGCATCGGGACTCAGGAGGCATGGATGATCTGCCGTAGTTCAGTCAGCGCGAGATTCAGGCGCGACTTCACCGTGCCGAGCGGGATGCCCAGCACGTCGGCCACCTCCTGATAACGCATGCCCTGGTAGATATTCAGCACGACGACTTCGCGAAGTTTTGGCGAGAGCCGGGCGAGCGCGGCATCCACATCGATGCCCTCACTTGCGCCGGGACGGACCGGCTGAGCGGCGATCTCCATTTCCCGCTCGAGATGGGACGCGAGCCGTTCGAGGCGGACCACCCGCCGCCCCCGATCGGCCCACACGTTCCGGGCGAGCACATAGAGGAACGTGGTGAACCGCGCCGAGGGCCGGTAATTCCGGCGGTAGCGGAAAAGGCGGACAAAAGTCTCCTGAACGAGGTCTTCACCATCCGAAGAAACGCCCATCCGGGCGAAAAAGTTCAGTAGCGGTCTCTGGTGCCGCTGGACGAGCTGGACGAAAGCAGCCTCCGACCCGCCCGCCACTTCGCGCATCAACTCGGCGTCTGGATCGACCGCCGCCGGGTTTTCGGCAGACGCCACCCCTTCCGGCGAAGTGACCGGCACGAGGGAGTCTGGAAAAAGCGCGGTGGAGGCGAACATGTCGGCGCGGCGGGCGCATAGTGGGAGGCAGGCCCGTCATTGCAAGGTCATTCCGGCCTGTCGGAAGGGAGCGGCGTAAATTTCACCGAACTTTTGGAAGAGCTTGAGCGCTTCCGTTTCTTTGATAGACCCGCCGACCCTTTCGGAGGGGACCCCAAACCAACCAACCAAGATACCCCATGTTCAAATCCTTCCTCGCCGGTGGCCTGCTGGCCCTGGCTGCTCTCCCTGGCATGGCCGCCGACAAACCCGCGGCCACGCAGTCGTCCGCACCGTCGGCGACCCGCATGCCGGAGGTCACCTCCACGGCTACCTCCGGCCTCGCCGAAGAGCGCCGCATCGGCGAAACCGGACGCCCCGAGTGGACCTCCGCCCGCCGTTTCTCCACCACGCGCGTCTATATCCAGCAGGAGCCCTGGCATATCGGCGTGGAACAATGGTGGCGGCTGCGCGACAATCGCGACGACACCGTGCAGAACCTCTTCATCGAGGAAATCGAGATCGGCCTGCCCTACCGCATGCAGCTCGATATTTACGAAAACTGGACCATGGACGACGAGCGCAAGGCTCGTCACGACAACCTTTCCGTCGAGCTCCGCTGGGCGCTGGCCGATTGGGGCAAGATCCCCCTCAACCCCACCCTCTACGGCGAATACAAGTGGGTGGACAAAGGCTCCGACGTTTTCGAGTTCAAGCTCCTCCTCGGCGATGAGCTCCTCCCCCGCCTCCACTACGGCATCAATATCGCCTACGAGAAGGAATTCGGGAATGCCGACCGCACCGCGGAATTTCAGGTCAGCGCGGGCATGAGCTATTCGGTCATCGATTCCAAGGTGAGCATCGGCGTCGAAGCCAAGTATGTGCGCGAAAGCACGCACTTCGACCGCGGCGAACCCGAGCAGAAATGGCTCGTCGGCCCCAGCGTCCAGTTCCGTCTCACCGAGCGCCTGCACGTCGATCTCGCCTGCCTCTTCGGCACAAATCAGGACGCGCAGCGCCACGAAGGCTGGTTCATCATCGGCTACGACTTCGGCAAGATCGGCGGAGAATCCTCTTACACGCCGGTCTCGGGCATGCGACAGTAGCGCACCATGCGCCCCGCGGCGTTCACGACCTCCCTTTTGCTCCATACCGCCCTGCTGGGCGCGGTGTGGGGCTGGGCCGTGAAAATGCCGTCACCGGTTTCGCAAAGCTCGGGCGACGGGGAAGCCGCGCCCGAGTTTTCGTTTTTTGCCTCGGAAGCTCCCGCTGCTGCGGAAGCCACGGAGGAGGTGCTGGCGATGGTCGAATTTACCCCGCCGATCGAACCACCGCCCGTCGCGGTCGAATCCGTCGTCGAGCCGCTCACGAACGCACCCGCTGAGGCCATCGCGGCGACCCCGACGGCGCGGGTGAGTGCGGTCCCGATGGCTAGCGCGAAATCTGGCCAGCGCGCCGCTTCCCGCAGCGGTCGGCTGGGGCAGGGGACCGGCAGCGGCGCGGGTGGAGGGGCCGGATTCCAACCCCCGAGCTACCGCGCCTGCCCCGCGCCGCCCTATCCCGCCGCCGCGCGCAAACTGAAGCTGGAAGGCGCCGCCCTCCTCTTCGTGCAGGTGGACAGCGCCGGCCACCCCACCAAGGTTTCCCTCCGCCGCAGCACCGGTTCCCCGCTCCTCGACGAAGCCGCCCTCCGCGCCGTCTGGAGCTGGCGCTTCGAACCCGCCCGCGCCGGCGGCCAGGCCATCGCCGCCTCCGTCGAAGTCCCCATCCGCTTCCGCTTCCGCGGCTAGGGCGAAGGCGGGGGCGTTTCGTGGGTCGGAGCCGGGGGCGGGCAAAGGCGGTTCGAACGCGATTCCTGCTCCATCCCTTGAGCTTCGCTTGGCCGGATGTCTCCACTCCCCCCCAATCCGTGGCATCCCTAAATTTGCGCCGATCCGCGAAATCTGCGGATTCCATTCTCCATCTGCGGCCCGTTAACCAACCCGGAACCCACGGAATGGAGAGTATGGACGGTTCGCGCGAATTCGCGCCGGGGCTGATAGGAGGGTCTATGAAATCACTCACGCGGTCTGGTCGTCCTTCCGAAGCCGCGGCGCCCTCGGGCTCCGCAGCGATCGAAACGTTCGGTTAAACAAGATCTTCCTGATCCACCATCACCCCGCCGCCCCACCAACAGACACAATAAACACACTATTTTGCCACGATGGCATCCATTCAACAGGCTCCTGTGTGTGACGTAAATTTCCCTGTGAACCGCGGCCCGGGCGATGTCACTATATCGGTATGCCAATGACCGGAGTCGATCTCGCTGCTGATATCCTCGCGCTGAAACGCGAGCGGAATGCGGTGATTCTCGCGCACAATTATCAGGTGAAAGAAATCCAGGAACTCGCCGATTTCGTCGGCGACTCGCTCGGGCTTTCGTATCACGCGGCCGATACGGATGCGGACGTGATCGCCTTCTGCGGCGTGCATTTCATGGCCGAGACGGCAAAGATCGTGAACCCGACGAAGAAGGTCATCCTCCCCGATCTCGATGCGGGATGTTCGCTCAGCGATTCGTGCCCGGCGGATAAGCTGGCGGCTTATCTCGAAGCGAATCGCGAGAAGAACTATTATGTCGTCGCCTACATCAATTGCTCGGCCGGTGTGAAGGCACTCAGCGATGTCATCTGCACCAGCGGCAACGCCATCAAGATCGTCGAGAAGGTGCCGGCGGATCGCCACATCCTCTTCGTGCCGGATCAGAATCTCGGCGCGTGGGTGATGGAGAAAACCGGTCGTCCGATGGAATTGTGGAAGGGGAATTGTTACGTCCACGTCGAGTTTACGCGGCAGTCGATCGAGAAAATCCGCGCGAGCCATCCGGAGTCGCCCGTTGTCGCGCACCCCGAGTGCACCTATGCGGTGCGCCTGCTCGCGGATGAAGTGTGCTCGACGGAAAAGATGGTCAGCTTTTGCAAAAGCTCGCCCGCGAAGTCGTTCATCATCGCCACTGAATCGGGCATGCTGCACCGGTTGCGGCGGGAGATTCCGGGCAAGGAGTTCATCGCTGGTCCGACGGACCGCTGTGCCTGTGCGGACTGCCGCTACATGAAGATGAACACGCTCGAAAAACTGCACGACGCGCTACTGAATCTCTCCCCGGAAATCGTCCTGCCCGAACCGCTGCGCGCACGGGCGGAACTGCCGATTCGCCGCATGCTCGAGTGGAGCAAATGAAGCCGGCCTGGCTGGTCTGCTGGGCGCTCGCGTTGGCGGGCTGCTCCGGAAAGAAAACGCCGGAGGAAAGTGCCCGGCAGTTCTTCGACCTCGTCTCCAAGGGGCAGTCGGCTCAAGCCTTTGCCAGCGCTTCCTACGGTTTCCAGAAATCGCAGACGCCGCGTTTCTTCGCGACCACCCTGCATGAGATGGGGCTCGATGAGATCGCTTCCGCCAAATACGAGCCGCCTGATTTGTCGGATGGCGTCGCGCGCATCGCCGCGGAGTTTTCCACCAAGTCGAACGCCACCGTGAAGCTGATCGTGGCGATGGTGAGCGAGCGCGGTGCCTGGCGAGTCCTTTCGCTCAAGTCGCCCCGCAATTCGGTCAGTGGCCGGGTGGAAAATCGGTTTTCGATCGTCGGCCGCGACCCAAATTTCAACGACCCGACGGAGCGGATTCCGCCGGACGCGAAGCAGTCGAAGGAACTCGTCCGCACTGCCTTGCTCGGGCTGAACGACGCGGTCCACACCAACAATTTTCAGCCGTTGTTCGATGACCTCTCGCTGCACTGGCAGGATCAGATCGTGCCCCCACCCGAGAAGGTGATGCCTGGCCGTCAGCGGCCGCCGCTCACCGAGAAGGAGCGTGAACTCGGCGCCTCCCGCCTGCAGCATGCCTTCCGGAATTTCGTGGACCAGAAGATCGACCTCAGCGGCGTGAAGGACATGGAGCCGGTTTTCGACGGGCCCGCCTGGGTGAATACCGACGGTGAGTTGATCATCTCCGGCCACTATCCGCTCCCGGCCTATCGGGTGATTTTTGCGCTCAAGTTTTTCTACGAGTTGCCGAACTGGCGCCTGCTCGGCCTCGATGTGCGCGTGAAGGAACCGGAGGCAAAGTGACGATGGGGACAGGAATCGCTGAACGACTCGAAGCCATCCATGAAGCGATCGCCGCTGCCGCGAGCCGTGGGGGACGAGCCGCAGACGAGGTCCAGCTCGTCGCGGTGAGCAAGACGCAACCGCCCGAAGCCGTGCTCGAAGCGCTCGATGCCGGACAGACGCTTTTCGGGGAAAACCGGGTGCAGGAAGCGAAAGCGAAAATTCCGCTGCTGCCCGGGCGCGCCCGCTGGCATCTCATCGGGCATTTGCAGAAAAACAAAATCCGCCACGCGCTGGCGCTGGGGTTCGAGCTGCTTCACGGCATCGACTCGCTGGAGCTGCTGCGGGAGATCAATCGCATCGCGACGGAGGCGGGCGCTTTTCCGCACGTCCTGCTCGAGGTGAACGTGGCTGGCGAAAGCACGAAGTTCGGCTTTTCGCCGGCTCGTTTGCGCACGCAGATGGAGGAAGTGCTCGCGTTCGATCGCATCGCGCTCGATGGCCTGATGTGTATCCCGCCGCTGGCGCCGAAACCCGAGGATTCTCGCAAATACTTCGTCGCCCTGCGCGAGTTTCGCGACCAGCTCCAGACCGCTTTCCGCGTGCCCCTGCCGCAGCTTTCCATGGGCATGAGCGGCGATTACGCCGTGGCGATTGAGGAAGGCGCGACGTTCGTCCGCGTCGGCACCGCCATCTTCGGCGAACGCTCGGGCAAGACCTGGCGCCCGCCGGCGGAAGAGTTCGAGTGACTCTCGGCGCTCTACTCCGCCCCGAGCGTCTCGTCCCGCTGGGCGATGGCCTGGCGGGCGACCTTCGTCACATAAGTGAGCGCGGCAAACGCGGCGAGCACGCTCAGGACCATCAGCCCGATCTCGATGGGATGCCGGGGACGGCCCGCTCCGCTGGCGGCTTCGAGCCCGGCCTGCGTGGTCGTGCCCACCCACACAAAGAAACTATTCCCGAGGATGATCGGCAGCGAGGTCGAGATGAGATAGGGCCAGAACGGAATCGCCGTCAGGCCCAGTGCATAATTCATCAGCCCGAATGGCAGCGGCACAAACCGCAGCAGCGCCACGATCTTGCCCCCTTCGCGTCCCACCGCCGAATCGATCGCGCAGAACTTCGGATGCGTCGCCAGCTTCTTTTGCACGAAGTTTCGCGCGAGATGGCGCGAGATGAAGAAATTGACCGCCGCCGACATCATGGTGCCGAGCTGCACCACGAGAAAGCCGCGACCGAATCCGAAGATGAGCCCGGCCGTGATGGCGAAAGGACTCATCGGCAGCGCGGCGAGTCCGGCGATCGGCATCGAGAGTGCGAACAGCAGCATGCCCAGCCAGCCCAGATGCTGAAAGAACTCCTGCGACGATGCCAGCCACGCGGTGACGAACTTCATCCGATCGGCTTACGCGGCTTCCGAAGTTTTTCCAGCGACCGCGCGAGCGACCGCCCGGCGCAGATCCGCGTGCGAGATCGGCTTGCTCACCACGAGATCGATCCCATCCGGCAGTTGCCCGCTGGCCTGCATTTCGTCGCCGAAACCGGTGAGCAAAATGACGGGAATCTCCGCTCTCACGCCTTTGGCGGCCACCGCGAGCTGTGTGCCGTTGAGGCCCGGCATGGATTGGTCGGTGAGCAACAGATCGAAGGTGCCTTCGCGGAACTTGGCCAGCGCTTCGTTGCCGTCGAAAGCGAGCGTCGCTTCGTGCCCATCGCTGCGGAGATATTCGGCGATGAGTTCGCAGATGATCTCCTGATCGTCGGCCACGAGGATGCGAAGTGCTTCCGAAACCTGCTCGGTCTGTTCCTGCACCGGTGTGTCAACCGCGGTGGAAGTCGGGAAGCTCACGATGAAAGTGGTGCCTTTGCCCTTCTCGCTCTGCACGTCGATGGTGCCTCCGTGGCGTTGCACGATGCCATACACCACGGCGAGGCCGAGGCCCGTGCCACGTTCGCCTTTGGTGGTGAAGAAAGGTTCGAGACAGCGGGCGCGTTCATCCGGCGTCATGCCCATGCCCGTGTCGCTCACGCAAATGCAGACCTGCTCGCCTTCGTGGCGGGTAGAAATGGTGATCGTGCCGCCCTCCGGCATCGCATCGACGGAGTTGAAGACGAAGTTGGTCAGCACCTCGCGCAGTTCCGCGGCATTGGCGGCGATATGCGGAATCGGCTTCAGGTTGGTCGCGACGCTGATCTGCACCCCGGCGGCCTGGCTCGCGCCTTTCCAGCGTGGGGTGGTCAGCGACACAGCCTGCTCGACCACGGCGTTCAGGTCCACGGGAGAACGGACATCCTCGGTGCCGGCCGGCCGGTAAAATTCGCGCAACCGCGCCACGATGTGCCGCGCATCTTCCGCGGCGGAGATCATGTGGGCGAGGTAGTTGCGCTCCCGGTCCGGACCGCTCTCGCGCAGATACGGCAGCAGCAGTTCGCCGTAACCGAGCATCATGGTGAGCGCGTTGTTGAAATCGTGCGCGATGCCGCCCGCCATCATGCCCAGCGCGCGCAGACGCTCCTGTTTGATGACCGCCGACTGCGTATTGCGGAGCTGGCTGAGCGTCTGCTCGAGCTGATTCGTCCGCACCCGCACCTGTTGTTCGAGCAGCTTGTTCTGGTCCTGCAGTTCGAGGTGGAGAAAGCGGTTCTCCAGCAGGTTTTTCATGCGCAGCACCACTTCGGAATGGTCGAGCGGCTTGGTGACGAAATCTTTCGCGCCGGCCAGGAAGGCGCGGCGTTTGGTTTCCGCGGTAATGTCCGCGGTGAGCACGAGGATGGGCAGATACGAATCCGGCGGCACCGCGCTCTTGAGCAGTTCCATGACGGCAAACCCGTCGAGGTGCGGCATGTGAAGATCGAGCAACACGATGTCCGGCTCGAATTCCATCACGATGGAAAGCGTCTCCCGGGCATCGGTGGTGCTGCGAACCATCGGGCGACCGTTGAGTTCGAGAATGCGTTCGAGCAACCGCACGTTCGAGGGCTCATCATCAACGATGAGGACTCTGGCTTTGCGGAGGACGTCGTGGGACATGGGGTTCGATTTCTCGCTTGGTTTTGGGGCGAAAGCCAACAGTTCCGTTGACGGACATGACAAAGCACCGTGTATGCCTCTACTCCAGTGAAAATCCTGAAACGCGCTTTTCTCCGATGACTGCTCCCGATCGTGATCCGCCGAAGGTGCGCGCGATGTTCGACCGCGTCGCGCGGCGTTACCGCCTCGCTAACACGATCTTGAGTGCAGGCATGGATGCAGGCTGGCGCCGGCGGTCGGCCTCCATCGTGCACGCGTGGGCGCCGCGCCGTGTGCTCGACCTCGCCACCGGCAGTGGCGACCTTGCTCGCGAAATCGAAGGAGCATGTCCCGAAGCTGAAGTCATCGGCGCGGATTTCAGTCCGCAAATGCTCGCCGTGGCGAAGGAACTCGGCTCGCGCCACCTCGTGCAGGCCGACGCGATGGCAACGCCGTTTGCCGCCGCGGAGTTCAACGTCGTCACCGTCGCTTTCGGTCTCCGTAACATGGCCTCGTGGGAAGGGGCTCTCTGCGAAATGGCTCGCGTCTTACGCCCCGCCGGTCATTTGCTCGTGCTCGATTTTTCCATTCCTGAGTCGCCGCTCCGCTGGCTCTATCGTCCGTATTTGCATCACGTCCTGCCCCGACTGGCGGGCTGGCTTACCGGTGAACGAGACGCCTATCGTTATCTCGGCGATTCCATTGAGGCGTTTCCGAGTGGGGCCACGCTGTGTTCGCTCATCGAGCAAGCCGGCTTTTGTGAAGCGAAAGCCGAACCTCTCGCTGGCGGCATCGTGACGCTCTATACGGCGACAAAAAAGTAGCTTTCAGGATAGGCGATCAGAACAGCGTGTAAATAAACGGCGCCGCCCCCGTGGAGCCGAGGATCAGCAGCAAACCAAACAGACCCAGCACCACGATAATGGGCACGAGCCACCACTTCTTGTTATGGCGCAACATCTCCACGATCTCCTGTCCCAGGCTCGGCTGTTTTTCTCCAGCGGATTCCTCGAATGATTTGCGCGGCTCTTCTGACATGAAGCGGATGCCTCAAAACTGCCGCCAGTAGCGCTGCAGATCAACGACCTTCTCCGCGTCCTGCCAGTAGCTCATCTTCGCCGAGTCCCACCGGCGGTTCATCCGGTCTCGCCCGGCCAGCCGCATCACGAGGCCGAAGGGCGTTATCACGAGATAGTAGAACGCAGCGAGCAGGAGATTGCTCATCACGATCCCGATGCAGCAGGCGACAAAATACCACGCGAAATAAAACGGCTTCGCGATCTGCGGCACGACCCAGAACGCGACCCCGAGCCCCACGCCGATGCCAGCGAGCCACGGTGCCCAGGCGGGCCAGAGATGGGTTTTTAGCCATCCCGAAGTGCCGAAAACCAGCGCTAGCAGGGGAAAACCGATGATCAGCGACTTCGCGAAACTGCGTCGTGCTGCGAGATCCGGATTCCAGTTGGTGTCTTTGAACGGATTGACCATCGCGGGGTCACGCGGTCGCCGTCGGCACGAACAAATCCGCCACCCGCTCGATCTTCAGCGCCTTGCCGGTGGTTTCGTCGATATCGATCAATGCACCGTGCAATTTCACCGGGCCTCGCGCCACTGGATAGACGACCGGCCGCCCGGTCAGAAACCGCTGGATGATCGGATCGATCTCGCGCCCCAGGCAGGACTCCACCGGGCCGCACATACCCGCGTCGCACAGAAACGCGGTGCCACCCGGGAAGATCTGGTCATCCGCCGTCTGGGTGTGCGTATGCGTGCCGACGACCGCGCTCACCCGACCGTCGAGGAAACGTCCCATCGCGATTTTTTCGCTCGTCGTTTCGGCATGGATGTCCACGAAGATGATCGGCGTCTGCTCGCGCAGTCGCGCGATTTCACGATCAATGGCGAGAAACGGATTCTCCAGCGGCGGCTGCATGAACGTGCGTCCCTGCACATTGACCACCGCCACTTTTCCTTTCGCCGTATCGAGCACGATCGACCCATTGCCCGGCGTGCCTGCGGGGTAGTTGAGCGGGCGGAGCAGCCGCGGTTCCGTGTCGAGGTAGGGCACGATTTCGCGCTGATCCCAGATGTGATCGCCGCTGGTGATGACCGCTGTGCCACACCGCAGCAGGTCGATGCTGATCTTTGGCGTGATGCCTCGGCCAGCCGCGGCGTTCTCGCCATTGATCACCACAAAGTCCACGCCTCGCGCTTCACGGTAGTGAGGCACGGAGGCGATGACGGCACTGCGGCCGGGTTCGCCGACGACGTCGCCGAGGAAAAGGAGTCGGAGCATGTGGGGGGAGATATGCAGAGAAACATCCGGCGTCCAACTCCGAACATCCAACATCCCATCGGTCGCCAGGTGCGAAGTCCGTGTTATAGGTCGATGCCGTCCATGCCGCCGAACGCCAATCTGCCCAGTCACTCCCCTGTGCGCACCGGGCGTCGAGGCCGCTCTGTTCGGCGAATCCTGTGCTGGCTGGCAGTTCTGGTGCTCGCCCTTTTTGGCACCGTCACCTTCCTGCAGGCGTGGGCGATGACTCATTACCAGCCCGCCACCGCCCGCAATACGCGGCTCGCGGAGCTTTCCGGCTGGGATAAAACGAAGATCTTCCTCTTTGGCCCCACCGTGCGGCGCCAGTCGAATACCCGCACGCCGGCGGACGTCGGGCTTACTTACGAAACGGTGAGCTTCGGCGGATGGCGGGGTTTGCAAATCGAGGCGTGGCGGATCCCTGGTCGTCGCGGTTCACCTGCGGTGCTGATGTTCCCCGGTTACGGCGCGAGCAAGGACACGCTGCTGCGGGCTGCGAACGAATTCGCCGCGCTCGGCTGCGAACTCTGGCTGGTCGATCCTCACGGCATCGGCGGCTCGGAGGGAAACGTGACGAGCGTGGGTTATCACGAAGCGGAGGATGTCGCCGCTGCTGTCCGCGAAGTGCACCGGCTTAGTCCGGACAGACACCAGATCCTCTACGGCACCTCGATGGGCGCCGTGTCCATCCTTGCGGCCATTCACCATGGACTCATTCAACCCGAAGCCCTCGTGCTGGAGTGCCCTTTCGACCGCTTTGCGAACACGATTGGCAACCGCTTCGTCCGTCTCGGCCTGCCTCGTTATCCTTTTGCTCCCGCCGTCGCGTTCTGGGTCGGAGTGCAGCATGGGTTCAATGGCCTCGCCCACAATCCCGTCACCTACGCTGCCAGCGTTCGCTGTCCCACCCTGCTCCTGCAAGGTGGTCGCGATGAAAGCGTGGGACCGGAATTTGTCGGCGAGGTCTCCCGTGCGATGGGCAAGGCTTGTCATACTGAACTCATCCCTGACGGCGGCCACGCTTATCTTGTCCTGCATTCCGCCGACATCTGGCGCCGCAGCGTAAAGAGCTTCCTTGCCACTGCCTTCGTCCCACGATGATGGGAGGTTGGATGTTCTTCCCAGCCATGTTCGTCCGCATCACGCTGCTCGCCCTCCTCTTTAACGCCTTCGCTAGCGCCGAAAACCTCAGCCCTCTCGCCGAGCGCCCTGATTGGAGCGCCTTGGAGCCATTCCATGAAACCATCACGCGCGGGGAGTTCACTCGCTTGCTGGAGGAAGTTTATGCCCCGCGCAATGCTGCCGCTGGCCTGATCGACATCGCCGAAGACCACGCCGCCATCGTGATGCGCATGGGTGAACCAGACCGCTTCGCGCTGCGCTTCGCGCGCGCCGCCGCTTCCACCAAACCGGCTCCGCGCACCTGGCGCACCCGTGCCGAATTGCCCGCGGGCAAACCGCTCGCCGGCCTCCGCATCGCGCTTGATCCCGGGCATCTCGGCGGCGACTGGGCGAAGATGGAGGAGCGCTGGTTCCGCATCGGGACCGGCATGCCCGTGGCCGAGGGCGATCTCACTCTGCAGGTCGCTGAGTTACTTGCCCCACAGCTCGCCGCCCTCGGTGCGGAAGTGCTCTGGGTGCGGCACGCTCCCGGACCGACCACCCCGAAACGCCCGGTCGATTTTTTTCCTCTCGCTCGCCAGCTTCTCATTGGCCAGGGCATCGCGAATCCACGCGAAACCTACGCGAGCATGGAGGAAAAAGGTCGCGGCGAAACCGTGCAGGCGCAGGCTGAGTTCCTGTTCTACCGCCAGGCGGAAATCCGTCATCGCGCCCAGGTGGTAAACATCGAACTCAAGCCCGATGTCGTCCTCTGCCTTCATTTCAACGCCGACGCGTGGGGCAATCCGGACCAACCCGCCTTCGTCCCCTCGAACCATTTCCACGTCCTCGTGAATGGCTGCTATGGCGCGAGTGAATTGCGCCTCGACGACAACCGTTTCGAAATGCTCTTGCGCCTCCTCGGCGGCGTGACCAACGAGGAGCAACGTCTCTCCACTCGGGTCGCGGACCGGCTTGCCTCCGCACTCGCCCTGCCGCCTTATATCTACGGGCGCGACATTGCCCGCCGCGTGAACGCCAGCCCCTACGTCTGGGCGCGCAACCTTCTCGCCAACCGCCTCTATCGCTGCCCCGTCGTTTTCCTCGAGCCCTACGTCATGAACTCGCAGGAAATCTGGGACCGCGTCCAGGCGGGCGACTACGAAGGCACGCGTTTCGTCGCCGGCTCCATCCGCAAAAGCCTCGTCCGCGAATACGCCGACGCCGTTGCCGCCGCACTCGCGGCCGAGTGAAGTTCACTCTCACTTGCGCCGCGGACGACGCAGCAACGTTTGTAGTTCCACCCAAGTCGCCCACGTGCTGAACGCACCGAAGATGATCCCGACCGGCACCCACCATCCTTTGTGCGGCTCCGGCGGGCTAAACAGGGCGATGTAGAGGAACACCCCGGTGACGCCGATGAAGCCGACCAGCCACAGGATGGACCGGACGATCGCGCCCGTTGTGGCGAAGACCGGCTGCGGCGGCATGATGAGCGTCGCGAGATAGGTCGGCAACTCGGAGAGCGGATGCGGAAAATCGTGCCTCTCGGCGATATAGGTTCGGTCGGCGTAGGTGACTTCGAGAAGCCCATGGTGACCGGCATGCATGAATTCCAAAAACACGCTTTTCGTGCGAAAGCCGGGTGCCTTGATGAGGTGGGTGTTCGGCATGTCGAACAACACTTCTCCGCTCGTAGTGTCTTCGAGACGGAGTCGAGGAAGAAGACGTTCGTCGATGCGCGGGTCCGCTTCCTCCACCAGCCGGAAACGGCCATCGGGTGAGGTGAGGTCTGACGCAGAAAAGGTTTCCGAACTCATGGTGGACGGCGGGAATTGCTTGTGGCGGTGGGTGATGCGAATGGCCAGCCGGAAACCGCACCCTCAGGCGGTGCCACTGGAGCGTGGGCGCGAGGTGTGCTTTCTTGGAGTCCATTCGTATGAAGCGCACGCTCTTCCTGCTCTTTGCCGCCGCCACTTGCTGGGCGGGCACTCCGCAGGAGCCGAATTTTGAAGACACCTTGCTGGTCGATGGACTCAGCCAGCCGACCTGCATCGCGTGGGCGCCCGATGGGTCAAACCGGCTTTTCGTTTCGCTGAAGGCGGCCGGCATTGCCGTGATCGAAAACGGCGTGCGGCGGCAGACGATGTTCGCCACATTTCCGGCGCTCTACACGAACAGTGAATGCGGGGTGCTTGGTCTCGCTTTCGATCCTGATTTCACGACGAACCATTACGTGTATGTCTTCGTAACGGTGAGCTCCAGCGAGCAGCGAATCGTCCGGTTCACCGATCAGGACAGCACCGGCACGCAGCGCACGAATATGGTTACAGACCTGCCCACGCTAGGGCAGAATCACGATGGTGGGGCGCTCGGTTTCGGGCCCGATGGAAAACTCTACTGGGCGATCGGCGACAATGGTTCAAAACGCGGCGTGGACGGAAACCTTACTTCGCTCGCGGCCAAGGTCGGGCGCGCCAACAAGGACGGCTCCGTGCCAGTGGACAATCCGTTCTACGACGGCCCTGGCCCGAATAACGACTACATCTGGGCCACGGGATTTCGGAACCCATTCACGCTCACTTTCCGCCCGGCCACGGGTGATCTGTGGCTGAATGTTGTTGGTTCCACGCCCGATGGACAGACGAGTCCACACACCACCGACGGTTACGAGCAGGTCTTCGTCATCCACGCCGGCGACGATGGCGGTTACGACGACTACGAGGGAAATCAGCCTGCGAACCCGCGTTACACAACGCCGTTCTCGCGCCCGTGCATCCGCCCGATCATCCAATACAAGACGGACTACAAGGGCTTCGACCCGAATGAAAACACGCTGGAGCGAAACGTCGCCTCCGCGCAGCGCAACGCCGGCAAACTCACGGTCACCACGACAAGCAATCACCCGTATCGTGTGGGCGAAGCGATCGCGCTCACGAACACTGGCACGCTCGACGGCCCCTACGTGATCGACTCGGTGCCTTCCACAACGAGCTTCACCGCGCCTGCGCCCGGTAGCGCTGCTTCGGCCAGCAGCGGCCACATCGACGAGTTGCTACAGGGCGGCTGCATCACCGGCGGATGCTTTTACGACAGCAGCGCATATCCCGTGACGCATCAGGGTAATTTTTTCTACGGCGACCTGAATTTCGGCTCGATCCTGCGTGCCCAGATCGGTTCGGATGGAAAGCCGGAAAAAATCACGCACTTCGTCGATGGCATCTCCCAGCCGACCGACGCTGCGATCGGCCCGGATGGCGCGTTGTATTACGCCGAATATGGCTCGGGCGAAATCCACCGCGTCGCCTACACCGCTGCACCGGGATTCATCGTCTCGAACACCACCCTTTCCATGACCGAGGGCGGAAAAACAACTTTCACCGTCCGGCTCGGTTCGCTGCCGGTGCAGGACGTGACGATGCAGATTCACAAGACGGGTGCGCCGGCGGATATCGATCTCGTCGGAGCGAACACCGCCACCTTTACCGCAGCCGATTGGGATCAGCCCCGCACGTTCATGCTTGCTGCGGCGATCGACGACGATGCAGTGGACGACGTGGCGGCCTTTGAAGTCACGTCACCTGGGTTTGACACGGTTCCTGTGACTGTGACCGCGACGGATCAAGGATTGCCCCCGTTCCTTGTCTCGACGAACAACCTCGATCTCACGGAGGGTCGCGCGGCGGTTTTTACGGTTACGCTTCCAGCGGAGCCGGCGAAGACCGTGCTGGCTCGGGTGCGCCCCTCGTCCGGACCGCGCGGCCGGGCGGTGGTCTCCCGCGGGGCGCTGCTGCGCTTCACGAAAACAAATTGGAACGTGCCGCATCGAGTGGTCCTCCGCGGCGGGCAGGATCTGAATCGCACCGATGAAGCGGTGAGTTTTTTGGTTCGGGCAGCCGGTTATCTCGATCGCGAGATCGCCGTGGCGGTGCACGACAACGACCCGGTGCGTCCCACGTTCAAGGGCACGCCGAAACGGCAAACAGTGGTGGGGTTGCTCTACACTTACACGCCGGAGGCGGCGGGGCAGCCTGCCGCTACGTTCGCGCTGGTGACTGCGCCTGATGGCATGACGATCAACGCCACCACCGGTCAGGTCGATTGGACTCCTGCCTCGACCGGGAGTTTTCCGGTGACGATTCGCGCGACCAACCGGCGGGGGGCGACCGAGCAGGCTTACACCCTCGCCGTCAGTCCTGATGCCGCGCCCCTGGCCTACCTCATCAGCCCGCAGGATGGCGATACCGTCAGCGGGGCCACAGCGGAGTTTTTTGGCGGCAGCTTCGACGACTACGGCACATTCAAGGCGGAGTTTTATATCGATGGCCAGCTCGCCTATACCGATTCCAATCGCGAGGCGCACTATCACCTCAACGGCGGCCACAATCTCTTCGACACCACTACGCTCACGAACGGATCTCACCTTCTTCGCATGGTCGTCACCGACGATGCGAACCAGACTGGTGAAACCAGCGTGACGGTGACGGTTCAGAACGACTGATAGCGAGAGACGCTACCGTGTGGTCCGGCGATAGACTTCGAGCTGGCAATCGAACCCGCCGAGATCGACCACCTGTCGGAATTCGAGCTGGAGAGAAGGTTGCGGGCTTTCCATACGAAAGGGATTCGTGAAAACGAGACGCCCACCTGGTCTGAGCAGGGTGGCAGCGCTGGCAAAGAGGTCGTCGAAAAGGGCGTGCAGGCCCGGAATGCGCACCCGGCGACCGAGCGGCGGGTTGCTGATGATGAGGCTCAGGCTGCGTGGCGGCACTCCGGCGCGGACGGCAAAGTCGCGGAAGTCGCAGCAGTTAAAGTGGGCCTCCACCGCCGTGAAACGGGCGGCCATGAAATTGCGCTGAGCGATGTCGATGGCTTCGGGGCTGAGATCGGTGCCATAAACGCGGCGCACGCCACCGAGTAGAGCGCGCTCGATCAATTCCTGGCCGGAGCCACAAAACGGATCCCAGACGATTTCATTTTCCATCTGCCCGGCGACGCGTGCCAGACATGCCGCGAGAGGCGGATGGGACGCCGCCGGCACGTCGCCGAGGCGATAGGGATGTCGAGGATCGGGTGAGAGGCGTGGGCGTAGTTCCACGGAAAGTCCGCGCCTGGCGGGATGGAGGTCGATGGCCCATGGTGCTTCCCGCGCATCGTTGAGAATGCGCGGGCACAGCTCGAAAGCGCGCTGCGCCACGCGGCGCACCGCCGCGCGCTGATGGCCGAGGCCGATGAATTCGAGACGATAGCGAATCGAGCCCTGGGTGAAGGTCTCGAAGAGTCGCAGGGACAGCGGCGAGGCGATGGTCGCAGCCAGCGCTTCGACGAACTTGGCGTCGTCGCTGGATTTCACGTGCCCCAGGACGAAGCCGACCGTGCCGAAACAGCGTAGCGCGAAAAGGTCGCCCAGGCTGAAGGCCGCCAGCGGCCTGATGACGACGAGCCCCGGATTCACCTCGACCACGCGGAATTTCCCCTGCGCCTCCACCTCGTCGGCTACGATCTCCTCCAGCCCCGCCCGTCCGCGAAGGTGGATCGAATCGCCGCTGGTCAGCACGAGATCGAGCCGGATGACGCTGGGATTCTCACGCCGGGCCACGCTGGCTTTCACCTTCTGCACCGTCTGGAGCGGCAGGTTGCGCGTGGCTTCGATAACCTCCAGCGTCGCCTTGCCGCCGATCTTATCGAGTGTGCGTCCGAGGAATTTTTCTTCGCGGGGATTGGTGGTCTGACGCAGCAGCGCGAGCAGCTCGGCTTCTTCGCTGGCGCCTACACCGATCTTCGGCAGGGCGGCCATGGCATAGCGGCGGATCTTTTCCTCGGGATCGTGCAGCAGTTGCACCAGCCATTGCTTCACCACCTCCTTTTCCTCCGGCGGACCGGATTCGGAAAAGACGACGCCCACCGCACGCACCAGTGGGGCGCTCTCGAAACGTTCCCGCCCGGTCGTCCGATCAAACCGCGGCACTTCCTCCGTCCAGAGCTGGTGCCACAGGAAGTTGCGCCAGTGCTGGTAGAGTTCCTTGCTGCGGTTGCCGCTTTTCATGTGCAAACAGGCTCCGAAAGGAAGAGCCCCAAGACAAGGCTGGCTTGAACCAGATTTTGCTGATCCCTCCCGTCGTGACAAAAAAGTGACAAGTGGGCAGCTTGCGCAAAGAGCCCACCTGCACTACACGCGACCGCTTTTGAAACCCATGAAACTCTCGGCCCTGGTTTGTTCCGTGCTCGCCATTTTTACTACTGTGCTTCGCGCGCAAGTGCCGGCCTCCCCTCCGTCGCCGGATCTAACTGTGGTGAAAGTGCCCCTCATGCTGCCGCCGCAACCCGGCAAGCGCCCCGCTGCGGACATCGCGAATGTCGAAGTGCGCCGGGCAAAAGGCACGGGTGGCGCGGTGTTCCTCCAGCGTGTTCCGCCCGATGCGAACAAAGTGCTGCAAGCCGTCGTCGCCGCCATCGAGAAGCTGCACCCTGGCAAGCTCAAGACGCAGCGGATCGAGATCACCTACACTGGCATGGTCGCCGCGAACGACCTCGCCGCATCCGGCCTTGGCCTTGCCATCGGCATCGACGCGGCGCTCGGTGGCTGGAAGCCCGAGCCGGAGTGCATGGCCATGGGCACCTTTGAGGCGGACGGCGATGTGCAGCCGGTCAAGGACGCCATCCCGCGCCTGCTCGCCGTGATGAAGGCAAACGCCAAGCGCGTGGTAATGATGGAGCGCCAGGTCGCTCAGGTGACGGACATGATGGTGAGCGCCGGCCCGGCCATCTTTTCCGGCACGCAGTTCTTCGCGGTCAATTCGTATGAAGACGCCAAGCCCATCGCCGAGACAGAGCTTTCGCCCGAGATGGTGAAAGGCCTCGGTTTCTTCGGCAATGTGCAGCAGGCCCTGAAAGCCGCCGGGACCGAGCCATCGAAGATCCTGCGTGACGATGAGGTGAAGGAAGACCTCCGCAACACCATGATCTCGATGCCGAGTTGCGTGAGCGCCCGCCTGCTCCTGCGCGCGACTACCGGCCAGTTCGACAAGCTCTCGCCCGAAGGAACGCTCTACGCCATCGAGACGATGGCTCCGACGATCTTTACCGTGGTGCAATCGTCATCGCCAAACGACCTTACCAAACTGCCAAATGCCACCGTGCAGGCCGAGATCGCCAGGCTCGAAGAAGCCCGCCCGCACTTCGACACCAACTCCCTCCCCGTGCTCAATGCCGTCATCGGCTATGGCGAAGTGGTGCGCTCCTATACCGAGAAAGCCGCCGCTTCTGCGACCGAGAGCGGCGATCGCAACCGCGCTCTGGCCCTCACCGCGCGCGACGTGCTCAGCGCTCTCGCCAAGTTCAAGGGCGGCCATCGGTAGAATCTGGCTCGGACGTTCTTGTCTTCGGCCAACGAAAGCCGGTGGCGGGCACCCGTCGCGAAAAAATAAGGCCCGCCATGCTGAAGCTCAGAACGACCAACTGATCGCAGCTCGAATGCGGTAGTCGGGCACGATCTGCACGCCCGAGTTGTCCTGGTGAATCGGGACATCGAGTTCGACCTCCGCCGCGAGACGCTCGCGCCATGTGCCGATGATTTTCGGGCCCAGGAAGACCTGAGTGATCGAGGTGTCGTCTGCTTTCACGCCGCGGAAATGATCTTCTCCTTTGTCTTCGCCGGAGCAGACGAACTGCATTGAAAGCGTGTGCGTATCCCGCTCGATCAGCGTCACGCCCGGTCCTCCATTCCACGAAAAATCGTTCGCATAGTCGTAGCTATGTTCGCCGTCGCCGCGCACGGCATACTGCACGTCGGTCTCGAAGAAGAAGCGCTTCCAGCGCAGATTCAACGTCCCGCCAACGACGAGATCAACCGAGCCGGTGCCGAGGGCGAGGTCGTGACCGTGGATTCCTTGGGGAAGCGGGGCGGGCTCTTCGGGGGCTTCGACGTGTTCGGTTTCTTCCCCCTCGCTTCCGGCCTCGCCTGCTTCATGCCGGACATGAAGTGGACCGCGTTCCGCATGCCCTGATTCCTCGGACGAATCGTGACCGGTCTCTTCGCTTTCCGCATCCGCGCCGCCATGACTGTGGCCCTCAGCGCCTTCCTCCTTCACCCGATCACTATCCCCGGTTGGAAATTTCACCCCGGCGTTGACCCCGAGCTGGAAAGTGAAATTGCCCTTGCGGTGATCGACCGCCAGCCAGTTCGCGGTGACGGAAACATCGCCTAGGCCCTGCACGCTTCCGTTCTCGAGGCCGCTTTCCGTGGCCCGGCGAAAGGTGCGCCGGATGAGGGGCACATTGACCTGCACGCCAAACCGGGGAGTGATGTGGTAGCCAAGGTAAATCTGCGTGATGGAGCTATCGAGCTTCTGGTCCGCATCGTTGTCGATCGGGTGCCCATTCTCCTGCAGCGTCTTCATCCGGGTGAATTGTTCGCTCGCCCCGAAGGTGAACCCGGCGCGCGGGTCCCATGGATGCTGGATCAACGTCGTGCCGCACAGGTCGCAGGCGCCGGCGGCCACGGTGAGGAGGAGAAACGAGAGTAAAAACTTGGTCGAGGCCATGGGCGCCAGTCGTTTAGACGATGATTTCGTGAAGTCGAGACTCGCCTCCCCAGGACGCGCGGTTTCTACCTCCGCGCCGTGCGGATGGCGTCGCCCATCTGGTCCACGAAGGGCTTGTGCATTTCGTTCAGCAGCAGCACGAGCCGGTCGTCCGCGGTGGCGGGGTTGCCGGCTTTGGGGAAACTGGGTTGCGGGTCATATTCGCCGAGCAGTTGGACGCCTTGCGCGTAGAGATCGCCCCGGTAGCGGCGCACCAGTTCGAGCGAGAAATCGAGCCCGGCGGTGACGCCGGCAGCCGTGGCGCGGTTGCGATCGAAGACGTAGCGCTTGGTGCTTGGGCGCGCGCCGAAGATGGGCAGTAGTTCGACCATCTGCCAATGGCTCGTCGCTTCGTAGCCATTGAGCAGACCGGCCGCACCGAGCAACAGCGAGCCGGTGCACACGCTGGCGCAGAGTTCCGCGGTCGTGCCGGCTTTGCGCACGAAGTTGCGCGTCTCCGCGTCGCCGATCGCTTCGAGCGTTCCCCGGGTTCCACCGGGCACGAGGAAAAGCGTCGGCTTCTCCGGCAAGTCGGCAAAGCTCAGGTGCGGCGTCACCTCGAAGCCCGACTCGGCTCGCACCGGCTTCGTGGTTTTTGCGATGAAACGCACGGTGGCACCCACCATGCACGAGAGCATGTATTCGGGACCGATGGCATCGAGTGCGGTGAAGCCCGGGTAGAGGAGAATGAAAACTTTCTCGGTGCCCGCACGCATGAGGTCGCCCGGATCGAGCGGCTTCGGTGGAGTGTTCTGGGCGAGGGAAGGGGCGGCGGCCAGCGCGGTGAGCGCGTGGAGGAAACGGCGGCGCGTGACGGGATCGATGGCAGGGGTTTGGTGCATAAAGTCAGTAGTAGTAGTTGCCGAGCATGTGCTCGACCTGGAGGCTGGGGTTGGGTTTATCGAGAAGACGCAGGTCCTCGCGCCGCACCCACTCGACGGAGCCGTCGGACCACGCGCGGTTGATGCCTTCGATCTCGCGTTCCGAGAAGCGAAAGTCCTCGTAACGCTGTTTGGCATCCACGTGGAAACACTCGAAACGCCGCCCTTCGCCGATGCGGAACTCGGCGAGCACATCGGCCCACACCACGCCGCGGCGGATGCCCTTGCGGTGGGCGTTGTGCTCGGGATCGGTGAGCTTCGCCATGCCGCGGGTGACCATGATCGAATCCTCGATGCCGCCGAGGTAAACGTAACCGGTGTAAGCGCCACCGCCTAGCGTCGCGCCTTCCGCGTAGCCCGATTCGCGCGCAGCGGGACAATTCATCCAGCGGGGTTGTTTGGCGCGCTTGGGCCAGCTGCCAGGACGGCCCGCCGGCACCTCGGTGTGCAGATATCTGGCGAGGATGGCGAGGTGTTCCGGTTTGATGCTGCTCGGCACGAGGCCGTCCACCGGTGGCATTTCGCCATTGTCGGCAAAGTAGGCGAGGTCCGCGATGAGCAAGCCCTTCATCGTGTGCGCGCATTCCGCGCGTTGCGCTCCTCGCTTCCATTTGGCCGAGGCCAGCACGATCAGAGTGGCCAACAACGCAATGATCGCGATGGTGGTGAGCAGTTCGATGAGGGTGAAGGCGAGTGCGGAGCTGCGAGCCATGATCAGCCCCCCGTGGTCTTTCGCCGCCGGCGGGCGCAGAGGCCGAGCGCTGCGAGAATCGCGGTGCTTCCCACGGCGGGTTCGGGCACGGTGACCTGTGCGGTGAAAGTGAAGTTGCCCACATCCCGGCCGGCGTCGGCTGGGGTGGAGTAGAGCAGATTGGCCAGTTCGTAGGTGACGCCGAGGTCGCCGGAGATGGTCAGCGTGTTCGCCGTCTCGGTGACAACGACGTTCAGAATGTCGAACGCCGCGGCGGACGGAGCGATGTTGCCTTTGAGATACCAGCCGGTCCCGCCGAGGTCGATCCGGCCCGCATCGTAGAGCAGGGTGAAATCGCCGTAGAGCAGTTTGCCGCCGCCGGCGGCAGCCGAGACGGCGAAACGCGCGATGCCGCCCAGCCCGATTGCGCCGGTATGCCCCTGTGGATTGCCGGGAGTGTAGTTGAAAGTGGTGGGCTGGGTCGTCCGACCGAGGAGATTCGTCACCGTGGGGCCATTCATCGTGTAAACCTGGCCGGTGTAAGCCGGGTTGGCCTGCACTTCATCGTGCAGCACCTGATTGTAATTGCGGGCGTTGGCCGCCGCCTGGTCGAAGAATTCGTCCAGGGTGAGCACGGGCGGCGCGGCACCGAGATCGGCGGCGAGCTGATCCCAGGCGGCTTTGTCGTAGTCGATCGTGGCCGAGCCACTCACGAGCGCGGCCGCGTGCGCCGACACCGCGCAGAGCAGCGCGGCGATAATGGATTTCATCGGAATGAAAATCGTGTAGAGGCGGTTTCCCGATATCCGACGAAGGGCGGCGGGTGCCAGCAGTGCGCTTCGCAAGTCCCTCGAAATGCTGGAACGCACCGCCGGGCCCATGCCCACCGGCCCTTCGCGGAGATCGGTTACGCCTTCTTACGGCTGGAGCGACACGCCACCGCTCTGGCCCGTGGAGCCATAGGTCGGTGCAGATACCGCAGCGCTAAACGTGAAGTTTCCCACGTCCTTGCCGGCATCGGCCGGAGTGCCGTAGAGGAAGTTGGCTACCTCGTAGCTCACGGCCAAATCGCCGGTGATCGAGAGGAAGCCGGGGCTTTCCACGACGTTCACGTTCACGAGGTCGAAGGCCGCGGCTGCGGGCGGAATGTTGCCTTTGAGATACCAGCCGGTGCCGCCCACGAGCTGACGGTCGGCGTCGTATTGCAACGTGTAGTCGCCATACACCAGCGGACCGAGGATCGTGGAGAACCGCGCGATGCCCGCGAGGCCGATGGCGCCACTGTGGGCTTCCGCATTCCCCGGAGTGAAGGAGAACGTCGTCGGCTTGTTCGTGCGGCCCGCGAGGTTCGTGACTGCGGAGCCGTTCATCGCGTAGAACTGGTGCAGGTAGGACGGCGTCGCCTGCACTTCGTCGCTGAGGATTTGCGTCGAGGTGCGCGACGAGACGCCGGCCTGGTTGAAGAACTCGTCGAGCGTCAGCACGGGCAGACCGAGGCTAAGGCCGGCGGCGAGGCCGTCCCACGCGGTCTTGTCGAAGTCGACCGTGGCGGCGCCGGAGAGCAGCCGAGCCGCGTGAGCGTTCGCTGCCGGGGTGCTCAGGAAGTAGCCGAAGCCTCCCGTATTCGCGCCCTTGTTGAGCAGCACGCCTTTGAAGGCGGGCTTCGAGTTGTCGCTGTGCTTGAAGAACCCGCTGAACGCTCCCGAGCCGGGGGTGAGCGAAAGTTTGTAGTCCAGCGTGGTGGTCGGGATCATCGTCACTTTGCCGGTCGTTTTGTTCACGTTCACGGCGTCGATGACGGTGCTGCTGAGCGCACCATCACTGAAGACGAGCTGGGCATTGCCGCCCGTTGGCAGCACGTCGTCACCCTGCGTGAAGTTCACCGACGGCACGCCGGTATACTTCGTGCCCACCGCATCGACATGCACGGCGAAGCCCGCCGGGTAATACGACGCGCGCGGCAGCGCAGGACGGACCCAGAGGAGGTCGCTGACGTCGGCCACATCGCTATCCGCCGGAGCGGTGTCGAACTTGAGCGAACCGGCGATCGAACCGGCTTTGCGATACAGGTTCGCATGCAGCGCGACGGTGAGGTCCTGCGCGAGCTTGCCCGCGGCGCTGAAGGCGGTGCCATCGGCGAGATTGCCTTTGAGCGTCACGGAACCATTCGACATCAGCGTGAGCGAAGTCGCACCATCGCCCTGCGGATATTCTTCGTGGGCGAGCACGGGCGTCTGTTCCTTCGACGAGAGGGCGACGTTATACATGCCCTTGCTCGTAGCCGTCAGCAGGCTGGCGCCGACGGTCGTGCCGGGTGTCTTGCCATCGTAGTAGTTCAGCTTGGCCGTGACGGTGCCGAGCGGGCTGCCCCCGACGGAGGCTGTGCTCAGCGTGCCGCTGGCCGCACCGGGCGCGACGGAGAAGCTGAGCGAGCCGAGGTAGCTGTCGTATTCGGTGCGGTCGATGAGATTGAAGTTCGTGCCGAGTGCCGGCTTGAACTTCGCCTGTCCCGCGTTGTTGAGCAGGCCGCTGATCGGGATGGCCACCCCACCGATCGTGACCTTGCCGCTGAACGTCGCGCTCGGGCCAACCGTGATGGTGAAGAAGCCCGACGTGTCGTTGTTCACCGCACCGCTCGGGACGATGACGCCATTATAAACACCAGCCACGGACCCGCCGAGCGTGGTGTTGAGATAGGTGACGTTCTTCGTCATGGTGCCGACGTTGCCGTTGTAATCGGTCGCCGTGACGATGATCGAGTTTACCCCGTTTTCAGGAGCGAAACCGGAGATGCTCCACGGGATGGCTGCGCCCACGTCGGTGGGCAGTGTCACATGCTGTGGCGCGCCGCTGTTCAGCGAGACGGTGAGCGAGGCGAGGCCCACCAGTTCTTTTACTTTGCCCGAGACGGTGAACGTGCCGGTCACATTACTGCCAGGCGTCGAGATGGTGATCGCGGGCTTGGTCGTATCGACGACCGTGCGCTTCACGTTCACCGTGTAGTCTTTCGTGGTGGAGCCGTCCTGCGCCGTGACGTGCACGGTGACCGGGTTGCTGCCCACCACGAGAGAAACCGGATTGACGGGAGTCTGGCTGGTCGTCGCAGCAGGATGAGCCGTCGCCGCGGTGAGGGACGCGGAGGCAACCACGTTTCCGACCGTGGCGGTGTAGTTCGTCGTGTTCGGGTCGAACGCGGGCGAAAGAGCCGCGCCGGCCACGCTGAGGCTGGCGAGAGCTGCGTCGGTGGAAGCGTTCACCGTCACGGTGAAGCTCGAGTTACTCGTCTGCCCGGCGGCGTCGGTGGTGGCGACGTTCACCGTGGTGGTGCCGAGCGGGAAGGTGCTGCCGCTGGCGATGTTGGGAGTCGCGGCGATGGTGTTGCCGGCGGCATCGGTGCCGGACACGCTGAAGCTGACTACTGCACCCGCTCCGCTCGTCGCGGTGGTGGTGATGTTGGCTGGCACATTCACCGTCGGTGCCGCGGTGAGTGTGGCGACCGAGAAGGTCGCGGTGATGCCATAGTTCGGCCAGGTTGGGCCGTTGCTGATCGCCGAGTAATCGCCGCCACCGATGAAGATGGAGTAATCACCCGCCGGCAGCACGAACGATTTCTGCACGTCGTTGTCCCCGGTGCCGTCGCCTTGGATGCCAGGCGTGGTGCCGTAGTTTGCCGGGGTGCCGTCCGCGGCGTGGCCGATGTAGTTGAGAGTTACCAGTTCGGCCGGATAGAGCGTGCCGCTGTTCGGATCGCCGGACACGACGTAAGTGGGATCATCGCCGATGGTGAAATTGCCCAGCGCGATGAGTGCGCCGGCCTTCGGCTGCACCCCGCCCAGCGAGGCAAGATAGAGTGCCGAAATCTCGGCGGAGTCATGGTCCGATTGCTTGGGTGCTACGTGGCAAAGCCCCTTATAAATCGAGAAGCCAGGGTAGGGCAGCGCCGGTGCGGCACCGACGACGACACCCTGCACGCGCAGGGTGACCACGGCGGGATTGGTGAGCGTGACCCGGAAAGCGCGCGTGCGGTGGCTATCGCCGAAGTCGGCATCCGTCGCCGCGGCCCAGCCGAAGGCGCTCGAGACATTGCCGATGGTGATGACCTTGGGTGGTTCCGCCCCGGAGACGGTGAAGGTGCCGAAGTCGCGTCCCGAATACGAGACGTGCGCCCAGGCGCTTGGCCCTCCGAGCGCGGCGAGCGAAGCCGCGAGCGTGGCTCTGAACAACTGACTGATTTTCATTGTGGTGTGATGTGGGTTGGCTCGAGGGACAAGCGAAAGGGTGAGTGGTGGTGATCCGCCGAGGTGCTACGGCGAGAACCACGAAAATTTCCGGCGATAGAAGGCTTTGCCTCCGGCTGGCGGGTTGTTGTCGGTATAGGAAACGGTCGCCGCAGTGGTGCCGGTGATCGTGGCGACGACCTGCCAGTTGGAGGGCGAAAGGGAAGTGGCGCGTTCGATCTGGAAGGGAATGCCGGTCTGGCCCGCAGCGGTGTCGATGCCCATCTGGCTGCCCCACGTCATCGTGATTTTGTTGCCCGTGCCCCAGCTCACCGTCGGTTTGAAGTCCGGGCTCGCTTGGAAGTGGAAGGTGTAAATCTGGCTCGGCGGATGCCATGGACCGCCGTTGTTCGAAGTGCTGAGGTCCACCAATCGAAAACCCACGTAGTAGTCGCCGGCCTTGTTCGCCGTCCACGAGCGGTAGTGAATGTGGCCAGCCGGATCTTCGCCGGGAAAATCGTAGCCTTCGCTCAGGATAAATCGATTCGACGCGTAGGGCGCGTTGAGGCCGCTTTCGATGGTGAGCGGAGTGCGGGTATTGATCGGCTGATTCGCAAAGAAAATCACCGTCGGCGTGTCGTAGTAATTGGAGGTGAGAGAATCCCAGAAACCGAACTGCCCACCGGCTGGACCAGTGACGCTGACGATCTCCATCCAGATCCAGGCGCCGCTGTGGGCGTGTCCTTCGTAAGGGTCCTCGTATTGCCCGTCCGACATGGCGGGGAAGCTGAAGGCATCGGCGGGGAAAAGCGTCCGCGGGTTTTCGTCGAGCACGTAGTAGCCGCCGCAGAGCTGACGCGGGGTGGTGCCGTAAGGCCGGGGCAGGAGGTGGAAAATCTTGTTGGGGGTGGCGACGGGGTCCCAGTTGCCGGTGCCGCTGACCGAGAACGGGACGAACCGCAACTGCTCGCCCGCGTCGGCCTGGTGGTTGTTATTCGAATCCACGATGCCGGCGGGATAGTGATCGTGACTGCGACCGATCGAGCCAAGCAGAGCCGCGGCGAAAAAGAGGGAGAGAGCTTTCGTTTTCATCGGATGAATCAGTCTTCGTAGGTGGGGTCGACGAAGCGGGACCTCGGCGTTTCCAGCCGCTCCTTCACCTTGTCCCGGCTCAATGTTTCCATGTGCCCATCCGCGAAAACGTAGTTCGCATCGCCTTGATGCCGGCGCGTGGCGACATCCCCTTCAAACACGTTCATCGGAATCGGCCGCCCGCGATAGACCGCGAAGTGAAAGTGATCGTCCGCGTAGGCTTCCGTTGCCTCGCCGAAAAGAAGCGTCTGCGTGGGGCGCTCGAGGGAGGACAGGCGCGTGAAGTTGATATCCGTGGCTCCGCCGGGATTCGGCGTCAGGAAATCATTGAGCACATAGGTGTAGCCGCGCTTTTCGTTGCGGTCGTCGGGGCAGCGAAAGGCGAGTTTACCGCTCGCGTATTTTTGCAGGGTGATGGTCCACGACTTCACCTGACTCTGCCGCTGATGGATCGTGGAAGGCAGCGTGTTGTCGTTGTCGCCCGCGTAGAGCATCGTCGCCGCGCCGAGCTGCCGCATGAAGTTGGAGCATTTGGCGGAGCGGCTCTTCCCGATCACGCTCTGGGCGGCGGCGACGGCGAGAGTCGCCAGCACCGCGATGATGGCGATGGTAACGAGGAGCTCCATGAGCGTGAAGGCTCGGCGGGAATGGATGGGTGGGTTCATGCTATGGGTCGAGGGACGAGGGCGGGCAGAGGCGGGCGGAGGCGATTTCCCGACGAGGGGCCGGAGCCACGGAGGTCTATGAACATCACCGGACAAAATTTCCGGCGGGCGCTTCCCAGGCGCGCTCCGTGGACTCCGGACCCCTCGCGAGAAAAGGGCGAGAGTGGCGTTCTGTAGCCGCGGCTCTCCGAGCCGCGCAGGCGAGCAGGCATGGATAGCCTGCGAATGCGAAAAGGCACGGCCAGAGGCCGTGGCTACAGGAATGCCGGCGCTAGGCTAGCGGCGGCGGGGTCGGCGGGGCGAAAGCCAGCGCCGCAGGTGTCTCGATGAGACACGGGAAATGCCAGGGCTGACCCACGGGGACCGTAAGTGCGAGATGCACCGGCAGCACCGCCTCAAATTTCACGACCTGTTTCAGCGTCTCGTTTTTCTGTTCTTCACCGCGGCCTTTGCTGACCGTTTTGCAAAGATCGCACGGATGTTCGCCATCGAACGTCTTTTCCAGCGCGGTGGTGAGCGAAGCCTGCTTCGAGTAGTCGATCACCATCCCCACCCACGCCACCGATTGCAACGCGACCCAGTGACCGCCGAGAATTTGCACGGCGGCCAGAAGCGCGAGGAATCTGGAGAAACGAGGAAGCACGAGAACGCGGCGAGGCTCGACGAGGGAGGCGTGGCGAGGCAAGCAGAATTTTCCCGTGCGTTTCGACGTTGAGCTACTAAGCCATCGTCGCATGTCTCGCATCGCCCGGGTTTGCCTCCTCGCTTTTTTCTCGTCCTTCGTGCTGGCTGCTGACCCCGCTGCCCCAGTGGAAACCAAGGCGCTGCACAATGTTCTTCGCATCGACGCGACGCTGATTTCCGGCAATGCGCCCGACACGGAGGCGGCCTTTCGCGAACTCGCGCAGCTCGGCGTGAAGACCATCGTGAGCGTCGATGGCAGCAAGCCGGCGGTGGAACTCGCGCACCGTTTCGGCATGCGCTACGTGCACCTGCCGATCGGCTACGATGGGGTGCCGCAGGAGCGTGGCGAGGAGTTGTCGCGAGCCGTGCAAGCCGCGGATGGGCCGGTCTATATGCATTGCCATCATGGCAAACATCGCGGCCCGGCGGCGGCGGCAGTGGTGTGCCGGGCCTTGAAAGGCTGGAGCCCGGAGAAGGCCGAAGCCTTCCTGCGCGAAGCCGGCACGTCGCCCGATTACGCCGGGCTTTTTCGCGATGCGCGCGAGTTTCGTCCGCCCGGCTTGGACGAGCTTTCCAAACGTTCCGGAACCTTTCCCGAAGTCGCGAAGACCGAGCCGATGGTCGATCAAATGGTGGCAATCGACGAGCATTTCGATGCGCTCAAAGCCGCGCAGAAAGCGGGCTGGGAGAAGGCATCACCGTCCTCGGTCGAGGTCGCCACCGTCCTGTGGGAAAACTTCCGCGAGCTGGCGCGCAGCCCGGCCGCGCAGAAATGCAACGAAGCCTTCCACGCGAAGCTCAAGACCGCCGAAGATTCGGTCGCCTCGTTGCGCGATTTGCTGCGCGATCCAAAAGACTTCGCGGCGATCGACGCCGCCTTCCAGCGCGCGAACCAAAGCTGCACGGACTGCCACAAAGCGCACCGGAACTAGTTGCTCCGGGACAGGAACGGCGTGGAGGGCCGCCGTGACAGCCTTCCGATCAGTGCCGCTTCCGCGTGAGCATGATTTCGTTGCCTTCTGGATCGACGCACATCGCGAGATGCGGCGGTTCGTCGCCTTCGGGCTGCGGTTCGCGGGTGACCTGGCCGCCCGCGGCCACGATTTCTTGCGCGCCGGCGACGACATCGGCGACTTGGAAACTCATCCCCGTCCAGGTGCGGTTACCTTCGCCGCCGTTGTGAATCCCGATCACGCCACCGGCGATCGATACTTCGCTGATGATCTCGTTCTGTTTCAGCACGGTGCCGTTGAAAACCTTCACATAGAAATCCACCGCCCGCTGCATTTCCACCGCCCAGATCACGTATTTGAGTCGCTCGACATTCATGCCGTCGTCTTTGGCAGAGGTTCGCAGATTTGGAAACCGCAGATTGCCCGCGTTACTTCCGCTGGCGTCCAACTTTGCCCCCGCGCACGATAGGGTTCGACCTATGAAACACAAAGCATCCGCAGTCTGGCAGGGCAGCCTCAAGGAAGGCTCCGGCACTCTCTCCACTGGCTCCGGCGCACTCAGCGCCAAGCCGTATTCGTTCAAGACTCGCTTCGAGGGCGAGCAGGGCACCAATCCCGAAGAGCTGATCGGCGCGGCGCACGCCGGCTGTTTCTCGATGGCTTTTTCGATGATCCTCGGCCTGGCGGGCTTCACGCCCGACAAGATCGAGACCACCGCCACCATCACGCTGGAGCCGAAGGACGGCGGCTTTGCCATCACGGCCAGCCATCTGGACGTGACCGCCAGCGTGCCCGGTATTGACGACTCCGGTTTTCAGGAACTGGCGGCCAAAGCCAAGGCCGGCTGCCCGGTTTCCAAGGTGCTGAACGCGAACATCACCATGGAAGCGCGGCTCGCATAAGGGGGGCCGCCGGGCGCGAGGGTAGCCCTGGTGAAAAGCGGGCAGAGCGGGCTTTGACGCCGCCGTTCCCGCCGCTACCCTCCGCGCCGGTCATGGCATCCATCGTCAAAATCCTGCGCCTGCTCGCGGACGAAACCCGGCTGCGTTTGCTGCTGCTCCTGCGCCGCGAAGAGCTCTCGGTCGTGGAGCTGCAGGAAATCCTCGGCATGGGCCAGAGTCGTATCTCCACCCACCTGGCTCAGCTCCGCACGGCACGGCTGGTGAGCGACCGGCGTGCGGGGAAAAACATCTACTACGCGCTCACGCCCGCGGCGAAGGATGTCGAGTTGCAGACCATTCTCGATGCGAGCGAAAAAGAGCTGCCCGAGTCGGCGGCCGATGGGCGTGCGCTCAAGCTGGTGCTGCGCAAGCGGCAGGACAAGGCGCGCGAGTATTTCAATCAACTCGCGGGAAAATTCGGCCGCACTTACTGCCCGGGCCGCACGTGGCAGGGCCTGGCGCACTTGCTCCTCGCCTTCGTGCCCGAGCTTACCATCGCGGATCTTGGCGCGGGCGAAGGCACGCTTTCGCAGCTTCTTGCCCGGCGGGCAAAGAAGGTCATCTGCGTCGATAACTCGGAGAAGATGGTCGAGTTCGGCTCCCAACTCGCCAAGGACAACGGCATCAAGAATCTCGAATATCGCCACGGCGATCTGGATGAGCCACCGATCAAGCCCGAGTCGGTGGATGTCGCCATCCTCAGCCAGGCCCTGCATCATGCGCAAAACCCCACGCGTGCGGTCGCCGCGGCGTATCGCATCGTGAAACCCGGCGGGCGCATCGCGATCCTCGATCTGCTCGCGCACCAGTTCGACAAAGCGCGCGATCTCTACGCCGATACCTGGCTAGGGTTCACCGAGGCGCAGCTTCACGAATTTCTCGAAACGGCCGGCTTCCACGACATCGACATCGCCGTGGTCGCCCGCGACGACCAGAATCCGCAGTTCCAGACGATTCTCGCGACGGGCGTGAAATAACGCGCCTCTGCGTTAAAATTCCTGCGTGCTATACCGGCGACGTGATGCGGTGCGTGGGCTGTGGTTTGCCGGGGCGGAAATATTCGAGGTGTTCGAGCTGTGCGCCGAGGCCGGAGATGTCGGTGCCGATCGTCTCCACCGCTTCGCGCACCGCGTCGCGGAGCTGTTCGGGCGAAGCCTCGGCGCGGACGTTGATGATGAGCTGGCCGGCGTTTACCGGGGCTTCGAGGCGCAGGCTGAGTTCCGGCACGAAATCGCTCCGCACAAGATTGATCACGGCGACATCGCCAAGGCCCCCATGCGGGCTCAGGGTCATTTTGAGGTGCGCGATTTCGGCGCCGGACAGTCCGCTCTGGATGCGCCGGGCGAGTTGCTGCAGCACCGTTTCGGAGTCGAATCCATCGATGTGTTTCAGCTCCACCGTGGCGTTCAGCCAGCCGAGGAGCGCTTCGCCTTCCGCATACACTTCGTAGTCCACCTCCATCGCGGGGCGACTGCCCTGCTCGGCATTTTCGATTTTTGCAAACCACTCCGCGGTGTTCCCCGTGCGCACGGACGTGCCTATCACTTCGGCGTGCGGAAATTCAGCGGCGAGCTTCGCCTTCAGTCGCTCTAAGCGCCCGGCGTCGAGCAGGTCCATTTTGCTGATCACGATGAGGTCCGCTTCCTCGAGTTGCTTGCGGAAGATGTAGAGGACCTTGCCGGAAAATTTCCCCCCTTCGCACAGCTCGAAAATCCGCTCCGCGCGCACCGGATCGACCAGCACGCTGAGCGGCGCCACCGAGTAGCTGTCGCCGTAGATCCGCCGGAGCGGATACGTGACCGTAGCGACCAGGTCGGTGCAGCTCCCCACCGGTTCCGCGATGAATACATCCGGCGAATTCGATGCATCGAGCTTCTCCGCCGCATCCACGAGCGAATTGAACCGGCAGCAAAAACATCCGCCAGGAATCTCCTCGGTGGCGAATCCCTTCGCTCGCAGCATCGCCGTATCGACGAGCTCGCTTCCCTGGTCGTTTGTGATGAGGCCGACCTTCAGACCTTGCCTCGTGAGGCGTTCGGCGAGGGCGGCCACGGCGGTGGTTTTCCCCGCGCCGAGGAATCCACCGATCATGATGTAACGGGCTTTGCTCATGGTTGTTCGTCGGTTTGTTTCGCCAGCATACGATCAATCGTGGCATCGAGCAGCGCGCGATACGAGGCAAGATCGCCGCACTTCGCATCGGGTTGGCCGGCAAATTCGTAAAGCCACCCACCTGCGTAGGGTTCGCGCCCGACCAGTTCGATGTCCTCCTTCAGCGCCGCATTCGCGCGGAGAAACGTCCCGTCCGCCACGCAGTAGATGTCCGAGATCGCTTTGAATCCTTCGATTGAGCCGATGATATCGCCGCTCGCGATCGCCGCGCCGGCCTGCTTTTCGAGCTGCACATCCACGATTTCGCCGAGCATGCGCGTGGCAAATTTTGTGAAGCCGACGCGCCACCGTTCGCCAGCGCTATCGGCGATTTTCGCCACCCAGAAGTGCGAGGGGCTGTAGAGAAAATCGACCGGGAGATGCGTGACGAAGTTGGAGCGTTTGTAAAAGGATGTCGCTGACACAGGGTTTGCGGCGCGGGGAACTCGTGTGGTAGTCTCACCACGCTCTCATCGCCACATGAAATCCGACGAATGCATACCCGCTCTTCGCGCCCTCGCCGATCCGACGAGGCTGAAGATCGTCGAGTTGTTGCTCGCGAAGGATTACCACGTGAACGAACTGGCCGAGGAACTTGGCACGCCGCAATACAACGTATCCAAGCACCTGCGCGTCCTGCGGGAAGCCGGTATCATCGCCTCGAAACGCGCGGGCAAGGAAGTCCATTGCCAGGTGGTGAAAGAGTTCCGCGCGAAGGTGAAAGCCGGTGGCGTAGCGGTGGACCTCGGCTGTTGCAGCTTCCGCTTCGAAGCGCCGGAGAAAAAGGGCAGCCGTAGCTCCTGCTCCTAAAAGGGGAAACCCGGTTTGCGGATCTGTTTCAGGTGGGCCGCCTGCGGAGAGATATTCTCGCAAGCGCACAAGTGCACAAGATTGCGGCGGTGGCGCCGGCAGGTAATAGCCTGCGCGATGAAAAAATTGACCGCCGAGTTTCTTGGCACCTTCGCCCTCGTTTTCGCGGGCACTGGCGCCATCGTCGTCGATGGTGTGACCGGCGGTGGCATCGGTCATCAAGGGATTGCGCTCACCTTTGGGCTGATCGTCCTGGCGATGATCTACTGCTTCGGCGATATCAGCGGCGCGCATTTCAATCCCGCTGTCACTCTCGCATTCGCAGCGGCGCGGCGGTTTTCCTGGCGAATGGTGGCTGGTTACATTGCGGCGCAAACGCTCGGCGCCCTCGCGGCGAGCGGACTGCTCCGGGTGCTGTTTCCGACCGATCGCACTCTGGGTGCGACGCTTCCCGCGGGACCGGAAATGCAGAGCTTTATTCTGGAGGTCGTTCTCACCGCGTTGCTCATGCTCGTGATTCTGAGCGTCAGCACTGGTGCGAAAGAAAAGGGGATCACCGCCGGGATTGCGGTGGGAGCCGTGATCGCGCTGGAAGCGATGTTCGCGGGACCGATCTGCGGCGCTTCGATGAATCCCGCGCGCTCCCTTGCCCCGGCACTCGTGAGCGGGCATCTTGAACCTCTCTGGATTTACCTTGTCGCCCCCGTGCTGGGTGCGCTGATCGCCGTCCCCGCGTGCTGCGCGGTGCGTGAAACGGGTTGCTGTGTGGCCAAGCTGGAGGCTGCACGATGAACGACGCGCCGCCCTTCAGGAAGGGCTTCCGGGGAAAGAAAGTGTGGGAAGAGCCAGATCATTCCGTTTTTAAAGAAGTTCAAAGAACCGAAGCCTTGGGTGCTTGTTGAGCGCCTGAAGCGGAGCCGCTTGCCTCAGTTTCACTTGCGCTGCGCGAGAACTCGCCGGTCGATCGCCGATCAGCCGGCAACGGCGACAGCCTGTCGTGGACGATCAAAGGTAACTTCGTCATCAACTTCCAAGCTAAACTCGCTTTCGTCGCCAGGCCTCCCTCCAGGCAGGTGACAGCTGGATTTCTCCAATAATCGGTTGGCCTGTGCGATTACGTATGCACAAGTGCGCATCCATACATTTCGCGGCGTCGCCTCCGTAATCGCCGCCATTTGTTCCCGCCACTCCCATCCACCTCAATGAAATATACCAAACTCATCCTGACCCTCTCCGTCCTCGCCGCGGCCGCCATCGCCCGCGCCGAGATCGGTATCATTTCCGTCGCCGATGCGAAGAAGCTCATCGAAGATCCGGACCCGAAAAAACGTCCCATCGTCATCGACACGCGTGGCGGCTATAAGGACTACTTCCGCGGCCATCTCCCGACGGCGCATCACATGGAGTTCGACACGCTCCGCGGCACCGACAAAGCCGTGCCGGTGCAGTATCTGCCGGCTGATCTGACCACTGCGCTGCTCAAACGCGCCGGCGTGGATAAGGATCGTCTCCACCTCATCTATGCGACGGGCGACGTGCTCCCGAACGACGAAATTCTCAGCGCGAGCATGGTGGAATTTGTGCTCGAGAAGTATGGCGTGACGAACATCAAGATCGTCGATGGCGGTCTGGCCGAATGGAAAAAGCAGGGCTTCAAGGCCGAGCAGGAATACTTCGGCAACCCGGCCGGCAGCCTGCCGAAGAAGGGTCATCCGGAAATCGCCGCGAATGTCGAAGACGTGCAGAAGCACGTCGGCAAGCCGGGCAACGTCCTCGTCGATGCGCGCCCGATCAATGAGTTTAAGGGCGACGACGAAATCTGGCTGCGCAAAGGCCACATCCCCGGCGCCATCAGCTTTCACTGGGCGCGCCTCATGGAGAAGGACAACACGCATAAGTTCAAACCCTACGAGGAAGTGAAAGCCCAGCTCGAGAAGGCTGGCATCACCAAGGACAAGAACATCATCTGCTACTGCGGCACGTCGCGCGAAGGCAGCCTCCTGCGCTTCTACCTCAAACACGTCGCGGGTTATCCGAACGTGCGTCTCTACGAGGGCGCGTGGAAAGAATACGTGTGGCTCAAGGGCAAGTCGCTGCCGGCTGAAACCGGTGGCGAACCCGCTGGCCAGTAATCCTCTTTGATTCATTGGCGGACTGCGCCGTGGCCTGCTGCTGCGGCGCAGTCTTGCTTTTGGCTCCCTTCCTTTGGTGGAGCCCCTCGATATGCTCATCGCCCTTCTCATCCTCGCCGCCTGTTTCGTCGCCTTCACCAATGGCGCGAATGCGAACTTCAAGGGCGTGGCGTCGCTCTACGGCAGCGGCACCACTTCGCTGCGGGTGGCAGTGTGGTGGGGCACGGCGGCGACCTTTGCCGGGGCACTCACCGCGATCTTTTTCGCGCAAGGTTTGCTGAAGTCATTTGGCGGCCGCGGACTCGTGCCCGACCCGCTCGCGCAGTCGCCACAATTTGCCCTCGCGGTCGCATTGGGTGCCGCGTTGACCAGCTTCCTGGCCACGCGCCTGAGCTTCCCCGTTTCCACGACCCACGCACTCGTCGGCGCACTGGTCGGTGCAGGACTTGCCGGAGGCGATCACACCGTGAACTTCGGCCCGCTCGGCAAGACCTTTGTGCAACCTCTTCTGTTCAGTCCCATCATCGCCATCGCGGTCGGGGCGCTGATCTATTTTCTGCTCAAAGGCGTGCGCCTGCTGCCCGACCACCGGACGCGCACGCTCGATACTCTTCACTTTCTCAGCGGCGGCGCCGCGAGCTTCGCGCGTGGGCTCAACGACACGCCGAAAATGGCCGCGCTGCTTCTCGTCGCGAATGCGTTCGATCTGAAATGGAATATCGTCATCATTGCCGCGATGACGGCGGTTGGCGGACTCGTGGACGCACGCAACGTCGCCGTCACCCTCGCCAAAAAAATTACCGACATGAACCCGGGCGAAGGTTTCGCCGCGAACGTCTCCACCGCATTGCTGGTTTCCACCGCGAGTTATCACTCGCTCCCCGTCAGCACCACCCACGTGAGCGTCGGCTCGTTGCTGGGTATCGGTATCGTCACGCGGCAGGCCAAGTGGAAGACGATCGGTTCCATCGTCCTCTCCTGGCTCATCACGCTCCCCTGTGGAGCGCTGATCGCGGCTTTCGCCTTGTTGCTCCAGCGGCTCTTTTAAGAGCGAAATTTCTGCATCGTTTTCGGATAAGAAAATCGGCCTGCGCTCGCTCTTCTGCTCATGAGCTGGTTCCAACTCGATCCTCCAAGTCTCGCCCAGCGAGCCGGGACACTTCCCGCGCCGTCGCTTGGGCAGTCCATCGTGCACGGCGCGATTGGCTTCACGCTGGTCAGCGTCGCGGGATTTGTGCCGTGGGCGGTGGCCGGGAAATGGCTGCACCGGCTCGTCGGCGAAGCGGGCATGTATGTGGCCTGCATGATCGTGTTCATCGCTCTCGCCGGCATTTGCCTGCACGGGCTGATCATCGGTCGCGGCTCGCTGGCGCGTTTCTACAAGCTTTTCAGTGTCGTCTTCGTCGCTTATTCGATCGCATGGATTGCTGGGTGGATGTTCCTGCGCGGGCACCTCGGCAGCGTGGTCGGTTTGCTGGCCGGCACCGTGATCATGGGCGGGATGCTGGCTCGCGCGTTCGATGCCTCCGCGCAAACCTTCAAAGTCGTGGCCGCTCTCTTCTTGTTGAACGCGATTGGTTACTTCGTCGGTGGCCTGCTGGAAGCACGCGTCCCTGGCATCCCCGGCAAACTCCTGTGGGGTGTGTGCTACGGGCTGGGCTTCGGTGCGGGTCTGGGATTGGCTTTTTATTTCTGCCAGGCCGAAGCACGCCGGTTGATTGGCAAGGGGTAGGGTTCTTGTCAGCGCCGAGCGGGTGAGGGTATGTTGATGTTCGATGTCCACCCGCGAAGCTGCTGCTCAAAGTTTGAAAATCCGCCTCCGGGTGGTCTGCGGCGAAGAAGATGCCTTCGGGCCGGGTAAAGCACAGTTGCTCGAATCGCTTCTCCACACGAGCAGCCTGAATCGCACGGCGAGCGAACTGAAGATGTCTTATGTGAAAGCGCTCGCTTTGGTCCGCGCGATGAATGAGCACTTCGCCGAGCCGCTCGTTACGCTGGCCCGTGGGGGAGCCCGGGGAGGCGGCACGCAGGTGACGGCGATCGGCCGGCGTGTCCTGGCGGCATATCACGAAATGCGGAAGGCCAGCGAGGCTGCGGCCCGTCCTGCCTGGCGCAAGCTCCGCCGGGTGCTGCGGAGCTAAGCGCACGGACCGCTACGGTTCGTTGATCGGGTAAAAGATCGGGATCCCGCCCGGCGATTTTTTTCCGTATTCGAGCAGGAAACGCTGGCCGGGTTCGCCCGCGAGCCAGTCGGAAAGGGCGCGTGCTCCGGCGACGTTGGTCTGCGGAAATTTCTTCGGGTTTGCTTCGATCACGAGATAGGGCCGTCGCATTTCCGGATCGCCCTGCACCAGAGCTTCCATCTTCCCGAGCGGGATTTTTCCATAGGTCACCGGCGCGCGGCCCACGACGACGTAAGCGTGTTTGCTCGCGGCAAATTCCACGATGCTCTGCGGCGCGGCGCTTTCGTCTTTCAGCAGCCAGTCGCCTTCGGGCTTGAGCCCGGCACGCTGCCAGAGCTTGTGGGTGAGTTCGCGACTGCCCGGGCCGTAGAAATCGACAAACTTCGAATGGGTCTGAGCGATTTTTTTCAATGCTTCGGCCCCGTCCTTCATGCCACGGATGCCCGCCGGATCATCCGCCGGGCCGACGATGGTATGCTCGTTGCGCGCCCATGGACGCATGTTCGTGCCGAAGCCGTCGGCGACGAGATCGGCCGTCTTGTCGCTGCTGTGCATGGTGAGCACGTCCACCTCTCCCTTTTTAAACGGGACGCTCAGCACGTCCTTCGGGCCGGTGACGACCAGTTCGGTCTTCCATCCGGTGTCGGCTTGGAATTTCGCGGCGAGCTCCTGCCACATGCCAGTCATGGTCATGCCGCCGATCACGGCCACGCGGACGGGTTTGCGGTCGTCGGCGAGCGCCGTGCAGGCGAGGAGCAGGAGGGCCAGGATGGGACGCATGGGAAGTAATGAGGCTAGTAGTTCGGCGCCTGCGCGTCGGCGTCGGTGCCGGTGAGCCAGTGGATGTCGTCGCGGAGCGGGTCGCCTTTTTTTGCGCCGAGGTAGTCGGCGGTGAAGGCACCGACGTGCCCGTCGAGGAAGAGGACATTGCCTTTGCCGTTGTGCGGCGCCTCGCAACTGTAGGGCTTTTTCGAGGGATAGGTGCTCGCATAGGCGCCGGGGGCTTCGGCGAGGAAAACCGTCGTCGAAGGACGTTCGATGGCCGCCATCTTCGTCGCGGAGGAAAGATTCCACGGCGAGAGATTCATGTTCATGCCGTAGCTCAGGAAGGCGGTCGTGCCGGGATCTTTCGCGCCGGGGCGCACAAAGACGGAGCGTTCATTTTCACGCGGGCGCCGGCCGGTTTTCACCAGCTTGCCGTAACCCGGCGAGCCGAGATAAGGCGGCAACGCATTGAACCAGTCCTCCGCTCGATCAAGCTGGGTGACCGGTTGCACGCCCTGGCCGCGGCGGGGAAGGAGGCCGTCATGGTCCGCCACATACATGCCGAGCGCCGCGCCCCACTGCCGCATTCGCGAGCCGCTTTCGGCCAGGTTGCGCGCGGCGATCACCTGCGTGTAGGCACTCGTGCTGAGCACGGCGAGGATGGCGATGATCGTCATCACCGTGAGCAGTTCGATGAGAGTGAAGGCGTCAGGCCTTGCGCGCATGAGAGCGGCGGCGAATAGGCACACAAAGCACGCCTGCTGCAAGCAACGCCGTCGTATGGGGCTCCGGCACCATGTAGGTGACCTCGAGCATCGGGACCTGATTCACGTTTCCGCTGGGGAAGGAAGGCCAGTTGCGGCTGTAAAAAATATAAGCTGTCCGGGCGACGCTCTCGTTTGCGTTGATGAGTTCCCAACCGAAGTTGGCGCCGGGGTTAGTCAGCCAGCCCTGCACGTCCGCCACGAGTTCCGGCGTGGAGAGCCAGGTAAACGAATTTCCCACCGTATTGTTGTCCAGGAACAGTGACGCGCTGGCGGCGGTGGCATGATCGCCGCCGGGCGTCGCCCACAGCGTGCTGAGATAAGCGGCCGAACTCCAGGTGGCGTCGCCCGCGACGGCGTTGAAGCCTTGGCCGGAGCCGGAGATGCCCGAGGATTGCGAGGTGTTGCCAGCAGTCCCTTCGCCCCAGTTCTGCGATACTTTGAATAAGCCGATAGTGGCCGTCGCCGAGCCACCCCCGGAGCCACCGCTGCCGGCCACCATGCCGAGGGTAAGCGTCATCTTCACCTCCGTGATCGTCGCGTCGGACGGGATGGCACTGAAATCAAAAGCGAGCAACGAACGCGACGCCGCACCGGTGCCGTCGGTGCCCGCAAAGAGGCCCGCGCCGCCGCCATTGCTGTGGGTCGCCTGCGAAGAATAGATCGCTGTATCCCTGCTGGGCTGGAGCGTGATGATGGCCGCAGGCAGTGGCGAAACCGCACCGGCGAGCCAGATGAGTAAAGGGGCGACCTTCATTTCGTTCTATCAAAGTGTGAATAACGCTTCGTCACAAGGAGAAAGCTCGCGGCGGCTGACCGCGGCGATTCCGGCACGTTGACCCACGTGTCACAACAAGGCAAAGAGCAGCCGTGCGTTACTTCGACCATAATGCCACTCACCCTCTCTCTCCCGCAGCGCGCGAAGCGTGGCTGGAGGCGGCGGAGCGTTTCGTGGGGAATCCATCGAGCCCCCACCGGCTTGGGGATCGGGCCGACCGGGCTCTGACCGAAGCCCGGGAAAAGCTGGCTGCGTGGCTGGGGTGTGCTCCGCACGACATCGTGTGGACTAGCGGGGCGACGGAGGCGAACAACATGGCACTCGCTCATCTGGCTTCGAGGGAAGGGGAACTGCTGGTGTCGGCGATCGAACACCCGTGCGTAATGGAAAGCGCGCGTCGGTATTTTGCGGGACGCTTGCAGACGATGCCGGTGAACTCGGATGGCGTGGTCGAAGTGGTCCGGGAAGAAACGCGTCCCGCAGCCGTCGCCCTGATGGCGGCGAACAATGAAACCGGTGTGTTGCAGCCATGGGAGGAAACGCTGGCCTGGTGCCGCGAACGGAGCGTCCCGATGCTGTGCGACGCAGCGCAGTGGATCGGAAAGCTGCCCGCGCGAGGGCTGGGTGCGTGCGATTTGGTGAGCGGCTGCGCGCACAAATTTGGCGGGCCCCCCGGCGTCGGTTTTCTCAAGTGCCCCGCGGACACCCGCGCGCTGATCGTCGGCGGCCCGCAGGAGGACGGTCGCCGCGCCGGCACCGAAAACGTCCCCGGCGTGCTCGCGATGATCGCCGCCCTCGCCGAACGCGAAGCCGCCCCGGCTGACGCTTCCCTCCGCGACCAATTCATCGCTCGCCTCCGCGTAGCTCTTCCTGCCGTCCGCGTGCTCGGCGAAAACTCCCCCCGCCTTTGGAACACCGTCTCCGTCATCATGCCCGAAGCCCGGGACTGCCGTCAGCGCTGGGTCGTCCGCCTCGATCGCCTCGGCTTCGCTGTCTCCACCGGCTCCGCCTGCGCCAGCGGCAAGGAACAACCTTCCCATGTCCTCAGCGCCATGGGCATCCCCCCCGCCGAAGCCGGCCGCGCCCTGCGCTTCAGCTCCGGCTGGAAGACCAGCGCAGAAGATTGGAGCGCTCTCCTCGACGGCCTCGTCCAGGCAGCCGCCGAAATCGCCCAGTCCTGAGCCACTCTTCAAAAAAATAGTCATCACCGAGCGAATGGAGCGAATGGGGTGTTTGCGCACCTGCTCCCTTGCAGCGAAAAGATGGCGTCGTGAATTTGCCCCCCTTATCCCTCTTGCTCGAAAGCTCAAAATTAGGGGTTATCCCTCGCGGTTCACAGGGAGGGCTGCCAAAAAAACACAATAAAACACAATATTTTTTCCGTGTTTTCGCGTCTGAAAAAAACCTATTCCTCCCACCTGCATGAATAAAGATGAATCGCGCCCGTCCAATCCGCCGAATGCGGACGACTCGCGCGAGGCGCAGGCCGATGAACCCGACCTCATCGCCCGCTGCCAGCGTGGGGAAACCGCGGCTTTCAATGAACTCGTCATCCGATACCGCCAACGCGCCTACGCCATGATCTACCAGATGGTCCGTCAAGAAGACGACGCCTGGGATCTCTGTCAGGACGGCTTTCTCAAGGCGTGGAAAAATATCCGCCATTTCCGCGGACAGTCGCAGTTTTTCACCTGGCTCTACCGCATCCTGATGAATGTGACGATCGACTGGGTGCGGCGGAAACAGGTGCAGGGGGAGACGGAATTCGACGACGCCATCGGCCTGCAAAATATCGAGCCCGCCAGCACGACCACGCCGCGTGGTGAAATGGCCCCGATGGCCCGGCTTTCGGACAAGGAAATCCGCTCCCGCATCGATGCCGCCATTGCGAAGCTCTCGCCCGAGCATCGCGAAGTGGTGGTGCTGCGCGAGATTGAAGGGCTCGAATACCAGGAAATCGCCGATCGCGTGGGCATCCCGCTCGGGTCGGTGATGTCGCGACTTTTTTACGGCCGCAAGAAACTCCAAGCTCAACTCCGTGACATTTATGAAACCCTCTGACTTCGAAGCAAATTTCACTGCCTGGCTCGACGGTCAGCTCGATGCCGAACACGCCGCCGCCTTCGAGCAGGAACTTCACGCGCGCGGGTTCGATCCCGCGGCTGAGCGGGCCGCTGCGGCGAATACTTCCGACTTGCTGCGAAAGCATTCAACCGCGCCGGAAATGAATCATGGGGATTTTTTCCAGCACCAACTCCTGCATCGCATCCACGAAAGCGAACGACAGCCCGCCGCGTCGCGGTCGTGGTGGAGTTTCCCTCGGCTTGTCTGGGCAGGGGCATTCTGCCTGTTGATGGCCGGGGTTCTGTTCAAGACGATGATTCCTGTCGGGACCAAACCGCCGGGCAGCGACTACTTTGCCACCATCGTGGATGCCCGCACTTATGAGCCGAATATCTCGGTCGATACCGTGTATGATCCGCGCGACAATGTGACCGTGCTCTGGCTGGATGGTCTCGACTACCTGCCGACCGACATCGTGCGATGAGCGCCTCGCGCCTTTCTTTCTTCTTTTTTCTTCTCCTTTTTGCTTTCGCCGGCTCAGCCGTGGCCGGCGACAAGATCTGGTCCGCTGTGTTGTTGGCTACCAATGCCAAATCGCCCAAACCCGTGCCGGATGAACTCAAGCCAATCGCTGCGCGACTCCAGAGGGTCTTCGGTTACAACCAGTTCGAGATCGTCGGACGCGATACCGAAAAACTGGAGGACGATGCGAAGCTCTCCCTCACGCCGACGAAAACGTTCTGGCTGAATCTGCAGGCCCGCCGGGCCAGCAGTCCGGACGCACGCGGCGGGTATCTGCTCAATCTCCTGCTCTACCAGAACGAACGGCCTCTCGTGGACACCGTGGCCGTCATCGCCCCCGCGAGCCCGCTTTTCTTTCGCGGACCGATGAGTTCCAAGGGACAGGTGATTATCGTGCTACAGGTGACGCAGTAGCGTAGATTTCCGTATCCCACGACCCAACCCCATGAACGCCCAGGTGCTCATCATCGAAGACGATCCCGTGCTGCTGCGTGGCTTGAAGGACAATTTCGAGTTCGAAGGCTGCCGGGTGCATACGGCGACCGATGGCCAGAGCGGCTTGGATCGGGCCATCGAACTGCGCCCCGATCTGATCGTGCTCGATGTCATGCTTCCCCATGTGAATGGCTACGAAGTGTGCCGTTCGCTCCGCGAAGAAAAACTGGAGACGCCGATCCTCATGCTCACCGCAAAGGGGCAGGAAAGCGACGTAGTGCTCGGCCTGAAACTCGGCGCCGACGACTACGTCACCAAGCCGTTTTCCATCAAGGAACTCATCGCCCGCGCCGAGGCGCTGGTGCGGCGGACGAAAGGCCGCGGTGCGCGCCGGTTCACTTTCGGCGATTGCGAACTCGACCTCGAATCGCGCGTCCTGGTGCGCGCGGGCGAGGAGATCGCGATGTCGCCGAAGGAGTTCGAGTTGCTTGCCTACTTCGTGCAGAACACGGGGCGTGCGCTCAGTCGTGACACCATCATGGCCAGCGTGTGGGGCTATGGGTCAATGGTCACTCCACGCAGCATCGACCGCTTCGTCAACGCCCTGCGCAACAAGATCGAGCCTGAGCCCACTGCGCCGCGGTTCATCAAAACCGTGCGTGAGTTCGGGTATAAGTTCGAGGTGTAGCCGGTCGGACGCCCTACCCATCCTGCTCTCAGCTCCCGATTTCCAAGCCCGCTTTTCGGGAAATGGGGAAGAGTGGCCTTTGGGCCGGTGACTGCGGTCCGCGATGCAGGGCGCGCCATCCATGAGATACGCCACGAACGTAAGGCCCAGGCCCGGTATCCAAGGTTCACGCGATTCACAAATCGCGAGGGTGACTGGCCCTTGACGGCACCCCCGCCCTGCTCTAAATGGGCCATCCTGTCCTGTTGATGGGGGTATAGCTCAGTTGGTAGAGCGTCTCGTTCGCAATGAGAAGGCCAGGGGTTCGAATCCCCTTACCTCCACCATCACAGCGTAAGGTGTTGGCGGAGAAGGAACTTGTTCAGTATCAGTAGGTTGAGAACCCCGATGGTCCAGAAACCTGATACAGAACCCTTTTCCGAAGTGCCCGGCCATTCACGTCTCTCCCAGCGAGGATCGACCTTTTATCTCCGCGTCGCAGTTCCGGAAAAATTGCGCCCCCTTTTCGGTTGGGAACTGAAGTGGCCACTGCAAGTGAACACCCGCAGGGAGGCCCGGCTCAAAATCAACTACGACTCGGCGCTTGCCGATGCGCTGATTGAACAGGCGCGAAGAATTTTGGGGCCGGGTGGATTGTCTCCGTCATCGGAAGCATTTTCTCACCTCAAACGGTGCCTCGCAGCGGAGAAGAAGCCATCTGCTCGCCTCAACCTCTTGCTCGACGTGAAGACGGATGAACCGTCACAGCCTCGCGAATCGTCGGGAGCGAAGCAGGCGCTTACCGTGACTTCGGAGCAACACTCGCAAGACATGGCGAAGCAGTGGTTTGTCCAACTGGAGCGAGACTCGAAGGAGTGGTGGGACCAACGTGGTTTTGATCTCCAGCCCGAAGATCGGAACGAGTTGCTGTTCGACCTCGCATTGCAAGAGGGATCAATCACGGGCAAAACACCGAACCGAAATTACCAAGTCCAGAAGGACGATGGTTCCGGCGATTTGGAGGCGTTCCTTGAGGCTCACAACCTCACCGTGGACCGAACCTCTCTTGCATACCGGCAGCTTGCCGTGCTCTTCCGCGATGCACGCCTAGAACATCTGCGCCGGTCAGCCGATCGTCTTCGTGGGAATCCGTTCACGGTCTATGACCCGCTCTTTTCCGATGTGACCGCACACTCCCTCCCCAAGCAGTTGAACACCGGCATAACGGTCGCGAAGCTCGGGGACAAATTCGCCACCGAGTTTGAAAAGTCAGGCAAGGCTCCGAAGACGCTGTTCCAATACCGTGTCACGATCCGTCTGTTGAGCGATGTTTTCGGTGCGGATAGAGCCGCTGCGTCGATCACTCGTGAGGACGCGGAAAAATTCTGTGAGGTCATCGAAACCATGCCAGAAAACATGGCGAAGCGTTATCCGGGCATGTCTGCGGTGCAGGCCATCGCTGCGGCGGAAAAGAAAGGTGACTCGTCACGCTTGGCCGCAAACACGAAACGCAATCGATTCTTCGTGGCATTCAGCATTTTCAAATACGGGGTGAAGACGAAGCAGATTCCCGAGAACCCCTTCGACGACTATTTGTTCAAGCAGCGGTTTACACCCAAGAACGGTGCAAACACCGGCTCTGAAGATGCAGGCCCGTTCACGATGGAAGAGCTGAACACGATCTTCCGCGCTCCGCTGTTTACCGGCTGCGCGGATGATGAGTGGGGGTATGCAAAACCCGGCCCGAACAAACCGCGCCGAGGACGTTTTTACGTGCCGCTAATCGCGCTCTTCCAAGGCATGCGCTGCAACGAAATTTGTCAGCTTTACGTCGAGGACGTTAAGGATTGGGAAGGCGGGCTGTGCTTGGAGATTCGGGTCGATCTGGACGGTGGGGCAGCGGACGACAAACGGCTCAAAAACAAGCCGAGCGGACGCACGATTCCTGTTCATCCCGAACTCATAAAGCTCGGCTTCGGCGATTACGTTACACAGCGCCGGGCTGATGGGTCGCGTCGCCTGTTCCCCGAGCTGACCCGCGCAAACACGGGCTCATACTCGGACAACTTCTCGAAGTTCTTCGGGCGGTTTTTGGGGCGGACGTTCGGAAAGAAAATCGCCGCGACGTTCCATAGTTTCCGCCACAGTTTCACCGACGCTCTCAAACGGGCAGACATCAGTCCGCAACGCATCGACCGTTTATGCGGATGGGCCGGTGAAGGTCAGCAGCAGCGCCATTACGGTCGGGATCGGCTGATTGGACAGCTCGCGGAAGAACTGGCGAAGGTTCACTATCCAAACCTCGATATTGCCCACCTCTACCCGCGATGAATTTTTGCACCGGGTGCAATCAGTCGCCAATAAATTGCGCGATAGCAACGAATCGAACCTCACCATTGCGCCAATGCGTCAGACTCGCGGCCCCGCTTCCTTGAGTGAACCACGCACGCTCTGTCTCTCAGCTCCTCTGCAAGTAGCCGTGACGCGGTGGAACCCGGATGGCGAAGCGAGAGGCGTCAGCACCGCCGCCGACTACGTGGAGTTTCGGCGAGCCGACAACGTGCGACGCAAGGCCGTGTTTCTTCGGGCGTTGGAGTCGTCGATGGGAATTGTGAGTAGTGCCTTGAAGCTCGCCGAAATGAACCGGACGACATATCGCGATTGGTGCATGGCTGACACCGCTTTCAAACGGCGGGTCGAGGAGATCACGGAATGTGCTTTGGACTTTTCCGAGGCCCAACTTTTCCGCCGTATCAAAGAAGGAGACCTCACCGCTATCACCTTCTATCTCCGCACCAAGGGCCGCAAGCGTGGATATGGAATGGCGCGGCACACACGCAGAAAACCGTGAGTTTCGAGGCTTTACACATTCCTCCACGCTCGTAGCTTTTCACTAGCTGGCGAGAGCCAGCCGGGGCTTAAGAACCCCGCCGTAAGCGGTCGGCGTTGACCGCAACAACGCCGCCACCTGTGCCAAATGGCCGGGGGGCGGCGGCACATGTCCAGCCTCACGGTAAAAGCCGCTGCGGCTGTCTTACGGCGGCTTCTTAACCTCCGGCTACCTGCGCAGAGATGCGGGTAGCGCGAGCAGAAGCCCAACCAACGACAGCCATGACTCCCGACACTTCCCTCCCTAATCTCGGCGCGGAACCCCTCTATTTTTACTCGGATACAACCAACGAACCGGTAGGGCCGCTGCCGCTTCAAAAGCTCCTTCATCTTTACAAGGTCGGGGTGATTTCAGATGAAACGCTCGTCATCGAAGACGGCGGCAGCGAGTGGCACCGATTCGCCGCAGTGGCAGATCAGGACCAAACGGTTCTCCCGCCCCCCTTGCCGCCGACTCCACAGTCCTTACCGATGCCGGAGGTTGGCCACCCGCACCCTGCGCAATCGAACAAGCCGAATTTCGACCGCTTGGCGGAGGGCAACAAACCTAAATCCACCTTCCTGCCCGTCTTCATGGCGGGGCTGGCGGTCCTCGGGGTGGTCATCCTTCTCGCGATCCTCTCGGTCATCGGCTTCATCCTCTTCATCCGATGGGATGTGGCTGAAAACAACAAGGCGATTGAACGAGATCGCGCCGAACATCTGGCTCGCAACAAACAACTTCAACCAACCCCAACCCAAACCAGTCCCGTGGCCGTGGCTCAACCAAAAGCCACATCGAAGCCAACTCCCACGCCACCGAAGAGAGTGGCGCAATTCGAGACGTTCCGCCTCGGAGACTTCACCTACGAGATCAAGGAGGCCGAGACGACGACGCACCTCGGCGCGGCTGGCGGAACCACCGCAGATGCGGGGCCAGAGTCACTCTTCGTGGTGATTCATTTCACCATACAGAACGAAACGAACGGGCTGGAGGTTGTGCATTCTCACGACTTCCGACTACGCGATTCAAAAGGGCGAGAGGTCGGTTTCGATGAGGGCGCGGTGTTCGCCGTCGCGAAGGCCGAGGAACTATTCGTCCGGCAGCTTCAGCCGGGGGTTGCGAAGGAAGCCGTTACCGCATTCCAAATTCCGCACTCGGCGTTGAGCGGAGAGTTGATTTTGATCGTTCCCGAAAAGGGTTTCTTCGGATCGGGAAGAGTGGAGGTCGTCATCAAACCGAAAGGGGCTGCCGCCTCGCCCACTATAGCCGCGCAGATACCAGCGCCACCGAAGTCGCACTCTGATTCCACCGGAGACTCGCTCGCTTACAAAATGGCCTGTCTGGACAAAGGCGAGACTCTGCCCACGGGCACGCCTTTGACGGCGACGTATCAAGACCTGCTCACCGCGATCTCGAAACGGAAGGAGATTACGGAAGAGAGAGTGGCGAATATGACTTGGGCAGTCGTGAAGGACTTGAAGAAAGACGGTCTTGCGGTGGACGGCTTGTCCATGCTGCAAGCTGCCCACAAGGTCGTCATGGCTGACAACCCCATTGCCTCGCAACCGGGAGCCGATTCTTACTCCTCTATTTTGGCTGGAATTGCAGTGCTGATGAAGGCCCAAGCTCAACCGCCCCACTAGCGATCAACTTCGCAATCGCCGTCCCAAACGAAACCTGCTCAACTCGCGGCGTGCCTCCATCGAACCTCCCAACGATTGCCCAAGCCCCCCAACTGCGGAGCAGGAGCCAAAGCAGCAATCAGATCGTCGGCAACGTGGGGCTGTTCTATATTTGCTATCGGCTCTCTCGCCTAGGGTGGAACGTCATGCCAACGGCCCGCAACGCCAAAGGTATTGATGTGCTGATATACAGCCAAGACGCGAAGCGAACACACAGCGTCCAAGTGAAGGCGCTCTCAAAGCGGAATCCAGTTCCTCTCGGCGCTCATACGGATGGTCTGATCGGCGATTTCTTCGTGGTGTGCTGCAACGTGGACTCAGAGCCCCCAAACTGTTTTGTGCTGACGCCCGATGAAGTTCGCAGTCTCGCCCACAAAGGCGTGAAAGACGACAAGACGAGTTTCTGGCTACAACCGAAGCACTATGACCGCCCGGAGTTTCGCGAGGCATGGGGGCGAATCGGCACCGGCTCTACGCTTTTGCTTCCAAATCAGATTACACCGCCAAACACTGAACAATGACCCGCACCGAAGCACTCTCCCACAACTCATCCTACATCGAGAATGCCTTGCGCCACGTTTTCCTTGGCCAGCTCTTCCGGGCGGTGTGGGAGCAGGATCACACGAGCAAGCTACACATCTACAACAACGAAGTTGATGATTCCGGGTTCGATCTTGTCGCCAGCCTCGGGAACGTGATCCGCCACATTCAGCTAAAGGCAACGCACACGGGCGGACGGGCACAAAGTATCTCCGCTCACGTCGCCCTTGCCTCCTCACAGGGCGGCTGCATCGTTTGGATGTCCTATGATGCAGCGACGCTCGACATAGCGCATTACCGCTTCTTTGGCGCACCAGTGGGCAAGATGTTGACGGACTTCTCGACGCGCAAGGCAGCAATGACGCAGCGCCGTGACATCAACGGCCAGCGGAAAGAGCGATTGAACCATCGCATCATCCCGCGCTCGGAGTTTGAAGGCCCCTTATCCATCCGCGAATTAAGCAACACTTTGTTTGCGATCTCGGCGTGAGCCGTCCGACGAAGATGGCTCATATTACCCTACGCCAAGGCAACGTGACCGCCAAACTCTCCGAAGTATCCTATCTGCCCGATGAGGGCTTTGAGGAGGATAACACGTGGCATGTTTCCGAGGCATCCATTTCGGCGGAGTCGGACACCAAGCTCGTTGACGGCCCTGCCACTATTCAGCACGCTGGAAGCGACTTTCCCGTTGTGGTGACCGTCTTCGGGGAAGAGGAGGACGAAAACTCCTTTCCGATCGACATTGGCAGCACTGCTGACCTGTCAAAGCTCGCGCAGGCTCTCGGCTTACTCGGGTTGGAAGACGTGAATATATCGATGTAAATACTTGACATTCAGATAATTGTGAGCTATTTGTGACATGCTCACTACTTCCCCGAACCGCCCGGTCGGCACTCGCCGCATCCTGCTCCTCGATCTAGTTCATACCTTCGCGACGAGGCCGAAGGTTCGGCAATGGCGGGACTATTCAAAGGTGATTGCGGAGACGGAGACATATCGATTGCCACTTCTTCGCCGTATTCAGGCGGACGGATTCTACGTCGTAATGCTCACGGCCCGCAGCGTGCGCTACCGAGAGGTCACCCTAGCCAACATCGCACGGCACACGGAGGATTGGAGGCCAGACCTAGCGATATTCAACGAGGATGAGGTTGACCCGCCAACGTGTAAGTCACGGGCGCTTCACGGTTACATCTTTCCGGAGTTTGGCCCACAGCGGTCCCGCTATTTCGCCATTGAGTCCAACACGGCTACTCGCCGGATGTATTCGAGCGAGGGGATCAAGGCAACGACGTGGGAAGCATACCTCGCCGCCAACAACCAGCGGACCTTCGACAACTTTTGAAAATTCGCATTTCGTGAAGCTATTACCGCACTCTCCCGCAGTGGAAACGGAGGTCGAGCCCCAAGTGTTCACCGTTCCTAAGACGAACGCCGTTGCCTTCGTCGAAGCCGCTTCGACGATCAATCCAGCCCTCGCCTATTTGGATTCGATGGGCAACGAATTGTCGCGAAGCTCGATGATGTATTCGCTGAACGCGGCAGCGAAGATCATCGACTCCTCGCTTTCCGGGCATGACGCATGGCAAGGCGTTCCGTGGGAAAAGCTGTGTGCGCCCGTTGTTCGCGCAGTCATGGCGCGATACGCCGGAAGCCCCGCGACGAGGAACAAAATGCTTGCGGCGCTCAAAGGCGTTGCACGGACAGCGTGGGAGATGCGGCTGTTGGATACCGACGAGCTTTTGCGGGTGCGCGCAATTAAGGGCGATGCGGGCAGCCGTGAAGTTGCGGGCCGCTATGTTCCGTCTGGCGAAGTCGGCGCACTCCTGCGTGCGTGTGCCGATGACCGCACCGCTGCTGGCGCTCGTGATGCCGCGATGATTGCCCTTGCCGCTGCGACCGGCGCACGTCGAGCGGAGATCGCTGGCGTTCTTGCCGAAAATGTGACGGAGCCAGAACCGGGGCGTTTCGAGGTTCGAGTGATCGGCAAAAGGAACAAAGAGCGGCGGCTTTACGTGAACGCCAACGCAGCATTGATGCTTCGCGACTGGTTCAGAGTCCGATTTGCACCGGGGTGCAATTCCACCGGACCGCTGTTTTGGGCGATTCGCAGGGGCGGACGGGTGCAGCCCGACAAGGGACTCTCCACCGCCGCCTTGGATCAGATGCTTCGGAAGCGGAGCGGAGAGGCAAATATTGCCGACGTAGATTGGCACGATCTAAGGCGCACGTTGACGAGTGACCTCCTCGATGCGGGAGCGGACATCGCTGTCGTTGCTGGCATTCTTGGGCATTCGCAACTCTCAACCACGGCTCGCTACGATAGACGGGGCGAGCGTGCCAAGATAAAAGCTTCCGAATTGGTGAGCTTGCCCTATTACTCTCGCGCCTTCGCGCCGGGCGACGCATGAACTGGTTTTCCTCGACTGCATAGAGCGGGAAAACTATCCCCACATATCTGAACAAGAGCCTTGCGGACCGTCACGCTTGCCATGCAAACTGGTCTTCCTACTCCATCAATGACAGCAATAAGCCCTAAATTCACTTCGGAGACCTTTGGCGAGAATCCTGACATCGAGGCCAAGATTCAGATATTCGAGGACCGCGAACTTGGTTGGCGCTTCGACATCGCCAAGCAAGCCGAGGGGATACCTCACGCTGGTTATGGTCTCGTTTCGATGCTCTTTGCCTACTTCGAGATGATTGCCCAGTATGCAACCGGGACAAGCAGCGATGGTCAGAGCAAGGTTTTTTTCCGTAGTGGCGTCCGCAACGTTTATCCCTCCTCAACGCTGACCGACTCGCAGCTCAATACGATTTATAGCCGCGTCCGGTGTGGTATGTATCACAGTGGCTACACCAAGCTCGGCGCACTTTTGAGCGGTGATTATCCAGAGGCGCTTTCCCTCGACGGCGACAACGTTTGCGTCAATCCGCACCGCCTCCTCTCCGACCTTCGAGCGCATTTTGTCAACTATGTCGCGGTGCTCCGCGATTCCAGCAATGCGACCGCTCGTAGCAACTTTGGGCGGATGTTCGAGACTGGAACCGCGTAAACCGCTCGCCCCCTGTGCGTGAACCCTTCTTGTAGAGTAGAGACAAGGTGAGGCAGAACAACCACAGTGCCGCTGCTTCCCAACTTCACATTTGCTTCTCGTGTCACTCCCGAAACCGGAAGACAGGATAAAGTTGAAATCCAGATTGGAGCTTGGGCCGTCCTCGGGGACAGCGAAGAGGACATCCGCCACTTCTACACACGGCTCGGCGCTCCGCCGCCGGTGAACCGTCGTTCTCGACGGCGCGAAGACCACGGGCGAGCTTACGGCTGGCTGTTCGGAAGAGTCGATGACAGCGAATGGCAGGGAACGAAAACCCTACGTGTGAGGCGGGATGCTTTAACCATTGAGGCCGCCGGGAATCAACCACCACAGATCATTCCGCCGCCCCTATTCGCTGATTCATGCATTTGGAAAGCTCGCCGGATCGACGGGCCTGCGCTCCCAATTCAAACCACCGCCAAACTCGATCTCACGATCAATCCAACTCGATTCGTCCGCCACCAACCGACGCAACGCCCGCTTCCACAGGGCTTGCAGGAGCAAGAGCTGGGACTACCTCCGTATGGTGAAGCATCGTATGATCGAAACGATAATTGGCTTCCTCAATCAGGGAGGCTCTTCAGCTACGCGAAACCCGAACGGTGGCGAGAGCATGTGTTTCGATATCTGACCATGATTGAAACGGCCTTCGCATCGGAAATTGGACGAGTTGCGAGTCTGCTCCTCATGCCGACGCCAGTTCGATCGAGCGACCGGTATTCAGTGGGGTTTGTGGAAACGTATTGGGAATGGCTTTCCGACGACCCGTTGAAAGTTGTCCACGATCTCCAGCGCCCCTTGCGCGCATTCTCCCGCCGCCGTGGGATCGCCAGAACCTACGACTGCGACCTTGCCCGCGAGGATCAGCACGATTTCATCACCATTAGCGTGGAGACTGCGCCCGGTGAGACGCTGAAAATCTATAGCAAAACGAATCAGCGGATTCGGGTTGAGGTCACCCATCGGCTCAACGGTTCAACCCCTTTTCAGTTCCCACGAGAAGTGGGCGATGATGGAGAAGTGCATCGGAGCAGAGCACATGTCTTCACCTCAAAATCGGGCGTGTTGAACTTTTTCGACCGGTTACGGGAGCGGGCCGCCGAGATTGTGAATGCCGTCATGGCACACTTTGAAGGGCAAGCATACCTCCCGGAGTCGCAAATTTCTGGCTTCTACCTCTTGGCCAAGATTACGCACGCTGTAAAGGACTTCCCAACCGCACGCTCCCTTGCATCCACGCTCGTGAATATTGGTCGCATCTCTGCGGGTGGGATCGACGAACGTTCGGCGCAAGGTATCCGGGCGTTGACGCTTCATGGCGTAATCGAACGGACTCGTCGCAACACATACGTCGTGACCGGACCCTATCGGCGCGCACTCGAAACTCTGCATATGCACGCTAACGCTCCGTTGCTCATTTACGGACGGAGGCGCCTCAATTCCTAGACGTAACTCTCCGATCGGTCTTGGATCGCTTCGGGCATGAAACGCCCGCAGATGGCCGTCCAAGCGCTGCCGAAGCCGTTTTACGCGGGCGGATCAAACAGGGTTCACTTTCGCACGCGACAACTCGGATATTGCACCGAGGTGCAATGCCCCTCTAGCGATCGTCCCGCACACGAATAGATAGTGTTCCTACGGATTTCCACTACTGTCGTAAGCGTCCGCTGGAGCACCTCTAGCAGTCGGGTTCATAGATGTCAGAGCATAGGCGGTATGACATCTACGAGTTCGGAGCCGAAATTATTGAAGCAGGACACGCGAGGGCGGGTGCGGGTATCTGGGGAGCGGCG
>JBGAGV010000027.1:0-119624 GCA_044226525.1 Chthoniobacteraceae bacterium | reverse complement strand
CTCCTCGCTCGCCTACCGCACGCCGTCCGAATACGCGGCCGCCAGTGCGAACCAGTTTGCTGGGGGCTGCGCGCCCCCAAACCCCGCGCCGCTCGCCGCGGCAGGCGTTCCGGGGGAACCAAACTGCGGCCTCGACATCATCAACCCATCCATCCATCACCACCACTAACTCTCATAGCGAGTGGCTCAAACTTCGGGGGCAGGCCAGATCGAGCGGTGGCGGAACGGCTCTTTGGGGCGTGCTAGTGGAAAATGCGCTGCGGAGGGATGCAGCGAGACGAGCATCGGGGAGGTGAGTCGTGGCCGGAGAAGGGCGAAAAGGCCCCGCGCGTTCGCGCTTGATGCAACTTCAGGTCCACCACTTTGCAGCTCGCTCCGCGAGAAGGACCGTTTGGCAGGCTTCCCTCTGAGGCCAGAGGGGGGGTGACGCCAGGAGCGCAAAAAGCCGGGATTGCTCCCGGCTTGCGCGAAAACTGAAATGAACTGGGCGGTCGCCTTAGGCCGCGGCGGCGGCCTTGGCGGCCTTGCGCGACTTGCGGATCATGCTGGCGACGGTCTCGCTCGGCTGGGCGCCGACGGAGAGCCAGTGTTCGGCACGATCGAGCTTGAGCTTGAAGTTCTCGCCTTTGGCCTTCGGATCGTAGGTGCCGATAAGTTCGAGGAACTTGCCATCGCGCGGGCTGCGCGAGTCGGCGACGACGACGCGGTAGTAGGGGCTGTTTTTGGCGCCTTCGCGGCGCAGACGGATGCGGACCATAGTGGGTTGTTTGTTGAGAGAGTGGTTAAAAGTTAGCGGGGTTTGAATCCGGATTTCTGGGCTTGCAGCGCCATCTGTTTCATCATGCGCGGGTTGCCCATCATTTTCATCATCTTCCGCATCTGGGCGAAACGGTTGATGAGTTCATTAACCTCGGTGACGCTGGTGCCAGATCCACGAGCGACGCGCTGACGGCGGCGGGCATTGAGAATATCTGGTTTGCTCCGTTCACCGGGCGTCATCGAAAGCACGATGGCTTCGACTCGCTTCATCTGTTTCTCGTCAATCGAGAGACCTTTCATGTTGCCCATGCCGGGCAGCATCGCAAGGAGGTTTTCCAAGGGGCCCAGTTTGCGGATCATTTTGAACTGGGAAAGGAAGTCGTTCAGGTCGAACTCCGCCTTCCGCATCTTCTCTTCCATTTTCCGCGCTTCCTCTTCGTCGATGGCCTCGGCGGCCTTCTCGACGAGGGAGACGATATCGCCCATGCCGAGGATGCGCCCGGCGAGGCGTTCGGGGTAGAAAGGCTCGAATTGCTCGATCTTTTCGCCCATGCCGGCGAACTTGATCGGCTGCTTGGTGACTTCGCGCATGGAGAGCGCCGCGCCGCCGCGGGCATCGCCATCGAGCTTGGTGAGGATGAGGCCGGTGAGCCCCAGCGCTTCGTGGAAATGGGTGGCGACGCTGACGGCCTGCTGGCCGGTGGCGGCGTCGGCGACGAGGAGGACTTCCTGTGGCTGGAGGAATTCTTTCAGGCGTTTGACCTCGGCGATAAGGGCTTCGTCGATTTCCTGGCGGCCGGCGGTGTCGTAGATTTCGACGTTGTGCGGGGTCTCGCCAAGCCAGGTGAGCGCCTGTCTGGCGGCGACCATCACGTCTTTTTCCCCGGCGGGCGGGGTAAAAACGGGGACATTGATCTGTCGGCCGAGGGTGGCGAGCTGCTCGATGGCCGCCGGGCGGTAAAGATCGCAGGCGATGAGCGCGGGAGCTTTGCCCTGCTTCTTGAGCCAGTTGGCCAGTTTGCCGGAGGAAGTGGTCTTGCCCGCGCCGTTGAGGCCCACGATGAGGATGCGCGCGGGCTTGTCGAGGTTCAGTTCCGCAGCGTCGCCGCCGAGGAGGGTCTGGAGCTCGTCGTGGAAGATTTTGACGATCTGCTGCCCGGGGGAAACCGAGCGTAAGACCGCTTCGCCGAGGGCTTTATCCTTAACGCGGGCGATGAAATCCTTCGCGACCTGATAGTGAACGTCGGCTTCCAGCAACGCCAGGCGGACGGCCCGGAGGGCCTCGCCGATGTTCGACTCCGTGATCTTCCCCTGACCGCGCAGGTCTTTGAAGATGTCTTGGAGTTTGTCGGCGAGAAGTGAAAACACGGGATAAAAAAGGGCGCGGAAGCTAGCTCACCTTTTTGATCTGTCGAGTGCGGGTGCAAACCCGGTATAGTCGCTCGGTAAATCCGCCTTCCGCGACGAACGGTTGCTCCAACGCTCCGAACTGATAGGTCTTATAGGTCGGATTGGACCGATCCGACGGATGCGAGCCTAATTCTTCTTCGGCACTTGCGGCAGATCTGTCGGAATGCTGCCATCGTTGTCCTTCGCTTTCGGATCGTAGGTGAACATCCAGCGCGTCTCCACTTTCTGGCCGCCGGCTTTGCCGGAGACGATGATGGACACGGGGCCGGGGCGGAGCGGCTGTTGGAAGGTGTAACTCATCATCTTCGAGCCGGAGTCGAAGCTTGCGGGGACGAGGCCGAAGCCGCTCACGCGCACTTCGACGCTGCCGGGATCGAGCGCCCCGAGGCCGGAGAGGTTCGCGCGCAACGTGGGCTTGGGATTGTTGATGGTCGATTTGTCCATCGGCTCGGTGACCATGAGGGCGCCGGCTTCCTGCGCGGCGGCTGGTCCGGATGGCGCGGCGGGGCCTTGGAAGCCGATCGCCATGGTGAAGCCATCCTCACCCTTCGGGCCTTTTGCGGTCACATCGTAGCGGCCGATGGTGTAAGGCGACGCATCGTGGCCCACGCGCTGGCCATAGGTCGTGAAGGCAAGGTCGTATCCGGCCTGTTGCACGAGATCGCGCACCTTCGGGTTGTTGTTGCCGTAGGGATACGCGACCGAGATCACACGAACGCCGAGTTGCTCTTCGATGACCTGCTTCGAGCGGACGATCTCGTCCGCGAGCCATTCATCTTTCGTGGCAAACTTGGCCTTCGACGGTTTCGGGCCGTTCAGGTTCTGATGCATCACCGTGTGGCTGCCGATGTCGAAGCCTTCGTCGCGCAGTTCGCTCAATTGCGCCCACGACATGGATTTGCCGCCCTTGTTGATGAAGTCGAGGTAAACGTAGAACGTCGCCGGGTAGCCGAATTTTTTGAGGATCGGCACCGCCGTGTTGATGCCGCAGGTGTAGCCGTCGTCGATGGTCACGAGCGCGGATTTCGGCGGGATGTTCTTTTCGTTTTTCCGCCACGCGAGGAAGTCCTTCATCGAGATGACGGCGATGCCGCGATCTTTCAGCTCCTGCATGTGTTTCTCGAACAGCGCGGGCTCGATCGAGTAAGGTCCGCCCGATTTTCCTTCGAGGCGGTGGTAGCAAAGGACGATGACCTGGGCGGCGCGATCGATGATCGGTTTCGGCGGCGGGGTCGGCTCGGCGGGCTTCGGCGCGGGAGTCGGAGCGGCGGCGACTTTCTTCTGGGCTTCTTTCGACGCAGAAGGCTTGGCAGGGGCCGCATCCGCGGGCTTCGTTTCGACGACGGCGGCCGCTGGCGTCGGCGCCGCGGTTTTCTTGGCGAACGGATTGATCTTTTTGACTTTGTCGCACCCCGCGAAGGCGAGCAGGGCGACGGCGGAAAAAACGAGAGCGTGACGAATCTTCATCGGCAGCCGTAACCATACGCACGCAGAGCCACCTGTGAAGTGAGAACGCGAAATCTAAAACGCGAGGCTTGCGCGAAGCCGCGCCGCTGTGCTGTCTTCGCCACTCTTCCCAAAAACTTCCAACCCACACCCACCACTTCGTCATGGCCAAAAAACAACTTCGCATCGGTCTCATCGGCTACGGCTTCATGGGCCGCGCTCACTCGAACGCTTACGCCCAGGTCGGCCACTTTTTCCCCAGCAGCTACGACGTCGTGCTGCAGGCCGTCTGCGGCCGCGACGCGAAAGCCGCGCAGGCCTTCGCCGACAAGTGGGGTTACAAGTCCATCGAGACCGACTGGAAGAAACTCATCGAGCGCGATGACATCGACGTGATCGACATTGCCACGCCGAACAACCTCCACGGCGCGCAAGCCATCGCCGCCGCGAAAGCGGGCAAGGCGATCCTCTGCGAAAAGCCGCTCGGCTTGAACGCGAAGGACGCGGAGAAAATGGTCGAGGCCGTCGAGAAGGCGAAGGTGCCGAACATGGTGTGGTATAACTACCGCCGCTGCCCGGCCGTGACGCTCGCCAAGCAAATCATCGACTCCGGCAAGCTCGGCCGCGTCTTCCACTACCGCGCGAACTTCCTGCAGGACTGGACGATCAATCCCGAACTCCCGCAGGGCGGCACCGGCCTCTGGCGCCTCGACTCGAAGGTCTCCGGCAGCGGCGTGACGGGCGACCTGCTCGCGCACTGCATCGACACCGCGATGTGGCTGAACGGCGGCATCAAGGACGTGAGCGCGATGACCGAGACGTTCATCAAGCAGCGCAAACACAACCTGACCGGCAAGACCGAGAAGGTGACGATCGACGACGCCTGCTCGTTCATGTGCCACTTCGACAACGGCTCGCTCGGCCTCTTCGAATCGACCCGCTATGCCCGCGGCCACAAGGCGCTCTACACCTTTGAGATCAACGGCGAAAACATGAGCCTCAAGTGGGACCTGCATGATCTGCATCGCCTCCAGATTTTCGACTACACCGACGAAAGCCAGGAGCGCGGCTGGAAGAGCGTGCACGTCTCCGACGGCGATCATCCCTACTGCGGCAACTGGTGGGTGCCCGGCCTCCAGCTCGGCTACGAGCACAGCTTCGTGCATCAGGTCGTGGAGTTCATCAAAGGCCTCGAAAGCGGCAAGGGTGCCCGCCCGAACTTCAAGGACGGTCTCGCCTGCGACTACGTGGTCGATGCCGTGCTCGCCTCCGGCAAAAAGAAGACCTGGGAGAAAGTGCCGAAGCCGAAGGGCTGGAAGTAAATCGCGTTACCAGCGTTCACTCGATTTGCAGGCCGCGTCCGAAGGGGCGCGGCCTGTTTGCTTTTTGGGGAAGACAGACGGTTGACGTGTCATATCAATGTGATATCACTTCGATGTCACATTATTCCTATGCCTGAACTCACTGAATCCTCCACCCACACTCGCGAGATCAGCCGCACGGCGCTGAGCGGGTGGCCGATGTTTGTCTTCAACCTCGCGCTGATGCTCGGCGGCGTGGCGGTGCTCATTTTCGGCATCCGCGATGCGGATGCGCATCGACATTTCTCGTGGCTGGTCGTGCTGGGGCCGCTCATGATCGTGGTGGCAGTGATTTCGCTGCAAGGGCACTTCACGCTGGAGCCGAACCAGGCGCGGGTGCTGATTCTTTTCGGCGGCTACCGGGGCACCGTGCGGGAGAGCGGGTTCTTCTGGGCGAATCCGTTTTATTCGCGCGACGGCGCTTATGCGCGGCTGAAGCTGGGGCAGCCGCCGACTTCACGGAGCACGCGGCTTTCGCTGCGGGCGCGGAATTTCATCAGCGAAAAACTCAAGGTGAACGACAAGCGCGGCAACCCGATCGAGATCGCGGCCGTGGTGGTGTGGCGGGTGGTCGATACGGCGCGGGCGACGTTCGATGTGGACGATTTTGAAACCTACGTGCGCATCCAGAGCGAAGCGGCGATTCGTCACATCGCGAGCCTCTACAGCTACGACCGGGTCGAGGAGGAAGAGCACTCGCTGCGCGATAGCGCGGATGAAGTCGCCGCCGCGTTGCAGCGTGAACTTCGCGAGCGGCTCGACAAGGCTGGTGTGGCCGTGGACGAAGCGCGCCTCATCAATCTCGCCTACGCACCGGAGATCGCGCAGTCGATGCTGCGCCGTCAGCAGGCCGAAGCGGTGATCGCCGCACGGCAGAAGATCGTGCATGGCGCGGTAAGCATGGTGGAGATGGCGCTGCGCGAGCTTTCCGAAAAATCGGTGGTGCAACTCGACGAAGAGCGCAAGGCCGCCATGGTGAGCAATCTCCTGGTCGTCCTGTGCGGCGAAGGCGAAGCGACGCCGGTCATCAACACGGGCACGCTTTACGCCTGAGAGAGTCGAAATGGCCGCGCCGGAACGAAAACCGTTTCTCCTTCGCATCCCGCCCGACCTGTGGAAGGAGCTGGAAAAATGGGCCGCCGACGATCTGCGCAGCGTGAATGGGCAGATCGAATTCATTCTGCGCCAGGCGGTGGCGCGTCGGAAAAAAGAGCCGCCGCCTAAAGATGAGTAAGGTGCCCTGATTACGGCGCGGGTGGCGTCCCGCGCCGCCGGGCGGCGAGTTCTTCCATCAGCTCGATCTGCAACTCCTGCAGGTCGAAAAGCCGCTGCGCTTGCTGCTTCAACAGGAAGTCCACTTTCTCGTGCAGGTGCCGGATTTCGAGCTCGGCCTTGAGGTTCACCTTGTAGTCGTGCTCGGCGCGGAGGCGGTCCTTCGCTTCCTGCCGGTTCTGGCTCATCATGATCACCGGCGCCTGAAGCGCGGCGAGGCAGGAGAGGATGAGGTTGAGCAGGATGTAGGGGAAGGGATCGGGCGGGCGCGTGATCAGCACGGTGTTGGTGATGATCCACAGCACGAGAAAGCCGCCGAAGCCGAGGATGAAGGCCCAGCTTCCGCCGATTTCCGCGAGCCGGTCGGACAGCCGTTCGCCGAAAGTGAGCTTCGTCTCGAAGGTCCGCTCGACGTTGCTCGTGAGCACCTCGTGCTCCTGCATGGAATGCACCACTTCCGCCTCGAGCGCAGTGACGGCGCCGATGTCTTCCTGCAACACACTGCGCACATACTCGGCACGGAATTGCCCGAGCGCGTCGAGTGAGATGGAGCTTTCGTCCGTGAGGTCTGGATGCCGTCGGCGAATCAGGGCCGCAAGCTGGGGCCGCACGGCGGAGAGAACGGTGACCTCTTCGCTGGGAAATTCGCGGTGAGTGATGGCACAGGTTGGCATGGCGCGGAAGAGTCTGCCGGAGATTGCCGCCGGGGCGAGCTTCCGCTTTAACGCCGCCATGCACTTTCGCGATTTGAATGAAGCCCAGATCCTTGCGCTCGCCATTTCGTCCGAGGAGGAAGATGGGCGCATCTACCGCGATTTTGCCGAGAAGCTGCGGGCGGATTACCCGGCCACGGCGGAGCTCTTCGTCAGGATGGCCGATGAGGAATCGGGTCATCGGCATCGTTTGATCGATTTGTATCGGACCAAGTTCGGCGAGCACATTCCGCTCATCCGGCGGCAGGATGTGAAAGGTTTCACCCTGCGCCGCCCCTCGTGGCTGGCGGCGTCGCTTCAGCCGGAAAAAGCACGCGAGGAAGCCGCGCTCATGGAGATCGATGCGCGTCGTTTTTACGAAGCAGGTGCGCAGCAGTCCCGCGACGCGGCTGTGCGGCAGTTGCTCGGCGATCTGGCGAATGAAGAACTCAAACACGAGAACGCGGCGGAAGAAATCAGCGCCGAACAGGAAGCCAAAGGTCTCGTCGAAAAGGAGCACGAGACCGCGCGGCGCCATTTTGTGCTGCGCTTCGTGCAGCCCGGGCTCGCCGGGCTGATGGATGGCTCGGTCTCGACGCTGGCGCCGCTTTTCGCGGCGGCCTTTGCGACAAATAACACGGCTGAAACCTTTAAGGTCGGCCTCGCGGCGTCGGTCGGCGCGGGGATCAGCATGGGCTTTGCGGAGGCGTTGTCCGACGATGGCAAACTCAGCGGGCGCGGTGGCCCGGCGCTGCGCGGCGTGGTCTGTGGCCTGATGACCACCGTCGGCGGCATCGGCCACACCCTGCCGTATCTCATCCAGAATTTTCACCTCGCGACCACGGCGGCGATCATCGTCGTGGCCGTGGAACTCGTCGCGATCTCGTGGATTCGCTATCGTTACATGGAGACACCGTTCCTCGCCGCGTCGTTTCAAGTGATCGTCGGTGGGGTGCTCGTGTTCCTGGCGGGCTGGCTCATCGGCGTGGGTTGAGTGGAATGGCGAAAACAGGCCGTCACCCCGCAGGTTTCGCAACTCTCCATCGGAGGCAGATCCTCCACAGGTGAGGCTGGCGCCGGCGAAGACAAAACGACCGCGGGGGAAGTGGGGTAGCCGATCACCGCACTGATGAAGCGGACGACCAGTTCCGCTGGATCGACGGTCACGCTGAGTTGCAGGTCGGACGTGGGCCGAAAGCGCAGGTCCACGTAATTCCAGAACACGGTTGCATCGCGTCCTTCCGCTGCGGTCGAGCCCGGCACGCGGCGCGAATGCGCGTGGCGCTCGACAATCTGGGCGCCGGTTTGCAGGGCGAGATCGTAAAGCGCATTGGAGAGCTGGCAGAGGCCGCCGCCAATCGTGGGAATGATGCAGCCCTCGCGTAACTCGCGCCCGAGCACGAAGCCGCGCCACTCCGTCGCGCGACCGACATTCGCCCAGAAGCTGAACGTCTCGCCCTTACGCACGACCCGCCCATCGAGAGCGCGTGCCGCGAGGCGGAGATTGTGGACCTTGCCTGCTTGCAGCGCGGTTTCCGCCGGGTTGGTGCTGGTGTAGAGCGGCGTGCGCGATTCGGCGACGAGGCGGCCATGGGCGATCGGCGGGCGAATCGGAAGAGGCCGCGGCGCGCCGTGCATGGCGTCCACCAGATAACGCTTCGCCCGCAGGCCGATGGCCTTGAGCTCAAACAAAATCGCCCGGCCCCGGCTGGGCAACGCCCTGTCGTGTGAAGATCGTAACGAACTCATCGCCCTTCCTCTTACGGGCGCGGGATGGCGATCTTTCAGCGATTTCGAAACTGGGCTGGCCGATCTGGCATGGATGCCCCGCGCTGCGGGGGTCATGAAAATGACGATGCACCTCGACGAAGACGTGCTCGCCGAGGTGATGGAAATTGCCGGCGTGTGCCTGCGCTCAACCGCGTGGGGGAGCGAGTGGCCGCGATCGCCCGCGGAAAAGGCCGCCACGTTCGAGCTCCTTGGGAAAGGCCCAAAATTTAATGCCGAAATATTGTGTTTTATTGTGTTTTTGGAGTCGCTGCCTCTGTGGGCCGGGCCGGTCGCATGCTCTCCGCAGTGTGCGCCTCCGGTGGTTGGGTGTGCGCTTTTCGCGCCAAGGCAGTCCCTTCCGCCTTCGCCGCAAGCGGTCACGGCGTGACGAGCTGGATGACCCCTGCCTGTCCGGTTTGTTGCCAAAAGGCCTCGCACAAAGGCACCAAGGGCACGGAGGACAGGGCCCCGACAGCCCTGCGTTGAATCGGTCGAATTTTCGAACCAAAAAGGGGAGCGCTCCTGGATGGGAAAGAGCCCCTTTGTGTCCTTGGTGCCTCCGTGCGAGGCCTCTATCCGCCACCTTGGCAGGGAACCGGATCGGCATGGATGAACCTTGATGGGAGACCGGTCAGGCGGGCACATTTCGGAGGTTGGATCTACCTACGGAGAGCAGAGGCGAGATGAACATGGCTCGGCTCTTTTCGTCCACGAGAGCCGAATCGCCAAACCGTCCGTTCCGTCCATTCCGGAACTTTTTTGTGGGAACGTGTGGCGGCGCTCGCCCGGCAACTCGATCGCGCAGGGCAGTTCATGCAGGTGACGGACCTGACCGTCGCCGCCTGCGCGCTCGAAGCTGACGCCGCGGTTCTGACGCTCGACAGCGATTTCACCCGCGTGCCGGGGCTGCGGGTGCTGCGGACGCTGGGGTGTTTTAGGGGTCGGCAGGAGAGGCCCCCCCTTTTCAGAGTAAATCTCTGTGTGAGGTTATCCAAAGTTCGGCTTATTTCGGCGCCATTCCTGCCTGACCCCTATTTCGGTTGACCTCTATTTCTCCGGCCGCTGGCTGGAAGTTCATCGAGGGAAGTGTCGCAATACGGGCAGTAACGGAGGTCGATGGGAACGCTGAACCGCGGGGAGCTTTTGCGGTAGAAGACATCGCCGAGCGGGCGATCGCAGTGAAGGCAACGCCCGCTGTGATAGGTGACCAGAATGCCGAGCCCGGCGAGGAAGAAGCCAATGAAGCTGAGGACGCCCAGCCCACTGCCCTCCCGATGTAGGAATGCCGCCCCGATGAAAAGCAGCACGCCGGGCACCACGAGGCAACTACCGAGGCAAGACCGAGCCTCCTCTCGCTCGATAGAGTCGCTTCAAAGAGTCTCGCTTTTCGCTGGCGGCTCGCAATAGCAGGCTGCCTGCCGTGTGCGATATAAACTGATTTCTATTCGATTTTCGCACAGTTTATCTTGCCAATTTTTTGAGACAATGTTGAAATCTGTGCAACTCAATGACCGCTGTTCGAACTTCTCGCACAACCTCTCTAAGCACACTCATCCCTCAACTCGTCGAAGCCGGTCTGTCAGGAAATCGGCATCGCTTGGAACTCCTCTCACTGACAGCGATTCGCGCTCTCAAACGCGAGCATCCCGAAGTCGCTGACGACATCGGCTTAATTATTTCAAAATTTACTGCCAACAGTGCTTCTCTTCGCTGGCATACGGCAGAACCTCCACCGACTGATGCAGACGCGGGCCTTGCATTGGTTCGAGTGCAACCCGGCGACAACGCGCTGGAACCGGTTTTAGAGACAAACGTCCACGCCATTGTTGGTCGCTTTCTGCGAGAGCGGCTAGAGGCCGAGGCTTTGTTGCGCGAAGGCTTCGCGCCACCTCGCACGCTATTGCTTAAAGGACAACCTGGCACCGGGAAGACGATGTTGGCCCGTTGGCTTGCTGTTCGACTAAATCTCCCGCTTGTCGTCTTGGACCTCGCTACTTCGATCTCCAGTTTTCTCGGAAAAACAGGCGCCAATCTTCGGCGGAGCCTCGACTATGCGCGCGCGACTCCATGTGTGCTCTTGCTGGACGAATTTGATGCGATAGCCAAAAGGCGGGATGACGCGACGGAGGTGGGTGAACTTAAGCGAATTGTTAACGTGCTCCTCAAAGAATTGGAGGAGTGGCCGTTACATTCCGTTTTGGTTGGCGCCACAAATCACCCGGAATTGCTTGATCCGGCGATCAACCGCCGCTTCGACATAGTGTTGGAAATTCCACTTCCTGGGCAGGCTGAGCGAGAAGCGATCCTTACTCGCGGCTCGGGGCGGTTTGCCGACTCATTGCCAGACGGTTTCCTAACGGCGATCGCGCGCATCCTTGTCGGCTATAGCGGTTCGGATTTGGAGACGCTCGCGCAGGGAGTCATTCGTCATCACGTCGTTGAGCGGGTGCCGCTCAGCTTCGAATTTATCAGGGCGGTCCTCCAGCGGATGCCGATTCTTTCGAAAGAGGACTTGGGCCCATTGACGAAGACACTTAAGGAAACAACTAGCATGAGTGTGCGCGAAATTGGGGATTTACTCGGCAAGAGCTCATCAACTATTCAATACCACCTGACAAAGAAAACCCCGGCGCGAATAAGCCGAAAGAAGAAGAAAGAGGCCCCCAATGCCTGATCCCCAACGCAGACTCATCCTCGCCAATGGCGAAAGTTATGCAGCTCCGGTTGAAAAACGAACCGGTTTTGGACCTGCTGAAATGCCGCGCAGCTATGACGAGGCGCGTCAGCTCGTAAAACGTGAAGTGGGTGACGCATTAGTAAAACTAGCATCCTTGCCGGCGAACAAACGCTTCAAAGATGAGACCGTATTATGCCTGCGACTTCATCCAGATATGATCGCAAAGTCTTACGATCCACAAGGAGTTTTCGGAATCGTGCCGGACCTAGAGAATGTTGGCTCACGAAACTACCGAGCTTCTACGGCAGATGTCGCACAAACGAAACGTGTCAAAAAGTTGCTTGAGAAGCATATTCGAGACACTACTGGCCGGATGGTTTTTGTGCGTAGCAACGATGCAGGCTTTCGGCGGCTTCTGAGCGTGCTCGATCGAGCTGAAAACTCTTTACCTAAGCCGTTCCGTGAGGAAATCCAACGCATCGAAAGATTCGATTTGCTATCCGCGACCGAACAATTGCTCGGATTCGATCCAAGATGGAAAGAGGGGCGAGTCGAGGTCGTGTTGCATCCCTCGCGGCACTCAGAAGACCAGCAAACGCAGTTCTTGAAGGAACTTTTTCGTGAACGTGGGGTCACATGGAAACGACCGAACGTGGCGGCATACGAGGATGGCCCCCTTTTTGTCTCGTGTCATTTGACCCGCAATGCGTTGCAAGCAATCGCGGGCGCAAATCCTCTTCGCACTGCTCATCCATTGATCTTTGGCGGATTCGAAAACCTCCGCACCGCCGCGGCCTTCCCGACTCCACCACCACCTACCGCAGGAACGCGATCGACAATTCGGATCGGAATGTTTGATGGCGGTATCAATCCAGATCACCCGCTGCTACGAGGGCACGCCGAACAGGACGACGCTCTCTCTATCCGCACGACCGCAGACGCTAAAGGTATTGCCCACGGCACCGCCGTCGCTGGGGTATTATTACACGGACCATTAAACGATCGTGACACCAAAGTCCCACTGCCGACACCTGCTGTTTCGGTAGTGAGCATCCGAACCCTGCCAACTTCTGATCCGGCAGATATCGACCTCTACGAGAGCATTGATGTGATAGAAACGGCGGTGCCGGCGAGAACCGATATCAAAGTCTTCAATGTCAGTTTTGGGCCCCGCGGACCGATCCTAGACGACATGATTTCTCGCTTCACCTTCGCGTTGGACCTACTAGCCGCGCGACACAAGGTCACCTTTTGTGTGGCGGTCGGCAATGATGGTGAGGAACAGAACGGAATGAACCGGATTCAAGCGCCGTCAGACTTGGTCAACGGACTTGGGGTGGGCGCTTACACCGAGCGCCAAAACTGTAAAGTTCACGCCCCATATTCTTGCCAAGGCCCCGGTCGCGAATGCGCGAAGCTTAAGCCAGATGTTGTTGCCTTCGGCGGATGCGAGCAGCGGCCAATTCATCTAGTTGGAGTCACCGCCGGATTAAAGGCGCTGAGCGCAGGAACGAGCTTCGCCTCGCCCTTCGTGGCTGCAATGAGCGGTCAAGCAGCCGACAGTTTCGACCGCGGGACAGCTTTACTTGCGCGAGCGCTTATCATCCATTCTGCAGAACATCCCAACGAGGACCCCGATACTTTTCTCGGACACGGTATCATCCCCATAAATCTCGACGGCTTGCTTCGATGCGATGACAAAACTGTCACCGTGGTTTTTCAAGGAGACATCGCCGCCAAAAAGATGGTGAAGCTTCCGATCATGCTGCCTTCAAACTTGATCACGACGGGGAAGGTAAGTGTCAAGTGGACTGTGGCCGCTCTGCCCCCGGTAAGCCCGAATCACCCGTCGGATTACACGGCCATGTGTATTGAGGATACGTTTTACCCCAACAGCCAAGTATTTACCTATTCGCCCAAGCGAGATGCACTCGGAGGAAAGCCACGGAGGCTCCACATCCATGAAGACGCGACCGAAATTCGGAGATTGACGGCTGAGGGTTGGAAAAAATCCGCTCTACCGGTTTCTGAATCTGGAAATCAATATCCACCAGAAAGCGAGCGTCGCGCCCAATACAAATGGGAAGCTATTGTTCGTCGATCAAAGTCCAAGCTCGCGACGTCGCTGCACGACCCGTTTCTCGTTTTACACGCTATTCCCCGCCATGGGTCAACGGGCAGGCTTGAATATGCCGCTGTGGTCACACTCTCAGCACGCAAATTTACCGGTGACCTCTACGACGCAGTAATTCGCCGTTTCGCGGCGCTCCAACCGGTCCGTCTCCGAACTGAGGCAGAACTGCGGGTTCAGATTCAGGGGGGCACATAGTCTCCACGCGTTTTCCAGAAGCAAAACGGGCGGGCGCCCCTTTTTGGGTGGTCGAACACATAGCAACCTCTTTCTGGCACCCCGTTCGGTGTGCATCCGAGATGTTGGTGACTCCGGGTTAAAACCCGGGGCTAATGGCTGGAAACCACTGCGGGGTTCTTTCCAAACACAGCCTAGCCGCGCACTTGATGGAACCACTCCACGAACTTCGGGATGCCTTCGGCGATCTTGGTGTGGGGGTCGTAGCCGAGCTGGGCTTTGGCTTTGGAAATGTCGGCGTAGGTGAGGGGGACGTCGCCGGGTTGCTCGGGGAGCTGGTCGATGATGGCGGTCTTGCCAAGGGCGCGCTCGATGGTGGCGATGAGTTCATTCAGCGTCGTGGTCTGGCTTTCGCCGAGATTGAAGACGTCGCAGAGCGGGCCGGCGTAGCCGAGGCAGGCGGTCATGCCTTGGACGATGTCGTCGATGTAGGTGTAATCGCGGCGCGTTTCGCCGGCGCCGAATTTCTTGATCGGGCGGCCTTCCCAGATGGCACGGGTGAAGGAGTGAATGGCGAGGTCGGGGCGCTGGCGCGGGCCGTAAACGGTGAAGAAGCGCAGGTTGATGGTGCGCAGGCCGTAGAGGTGGGAGTAGTTCGAGCAAAGCTGCTCGGCGGCGAGCTTCGTGGCGGCGTAGGGGGAGATGGTCTGGTTCAGGCACATGTCCTCGCGGAAGGGCGCCGTCTTCAGCACACCATAGACGCTGGAGCTGCTGGCGCAGATGAAGCGCGGGACGTTCGACTGCCGTGCGGCTTCGAGGAGGTGCCAGGTGCCGGTGATGTTCGTGTCGATGTAGAGCTTCGGTTCCTTGATCGACGGGCGCACTCCGGCGCGGGCGGCCAGGTGGACGATGGTGTCGAACTTGCCTTCCTTGATCACTCGCAGGACGGCCTCGCCGTCGCGCAGATCGACCTCGTGCACGGGCACATCGGCGGCAAAGGCGGCCACATTGGCCCGTTTGATGGCCGGGTCGTAGAAGTCGTTGAACTCATCCAGCACGGCAGGGCTGTGGCCGAGGGAGAGGCATTTTTCGACAAAGTGGGAGCCGATGAAACCGGCCCCGCCAGTCACGAGGATTCGCATGGTCCGGCGGAGTGAAGGATGGGTTGCGGCATGTGGCGAGGGAAAATCGCGGGGTGGGTGAAGAAACAGAGGGGCTAACGGAAGTTTCTCGTGATGGGTGGCGGGTTTTTGGGGCAGAGGCGCATTCCGTGCTGGTTCGGACTCCGCGAGCGGCTAACCGCCAAGCCCCAAACTTTTAACCTCAAACACCAAATCTGGATGCGGCTGAAGAATCGACCGTTGACAATGCCTTCTGGGACATGCCATAGGCGCAGCTGACTCCTTCTCCAAAGCAAATGCCTGCCGACGAAATTCCTCCAGCACCCTCCGAAGCGTCCGACGACGTGACCAAAAGCGAGACGATTCGCATCACCCTGCCGCCCAAGAGCGAGCAGCCGGCGGTGAAGCGCGAGACCGTCCGCATCAATGTGCCCGGCAAGCCGGTGCCGCCTGCCGGCACTTCGCCGAAGAAGGAGACGACCAAGCTGCCCGGCGGAGGCGATGCCCCGACCGCGCCGCCGCCGCCTGCCGGCGCGACCAAGCCTTTCGTGCCGCCGCCGCCGCCAAAGCCTCCGGGTGCTGGCCTGCCGAGCGCGCCGAGCGGTCTCACGCCGCCCCCGCCCAAGCCCCTTTCCGGCACGACGGCTCCGCCGCCGAAGCCGCCGACCCTCGGTGGAGCGCGCCCCACGGTGCCGCTGAAGCCGGCTCCCGCCGCGCCGACCAGTGCTGGCCCGACTCCGTCGCCCGAACCGGTCACGGTGAAGAGCGCTGCGCCGAAGAAGGAGACGGCCCGCATCACGCTCCCGCCGGAAGGCGCCAAGCCGCCGCTTCCGAAGGCGACGGTGAAGATGCAGCAGACCGTCCCGCTCACGACCCCGCGTCCTTCGACGATCCAGGCGGCCCCGTCCGCCGCGCTCGTGACCCAGGCTCCCGTGCTCACGCAGGCCGCCGGTCCGAAGGCCGATCCGCTCGTCGGTGCGCTGAGCATCGCCGCGCTGGTGGCGGCTCTCGCCGCCGTCGCGACCGCTTACATGGCCTTCCAAGCCACTGCTCTTCAGGGCTAAGCCCCGTTCTCTCCCAGGGAATTTATGGCAGGAACTAACACACTCACCATCACCGACGCGAACTACGCCTCGGAAGTCGCCGAATCATCCGTCCCCGTGCTGCTCGATTTCTGGGCGCCGTGGTGCGGCCCGTGCCGTCTCATCGGCCCCGTCATCGACGAGATCGCCAATGAGCGCGTCGGCAAGGCGAAGGTCGGCAAGATCAACGTGGACGAGAACCAGCAGCTCGCGGTGCAATTCCGCGTGAGCTCGATCCCGATGCTGCTCTTCGTGAAGGGTGGCCAGGTGGTCGATCAGGTCGTCGGCGCCGGCACGAGCAAAGCCGCGCTGCTGGCGAAGCTCGACGCCATCGCTTAACAAAACCGAGAACACTTCCAACACGAGCGCCGTAGGCCGGCTGAGGCTTGCGGCGCTCGTGACTTTTTGGGAGGGGGCGTCAGACAAACCGGACCGGTCGGACTTGTCTGACGGGGCGAACTACTTGCTCGCGCGCTTCACCTCGAAGGTGCCCTCGCTGCCGACTTTCGCTTTGAAGGCGCCGCCGAAGAGCCACTCCTTCGCGGCCGCGTCGTCGCGCAGGGTGGCGTCCCACCAGGCGGTGGTGGACGCCCGGATGAGGGATAGGAAAACGGGATCTTTTTCGCGCGGTCCCCGGCGCAGTGCCGCGGAGCCGGAGAAGACCATGTGGTCGCCGCCGTTCAGGATGAGCAGGCAGGTCTCGGCGGATTTCATATGATCGAACGGCACCCGGCGGTCGGCGGCCTTGGTCTCGCCGACGGGGCTGTCGTCGAGCGTGCCGGTGAGGTGGAAGACGGGTGTCTTGATTCCCGGATACGCAGCCTCGGCGCCTTGCGGGCTGGCATCCCGGGGCGGCACTGGGGCGCTCATCGCGACGATGGATTTGATGCGTGGATCGGCCAGCTCGGTCGAGCGCTGCGGTCCGAGCGCCTGCCCGGCAATCGCCATCACCGTGTAACCGCCGAACGAATGCCCGCCCGCACCGACATGAGCGAGATCCAGTTTGCCATGCAGCGGCGAGGAGGAGTCGGCGTTGAGGCGGGTCAGTTCATCGAGGGCAAAGCTCACATCGCGCGGACGATTCAGCGCGTTGGCGAGCGTTTTCGCCGCCGCGCCCAAGGCCGGCATCCGCTGCTCCTGCGGCGCCTTTTTCCACACCGCATCGTCACTGCCGAGGTGCTGCAAGTGCACCGACACATAGCCGCACCCCGCCCACTGCTCGCCGAGGTATTGATACCCTTCGCGCGAACCGCCGAGGCCGTGCGAGAAGAGGATGACCGGGCAGGGAGCCGGGGCGTCTTTCGGAAAGTAAATCTTCGCCGGCACGGAGCGATCGCGCGCGGCATCGTGCCACTCGACCCGCAGCATCTCGACCGGGTGAGAAGGCGCAGGCGGTTCATAAGCCCGAGCGGCGAGGGCGAGGGCGAGGGCGAAAAAAAGAAGGCGGAGAGGCGGCATGACGAAACTGAAACCACGCTCGTGGTGAGGGGTTGCGCGGGGATCGGAGCGCTGCCCTACGAGGGTTTCGCCGCCTTCACTTCGTCCCAGAGCCGGTCGAGTTCGGTGAGCGACATGGCCTCGAGCTTGAGCCCGCGCTCGCGGGCGAGGGCTTCGATCGCTCGGAACCGGGTGGAAAACTTCCGCGTCGCCCCGTGCAGCGCAGTCTCGGCATCGATGTGCAGCTTGCGCGCGAGGTTCACCACGGAGAAAAGCAGGTCGCCGATTTCCTCCTCCACCTTCTCGGCGGGGGCGGTTTCGATCTCGTGCAATTCCTCGCGCACCTTGTCGAAGACCGGTGCCACTTCGGGCCAGTCGAAGCCGACTTTCGCGGCCTTTTTCTGGATCTTCTCCGCGCGAACCAGCGCCGGCAGCGCGCCGCTCACGTGATCGAGCACACTCTCTACCCCCCCTTTTTCCGCGCGCTTGATTTCCTCCCACCGCTTCAGCACCGCCGTGGAATCCTCGCACGAATCGCCGCCGAAGACGTGCGGATGCCGGCGGATGAGCTTTTCGCAATGCTCGTGGGTGAGCGCGTCGAAATCGAACCGCCCCTCTTCCGTCGCAATCTGCGCATGGAAAACGACCTGGAGCAGCAGATCGCCGAGCTCCTCGCGCAGGTTCGCGTCGTCGTGCGTATCGATGGCATCGACCACTTCGTAAGCCTCCTCAATCAAGCCCCCGCGCAGCGAAGTGTGCGTCTGCTCGATGTCCCACGGGCACCCGCCCGGCCCCCGGAGCATGGCCACGATGGCGCGAAGACGTTCGATGGCGGGAAGCGAAGCAGGTGGTGCGGTCAGCATGATGCGGCGTTTATGGCCGAAGCGCAGAGAGTTCGCCACTCGCGCTCGAATCAGGCCGCGGAAATAATTTCCCGAAGGGCGGAAATCGCAGCGACTGCGGCCGGCTGGCACGCGGCGCTTAAAACCGCCCGACGGCAAAGCTGGGCGTGATCGCGCAGGCGCAATTTCCGCCGGATGTGGGCGTAGTGGGTCTGGACGGTCTTGATGCTGCAACCCAGCGTGGTCGCCATTCGGCCGGTCGTCTGGCCCTGGCTTAGCATCCGAAAGATCTGCCGTTCCCGTGGGGAAAGTTCCCGGAGATCGTCGTGCGTCCGTTCCAGCGCATTCGCCGCCACCCCCGAGGCCAGCAGCGGACCGGCCACCGTGCTCAAGTGCGGCAGACCGCATGCCACATGGGTGAGTGCGACGAGGAACGAATCGCACGGTTCTCGGCGATAGATGACGCCGCGCGCTCCGGCCCGCAGTGCCGCACCCAGCACCGCGGGGCTTTCGCTTTCGAGCCGCACGAGGCATGGCGGGCCGTCCTCGGCCGAGCGCCAGCGTCGCGGCAGCGAGAAAGCCGCGCCGCCATCCATTTCGATATCGAGCACCACCACATCCGGCCGGTGCTGCTCAGCCTGCGCCTCCGCCGCAGCTGCGCTGTGGAATTGCCCACAGATGGTGAGCGACGGAAATTTCTGCTCGATCAAAAAACGAATGCCAAGCAGAGCGAGCGGATCACGATCAATCAAAACCAGCCGGAGGGGAGGGGTAAAGGAATGCATGTTTGGGTGAAGCCAGAGAACGAGCCGGGTGATGCAACAACTCACGTGCCTCGTCACCTGCTTTTGTGTGTAATTTGCGTGTCGTGAACGCCCGGGGATCAAGGAAATACAGACTCCCCCGGATATTATGTATCTCATCATCAGGCAATGCCTGATGGGAGCATCGGACGCAGTCGCATGGCGGATTGCAACTCGCGCCTGACAGACGCGACACGAATGCAGTGCTTTACTTGATGGGTTGCCACAGAACCGTTTCGCCGCCCCGCCTTGGAGTGGCGGAGCGTGGAGCCACTGTCCACTAACTCACCACCCACATTATGATGTTTAAGCAACTCTGCAGCCGTGCCGCCGTGCTCAGTCTCATCGCGGCGACCTTCGTCGAGCCGGCTTCCGCGCTGACCGTCCCGATTACCGACGATGCCCAAGTGATCACGGCCAGTGGGCATACCGGCCACAACTACGGCGCAGGAGTCAGTCTGTGCATTTATAGCAACGCAAGCGATACCCGGCATAGCTATCTTCACATCAAGATCGAGGACTACGTTCCTGTGGGTGTGACCTCCGCGCAGATCACTCACGCGTGGCTGCACCTTTATGTCAACACGGTCACCACCGCGGGCTCCTACGCCGTTTACAAGGCGGCGGGCGCATGGACGGAAGGCAAAGCCAACGGGGCGGCTTCGGGCAGCGATCTGACATGGTCGAACAAGCCGGGCACCACCGGTTCCGCGATCGCGACCGTCAGCCTCGCATCCACCGATGCCAATGATTACACCAGCATCGAGATCACCCAGCAGGTCAAGGACTGGCTCGATTCTCCTTCGACCAACTACGGTCTCGTGCTGGTTCCGAGCGGCACGATCACGGTGGTCCTGAACTCCAAAGAAAATAACACCGAGGGCGGCACGGGGCCGTTCATCGATGTGGAATTCAATTCGACGGATGGAAACGTCAACGGCACCGGCGCGCTGACCTTCAGCGCCGGCGGGACCAACAGCAACATCACCCTCAATCCGACCGGGACGGGAACCGTGGTCATTTCCAAGGACGCCACGATCAATGGGCTGACGATCGGGCGCGGAGCCAACAACGTCGTGAGCAACACGGTGGCCGGGTTCCAAACCTTCATGAACAATTCAACCGGGGCTTACAATACCGCCTACGGCTACCAGAGCCTGTTAGGCAACACCAGCGGAGCTAAAAATACCGCCACCGGATATCAGTCCCTGCTAAGTAATACTACCGGGGGATTCAATACCGCGACTGGTTATCAGTCCCTTCTGAACAATACAAACGGCGGGTATAATACCGCCAACGGATTTGAATCTCTGAAGGCGAATGTAGGTGGCTATGAAAATGTTGGCGTTGGGTATCAAGCGTTGACGGCCAATACCAGTGGTTATACCGGTTCGGCCATCGGGTTTCGGGCTCTGGCCTCAAATACGACGGGCGTCGAAAATGCCGCTTTTGGCGGCCGATCGCTGGCTTCCAATACCACCGGTTCATCCAATACGGCGATCGGTGCGTATGCCTTTGCCGACAGCGTTACTAACCAATCGAGTATCGCCGTCGGCTGGAGCGCCGGCTGGTATCAGGCCGATGGATCGACCCCACTCGACGGCGTCGCGGCGAGTATCTATATCGGCGCCTTATCAAGAGGCTATAATAACAGCGACAACAATAGTATCGTGATCGGCTATGGAGCCACCGGCGAGGGAGCCAACACCACCGTCGTCGGCAACGGAACCACCACGAACACGCACACGTTCGGTTCGCTGACGATCGGCGGCGGCTCGACGGCTCCCGAATTGCGCATCCGCGAGGCAAGTGGGAACGGCACGAACTTCACGGGCTTCAAGGCGCCCGCGCTCGCCGCAGACGTGGTCTATACTCTACCGGCTGCGGATGGCACGAGTGGCCAGGTGCTGAGCACGGATGGCAGCAAGACGCTCTCATGGACGTCCGTGGCTAGTATTTCAGGCAATGCGGCGACCGCGACGGCCCTGCAGACCGCACGCACGATCAACGGGGTGGCGTTCGATGGCACCAGCAATATCACCGTTAATGCCGCCGCCGGTGGACTGACCGGCGCCACGTTGAATTCGGGCGTTATCAGCTCATCGCTTACGAGTTTGGGGACGGTGACCAGCGGCACGTGGCAGGCTACGGCGGTAGCCGATAGTTATATCGCAAGTGCCTCGACGTGGCATGCCAAACAGGACGCACTTGCCTTTGGTGCCGGCCTGACCAATACGGCCGGCACGATCACCATCGGCGCCGGCGCGATCACCAACTCCATGCTGGCCGGCAGCATCGATCTGACTTCCAAGGTTACCGGCGCACTCCCCGCCGCCAATGGCGGCACCGGACAGACTTCGGTGCTCGCTTCGGCCGATGCTTTCGACGCTAAGGGCAGCGACCTCGCTAGCGCGAGCACCACGGATCTTTCCACGGCGACGGGCGTTTTTGTCAATGTGACCGGGACGGCCACCATCGCCGCACTGGGCACCGCTCCAGCGGGCGTGCGGCGCTGGGTGCGTTTCACCGGTGCGGGCACGATCACTTACCATGCCACCAGCCTGATCCTGCCCGGTGCGGCAGACTTGACCCGTGCCGTAGGCGATTGCGCGATCTTTGAATCGCTCGGTTCGGGTAACTGGCGGTGCCTGTTCTATCAGCGTGCCGAAGGGGCGCCCATCGGCCTTCGCATCCAGCCGCAGGGAGATGTGGCCATGGACTTCCACGCTGGCCCCACCCCGTAGGCTGCTGCTTCGGAAAAATCCTCCCGTTCGCGCCACGCCCAAAAAGCGCAACCACCCGGCCAAACGCCATCCATTGCAAATGAACGTTATGACGAATCGTGCCTCTCGTCTTCTTCTAGGGCTGTGTTTCCTCCTCGCCCTCGCCTGCCCTTCTCTCGTTCACGCCCAGGCCACGCCTCCAGCTTGGTGGGCAAGCCGGAGTGTCATTGATCCGCTGAAAAGTCCCGATGATTACGCCGTCCTCAATCTTGGCCAGCTCAAGACCATGGCGGCCAAAGCCCGCGATGAGTTGAATCTCATCCTGCCCGTTCCGGTTGGAGGCTCTACCGGCGCCGGCCCGGCCATCGAAAGCCTCATCACCGGCTGGCAGACTTCGACCGTCGGCGCCGACGACTATGCCATGGCCAACCTCGGCCAGCTCAAAACCGTGGCGCACCTCTTCTGGGACCGCCTGATCGCCGAAGGCCGGGCTTCCGCCTATCCTTGGTCCGGCGTGAGCCCCTTCGACTATGGGATAGCTAACCTCGGCCAGCTCAAGACCGTCTTTAACTTCGACGCAGACATGGACAACGATGGGATGGATGACCGATGGGAAATCAAGTGGTTCACCGATTTATCCGCCAACCCCACGGACAACCCGGATGGAGATGACCTGGATAATCTTGCCGAAAGCCTGATCGGTCGAAACCCCAATGTAGCCGGCACGATCCCCGGCACGGCAGCGGACGTGGCACTTCAAGTATTTCGCCCTCTATGAGCTTTCCGATGTTCAATTCCACACCTTCCGCACGCCCGGCGTCGGCATCTGCCTCGTCACGATTTTTCCGATTCACGCCCGATGGCCAAGGCATGGGTGCCATATTTCGCGCTTTCCCTGTCCTCGTGGCCTGTCTGCTCTTCGCGACGGGGAGGCCACTGTTCGGCGCGGGCGTGGAAAAGATCAGCACGTCTGGATCAGGGGTTATCCTTGTCTTGCCCCGGACTTCTCACCCCGTCCGCATCAAGGTCGATTCGTCGGTGCCAGACGGAACCCATAGTGTAACGATCCGGACGGAGGACCCGGCCTACTGGGGAGCCAACAACTATGGCCTCTTTGACATTTCATTTACAGTCGCGAACGGAGTCGTGACGGCACAAAGCGCAGCGGCAGTCGCAAACGACTTTCCCTGGGTATATGAATACCCACCCACTTATAATAGCTGGAAGGTGGTGGGGGTAAGCAGCGCTCTTCAGAATGGAAGCGGTGGCGTAGCCGATAATCTCACAGGCAAGGTCGTGGATGCGGCTACCTTTTGGGCGTTATACGATCAGGCCCACGCGGGATTGGATCCCGTAATCGTTGAGCCGTTTGACATTTCCGTGTCCGGAAAACCGTGCAGCAGTTGTGACAGCGGCAACTGCCGGCCGGGCGATCTCGACGGAGACGTAGGCTCGGTCGATCTCAAGATCAAACTCGGCCGCGGCATGGCGGCGTCCAGCATCCCGGCAGCTTTTGCTCTGCACGAAGAGACCTTCAACGAGAAGCTTTGGACCCGCGCCGGCCTCGTGCCTGAAAGTAATAGAGGCCTTTCGGCGATTTGCTCAACGAGCGGCCTGAACGGAACCGTGGAGGGCATCGAATACATTTCGGACGGCGCGGGGCCGAGACAGATCCTGACCGGACAGGCGCTGGCGGACATCGTCACGATCTCCGGCACGAAATACGAGATTCGATTCTATTACTACGCCGACCGCGGAACGAAAAATAGTGCGACTCCACCAGTCTATGTGCCGCCTGGCACGGCCGCCCCCTTTCGAATCGTCACCGTGGAAAACCTGGGTCCGCAGAGCGGGGTGGAGCGTCTGCTCGCCACCGCCACCGAAGGGGCGAATGAGGTGCAGCGATTCGAGTATCACTGGGACCCTGCCACCACTCAGTGGAGTCTGGTTGAGAACGGCGTCCTCGAAAAGAAACAAACCGACTCGCCTCTGGCCGGCGGTGACCGCCAGCGGGATATCGAAGTGTTCGACCATCAAAGTGGAGCGCCAGTCTTGGTCAGCAAGACGCGCGAACGAGTCCACACCTACGGATGGGGAGAGGAGGTCATCCAGCGCGTGCTTGACCCTGCCGGGGTTGCGCGGACGAGTGCGTGGGGTTTCTGGACGGATGAAAACACCCTCTCCTCCTACTCGCAGGTTCAATGGCACACGGAACCGGACGGGCGGTGGGAGACTTTCGAATACGATACCACCACCGGCTTGGTCACCCGCCATCGTTCCGGCTTGGGAGACGTCGCCTTCGATTCAGCAAACCCGTTTGCGATCGCGGATGCTGATTGCCGTGTCGTCGAGACGACTTGGACCGGTCGGAATTCGGTGGAGGTCGAGAAAGAGGGCGGTGTGGTGGTAGCCCAGCGCTATCAAGACGTGGTGTGGACCGGGAGCACCGAACAATCGGTGACGCAGTATGTCTGCGTGAAGCCGACTGCCACCAAGGCGGATACTTCCAACCTGGTTACAACGACCGTCAACTTCGGAGCATCCGGCGACTTTGCCTTGAAGCCGAAAAAGATGACGCATCCCGATGGAACCCTGACGACCTACACTTATTCGCGAGACGCGGGAACCGGTGTGGTCACGACGACGGTTGAGACTGGAGCACCAAACGGCGGCGGCACAGCGGTGACGAGCGGACGTAAGATCGTGACGGTGACCAATTCGGTGGGGCAACTCCTCTCCGAAGAGGTGTCGGACATTGCCACCACGCTGGTTGTCAGTTCCCGCACCGCGACCGCGTGGGATTCGTTCGGCCGGCCCACCAGCATTACGCACGAGGATGGCACGACAGAAACCTTCAGCTACGGGTGTTGCGGCCTTGAGTCGCAGACCGATCGGACCAGCGCGATCACTTACTACGACTACGACGACTTCAAGCAGGTCAGGGAAACAACGCGCGACGACCTGGGCGAGATCATCGAGCGGGATGCGGCGGGCCGGGTGCGATTCGAGAAACGGCGCGGGACTGACAATTCCGTGCAGACGACCCGGGAGAACCGCTATAACCTAGCCGGCGAATTGATTGAAACCCTCGACGCCATGAATCGTTCGACCACCATCGCGGAAACGCGGGACGGTAGCGGTCGGCGGGTGGTGACCACGACGAACCCGGACGGCGGCACGCGGATCGAGACGTTTCGGTTGGATGGAGAACTGTGGAAAGTCGAAGGAACCGCCGTCGCGCCCATGGAGAACGTGCCGGGCGTCGCCTCCATCACCGTCGGGGGCTCGGCGATGAATGCGCGGTTCAGAAAGCTGATTCACGTGGGCGAGGCGGGTGCGACGACCGAGTGGGCGAAGAAATACATGGACGCGGCGGGCCGTGGCGTCCGGATCGAGCACGCCGATAGCGGTGTGGAGACGATGGATTACAACGACCTCGGGCAGTTGGTGAAAACCGTCGATCCCGATGGCGTGATGATGCTCTATACCTACAACGCGCTCGGCGAACGGGAAGTGGAGGCGCTCGATATGGACCGCGACGGCGTCATCGATTACGACGGGACCGATCGAATTCTCAAAACCACGCGGAGCGTCGTCGCTCACGACGGCCTCCACTGGGAGCGCAGCGTGGTGCAGCAATGGCAGACTGAAGGCGCCAATACCCCCACGACGATCGAACAAACCGACACGACCGCCAACGGCCTCGCGACGTGGACCACGCGCTTCGGGCTCACCACCAAAGTCGTCACCACCCTGCAAGGCGGCGGGGCCGTGACCACGACCACGACGTTGCCAGACAATTCTTCCCTCATCCAGACCCGGGCCTATGGCCGGCCCTTGACCAGCACGCGGAAGGATAGTGCGAACGTGACCCTCGGCAGCCAGACCTCCGGTTATGCCGATCCATTCAAACGATTGAAGACCGTCACCGATGCCGGCACCGGCACGACGACGTTTACTTATTACGCCGACGATCAGATTGAGACGACCACCACTCCCGATCCCGATGGCGCGGGGCCGGACACGGCACAGGTGACGACGCAGTTTTACGACGACGCCGGACGGCCGTGGAAACGGCATCTGCCCGATGGCGCGGACGAATTCACGGAATATGAACCCACCGGAGCGGTAAAGAAGCGTTACGGTGCCCGCACGTATCCGGTCGAATACACCTACGATCCACAGGGCCGTGTGCGCACGCTCAAGACGCGCCAGGGTGAACCGGACGTGAACGAAGCGGTGACGGAATGGATCTACAAGGCCGACAGCGGGCGCCTGTGGAAAAAGAAATACCAGGACAACAAGTTCACCGAATATTCGTGGTCCCTCGGCGGGCGCCTCGCGACCCGGAAATGGGCGCGCGGCATCATCACTACCTACACTCCCGATAACGCGGGGGAAACCACCAGCGTGGACTACGACGATTCTACCCCGGACGTGACCCGCGGCTACAATCGGCGCGGTCTGCTCGAAACGATGACCGACGCCGCTGGCACGCGAACGCTCACCTACTGGGCCAATGGCGACCTCGACGACGAGGTCTATACCGGCACTGGCACCCTGAGCGGCTATTCGGTCACCCGCACTCCAGACGCCTTTCTAAGGAAGCAGACCATGCAAGCCAGCGGCCCCGGCGGCGCCCTCGACAGTGCCACCAGCTACGGCTACGATGATGCAAGCCGACTCCAGACCGTGAGCATTGGAAACCTTTCTGCCACCTACACCCGTTCGCCCAACCGTGAAGTCATCGGGCAAATCGTGTTCAAGAACGGGGCGACGACGGTGCTGACGACCACCCAGGGATTCGACAATCTCGATCGGTTCAAAAACGTCAACTCGGTCACTCCCGCGAGTGTGACCGTCAGTTCTGCGAGCTACGGCTTCAACGACGCCAATCAGCGCACTCGGACCGATCGGGAGGATGGCACCCATTGGAGTTATGGTTACGACGATCTCGGGCAGGTCACCAGCGGCTCGCACAAGCTGAGCGACGAAACCGCCATCCTTGGCGAACAATTCGGCTACACTTTTGATCGGATCGGTAACCGGACGCAGACAGTTACCAACGGCCAGACCGCGACCTACACGCCCAATCTGCTCAATCAATACGACCAACGCACCGTGCCGGGCGTGATGGAAATCGCTGGCCAGGCCGCCACCGATGCGACCGTGACCGTGGACGGCCAACGCGCTCTTCGCCAAGGCATGCGCTTTTTCAAATCCGTTCCAGTGGACAACAGCGTCGCTCCGGTGAAGCAAGCTACTGACGTGCTGGCGGTTAAGAATCTGGTCGGACCGGACAACAAAGACGCGGTGATGACCCAAAGCGTTTCGCAATACGTGCCAGAGACACCGGAAATTTTCTCTTATGATCACGATGGAAATCTCACGGGCGACGGCCAGTGGGCTTACACTTGGGACGCCGAGAACCGATTGGTCGCCATGGAGCGAATTGCGGCGGCCGTTACTGCTGGGATGCCCAAGCGGAAGCTTATTTTCGCTTACGACGGGCAAAGCCGGCGCATCGAAAAGAATGTTTATGACTGGGACGCCGGAATGGGTTCCTATGAACTCAGCACCCGGACAAAGTTCGTTTACGACCGGTGGAATTTGCTCGGGGAAACAGACGGTAGTGATACGGTCGTTTGCCGCTACGTTTGGGGCTTAGATCTAAGTGGGACGGAGCGCAGTGCGGGCGGGATCGGCGGGTTGCTTTTTGAGCGCTTCGACGGCATCGATACGATTCCATGTTATGATGGGAATGGAAATATTATCGCATTGACCGATGCAAATAGTGGGTTGAAGGTGGCGAGTTACGAATTTACCCCTTTTGGGGATTTGCTTCGTTCAACCGGGCCGGCGGCCGGAGTGAACCCAATTCGCTGGTCAACACGTTATACTGATCGGGAAACTACTCTCGTTGTGTATCCGCTCCGAGCTTACAATCCGTCAATAGGTCGATGGCTGACGCGTGATCTTCTTGCTGAGAGTGGCGGGATAAATCGGTATGCCATGGTTGAAAACGATATTGTCATGTTTTTCGACCCTCTCGGACTTGCCCCTGTTACAAAGTCTGTCAAGGTTACCCTCGGATGGGATTTGCAGGATCTTCACTATCCCAACGGCGAGGACAGAAAACCCCACTTTCTTAACAAAATCGACGCTACAATTACCTACACTTGCTCGGAGCCAGACGGTTCCGGCGCGCCCTCCGTATCTCTCAGTTATAAAGGAACGAAGTGGGGCGACACGCCGGGCCATTTCAAAATTTCAGCGATAATTCAGTGGAATTTTGATATAGAAACGCATGCCGATTGGTCGGGTGTAGTCGAATCTCAAAGCTGTCCAGAGGGCTACGTGGGCACCTTCGGACAAACCAGCGTCGATCTTCGCGTTATACAAGTTACCAGACGCGGCATAGACCTTCCGATCGAATGGGACGACCTTCCGGGAGACATCGAGCGGCGAACTATCGTTTTGGCTGAGAAACGAGTTAGACTAACTTGCAACACCTGCAAATGCAAAAAGAAACAATAGCCATATTATGTGCATTGATTGGAACGACGCCCGGTAAAGCGCAGAGCGAAAATGTTCCGCAAGTCTTTTCGAAGACCCTCGATGACGGACGTGTGTGCGCTGTTGTGTATCGGTTTGATGGAGATTACCTAGAGTTCGCCGTGTTCAAGACGGAACGGAAAAGGGCCAATCTTCACCTGGAGCCCGGCCAGAATGGACTTGTGGAGATCGATATTGGGAATGGAGTCCGTGTTCCCATTTCTGGCGGAGAAGGAATGTTAGTCCAACTGTCCGATGAAGGCACGACGTTTACCATCCGGCATGTCGATCGTTCATTTTTCGATCGATTTATTGCCACCCCGGGTCAGGAGTGTTCAGCAAAGGCGCTCATTTTGGCACTTGGGAAGTAGAAGCTATCCCAAAACCTCGACATTAGGCCGAGTGGCAGGTAAGTGGTGTCATGTTGATGTTGAGTGAAGAACAGTTAGATGTGCTCGAAGCAATGGTTCCAGATCATGAGGCGAGCCCGAAGGGTGGGCGACCTCCGACGGACAAGAGGCGGGCGCTGGCGGGTATCTTTTGGGTGCTCGATAACGGCGCGAAGTGGAAAGACCTGCCGCCGCAGTATGGCACCAAGAGCAGCGTCCATCGGTGGTTTCTGCGCTGGGTCAAAGCAGGTGTTTTCGAAGCACTGATGCGCTCGCTGGGCACGCTCGTGGAAGAGGACGGCCGCTTCCGCCTCTACGAGTGTTTCGTCGATGGAACCTTCTCCAAAGCCAAGGGCGGCGGCGATGGGATCGGCTGCACCCGAGTCGGCAAAGGCGTCAAAATCATGATCCTGGTCGATGCGAAGGGGCTGCCGCTGGCGGTCAGCACGGCGGCGGCCAACTTTTACGAAGGCGGACTGATTCAGGAACTCTTCGGCTTCATGCTCAGCTCCCAGATGCCCGAGCGCATCATCGGCGACAAAGCCTACGACAGTGATCAACTCGATGCGCGCTTGGCCGAGCAAGGCATCGAAATGATCGCTCCCAACCGGGCCAGACGCTCGGTCACTCAGGACGCACGACCTCTGCGACGTTACAAGCGACGCTGGACCGTCGAACGAACCATCGCTTGGTTACAAAACTATCGCCGACTTTGCATCCGCTGGGAAAAGTCCACCTTGGCCTTCCAAGGCTTTCTTCATCTTGCTTGCTCGCTTCTCCTCATCAAAGAGGTTTTGGGATAGCTTCTAGGGGGCGCGGGAAGTAGGGGGCAGTCAACAACGGGCTGTTGCCCAAATCTGAGGCCAGTCGGGGTTTCTTGATCGATTTTTGGGCAGCGGGCGGGTAAGGACGCGACCCATCATGATGGGTCAGCAAGCCAAGCAAACGCAATGGTGGAGCGAACCGGTCAACGTGTTCGCCCGGATTCCCGAAGATCATCTCCTGAGGCGGCTCAACCGCTGTCTGGACCTGGACTTTGTCCGCCAGGAAGTCGCGGCCAAGTATGGGCGTAACGGGCAGGTTTCGGTGGACCCGGTGGTGATCATGAAGATGATGCTCCTGCTGTTTTTGGACGACGTTAAAAGCGAGCGCGAACTCATGCGGATCATCCCGCTGCGGCTGGATTATCTCTATTTCCTGGGCTACGGGCTGGAGGATACGATCCCCCACCACAGCGTGCTCTCCAAGGCGCGGGAGCGCTGGGGCCAGGAAGTCTTCGGGCGACTCTTCGCGCGCACTGTCGAGCAATGCGCGCAGGCTGGTTTGATCGGTGGCGACAAGGTGCACATCGACGCGAGCCTGATCCGAGCGGATGCTTCGCTTAATTGCGTGGTGGTGGTCGAGCAGACGATGGCCAAGCTCAACGAGCCCGAGTCGGCGCCGACGTCGGAGGATGAACCTCCCGAGCCGCCGGCGGGAGGCCAAGGCGCGGTCAATGATCGCCACGTGGTGACGACCGATCCTGACGCCACGGTGGTGCGGCATCGCACCGGCAAGAGCGTGCCTAGTTACAAGCATCACCGCGCGCTGGATGACCGGGCCGGCGTCATCACCGCCGTGGAGACGACCACCGGTGCGGTGTCCGACGCCTCGCAGCTCTTCGACTTGATCGACCAACACGGCGCGCTGGTCGGGGAGCGGCCGCGCGTGGTCGTGGCCGACAGTGGTTACGGCACGAGCGCCAACTTCATCGGACTGGCCCAACGCCACATCCGCGCGCACGTGGCCGATCTGCGCAGCCGGCTGCACAACGTGCGGCAGGAAGGCATTTACGGCGAAGAGCGCTTCGACTATGTCGCCGCCCAAGATTACTTTACCTGTCCCGCGGGCCAGCGGCTGCATCGTCATCACTATCATCACCAGCGAGGTTATTTCGAATATCGCACCAAGCCGGGCGTCTGCGCGGCTTGTCCCTTGGTCGAGGCCTGCACTCGGGCCAAGGCGGGACGAACGCTCAAACGCTACGCCGGGCAGGAACTGCTGGACCGGGCCAGACGCCAATCGCACGGACCAGCGGCTCGGCGCGATCGGCGCAAGCGGCAGTGGTTTCAAGAGCGCAGCTTTGGCGAAGCCGCCGTCGAGCACGGCTTCAAACGGGCTCGTTGGCGCGGTCTGTGGCGCCAGCAAATTCAGGACCTGCTCATTGCCGCCCTGCAAAACCTCAAAATCTATCTGCGCAACCTCTTGGCACATTACTTTGGCTACCACCTGCCCCCGGTGAGGCTCCTGTGCGCTCTGCGCACCTTCCTCTTCCTGTCCGGGTTGAACTCTTTCCCAGCCTCGCTCCGTTTCAATTCACTTCCGGTTCTTATTTAAACCCCATTTGGTCAACAGCCCGTTGACAGTTGACACATTGTCAAGAGTCAAGAGTTGACCCCTCCCGCTTGCGCCGCAGGCCACGTGGGTGAGCGCGACGAGGAACGATTCGCAAGGCTCCCGGCGATAAACGATCCCGCGCGCCCCCGCCCGCAGCGCTTCTCCGAGGACCGATGGAGACTCGTTCTCCAAGCGCGCCAGACAAGGCGGCCCATCCTCCGCCGAGCGCCACCGCCCCGGCAGGGCAAACGCCGCGCCCCCATCCATCTCCATATCGAGCACGATCACATCCGGTCGATATTGCTCCACCCGAGCCTCCGCCTGCGTCACCGAGTGAAACTCAGCGCACACCGTCAGGGATGGGAATTGTTTCTCGATCAAAGTGCGCAGACCGAGCAACGCAAGCGGATCACGGTCGATCAAAACCAGCCGCAGAGGAGGGGTAAGAGGATTCATTCTAGGGAGCCCGATGAGGCGCTTCCCATGCAACAGCCTCCATGCCGATGCTAGCCGGTTTTGTGACGATCGGCCGAAAAGATTGCAAAATATACATATACCCCCTCGGAAGTGTGTGTCTCCTATCAGGCGTCATCCGATGGAGCATCGGACGATGCTGGATAAGGGATTGCGACCTCGGTCTGACAGACAGGGAACATGAGTTGTGGTTCAACTGACCTGAGCAGGCGGTGGATTCCGCCCGCGGTCACTTCAGGTCCCATCGCGCAGAACCCAACAACCCACCCACGCCAATGACGATCAAACCGTTCCTTCGTCCTTCCCTCGCGAGCATTTTCCTCGGTGCCGCCGCTTCCCTGTTCGCTCCGCCGTCCGCCGAAGGAACCGTCATCCCCGCCCAGCACGACGCTCTGGTCAGCGCCTTGGCCACGACCACCAATTACGGACACTACGCCGACTTGGTGGTCATTGGGGCGACGAACAGTAATCGATGGTCCTTTCTCCAGTTTGACGTGACTCCCGGCACCTTTCTTCCAGCCGGGACGACCGGAGCCCACGTCAGCCGGGCGGTGATTTACCTCTATGCCAACCGGGTGGACGCCAATGGGAGCATTAATGCCTACAAGGTTTCTACGCAATGGTTCGAGGGGACGGCCAATGGGGCTGTTCAGTCCGGCGTAATTACCTATGGCAACCCTCCGACCATTGGCGCTTTACAGGGAGCTTTTTCCGTCACCACCGATGACGAGGCCGAATACGTTCCGATCGACGTCACGAACCTTGTCAAAGATTGGATCGATAATGGCGGCAATAACGGCTTGGTCTTAAAGCCGAACGGCACGGCCATCGTGGCTTATTTCGATTCCAAAGAGAACGGCGCTTCCAGTCATGCCCCTTTCATGGAAGTGACCCTCAGTCCTCAGAATACGTCGCTCGCGGCGATCTCCGCTGGAACGTGGACCGGGGCGAACAGCATTAGCACCCTCGGCACAGTGACTTCCGGCACGTGGAATGGTTCGACCATCTCGATCGCCAGTGGTGGCACGGGCGCTACCACGGCCAGCAATGCGCGCAGCAACTTGGGGCTGATAATCGGAACCAACGTGCAAGCCTACAGCGGGAATACGACGCTGCTCGGCAATTCCACCACGGGGACGGGAAACATCGTCCTTGCCACGAGCCCTTCTTTGGCGTCTCCGTCGCTCGGGACGGCGACGGCCACTAGCCTAAATGGCCTCACCATCACGACATCCACCGGCACGTTGACCGTTGGAAACGGGAAGACGGCTAGCATTTCCAATACGTTGACCTTTACGGGAACGGACGGCACCAGTTTCGCCTTCCCCGGCACCAGCAGCACGGTGGCGACGTTAAATGCGAGCAATGCCTTTGTCGGAGCGAACACAATTAGCACCAGCGCTTCGCAACCCCTGGCGCTCTCTAGAGCGAATACCGGCAACATCCTTACGCTTTCCGGTAATGGGAACATAGTGATGACGCTGTCCGATACCGGTTTCAACCTAAGTGCTCCGCTAACGCTGGGTGGCGGCGCGACCGCGACGGAGTTTCGCCTGCTGGAACCAAGCGGAGGCGGCACTCACTACACGGGCTTCAAAGCTCCCGACCTCGGCGACGCCGATGTGGTCTATACGCTGCCCACCAATGATGGGGCCCAAGGGGACGTATTGGTAACGAACGGAAGCAAGCAACTTGCATGGGCTACTCCAAACACAACCTTCACGGCCCCCGTCCTTGGCAATGCCACCGCAACGACCCTCAACGGACTTGCCATCACGAGTGGCACCGGTTCTTCATTGAACATCGGAACTGGGGGATCGGTGGGGGTAGGAAGCGGAAAATCCCTGACGGTCGGCAGCAGCCTCACCTTCACCGGCACCGACGGGACCAGTTTCGCGTTCCCGTCAGCGAGCGGCACGGTGGTTACGACGGATGCGACTCAGACTCTGACGAATAAGATCATCAATGGAGACAACAACACCCTCACCGTTAAGGAAAATAACCTAGTGTTTTCTGACAGCACGCTTGGCAATGCCACATCTGGGAGTCATGGTCTTCTGCCTCGACTGGAAGGCGGCCCAAACGATATCCTAAATGCGTATGGACATTTCGTCAGATTGAGTCCGGATCTCGATGTAGCCTATGTCAGGAATCGAGACCTGACATTCATGCCTCCATTTGGAAATTCAGATCACACTTACACGACGGCTCAAGCTGCTTATGAGGCCTCCGGCGGAGCCATCAATGTAAACGGGAACGTTTCTGATTGCCGTATCGATATCCAGTTACCCGATTCGTTAGACGACCTGGACGACACGGTTGATTATGTTGCGGCTGCTCCTTATTCGGTCCACGGAGCTGCCTTGCGCATCGGTGAGAACTTCAAGGGAACGATTACGATTCGAGGTCATCAAAATTACTTCGGACTCACGCCATCACTCGTGATTATCGGACCTCGGAGCGGATTTGGGACTAATTTTACCATTCGAGACGCTGGTCACAAGTCGGTAAGGCTTTATCTAGATTTGAATTGTGAAACTCCCGCCGGACCATTTGTGCAACAAACCGGGCGTCCCGGAGGGACCGTTCGAGTTTACGATTGCTTCGTGGCAGGAGCATTCGCGAACGGAGCAAATGGCCCGGACGCCGGTTACGCTGGCTATATTCCGCTTTCCGACCAATACGGACTGCGCGGGGGAGGAGGAGGAACGGGTGGCAATCTCACCTTCGTGAATTGCCTACTCGAAGGAGTATGTATCGCAAACGGCGGAATCGGTGGATCCGGTTTAAGTCCTGCCGAAAGCATGGGGAGATCAGGAGACGGAGGAGCGGGCGGCACTATCACCTATGAGCAATGCACCTTCAAGGCGGGTTTCAGAGATTTCGCCCTCGGGGGCAGCAAGGGGCCCAACAGTATTCCCGACGGTCCACCGGTTTATGACGGCACTGGTGGCACGATCTCTCGATTGCTGTCGACGTTCGAAAATCCCGCTGATATCTCTTGGGCTACGGACCTCTCTCGCGTGGCGGGGAATGGATCGGGCGGCATTAGAAATGCGGGCTGGGCAGGGAAAAACGAGCCAGTCGGAAATGTCGTTGGGACTAGTGATACGCAAACGCTAACCGGAAAAACGATCAACGGCACGAACAACGTCATTACCAATGCAGATGCGAGTAAGCTGCTCGGTCGTCCGCTGTCCGCGACGACGCCAACAAACGGACAGTTACTGGTGTGGGATGGAAGCGCCTGGAAACCGGGCTCCGCTTCACTTGGGACGGTGGGCGATGAGGGATTAACCTTCACACCCACGGGTGCGACTCAGACCCGCACCACCTTGGGGGCGCAAGCATCCGACCCCGATTTGGACGACCTTGCCGACGGCGAGTTGAGCGGGTCGAAGGTGGGGGGCGGAATTAATGCGAATAACATTTCTACTGGAACGCTAGCGTTGGGACAAGGTGGCACGGGACAGACTTCGGCGATCAACGCTTTCGACGCGCTGGCGGCAAAGGGCAGCGCCATCGCCATCAACGGGTCCGGGGTGGCCGATCTATCGATGGCGACAGGAATTTTCGTCGAAGTGACCGGCGCCGGCACGCTGAGCAGCCTGGGTTCGGTAGCGGCCGGAATCCGCCGATGGATCCTGTTCACACAGGCGGGAACCATTGTGCACAATGGCACCAGCCTCAAATTGCCGGGGGCGGCTGATGTGGTGCGCGCAGCGGGCGATTGCGCCCTCTTCGAATCGATGGGCAGTGGCAATTGGCGGACGCTCGTTTATCAAAAATCGAGTGGTGAAGCGGTGGTCGGTGGGGGCACAGGCGGTGGCACAAATGCAACCGCCTTGAGGGGGCGGAATATTACGACAGACATCCCGAATACGGGCGAGGCGCTGGTATGGGATGGAAGCAACTGGAAACCTTCGACCGTGTCGGTTGGCAGCGTGGGCGACGCCGGATTGACCTTCACAGCGACGGGCGCCGCGCAGACTCGGACTAATCTGGGAGCGCAAGCTGCGAACTCGTATCTGGATGATCTCGCAGACGGACAATTGAGCGGCGCAAGAGTCGGCAGTGGGATCGACGCGAGTAATATCAGCACCGGGACATTGAGTGTAAACCGGGGCGGCACGGGACAAACAACGGAAGTTGCAGCATTTGACGCATTGGGCGCCAAAGGCAACGCCATCGCAATCAACGGATCGGGCGTCGCCGATCTTTCAGCGGCGACGGGCAGTTTCGTCGAAGTGACCGGCACGGGCACCTTAAGCAGCCTTGGTTCAGTCGCGGCAGGGACTCGTCGGTGGATTTTGTTTACGCAAGCGGGGACGATTGCGCACAATGCTACCAACCTGAAATTACCCGGATCGGCGAATATCGCACGCGCGCCGGGCGATTGCGCGATCTTTGAATCACTGGGTGCGGGTAACTGGCGCTCGTTGTTCTACCAGAAGGCAAATGGAGAAGCGGTGATCGCTACTGGAGGCAGTGGAGGAAATGGCAATGCCACCAAGCTGCAAAACAACAATATCTCAGCTAATACTCCGACCAAAGGCCAGGCGTTGGTCTGGGCAGAAAGTAGCCCGGGTGTGATTGAATGGATGCCAAACACTGCCTTTGGCATGGAGACCGTTAGCACAGGCGCCGCCCAAACCGTGGTAGGTGCCTACAATAACCTGACTTCCGGCCAGACCGACGGGGTCTTTATCGTCGGAAATGGAACGAGCGCCAATCGAAAAAATGCAATGCGTGTGCTCATGGACGGCACGATCCTTATTCAGAAAAGCGGGGATCTTCCCATGACCGGATTCGCGAGTGGCCCACAGCCCTAGTCCCAGAGCCCAAATCACTCGACAACGATGAACGCAAAGCGAGTTTTCTATTGGGTTTCCCTGTTCGTTGCCCTTCTGTGCGTTTTCCCGGCCAAAGCCGTGGAAGCAACCAATGTCATTAGAGGTGGAACAATTACTTGGAAGAATTCGGGCACAGGAACGGCGAATTTTTACGTCCGGGTTTTCTACGATTTAAAAAAGATCAACTCGGGCCAGTTTTCGCCGATAGAACAGGTAGGCACGGGAATAAGTTTCGTTGGGGGATCACATACATTCATTGACTATGGTGCTGGTCCGGAAAACATCTCCGAATCGGATTTCACGGTCACCGCCATCAATTTTCTGGCTGGCATCGTGGCCTGTGATGCAGGTCCCTTCTCTTACTCCTCTTATGATCCCGACACACCCTTCACCGCTGCCTTAGTCGGGAAAAACAGTCTCGGCGAGGAGGTAATGCGAGTGGAAACAACGGGAATACTTTCCAGCGGACTGGACGGCCCATCCTTCATCGCCTCCACGCCGCTCCCAGGGCTTTCGTCCCCATGCAGCGGAGGGGATGTGATGTTGAACGTAAGCAGCCAGTCGCAAAACTTTTCCGTCGTGGCGACGAATGCATCGAACTATTCCATTAATCATCCAAACGCGACAATCGGAACTGGAGGAGGGGTGTCGTGGGCGACCGCTGGCATGCCGCAAGTATTCAACGGAATTCCTGTGCGAGTGAATGCGGAGACTCTCGACTCGAATGACACTCCTCTGTCGTCGTCGACAATTCAGTTTGAAGTCTGGATCAACGACCCGACCTCGACCATCGCACCGATCGTGACGCTATCCGAGATCGGAGGCAATACCTGTGCCGGCGAGATCAACCTGGTAGCTACGGTCAAAGAAGCGGAGCCGTCGCGAGTGACCTTGCACGCGGCTTTTCAACTCTTCGAATTCGATGGAACACCCGTCGGTTCGCTCAACATCCCCAACGCCAAATTCTATCCGCCACAAGGACCCTTGGCAGCCGACGTTTTCACGGATTTCGATTTCATCTGGACCGCGGCTTTCGGCAGTTCCAGTCATCAATACGTGCTGTTAACGATCACCGCGGAAGATGAAGATCACCATATGTCTGCCCCAGCCATAAAAAAAATCCCGCTGCCGCTCGATATTTCCGTGGTTCCAGTTTCCAACCTTCAGGGCAACAGTCCTCCGACTCACGTCGCCCAAGTGGACATGATTTCGACCTTTTCGTTAACGGTCCATGGGTGTTCTGGGGTCAGTATCGGGGGGATATCCAACCTGCCGGAGTGGATCACCGTCGATCCGGAGACCGGGCCTGCGGATGACGACGATACTTCGAGGAAGTATACCTTTACCTGCTCGCCAATGACAGGAGATACGACCGCTGATTTTACCTTAACAATCGCGGATAATGGCATGCGGATCGCGTTTTACTCGGTTCGTGTAGCGATCGACCCACTGAGGTTTAGCGCTCCAAGTCAACCCTTCTACGAAACGAGCCCCGGCGTGGCACTCATGTTTAACGTGAGTGGAGGGTATCCGTCTGGCTCCAGCAAACATTTCACCCTTACGGCCACCGGGTTGCCCAGCGGCGCCGGCTTCGTGGAGAAAGACGAAACGGGAACCAGTGTTTCGAGCAGCTTTTCTTGGTTGTCCCCGACCGCTGCGGTCGATCCGTTTGTTGTAACGTTTACTCTGACGGACGTGGATGCCAGCGTAACGACAGAGCAGAAGGTGCGAATCTACGTGCGAACGCTCGGCGCGCCGCCTCCGTGGTGGACGACTCGCGAGGTTCTCGAACCCGGGGCACCGGTTCGCGACTATGCGGTCGCCAATCAAGGGCAACTGAAAGCCTTGGCGAGAAAAGCCTACGCAGAGATGCTTGCGCGTTATAGTCAGAACTATCCGCTCATTGGCAGCGATCTAGACGAGATGGTCACCAATTCGACAGCTTTCAGAACAGATGACACCCACAATTACGCTGTAGCAACACAGGGACAGGCAAAAGCACTAGCCCAATTGTTTTATGATCAGCTTGGCTCCATCGAAGTAGCGCAGAAGGGCGTTTACCCATGGAGCAATTCATCCGAACCCGCTGCAAACTACGCTCCGCTGACGATCGGCCAACTCAAAAAGCTCTTTTCATTCCCTGTGCCGCCGGCGCCGTGATTCCTCAACCGATCGGATCAAACCGCGCGCGACAGGTGGTTAAGGAACATTGCGTGTGAGGTTTTGAGGGCATTTCGGGTGACGGGTCAGTGGTTGGGTGAAAATGGTTTTGGGGTTGACGTCGCGAGGGGGGTGGGCGTTGGTTGGGGAAAGTTCCCGCCATCCCGTGTGATAAAAAAGTGTCTCCCTGTCACTGGACACACGGAATGGGTCGTGTATAAAACAATTATGCGCCGCCTACCCCGCCCCATCTGCGCCGGATCCATCGCAGGTTTCCTGGCCGCCCTCAGCCTGCTTTCGCCGCGCGCGCGCGCGGCGACGTATTATTGGGATATCAACGGTTCCACCGCCGGCTCCGGTGGGTCCACGCCGAGTGGCGCGTGGTCGGATAGCAAGTGGAGCACGGACCCGCTCGGTCTTTCGGCTACTTCGTCGTGGCTGGCGGGCAGCACGGCGGCGTTCAGCGCGGGGTCGGATGCGACGGGGAGCTACAACATCACGGTGGGGCAGACCTTCGACATCGGGGGACTCATTTTCAAAGACGGGTCGGTGACGATTTCGGGCGCGGGGGCGCTGAATCTGTCCACGGCGTCGGCGGAATTTTTCGTGGGGAGCGGTCTGGCCTCGCAGCTCAATGTGAACCTGACCGGCTCGGCGGCGCTACGCAAGACCGGCACGGGCACGCTGCGTCTGGGTTCGGCGACGAATACCTTTAACGGCCCGCTGACGATCAGTGCGGGCGTGATCTCGATCACCGACGCGGGAGCTCTCGGGACGGGGAACTCGGTCATCACGGTGGAAGGCACCACCAACCGCGGGCAAGGCGGCGGGAGCCTGGTGGTGGGTGGCGACGTGTTTTCGGGCATCACGATCGACCGGACGTTGTTTGTCTCGGGCGGCGGGGTGAGTGGTGACGCTTCGGCGCTGACGAGCATGGGGAACAACACGTTCTCCTCGGTGGCGACGGGCACGGCGGCGTCCACGCGCATTTTCTCGATGGGCGGCACCACCACGATTAACGGATTGGTGGTCGGCGTGGGGCAGACCTCGGGATTTACGACCCAGCTCAACGGGCCGGGCCATTTCGTCGTGAGCAACGTGATCGTTCCCGGCGTGACCAGCACGGTGCTGGAAAAGTCCGGCAACGGCGGAATGATCCTCTCCGGGGACAACCTGATCGACAACGAAGTGCGGGTGAGCGGCGGGTCGCTACGCATCGCGGATGGGACGGGCCTGCCGATTCTTTCCGGCAATGGTGGCACGCTCGAACTGCGCACGGACAATGTGGCCTCCTACACGGCACGGTTCATCGGACGAAACTCGACGACGCTTTTCCTCGATCACGCGGCGGGAAGTTCGCAGGGGATTTTGAACCAGACGCTGACCTTTGCGGACAGCACCTTTGCCAACGCCGGGCAGAACTTCACGCTGAACAGTCGCAACGGCTACGGCGTGACCTTCGCGTTGACGGGCAGCACGACGACGTTCACGGGCGACGGCAATACGCAATTCACCAACGGGCTGACCGGGAAACTAATCTTTGACGGAAAGATGACGACGACGCTGGGGAATTCCCGCGTCTTTACGATCGGAAACGCCACCGGCGGCAATGGCGATGCGGAAGTGACCGACAGCATCACGTTCTCCGGCGGGTTTCATACCCTGGCCAAGAGCGGCACGGGCACCTTGAAGCTGGACAACGACAACTCGTCGTATGGCACCACGAATATCAACGGTGGCACGCTGATCATCAACAAGCTGACCGCGACGGGGAACGGGGCGCTGACTCTGGGCTCGGGCGGCGTGACTGGGGCGCTGAGTTACCTCGGCACGGCGGGCACGGGCGCGGGGGATACGACCAGCCGGGTGTTCAGCCTGAACGGCGCGGGGGGCAACGGGGCCATCCTGGCGAATCAATCCGGCTCGGCGGTGACGCCGCTGGTGCTCACGAGCAATATCGGCGCACCTTTCACCGGCACGGGCAACAAAGTCCTTTTCCTCGGCGGTTCGGCGGCGGTGGACAACACGCTCAACGGCGTCATTTCCAATTCCTTCACCTCGACGACGGCGGTCACGAAGGTCGGTTCGGGCACGTGGGTGCTGAGCCCGACGGCGGGGAATTATTTTACCTCTCTGGAGGTTTTGGCTTCCACCGCTGCTGTGGCGAACAATGTGGCGAATACGGCGACGACGATTGATTTGGCGGCCGGTGCGGGCGCGTCGCTTTCGGTGGGGCAATATGTGCAGGGGACAAACGTTCCTGCGGGAGCGGTGATCACCGCTATCAATGGAGATACGATCACGATCAGCGCCGCGGTGACCGGGGCGATCACGGCGGGAGCGTCATTGAATTTCAACACGCTGGGCAAAACCGCGACGACGAGCGGAACGGGCGCGGCCAACTCGAATGTCATTCCGATCGCGAACGTGGCGAGCCTCGGCCTAGTGGTCGGGCAATCGGTAGCCGGTGCGAATGTGCCGGTGGGTTCGGTGATCACGGCCATCAATACGGGGAACAACACGATCTCGATCAGCAACAGCATCGGCACGACGGCGGTGGCCAGCGGCACGAAGCTGGGCTTCGGACAGGTCTCGACTTTCACGGGCAACGTTACGGTGACTGGCGGCACGTTGAAGATTCAACCCACGACGAATTCGGGTCTCGCGGCAGACATCATCCCGACGGCCAGCACCCTGACGTTTGCGGCGGACGCGCTGAGCAGCAATCAAACGGCGGGCAGCACCTTCGAATACGTGGGCGTGTCTGGCGTGACGAATCTCGAGCAACTCGGTTCGCTGAACGCGTCGGCCGGCGCGAACACCGTGAAGGCGACCGGGCAGGGAGTGGGCGGCACGGCTGACCTGCGGTTCTCGTCCTTGGGCACGTTCAGCGCCGGTGCTTCGGTCAATCTCGTGCCCACGTCCGGCGGCGCGGTCACCTTGCCGACCGGCACGACCGGGATTCCGCAGGTGCGGCTTTATTTCAATGGCGCCGATTTCGCCTATTATCCGGGCGGGGTCGGCGGCGCATTTCGCGCTCCGAGCTATGGTGAAACCGGCACGAATACCGTCGCCGCCAGCGCGGGTCTGACGCCTGGCAGCCACAATCTGATCACCTCCACCAGCGGCACGTCGGGCACGGTGACGCAGGGGACGGCGATCTCGATCAACTCGCTGAAGATGGACGGCAACCGCACGCTCACCGCGAATGCGGCGCTGACCATCCCGGCGATTCTCGTCAATGGCGGCAACGCGATCATCAATACCTCGGCCACAGGTTCGATTACCGCCAGCAATACGGACATCGCCATTCGCGTGAATGGCGCGAGCGATTCGCTGACGATCAATGTCCCGATCGCCAACACCACCAGCACCAGCGTGACGAAGAGTGGCGCGGGCACGCTCATCCTCGGCTCGGGGAGCAACGCCGAAACGGGCACGGTGACGGTGAACGAAGGTCTCCTGAAATTGGCCTCCACCGCGAACCTGGGGGGGGCGGGGGTGAACCTGACCGTGCGGCAGGGCGCCACGTTCGACTTGAACGGGGTAAACCTCGGCTCGTCGGGTTCAGCCACGAATGCGATCAATGCGCTCATCGGTTCCGGCGTGATCACCAACAGCGCGGCGGGCACCGCGGTGGCCAGCCTTCGCATCGGCAACAGCGGCGGGAACGGGGTGTTTACGGGCACGATTCAGAATGGTGCGACGGCGCCTATCTCGGTCGTGAAAGCGGGTGGCGGCGTCGAAATGCTGGCCGGCCTGAACACTTACACGGGCCAGACGGTGCTGGCTGGCGGCACCTTGCAGGCCCCGAGCCTGGCCAACATCGGCCAGCCGAGTAGTATCGGCACCGGCCTGAGCGGCTCGAACGCGCTGAATGCGGACAGCTTGGTTTTCAACGGCGGCATCCTGCAATACATCGGCTCGACCAGCGGCACGACGGCCATTGCTCTCGCGACGCAAACGCCGTCGATTTCGATCGACCGTCTGTTTACGATCGGCCTCCCAGCCAGCAATGGGCCGGTAGCGGCGACGCTCGATTCCTCGGGAAGTTTCGGGAACATCGTCGCAGGGCGTAGCCCGAACAGCGCGACGCTGGTGTTCAACAATACTGCGCCGGTGGTTTTCGCGGGGCTTGGCACCCGCCAGTTGACCCTCCAAGGCGACTCGACCGGGGACAACGAGATCAAGCTGCAGCTCACCAATAACGGGACGAGCGCGTTTAACCTCGTGAAAGCGGGCGCGGGGGTGTGGATCCTCGGCAACTCGACCAACAACTACACCGGCGCGACCTCGATCACCGGCGGCATCCTGCGCGCGGTGGATGGCGTGACGCTGCCCAGCACGAGCAATCTGATCTTCAACGGCGGCACGTTTGAAAGCCGCAGCAATACTTTCACGCGCTCGCTTGGCGGCGGCACGAATCAGGTGCAGTGGACCGGCTCGGGCGGTTTCTCCGCGGATGAAAGCCGGCTCACGGTGGCCATCGGCGGACTGGCTTTGCCATCCGCGCTCACCTGGGGCAGCGGCGGGTTCGTGCCGGACGCGAATGCCCTGCTGCTCGGCTCCGCGGTGAGTCAGGCGGAGATCGAATTTAAAAACGCGATCAACCTCGGCAGCCCGGGAGCCACCGCGGCCCGCACCGTGCAGGTGGACGACAACGGCGCCACGGCGCTGGATTTCGCGATCATGTCGGGCCTCATCAGCAGCGGCAATGCGAATGCGGTGCTGACCAAGACGGGGGCGGGCACCCTTTACCTGACCAACGACCAGAACAGCTACACCGGCAACACCTCGATCACCGCTGGCACGATCATCGTCAGCTCCATCGGCAGTATTGGCGCGGGTCCCAGCCAGCTCGGCGCGCGCTCGAATAGTGTGCTGATCAGTAATGGCACCCTCAGCTACGTGGGCACGGGTGAGACGACCGACCGTCCGATCGTGATGAATGGCAACACGACCATCGACGCCAGCGGCTCGGGTCCTCTCGTGGTCACCGGCCTGGTGAACTCGGCTGGCACCAAAACGCTGACGCTGTCGGGCTTTGGGCAGGATGCGAATGAATTGCGGTCGGTGCTGGCGGACAACGGCGGGACGTTGTCGGTGACGAAGGCTGGCCTGGGCACCTGGGTCATCTCGGGCGATAACACTTACTCGGGGGCGACCAATATCGGCAACACGGTCGGCGCGGTCGGCATCGGACACGACCACGCTTTCGGCAACAGCTCGCTGGTGACGGTGACCAATGCGAGTCTCTTCGCCGCGGGCGGCGACCGGACCTTCACGAATAACGTGCTCTTTGCCGGCAATGCCACCGAGGCGGTCTTCGGCGATAACAATCTGACGATCGGGAATGGCTCGACGTCGATCACCTTCGGCAATAACAGCAACACCACGAACCTGAGTAACTTCCTCGTGCCGGGCAAGGTGCTGACGCTCAACGGCACCGTCTTGAACTTCGACGTTAATGCGGACCGGCGGCTGAACATCAACGGCACGGGCAATACGGTGATCAATGCGAACATCGTCGATCAGCCGACCAACAATCGGAAGAGCGAGTTCCAATACAGTGGCACGGGGCTGGTCAAACTGGCCGGAAGCAACACTTACTCCGGCCCAACGATCGTCTCCAATGGCGCCATCCAAGGTGTTGCCGGCAGCAGCTTCTCGCCGAACAGCGCGCTGCAAATCGCGGGTGGTGTGTTCCAGACTTCCGGGACGATCGGGGGCGTGGGATCGCTGCCGCTGGGGACGGGTCCCGGGCAGGTGGCGTGGACGAGCAACGGCGGTTTTGCCGCGGCGGGGAACGGGGCGGCGGGGACGAATAACCTCAATGTGGGTTTCAACTCGGGGGCCGAGCTGGTCTGGGGCGTCACGCCGAATTTCGTGCCTGCGGCCAACAGCCTCATCTTCGGTTCTACCACGGCGGATTCGACCGTGTTCTGGACGAATCCGATCGACCTGAATCCGGTGCTCAACACCAACGTGACGCGCACCTTCACGGTGAACGACAATCCGGACTTGAGCACGGACCAAGTCGTGCTCCAAGGTTTCCTTCGGCAGAGCAATCTGAGCAATGGGGGCACCGGCACGGTCAGCATCACCAAGGCGGGGCTCGGCACGCTCATCATCGAGAGCGGTGCGATGTCTGGCTCGAATGCCTTCAACGGCACGATCTCCGTGACCGGTGGCACGTTGCAACTGGGCACCACGACCAATGCTTCGCCGCTGGCCGGAGTGGGGGGCAGCTACAACATGACCCCGAGCGCCACGGGGACGAACCTCATTCTCAATCACATCACCATGCTGCGGGCGGGGGACTTCACGGCGAATGCTGGCACCGCAGTGGGAGGCATCACCGTTTCGGGCACGTCGGATTCGTCGATCCAGCTCAATGTGGCGGCCACGACGGTGACGCGAAATTACGTCATCAGCGACAACCCGCTGGTGGCGGACGACGTGATCTTCTCGGTGCCGCTGGTCAATGGTCCGGGCGGATCGGGGATGGTGCATCTGACCAAGCAGGGCGCGGGCACGCTGGTCTTCCAAGGGAACAACACGCTCCAAGGGGCCACGGTGCTCTACAAAGGCTCGCTGGTGTATGACTACTCGCTCAGCACCGGTGGCAAGCTGAGCGATCTGGGCGACCTCGAATTGCGTGGCGGTGCGATGGTTTTCAAGGGCAACGCCAGCGCCGATGTGACGGAAACGGTGGGCAATCTCAGCCCGGGCTCGAGCAATCTCGGCAAGCAGATCGCTTTGCAGAACGACAACCCGGCCAACTCGAACCCGAACACGTTTGGCACGTTCACCAACAACACGACCGCTTCCCTCGGCGCGCAGAGCTCGATCACGCTGCAGCCGACGAACGGCCGCAAGCTCACGCTGAACTTCGGCGGCTTCATTCGCAATCCCGGCGGCGGCATCGTGCTGCTCTCGGCGACCAATGCGGATGGCTCCTTCACGACCAGCCAGCCGGGCGATCTCAACAACGGGCGGCTGCTCGCCGTCAATGCGCTGCTCGATGGACGCTGGATCGCCCGGGACGGGTTCGGGAAGATCATCCAGCACACCCCCACGGTGGAAAATAATCCCGGGAATTGGAATACGTTGCAGACCGCCGAGCTGAACGGTCCCACGACGGGCACGCTCGCCACGAATCGCGTTCCCGGCCTCATCATCAGCGGTTCGAATACCGAACTGACGATCGCCAATCCTTCCGCGTCGCTCATGCTGACGACGGGCGGCCTGCTGGTGCCCACGGGCACCCCGGCCAGCCTCATCAAGATCACTGGCGGCAAGATCATGACGCAGCTCCCCTACAAGTCCGCGCAGGGGGCCGATCTCCTCATCGAAAACTTCGGCACCGGGGTGCTGAGCATTTCGTCGAACCTCGGCTACAGCGAGGCTCCGCAGGGCAATGCGCAGTTCATTACCATCGCGGGCACCGGCATCACCGAGATCTCGGGGCAGAACTCGTCGATGATCACTTACATCGGAGGCACGCGCATCACCGGGGCGGTGAAGATCATCGGGGGCTCGACGCTGCGCATCGGCGGCGATGGGGTCACGAGTGACGCGATCAGCGATTACCTACCGGTGGATTTCGGCAGCACGGGCGATGTAGCGGGCACGCTCCAGCTCAACGGACACTCGGAAACGATCGGCGGAATCGTAACGCCCGGCAGCACGAACCAGGGCACGAACAACGCCATCATCGACCTCGGCACCGGCGGCGCGCTGACGGTGAACCAGTTGGCGGCGGTGAGCTACAACGGCACGATCACCGGCTCGGGTTCCTTCACCAAACAAGGCAACGCGACCTTCACCGTCGCGAGCCTGGCGGGAAATAATCCGCTCACCTTTACCGGCTCGGTCACGGTGGGAGGCGGCCTGCTGGCGCTCACCGGCAACCAGTCCGATGGGCTCACCGGTGCGGATGCCATCACGATCCGTGGCGGCGAACTTCAGGCGGAGCACAACTCCGGTGGCCTGCTCACGATCAACAAGCTGTCCGACAACGCCATCGTGAAGCTGGATGGCACGATCAATCAGGGCCTGCGCATCACCAGCAACACGAGCGGCCGGTTTGAAAACATCAAGCGGATCGACTTGGTGGCGGGGGCGAACACGATCACGGTCGATTCCGCCAACACGACTTCACAGCTCACGCTCCGGGCGACGGAATCGGGCCCGGGAGGAGCGTTGACGCGTGGCACGAAGTTTTCCACCCTGCTGATCAAGGGCGACAACCTCGGTGGCGGGCTGGGCGGTGCGCTGAATAACACCGCGCGCATTTTGCTCGGCAGCGGCACGACCGGCCTCGGTCTGGTGGGTGGCACGGGCTCGACGCCGAGCACTTACCCGATCGTGCCGTGGATGCTCGGCTCCATTGCCGATCCCGTCGTGGCGGTGGTGGGCGATTCGTTTGTGACCTATGGCACCAACGGTCTGCGTCCGCTGAATACCTCGACCGAATACCTGTTCAACGACTACGCTGGCGCGTCGAACCTGAGCAACCTGTCGGTCTCGACGACGGTGCCTGGCACGCCCGCGGGCAAGGCGATCAATTCGCTGCGCTTCGATGCCAGCGGCGGAAACGTGAGCCTGAACCTCGGGAGCGGCACGCTCACCGTGAACAGCGGCGCGGTCCTCGCGACGATGGGGGCGAATGCGAACACGGTGACGATCGGAGACCCGACGATCAGTGCATTCTTCGCACCCGGGGCGACGAACGAGCTGATCTTCAGCGTGACCTCGACGAACGCTTCGGCGGCCACGGCGAAGCTCATCGTTCAGCCGTTGATCACCGGTGCGAATGTGTCGGTGACCAAAACCGGACCGGGGACGTTGCAGTTGACGAACAATAATACGTTCGAAGGTGGTTTGACGATCAATCAAGGTGCCGTGGAATTTAATTCAGCCCAAGCCAACGGGAATAGCCTCGGGACAAGCGGGAAAGAAATCCGCCTTGCTGGAGGCACCCTCAGGTTTAACGACGGCAGCGCGGCGAGTCTCGGATCTCGGCCGATCAAGCTTTATGGTCCGAGTTCTTTTTATACGCTGTCCGGCGCCGGCGCGGCGGGGAATGCGCTCACTCGCGGCAGCGTCATCGACGTGGCTAACACGGGGGCGCTCACCATTCTGGCAGCCGGCACGATTACCGGCGATGGCGGTTTTGTGAAAACCGGCATCGGCACGCTGAATATCGCGGCGGAATCCACCTTCACCGGAAGCATGGCCGTGATGCGCGGCATTGTGAACATTAGTAACAAGCTCACCGGTGCTTCGGGTCTCTTCATCGTGCCGGAAAACGTGGCTGGAGAATCGCCTATTTCTGCGACGGTGAATTTCGATTCGTCGAGTCCGTTGAACGTGAATCAGGTCATTGTGGGTGGCGTGTTTACCGCTGCTTCCACGTTGTTTGGCACGGGCACGCTGGTGGTCGGGAGCAATACCAACCATCCTGCCGTCACGATTGGCAATGGCAGCGGCGACTCGTTCATGGCGGTGGGTTACCACGATGAAGGCGCCGGCAACGGTGTGTCGTTATCCATCACCCAAGGTATGGCCGACTTCCGGAAGGCGAGCAGCGTCAATATCAACGTCTCCCGGTTGTTCCTGGGGCAGAATAAAGGAAATGGCAGCGGCCGCGTGCAGGGCGATCTCAAGCTCCCTGACTCGCCCCTCGCCACCAATAACATTACGGCCGGTTATGTCGTCATCGGCAATAGTCCGGGGCCCGATAGCGTGTCGGGTGGGGCTCTTGTTTCGACTCTCGACCTGGGATTTGGCACCACTTATCTCAAGGCTGATTCCATCACCGTGGGCGGCCAGAATACGAATGGCGCGATGATTTTGAATGGCGACCAGAACGGCCGCGGTTCACTCTATATTACCGACCGGAGCGGTTCCGGCGGGGCCAATCTGTTCATCGGCGACAACGACGACATCACCAATAGCGAGCAGGAAGAGACTTCCACCAAGCTGGATACGACCAGCGGCTCGGTTTACGCCGACCTGAACCTGCTGGTGATCGGGCGCCATGGCGGCAATGCCGGGACCGGATCTAATTTCGGCGGTGGCGGTGGCAAGTTGTTATTCAAGGATGGAACAATCAACGCCGCGACCGTGCAACTGGGGGTCACCGGCACACGTGTGTCGGCCTCCAACCCGGATGCGAATCGCACTCCCGATCATACGGTCGTTGAGATCTCGCAATTGGGCGGCACCTTCCGCTTTGGTGAAATGAGCAAGGGCGCGGGCCAGGTGACCTATAACTGGAACGAGGGCACCATTGAAAACTATGGCAACCGCGATTCGGTCAACCTGAACGTCCAGATCACAGCCGGTTCGGGGGACAACGATTTGCATGTGATTTCGGTGCCGAACGCCGGGCAAACGATGATCTTCGAGGCGTCGGCCAGCTTTGCCGGCTCAGGGACCCTTTACAAGGCAGGTGCGGGCACACTCGAACTGCGCGGCGGCTCCGCCAGTCTGGGCAGCGTTTGGGAACATCAAAGCGGCCGTATTCTCGTCAATAATGCGGACGGCGTCTCGGCGACCGGAATTAATCCAATCAACGTCTATCCTGGTGCGGAACTTGGCGGATCCGGGTTCATCGGAGGCCACGTTCGTCTCCTCAGCGGGCCGACTCCTTCGTCGATGGGTGGCAAGCTGACCGTCGGAAGCGACAGCGGAGAGATCGGCACGCTGACGCTACTGGAAAACACTCACCTCTTTGCGGAGGCCGGCAGCGTCATCAAACTGGAGATTGCGACCAATGGCCCCCTCCTTCTGGGGGATCGTCTGCTCATTGGCGGCCTGCTGGATATCGATGCCGACCCGCTTGGCTTCCAGACCAACCCCGACGATAACTTCGCGACCACCGCTGTCCTCGACATCACGGATATCGCTCCAGGCCATATCACCTCGGGATCGATCACGCTGATGACCTATAGTATCGGGTGGACTGGAGGCACGGGGGGAGGTTTCGATGCGGGTGGTTACTTCAAGACCCCGGATGGCACGGTCATCCGCGATTACGATGCGGGCAATCTGGGAGGGTCCACCCTCTTCTACATTTCCGGCAACGCTTACTACCTCGACTATAACGGCGGTCCGCTCGGCTCCGACGTGGTCCTCATTGCCGTCCCCGAACCCGGCGCCCTCGCCTCGCTCATCGGCGGCGTCGGCATGCTCCTCGGCCTCCAGCGCTTCCGCCGCAAATAAGTTAAGAGTGAAGAATGAAAAATTAAGAATGAGGGGCGGACCGCTCACGCAGTCGCCTCTTCTTAATTCTTAACTCCTAATTCTTAATTTCCTGCCTGCGGCGGGTGGTCGAGGCCGTAGGTGAGGAGAAGTTTGGAGTCTTCCCACTTCTCGTATTTGCCGTCGTGCATGACGGTGGCGATGACTTCGCGGCCGTCGCGCAGGGCGGCGCTGACGAGAGTGTGCTGGGCGGGGTTGGTGTAGCCGGTCTTTACGCCGGTGCAGCCGTCGAAGGTGGTGAGGAGGCGATTGTGATTGGTGAGCTGCCACAGCTCCGGTTTGGCGCCCGGGGGCGTGCCGGGCGGGGTGCCGCGCTGCCAGACGAAGCGTTGCGTGCTGACGATGCGGCGAAACATCGGCTGCTGCATGGCGTAACGCGCGATGAGAGCGAGATCGTGCGGCGACGTGTAATGCTCGAGATGGTGCAGGCCGTGCGGATTGCGGAAGCTCGTGTTGGTGGCGCCGAGTTCACGGGCGCGCTGGGTCATCTTCAGCGCGAAGGCTTCGATGGACCCGGCGTTGTCGCGTCCGAGCGAGTGGGCGACGTCATTGGCGCTCTTGAGCATGAGGCCGAAGAGCATCTGCCGCCGGGTGTAACGTTCGCCGATGCGCAGTTCGAGGCTGCTTTCGCCGACCTTGGAGTCTTCGGGAGTGATCTCGACTTCGTGGTCGAGGTCGCCATTTTCGATGACGAGCAGGGCGGTCATCACCTTGGTGGTGCTGGCGGGAAACTGCGGGGTATCGGCGTCCTTCCCGTAAAGCACCTGGCCGGTGAAGGCGTCGAGCACGACGGCGCCGGGGGCCTTGAGCGGGAGTTCGCCGGGCTGGAGAAGGTGAAAGTCTTTTCGGCTCGGCATCTGGCCGGGTGCGCCGGGAGCCGGTTTGTCATCGTCTTCCCGATCGAGCGCGGAAATGGCGGGGCGGTCGAGCGATGGGCGCGGAGTAGGCTTTTTCTTTTTCGTCGCCGCCTCGGAAGGAAAGCAAAGGAGCGCGGAACATCCGAGGGCCGTCAGAGCGCGGAGAAATTTCATGGAGTATCGGTGGCGAGGTTATTGGTTTTCACCGCTCCATCGATCATCACCCACGGAATCGGCTTTTCGAAATAAACGATCTCCTCGTGCACGTGCTCGATGTTGCCGGAGACGGGCAGGGCGATCAAGTCGGCCAGCGCGCCGGGGGCGATGCAGCCGAGTTGGCCTTCACGCCGCAGAGCGCGCGCGGGGCGAGTGGTGATGGTGCGCAGGAGTTGCTCGGCATTGAGTGAGGGTTCGGCCCGCGCGAGGCGACGCAGCTCGGTGAGGAGGCTGAGGGAATCGGTGCTCGCGAGGCTATCGGTGCCGATGCAAAGGTTCACTCCGGCGGCTTCCATGCGCAGCCAGTCGAAAGGGGCGCGTCCAAAATAGCGATGTGTGCCCGGGCAATGCACGACGGTCGGCTTCCCACCGCGCGGCAGCCGGCTGAGCAGTTCGTAGTCGCCGTCGGTGAGCTGATTCATGTGGACGAGAATCCATTGGGCATTGATGGCGCCGGCGTCCCACAGGTGCGCGAAGGGGGTGTGTCCGGCGCAGTCGTGCATGGGCCGCTGCATGGCAGCGAGGAGATCGTAGAGCGCACCGCTGCCGGAGGTGAACATCTCGAATTCCTCATCGCTCTCGGCCACGTGAGTGGTGAGCGGCATGGAGAAGGCCTGCGCGCAGTCATTCGCCAGCCGGTAGAGATCGAGGGATGCGGTGAACGGCGCGTGCGGGCTGAGCCCGAAGCTGGCGAGCGAACCCGCGCGGCTTTGAAAAAAGGCGAGCGCCCCCGCGACCACATCCTCGGTGGTGATGCGGTGGCGGATATCGATCATTTCGTAGAACCACCATGTGCGGATCGGCGGATCGGGCATGTGCGGCATCAGTTCGGGAAAACTCTCGACGGTGCAGACGGTGGTGGTGCCCCAGCGCAGGCATTCATCGAACCCGCGCGCGATGGAGTTAAGGCAATCCTGCCGGTCCATGGTGCGCTTGACCGCATTGATGCGCCGGACCCACGCGGAGAAGCTGCGCTGCGAGAGGATGGCGCCGCGCAGCATCGTGTAGTCGAGATGGCTATGGGCGTTGATGAGCCCGGGCATCAGGACCACGTCGCCGAGGTCCTGCACGGGTTCCTCGCGGAAGGGCGTAAGATCGTTCGCGCGTCCGACTTCGACGATGTGCGAACCGTCGATTCGCACGGCGCCGTTTTCGATAGGAGGGGAATCGAGGGGGAGAATGATCCGGGAGCGGAGGATCATTTGGGAAAGCTCGAATGACGGAGCTCGAAGGACGAAGGAACCCCGTCCCCGGATGCGCTCACGCAGGAAATGAGTCGGATTGGCAGCCTCATGCGGATTTTGCGCTTTGTCCCTGCTTCACCACTTTTCGCGCCTCGGCGACGAGAAGATTGCAGGCTTCGTGGCAGAGGAGCGGCAGTTCGCCGGGAGTGCGGAGAACGGGAGTTGGATTCGGCGCGGCGATTTCCCAGAGGCGTTGCTTGAGACAGCCGGCGCAGAAGCCGTCGATCAGGGCGCAGGCCTGCTCGTCGGTGATCTGCTGCGTGACGCGATACATCCCGGTCTGCCGGGCGAGCTTGGCGCGAAGTGGGGTGACGGGAAGTTCGCCGCGGTGGAAGCTCTCCGCGCAGCCAAGCATCGCAGGGTAGAAATAGTCGAGCGCGCGGCGCAGACCGGCGACGTCGGCAACAATCAGTCGCCAGCCGTGGGCGAGATTCGGCGCGGTTTTGAGCGGGCGAAACCGGCCCGCGTCATCGAGATTGGCCAGATGCCGGGCGGCATCCGGCGCTTGATGCAGCGCGAGGTCTTCGCGCTCGCGATCGTCGAGATGCCGCAATTCCCAGCCTTCCGGCACGCGCCGGAGCAGGATTTGGCCGAGGCGTTCTCCGCCTTCGGTCAGCCAGCGCTCGAGATCCGCGGTTAAATCTCTCATCAGGCCGCGTGCTGGGAATCGAAGGCTTCGACCTGGGCGAGGATCACCTCGGCGAAGAGTGGTTCGGTGCCGATGGCGCTGGCGTAGTAGAGTGTGCGATCGCGGAGGCGATAGGGGTTGCGCTGAAAGACGGTCTGCCCGCCCGCGCTCACCGCGCCGGGCGATTCTTCCGCGATGCCGAGCAGCACGGGAATGTCTTCGTAGCTGTGCAATCCGTCGGAGATGAAGAAGGGCACGACGACGACATTCGGAAACGCGGCCTGCTCGTGCCACTTTGAAATGAGCGGTTCCTCTTCCATGTAGGCGTTGCGCACTTCGCCAAAACGCCCGAGCGCGGCGATTCGCTCGACTTCGCGCTTGGCGGCGACCGCGGAGTTTTCGTTCAGGTCCGTGCCGTGGCCGACGATGAAAAGTGACGTCTGTTTGGGATCAACGCCGGGAGCGATCTCGATGGCCCGGCGCAGGAGCAGTTCCGTCATGCGCTCGTGGTTGCCGACCGGCTGGCAGTATTTGATGACCCGCGAGCCGCGCCGGGTGATTTCGCCCTCCAGCTCCAGTTCCCGCGGGATGACGGTCCGGGTGAAGTAACCTTCGCTGATGAAATTCGGCACCACGTAGATGTCGTCGGCGTCGGTCATGTGAAAGACCTGCGGAAAGCTCGGCTCCTCTTTCCAGAAACAGCAATGAACCTCGCCGAAAACACCCCGGCGGATGATTTCTTCGGCGTGATCGAAAGTCGGGCCGCTGGAATCCGGGTTCACGGTCGAGCCGTGGCCGGCGATGATCAGGGCGCTGTTCGGTTTGGAAAGCATCAAGAATCGAGTTCGCTACGCCCGCCGTGTAAGTCAAGTCCCCCGGCTTTCGAGCTGATAAAGAGTTCCGAGGCAGGTGGGCACCGATGCTGCTTTAGAGGTCCCGCTTTTTTACCCAACCACGTTCCATGTCCATGAAGATTGCCTTTCCACCCACCATTGAACCGCTCGAAAGCCGAATTGCCCCCGCTCTGCTGGTCCAAGGCGCTAATTTGCTTGGCGCGGGCAACCCGACCACCGGTGAATCGTCGGTGGGAGGCACATCAGTCACCTTGGTGAAAGTGCTGACTGGGGCGGCCGTGGTCTGGTATGACGGTTCGCATATTGTCGGGATCTCGTTTGGACCGAATGCGACCCTGGATGTAACCGGGAGCATTTTGGGTGATGTCGTCGGCAATCTCGGGGCGGATGGGAGGCTGTCCGACAGCGATCATGACGTGACCAATGGTGAAGATGGGAACGTGCTCCTGCCGAACAATCTTCTGGGATTGAGCGTTCATGCGCTCGGGGCTGACCTGGGTAGCATCGCCGCGATCGATCAGAAGGATTTTAGCGGGCACGGCTTTTCCATCATCACCGGTGGTTCCGTTTCGAACGTGAACATCAATTTTGCCCTCGGGGGCATTTATGCGGGTGATGGCGTCTTCCACGATCTCTCCTACTACAATTCCGGCGGCACGGTGACGGCATCGGTCACCAATGTTGCTGGCCGTCCGCCCATTGACGCCAACCCCATCGAACCGGGCGTTCAAGTCGGGTTTACTTTCACTTCCGCGATTCAAGCGGATGCGGCGAATGCCCCGCTGGTTCCAGGCGCATCGATCAAAAACGTGTCGATGGGCAAGGCCTTCGCACTGCAGATGATTGCGGGCAGCGGTGGGGCGACTTCCGCGACCGGTGCGGGAGCCATCGGAGGGAGTATTTCCAGCATCAACATCGATACCGCGCAGGCTCCGAGCGATGCGCCAGCCAATACGCTTTCCTATCAACTCATCGGCGGTGATGGAGCGAACGGAGTCAAGGGGGGGACTGGTGGATCGATCGTGAAAGTGATCGAGAAATCTTCGTCCGGTCTGGTCGATGTGCAGGCAGGCGAGGGAGGCAATGGAAGTGCCGGAGCGGGCGGAGCGGGGGGATCGATCCTGAGTCTCGATTTGCAAAGCAGCGTGACGACTTACACTGGCAAAGCGGGGGACGGCGGCCAGGGGACTCCAGGTGGCGCGGGCGGAAGTGTGACGAACGCCAACTTCGCCAATCGCACCTCCAGCAGCGGCTTGGTCTTCACGGCCGATTTTACGGGCGATGGCATTCTTGACGTGGCCGTAGTCGATGGCGGCACCGGCCGGGTGGTCATCGCCAAGCAGGCGGCCGATGGCACCTTCGACTTGGTCACCCAATACACGGATAACGCCGACCCGCTGAATCCCGTGGACGTCAAGATCGTCCCCTCCCTGGGTTTGCTGCCGAGTGACGGAGCGGTGGTGGACTTCGATGCGAATGGAAAACCGGATCTTGTCCTGGCCTATAAGGGGAGCAATTCCGTGGTGGTGCTCCTGAATCAAAGCGCAGGCAGCTTCTATGATGTCACCGACGCCGACAATCCGAAGCTCAAGTCGCTCAGCGTGGGGCTGACCGGATCGCCGAACGCCATCGATGTCGATCCGAGCAATCCCGGTCTCATTGCGGTGGCAGGTTCGACGGAGTCGAAGAATAAAGAAATCGGCACGCTCGAGCTGCTCACGCGCCAGAACGATCCAATCGGGGGCGTATCCATTGCGAAGTTCGGGAAGGAGACCAATTTCGCCGTGCCGGTGACGGATGTGACATTGGCTCGCGTCGATTCCGGCTTCAGTGGAGTGGTCGCCTCACTCAAGAGCGGCGTTCTGTTTACGGCTTCCATTGCACAGCAGACGGATAGCAATCCAACGCCTGCCTTCACTGACGTGAAAGACTTCGCTACCCTCACTGGTGGCGTCCGACAGGTGGAGATTTCCTCCGATGGCAAAATGTTGGCAGCGCTGGGCACAAACTCCGGTGTGGTGAGTCTGTTCGATACCAGCTTGTCGGTGCCGGCAGTCATCGGCGATCTCCCGGCGCCCGGAGGCGGCAAAGCCACGGTGATTCGGTTCGTGGACGACGGCGTGGATGATACGCCCGACATGCTCTTCGTCCTGTCGAACGGCACAGGTGCCTCGCGCCTGACGGAATACGTGGGCGATAGCAGCACGCCGCCAGTCTATCAGATCAGCAAGGCTTTCGACAGCGGCAAGGTCTTCCGGAACTTCGCCGGTTTTGGCACGGCTGCGGCGCCGGGATTTGCGGCGGTCACGAGCGCGGTCAATTTCTTTGCGTTCAGCAGTGATTTCGCGACGACCTCGGAGCAGACGTTGCCTTTCTCTGCCGGGAAGACGGTCAATCTGACCGCCGGCAACGGTGGTGCGGGCATCGATGCGACGATTGGCGGGAAGCTCAAGGTTGGGAATGGGGGAGCCGGTGGCTCCGTCAGTTCGGTCAACATCGAGGCGACCACGATCAAGCTCGTTTCCGGAACCGGTGGCGGGACCCAGACGGGGGCCGGAGGGGCGGGTGGATCGATTGTGAATCCGCTGACTTTCATCCCGGCAAGCGGCGGGGAACCGGTGGCACCGCATATCCTGGCGGAGGATAACTTGACGCTGACCGCCGGCGACGGAGGATCGCCTACTACGGTGACGAATGCCCTCACGGCGGCAGGTGGCGATGGCGGTTCACTGCGTGGACTCGTGATCGAACTGACCAAAGGCGACATCCTGCCGAACCTCACCTTGGCGGCTGGGACAGGGGGTAATAGTTTTGGTGGGAAAGCTGGTGCTGGTGGAAGCATCGTCGGCGTGACGACGACGATCCACGACAGTTCGCTGGCCGTTGTTGGCGGCCAGGGTGGAAATGCGAACGGCTCGACCGGTGCCGGTGGTGCGGGCGGCGCGGTGACGAATTTCAAACATACGCTCACGCTCGATTCGGAGACCGAAAGCAGCTTCAAGGCTTACAGCGTCGCGATCACCTCAGGCCATGGCGGCAATGCGATCGGCGGCGTCGGCGGAGCGGGTGGCGCCCTGACTGGTATCGTCCTCGATATCGATAACTCCAACCGCAACGAGGACGACGACAGTGATCCGTCAGCCGGCAATGTGACGATGACTTTGACCAGCGGTAGCGGTGGAAATGGCACGATCGGTGGCGCCGGAGGCAGCTTGTCGGGTCTGAATTACACCACCCATCACGATCAGATCGGTCGGAGTGGTGGGGTCATTAAAGGCTATCTCACCATGAGCATTACCTTGGGGGATGGTGGCAATGGTAGCGTGGGTGCCGGGGGGAATGGCGGGGCGTTCAAAGGCGGTATCCCCATCAGCGGGCTGACTGGATTCAATCCAAACGTTGCCCCCTCTTTCGACGCACCTTTGGTCGTGCAGGCGGGAAATGGGGGAAATGGGGTCACGGTGGGTGGGATCGGTGGTTCCATTACCGGACTCGAGGCGCGCAACGCCCTCTTTTTCGACGGGGCTCACATTTCGGGAACCCATCTGCGTGGAGCGATGCTGGTGGCAGGTGATGGCGGCAACGCTTCCGGAGGAAATGGTGGAGCGGGTGGTTCGATCGGCAATACGTTGATCGGCGTCGATGGTGCGGGGTTGCTGGCCTATGCTGGCGCCGGTGGTGACGGTGCAGGAACCGCGAAGGCCAAAGGTGGCGCGGGTGGTTCGATCAATGCGGGCTCTTACGGATTCGTCGGGCGGAGCAGTGGGCTCAATTACATCGTTGCGGGAGGCGACGGCGGCACTGGCGTCGCCGCAGGTGGCTTGGGCGGAAGCGTCTCCGGCACGAACATCAATATCCAGCAATCGACCAGTGGAGCCGGCATCTCGATCCTGTCCGGTGGCTCGGGTGGCGATGCGACAGGCACCGGGGGAGTGGGGGGCAAAGGCGGTGACGTCAAAAACGTGGGACATTTCAAAGACCTCAACAGCGTCATTACGGCAATTTATGCCGGCACCGGTGGCAGTGCAGCGCAAGGCATCGGCGGAGTGGGCGGTGGCGTTAGCGCCATCAAGGTGCTGGGCACGATCGGCCAGGCCGCGGACAATTCGCTTGGCGGCACGGATCGCTACGGCGTCTTCAATCCGAACCTCGTCGAGCCGGACTTCCCGCAGGGTATCCCCCAAGGCATCTTTGCCGGTCGCGGCGGCGTTGGCGCCAATGCCGTGAAGGCCTTGGCGGGTTCGGTGACGAACGTGACTGCCCGGCAGATCGCGGCCATCGCCGCGTTGAGTGCCACTCCTGGGCTCTTCGTAGCGGCGAATAAAGTCAGCGGGATCAAAGCCGATGTAATCGGTTTTGATGCCGATCGGGACGGCAACTTCGACGGCGCAACGATCGATCCTCGCACTGGCATCCCGATCGATGGCTTCATCGTCGCCACCACTCTCGGGCCGATTACGGGCATTCATAAATTTGACTTCATTGGTGTCTGAGTGCCTGGCGATGAATTGAGCGTTGGAAGTCGGCGGGTAATCGGTTCATAAACGCGCCGTGCGTTTCCTCATCCCGCTCCTCCTTGCCGCGCACTGCGCGCTTGCCATCGACGATTACGTCTCGAATTCGCCCGATCAGCAGGAACAGGCCGGCGTGCCCAAAGGCACCCTGACCCAGATGCCGCCGTGGCAGTCGAAGATCTTCGAGAACACGACGCGCGACTGGTGGGTCTATGTGCCCGCGCAGTTCAAGCCCGATGGCTCAGCCGCCTTGATGGTTTTCCAGGACGGGCACGATTACATCGGGCCGAAGGGCAACTGGCGCGTGCCGATCGTGTTCGACAATCTCATCGCCCGTGGCGACCTGCCGCCGATCGTCGCGGTCTTCATCAACCCCGGGCATGACGTGAATCAACCCAAGCCGCAGAGCCCGTGGCGAGTGTCGAATCGCAGCCTCGAATACGATTCGCTCGGCGACCGTTACGCGCGGTTTTTGATCGAGGAAATCCTGCCCGAAGTGCGCAAGCAGTGGCCCTTCAGCGAAGACCCCGCGATGCACGCCATCTGCGGAGCGTCGAGCGGCGGGATCTGTTCTTTTACCGTCGCCTGGGAGCGACCGGATCAATTTCGCAAGGTGCTCTCGACCATCGGCAGCTTCACCAACATCCGCGGCGGGAACGCGTATTCGTATCTCATCCGCAAGACCGACCGCAAACCGCTGCGCGTCTTCCTGCAGGACGGCTCGGGCGATATCGACAACCAGTTCGGCAACTGGCCGCTCGCGAACCAGATGATGTTCAAGTCGCTCGATTACATGGCCTACGACGTGCGTTTCGAGTTGGGCGACGGAGCGCACAATTCCAAGCACGGCGGCTCGATCTTTCCCGAAGCCGTGAAGTGGCTCTGGCGGAAGTAAGGTTGCGCAGAGGGCGCGCGCCCTCACGCGTCTTCGCTCCGACGGTCTAGTTCTTCCGCTCCTGCGGGCCGTGCCCGGGCAGGTCGGCGAAGAGGATGCTGCTCTTGAATGCGCTGTTGGCGAGATCCGAGGGACGCACGTCGTGGTCCTCGGCGCCACTGGCTTTGATGACCATGCGCGTGGAACTGGAGGCGACCGGTTCGGTCTCGGTCCGGGCGGGGAGGCGCTGGGCAAACACGACCGGTTCCTTCTGGCGGACCACGGCCGGCTCCATCCGGCCCAGGGTCTTCTCGGGTTTGTCGGTCACGTGTTTCGCGGCGACGAGTTCGGTCTTGGGCGAAGTCTTCTCGCCTTTCTCGGTCGCATGTTGCGCGACGAGCACCGGTTCCTTCGTCTTCTCCTCCTTTTCCGGAACCTTCTTCACCGGTTCCTTTGCCGCGATGACCGGCATCGGCGGCGGCGGCGACCACCGCTTGAACCGCGGCAGCTTGTCCTGCTGAATTGAAACGGGCGTGCCCACCGGCAAGGCGTCGAACAGCATCACCACATCGCGCGAGCGCATGCGGATGCAGCCGTAGCTGGCCGGCTTGCCGATCTTCTGCTCTTCCACCGTGCCGTGAATGTAAATGCCCCGCGCGCGGGCGTGTTCATTGCCGGCTTCCAGCCCTTCGAGCCAGATGATGCGGGTCACGATCGGGTCGCGGCCCCGCGCATTCACCGGCAGGATTTCGCCGGTGGCATTGCGATGATTCATCACCGAACCCGCCGGCAGGCCATCGCCGATCTTGCTGCAAACCCGAAGGCGTCCGAGCGGGGTCTTGTAGCTGCCAAAGGCGTCGCCGATGCCAAACTTCGAGGTCGAGACATCGAACCGCTGCAACCACATCCCGTCGCGCAGGAGGACGATCTTCTGGTCCGCAATACTGATGCGAACTTCGAGGTTCTCCGCATCCGACTCGGCCAGAGCCCTGCTGCTGGCGAGCGCGAAGAGTAAAATTGCAGTAACCCTAAGTGCGAGACCCTGCATAACGGGCGCGTTTTTAAGCGGACTCCGCCCTTTGGGCAAGGAGCCATTCGAGAGGACAGGTATACTCGTCAAGCGGAGGGAGGGGTGGGGATTTAAGATTTTGGATTCAGGATTTAGGATTTGGGGGGCTGAGCGCGTGTTCGCGGGAGCGGGCGAGGCGGAAAAAACGGTTCAAAATATTGTGTTTTATTGTGTTTTGGGCGCCGGCGGAGACGGGGCGGGCTGCCGTGTTGCGGTCCGGCCTCGTGCCTGAGTTCTGGAATAGTGTGTTTATTGTCGCCATGTTGCCGTCTCGACCTGCCTTCGGCAGGGTGTCTGTTTTCCGAAGGCATTGAGGGATGACCTCGGTGCCGGGCCGCTCTGCCTCGTCCTGCCACTTCATTGAGTGGGCGCAATATACTGCGGAACACCGTTCCGGCAACGGAGAATCTCAGACCGGAGCCCCGGGTGAATAATGGTGCGGCTCCGCGCCCGTGGACCACACGTCGGCCAGTGCCTCGGCCTGCTTCAGGACCATGGCGACGGCTTCTTCCTGCCCCTCGGGTGGGTATTTGTATTTGCGCAGGAGGCGTTTGATGAGCAGCCGCATGCTGGCGCGGACGCTGTCGCGCACCTGCCAGTCCACCGTCGTGCTGGAGCGGAGTTTTACGGTGAGTTCGACCGCCAGAGATTTCAGCGTTTCGGTATCGGCCTAAAACTCATCAAATGGCCCCAAGCCAGCGACGCCGTAGAGTTGCTCGGCTTCCCAATTCACGGCGCGCTCGATCACGGCGAGGCAGTCGTCAGGCTTTTGAAAAGTCACGGCTTGGCGCGGTGGGTGAAGGTAGGCGGGCGCGTTGGCGAGAAGTTGCGCGTCAAGCGAGCGGCACGCGGCGACGAGCGCATCGGCGGGCGGTTCGCCGGCGAAGCCGTCCCGCTTCGCCGCCATCGCTAGCTCCGCCAGCCGCTCCAGCTGCGCGGTCTGTGCGGGCGTAGGGATAACGAGTGGGATTTGGCGGATGTTCCCGATTTCCCACTTCGCGGTGTGTTGGAGGAACCGCATCTTCAAGAAGCTCACGATATCGCTGTTGAATAAGGCGAGGAAAGTTGCAGCGCTGATCGCGCCGGTCATTGGCGTAAGTCGGACGCTATCCGTGTCGAAAATGCACGGCGGCATGATCCGCGCCTTCATCGCTACGTGGTTGGCGACTCGTGTCCATGTGATCCCCTCGCGGAGGAAGAATGTGTGTCCCTGCCAACGCGCAGACCTTGCGGACATCATCCAGTCAACCGCAGTGCGCGTCCATTCGATGAACGTGACTTGATTGTCGATCCAGCGGCTGCCGTCGGGATCACCCTTCTTCAAAACGACGAATTGCGCGCGACCGCGCAAGCCGGAGTAGATCGTCGCGACGCGCGGCGCATCCTTTGGATCGTCGTAGCTTTCAGCCGAGCGCAGCCCAAGCACATCCTTAGGCAATGGTTCGGTCTTTGCCTTTTTGCGTAACTCGTTCTCCGCTACGACCCAAGCTTGGAGTTCACCACAAATATGGCAAAACTCCGCGTCGCTCACACGCGCGGCGGGTTTCTTCGACCAGTAGCCTTGAAGTTCGCCGCGCGTGCGCCAGCGTTCCCACAGCTCCTTCTTCCGTTCTTGCCACGCGAACTCGAAATCTTTTGGACCGGCGATGAGCTGCTTCGGCACAGTGCGATAGAGGTCCATCTTGCCGAATCCGAGACGCGCGGCAGTGAACTCCGCGCGCAACGGCTCAACCGTCGCTTCCCACGCCGCGCTGTCGGCCATCGGTTTCGCGAGCGTTCCGCCAGCAGCGAGTAACAGTTCACGAAAACGCGCGGCGATTTCCACGTCGGCCAGCCAGCGCTGCGTCCACTCGCTGCGCTTTTCGAGCACGGCACGCGCCTGAGGCGTGCCTTCGAGATATCCAACAAACCGGCCATTATTGCCGACCTGAAGTCCGACTGCACCGTCGGCGACGAGCCCGACCAATGTAATATTCCCTGGCTTAAGGCCGACATGATACTCAGCGATTTCGTCTGAGTTAGCCGCGACCTTTCGATAGTCCTCGATCTTCTCCCACCACTGCGCGTGCAGGCGCTTCACCGTGTCGTTGAACCGCACGAAGAGCCGCAGCGTCCCTAGCCGCGGCTCGAAGAACGCGCGCTTGTGCGCCGAACGCCATAGTGCCAGCGGCACGCGGTGCAGCCGCAGGTCTCCAAACGCCCCGTGCGCAATCGCTTCACCGTTCATCCGCTCAATCGTCCAGTTGATTGCGGCACCGGGCATCAGCGGCAACGCCTTGTCGGGCTCGGTGCGGGTGTCGTCTTCACGCCAGCGATATCGCGCCTGCACGAAGGTTGTCGGCTCATCCGCGGAGGGTTCGCTTTTCTCGGCGACGAAAATCGCGGCATCGACCGTGGCGTCGAAGGGGTCGCACTGCCCGATCACGTCGAGCCGGTGCGACTGAAGCAGTTCGCGCATAGCGGTCTTGCTCGCGAGCGTAAAGAAAGTGTCAGAGACGATGAAGCCGAAGCGTCCGCCTGTGCACAGGAGGCGGAAGCCGAGTTCGGTGAAGAAGACGTAGAGATCGTTCGAGTAGCCCCAGCGCCGCAGCAGCGTGCCGACCCACGCTTGGCCGCTGCTGGTCTGCGTGGAGACGTAGGGCGGATTGCCCAACACAGCGTGGAAGCCACCTTCGCCCTCAGGCAGCAGCGCGCCGTCGGCGCCGAAGAAGACATCGGGAAACTCGATCTCCCAATGAAACGGTGCGAGACGCGCGCGGACGGCATCCCACTCGGCGACGCGCGAGGCGCGGAGCGTTTCGGCGGCGGGCCGTTCGTCGCCGAGCGTATCGGGAGCAAGTTCGAGCCGGGCAAGTGTGAGGTAGTCGAGCTCGGGCAGCGCGATCGTTTCGACCGCACCGAGCCACAGGTCGGCGACACGCAGGAGCGGCCCGAGCTGACGGCGAGCTTCACGCCACATTCGTTCCTTCTTTTTCACCAGCTCCATCCGGGTGCTGGCCACCGCTTCGATATCGATGTTCCGCCCGATGACCTCGCGGAGCGCCGGTTCCACCACATCGGTCAGTTGAAGCGGAGTGACATCGACCTCCGGGTGCGGTGGCAGCGAGAGTTCAGCAGCACGGGCCGAGAGAAGCGAATTGCCGGGACGCAGATGATGCTCGAGGAAATTCAATGGCTCGTCGATCGCGATGCAGGTGAGCCAGAGGGAGAGTTTCGCGAGTTCGACCGCCATCGGATTGATGTCCACGCCGTAGATGCACGCTTCGACAACGCGCCGCCGCCAGTAGGCAATCTCCGCATCCTCCTGGGAGAGTTCCTTAGGCACCGGGATTTTTCCGTCTGCTTCGATCTGCGCTTTGGTCCGTTTGCCGTCGCCGCTGGTAACGATGCGCTCGGTTTTCCTCCGAGTAGTCGGATGCCGAACGATGCGCTCACCGAGATACTCGGTGGCGCGAACGAGGAAATGGCCACTGCCCATCGCTGGATCGACGAGATTCAATGCGAGCGCACCGTGGGCGAAGGAGTCGTTCCAACGCTCCTCGTTGGTCTTAGCCTTGAGCGCAGTTTGCACCTCTGCGCTTTGCTCGATGCGCGAGAGGAGCGGGTCGAGCGTGGTTCGGAGCAGATAAGTGACGACCCAATCCGGCGTGTAGAAAATGCCGTGGCGATGGTTTTCGCCATTTTCGTCGGTCAACGCCAGCGCACCGCCTTTGCCCGTGCGACTGAGCTGTCCGCCCAGCAAGCCCTCGTAGATGTCGCCGAGTTGGCGGACTTCGAGCGTCGAGTAGTCGATAGCATCGTCGGTAAAAATGCGCTGCTGACGTGCGGAGGATTTCGCCGGCGGCTGCGCAAAGATGAGCTGGCGCAAAACGCGGGCGAGCGCAGGATCGGGAATCCGCCATCGCGTGAGGTTTTTTGCGGCGGGTGTATCCGCTGCGAAAAGCCCGCCATTGTAACGAGTGACGCGTGCCTCTTCGTTGAGCTCTTCGTTTTCGCCGTCAATGAGACGGAAAAGCTTCAGCAGGTCTTCGTAGAGGTCGCATATGCTCGCGTGGGTAAACTCGGTTGTCGTCTGACGGAGCGGCTCGACGAGTCGGCGAAGAGAAAACTTTTCCCGGTATAGCCTGTTGCTGCCTTCACCGTGCGGGCGAACCGGCAGAAGATAGCGGCTCTCGGCATAGAGCACGAAGAGCAGCCGGTAGAGGAACACGAGGCAGGCGTCGTAGAGCGAGCCGTCGGCGAGGTGCGCGTCGGTGATCGAGTTCGGTGCATGCGCGGTGAAAGCCGCCGCGAGTTCCTCCAGCACATCGAAGATTCTGCGCCGGAGGTTCTCTTCGAGATCCGCCTGCGCGCTGAGCGACTCGTTTTGAATATCGTCGAGCGGACAGCGGCTCTCGGCATTTTGCACGAATGCTGCGGGCGTGAAGAGCGCGGCGAACGTGCTGAATTCATCACGCGTGGAGAAGGAGTGCTCATCGGCGAGCACGAACTCGAAATAGGCATCGTGCCCGGCGCGTTCGGAGTAGAGACGCCATTTCCGACCATTCGTGAGGATCGCCCAGTTAAAGTAGCGCTTGCCTGCGGAATCGCGCGCGGCAGCAAGGTAGCCTTGGACTTGATCGCTGGGAAACTGCCCCGGGGTGTCCTTCTTTGACTCGGCATCGAGCGGATGAGTGAATTGTTTGGCTTCGAGCACGCTCGCGCTGAGTGCAAAGAGCTGTGCAGGACTATCGGCTTCCGAGGCGGTCACGCGCCGAGCTTCATCGACGAACAGCCAGTAGTCGGGCCGTTTGTGTTTGGTCTGCGTCTTTTCCGGAATGAACTGCCAGGCCATCTTCGCGAGCAGCGGATCGAGGAAATGAGTGCGCGTGTAAGCCTCAGACCCTTTCGCTAGTCCGATGTGGTTTCTTTCCCACAACGAATGAGCGAAGGCGTAAAGAGTATCCGTCGTTTCTTGCGAAGGAGCGTGAGAAAATTCCTTCAGCCGGCGCCGTAAATATGGCAGCGAGAAAACTCCACGTGCGGTCGCCGCTGCATGCGCTTCGTCGCGTAGTAAGGTGAAATGAAGTTGATCAGGCACAGTGATTCTATTGAATTATTAAGGGCATTCAAATTGCCGGCGCAGGTCGTCGTCCTTGCCCCAATTGCGATGTCTTTCGGTGATGTCCTGCAGTTTGCTTTCGGTTTCGATAATGCGCTTGCGCTGGGCAATGAACTCATTGCCTCGGATTGCCATTCTCATCGTGGCGAGGCGGTGGGTGGTGGTGTTCGAGAGTTAGCCGAGTTCCTTGAGGAAGTCTTGGGAAGAAAGGGAGGGCATGCCGGTAGGCCAGTGTGGGCAGGTGCGGTGGGTGAGGGCGAGCGGATATTTTGGGCGGGGAGATGGCGTGGGTGCGCGTCAGTTTTCCAACGTTGTTCCGCCCCTTCAGGGCGGGGTGATTGGGGAAATGGTGACCCAGGGCGGGGCTCGTTCCTCGCTTTGCCCTGGGCTGGCTTATGGAGGACCTTCGGCCCTCGCGGGGGGCACGTCGTCGGGCGCGGCGGCTACTCCTTCGCTTCGACGACGAGGACGCAGCGGAAGCCGTCGATGACTTCGCGGCTGGGTAGTATTACACCGGTGAGCGAAATCGCGCCGATCGCGCACGATTGAGACGAGCCTTGCCTACGGTTCGGCGGGCGCCGGACCGAGGGGATTGATGGCGATGCCGGCGGCCCACGGTGTCCGGCACAACGCATCGTCGAGCGTCGCGAATTTCAAACCGTGCTGAAGAGCGAGTGCCAGCAAATGGGCATCGGTGATGTGATGACGGCTGGTTAATTCTGGCAGCGTGGCGACTTCGGTGGCGTCCACGACGAAACGATGGGCGGGAAGAGATGTCAGGGCCGACAATACCTAGCGGGCATCGGCAAAGCTGGCAAGGAAGGCGGGGCTCATGCTTACCCTCATAAAACCCATTTGTGTGACCGCACAGGTGGCGAATGCTTTTTGCGCGGCCAGCCAGGCGCCAGCTTCGCGATGGCGGGCGTGAGATTGCCATGCACAAGCCGCCAGCAGGCTGACGGCGAGCAAATAGCTCATTCCTCTTCGTCGAGAATGGCCTTGATGAGGTCGGTGGTCATCGCCGGTGCGCCGGGCGGAGCGACGAGGACGGGACGGCCAAATTCGCCCATGACCACTTGGGCGCGTGGGGCAGCGGCATCCATCTCCACGGTTTCGACCGAGGCCACGATCTTCACTTTTCCACCGCGCATTTCTTCCGGCACGGGCAGATGCACGCAGCCTTCGCTGTCCGGCTCGAGAATGGCGGTAATCGTGCTCATGGGTCGGAAAGCTAGCGATAGGAGGGGGCGCGAGCAACCGCTCGGTTGCGTGGTGGGGAGGGGCTCTGAGGGAACGGCAAAGCGACTATTCCTTCGCCTCGACGACGAGGACGCAGCGGAAGCCGTAGATGACTTCGCGGCCGGTGGGATCGACGACGTTGCGGTAGCTGAGGGAGAGTTCGGCGGGCTTTTCCGTGGCCCAGGAACCGCCGCGCATCACGCCCCAGCGGGAGCCGGGGCTGTAAGGGTCGCGGACCCATTCCCAGACATTGCCGCTCAGGTCGAAGACACCGAGTTTGTTCGCCGGAAAACTGCCGACGGGGGAGGTCTGCGGGAAGCCGTCGTGATAGTTCGCGAGGCCGGGCTGGCCGAGGCGCTTGAGGGAGGCGTCGGCGAAATTGCCGGAGCCAGCGGGCGGTGGCCAGTGTTTGCCCCACGGGTATTCGCGCACCTTGCCGTCGCGCTCTTCCGGGGTGGAGCGGCCTTCGTCCGCCAGGCCGGCGGCGATGCTCCACTCCAGGTCGGTGGGCAGGCGGTAATATTGGCCTTCGGCGAGCTTCCCGGCGGCGGACTCCATTTCGGTGAGCCATTGGCAGAACTCCTTCGCGTCGTCGTAATTCACCAGCACGATGGGGTGGGTGTCGTCCTGGTTGAAATCGGGCCGCTGCATGGGCCGGCCCTTGGCGGCGGTGAAGACGGCAAAATCGCGCACGCGGGTGAGCCACACACTCATGAGCACGCCTTCGTCGATCGGCATGGGCACGAAGCGCATGCCGAGGGTGTTCGCCCATGGTTCGCCGCTCTGCGGGCCCAGCCGGCGGGCGAAGTTTTTGCCGATGAAAGTCTGTTCGCCGGCTTTGACGACCCCTTCCAGCGGCATCGGTTCGTAACCGGCGAGGCGCAATTCGTAGCGCACCGGGCCGGGTTCGAGATCCTCGAGCAGCAGCGGCGTGCGCCCGATCTCCATTCCCTCTCGAAAGACGCTCGCCCCGCCCGGGGCGCTGGAAATTTTCACGCTCCCGGTGAGGAACTCGAAATTCACGCTGGCCGATTGATCCGGCTCGATGGTGACGCTGCGCTGCTGGTCGGGCCAGCGCCGATACTTCGCGACGAGTTGATGCGGACCGTCGGGCAGCGTCAGTTCGAGCGGCGTCTTCCCGGCAGGCTTGCCGTCGAGGGTGATTTCGACGCCACGCGGCTGGCTGGCGACGGCGAGTTTGCCTTCGGGGAAAACGATCTCGATTGGGGTAGTCTCGTCGCGCCGCACTTCGAACGAGGCGGTCTTTTGCCGATCGCCGAGGAGAGCCACCAGCGTGTATTCGCCGGTGAGCAGGCTGGGGAATTCCGTCGGCAACGTTCCCTTTTTCACCGCGCCTTTGGCATCGCGCAGTTCAAAGGTCGCTCCGGCCGGCTTGGATGCGCACTGCGCCGAGCCGTGGCTGCGCGTGAGGGAAATCTTCGGCAGCTTCAGCTCCGCGTCGGCCTCGATGGTGAACCGTCGCGTGGCGGCCTCGTAGCCGGCGAGCATCACGCGCAGGTTCTGCTCACCGAGCGGCAGCTTTTCAAACCGGGCCGGGCTGGCGATCATGCGGTCGCCGATCACGACCATCGCGCCCGGCGGATCGGTCTCGATGAACACCCCGCCGCGCGCGTTTCTCTGCCGTAGATAGAAACCGCCCGCTGCTACGCCGCCGAGGAGCAGGAGGATGAGCAGCACGAGCGGCCAGCGCCGGGGCGACAGCCGCGCAAGCGGTCGCCCGTCGCGGATGCGTTCGAGGTCTTCCTGCATCTGCTCCACCGTCTGATACCGCTCGGTGGGGTCGTTGGCGCAGGCGCGCAGGAAGACGTCGTTCAGCCGCATGAGTTGCTCGCGATCCGGCAGCGACGACAGGTTCGTATTCAGCGCGGGGAAATCCATGCGGTCCTTCCCCATGGCCAGCTCGTAGAGCACCTTGCCGAGGCTGTAGATATCGCCCTGGGTGGTGCCCGGTCCCTCCGGCGGCACGTAGCCTTCCGTGCCGACGAACGACGCCTGCCCGCTCGCTGCGACAAGGCCGATGTCCGCGATCTTCGGACGCCCGCCGACGAAGATGATGTTCGCCGGTTTGATATCCCGATGGACGAGTCCCTCGCGATGCAAGGCGGCAAGGCTTTCAGTGAGCGACAGGCCGAGCGTCACGACTTCATCCGCCAGCAACCGTCGCCGCCGCGCCAGTTCGGTCTTGAGGGTCTTCGGCACGTAATCGTCCGGCTCGCTGCACTGGCCCCCGGCGTGATCGTCGGCCAGCTCCATCACGTAATAGAAAAATTCGTCCGAGCCGTCGCGCCCCACGTGCAGGATATCCACGAAGCCCGCGTGCTCGCGCGAGATGGGTTCGAAGCGCGCCATGCCGTCGAATTCACGCTGAAACGCCGAGCCGCTTTCGAAGGTGCGCCGGTTCACAATCTTCACCGCGCGCATCACTCCCAGCTCGCTCCGCGCCATCCAGATTTCGCCATACGACCCGCGGCCGATCACCCGAATCAACTCGTGATTCGGCACGCTCGGCGGATCTAGATGGTTCGTTTCAGCGGACATGCGACGGTGGCGATTGTAGCCTGCCCGCGCTTTCGGGAAAGCTCAGGCTCACGCCGGTATTGATGCGGGTTGGCCGGCTTTCCGGATGCGAGAAATGTCAGGATATCCCAAAAGAAGGGGATGAAGAGGGCGAAGAAGAAGGGGATGATGGGGCGTGCTTCCCGCCGAAAAGCCCGATTTTAAAGTCAAACTCCGCGACGTGCCCCACAAGCCCGGCGTTTACCTGCACCGGGACCGGTTTCAGCGGGTCATTTACGTCGGCAAGGCGCGCGATCTGCGCAAGCGGCTCAGCCAGTATTTCACGCCGTCGAAAGCGATGCGGGCCGATCTCAAGACGCAGGCGTTGCTGGATGCCGTGTGGGATTTCGAATGGCACATCGTGGCCAGCGAACCGGAGGCGCTGCTTCTCGAAGGCCGGCTCATCAAGGAATTTCGCCCGCGCTACAACATCAGCTTCCGCGACGACAAACGGTTCCTGCTGGTGAAAGTCGATCTGCGGGAGGAGTGGCCGCGTTTCCGCCTGACTCGCTTCAAGACGGACGACGGCTGCCGCTACTTCGGCCCCTTCGCCCACGCCGGGGCGCTCCGCCAGACTCTCGCCTTCATGCGGAAGAAATTCGGCGTGCTCACGTTCGGTCGTGGCAATCCCACCGAGCGCGAACGCCGGTCGAGCACGTATCAGGTGCCGATGAAACTGGGGGAAATCGACGCCACGCAATACCGTGAGCGCGTCGAACAGGCCTGCGTTTTCCTCGACGGTGAATCGAAGGAACTCCTCGCCGCGCTGGAGGAGGAAATGAAAGCCGCCGCCGCGAAGCTCGATTTCGAACGCGCCGCCGAGCTGCGCAACATGCTCGACGATCTGCGCAAGACGACCAAGCCCATGGCTCGCTACACGCGCGAAATGCGGGGCCGGCTGCGCACGCACAGCGCCATCGATCCGCAGGCCGATCTCGCCGCGCTCGGCGATGCCCTCGGCCTGGGCGCTCCGCCGCGCCGCATGGAGTGCTTCGATATTTCCAACATCAGCACCACGCACATCGTCGCGAGCATGGTGTGTTTCATCGACGGCAAGCCGGCCAATCAGCTCTACCGCCGCTTTCGGATCAAGACGGTCGAAGGCCAGGACGATTTTGCGAGCATGGCTGAAGTCGTGCGGCGGCGTTACACGCGCGTGCTGCGGGAAGCCGGGGATGTTGCACGGTTCTCCAACGCTGAGGGCGCCGATGAGCCTGACCCGGACTCGGCTCTGGAGAGCCGAGCTACGTCGTTCATCGATGCTTCGCCGGAGTATGCCCAGGACGACGTGCGCGATGCCGTGGCCCGCATTCCGCCTGAATCGTCCGGCATTCCCCGGTTGCCCAATCTGGTCATCGTCGATGGCGGACGTGGACAACTCGGCGCGGCGTGCGCGGAGTTGCAGCGCCTTGGCTTGCACGAGCAGCCCATCATCGGCCTCGCGAAGGAGTTCGAGGAAATCTATCGTCCCGGCCGCCCGATCCCTCTGCGCCTGCCGCACAACAGCGGCGCGCTGAAGCTGCTCCAGCGTATCCGCGACGAAGCGCACCGTTTCGCGAACGGCTATCACCAGTTGCTGATGAAACGCCGCATTGCCGAGAGCGTGCTCGACGACTGCCCCGGCATCTCGCAGAACCGCCGCAATCTGCTTCTGCAGCGTTTCGGGAGCGTGGCCCGGCTTCGCCGCGCCACCGTCGATCAAATCGCCGCTATCGAAGGCATCGGCAAAAAGCTTGCGGAGAACCTCGTGCAGTTCCTCGCGGAAAAGAGTTAGCGCTTCACGCCAGCAATGGCTTCACGATGCGACCGTGCACATCGGTGAGGCGATAGTTGCGACCCTGGTAGCGGAAGGTGAGGCGTTCGTGGTCGAGGCCGAGGAGGTTGAGGACCGTGGCGTTGAGGTCGTGCACGTGAACGTCGTCTTTCACCACGTTGAAGCCGAACTCATCGGTCTCACCGTAGCTCATGCCGGGTTTCACGCCGCCGCCGGCCAGCCACATGGTGAAGGCGTCCTTGTGGTGATCGCGCCCGGGCTTGGTCGCGGTGCCATCGCCGTCGATGCCCTGGGCGAGTGGCGTGCGGCCGAATTCGGCGCCCCAGATGACGAGCGTGTCCTTGAGCAGGCCGCGCTGTTTGAGATCCTTGATCAACGCGGCGCAGGCCTGATCGATGTCGCGGCACTTGGCCGGGAGGCGAGTGGCGAGCGAAGCGTGGTGGTCCCAATCGGAATCGAAGAGCTGCACCATGCGCACGCCCCGTTCGACGAGACGGCGGGCGAGCAGGCAGTTGTTGGCGAACGATGCTTTGCCCGGCTGCGCGCCATACATCGCCAGCGTCTCGGGTGATTCCTTCGAGATATCCATCAGCTCCGGCACGCTCGTCTGCATGCGAAAAGCCATTTCGTATTGGCTGATGCGCGTGGCGATTTCGGGATCGCCGACATCGGCGAGTTCGGTGCGATTGAGCGCGTTCACCGCATCGAGCACGTGGCGGCGATCGGTGGTGCTGTGGCCTTCGGGATTCGTGAGGAAGAGCACCGGTTCGCCTTTCGAGCGGAACTGGATGCCTTGATAGACGCTCGGCAGAAAACCCGTGCTCCACAGGCTCGTGCCCGCCCCGCCGGCGGGACCGGAGAGCATCACCACATACGCGGGCAGGTCCTGGTTTTCCGAGCCGAGCCCGTAGGTGACCCACGAGCCGAAGCTCGGGCGCCCGCCACGGCCGAATCCGCTGTGCAGAAACATCTGCGCGGGCGCGTGGTTGATCTCCTCGGTGTGGAGCGAATGCACGACGGCGATGTCGTCCGACACCGTGGCGAGGTGCGGGAGCAATTCCGAAAACACCTGCCCGCTCTGCCCGTGCGGGGTGAATTGATATTTCGATCCCGCCAGTTTCATCTTTCCGCCGATGAAGGCGAAGCGTTTGCCCGCGAGGAGTTCCGGCGGGCAGTCTTCGCCGTCGCGTTTCACGAGCGACGGTTTGTCCTCGAATAGATCGAGCTGCGATGGCGCGCCGATCATGTGGAGGTAGATGACATTCTTCGCCTTCGGCGCGAAGTGCGGGGGTCTGGCCGCGAGTGGATTCGGAGCGGTGGTCGCGCCGAGGCTTTCCCGCAGCAGAGAGGCCAGCGCGGTGCTGCCGAGGGTGACGCCCGATCGGCGGAAAAACTGCCGCCGGCTGTGGGTCGCGAGGAGGTGATCGAGCGGGTTCATGGGGTCAGCCTTTCGTGATGGTTTCGTCGAGATTCAGCAGCGCGGTGGCGATGGCATACCAGGCAGCGGGCTCGCCTCCGGCGGAACGCTGCGCTTCAAACAGCGTGCGGAGTGTGGCGAGTTCGCCGGCCTTTGGTGCGCGAGCCACCGCGAGACGGAAGGCGTATTGGAGCCGCGCATCGAGATCGCTCGTGGGTTGCTCGGCGACGATGCGTTTGGCGAGAGCCTGCGCGGCTTCGACATAGACCGGGTCGTTCAGGAGCGTGAGCGCCTGGAGCGGCGTGTTCGAGCGCGAGCGTTTCACCGTGCAGGCCATGCGCGCGGAGGCGTCGAAGTTCACAAAGCTGGGATAGGGGGCTCCGCGTTTCAGCACCACGTAGAGGCCGCGGCGGTATTTGTCTTCGCCGGGACTCACGACGTAATCGTATTTCTGTCCGCCGACTTTTTCCCACAAGCCATCGGGCTGCGGCGGACGAATGGGCGGGCCGCCTTGCTTGAGGCTGAGCAGGCCGGAGATGGCGAGCGCGTTGTCGCGAATGGTCTCGGCATCGAGCCGGAAGCGCGGGCCGCGGGCGAGCAGCTTGTTCTGGTCGTCGCGCGTGATGAGTTCGGGGGTGATGCGGGAGGATTGCCGATAGGTCGCGCTGGTCACGATGGTGCGAAGGGTCTTCTTCATCGACCAGCCGCTGTCCATGAACTCGCACGCGAGCCAGTCTAGCAATTCGGGATGCGTGGGTAGCTCGCCTTTGATGCCGAAATCTTCCGGCGTGCCGACCAGGCCGCGGCCGAACAACTCGGCCCACCAGCGGTTCACCGTCACGCGGGCGGTGAGCGGGTTGTCGCGCGAAACGAGCCAGCGGGCGAGGTCGAGCCGATTGCGCTGCGGCGTGGCCAGGGCTGGCAGGATGGCCGGAGTGGCAGGCTGAACCGGTGCACCGTGGTCGGTGTAAACACCGCGGTTGAACATCGTGCTCATGCGCGGCTGCGAAAGCTCCTGCATGACCAGTGTCTGCTCGGGTTTCTGCGCGAGATGTTTCAGGTCCGCCTGGCGGAGTTGCTCGCGCAGATCGATCAACTGCTTGTCGTGAAGGCCCTGGTAGGCGGTGAGCCGCTCGACCTGCTTGGGATTTCGCTTTTCTGGCGAACGCGCGAGCAGCGTCGCGATGTCGGCAGGAAGCGGTTCGCCTCCGACGCGCCCGGTGATCGCGGAGAGACGCAGGCGGCCGATGGTGCGGCCACCGCCATAGGTCTGCACGAGTTTGAAGGTGAGAGTGGTCCCACCGGCGAAGCCGATCGGCTCCGCGCACTCGAAGACCGCCCAATGGGGCTTGTGAAATTCCGGATTGATGGCCCAGCCGTGCTGTTTGTCCCCGTTCGCTTCGGTGAGCAGTTCCTCGACGGCGAATCCCTTCTGCGAAAACGATGCAGTGGCCCGGGAAAATTTCACCTGCACCGGTTCGCCTTTGCCGTTGGCGGGTGACGCGGTGACGATGAATTCGTTGAGCACAAAATTCGGTCGGGTGGCATCGCCCCGGCCGGGACCGTCGCCGGGGAGTGAAGGATCGGTGAGCGCTTCGAGTTTGATGCCGGCGATGCTGGCGACGTCCGTCTTTGTGGTGACCGTGTAGGTATCGGTGGCGGGCAGGTTGTCGTCGGACAGCAGCACCGATTGATCGTCGAGCACACGATGCGTGGAGCCGGCGAGCGAGTCGAAGTCCGAGACCGGGAGGACGTGTTCCTTCGCAATGTCCTTCGATTCCGCGGCCAGCCGTGCTTCCCATGCGGCAGCTTCGGCGGGGAGTTGCTTTTCGCGATCGGCGATCGCTCTCTTCAGCCGCTCGCGCTCGGCTTCGATGGCGTTTTCCTTTGCGACCTTGGCGGGATCGCCCACGGGACGATACGGGCCGATGAAACGGATCGATCCGGGTGTCCTGGGGTTGGATCGATCGGCCTCGAGGGCCGTGCTGTTGAAGTAGGCAAAAAGTTGATAGTAGTCGCGCTGGGTAAAGGGATCGAATTTGTGATCGTGGCACTGCGAACACTCGAGCGTGGTGCCGAGCCAGACGGCCCCGACGGTGTTCACGCGGTCGAAGACCTGGTTCACCCGGTTCTCCTCCGGCTCGGTGCCGGCTTCGACGTTGCACGGGGTGCCACGATTGAAGCCGGTGGCCACGATCTGATCCTCGGTGGCGTTCGGGAGGAGATCGCCCGCGATCTGTTCGATGGTGAACTGGTCGAACGGCATGTCCGCATTCAGCGCGCGCACCACCCAGTCGCGATAAGGCCAGAGGTCGCGGAGGTCATCGCGCTGGAAACCGTGCGAGTCGGCGTAACGCGCGAGGTCGAGCCACGGACGAGCCCAGCGCACGCCGAACTGCGGCGAGGCGAGCAGACGATCGACGGTGCGTTCGTAAGCGTCGGGTCTGGTGTCGGTGAGGAAGGCATTGATTTCGGCGGGAGCCGGCGGCAGCCCGGTGAGGTCGAGCGAGAGGCGGCGGAGGAGCACTGCGCGATCGGCTTCGGGTGAGGGTTTCAGACCTTCCTGGTCGAGCCGGGCGCGAACGAAGGCGTCGATTGCGTTTCGGATTTCGGATTTTGGACTTCGAATTTGATTCGGCCCTCCGGCCTCACCCTTCGGGCTGCCTTCGGCAGTCTGTCTCGCTCCGCTCGGCTCCGGCGGCGCCGGCCGCACCGGCGGCTCGTAGGCCCAGTGTTTCACATTGTCGGGCCACTCGGCGCCCGCATCGATCCAGCGCTTCAACGTCTCGACTTCACGCGGGTTCAGCCGGTCGCCTTTCGGCGGCATCTGCTCGTCGGGATCGGGCGAGGTGACGCGGACGATGAGATCACTCTCGGCGCTTTTGCCCGCTACGAAGACGGGCGTTTCGGATTTTCCACCTTTCAGCGCGCTGGCACGCGACGTGAGTTTCAGACCGCCCTTTGGCTTTTGATCCGCATGGCAATCGTAGCAATGCGTGGCCAGAATCGGCCGAATGTCGCGTCGAAAATCGACAGTGCCGGCGTGTGTCGCCGCAGCAGCGAACAGGAGGATGAGCAGAAGGCGGGAAGGCATCGGGAGGGACGAAACGTAGCGCAAATGCGCCACCGCTCACCTACCCGGAGGCGCATGGACGATCCTGCCTCTTACGCCGTCGTCACCTTGCCGTCGGGGGCCTTCGAGAAGGCGTGCATGACGTTCCCGCCGTCATCGAGATGGCGCAGCACGAGTGAGGTGGCGCTGACTTCGAGATGGCTGAAGCCGTAAACGCCTTTGCCGAAGGGGCCGCGCTCTTTCGGGTCCTTTTTCAAGTCGCGCACCTTCGCGCCACCGCCGCCGGAGATGACGAACGACGTGGGGTGCTGATCGAACTCCAGATGCTGCATGTCGTGATCGTGACCACCCAGGTAGAGATGCACCTTGTGTTGTTTGAAGAGCGGTTCCCAGGCATCGAGCAGCGCCTTGGTGTCGCCATGCACACCGTTCGAGTAGAGCGGGTGATGGCCGAGCGCGACGACGAATGGCGCGTGCGGTTTGGCGAGTTCGCTTTTCAGCCACGCGAGCTGCTTTTCCTTTTCCTCCTCGGTGAGCGCCTGTTTGGCCTCGTCGGGCTTCTGGTAATTGCTATCGAGCGCGAGGAACGTCACGACCGGATTCTGCCTGGGAAATTCGAAGCGATACCACTTTGCGGGCATGGTCCAGCGCGTGCCGCCTTTCGCCGCGTAGGCGAGCTGGTCGTCCGGCTTGCTCTTCGGTTCGACGTGATAGTCGTGATTGCCGAGGATCGCGTAGCACGGGCAATCGAAGGCCGACTGCGGATACATGTCTTCGAACTGCTTCTGCCAGCGCGGATCGCTCACGCCGCCGTCCATCTTGCCGTAGAAATTGTCGCCGAGCAGCAGGAGCGCTTCGGGCTTGACCGACTTCGCTTTCGCGTAAACGGCCATGGCTTTGGCGACCTTGGTTTGAGGACCGAGATCCCCGGTCGCACCCCAGTCGCCAATGGTTAGAAAATGCTGCGCGGAGGGATCGATCGGCGCGGCCAAAGCGGGACGCCAGCCGGACGCGGCGAGAGCGCTGAAAACGAAGGTCTGGCGGAGGAAACGACGGCGAGTCTGCATGAGGAGGAGCAGTGAAAGCGAGCGGGAGAATTTTCGCTACCCGTCCTTTTGTGCGGCGCACCGCGTAGCGTGGTTTCCAAAACTGAGGTCTGGGGAACACGGTTCTGGAGAGCCAGGCTATAAAGAAGTGAGCCGCGGCCTTGCGGACCGCGGCTCACGAGAACGCGTCGGTTTGATGCGACGCGGATGGCCTAGATGATGGTTTCGAAGCTCTTCAGCACGATACCGTCGGCGATGACCCCGGCGGGCACGCTGCGCGAGTCGGTGTCGGCTCCGCCATCGATAGTGAGCGAGGCGAAGAAGCTGCCTGCGCCTGGATCGATGGTGAGGACATCGGCGCCGGCGGCGAGGCTGACCGAGCCCACGAGATACCCGGAGCCGAGGCCGCCGAGCGTGAGCGCATCGACGCCCGTGCCGCCGCTGTAGGTGAAGGCGGTAGCGTTACTGAACGTGGCGATACTTGTAGTATTCGCGCCACCGCTGAGGCTCAGCACGAGGTTCGAGTAGAGCACGACATCCGAGCTCAGCGTGACACTGTCAGCCGCGAGGCCGCCGGCATAGCTGAGGCCTGCGCCGAAGGTGGCGCTGTTCGCCGTTAATGCATTCGTCGTCGCTGCGGTGCCGAGGCTCACCGTAACGCGGCCCTGGAAGACCGGGCCCGAACCGAGCAGCACGCCCAATGCGACCGTATCGTCGCCCGTGCCGCCGGCGAACTTCGCCGTGCTGAGGACGGTGGTATCCGCCGCAACGGTGATGGTGTTCGTGCCGTTGCCGAGACTCACGGTCAGCGGGCCGCCGGCGAGGAGGTCGCCGAGCGAGACGGTGTCGGCGTCAACGCCACCGGAGACGTTGGTCACGCCATACACGGTCGTGTCATCGATCGTGGTGTCGTTGGCTGCATTGCCTGCCGCGACGGTGAGGCCCCCGTGGACGATGGAGTTCGTAAGGCTTGCGTGATCGGTGCCGGTGCCGCCGACGACTTTCAGCGCGCCGAAGGTCGCGATGTTGTGGAGATCGGCGGAATTCGCGCCGTTACCGAGCGAGAGGGTGAGGTTCCCATGCGCAGCGAAGTTCGCGATGTTCAACGTGTCGTCGCCGGTGCCACCGGTGATGGAGGCCGGACCGGAGACAACGGCCGTTTCGCTGTCGAAACTGTTGGTGCCATTGCTCAGTGAGACGGTGAGGCCGGTGTAGATCGAGACGTTGCTCGCGACGACGGTGTCGTTCGCGGCGCCGCCGATGACTTTTGCGAGGCCATGGACGCTGCCGCCGCCGTCGAGGATGGCGGTGTTCGTGCCCGCTCCGACGCTCACGGTGAGGGCATCGTGCGCGGCGAGGCCGCTGAGGTGCACGAAGTCGTCGCCCGTGCCGGTGGTCAGCGCCACGATGCCGGAGATATCCGTGCCGGAATCGGCCGTGATTTCGTTGGCGCCATTGGCGAGGCTCACACTCACGGCGCCGCCGATGGTGGCGTGGCGGAGGTTGAGCGCGTCATCACCCGTGCCGCCTTTGACGGTGAGAGAGCCGCCGATGAAGGCAGCCGGCGCGGCGAGGTCGCCACCCACCGCGAAAGTGCCGGGAGTGGTGCTCGTGCTGGTGAGCGTGGCGCCGCCGATGACGGAGCCGAGCAACTCGAGATCGCTGGCGCCCGTCGCGCTGAGCGACCCGACGGTTGTTTCCTGCGTGAGCAGGAAGTTTCCGCCGCCTTGCGTCACCTTGACGGCGCCCTTCACATCGAGATCGCCGCCGAGCGAGCCCAGCGTGATATCCGCCGCGCCTTTGGCGGCGATGGTGAGCGGGCCGCGCAGGAGACCGTCGCTGATGGAGATGCTGTCGTCGCCGGTGCTGCTGCTGACAGCCACGCTGCCGCGGAAGCCGGTGGGGCCGCCAAACACGAAGTCGATGGTGTCGTCGCCAGTGCCGGTCGTGACGTTGATGGTGCTGATGATGCCGGTGAAGCTGGCGGTCTCTTCGAGGTCACTGTCGCCGATGTGGTCGGAGATCAGGAAATCGCCGTCGGGCAATTGCTCGACGCGGATGTCCACCGAGGAGTTGACGAGCGCCGGAGTAATTTTCAGCGCGCTACCGGCGAAGCTGAAGGAGAGCGTGCTGGAATCGATATACACCGCGGCAGGCGCGATGCGCGCCTCGAGGATTTCGAGCGCGGAAGAATGATGATTCATTGGTGAAGCGGTAATGGCTTGAGATGGCGTGCCGACCCGCGCGCAGAGAGCCCCTGTGGCCCTGCCCTCTGCGCGCCGGATCGGAGGTGAATTACCGGACGCCGAAGAGGCGCATGATCTTGAAGAACACTTCGGTGTTATCGAAGTAGCCGGTGAAGTCCGCCGCGCCCTTGCCGTAGGCCGAGAGCGGGATGTCCGACGCGGTGTGCGCGGCGACCGCATCCGGAATCTGGCCAGTTACTAGGAAGTTGCCGGTGGTGTCGCGGGTGAAGGGGCTCGTGGGCAGCGAGCCGGCGATGGCACCGTAAGGAGTGCCGGAGGCCGGTTGCTGGCTGTCGGTGAGCGGCAGCTCGTTGGTCAGCCAATTCTCGTAGCGATCCGCATTCGCGCCATAGCCGATCAGCATGCGCTTATCGATGTCGGTGGTCGCCGGGTATCCGTCGGGGTTGGTGGAATAGACAGGGAATCCTGCGGCGTCGTAGGTGCCGACGAGGTCGAGACGGAGACCGGGGGTGTCGCCACCGTTCAGTGCACCGTTGCGGTTGACGTCGGTGCCGGGGCCGGCATTCGCGGCCACGCGCGAAGCGAGGACGGTATTCGTCTGGGTCGAGGCGCCGATGATGGCGGCGCCGGCGCACTCGTGATCGGCCGTGATGATGACGAGCGTGTTCTTATGGGAGGCGGCATAGGCCTTGGCCACACCGATGGCACGGTCGAACTCGATGGTGTCGAGGATCCAGCGTTCAGTGTCCATGTTGTGTGCCTGCTTGTCGATGGAAGCGCCTTCGACCATGAGGACGAAGCCATTGTTGTCGCGGTCGAGGACCTTGAGCGCGGCGTCGGTCATTTCGTCCAGCATGGGCTGGTCCGGGAAGCCAAACGCGTCCACCACGGGTGTGCCGAGGGTCGGCGAGGGGACGTTGCGCTTGGTCGAGCCGTTGATCTTGTCGAGTGAGACATTCATGTTCGAGTAGGTGAACAGACCGAGCAGTTTGGTCGTTCCCGGCAGCGCTGCGGCGCTGGTCATTGTGGTGCCGTCCGCTGCATACGAGAAGCCGGCGGTCTGGAAGTCCGCAATGAGATCACGACCAGCGTCCAGCGCGCCGACGGTCGGCAAGCCCCATCCGGTGACTAGCCCTGCCGGAAGCACGAAGTCGCTGCCGTTGTTGCGCGCGCTGCCGGTGGTGGTGTTGGGCAGGAACCATTTGCGCCCCCCGCCGAGCAGCACCTTGAGGCCCGCGCCGTCGCCGATGCCCGAATAGGCGCCATGAGCTTCGTCGAGATACTCGTCGCAGATGCCCGTGCCGGCGCCGCGATTCGAGGTGTGGGTCCCGAACGCGCCGGGCGTGGCGTCGAAGACGTCCGCGGTCGTGACGATGCCGACCGCCTTGCCTTTTTTGCGGGCGAGGAATTCACCGATGAGTTCGACGCGCGGATTGTCGAAGGCGTCGGCGGTGTCATCCGGGAAGACGCCCTGCTGATTGTTGTTCGACTTGTTGCCAGTCGAATAGCACGCGGCGCCGGGGGAGGAATCGGTGATGATCGAGTTCAGCGAGGAGGTTTGCACCATGCCGGTGACCGGGAAAGTGTCCATGTTCAGCGGGGCGTTCGCCTTGCCCTGCTGCACGCCTTTGCTCATGATCCGCGCGGCGGTGCGGTGGGCGGAGCCCATGCCGTCGCCGATCATGATGATGACATTCTTGAGCGCGCCGACGCCGGGCTCGCGGACGATTTCAAAATTGCCGGTGGCAGTGACGGTCGAGCTGTCGTCGAGCGTGGCGATCGCAGTAAGCGTGTGCACGCCCGGCGCGGTGATGGAGTAGGCGTAACGTGTGGCGCAGATCGAGTTGGCCACGACGGTCGGCGGATTGACCGTGGCAGGAATCATTCCGACCGTGCCGGTGACGGTGGCGCCATCGACCTTGAAGACGACGCTCGATACGGTGCGTCCGGCGTCCGGCTGCACGGTGCAGTTCAGATCGAAACGCTGTCCGGCCACGAAGCGGCTGATGATCGGCGGAGCGTCGTCATTGAAGCTGAACTTCGCGCTCGGCGGGTTGAGGCGGCTGATGACGGAAGCGGCGTCGGCATTGGCAGTCAGTCCGCACAAGGCCGCGATGCCGGCGGCGAGGATGGTGTGTTGTTTGGTCATATCAGGTGGGTTGGTTGTGTTGGATGTGGATCAGGGTTTGGATGTGGGTGTGTCGGTTTGCGTGGGATTGGTTGGTGCGGTTTGGGCCGCGGCGGCAGGTGCCGGGGCCGTGGCGGCCGTTCGTCCGACCGGGACGATGTCGGCCTCGGTCTCGACCTTCAGCCGCACAAAGGAGATGCGGCCATCGAGTTCCGACTGGTTGCCGATCTCGAGCATGCCAGTGGCGGCGAAAAGGCCGGGCCGGAAAAAGACGGGTTCTCCAAAACGGGAAGCGATGTGCAGATGGGCGACCTGCGGTGGCAGGTCATCGCACAGGCCGTAGTGGCCGAAGCTGACGGCCACCGGCAGCGGTGCAAACATCGTGCGACCCGGCACCACGTGTTTCATCCAGCTCGGCATCGGCCGGCGGCCCCTGGCGGCGGGAGCGGCATCCGGCGTCGGGCACGAACAGGTGGTCCAGTCTTCGAAAACGTAGTAGCCGACGAGCCGGACCTTTTTTCCGTCTAGCTCTTTGAGCCGGTCGGTTGGCTCGAGCCCGCGCGGACCAACGGGCATTTGGTAAAAATCGGCGAACTTCAATTCCGCGGTGTCATCCGGAAGCGGCGGAAGCAGGGGAACCGGCTGGGCTGGCTGCAACAAGGACGGGCGCGTCATGGCCGCGACCATCGGGCGATCTCCGCCGGCGCCTCCGCGGCGGCTCTGGAGCTGAAACGTGGGTTTGCCGTCCTGGCCCCATGCCCCGGAGAAGGGCATCGATCCTAGAGTTCCGGCGATAGCAAGGGTGCGAAGCGTGTGCATGACGCGACGCACCGTGCGGGTTCCGTGTGGCCGTTTGGTGGCGTGATTGTAAGACTGCGGCAACCGTCCGGTCGAGATTACGTGACCGCAGAACGACGGAAGCGCGGCATCTGTGCGAACGCGCTGCCATGCGGAATTCACACGATGGAAACAATGCCACTACGGAAGCGCGGGAAATCGAACGAATCAGCGTTCCGCGCTTTCGCCGCTCATTCGCCCGCTACGATTCGTCGCCGCATCGCGAGCAGCAGGAGCGAGGAAGCAATGAGTGCCGCCGCACCCGGCTCGGGTGCCGGCGTGTAGATGATTTCCAGCGAGGGCCGCAGGGAGATTGTCGCGTATTCGCTGCTGGCGAAACGTTTCGCGGTGCCCGCGCCGGCTTCGAGACCGTGAAGAAGCCAGCCGAAATTCGTGGCAGGATTGGCGAGCCACGCCTGGACATCCGCGACCAGCCCGGCGCTTTGCCAGATATATGGCCCGATACCATCGACGCCGGTTGTGGCGCTGGCGGCCGGCACAAAATCACCACCGGGCGTCGTCCACATCAGTCCCGAAAAGCTGCGGTGAATCCAGGTGGGATCGCCGGTCAACGCGGACGCGCCTCCGCCATCGCGCGAGGAACCCGCATCGGACGGCCCTTCAGCCCACGAGGAGAGCACCGCGTGCAGCGAAACCGGTGTGAGACCCACCTGGCCGCGCGTCATGTTGAGATGGAGCCGCACCTCGTCGATGACAGCATCCGGCGGAAGCGACGAGAGATCGAAGGCCAGCAGCGCGCGGCGAACGCTCCCGCCGCCGTTGTCGCCGGCGAAGATTCCCTGGCCCTGGCTATTCGCGGTCGTGCCGGAGAAATCCTGATAGAGCGTGCAGTCCACGCTGGCCGGCAGCACGATCGTTGCCGCCGCGGCGAACCCGGGAATGGCGAGCAGGAAAATGGCGGTCAGCGCGCGCAGCACAGACCCGATCTTCCAGGCGCACGTGGCGCTCCGGTGTCCGAACGGTAACGATCTCCGAACGAATTCAGCGGGCGTTGAGCTGCGAGAGCGGGGGGGGATCGGCGGTGTAGAGCCAGCGTTCGAGATTCGCGCGGCGAGCGGGCCATTCCGAGTCGAGCATCGAAAACCACGCGGTGTCGCGGTTGCGGCCCTTGATGAACATGTGCTGGCGAAAGGTGCCTTCGGAGGCGAAGCCGAGTCGGAGCGCGGCGGCTCGGCTCGGTGCGTTGCGGTCGTCGCACTTCCACTCGATGCGGCGATAATGGAGATCGTCGAAAAGGTGCCGCAGGAGGAGGTAGTTCGTTTCCGTATTCACCTTGGTGCGCGTGGCGGCGGGCACATACCAGATGCAGCCGAGCTCGGCCACGCCGTGCTCCGGCGTGGCGCGCATGATCGAAATCATGCCGAGACGCTCGCCGGAGTCGTGGCGATGCACGGTGAAGCAAAGCGTGCCGGGCGTGGCCTGCCAGGCGCGCATCCACGCGCGGAAATCGTCCACGTCGGTGAACGGTCCGCGCGGCATGAATTCCCAAAGCGCGCGCACTTCCGGCGGTTCGTGGCTGGCGAGGAAGAGGTCGTGCGCGTCGGCGTCGGGATCGCTCGGTTTGAGCGTGACGAATTTTCCAAAGTGCTCGCGTGGAGCGGGGGCGAGCCAGCCTTCAGCTTTCACGGTGCAGATTGCGGACGGTGACCGTCGTGCGGACCGATTGGGCGATGAAACACTGCTCGTGCGCGTGGTGATGAAGCGCGTCCTCTTCCTCTGCGGTGGGGACTTTCGCGCCGGTGTAGGTGATGCGCACGTTCAGCGTGACAGCGCTCACCCACGGCACGCCGCGCTCGTTCTTCGCCATGGTGCCGACGGCTTCGTCCTCGTAGCGCTCGATCGCGAAACTCTTCCGGCCGGCGAGCCAGATGAAGGTGAGCAGATGGCAGCTCGATAGTGCGGCGACGAAGGCTTCCTCCGGATCGACGCCGGCTGGATTCGACCACGGCACCGGCACCACGGAGGGTGACGACGAAGCGAGCACCGTCGCGCCTCCATCGAAGCGCCAGGTGTGTTCGCGGGAATATTTGCCGGCGCAGAAATCCGGGCTCGGCTGCGACCAGGTGATGAAGGCGCGATGTTCGGACATGATTAAACCGGAGCGTCACGCGCGGGAGGCTCCGGTGCAAAAAGAAAACCGGGAGAGCCACGAGCGACTCTCCCGGCTTCCGACCATGAACATTTCTGACCTAGAAACTGATGACGGATGAGAACGTCCAGCGCTGCCCCCAGATGTCGTTTTCATCGGTGATGGGGACTTCGTAAGCGGCACGCACGGCGAAGTTGCGGCAGGGGCGCAGTTCCGCGCCGACGGCGACGGTGATGACTTCCTCGTGCTGGTTGCCGCCGAGGTTGAGCACGTCGGACCCGCCGAAGGGGGTGACGACGTCGCCTTCGTCGAGGACGTGGTAGCCGTTCACTTCGACGACCGGGCTGAACCATTTGCAGACCTGGTAGTCGGCATGGAGATGCCAGCTCAGGCTGTTGGAGTCGCCGTAGGGATCGTCCCCGTTGTCGGTGGCGAGGAAGTAATTGACCGTGGCACCGAGGTGCAGGCGGCCGAAGCCTTTGTTGATGGACGCCCAGAAGCGAACGCCGTCGTCGTCCTGGAGGACGTTGTCGTCGCCCGAGGCAAATTCATAGCCGACACCGACCGCGGCGTGGAGTTGATGTTCGTCGTCCTGGAGGAAAGCCCATTTGAGGCCGCCGGCGAGGTCGTTCCAGCCGCGATCCTTGAGGAGCTTGGTGTTGATATCCATGTAGCCATCCTTGTAGGCCACGAACTGGAGACTGTTGGTGATCTTGACGCGAAGCTGGGCCGCATAGACAAGACCGTAGCCGCCGCCGAGCATATCGCCCGGGAAGTGATGCCACGCGAAGACCGGCCGCAGATCGGTGCCGATGAACGAGTCTTCCGCCCAATACGGGGCGCTGATGGGGTGCACCGGAAAATCTTCCGGCTTTTCTTCCGGGGTGACGGCTTTTTTCACCTGCGATCCGGCAAACGCAGGTGCCATGGAGAGTGCGAGGAGGGCTGCGCACAGGGTTTTGGTTGGGTTCTTCATTTCCCCTCCAGAAACCACATCTGCAGAATTTGCGCCGCACACGGGTTGTCCATGAATGCCCCTATATTGGGGCGGGCTGACCGGAAAGGATGCAGCGGTCAGACCACGGGCAGCGCCGGCAGACTGACCTCGATCGTGGTCCCGATGCCGATCTTGCTCTCCACGGAGATTTGCCCGCCGTGTGATTCCGCGACGCTCTTCGCGATGGCCATCCCAAGACCGGTGCCTTTGCTTTTGCCGAAGCTTACGAAAGGCTCGAAGATTTTTTCCAGCATCTCGGCGGGAATGCCGCAGCCGGTGTCGCCGATGCGGAAGATGACCCGATGTCCTTCCTGTCGAAGGCCGAGCCGCAGGATGCCGCCCTTTGGCATCGCTTCCACGGCGTTTTTCACCAGGTTCATCAACATGCGGGTGAACCGGCCGAGATCGACGTCCACATCGTCGGCGATGTGAAAATCGCGCACGATGTGGATGGTGGAGGGCAGCGTCTGGATGAACTGACTCTGCAAATCTTCGAGCACGGCTTTCGCCGCATGACGCTTCAGGGTGAGGCTCGACTGGCCGCGTGCGAAATCGAGAAGCTCCTGCACCATGTTTTCCAGCCGGCCCGCGGCTTTGGTGATGATGGCGGTCAGGTCGATCACCTGGGGATCCGGCACGCGAGTTTCCAGCATCTCGGCGCACGTGAGGATGGCGGTGAGCGGATTTTTCAGATCGTGAACGATGGAATTCGCCATTGTGCCGACCAGCGCGAGGCGTTCGTTGCGCATGAGTTCGGCGATGAAGTGCGAATTGATGCCGCGCAACCGCTCGACCACGGAAGTGAGGAAGTTGTGGTGCAGGGTGCGCGGTTCGTCGTCGAGGATGCGGTTGAACGTCGCCGCATCGACACTGCCGAGAACGGTCGGTGAAGTGGCGGTCGCCTGCGCTGACCGGGGTTGCCCATCGACCAGCGCCATCTCGCCGAAGAAATTGCCGGCCCCGATGAAATTGAGCGTCTCCTGCAAGCCGCCGCGACCGACTTTCGAGATGCGCACCGTGCCGTCGATGATGAGATACAAACAGTCGCCCGGGTCGCCTTCGCGGAAGATGACGTCGTCCGCATCGAAGTGCAGCGTGGTCATCGTGGCGCCGATTTTATCGACCAGCGCGGTCGAGAGACCGGCGAAAAGCCGGTTCTCTCGTAACAGCACGAGGTTCGGCTCCTGGTTGAGCTTGGCGAGCATGGTGAGAACGGTCCGGCGTTCTCTTACCCAGAAAAGACGGCTTGAGGCAAGCCGCGTTATGTTACCGGAGGTAGAAACTCAGGTCGGGTTCCCCCCGATGCCCGGCTCGAGATCGATGCCCACCTCGCGCACGCCTTTGCGGCGGCGGCAATCCTCGACGTGTTCGCGGAATTTGTCGCGCAGATTGGCGGACGTGGGGATGTAATCGAGGAAGATGCTCTGCGTGGTGAGGTCGGCGGTGAGGAGCGAGATGTTTTCCAAGCCCCACAGTCGCAGCCAGAAAGGCTGGTTCACCTGCAGGTCGCGCACGCGGTAGAGTTCGAGGAGATCCTGGCCTTTGTTGAAGACACCGCTCTCGATGATGAGCCGCTCGGTGGTGAGCGTATAGACGCGGCACTTCACCTTGAGCCAATACCAGATGGCCCACGGAATCGGGACGACGAGGAGGCAGGCGACGAACCACCAAAAATTTTTGACCTGCGACGCGGTGCCTTTCCAGACGACGGTTTCGTTGCTCATGGCGGGAAGTGTGACGCGGCCCGTGGCGGGCTCAATTCCAAAACGGAACTCAATCGGGCAGCGAAACGCTGCACACCGCCATGGCGGCGATGCCCTCGCTGCGACCGATGAAGCCGAGGCCTTCGTTGGTGGTGGCTTTCACGCCCACGCGCCGCGGATCGATGCCGAGAGCCTGCGCGAGATTGGTGCGCATCTGCGCCACGTGCGGACTGATCTTCGGGGCCTGGGCGATGAGCGAAGCGTCGATATTGTTCACCTTGCCGCCGCGTTCGCGGACGAGCGCGGCGGCTTTGCGCAGAATCTCCAGGCTGGAGATGCCGCGGATGGATTCGTCGCTGTTCGGGAAGTGGAAGCCGATGTCGCGTTCGCCGATCGCGCCGAGCACGGCGTCAGCAATGGCGTGGACGAGCACATCCGCGTCGCTGTGGCCTTCGAGCCCGAGGTGATAGGGAATCTCCACGCCGCCGAGAATGAGCGGACGATTGGTGATGAAGCGATGAACGTCGTAGCCGATGCCGGAAAGAGTAATCATGGAAGATCGAGGTCGAGATGGCCGCTGGAGGCGCGGACGCTGATTTTGTCCGGGTGGTCCTCGCGCGGGCGCGATTCATAACGACCGCCCGCGGCTTCGACGAGCAATTTTCCCGCGGCGACATCCCAGAGGCTCACGCTCGACTCGATGTAGGCATCGAGCCGGCCACACGCCACGTAAGCGAGATCGAGTGCGGCGCTGCCCATGAGGCGGATCTTCCGCACGCGGCCGACGAATTTTTCGACCAGCGGCAGCCCGGCAGCGATCGTCGTCTTCGATTTGGCGAAGCCGATGGAGAGCACGGCGTCCTTGAGGTTCGTGCGCGGACTCACCGCGATCGGTTTGTCGTTCAACGTCGCGACGCCGCCTTTCTCGACGGTCCAGAGTTCATCGCGCATCGGGTCGTAGATGACGCCGAGTTCAATCTCATCGCCGCGCCGCAACGCGATGCTCACGCAGAAGTGCGGGATGCCGTAGAAGAAGTTCACCGTGCCGTCGATGGGATCGACGATCCATTGCCACTCGCTCGATTGATTGCCCGCGATGCCTTCCTCGCCGTAGAGCGCGTGATCGGGAAACGCGGCGAGCAAACGCTCGGTGATGAGCGCCTGTGTGCGCACGTCGAGCTCGAGCTTGATGTCGTGATCGTGAAATTCGTTCACTTCGGCAGCGGTGCCGAAGTTTGCGCGCAGCAGTTCACCGGCGGCGCGGGCGGCCTCGATGGCGACGTGGAGATGTGAATTCATGGATGAAGATTGGGACAGGAGTCGGGAGTGCGGGAGCAAAAACAAACGGGAGGAGCTTTTTGAAGGCTCCTCCCGTTGCAGAGAGAAATGAAGCTAAACGGGGATTCCGTTATTTCTTCTTCTTGGCCGCAGCTTTCTTCGCGGGCTTCTTAGCAGCCGCCTTTTTCGGGGCAGCTTTTTTGGCCGCGAGTTTCTTTGCGGGCTTGGCAGCTTTCGCCGCTTTAGCAGGTTTCTTAGTCGCCATCGATAATCCCCCCTTTCTGTGCGCAGTAGCGCATCGGGAAATGTTCTGAGCGGTGCTGGTTGGTGAAGTGCATCACGCTTCTAATAGAGCGCGATGTAGCTGATCGCGTGCGAAAGGGTCAATAACTTTTTGCAAAGTCGTCACAAAATTTTTTGCGATGCGCGTGCGTGCCTCGCGCGCGCCGTGCGAAATCACGCGACGTTCTCCGTGTGCGATTCGCGTCTAGCCCGCGCTCCATCCACCATCCGGAGTGAGCATCACGCCGGTGAGAAACGAAGCTTCATCACTCGCGAGGTAAAGCGCAGCGGCCGCGATTTCCTCGGGCTTGCCCATGCGTCCCATCGGCTGCGTCGCGCACATTTCTTCGTAGGCTTTCTGCGGATCGGGATACTCGCGCAGACGATCCTGCACCCACGGTGTCTCGACGCGTCCGGGGCAGATCGCGTTCACGCGAATGCCCTCGCGAGCATGATCCAGAGCCATCGCGCGCGTCAGTCCGGCGATGGCGTGCTTGGTGACGGTGTAGGCGAGACGATCGCGCACACCGAGAATTCCGGCGATGCTCGCGAGGTTCACGATCACGCCGCTGCGGCGCTCGAGCATCGAAGGCAGAAAGACTTTCGTGATGAGGAAGGTGCCGCGCACATTCACCGCATGGACGCGGTCGAGATCGGCGACATCGGTGGTCGCCATCGTGCCGACGTGGCCGATGCCGGCGTTGTTCACGAGGATGTCGAGCCGGCCCGCCTGGGAGAGGACACGATCGGCGACGGCGGAGCACTGGCTCTGCTCCGCGATGTCGAGTTGCGCGAACTCCGCGCGGCCGCCGCTTTCGGAAATGCGCTGCACGGTTTCGCGTCCGCTGCCTTCTTTTACATCGGTCACGAAGACGCGCGCACCGGCGCGGGCGAAGAGTTCAGCGATGGCGGCGCCGATGCCGGAGCCGGCACCGGTGACGAGGGCGATTTTGTTTTGGAGTGAGAACATCGAGGGAAAAATTTTTAAGCGGCGGGAAGGCAGGAAGGACCGAGCGGCTCGAAGCTTTTATAGACAAGCGAAAACTCCTGGTGCCCAAGTCGTTCGGACGCCGTCTGTTCGCCGCCAGCCACGCGCAGGATCAGGTCGTAAATTTCCGTGCCGACTTCATCGAGCGTGGCCTGGCTCTCGAGTATGCGGCCCGCGTTCACGTCCATGTCATCGCTGAGGCGGCGGTAGGTCTGCGGGTTCGCGCAGATTTTCACCACGGGTGAGATGGCGGAGCCGACGACGCTGCCACGTCCGGTGGTGAAGAGCGTGAGGTGCGAGCCGCACGCGATGAGTTCTCCGATTTCCTGGATGTCGCTGATGTTGGGAAAGCCCCAGCGCACTTCACCGTCCGGCACGACATCGAGCAGGTAGAGCCCGCCGGTCGGCGGCACATCGCCGGGAGTAAGGATGCCGGCGATGGGCGAGGAACCGCTCTTGCAGTAGGCGCCCATCGATTTCTCCTCGAGCGTGGTCAGGCCGCCCTCGGCATTGCCGGGCGCGAAGCTGCCATGGCCGAGCGTCGCGTAGTAGCGAGCGGCTTTGTCCACACACGCAATCAGCGTTGGAGCGAGGTCGGGACGCGCGGCGCGAGCTGCCATGATGTGTTCGCACCCGATCAATTCGCCCGTTTCCTCGAAGATGCAGCGCGCGCCCGCAGCGACGAGTCGATCGAATGCGCGGCCCACGGCGGGATTGGCGGTGATGCCGCTGGTCGCATCGCTGCCACCGCAGACGGTCCCGATGATCAATTCGTCCACGCCCATTTCCACGCGTGGCGCGGCATCGATTTGCGTGCGCGCGTTTTCCACCCACGCACGTCCGCTTTCGATCGTCTTACGCGTGCCGCCGCTTTCCTGGATGACGAGGACATCGCACGGCCGGCCAGTCGCGCGGATTTCCTCCAGCAAACCGGAGCGATTGAACCCTTCGCAGCCGAGCGAGAGCAGCAGCACGGCGCCGACGTTCGGATGCGTGGCGAGTTGCTTGAGCATGCGATGCCCGTAGGCGTTTGGATAGCAACCGGGGAAACCGAGCAGTTGCACGCCGCGCTCGCGCATCGGGAACACGATCTCGCGCGCGACGTGATGCGCGCACTCGACGAGGTAGGCGACGATGACGACGTTGCGGATGCCTTTGCGTCCGTCGCTGCGGAGATAGCCAATCATGCGGCGTGGCGCGGACCTTCGCCGCGTTTGAAAGTGGGAATGTAATCGCTCTTCAAGTTGTGCGTGTGAACGTGCTCGCCGCTGGCGATGTCGCGTATGGCGGAGCCGATCGGTGCGCCGTATTTGATGATCTTCTCGCCCGCCGCGATGTCGCGCGCGGCGATCTTGTGCCCGAGCGGGATGGGGCCGTTGGCGACGATGACGGTGAGGACGTTGTCGTCGGCGTGGAGGCGGAGGTGATTCATCGCAGTGAACGTCGAACGGTTTCGTTCACGCGCATCTCAAAACTCGAACTGGTCGATGTTCTCCTTCGTGAACACGAACGGTTTGCCGAGCACGATGGAATCACCTTCGATCGGCATGTCACCGAGGCGGCCGGCCTTGAAGGTTTTGTCGCCCGGCTTGAGCGAGCCACTGGCGAGGGCATGCGCGGCCTGGATGGTGAGGTAGCCAAGGTCTTCCACCTTCCACAGGATGACGGCTTGGGTGATGCCGTCCTTCACATACTGCCGGTTCTCGCTGGGCAGGCCGAGGCCGAGCACTTTCACGGCGCCGCCTTTGCCCGCCTGTTTCACGGCTTCCGCCGCGCCGGGGACGGCGGGCGAGCAGATGGCCATGATGCATTTCAAATTCGGATAAGCGCTGAGAAGATTCGTCGCTTCCTGCTGGGCCTTGTCCTTCTGGTCGTCGCACGGCTTCGTATCGACGAGCTTCATCTTCGGGTGCGCCGCGGCGAGGCGCGCTTCGATGTGCTTGCGCCACTCGCCCATGTTCGCGGCGGTGAGCGTGGCGGTGATGATGGCGAACTCGCCTTCGTCGCCACAAAGCTGGGCGGCGGTGTCCATCAATGTCTCGCCGATCCCTTGTGCGGTGGCCTGATTCACGAAAAACGAACGGGCGTCGGGGTTCGCATCGGAATCGTAAGTGACTACCTTGATGCCTGTGGCCTGCGCCTTTTTCAGCGCGGTGGAAATGCCGTCCTTGTTCTCGCACGCCGCGGCGATGGCATCGACGCCGAGGGTGATCCAGTTCTCGACGATCTCGTTCTGCTTCGCGGGATCGGTATTGGTGGGCCCATCGAAAAGCAGTTCCACGCCGAGCTCCTTCGCGGCCGCCTCCGCGCCCTTGTTGCAGGTCACGAAGTATTGGTTGCCCTTGCTCTTCGGCAGGAAAGCGATGGTCAGCTTGCCGCCACCGCCACCGCCCGCAGGCGAGTCGGAGGGCGCTTTGCTGCAACCGGCAAGGAGTGCGCCGGCGAGGAAGAGAGGGAGGAGGAATTTCATGCGGAGGAAAAGAAAGGAACTCGAACGACGAAGCTCGAATGACGAAGACGTCAACCGGTGCGCGGAGGAATCATTCGAGAGGAAAATTCTTTCAGCGAAAGACGGCTTTGCGCGGCAGCCATCAGCTTCGTCATTCGAACTTCGAATTTCGAGCCTGCCGTCAGGGTTCGATCGTCACCGGCGTGCCGATCTTCACCTTCTGATAGATGAGCGGCGCGATGTCCGCCGGCAGACGGCAACAGCCGTGCGATGCCGGGTAACCCGGGAGAATGCCCACGTGCATGCCGACGCCGCTGCTGGTGAGGCGGCAGAACCATTTCATCGGTGCGCCGAGATAGCGCGTGCCGGCTGGTGCGGAGTCGATCTTGGAACTGATGCCGCCGCGCACGACCCGGCCGTTTCGGTCCACGAAATCGCCGTAGATGCTGGAGCGATGATCCGGGTCTTTCTCCATCACCGTGAAATTGCCCGTCGGGGTTGAGTGGCCGGCGCGCCCGGTGGAGACCGGAGTGTCGATATAGATATCGTCGGTGCCGCGGATGAAAAGGTAGGCGCGTTGTTTCGAGAGCGAGATGGTGACGGTCGAGTTGTCCTGATTGATCTGCGCTTCGACGCCCTTGTTGATTTTCGGCGGCGCCTGTTTCTTCAGCAAGGAGGAGGGACTTTTAGCCACTGGCTTCGGCTTGAACCAGTCGGCATGGGCACCCGGCGCGGAGAGAGTGAGCAGCACGGCGGCGAGGCTCAGGATATTCAGGAATCGATCGTTAATCATGCGGCGGGACAAAAAACTCGCGCGCTGTGTAGCGGCGCCGCGGCTTGACGGCAAGCGTTGAGATAGATCGAAGCTGCGTGAGGCGGCTGCCTATTTCGACATACGGCCAGCGGGAGAGGTCGAGCCGAGGTTTGTCAAAGGGCCGGGCGTGCGGTAATGCCGATGGCCTTGCCTCTGCCGTCCGCCGCTTTCCACCGCCTCTCCTGCGTCGCGCTTTTCTGTCTCGGCGCGTTGCTGGGGGCGCGCGGACAGGAGCCGAAGGACCGGAAAGAGCGAAAGGATGTGGCCATTCCGCCTCCGCCGCCGGTGGCGCTGGAACTCAAGGTGGATCGCGGGCAGGACATCATCATCCCGCTGCGCATCTACGGCCAGCGCAACGAAACGCTCACCTTTCTCATCCGCAAGCCGCCGAAGACCGGGCAGTTGAGCGGCTTGAAAATGACGACCGCAAACGCGGCGATCGTCCATTATCGCTCGACCAAGGATCACAATGTCCACACCGACGTCTTCGAGTATTCGGTGAAGAGCAGCGACGGCGTTTCCGCTGCGGTGCCGGTGCAGATCGAGATCATCGATCAGCCGCCCGAACTCGCTGGCCCGGCCGAGGTCCTGTTTCCGTCGCAGATTACCGGCACCTCGGTCACGCAGTCGGTCGAGCTCATCAATCGCGGCGGCATGACTGCGGAGGGGGAGTGCCGCGTCGAGTCGCCGTGGAAGCTGGAGAGCCCGGCGGAATACCGGGTCGCCCCCGGGGCGCGGCTTTTCGCCAAGGTGACCTTTGCCCCGGAAAAGGCGGGCGATTTTCTCGGCGAGTTGCGCTTTAGCTCCCAGCCGGAACGGCCGGTCGTGTTGAGGGGAATCGCGCGCGATGCGCTGGCGGTGAAGCCTGCTTCACTGCGCCTGGTGCGCGAGGCCTCGGCTCTCGTGCGCGCGGCGGTCTTTGAGCTGACGAATCATACTGAAACCGATCAGACTGTTCGGCTGATGGCCGACCAACGGCTCCTTTGCGAAAATGAACTGACGATTCGACCCGGCCAGACGGTGCCTGTGGTCGTGCGCACCGCCGAGAACGATCCCGCGGAGCTGGATGGCACTGTCACCCTGCAAGCCGGACCCTATATTTCACAAGTGACGGTGACGGCTGCCGCGCTGCCCGCTATGATCCGCGCCGTGGAGCGCTCAATCGACCTGGGCGTGGTGACCGCCAATACCCCGGGCAACGGCAAGCTGACCCTGCGCAATAGCGGCGGCCTCGCCGGTCGTGCGACCGTAGCTGCGACCGTGCCGTTTCGTGTTCCTTCACAACCGTTCGATCTGCCTCCGGGTGCTACGGTCGAAGTGCCGATCTCGTTGGACCCCTATGCGCCGGGGGCGGTGGAGCAGGGGATTCAGGTCCGCTCGGGCAGCGAGAGCTTCACCATTCCGGCCAAGGCGATCATCGTCCCACCGGGTGCCAGTGCGCGATCTGGAGGCGGGCGGTCTTCCGCGGATGCGGGGGACATGAGCCCCCCGTCCACCCCGATGCCCGTGAGCGTGCACGAGATCGAATTTGGCAAGGCCGACCCGAAAACGCTGGTGCGTCCCATCCTGGTGGAGCCGACTCGCTGCACCCTCGAGTGGCACTCGGAACTCAGCGACTCGCCCACCTTTGTCGCCGAGCGCCGCCAGCTTTATATTGGCAATGACGGTAAAATCGCGACCCGCTGGGAGAAACTCCCCTTCAAGATCGAGCGCTCCGGGTCACACGTCCACGGCACTCTCGACAAGCTGGCTCCCGGCCTCCGCTACACTGTGCGGGTCCGGAGCGTGGACCGTTACGGCGACCCCGGCCCCCGGGTGTTCGAAACGTCGTTCAGCACCACGGCCCTCCGGCCATCCAACGCCAAGGCCAGTATTCTGACCGCGCTCGTCCTCGCCGCCGCGGGGGGCGGCGCGTTTTTCTTCTGGCGCCGCCGGCAGCAGGAGCCGCCTCGCCGCACCGCCGGGCTGAAGAAAACCCAGCGAATCGCTTAACGCAGGGGACTCCTTGGCCGTCTGAGCGCCCGTGGTTGCGCTTGTGAAAACTTTCACAAACCCCTTGCGACCCCTTTCCCCTCCAGCCTACCCTCCCCAAACTTCGCGACCATGCCTGCACCTACCGTCGAACTCGAAATCCCGGACTCCTTGACGAAGGCCGCCCAGCAGGCGCCCCATCTTGCCGAACCGATGGAAGACGTCCTCGGCGAGAAGCTCGTTATCAACATGGGCCCCTCGCATCCCGCCACCCATGGCGTGTTGCGCCTGGTGCTGGAGCTCGATGGCGAAATCATCACCAAGGCCACGCCGGACATCGGCTACCTGCACCGGGGCGATGAGAAGATCGCGGAGAACATGCACTACAACCAGTTCATCCCTTACACGGATCGACTGGACTACCTTTCTCCGATCGCGAACAACGTCGCCTACGCTCTCGCCGTCGAGAAGCTGATGGGTTGGACGCTGCCCGCTCGCGGCCAGGCGCTCCGCGTTATCTGCTGCGAACTCGCGCGTATTTCCTCGCACCTTCTCGGTGTCGGCTGCTTCGCCATGGATTGCGGCGCGATGACCGTCTTCCTCTACACGTTCACGGAGCGCGAAAAGATTTACAATCTCGTCGAACTCCTGAGCGGTGCCCGCTTCACCACGAGCTACACGCGCATCGGCGGTATGATCCGCGACACGCCTCCCGGTTTCCTCGAAGGCGTGGCGAAGTTCTGCGACGAGGTCATTCCCGTCGTCGATGAACTCGACGGGCTCCTCTCGAAAAACCGCATCTTCGTCGATCGCACCAAGGATCTTGGCACGATCAGCCGGGAAGATGCCCTCAGCTACGGCCTCAGCGGTCCGAACCTGCGCGCCAGCGGCCACGATCACGACCTGCGCAAACGCCAGCCGTATCTCGGTTACGAGCAATACGACTTCGATGTTCCGCTCGGCAGCGTGGGCGATTGCTACGACCGTTATTTCGTCCGTATGGAGGAAATCCGCCAGAGCGTGAAGATCCTCCGCCAGGTGATGGCCAAAATGCCGTCCGGCCCCATCGCCGTGCACGACCCGAAAAACGTCGCGCCGCCGAAGACGCAGGTGCTCACGAAGATGGAGGAACTCATCCACCACTTCATCCTGCACACCGAAGGCATCGATGCGCCGGCCGGTGAAGTTTATTTCGGCCACGAAAACCCGAAGGGCGAACTCGGCTTCTACATCAACTCGAAGGGCGGCGGCACTCCGCATCGCCTGAAGATTCGCGCCCCCAGCTTCGTGAACCTCTCCATCCTCCCGAAAATCCTGCCCGGCTGCATGATGAGCGACGTCGTCGCCATTCTCGGTTCGCTCGATTTCGTGATGGGTGAGTGCGACCGGTAGGCGATGGCGCCTATCGACCGGCCGGGCGGGGAAAACGCATGAGGGCGTTTTCCACCCGCCGCCATGGACGAGCCAGCCGGACCTAATGCATCATCTGCAGTGCCGCATGCACGCAGAGGGTGATGATGAGGCCGAGGATGCCGACGATCGTTTCGGTGATCGTCCACGTCCGCAGCGTCTGCGAGACGCTCATGCCGAGGCATTCTTTTACGATCCAGAAACCGCCGTCGTTGAGGTGCGACAGGAAAAGTGACCCGCAGCCAATCGCGATGATGAGCAGTTCGACGTTCGTCCCCGGGTAGTGCATCAGCACAGGGGCCATCAGCCCGGCGGCGGTGGTAATCGAGACCGTCGCAGACCCGGTGGCCACGCGGATGAACGCGGCGACGAGCCAGCCATAGAGCAGCGGCGAAAGATGCGCCTGCATGGCGAGCGCGCCCATCGCATCGGCAGAACCGGCGACTTTCAGCACGGCGGCAAATCCGCCCCCGCCGCCGACCACCAGCAGCGTCATGCCGATCGAAGCGATGCACTCCTCGGTGAACTTGAGGATTTCCGGCGCGGTGTAACCGCATCGCGCGCCGAGCGACCACATGGCGAGCAACACCGACCCAGTCAGCGCAATCGTCGGGTGCCCGACGAATCGCGCCGCTGCTGCCAGCGAGGACGTCTCCGGCAGCGTCAGCTTCGCCACCGTGTCGAGCAGCATGAGCATCACCGGCGAAAGCACCGTGAAGAGCGTGAGGCCGAAGGGCGGCGGGACGAGATGCGGGCGGTTCGCCAGCATCGGCATCGGTGGGGGCTGCGCCTCCACCAACCGCACCGCGCGGCGGGCAAAAATCGGACCGGCGACAATGGCCGTCGGAATGCCGATGAGGAACCCCCACATCAGCACGAGCCCCATGTTCGGTTTGTATTCCTTCAGAGCTGCCAGCGCCGCGACCGGGCCGGGATGCGGCGGCATGAGGCCGTGCATGATCGACAGGCACGAGAGCAGCGGAATCGCCAGCATGAGGAACGGTTTCCCGGTTTCCTTCGTGAGCGTGAGCAGAATGGGCAGCAGCAGCACCAGCCCCACCGCGAACCACGTCGGCAGCCCCACCGCGATGGCCAGCGCCATGATGCACCAGATGACGCGCTTCGGTCCGAAAATGGCCGCGAACCGCTTCGCCAGCACTTCCGCCCCCCCCGATTCCGCGAGCAATTTCCCCAGCATCGTGCCGAGGCCGATGACGGCGGCGATGCCCCCGAGCGTCTTGCCGAGGCCGGTGCCGAACGCATCGACCACATCGACGAGACTCAGCGCGGCTTTCGCATCCTTCGGCACGAAGCCCATCGTGGCCGAACCCGCGCCGACCACCAGCGATGCCAGCGTGAGCGCGATGAACGGGTTTACCTTTAGCTTTGTGACGAGCAGCACGAGCGCGCCGACCGAGGCCAGCGCGAGAACGATCAGAATCCAGTCAGTGGACGTCATAGAGTGATGCGGCGCCCGCGCGCCGTGATAGGCCAGCGATCAGCCACCGCGCCATTTGCGATGACGACGGCTTCGTTGTGAAGCGCCACGGTCGGGCAGACATGGCGCGGGATGCCGTGCAGCACCTGGCCGATGGAAAATTCCTGCGCTCGCGGCGTCTCAATGACGAGGTGCTCCTCGCTCTGCATCGGGAAAGTCGCCTCGGGAATTTCGATGATCCGCACCCGCGGATGCGGGTTCTCCGCCGCGACGGCTTTGTGGCCCAGGTCGAGGGTGAGCCGGTTCGGCCCCGGCTTGCTCACCACTCGCATGAGGAGCAGCGCGGCGGGCACGAAAGGCAGGTCGGGATGTTTGTCGCCGTAGCCGAAATCCCACAGCACGGTCGTGCCCGGGCTCAATTCGCGGTCCTGATGCCGCGCATGAATGGCGAACGTGGGCGAACCGCTGGCCACAAGAACCGGCACCGGCAGTCCCGCCGCCTCGAGTTCCCTCCGCAGCGCGAGCACCTGCGTAAAGACGGCCTCGCAGGCCTGTTCGCGTTCGGACAGGTCCTGCTGGTGAAGGTGCCCATCGTAGCAATGCAGGCCCGCCGCGTGCAGGCCCTTCTCAGCCGAAAGGAGGCGATAAAGTTCGACCGCCTCCGGCCCGATGGGGGCGCCCGTGCGATGCATGCCCGGATCGAGATCGAGGAACACATCGAGCGTGATTCCCGCCTCGCGGGCGCCCGCGCCGAGCGCGTGGATGGATTCCTTGCTGTCCGTGAGGGCCGAAAATTTCACCTTCGGAAAGTGCCGCGCGAGTTCGCACAGCCGCTTCACATTCGGCCCGATGGCCGGATACGCGAGCAGCACCTCTGTGGCGCCGCCATCGGCGCACATCTCGGCTTCGGCGATGGTCGAAGCCTTGAATTTCGTGATACCCAGCTCGACCTGTCGCACGATGAGGGGCGCGAGCTTGTGCGTCTTCACGTGCGGACGCAGCCGCGCGGGATCGCCCGCGATGGCCACCATCTGGCGCAGGTTTTCCTCCATGCGGTCGCGGTAGAGAATGAGGGCGGGCGAGGCGACCGACTCGACGCCGGCGAAGTCATACCATTCCATAAACTAGACGAGTTCGAAGATGACCTCGATTTCCACGGCGATGTTGCCCGGCAGCGGTCCCATGCCGACCGCACTGCGCGCGCCGATGCCGGCATCTTCCCCGAACACTTCAGCCATCAGTTCGCTGAACCCATTGATCACCTTCGGGTGATCGTAGAAGTCCGGCGCGGAGTTCACCATGCCCAGCGTCTTCACGATCCGCTTGATCCGGTCGAGCGAGCCAAGCTCCGCACGCAGGGTGGCGAGGATGCCGAGCCCGGTCTGGCGGGCGGCGTTTTTGCCCGCTTCGAGATCGAGATCGCGCCCGACCACCCCGGTGATCATCGATCCATCCGGCAGCCGCGGCCCGTGTCCGGAAACGTAGGCGTGCTGGCCCGAGATGAGGAGGGTGCGATAAACGGCGACCGGCTTCGGCGGGGAAGGCAGCGTGAGGTTGAGGGAGGCAAAACGGGACTCGTGGGACATGGGAGATTGCGAACTACGCGCGGTTTGACGCGAGAGCGCAATCTTTCTTAGTCGGGTCCGAATGTCGGGGCTCGAAATTTCAACCCAAGGGCAGCACTCGAGTTGAAGTCACTCCAGTTCGAGCAGGTAGCGGATCAGTTCATCCTGCTGAGTCGTCGTCAGCTCGCGGAACCGATCGTGTCCTTTGCCGGCGGGTGCATTGGTGGTGCTGAAGACTGAAAGGAGATCGGCGGCCTGACCGCGGTGCAAATAGGGCGCGGTGGCCCAGACGCCGCGCAGGGTGGGGGTGTCGAAGCCGGTCAGCGTCGCGCCAAGGCGTTTTCCGGAGGCGGTCGCGATCGTGCCCACGTCGTGAAAGACATTTAGCGCGCTATCGGTGAAATTCGCCCCGCTGTGGCAGGTGTTACAGCCTTTGTTGGTGAAGTGTGCGGAGCCGTTCACCGCGGCAGTCGTCATGCTGCCGTCGGTGTTCCGATAGGGGCTCTTCGGATGGGTCGTGAGCGAGGCGACGTAAGCGGCCATGGCGTCGAGTTCGGCGCTGCGACCGGCGTTCGGCGCACCGAGCGAAGAATTCGGCGTGCCGCTGGTGATGAATCCCGAGCCGCCGAACGCATTGCGGATATCCAGCTCGAAATCCTGGATTTCGTCGAAGTTCCCCGTCCAATGCACCGGTCCGTGGCCCATGCCTGAGCGCCCGAGCAGCGTGATGGTGTTGCGGAAACCTTCGCCCCGATCGGTGAAGTCCCACGTGCGCCCGTCGTGTCCGCCATCGAGGTGGCATGTCGCGCAACTGATGTAACCCTCCGCCGACATCCGCAGGTCGTCCGCGTTGTAGAAGATCTTCTTCCCGGCGAGCACAGTGGCGCTGAGCTTTTCCGTGGTGATGAGCGTGGTCTGGCCGAGATCGGTCATGGTGGAACTGGTCGCGTTCACCAGTCCCGCGATGTCTAGCGTCGTCATGGTGCGGGAAAGGAAGTTGTGCACGTAGAGGCGCGTGCCATCGGGCTTGATCGTGAGCCCCGAAGGCGCGCTGCCGACGACGACGCCCGCAACCTGGTTGCCGGTTGTGGTATCGAAGGCGAGCACCTCGTTGTTGGTGATGAAGGCGACAAAAACGAGGTCGCCCATCGGCGAGAAGCACACCGCAGCGGGCATGCCCTGGTTGTCCACGTCCTTGCGGGCCAGCGTCACTTCCGAACCGCCGACGAGGTCGAGCTGGCGCAGGATGCTGCGCACGCTGTTGTCCGGTGTGAGCGCGCCGCCGCTGTGCCCCGGACCCGTGCCGCGCTGGATGTTATCCTTCTTCGCAGGCAGCCAGAGCCGCTTGCCATCGGGGGAAATGCCCGCGTCGAGCAGGTAGTTCGGCAGGCCGCGCCCGCCGCTGGTCGAGTCGGCGGTGGTTTCGATGCCGAGCACAAAGGGATTGGCCGGGCGCGTCGTGCCGGTGGGCGCGAGCGTCATGGTCGCCGGGTCCACTTCCCACACCTGCCCTTGCGTGTCCGGCGAGAGGAAGCGGGTGGCGAAAACACGGAGCGAATCCGCCGAAACTGCCACCGCTCGCGGTGCGGCACCGAGATCGAGCGAAGCCGTGACTGTGCGCGTGGTAGGATTGATTTTCAGCAGCCCTTCCGCCCCTTCGCAGGCGGCGAAAGCCGCGCTGCCATTGGGGGCAAAAGCCAGCCCGGTCGGTGCATAGCCGCGCCCGAGCGGGATCGTGGTAATCGCCGCGCCGGTGCTCGAATTCAAAATACGGATATCGCCTGTGTCGCGGCAGGCCACCCACACCTCCGCCACGCTGGGCCGCACCGCGACCGCGCTCGGTTTGGTGCCGACGGTGATCTCGAAATCGCGTGCTCGCGTGTTCGCATCGATCCGCGTGACCGTGTCAATATCGGGATTCACAATCCACACTTTGTTTAGTGCCGTGTCGTAAGCGACCTGGCCGGATTTCGTCGGCGGATTCGCGGTGAGCGGGCGATAGACGATCTGCACGAAGGTGCGGGTCGAGATCGTGTAGCCGTCATCGACAAATGCCGTCACCACGTAGCGACCCGGCGCCGAGAAGGTGTGGTTCGCGCTGGCGCTGCTGCTCCACGCGCTTTGCGATCCATCACCGAAATCGAACGAGTAGCTGAGGTCTTCGCCCACGTTTCCATCCGTCGCCGTGGCGGTGAAGGTGACCGCGGTGTTCGTGGTCTGTTTGGCGTTCGAGGAAGCGATCGCCGTCACCGTCGGCGCAACATTCGCGGAACCGGCGCCGAGTGCATTGATCTGCGCAGCGGTCGCGATGACTCCGTGGATGCGCACTTCATCAAGCCGGCCCACCAGCGTATTCGCCCCGGCCGCCATGGAGCCCACCTCCACCGGATTGTTCGTCGGGAAATCGGTGCGAACCGTCTGGCCGGCGGTGACGTCGCGCCGATTGTAATAAATGCGTGCGATCCCCGCCGTGCGATCGATCGTCACGGCGACGTGATTCCATTGATCGAACTGGAACGTCCCGATCGCGGTGTTCGCGGCGGCACCGGTGGTGCCATTCCCGGTCTCGAGCTGGATGCGCCCTGCGTTCGCCTGCGCTGCGCCATAAACGAACAGCCGGAAGCCCGCCGCCTGGAAGGTCGTCGGTCCATTGGCGAGGATCGTCTCCAGCGCGTTCGACGAGGAAGGGATTTTCACCCATGCGGAGAGCGTGATCGTATTGCCGAGATCGAAAGCGGTGGTGCTGCTCGCGCGATCGTCCGCGCCGTCCAGGAGCAGCGAGTGCGAGCCGCGAGCACGATCCACGCTGAACCCGACGCCCCCAATCAGGCTGAGCGTGCGATTGAAGCCGCCCTGGTCCGCGCCGCTGTTGTCGAGCGGCCAGTAGGCGAGCGGCGAGCGGACGGAAAGCACGCGGATTTCGTCGATGCTCAGCGCGCGCCCGTAGATGCGCACGTCGTCGAGCGCGCCGAGAAGGGGCGCAGTCCCATCGGTAAAGCGGGCAAGCAGCAGTGGCTGGTTCGTGGGGAAGTCGTTTCGCACCGTCGCGTCCGCCGTCACATTCTGGCCGTTCACGTAGATCGCCGCCAGGCCGGTCGAACGGTCCACGGCGACCGCCACGTGATTCCATTGCCCGAAGGAAAAGACGCCGGTGTTGGTGAAAGCATCGCCGCCTGCAGTGCCATTGCCGGTTTCCAGCCGCAGCCGGCCGGCTTGTGCGTTTGTCGAGCCGTAGAGGAAGAGCTTCACGCCCGCGGCGGTGCTGCCCGTCCCATCGGTGGCGAAGACCGTCTGCAATCCCCCACTGCCCGCCGCGGCCTGCACCCAGCCGGAAAAGGTGAAACTCTGGCCGAGGTCGATCGTGCCTGGGTTTGCGTAATCCGCCGCCGCCGGCATGCTCAGCGCGTGTGAACCCTCCATCGAACTCGTCGTGAAAGTCGCGCCGCCTCCCAATACCGCGGGGTGATTGCCGCCGGAATCATCCGCCGTGGAATTGTTGAACCGCCAGTGCGCGATCGGCCCGTCGCGCTCCGTGCGCACCGCTTCGATTTCGCTCGCGTAGAGTGCGCGGTTATAGATGTGCAGATCGTCCAGCTCGCCTTTGAAACGGTTCGAGTTGTTCGTCATCTGCCCGAGCTGCACGAGCTGGTTCGTCTGGAAATCGTTGCGAACGATCGCGTCGCTCGTCCGATCGACGCCGTTGTAATAAATCGCGGCCCGGCCCTTCGCGCGATCGACCGTGATGGCGACGTGATTCCACTGGTCGAACTGAAAGACGCCCGTGGCCGTGGTGGCCGCATCGCCCGCTGTCCCGTTGCCCGTTTCAAACTGGATGCGCCCCGCCGTGGCATTCGTCGAACCGTAGATGAACAGCTTGCACCCCGTGGCGCTGAAGCCGGAGGTGCTGTTGGTGAAGATCGTGTTCAGATTGTTCGACCCCGAAGGCAGCTTCACCCAGCCGGCGACGGTGAACGTATTGCCGAGATCGTAAGTGCCGACGTTTACGTAGTCGTCCGTGCCGTCGAATTGCAGCCGCCCGGCGATCACACCCGGCCCCCACGGCGTCGCGGGAAAATTCGTGAGCGTGCCGTGATGCGCGTTTGTCTCGTCCAGCGCGATCGTGCCGGCGGTTTCGTCGAAACGATACCGCGAGACCAGACCAAGTTCCGGATCATCCACGCTGTCGCCGGTCGAAAAGCGCATGCGGAATTCCTGGCGCAGACCGTTGCCGACCACATCGCGCACCCCACCGACAGGCAGGATGACCTCGTAGATCGTGTTCGCCTGAAGCGTCAGATCCGGCGCGAAATTGACCACGCCCATCTGGGTGGAATACGTGCCGCTCAGCGCCGTCGTGCTGCCGAGCGGGCGCACGATGAAGGTGCTCGTCGTCATCGAAGTCACGTCGATCTGATCGCTCATGATCAACCCCACGCGCGACGTCACCGCCTGCCGCGTCGCGCCGTTGGCCGGGTTGGAAAATGTCACTGCAGGTCCCTGCGTGTCCGGAGCTTGCGCGATCGGGATGACCGCGCACAGATTTCGCCCGGCCTGCCCGCCGGTGATAAGCACGTTGCCGAGTGGGAAGTTGAAATCTGAGGCCGACGGCAGCGTGTAGGTGTTAAGCGTTGCGAGCGTGTTCGCATCAAAAACGATCAGCTTCGCCGCGCCCGGGAGCGTGTAGCCGATCCCTTCCTTCACCGACATGTAACGCGCATCCGCCCCGCCGGAACTGACGCTGCCGACGAAGGTAATGTGCTGTGGATCCGAGAAGTCATACACGCCGACGACCGCGTGTTCGCCGGTGTAGAGCCGGCTGCCATGGACGAAGGAGGTATAGACCGGATTTGCCGTGATGAGGCTGCTGAGCACCCGCGGATTGAGCGGATCGCTGATGTCGATCACCGCGACGCCGTTCGACTGGCCCGCGGTGCAGATGAGGAGATTTCCGACTGCGTGCGACGTTCCGATGTAAAAGCCCACGAGCTGCGAGAGATCGATCTGCTTGAGCCGCGTGCGTGCGTTCGTCGTCGGATCGATGCTCGCGATGTCGAAGATCGGCGGTGTCGCGCCGTAGCCGTTGGTGTGATTGAACTCGTAAGGCGGTTGCAGCGTGCGCCACACGCCGGTAGCCCCGCCCGTATTGTAGGTGCTCAGTTCGGTTTTCGTCGTGAAATCCCAGATGCGCGAGAGCCCCTGATGTCCGGTGCCGAGTTTGTTGCCCCACCATGTGCAGACGTGCGGTTTATTGCCGTTCGCCAGTTGAATCCGCGTGTCCAGCACGGGCGTGCGCGGATTGCTCATGTTCCACCACGTGATCACCGGCAGGCTGCCGACGATGCTATCCTGCCCGGCGCCGATATACATACGCCCGTGCTGGAAATCGGCCATGGCCGGTTGCAGACCGACGACGTTGTGATCAAACTCGAAAATCACCGTGCCGACTTCCGCGGCGGTGAAGGTGGGCTGGGTGATTTGCGCGTGGCCCGCTGCACCGGTGAGGAGAGCGGAGGCAATGAACGCAACGAAACGCGAGGGGAGATAGTTCGGGGACATGGCGGAGGAGAGGGCGAGTCTTATCGCGCGCCGGGTGCCCTCCCCGCTTGAACGATTCGCTCGCGATTTTGGATAAATCGCCTGTGGAAAATTCAGATATGTTACCGATGGAACAGCGGATTTTTCCTGTCGTCTGAGCGCGCCGCTTTTGTCCAAAAGCTTGCCGCCGTGCTTCTAGCTCGTCAGCCATCTTCAGCGCAGGATCACGGCTTATTCCCCGACCATGAAAACCGCGACTGGCATCACCCTCATCACCCACGCGCAACTCATCGATGGCACCGGCGCTCCCCCCGTTCCCGACGCTGCACTCGTCATCCGTGACGGCCGCATCGTTTATGCAGGCCCAGCCGTTGCCGCACCGCCGGTCCCTCCGGAAGCAGAGCGGATCGACGCGCGCGGCGGCACGATCATGCCGGGACTCGTCGAGGCGCATTTTCACGCCACCTACTTCAACATCGCCGCGCTCGAAGACCTCGATATCAAATATCCGGTCGAATACGTCTCGCTTCTTTCCTCGGTCAACACACGTCTCGCGCTCGAGTGCGGCTACACGGCGGCGCGTTCGGGCGGATGTCTGTTCAATGTCGATGTGTGGCTGAAAAAGGCGATTGAGGAAGATCTCATCCCGGGTCCGCGCCTGGCAGCGAGTGGCCGGGAGATTTGCTCCGCAGGCGGGCTCATGGATTGGAATCCCGAGTTTCGAAAGATCGGCATGGAAGGGCTCGTTTTCATCATCAACGGACAGGAAGACGCGCGGAAGGCGGTGCGGGCGCTGGTGAAGGATGGCGTCGAATGGGTGAAGACTTATCCCACCGGCGACGCGGCTTCGCCGGATATCAACGATCACCACACGCTCTGCATGACCTTCGAAGAAATGCACGCGGTCGTCGCGACCGCGCACAATCACAAACTCAAGGTCACCGGTCACTGTCGCGCCACGCAGGGCATCAAGAACGCGCTGCGTGCTGGCTACGACACGATCGAGCACGGCACGTTCATGGACGACGAAGCGCTCGATCTGCTGCTCGAACGCAACACGCCCGTGATCCCCGCGCTCTATTTTGAAAAAGCCAGCATCGAGCACGGACCGGAATTTGGCCTGCCGCAGGCGGTGATCGATGGCCACCAGGAAACACTCGATGGCGGCAGCGAAAGCGCACGCCGTATCCTGCGCGCCGGGGGACGCCTCGGCATGGGCGGCGATTACGGCTTCGGCTGGAACCCGCACGGCGACTACGCGCGCGAACTGACGTTCTTTGTGAAAGACGTCGGCCTCACGCCCCTCGAAGTCATCAAGTGTGCAACGCAGACCGGCGCCGAGATCATGGGGCGTGCCGACGAATTTGGGACCTTGGAAAAAGGTAAACTCGCCGATGTGCTCGTCGTCGATGGCGATGTCGCGGCAGACATTTCCCTGCTTGAGGATCGCAAACGCTTCCTCGCGGTGATGCAGGGCGGCATCATCAAGGCGGGCCAGCTCGCCAGCCCGTTTCCCACGGTGGTAAAGCGCGAGAAGTGAAACTCGCTCATTGTATCTTCGACGGTCCGCCGGATGCGCCGGCTCTGCTGCTCCTGCACGGTGTCACGCGATGCGGGCGCGACTGGGAACCGCTGTTGCCCGAACTCACTCGCGAGTGGCGGGTCGTCGCGCTGGACCACGCCGGGCACGGCGACTCGGAGCGTGCGAGCGCCTATCCCGTCGGTGATTACGCGCGATACGTCGCCGATTTCGTGCGCGAGCACTTCCAAAAACCGCCGGTCGTCTTTGGACATTCGCTCGGAGCGATGGTGGCCCTCGGTCTCGCCGCGGAAGGTCTGGTCGCCGGCGCGGCGCTCGAAGATCCGCCTTTCCAGACGATGGGAAACGGGATCAAGGCGACGCCGTTTTGCGCCCAGTTTGCCGGGATGCAAGCCGTGGCCCGGCGCGGTGGCGACATCGAAACGATGACTGAGGGCCTCGCTGACATTCGCCTCTCCGATACTCAACGCCTCGGCGACGTGCGCGATCGCGAGTCGCTTCGCTTCAGCGCGGAGTGCCTGGCAAAAGTGGACCCCGAAATCTTCACCCCGCTGGTGGCGGGCGAATGGCTCCGGGGATTCGATCATGTCGGTCTTTGGCCTCGTGTTCAGTGCCCACTGCTACTCCTCCGGGGCGATCCAGCCTGTGGCGGCACGCTTTCGGAAACGGATGCCGGCCTTGCCGGGCGGATCGTCCCTCAATGCCGCGTCGTCCCCTTCCCGGGCGTCGGCCATCAGATTCACCGCACCTCGCCCGCGCACGTCGCTGCCGTTTTTCGCCAATGGGCGCGCGACTTTGCGCTCTACTAGCCTGCACGCCGACCTATCTTCTCATCTTCCATGCTCGCTCGGATCCTTCCTCTCCTGCTCGCCCTCGCTCCCCTTGCATCCGCCGCCGATCTTTACGACCGCGCCAATCTCGCCGCGTGGTGCATCGTGCCTTTCGACGCCAAAAAACGCGGGCCGGAAGAGCGCGCCCAGATGCTCAAGGAACTCGGCATTACCAAGCTCGCCTACGACTGGCGCACCGAACATATCCCCACCTTCGACGCGGAGATCGAGGCGATGAAAAAGCAGGGCATCGAGATTACCGCGTGGTGGTATCCGGGGCACAACGACGCGGTGCTGGCGGCGATCAAACGGCAGGGGATTCATCCGCAGCTTTGGGTGTGCGGTTCGCGGGCCGTGAAGGCGGAAACCGATGCGGAACGCATCGAAGTGGAGGCGGCCCGGATTCGTCCGATCGCCGAGGAAGCCGCCGCACTCGGCTGCCAGGTCGGGCTCTACAATCATCGCGAGCCGTGGTTCGAGGATCAGGATCACCAGATCGCGGTCATCGAGCGCTTGCGCCGCGATGGTTTCACGAACGTGGGGATTGTCTTGAACTTCCACCACTGGCGCGGTTCGCTTGCGGAATTCCCCGCCCGGTTCAAGCGCATGCAGCCCTATCTGTTCGCGGTGAATCTCAATGGCATGCGCGCCGACACGTCGGAGTATCCCGGTGTGCGCTTTGTCGGCACCGACGAGTCCGAAGTCGTGATGATGCGTGTCGTCAAGGAAAGTGGCTGGCGCGGGCCAGTCGGGATCATCCACGAGCGCGGCAGCATGGATGCTGCGGAAGGGCTCGCGCATAATCTCCGCGGCGTCGAGTGGGTGGAGAAGGAGTTGCGGCAGCCGGGCTCGGGTGGGGCCAAGCCGCAGGAAGTCGCCGCGCCGGTTGCGGCGCCGGCAAGTCGTGCAAAAGGCGAGGCTTCGCTTTCACCTGCTTTTGGCAATGCGCTCTCGGGTGGCCTCGTGGTCGAAGGCAAAGCGGAGTATCGCGCGCTACCGATCACGATCGAGTGTCGCGCAAAGTTGAACAGCGCACGGGGCTTCAACATCCTCGCCGCCAGCGATCCCAAAAAATCCGCGGAACATTGGGAGCTCTACAGCTTCAGTGGCACCGGTTTGGTCAGCGTCTATCAGCCGGGGCGCGGCGGCAGTATCTCTGCGGACGTCAATATCTGCGACGGCCAATGGCACGCGCTCGCCGCGGTGTTGGAAGCGAATCGCACGCGGCTTTACGTGGATGGCAGGCTCGTCAAAGACGCTCCGCGTTCACCACTCAAAGGCGAATCGGTGCCCGGTGGGCTCGCCTTCGGACGCCTGGTCGAGGGCGGCATCGGTTGTGACGGGCTGGTGGACGACGTGCGGATCTCGAAAGGCGCGCGGGAAATTGCCGTGTCCGATTCGCCGCTGAAGCCGGACGCGCAGACGCTGGGCGTGTGGGGTTTCGACGATTTCGCCGCGCAGGCTGCGAAGCCAGTGACCCCGGCGAACGTCCCGGACACATTTACGATTCCTGCCGCGAAGACGGAAGAGCTCACCCGCGCCAACGGCTGGCCTGCGATGGACGAGTTCAAGAAGTGGGAGCGGTCGCTCGGCGGCCCCACTTCGAATCGCTTTTCCTCCCTCACGCAGATCACCCGGGAAAACGTCGCGAAGCTCGCGCCCGCGTGGACGTATCACTCCGGCGACGGCAAGGCGAATATCCAGTGTAATCCGATCATCGTCGATGGCGTCATGTTCGCACCGACGGCAGGGTGGAGCATCGCCGCGATCGATGCGACGAACGGCAAGGAACTCTGGCGCTTCACGCCGCCGAAGGAAGGCAAGCGGCTCGAAGATCAGCCGGCGCGGCGTGGACTGCTCTTCTGGAAGGGCGACGCGCAGAATCCGCCGCGCGTCATCGCGGGCGCGGGTAACTGGCTCTACGCGCTCGATCCGAAGACCGGCCATCTGCTCGCGAACTTCGGCGAGAAGGGCCGTGCGAATATTCCGGCCGGCACCAGCACCGTGGCGGCGGTGCATCGGCATGTGCTCGTCGCCGCGGGTTACAATGGCGATGTCTTTGGTTACGACGTGCGCACCGGCGCGAACCTGTGGACTTTCAAGACGAAACCCGACGCGGGCGAATATGGGAACGAAACGTGGAGCAACATCGAGCAGGGGGCGAATTGCTGGGGCGGGATGGCGATGGATGAATCGCGGGGCATCGCCTATGTCTCCACCGGTTCGCCGAAGCCGAACTACCTCGGCATGGGGCACACCGGCGACAACCTCTTCTCGAACTGCGTCATCGCCCTCGACGCGCTCACCGGGAAGCGGCTCTGGCACTTCCAGGAGGTCCGCCACGACGTGTGGGACTGGGACATTCCCGCTCCGCCGAACCTCGTCACCGTCACGCGCGACGGCGTGAAAGTGGATGCAGTCGCGCAGGTCACGAAGCTGGGCAATACGCTGTTGCTCGATCGCGTGAGTGGCACGCCGTTGTTCGATTTCCGCCTCGTGAAAGTGAATGGCCGCGTGCTGCCGGGCGATGTGCCCGCGCCGATGCAGCCGATGCCGGAACTGCCGCAGCCCTTCGCGCGGCAGGCTTACACGGAGGCCGATCTTCCCGCTTCGCCCGAGGCGCAAGCGGTGGCGCTTCCCGTTTTCCAGCGCTCGAATTCCGGCCCCTATCCGAGCATCGACGAAGCGAAGCCCACGCTGCTTTTCAATATCCACGGCGGCGCCGAGTGGACCGGCGCGGCGAGCGATCCGCGCAACGGGCGGCTCTACGTCACCGCGAATGAAATCCCGTGGTTCGTCACCTGTTTCCGCGATACCGATCCCGAGCCGCTCAAGCCGCCGACCGAGGGGGAGAAGGTGTATCAAACGATTTGTTTCGCCTGCCACGGTGCCGACCGCAAAGGCATCGGCCACGCGCCGCCGTTGCGTGGCGTGCGGTTGCGGATGAACGAAGCAGAGATCCTGGAGCAGCTCAAAAACGGCAAAGGCTCGATGCCGCCGATGCTCCCGCTGCTCAAGCCTGAGCAGGTGAAACCGCTGCTCGACTTCATCCTCTGTCGCGACCGCCCCATTCCGCCCGTCGATCCAAACGCGCCGGTGAAGTGGACTTTCGGTGGCTGGAATCGGCTCGTCGATGCCGGGGGGTATCCCGGTTGCAAGCCGCCGTGGGGCACGCTCACCTGCCTCGACCTGAACACCGGCAAAATTGCGTGGAAAGTTCCCTTCGGCGAATATCCCGAACTCGCCGCCAAGGGCGTCCCGAAGACAGGCCAGGAGAGCTTCGGCGGCTGTATGGTCACCGCCACTGGCCTCGTGATCGCCGGTGGCACGCGCGACCAGAAACTCCGCGCCTTCGACGCCGATACCGGCGCGGAGTTATGGAGCTATCAACTCCCGCTCCACTCCACCGCGCCGCCCGCGAGCTACGAAGCGAACGGCAAACAATTCATCGTTGTCCCTGTGACTGGCGGCGGCAAACTCGGTGGCCCCACAAGCGACGCCTGGATGGCCTTCGCGCTGCCGTAGTGACGCGGAGCCGCTTCCGCCTGAATCACAAGGGAACGGTCATTCCCTCGGCCTCAGCCAGGGTCCGCTGTTGTTCGTCAAACGTCAGCATCTCCGAGAAACCGAGCATCAAAGCGGTGGCGACGTGCAGAGTGTCGAAAGCTCGATTTCCTTGGGCGGTCGTGTGCCCTTCGCTGACCGATTCGGCGCGAGCCATCAGCGACGGTAGATCAACCTCTACCGCGACCAAGCGCCCCAGTTGAAAATCTTCCTCGAACGCCGTGATCACGCCCATGGCGACGCCCAACGGAAGGCCGACGGTGCGGTCGTGCACGTTCCGAAAAACTTCTCTCCGCACGCCATGCGTAAATTCAAACCGAAGCATGGCAGAAATGGGCAGCGGTTCGTTGCGGGCCTCCATGAAAGCCAGTGCCCGATCGGAGTTTTGCTGCTGCCGATAGAGGGCGCATAAAAAAACTCGTGTCGGGAAACGCCTTCACTCGCCGTCCTCGAAGTCGTGCATGGTCCTGACTTCCTCTGCCGACAGTGTGCGGTCGCCCCAGATCCGCCGCAGTCGATCTCGCGCCCCCTGCCACAGATTGTGGCTCGTAGGTTCTACCGAGGTCTGTTTTTCCCGCCAGCCGCGCATGAACCGTTCAAGCTCCGCGAATTCTTCCGGAGAAAGCGTCGGGATTGCAGCTTCGATCTCAGCGAGCGAACTCATTGGCGGAGATAATGCCCCACTCCCAGAGACCCCGCAAGGCCAAGAGGGCGCGCTGCCGCAGTGATCACGCGCGGGCGACGCGCAGGACTTCCTCCAGCCGGACCGGCACGCCGCCCCGACGTTTGCTTTCGTCGGCGGCTTCCATGAACGCGAAGAGTTCGATGGTTTCCTCGGCGCGCACGGGGGGGATTCCCGTCTGGAAAAAGCGCACGATCTCGCGGAGCAGCGACGAGTAGCTGTCGCTGTCCGGTGCCGGTGCGGTGTCGAGCGCGCCGAAGACGCTGATCTGGTTTCCGCGGGGCTGTTGCTCGGCCACGCCGGTTGATCCGAAGACGGTCACCTTGTGGGGAATCACGCTCGTGCGCAGGCCATGGAGCACCCCGAGGCGTTCGCCCTGCCACAGGCCGGCGACGACGTCGCTGGCGGCGGTGTGTGCCCGCACGACGGACTCGCAGCCGCATCCCATCACGGCAAAGAGCGCTTCGGCGGGATGAATGCCGTAGAAGAAAAGATCCGGGTGATGCGGTTCGAGGTAGGCCGGCCCGTAGGAAATGGCTGCGCGCACTTCGCCGATGTCCGTGCGTCGCAGGGCGACGAGGCTTTCGTAAAACCGATAAGCGGACGACGAAAACACCGGCACGCGCGCTTCTTCGGCCAGCCGGAAAATTTCGAGCACGTCGCACAGCGAGGCGGCGAGGGGTTTGTCGATGAAGACTGGTTTGCCCGCGGCGAAAACGGCGCGAGCCTGCGCGAGGTGCGCGCGACCGTCGAGGCTGGTGATCATTACCGCATCCACTTCCCGGCACAGCTCCTCGATTGAGGGAACGAGGCGGATGCCCCATTCGTCCGCCATCTTTGCGGCGAACCCTTCGACCCGCTCCGCACTGGCCGGCATGTCCGGGCTGAACGTTTTCACCGCCGCGACCACGCGTCCGCCCGGCACGTGCGCGGGCCAATGCGGATCGTTCAGCGCCTGCGTGAAGGCGAGGCAATGCGAGGTATCGAGACCGATGAGGCCAATCTTCATGGTGTGAGCCGGCACGCTGGGTCAGGCGTTAATGACCCGCCTGCGCCTTGAGGTGCGCGCGCACCGCTTCCACCATGGCGGCGACTGCCTCGGGGGAGTTGGTGTGGCCGTGCGGGATGTCGTTGAAGATCTTCTTGTCCACGATCGGCAGGGCATTGAACGCGGCATAGACGCTCGACGGCGGGCAGGTCTGGTCAATGAAACCGACGGTGACGACTGCTCCCTTGGCCTTGGTGTGCGCGGCGAAGTTCATGTTGTCGAAGTAACGCGCGGCTTCGACGACCTTCGGGTCCGGTTTGCCGTCGGTGACTGGGACAATCTTCGGCCAGCCGGCGACGCGACCGGCCGCCACGCCGGTGTGATCCGACCCCGCCGGCACCCCTGCGGCGAAGAAGGTCACACGTGGATCGAGATAAGCCGCGGCAAACGCCTGGAACCCGCCTTGGCTGCTTCCGTAAACAACCACCGTCTTGCCATCCCACTCAGGCTGCGAGCAGAGGAAATCGAGCGCGCGCACTTCGCGCAGAAACATGCCGAGGAAATAAATCGTCTCGCGCGATTCGCGGCCGGCCGAGCGATAGTCTTTCAGCCGTCCCTCGTTGAGTCCGGCGTAAAATTCCTTCGGCTGTCCGTTCGGAATACCATGGGCGTTGATATCCATGGCGAGCAGGCCTTGATCGGCCCAGCCGACGGGGCCGATAGGATTCGAACTGCTCACCCCCGCGCCGTGCACGGTGAGGATGATGGGCAGGCTCTTCGGCTTCGCGCCGAGCGGTCGAGCGAAGTAACCCGACACGGGCGCGCCCAGCGCATCGATGTGCGCGTCGAACAGCTCGGCTTTCTTTGAGGCTGCCGTTGCGGGCGTGAGTTTCGCTTTCATCGGCACCGCCGCGAGTTTCTTCTTCTGCGTAGCCCAGAACGCGTCGAAATCTTCCGGCACCGGCAGGCTCGGTTTGATCTCCGTGGGAGCGAAGCCCGCTCCAGCCAGCGCGGCTGCGGGTTTGCCGTCCACGGTTGCCGTCGCGCGGCAGAGGAGAAAGCCGGGTTCGTCGAGTTTGCCCGTGATGGTGGCCGCGCCGCTCGCCAGCTTCGCCTTGCCGGTTTGAATCGGTGGAATGCCATCCTTGCTGATCGTCCAGACGACCTCGGCATCCGCGGCGAGCGGAGAGTCGGCCGTCTTTTTGATCGTAAAAGTGACCGTCTCCCCGACGCGATAGAGCGCATCGGCATGATCGACCGAGACGGCGAGAGGCAGTGGCTGGGCGGGCTGTTCCGCCTGGGCAGCGAACGAAAGGAGGCTGAGCGAGAGGATGAGCGCGGAAAGTTTCATCGAGGCTTTTGGGTGGTGATTTCCAGTGGTGCGCCTCGGGGCCGCAGATGTAAAGCGAGGGCATGTTGCCCCGCCTCTTTCTTCTCGCTCCCCTGTTCATGGCCGGTGTGCTCGCCACGGCCGACGAAGCCGCAAAAAAGCCCTTGGATTACGTCGGCCAGCTCGGCGTAGGGCTAAAGCCCGCTCGGTCGATCGTTTACAAAAAAGTCGGTGATCGCGAACTGGTGCTGCACCTCTTCGAGCCCGAGGGACTCAAGCCATCGGACCGGCGCCCCGGTTACATCGTCATCCACGGCGGCGGCTGGACTGGCATGGGACCGGAGCGGATGTTTCCCTTTGCGGATCACTTCGCGAAACGCGGTATGGTTGCCTTTAGCGTGCAATATCGACTGGCCAGTGCGAAGACCGGCGTGACGGTTTTCGATTGCGTGAAAGACGCGCGTTCGGCGGTGCGCTACGTGCGCGCTCACGCGGCGGAACTCGGCATCGATCCTCAGAAAATCATCGTGAGCGGCGGGTCGGCAGGCGGGCATCTCGCGGCAGCCACGGCGATGTTCGACGGCGTGAACGAAGACACGGATGACCTCAAAATTTCGCCCACGCCAAACGCGCTCGTTCTCCTCTTCCCCGTCATCGACACCTCGACCGAAGGTTATGGCAACGCGCGCATCGGCGAACGCTGGCAGGAAATTTCCCCGCGACATCAGGTGCGCCCAGGACTGCCGCCCACCATCGTTTTCCACGGCACGGCCGACCCCACCACGCCCTTCGCCGGCGCCAAGGCGTTCCACGAGGAAATGATCAAGGCCGGCAATCGGTGCGAACTCGACGTGAACGAAGGCGGCCAGCACGGCTACCTCATGCGGCGGCAGGAACTCTTCGACGACACGATGAAGAAAACCGAGGCCTTCCTCGCCTCGCTGAAGCTCGACCGCTGACGTGGTTGGCGAGCTGCTTACCGTCGAACGTGGCCGCCTTCACACCTGATTAAACTAAAGCGACGTTCCCGGGGTGTAAATTCGCGTCACCGGTGCAAGGAGCGCCCTTGCGCGATGTGCTTGGATTTGCGACCTACGCGTCCCGCCACGGCACCTCGGCCCCGTCGCCGCCGCCTTCACCCGTCCCTTTCGTCATGCCCGTTATCACCAGCTCCAAAACGCAACCTGAATACGATGTCGCCATCGTCGGCTCCGGTGCCGGCGGCGGCCAGATGGCTTACACCCTCACGCTCGCGGGGCTGAAGGTCGTGATGCTCGAAGCCGGTCGCGATTACGATCCGGTGCTGGAGACCGCGATGTTTCAGCGGCCCGAAAATTCGCCGCTCATGGGCGAGCGCACGGTGGAAAAGCCGTTCGGATTCTGGGATGCGACCATCGACGGCGGCTGGCAGGTGCCGGGCGAGCCTTACACGCAGGCGAGCACGAAGGAGGAGGAGCAGTTCTGGTGGTGGCGTCCGCGCATGCTGGGCGGGCGCACGAACCACTGGGGCCGCATGTCGCTGCGCAATGGGCCCTACGATTTCAAACCGCACTCGCGCGACGGCCTCGGCTTCGACTGGCCGATCGGCTACGACGACGTCGAGCCGTATTACACCCGGGTGGAAATGCTCATCGGCGTGTATGGGACGAATGAGAACGTGGAAAACAATCCCGATTCGCCGCCGGGCGTGCTGCTCCCCGCGCCGAAAGCGCGCGCCGCGGAACTCTACGCGCAGAAGCACGCGAAGAGGCTGAGCATCCCCATCATCCCGATTCACCGCGCCGTGCTCACCCGGCCGCTCGATGCGGATAACATCCCGGCCAAGTTGCATCCCGGCAATTCATGGGCGCAGAAGATCGTCGCCGATTCGATGCGCGCCCGCGCCGCGTGTTTCTGGGCCACGGAGTGCCATCGCGGCTGCAACATCAAAGCGAACTACCAGAGCACCACGGTGCATCTGCCGCCGGCACATGCGACGGGGAATCTCGATGTCGTCGCCAATGCGCACGCGCGGGAAGTCATCATCGATGGCAACAGCAAGGCGACCGGTGTGCTCTACATCGACAAAAAGACCGGCAAGGAAGAGCGCGTGAAAGCGAAGGCGGTGGTGCTCGCAGCGAGCAGCGGCGAGACCGTCCGCATCCTGCTCAATTCGAAGAGCAGCGCCTTCCCGAATGGCGTCGCCAATCGCAGCGGGCTCGTCGGCAAATACATCATGGACACCGTCGGCGTGAGCGTCTCCGGCCAGGTGCCCGCGTTGGAAAATCTGCCGCCGCACAATGAAGACGGCGCCGGCGGACCGCACTCCTACATCCCGTGGTGGCTCTACAAAGAACAGCACGCGGGCAGGATGGATTTTGCGCGCGGGTATCACGTCGAGTTTGGCGGCACGCGCCGCATGCCGGGCGGACGGAACCCGCTGCCGGATGATCTCGGGCGCGGCGCTTACGGCACGAAGTTCAAGGAAGAGGCCCGGCGTTATTACGGTTCCTTTGTCGGCTACACCTGCCGCGGCGAAATGATCCCGAACGAAAACTGTTTTGCCGAACTCGACCCGCAGGTGAAGGACAAGTGGGGCATCCCCGTCCTGCGGTGGCATTGGAAGTGGAGCCAGCAGGAGCTGAACATGGTCACGCACGCGCAAAAGACCTTCGCCTCCATCATCGAAGCCATGGGCGGCACCGTGCGCAGCAAACCGGAGAGCCCGATCGATGCGATCGACCCCGGCGGAAAAATCATCCACGAAGTCGGCGGAGCCCTGATGGGGAGCGATCCGGCCAAGTCCGTCTGCAACGGTTACAACCAGACGCACGATGTGAAGAACCTCTTCCTGAGCGACGCCTCCCCGTTCCCCTCCAACGCCGACAAAAACCCCACGCTCACCATCATGGCCCTCGCGTGGCGCACCGGCGATTACATTATCGACCAAGCCAAGAAAGGAGCCCTGTGATGAACGAAGCGAATCTGCACGAACCCGACCAGCGGCTGCCGCGCCGCACGGTGTTGAAATGGTTTGCGGTCGCCGCGGCGGCGATGCATCTGCCGGAGTTTCGCGCTGAGGCTCAGGCCGCGGTGGAAGCGAAAGGCTACGGCACCGATCCGGACATCAACAAATTCTACCAGCCTGGCTCGTTCTGGCCGCTCACCTTCACGCCCGCGCAACGAAAGACCGCCATCGCCCTCGCCGATGTGATTCTGCCGAAGGATCACTTCGGCCCCGCCGCCAGCGAGTTGCGCGTCGTGGACTATCTCGACGAGTGGATCAGCGCCCCTTACGAGGATCAGCAGAAGGATCGCAAGACCATCCTGCCCGGACTCGAGTGGATCGAAGCCGAAGCGCAGAAACGTTTCCAAAAAGACTTCGCCTCGCTCAGCGCCGAGCAGCATCATGCCATCTGCGACGACATTGCCTGGACCGGCAACGTGAAGCCCGAGTTCAAGAAAGGGGCCAGCTTCTTCGCCAAGTTCCGCACCCTCGCCGCCAGCGCCTACTACGGCACCGCCGCCGGCTGGGAAGCGCTCGGCTACATCGGCAACGTCCCCCTCGCCAGCTTCGACGGCCCTCCGCCCGAAGTCCTCGCCAAACTCGGCGTCGAGCAGACCGTGAAGTAGCGCGGGGCCTTCCATGGAGCGCCGGCGTCCCCGCCGGCCACGATCTCAACATGCGGGCATGATGATGGGTGCGGAGATGACACCGAGGTCCGGTCGGCGGGCGGGGTTTGAATCCCAACGGGATTCCATCATCCAGCCCAGGGTTGGCACAACCCTGAGTTTTCGCGGCGGCATCGTCTCAACCCTGAAAGGGTCGGATCAAGCCACCGTAATCCGATGCAACCTCTTCAGGGTTGATTCTCGGCGGTGTTTCCCAAGGTAGCTCGTGCCTCGCAACCTTGGGCTGGTTGAATGACGACCCCCTTCGAGGGGGCAAGGCCGCCTCCGCTTCATTCGCGTCCACTTTCCGCCGCCCTCGCTTTTTCCCCGGCGCTGGCTTATGCGGCGAGGGCCTCATGATTCAGCGCATCCTCGTCCTCGGCGCCGGCAGTGCCGGGTTGCTCGCCGCCATCTCGCTCCGGCGCAAGCTGCCGGGAGTGGAGGTGCGGATCGTGCGCAGTCCGGAGATCGGGATCATCGGGGTGGGGGAAGGCACCACGCCGAATCTGCCGACGATGCTTTTCGACTACCTCGGGATCGATCGGCGCGAGTTTTACGCGCGAGCGGCGCCGACGTGGAAGCTCGGCATCCATTTTCGCTGGGGCGCCCGAGGCACGTTCGATTTTGCCTTCGTGCCGCAGTTCGATTTGCAGTGGGCGGATCTGCCGCTGCCGAATGGCTTCTATTGCGATGAGGAACTCGGCGACATCAGTCTGCTCGCGGCGCTGATGCGGCACGGCAAGGCGTTTGCGCGGCGGTCGGACGGCACGCCGGACATCCAGCCGTTCTATGGCTTTCACATCGAAAATGCGCGCTTCGTCGAGACGCTGGAAGTCATCGCGCGCGAGCTGAAGATCGAGATTATCGACGGCCGAGTGGCCCAGGCCGAGCGCGGTCCAGCCGGGCTCACGGCCTTGGTGCTGGAGGATCAGCGCCGCTTGGAGGCCGACCTCTTCATCGACGCGAGCGGCTTTCGCAGCGAACTGCTCGGCAAGGCTCTCGCCGAACCTTACGTCTCCTTCGATCGCACCCTCTTCTGCGACCGCGCCGTCATCGGTGGCTGGGAACGCACCACGGAACCGATTCTTCCCTACACCACGGCGGAGCAAATGGACGCTGGCTGGGCCTGGCAGATCGAGCACGAGCATCACGTCAATCGTGGCTATGTCTATGCCTCGCCGTTTCTCTCCGACGACCAGGCGGTGGAGGAATTCCGGCGCAAGAACCCCAAGACGCCGTCCTCGCCGCGCATCGTCAAGTTTCGCTCCGGCTGTTACCGGCGCCTGTGGGTGGACAACGTCGTGGCCATCGGCAATGCCGGCGGATTTGTCGAGCCGCTTGAGGCCACCGCGCTCATGCTGGTCTGTGCTCACACGCGCGATTTGATCCAGAGCTTGCTGCAGAGCGGCCTCGCTCCGACCCCCACTTTGCGGGAGATCTACAACGAAAACGCTTTCGCGGGCTGGGAAGATATCCGCAATTTTCTCTCCCTGCACTACAAGCTGAACACCGCCCTCGACACTCCCTTCTGGCGGCACTGCCGCGCCGAGACCGACGTGACGCCGCTCGTCCCGCTGCTCGAGTGTTACGCCGAAAACGGCCCCTCCACCTTCTGCCGCTACCGCCTGCCGCATCCCCAGGGCTTCTACCGGCTGGACGGCTTCCTCACCATGCTCATCGGCAACCGGACGCCTTACCGCGCGCGGCACACCCCGACCGCATCGGAACGCCAGCGGTGGCAGTCGCACTCCGACCGGTATGCCGCCGCCGTGCGCCAGGCCCCGGACGTGCGCGAAACCCTCGCCCACATTCGCCGCCCCGACTGGCAATGGTCCACCGCGCAGCCCCCTTTCACCATCGGGCCCCGGTGAGCTGATGGGTCATCCCTTGCCCGCGTTGGGGTCTCGACAGTTGACACACTGTCAAGAGTTGACCCCTTCCGCCTTCCGCACGCGCTCTTCCGCATCGTTAAAAAACGATACTCGGGACCGACGGAATGGACGGATTGGACGGTTCGCGCACGATCGCCAAAGCATCGAATCTCCCCCCGTCATGAAACCATCCCGCGATCACCGCGCCGCCCCTCCCCCCTCTCCTTCTCCTACCCCGCCCATCGCCGCCACCCGCAAAACCCGCGCCGATTCCGTCCTCAAAAACCTCCCCCCGGAACGTCAGGAAGAAATCATCGCCTGGTGCGAAACCCCGCGTAGTTCCTCCTGCCGCGGCGGCATCGAGTATGCCCGCGAACAGCTCGCCCGCACCGGCATTCACGTCTGGCCCACCTCCATCCGCCGCTTCCGCGACTGGTTCCAGCTCATGCGCGAAGTCGAGCGCGCTCGCGACTATGAGGCCGACCTCGACCCCGATCCCGCCAGCTTCGCCCGCGCCCGCCAGGCCGGCCAGAAGCTCCTCGTCGACCTCGACCTCGCCCGCCAGGACCCCCGCCTCTTCGCCGTCGCCGCCGCCACCGCCGATCGCCAGCACACCGTCGAGCTCCTCGCCGCCCGCGAGCGCCGCCGCGAACGCCAGTGGGACCAGATGCACACCCACCGCCAGCAACGCCTCCAGCTCGCCCGCGACCGTTTCGAAGACTCCAAGCTCCGCTACGAACGCGAGCACGCCCCCAAACCCAAACCCACCGGCCTCACCCCCGAAGTCCTCCGCCAGATCGAAGAAGCCGCCAAGCTCTTGTGAACTCGGCAGTGGGAATTCGGAACACAGAACGCAGAACGCCACTACCCGCACACCCGCCAATCCCAACGGGATTGAATCAACCAGCCCAGGGTTGCCTCGCGAATGCGAGCTACCCTGGGAACCTATCCCAATATACCTCAACCCTGAAAGGCGTTGAATCCTCGGGGAGAGGGGGCGGGTCTTGACAGTTGACACAGTGTCAAGAGTCAAGAGTTGACCCCTCCCGCGTGCAACTACTGGCTGTGCGCGTGCGCGCTGCTGGAGGATGCCGGGATCGAAGTCTGCCTGGTCAATGCGCGGCATGTCAAAGGCGTGCCCGGCAAAAAGACCGACGTAGTCGATGCCGCGTGGCTCCAGCAACTCCACGCC
>JBGAGV010000026.1:0-134990 GCA_044226525.1 Chthoniobacteraceae bacterium | reverse complement strand
GTTCGTGAGCATTTACCGCTACGTGACTGAGGGCAGCTTCGACGCCTACATGTGGCAGACGCTGGAGAACAAGAGCCGCTTCATCGCGCAGGTGATGACGGGTGATGCGACGATGCGCCGCGCTGAGGACGTGGACGCGGCCGCGCTGACGTATGCGGAGGTGAAGGCCATCGCGTCGGGTAATCCGATGGTGATCGAGAAAGCGTCAGTCGATGCCGAGGTCATTCGGCTCACGCGGCTGAAAAAGCAGCACCAGGAAAGTCAGTATCAGGTTCGCTTCCGCATCAAGTCGGTGGGTGAGAGCATCGCCATCGCCGAGCGGCAGATCGCCAATCTGCGCGAAGACATTCGTGCGCGTGGAGCGACGGATGGTGAGACCTTTTCCATGACCGTGAGGAAGGAGACATTCTCCGATCGAACGAAGGCGGGGCGCGCTCTCATTTTCCTCGGCGCCGCGCTCAAGCCATTCCAAGCGACTAAGACCGTCGGTGAGATCGCTGGCTTTCCTCTCTCGCTCCAGCGGAACGACGAGAAGATCTCGGTCTTGATCCACGGGAAGAACAGCTACCAAGCCAACGTCAGCGACAACGCGCTCGGCACAATCGCGTCGCTGGAGCACGCGTTGCGCAGCCTCGAAGCGAAGCTGCATGAGCGGGAAGCCGACCTCGGGCAATACACGCGGCAACTGGACGAACTGACCAAACACCAAAGCCAGCCCTTCGAGTATGCCGACAAGCTGGCCGCAGCTACGCAGCGCCAGCAGGAGATTGTGACCGCACTCGACCTTTCAAAAAACCAAGCATCCGCGAGGCTTGGCGATGAGGGTGGTGAAGAAAACGGGAGGGGCGTCGAAGAATCTGCCGCGGGCGACTTCAAAGTCAGTCATCCCCGAAGGGATCTCCTTCGCTCTGCTACTATCGCTGGTTCGCGTCCATAAACTTTCGTCATTGATATCGTATCGTAAGTTTTAAGTTCCCCATCGGTTTTCGTTACGGGCGAATCCACCGGCGGTTTCATGACGGTGCGGGCCGCGACGCATTTTGACGGGCTGATCACCGCCTTTGCGCCCGGTGCCGCCTGCGATCCCTATGGCACCTATTTTGATGCCTCCGTGGACACCGGGCGCGAGGCGAGAGGGATGGGCATTGATCGTGAAGCCGGAAAGCGGATCACGGAAAGCGGTGCTGGCGGGCTGGCGGCTGTCACATCCTATCGTCACGAAAAAAAACATGGGCGACGATGAACCCAGCCGCGAAGCCCCCGTTTGTTGGATTGCACCACCGGGACGATGGGATCGTGGACGCCAGTTGCCATGAGAAACTCATCAAACAATTTCGCGCCCACGGCTGCCCGATGGAGGCCGATCTTGTGCTGAAAGGGACCTACCAAAGAAACATCGCGGCGCATCTCTGGCCGGTGGATTACAACGACCTCGTGCTCCGCTTCTTCGCCAAACATTCCGCCGCACCCCGCGACAAATGAGGACCGATGCCAAAGTAAAAATGCTCGGCATTCCGTCATCCGTGTGCCGCAGCGGGCCGTGTGTCCGACCCGGCTGCGACACTGGGATGGATGGGGCGCTTACCGCAGCACTTCGATGCCTGCACCGAAGTTGATGTGATAGGCGGCTCCGGCGATGACGAGGGCGGGGACGGATTTTACTCCGGCTTTCTCGGCTTCGGCGACGCGGGTCTTGGCAGTGCCGAGGTGGACGATTTCGACATCGTAGCGGCTGGCGTCGAGCGCGGCGGCGACGTTTTGTTCGGCGGTGACGCAGACGGGGCAGCCTGCGTGGTAGAATACGACTTTGGTTTTCATGTTGTGTTGTGTGTTTTTGAATGACAGGCCGCTGCGTGGCACAGCGGATGTCGCCGTCATCAGAATGCTGGACGTGAATTTGCGAAAGAGGGCGCAATCTCGTGGCCGGGCACCGTTTTGTTCCCGCTGTCCATGAAGGCGGAAGGGGGCTACCGAGGCGCATGAAACCGAAGTCCGTTCCCCGCCCGAATCCGAAGCATCTGACGCTCTCGGATCGCTCTGCCTACCGCCGGTTGGAGGATGTCGTCGGCTGCAAGTGGTCCGCCGCCGTGCTGGCGGCGATCGGGCGCGGGGTGCAGCGGCCGGGCCAATTAGAGCGTTTTATCCCCGGCATCTCGACGAAGGTGCTCAATGAGCGTCTGCGCAAGCTGCTGGACTACCGGCTCATCACGCGCACGGACATCCCCGGCAAAGTGCCGCGCACCGAATATGCGCTCACCGCCACCGGCGAAAGACTCTCCGCCATCATTGGGCAGATCCGCGATTTGGATGAGGAACACGGCACGCGCGAAGGATCATGAGCAGCCTGCAAATCATCAGCCTGCAGACGGGCATGCCCCGCACCTTGGGTTCGCCCGGTGCGGTGGAGCCGATGGAGCGCGAATGGACGACGGGCTTCCTCAAGGAACCGGTGGATGGTTTCCGGCGGGTGACGCGGCTCGGCATCGAGGGAGACGGCCAGGCGGACTTGGTCAATCACGGCGGGCCGGACAAGGCCATCAATGCCTATCCGGCCGAGCACTACGCGGGCTGGGCGGAGGAGTTGCGGCTCACGCTCCCGGCGGGTGCGTTTGGTGAGAACTTCACCACCTGCGGACTCACCGAGGCGGACGTGTGTGTGGGTGATGTTTTCCGTGCCGGTGATCTGATCTTGCAGGTATCGCAGCCGCGCCAGCCGTGCTGGAAGCTCTCCCGCCGCTGGCGCATCCGGGAGCTGGCCGCGCGCGTGGAGCGGACGGGCAAGACGGGCTGGTATTTCCGGGTGCTTGCCGTAGGTGCCATCCAGGCCGGGGAGGCGCTGGAACTGATCGAGCGTCTCGCACCGCACTGGAGCATCGCCGCCGCGAATGACGTGATGCACCACCGCAAGGACGACCGCGCCGCCGCGTTGCACCTCGCCTCCTGCGCCGCGCTCTCGGCAAGTTGGAAATCCAGCCTCACTCGCCGCGCCACGAGCGGGGATGCGGATGCCAGACTGCGGCTGCACGGATCGTAGCGTCTACAGCGCGTTCGCGACTGTTTTTTGCCGCTTTCCATTTATTGCTACCCCACCCCACCATGCGCCGGCATGTGGAGCGAGGGCAAAGGCGAGCACGACGACACGGGCACGCGCCAGTATGCGCTGTTGATGAACATGCCGACTCACCGACTTTGGCGGCGGTGTCCGCGTCACGCGCGAACCGCAGAACATGGAAGCCGAGTTTGAGAAGAGCAAAAGCGCCGCGCCTAGGTGACGGAGCCCATGCCGCGCAGCGGGCGATCAAGTCACTGCGAGGCAGCGAGGTGCAGGTGCGAGCGTTGCAGGAGTATCATGCGCGATCCAGCTTCGGGAGCGTCCGGCCATCGCACCATCGGCATGTCACGAGCATGCCTTCCGGGAGTTCCGGCACACCGCGCTCTCCGCGCAGCAGAAGTTGGTGGAGGAAATTGATGGTCATCGTGCCGGCGTCTCGTTCCCGATGATCCAGGCCGGCAATGCTGCCGTCGGGACGGAGGAGCTGGAATGCAACGAAACCCGACTGCTCGGGCACCCGAATACCGGCCATACCCACGAGATCGAGCAGCTCGTCCCTGCTGCCGATGATCATGTCAGGCCGGTGCTGCCGAAACCAGCGACGCACTGCGGGCGCAGCAGCGGCACTAACGCTTTCGATGACCAGCGGCGGAATGTGATTGCCACTCGCGTAGGCTGAACGCTGTTCGTGAAAGAACGCGGCCTCAAGGCAGCCGCCGGAGTAGCGATCACTGATTTTTTTCAGCAGAAGACCGGGACGCTTGTAACCCAACTGTCGTGTATTTCGGATGAGCAACCGCATGTCAAAGAAGTGATCGGTCGAAATGAAGTGGTGTCTGGGAAACGCGAGCGCGCTGCGGTGCATCACGACGGTGAAATGCTCCCATTCCAAGTTGAGATGCGAGAAAGGACGCGTCGTAACTGGCAGCACGATGCCGCGCACGCCGCGAGCACGCAGAATGGCGCTGCCCCGTTTTCCCGTCAGTTGTGAAGGATGCAGCCAGAAATTCTCGAGCTTGTAGCCGAGAGCGGCGGCGCGAGCCTGCGCGCCCGAGAAATACTCGGCAAGAAAGGGACTGCGTTCGCTCCACAGTGTGGGCGTCTTCCAGCGGGTGAGAAAGGCGAGAACCTCGCCTCTCGGTGGGGCGAGTTTGGCGCGCAGCGTTTGCCGATGGGCGATCAACGCACCAAGGGCCGGATCAGGTCGCCAGCCCAGCCGGTTCGCTGTTTCAATCACCCGCTGGCGGGTTGCCGCGGGAATCCGCGGGTGATGCCGCATCGCGCGCGAAGCTGTGGAAATCGAGAGCTGACACTCGGCGGCGACTTGCCGAAGGGTAACACGTTCGGGCATTGCGCAATAGTTTGCGCAACTTGGTCGCTGGTCAAGTGCTTGGAGCCCCGGCAAAGGTCGGCTCACGGATCGTCGCCGCGCCGCGCCGTTCATCACCTGACCTCGACCATGAAGCTCCATACACATTCTGCCACTCTTGTTTTGCTCGCCGCGTTTGTGCTGAGTGCGGCGACCATTGCCGCCGAACCCATCCCGCCTTCGGCTCGCGGTGTGGAGAGTGAGTGGGTGCGGTTGTTCAATGGCAAAGACCTCACGGGCTGGTTCAGCTTCCTTCAAAAACACGGCCGCGATCGTGACCCCGATCACGTCATCACCATCGAAGATGGCGCGATCCACGCCTACAAGGGCGCCCGCAGCGGCTCCGAGGTCGTCATGGGGTATATCGGCACCGCACAGTCGTTCTCCGACTATCATCTGCGTTTGAAATACAAGTGGGGGAAGAACCAGTTCAAGCCACGCTTCACTCTCAAACCCGATGCCGGTATTTATTACCACCACGCCACGGAAGACGCGGTCTGGCCGCAGGCACTGCAGTTTCAGGTCGAGTTGAATGACGTGGGCGATCTGCTCACGGTCGGCTTGATTCAGGTGGATACGACCATCGACCCGGCAACGAAAAGCGCGGAGTGGCAGGAGTATCTGCCAGCCGATCAAGGAGGCGTGTCCTACACGACTGGCACCGGTTCAAGAGTCACTTACACCCGCAAGAGCGCCAACTACGAGCGGGACGGGTGGAACACCGTCGATCTGATCTGCAAAGGGGACTCCGCCGCACATCTCGTCAACGGCCACCTCGTCAACCGCTGCTCAGGCATCCGCCAGCGCTCACCGACCGACCCCAATGCATGGATTCCTCTGACTGGCGGACGCATCCTGCTGGAGTTTGAGGCCACGGAAGTGTTCTACCGCGACATCGAGATTCGACCACTCGGCCCGACGGAAACCCTGAACGATGCCGTGACGAAAGCGAAGGGACAACCATCCGCTGCGCCGGCATCCTTAGCTCCGGTCAACAAGGCCGCAGCCGCACCGCCCGCCACAAAGGTTTCCACAGAGGTGGTTCCGCCGCTCGCGCCCGCCGACTCGTTGAAGAAGATTCATCTGCCTGCGGGCTTCAAAGCGGAGATTGTTGCCGCCGAGCCACTGCTGCTCGATCCCGTCGCGTTCGATTGGGATGAGCGCGGGCGCTTGTGGGTCGTGGAGATGGCGGACTATCCGCTTGGCATGGATGGCAACGGCAAGGCCGGTGGCCGCGTGCGCGTGCTCGAAGACTCGAACGCCGATGGCCGCTACGACAAGAGCACTCTGTTTGCTGATGGACTCAATTTTCCCAACGGCATCCTGACCTGGCGCGATGGCGTCATCATCACCGCAGCGCCGAATGTCCTGTTCCTGAAAGACACGGATGGCGATGGCAAGGCCGACAAGCAGGAAGTGCTCATCAACGGATTGCAGGAGGGAAATCAGCAGCTCCGCGCGAACGGCCTGCGCTGGGGACTCGACAACTGGGTTCATGTCGCCATCGGCAGCCATCGCGGAAACTATGGCGCTGAGACGCGGCTCAAATCCCTGCGCAACGGCCAGGAGGTTTTCGTCGGCGCGCGAGATTTTCGGTTTCGTCCCGAGACCGGCGCGTTGGAACCGCAGAGCGGCCCCACGCAATTCGGGCGCAACCGCGATAACTGGGGACGCTGGTTCGGCACGCAAAACGCGCACCCGCTCTGGCACTACGCACTGCCCGATCAATATCTGCGCCGCAATCCGCACCTCGGCGTGAACGAAACGCGTGTGCAGATGCTCACGCCGCCGAACAGCCCTCCCGTCTTTCCCGCGAGCGAGGCGACCAAGCGCTACAATGATTTTGCCGCCTCGACCGGTCACTACACCTCGGCGTGCAGCGGGATGATCTACCGCGACCAGCTCCTCTTCGGCCTCGGCGGTATCGACGCCTTCGTCTGCGAGCCCGTGCATAACGTCGTGCAGCATCTCGCCCTCGCCGACGACGGCGTGAGCTTCAAGGGGAAACAGATGCCGGGGGAAAGGAAGTTCGATTTCTTCGCGAGCAAAGACCGCTGGTGCCGTCCGGTGATGGTGCGTGAGGGGCCGGACGGCGCGCTGTGGATTGCCGACATGTATCGCTACATGATCGAGCACCCGCAGTTCCTGCCACCCGAGGGCAAGGCGGAACTGCTGCCGCACTATCGTCTCGGTGATGACAAGGGCCGCATCTATCGCGTGAGCCGCGGAGACGCCCCGGATTTCAGACCCGTGCGTTTCGATCAGCTCAGCACTCCCGATCTCGTCGCCGCGCTTGATTCGACGAACGGCTGGCGTCGTGACAAAACGCATCAAATCCTGCTTTGGCGTGCCGACAGAGCGGCGCTCGCGCCGCTGCTGGCCTTGGCTGAGCAAAGTAAGAATCCGCTCGCACGACTGCACGCGCTCTGCGTGCTCGATGGCCTCGGTGAACTTCCGCCAGCATCGGTGGCGCGTGCGCTCAGCGACAACACCCCCGGCGTGCGCGAGAATGCCCTGCGTCTCGCCGAAACACGCTTCACGCCTGAAGTGCTCGCCGCTGCGGTGCATCTTGTTGATGACCAGGATGCGAAGGTGCGGATGCAGCTCGCCTTCTCGCTCGGCGAGTCGAAGGACGCTCTCGCTGGTGAAACCCTTGGTCGCCTGCTCATCGCTCATGCCGATGATCCGATGATGGTCGCCGCCGTGATGAGTTCCGCCACGCCGCATCTTCGTGCGCTGGTCGCCGCCGCCAAAGCCAGGCCTGCTCTTGCCGAGACGCTGCTCACCATCGCGCTCGGATTGAATGATCGCGCCGCCATCGCGTCGCTGCTCGCCCCCACCTTCAACGCCAGCGGCACGCGCTACACGCCGGAGCAACTCGCCGCCTTCACGCGCCTGCTCGATCAACTCACCCTGCGCGGCAGCACTCTCGAAAAACTGCGTGGGGGAACTGCCGATGACGCACTCGCGCCGTTGCTCAGCAAAGCCAGCGCTATCACCGCCCAAGCCCGCAGCACTGCGGCCGACACCCACGCTCCCGCGCTCGAGCGCATCGCCGCCACGGCGCTCCTCAGTCGTGAACCATCGGCGCGCGCCGAGGCTTTGCCACAGCTTGCCGCGTGGCTCGATCCGCAGCATCCCGCCGATACCCAGGCCGCCGCGATTCAAGCGCTCGCCACACTCGGCTCCGACGAAGTGCCCGCCACCTTTGCCAAGGCCTGGCCCATCCTCAGCCCCGCCGCCAGATTGCTCACCTTGAGCGCATGGATGAGCCGTGAGCCGTGGGCCTTCGACCTCATGCAACGCCTCGAACAAAAAGCCCTGCCTGCCTCCGCGCTCGATGCCACGCAGCGCGCGCGATTGATCAAGCACGACTCCAAACGCATCAGCGCACTCGCCGCCAAAGTCTTCGACACCGCCAGCTCCGCCCGCAGCAAAGTCATGGACGCCTACCGCCCCGCGCTCGCCCTCAAAGGTGATGCCAAAAAAGGCCACGACATCTTCATGCTCGTCTGCGCCGCCTGCCACAAGCGCGGCACCGAGGGCCGCGACCTCGGTCCCGACTTGCTCACCGTCATCGAGCATCCGCCCGAGAAGCTCCTCGGCAGCATTTTAGATCCCAGCGCTGACATCCAGCCCGGCTTCAACCCCTACACCTGCACGCTCAACACCGGCGAACAACTCTACGGCCTCCTCGCCTCAGAAACCGCAAACAGCGTCGTGATCAAACTCGCCGACGGCACGCAAAAAACCGTGCTGCGCAATCAAATCAAAACCCTGCAAAGCCAGAACCTATCGCTCATGCCCGAAGGTCTCGAAGCCGCGATCAATCACCAGCAAATGGCCGACTTGATTCAGTTTCTCCGCACGCCCGCGACGAGTAAATAACCACAACCTCCGGCACCAATGATGAAGTCCCACATCCTGGCGGCAGTGCTAGCCCTCAGCACATTCTCCGAGGCCCGCAGCGAATCCGATCTCCGCGTCGGCGCCGCTGCGGCTGAGTTCATCGCGGATGACTCCATGCCCATTGCCGGCAGCATCCTGCCCGGCAAGGTGCAGGGGCAGGAGGGCAAGCTGCGCGCGGTCGCCGTGGTGCTGGAAACACCGGGCGACGGGAAGTTGGCGATCGTCGCGTGCGACATCCTGATGATCACGCGCGACCTGCTCGAACCGGTCGTGGAGCAGATCGAAAAGGCGACCGGTATTCCAGGAGATCGCGTGCTCATCAATTGCACCCACACCCATCACGCGCCGAGCACCGTGCGCGTGCATGGCTATGATCGTGTGCCTGCGTTTTGTGAGGAGGTGCAGCGCAAGATTGTGCAGGCTGTAAAAGACGCGAATGCGAACCTATCGAAGGATGGATGCGAGTTCCTGTTTTACCTCGGACGGGAAGAAACCGTGGGCATGAACAGCCGCTTGATGCTGGGTGATCGGACGATCTTCTGGAGCGGAGATCGCAGCGACGCCGTGCGACCGACGGGACCCTTCGACCCGGAACTGCCAGTGCTCGCGTTTCGCGATTCCAGCCAGCAACTGCGGGCGCTTATCTTCAATCACAGCACGCACACCATCGGATTGCGCAGCGGCGGAAAGCGGTCGCCGTCCTTCTATGGATTGGCAGCACAGGAGTTGGAAGCAGAACTGCACGGCGTCGTCAACTTCATCGAGGGCGCTTCCGGCTCGACGCACAACTTGGTGGCACCCGTGCCGGTGGCGATCAAGCGCATCAAAGACGCCGTGAACCTCGCCCTCTCGCAAGCACAGCCGCGCGCCGTGGACAAGCTCGCTGCCATCAAGCGACCGTTCACCTTCAAGGTCCGCCATTTCGATGAAGCGAAGGAAGATGCCGCCATCACCGCCTATTGTGAGAAAAGAGTCCCGCGCATTTCGGACAGCACGATCGAGGTATTCCGCAAAATGCGCGCCGATCTCGCCCCGCAGCAAGGCGAGGAACGCCGCCGTGGCGAAGCTGGACACGTCCTTTGCCAATGATCCTTCGTCCCTCGCCGGGTTGGAGTGATGCGGGCGAACCTGAAGAAACTGGTGCCAGCGCTGCGGAGAGAGTGCTGCGTAACGTAATCGGTCCGCAGATTCGTCGGCTTCGATATCGCCTTGGTTGGTCCCAGGCGAAGCTTGCCCTGAAGCTGCAACTGCTCGGCTGGGATATCAGCCGCAGCGGTGTCGGAAAGATCGAAGCTCAACTGAATCGCGTGAGTGACTACCAAATGATCTTCCTGGCTACAGCGCTTGGTGTCGATGAGCGGGAGCTTTTTCCGAAAGTCGAGCGTAGCGTTCGGGTCGCCTCCGCAATCGAGAAGCTGCTCACGCCTCGCCGCGATTCAAAAGCGTCTCAGCGTGCGGTGTCGTCCGGCGCGGCCCCAGAAAACAAAACGCCAAGGTCCACACCCAAGGCCCGCGCGAGGTAAAGGATCTCTATGTCGGAAACCGCGCGCTTCTGATTCTCGATCGCGGAAATTTCCTCAGCGGTCGTTTTCCACCCTTCCGCGGATAGTCGATCAGCGAAGGCAGCTTCGGCGATTTCTAAGCGAAGCCGCAATCGGTGAACCTGCGGACCGATGGCGTTTTGAGGTTTCATTTTGGGGAGATCGTAACTCGGAAGTGGTCTGAGCGTATGTGACAACACCATATCGAAAACCGGCATTTAGTGTGGGCGAAGGGCAGGTCTTGGCGCAAGCGTTTTACGGCCCATTGAGCCGTTCCGCAGTTTGCACTGGTCACGGCCTAATGGGGCGTGTCATCGAAAAAGAAACTTCAGGACGAACTGCGTCGTTTTGGAGCTTCCGTGCGCCGTCAAAGGATGGCGCTACGCATGACGCAGGAACGGCTGGCTGAACTCGTGGACTTGAACATTCGCACCGTGCAAAAGATCGAGGCCGGCCAAATGAACGTGCTGATCACAACTGCAATCCGCATCCAGGCTGCGTTGCACTGCGCGTGGAACGATTTGCTGCCCGTCGGCTGACACGGCTTGGCGCGCCCGCGCACGTTCTGTTTTGGGAACGGCGAGCTACAGACGCTCGTGCAGTGTGGTCTGCATGGTCGCAAAAGACGCCAGCTATAGATCAACAATCGACTCGGACGAAGAGCTGGAGTCGGAGGACTCTCACACCTCGAAATCCACTGGCAGCTGTGGCAAGACAGGTGCCCAAAGCTTCACGGTGGTCGTGCAGAAACGGAACTACACGCTCAAGGAAGCGGCGCATTATCTCAACGTCTCGACCCGCACCGTCGAACGATTGATCGAGCGTCGCCTGCTTCGGCGAAACAAGACGCTTCGGAAGATACTCATTCCGCGCTCTGAACTCGATGCGTTCTCCGAGAAGAATCTGTGAGCCTACATGAGCTTCGCATTCTGCCGCTTCTCGAAGTCCTTTGCTGTTGCGTCATTTGTTGGAAGCGAAACTCCACGACGCGATCCGCAGAGCACGAGCGACGTTCACCGCACGTTCCTAGCCTGCTGGAAACGACGCTTCACCGACGCATCGGATAACCACCGCTTGTTCCCACACCGGAGCGACACGACGCCCGCTGGGATTCACATTCCGGCGATGTCGAAAACCATTTTGAAAACTCCGAAACGGGATAAGCCCGGGTGTGCCCGCCAACAGGGCGTGGGAATATGAAATACTCATCTGTCATGGCGACGTTGCCGCGAAATCTTCGACTTGAAGATGCTTGTGACTACGTGGCTGGCGAAAGTCTTCTGAGACGCTTGGAGCGTGCGGGCTGGGTGAAACCGACTGTGCGCGAGAAAGGAGTGACGGCCTACGACAGGCAGGATCTTGATCGTTGCATCGAGCGCGCGAAAATGGAGGGATGGCCAAAATAGCGCGTCACAACATGCGCTCAATGTCTCGGTCTTGCGGCGCAAGGTGGGCGTAGTGCTTCTCGACGACTTCCACGCCATCTCCCATCCAGCGGGCAACTTTGAAAATGCTCACACCCGCTTGAACCAAAAGAGAGGCGAAGGTGTGTCGCATGACATGGGCCGTGGCCCAACGCATCTCCTTGGCATCGAGATAGTCGTTGTAGGGGCGATGAAAGTCGTATCGGTAGGTGCCCTTGCCGTGCTTGACCTCGGGCTTTAGAGCGAAAGAACTTTCATCCTTGCCTCGCAGGTAACCGCGCAGGAAAGCGCGGAATTTTCCCGTGAGTGGAATAAAACGGCTCTCGCGATCTTTGATCCTGAATGTGTCGGTATTTTTGATATGGACCGCCCCGGCTTCACGGAGATCGAACCAATCACATCGAGCTTCGATGATTTCGTTTTTTCGCATGCCGCAATGGAAGCCGGCGAAGAGAATGAATTTCAGGTCATCCGACGGTGCATCTTTGATGAGCAGGTCACGTTGCGTGGACGTGCAGAATCGCAGTCGAGCGTAGCGATCCACCTTCGCCAGTTTGAGAGCACTGAACGGACTCTCTCGAATCATCCGCTCCTTGATACACCAGTTGAAGAACGCGCGAAGAGCACGCATATGGATTTGAGCCGTGGTTTCAGCCACGCGCTTTTGTAAGCGGGCGTAATGAGCGTTTGCAGCAGCGCTCGTCACTTGATCCAACTCGATTTGTCCCAACCGGTCCGCAAATTCCGTGAGGGCGGCGCGAGTGACCCGCTCCGTGGCCCGGCTGTGGAGGTTTAGTTGCCGCTTTGTCGCGAGGTAACGATCAATGTCCCGATGCAGACCTTCGCTGCCTTGGAGGATTGGAGCGCCACGAACATTCCGCGCCCTGGTCAGTGCCTCCACGGCGTCATCCGTTTCAAGGCTGACGTATTTTCGCTCCCCATTCTCCTGCCACTTGAGCCAGTAGATGCGCCCACGTTGGTAAATTCCTTTAGCTGCTTTCATTGTCCCACCACTGTCCCATTTGTCCCAAAAACGCAACTCTCAACAGACCTCTCCAGCCCTGCCTTGCGGCTTCTTACAGAGTGAAAATGGAGCGGGTGAAGGGAATCGAACCCTCGTATGCAGCTTGGGAAGCTGCCGTTCTACCATTGAACTACACCCGCGTGAGATTTTCCTGCGACGCGGTGCGAGAGTGGTTACTCCCAGGAGACGACGTCGTCGGAAAGCTCGGAGCCGTTCTTGTAAACTTTGTCGCCGTTGTTGCCAAGCTTTTCGTCTTTCCCCATCGAAAAAGCTCCGACCTTGCGGCGCGGGGCGAGGCCGCTGGTATCGACGCCGGTGTAGTCGCTGTAGTAGCCTTTCAGATCGATGCGGTCGTCGCCGTTGGCGTCGAAGATGATGCAGTATTGGTTGCCCCACGGATCGTAGAGGCAGCTTTCTTCGGTGGCCGGAGGGAGGCCGCCGGTGCTGGTCTTGTCGTAGAAGCCATTGCGAGCGCGGCCCGCGGAGTTCACATTGGCACTCTTGCCATCGTAGAAGACGACTTTGCGCGGATTGCAGCTATAGCTGTCGTTGACCCCCTTCGGGATATTCCGCAGGGTGTAGAAGACGAAGTTGTTTGGAATGGTCGCGCCCGCCTTGCTGTCGCCTACCACCACGTCTTCCACGGCGGCCGCTGCGGCGCCCGACTGCTGATTCGGATCTTCGGTGGGAGGGAAGCGAGCGTATTCGGTGTAGTAGGAATTCACCGCAGTAACGACCATGTTCACCGTGTTCCGCGCCTCGGCTTTGCGGGCGGCTTCCTTGACAGCCGGGACGGCGGCGAGGAGGAGGCCCATCAGGATCACGATGATCGCGATGACGACGAGCAACTCGACCAGGGTGAAGGCCAGAGAGTGGCCTGGGAGACGACGAAGGAAAGCGGTGCGTTTCATGGCGGGGATGATAAAACTTGTGGCAAGGTAATAGTGGAGAGGGCCGTGACAACTGAATTCTCTCTGATAAACGGTGAAAAGCACTCCGAAAGGAATTCACCTTGCGCGATGGAACAGGCTGGCTAGCCTCGGCGGCTCCTTTTTCCACAAGGAAACCTCAATTCCCAACTTCTTTACCCGTCATGTCTCAACATCGCAGTCTCAAGGGCCGGAGCACCATTTCTGCCAAGCGGAACGTCCTGAAGCGCTTCGAGCGCGTGGAAGTGCTCAAGAAGCGCGGCCAGTTCAAGCAGGGCGATAGCCCGATCGGTCTGCGCAAGACCAAGCCGGACGCTTAATCGCTGGCCGGCGGCCGGCAGAAAGCTCGAATTCCGAATATGAAAACGCCGGGCGTCACGCGCGTCCGGCGTTTCTTCGCTTGGGTGCGCAACGCCCCGCCCCGAGGAGATTTGCATGTTCCGCGTTAAAAGTTTTGCCGGTCTTTTTCTAAGACATCGGCGGGTCGGCGGTGTATAAGCGCGAACCATGAAAACGGGACTGTTTGAAGCGATCAAACGGGCATTTACGCGGCAATCGAAGCTGCATCCGGTGGAAGCCGGGCTGGCAAAACGCTGGATCAAACAGCGTTTGCTCGTCGTCTTCCCTGAGCTGCGCAACAATCCGCATGCCCTCGAAAGAGCCTACCGGTCCCTGGGACTCTCCCCCCGCCCAGGCACGGAGGAAGGTGAACACGAAACGGTATTTGAGATGAGTCTGCCCACGCGGGAGTAGCGGCGGATTCCGGGATTCGGTCTGTAAAGGGCGCGCCATGAAGCTGGGCGCGGACACCGCGAGCACGCCGCCATAGGCCACTCGCCCATCACCCCTGCGCGCGAAGCGCCCGATGTTTCGGATTTCGAGCTTCGGATTTCGGATTTCCGAGCGCAGCTCGGCTACACGTCGCAGCGACGCACGCCATCGGCGAGGGAAGCAACCTTGTCCTCGCGCGTCGGGATGAATTCCTGCCCAACGAAACCGGTGTAGCCGATGCCGATGAGCGCCTGCATCAAGGCCGGGTAGTTGAGTTCCTGCGTCTCGTCGATTTCGTTCCGTCCGGGGACGCCGGCGGTGTGCACGTGGGCGATGAAGTCCTTGTGTTGCCTGATCCGCACGATCACGTCGCCGTGCATGATCTGCACATGGTAAAGATCGAAGAGCACCTTGCAGTGTTCGCTGCCGATCTGCCGGCAGATCTCGATGGTGCGCTCCATCGAGTCGCAGAAATAATCCGGGTGCCCTTTCATCTGCACATCGACGCGGGAGTTGAGCATCTCGATGCAGAGAGTCACTTTCTTCTCCTCGGCAAAGCCGACGATCTCCTTGAGCCCGGCAACCATGTTCGCGATCCCCTCTTCATCGCTCAAGCCCCGGCGAAAACCAGAGAACGTGATGACCCGAGTGGTGCCGAAGGCAGCCGCCTGTTCGATGCGTTCGCGGAGCACTTTGTGGCACTCCGCCCATTCTTCACGATGCGCGAATCCTTTCGCAAAACCATGTGACCCCGCAATCGCGCACGTCAGGCCGAGTTCCTTGAGCTGCGGCCAGAATTTTGGGTCGCACAATTCCACGCTCGCCAATCCCAGCGCCGCCGCATGCTGCGCGAGTTCCGGCACGGGCATGGGGTTGAAGCACCACGGCACGACCGATTGTTTGATCCGGCCATTTTTCACCACACGCTCGGCAGCTCCGGCGGGGAGTCCTAGAGCAGAAGCGGCGGCGAGTGTTTTGAGGGCGGTGCGGCGGGAAAGCATGCGGGCGATTGTTCACCACTCGCGGGCGCGCTCAATCTCCAAATGACCGCGCGTTCGCTACGGGTCAGCGCCCGGCTCTTTGCCGAGCCGGCCCAGCTCGGCTTTGTAATCGCGGCGTGGCAGGTCATCGGCATAACCAGCCCTCAACCGTGCCAGCGCCGGCGCGATGATCTCCTGTCGAGGATTGATGTCCTTGTCCCAGAGTTCCTGCCACAACACGCGCGTGTTGGTCGTGATGTCACCCGTGACTTCTTCGTCGAAATTTGGGCGGTAAAGATCCACTGCGGCTTGCAACTCTTCGCGCATCTCCTCTTCGGTTGGGTGGCCCGTCCGCTCAATCACCAACCGAAAAGCATTCAAGTTTTCTCCTCAAGTCGATGCAGCTTCGCAATGAGAATATCGATAGGGTGGGGCAAAGTGAGGTTGATGTGCCCGATCTGGGTCGTGAACGCTCGCCGCGCCCAGCGAGGACTGGTGCGGAAGTTCCCTTCCCAACAGCACTGCACATAGACCTTGTGCTCGTCCTTTTCCAAACCCGCACGCGCAATCGCAGCCTGGATTTCGTCGTGCGCGTCGTCGGGAAAAAGGTCCACGTCAGCGCTGGTAAAGCTCGGCTCAATCGCCATCTGCAGCGGCGACGATCCGAAAAGGGTCAGGTGCCAGACCTTCGTGGACGGCAGCTCGGCGAAGAGCAATTGCAACGTCCTCCCAGCGGGAGTTTGCCAGTTGAGTTCAGGGGACCAGGACACTGCGCTTCCTCCGTCCTTTGTGGTCCGTCGTCCAAGGCGCCACCCAATACGCAACCCCCTGCTCGATCAAACGATCCGTCACACCCCGATCCTCGGCAAAACGGCGCGCAAGCCGCCGGTCGCGGGCATTCAGCGGGCGCTTTTGCGCCTTGAGCCAGATGCGGGCGGCCACGCGGGCTTTGTGCCAATCAGGATCGAGCTTTTCTTTCACAGCGGTAGGTATGATGCCGCAGCCACCCGCCGCGGGCAAGCGCCGTCCGCAGGTGGACGGACGGCGCTGCGCGGAATGAGCTTACTTGGCGGCAGCCGCCGGCTTCGGCGCCGAGGCCGGGGCGGGCGCAGCAGCGACGGGCGGCTTGGGCTTCGTGATCATCTCGAAGTCATCCGAGCGGAAGGGCGTGACCGGCAGACCTTGCGCTGTGGTGAGATTGGTCACCGGATTGTCGGCCCAGCCATAGCGGACGGCGATCGGCTTGGCGACTTTGTCGCTGGTGACCTCGATCTTGTCGGCGGCCATGATGGTGCCCTTGGCGTTGTGCCAGACTTTGTCTTCGCCGCAGATGGTGAACCCGCGGGCTTCGAGCACCTCGAACGGGCGGAGCTGCGCGCCGAAGAGGTCGAGGGTCACGATCGCTTTGTTGTCCTTGATCTCGAGGCTCTTGAACTCGGGGCTGCGATACGGGAACGGCTGACCGTAGTCCTTCGCCAGCGCCCAGCGCACGAGGCGAGCGGCGACGTCGTGCTTGTTTTTCGGGTGAATGTCGCGGCCTTCGCCGAGATCGATGATCACGCACTGGCCGCTGTTCGGCACGCGCTTCATGGTGAGCGTCTGCGCCTCGCGCAACTCAGCCCAGGCGCTTTCGGCAGGCTCCGCTTTTTCCGGCTGATAGTCGGCGAGCTGCACCCAGTAGAACGGGAAATCGCCCTGCTTCCACTCCTTGCGCCATTGCTCGATCATGAAGGGAAAAAGGTCGCGATATTCGTAGGCGCGGCCGGCGTTCGATTCCCCCTGATACCACACGACGCCCTTGATGCCGTAGCCGAGCGTCGGGTGAACGACGCCGCCGAAAATGTTACCGGGGCGCGCATTGCCGGTGAGCCAGGCTTCGGGCGGCTGGGGCTGACGCGGCAACTGCTGGCCGGGCTTGAGCCCCGCGGCTTTGAGCTTCTCGATGTCTTCCTTCCACTTCGCGAGCGCGGCTTCGTAGCTCTTCTTGGCCGCCTCGGAAGTAGCGGCGGCTTCGCGCGTTTTGGTGCCTTCCATGAGCAGCTTGAAGCGCGGATCTTTCTCGATGGTTTCGCGACGAATCCAGGCTTCCGCCGCCGAGCCGCCCCAAGAGTTGTCGATGAGACCAACCGGCACCTGGAGGATCTCGTGCAGATAACGCCCGAACATGAAGCCCACGGCGCTGAAGGTGGATGAACTCTGCGCATCGGACGAACGCCACTGCCCATTAAAATCCGTCTTCAGCTCCTGCGTGCCAACTTGCGGGACCTTGATAAGGCGCAGATTCGGAAGCTTGGAGGCGGCCGCTTCGAGATCGCCATTCCAATCCTGGTTGAGCGTGAAGCCCATGTTCGACTGTCCCGAGCACATCCACACTTCTCCGACGAGCACGTCGCTGATCTCTTTCTTCTGCGTGCCCGCAATCGCAATAGTCTGCGGCTGCGCGTTGGCCGGCACGGGGTCGAGCTTCACCGTCCATTTGCCATCCGCGCCCGCTTCGCCGGACTTGGTCTGGCCGGCAAAAGTCACAGTCACTTTCGTGCCGGGCGCATCCCAGCCCCACACGGGATTGGTCTGTTTTTGTTGGAGCACCATGTGATCGGTGAAAATCGCGGGGAGCTTGAGTTCGGCCTGCAGCGCAGGCGCGAACGCGAGGGTGAGGATAACGGGGTGGAGTTTCATGTGGGTGGGAGAATCGCGGGAGAACGGCGGACTTAGGGCAGAACGAAACCACACGGAATCCCAATGTGCTGAAAATCGAATTTTGCCGATCCGAGCATCGGAGAGGTCACCGATAGCTGGGTAGGGTATCGACGGAAGCGCGGAAAACTTGCCCGGCCCCGAGCGGATGTCATTTTCCTCCCCTGCTCTCACCTCTTCCGGGCACGTTCTGGCCCAGCATTCGGATCTCACGTCGAACTTATGAATAGAAGAAGCTCATCGCTCGAACCGCTCGAATCCCGCATCGCACCCGCGGCCGTCATCACCTTCACGGATATCGATGGTGACCTCGTCACCATCAGCTCGTCGAAAGGAACACACGATCAACTCGTCACCGCCACCGGCGGCGGCACGGGTCTCAATGATCACCAGTTACAGGAGCTCGATCTCGACTTCACGACCGACTTCGACGGCGCGACGATCTCCATCAAGGCCACGCCACAGAAAATCGGCGGCGTGCTGAAAGGCGATGGCTTTGTCAATGTCGGCCGCATCAACGCAACCGGTCGTGTGCTCGGCTCGGTCATGATCGATGGCGATCTCGGCGTCATCGACGTGGGCAACACGACGAAGAACGCCTTCGCTTTGCAGACGCTCACGGTGCATTCGATGGGTCTTTTCGGCACAAGCACCGGCGCGCCGGCCGATCTCACAAGCGATATTTCCGGTTCGGTGAAGGCGATCAATGTGAAGACCGACGTGATCGACGCGTTCATCCACATCACCGGCTTGTTCAACTCGCTGAGTTCGTCGTTGGGCGCTCTCACGGTGGGTGGTTCGCTGCGCGCGCCGACTTCCACGGGCCTGGGCAGCGTCGAGGTGGCCGGCAGCATCGGGCCGGTCAATGTCGGCGGCAGCCTGATCGGGAACGGCGTTTCTAACTCCGGCTCGATTCAGAGCGATAACAGCACGATCGGGAACGTCTCGATCGACGGGGATGTGATCGGCGGAGCAGGCACGTTCTCCGGCTTCCTTCGCGCTCCGGCCGGGATCGGCAACGTGACGATCGGCGGCGATCTGCGCGGGGCAGACACGACCTCGAATGGCGGTCTCTCCGGCGCCATCCTCGCCGCCAGGATGGGGAACTTGAAGATCGGCGGCTCGGTGATCGGAAGCGTGGACGACCGGAGCGGCGCCGTGATCGTCGATAGCATCAAGAACGTCTCCGTCGGCGGTTCGCTGGTGGGAAGCAACGGTCCCAGCAGCGGTTCCATCATGGCCCTCCTCGGCCCAATCGGAAATGTCACCATCGGCGGTGACCTCAAGGGGTCGAACGCCGCGAAAAGTGGAAGCTTGATCGCCTTGGATGGCAACATCGGCAGCGTCACCGTCCGCGGTGGGATCACCGGCGGCACCGGCGCCCGTTCCGGTTCGATCCTCGCCTCGACTCCCGAGGGCACGCACGGGACTCTGGGCGCGGTGAAAATCGGGGGTGATGTGCGTGGTGGCGGCACCATGGCTGGCAACGACATGGCGGGCACCATCTTCGCCCACGACACGATCGCCTCGGTCAATGTCGGCGGGGTGGTCCAAGGCGGGGACGGCTACATTTCAGGGAGCATTTACGCTGGGGCACGCATCGGAGTGGTGACCGTTCACCAGCGGCTGAGTGGCGGCTTCGGCTATGGCGGCGGCAGCATCATCGGACTTGCCGACATCGGCGCCGTCCACATCGATGGCGACGTGACGGGCTACAAGGGCGAAGCGACCGGCACCATCGTGGCCACAGGCTCCATCACTTCCGTGACCGTGGACGGATTGATCAGCGGTGACGATGGCAATTACTCCGGTTCCATCCGCGCGGCGAGCCTGGGTCCGGTGAAAATTGGCGGCGATGTCGTCGGCGCCAACGGCCTGCAAACTGGTAGCGTGCAAGGCGCGAACAAGATCGCCTCGGTCGTGATCGGCGGCTCGCTCCGTGGGGGAGGCAATGACTATGCAGGCGCCATCTATTCATCCGAGGGTCTGATCGGCTCGGTCACCATCGGCGGAAGTGTCCAGGGCAACGGAATCAACAGCGGCGACTTATACACCGGTGCCATCGTCGGGCACGCGGTCGGATCGGTCTCCATCCGCGGAAATCTCGCCGGCAGCATAGGCCTCAACAGCGGGACGATTCTCACCGAGACCACCACGGGCAATCTCAACATCGGCGGCTCGCTCATCGGCGCTTTGTCCTTTACCGGGTATATCGGCTTTTGGGGCGCACCCGATCATCCGAGCATTGGCAATGTGACGATCGGCGGCTCCGTCATCGCCATCGGCAACATCAACTCGGGCGGTATCTACGGATTGGGCCTGGAGGGTGAGCACCTCGGGGTCGTCAAGATCGGCGGCGACTGGATCGCCACTTCCGGCGACAACTCCGGGCAGATCAACGTGCGGGAAGTGGCGGGCATCATGCTCGAAGGTTCGCTGTTCGGCGGGCGATTCCACGAGAAGGCGGGTTACTGGCATGGAGACAAAGTGGGTTTCATCACCATCGGTGGCGACGTCGTGGGCGGCTCTTTCACCAGCACGGGCGACATCGATTACACCACCAGCACGAGCATCAAAATCGGCGGCTCGCTCATCGGTGGCACGGCCGATTTCGCCGGGCACCTGGGCGGTTCTGCGAAGTCCATCGTCATTGGCCGCGACATCCGTGGCGCCGATATCACGTCAGACGATCCACTCTACGCCGGCTCGATCACCGGCGGGAATGTGGGTTCGATTCTCATCGGCGGCTCGCTCATCGCCGGATACGACCACAGTTCCGACTCGCCGAGCAACGATGGCTCCATCGTCGTGAACACGCTCGGCAGTCTCACGATCAAGGGAAGCGTCGTCGGCAATAACACCATGACGGCCAACATTCAGTCGGCCTCGTCGATCAAGAGCATCAATATCACGGGCCGCGTGGAATTCGGCCTGGTCTCTGTTTATCTGCGCGGAGGCCAGCTCGGAACTCTCACCGTCGGTGGCGACTGGATCGCGTCCAATGTGGTCGTCGGCCTCGGCCTCGACACCAACTTCGGCAGCGGCAATGAAGGCCTCTCCGTGATCCCCGGCGGCAACCCGACAGTGTCTTCGAAGATCGCCAGCATCAACATCGCCGGCCAGATCCTCGGGACCGCCGATCCTTCGCGCACCTTCGGTTTTGGCGCGGAGGAAATCGGTGCCTTCAAAGTCGGAAGCGTCGCCTTCCATCTCGCCCCCGGGAAACACAACGACACCTTCGCCGGTGCCGGTCTCGCCGGAAGCGCCGTCCCGGTTGGCTCCACGTTCGTCAACCTCGTCACGATGAGCGACGCCCGCGCCGTGCACGTCTTCGAGGTTTAGCTAAATCAAGTGCACGCTCACATCCCCCGTCGAGCCGATCTCCTGGATCACCGGGCCTGCGGGGAGGGAGACTTTGATTCCTCCCATGAAGAACCCGCCGATGGCGTGGGCGACAAACCCGTAGTGGTCGTTGGGATTGATCCCGGAGGACGTGCCGTCGATGAGGCCGCCGATCTTGATGGCAGTGATTTTCGCGATCGCGGCCGGGCTGCCGGTAGCAATGGGCGCGTCGTTGGCGTCCCCGAAATTCTTGTTGGTCGAAGAGGCGTTCATCGCACCGGCGACCAGGTTGCTCTGCGACCAACTGCCGGTGATGGAAACCGTCCCGATCTGCGCCCCGCCATTGACTGCGGTCTTCGCGGGATTGAAGCCAGCGAGGATATTCGCCAGGGTGACGTGGCCGCCCACGGTAACGCTGCCGATGGCCACGTCTTTTTTCGCGGTCGGCTTCACCTGCCCGACTGCGCTGATGACGACCGGGTAAACGCCGTGGCCCGCATCATCGGCGCCCTCGATGTTCCCTTTCACGGTGAGCGAGGTGATGTCGTGCGTGGCTGTGATGGCGCCGGAGCGTGTGAGGGTGCCGGTAGCGTTCTGCCCCAATCCACCGGTGGAGATGCTGCCCGCGATGACGATCTTCCCGATATGATCCGCATTGATCGAGCCGGAGTCCGTGACAGAACCGGCGCCGCTGAGGCTGCCGCCGAATACATCGCCTCCGATGGTGAGACTGGTGATGAAGGTCGTGGCGGAAATATAGCCCGACCGCACGAGCGCGGAAGCGCCCGCCGAACCACCGCTGAATGCGCCGCCGATGGTGAGCGAGGCGATGCTGGTGCCCATGACCGCGCCGCTATCGGTGAAGGAAGAGTTCGTGCCGCCGTTGCCTCCGGCGAGCTGGCCGCCGATCTTGATCGTGCCGAGCTTCAGGCCCGAGATGATGCCCGACTTGTTGCCGGTGCCGCCGAGGAAATCGCCGCCGACCGTGACCATTTTCACATCGCTGGCGCTGATGATGGAACCGCTGGAATCGGCGTTTCCACCCTGAACGGTTCCGCCGATCTTAACGGAAGCGATGGCGCCCGTGGCCAGGATGGAGCCGGAGTGATCGTCACCGCCGAAGACGCGGCCGCCGATCGCGACGGATGCGATCTTGCCCTTTGACTCGATGGTCCCCGCGTAGGGAATGAACGAACCGACGAGGTCACCAAAAATCGTGATCTTCCCCATGTCGCCCGCGCTGCCGATGTAGCCGTTGCGCGGTGTGCCGGCGCCGATCTTGACGATGCCGCCCTGGATCGAGCCACCGATTTTCACCGAGGCGAGTTTGCCGCCGCTGACGATGGAACCTGCGCTGTCGCCGATGCCACCGAAGAGGTCCGTGCCGATGGAAATCGCCCCCATGTCGCCACCGCTCTTGATCGTCCCAGTAGCTTCGCCAGCGCCACCGAAACCGCCGCCGAAGAGCTGGCCGCCGATGGTCACGGAACCGATCTTGCCATCGCTGAGCAAGCTCCCGGCGCCTTGCGCGCTGCCACCGGTGAGATTGACGCCGATCTTCACCTTCCCGAGATCACCCGTGGTGTGAATGGTGCCGGAGCGGACGAGCGAACCGCCGATGAGCGAACCGCCGATCGTCACCGAGGGGAGCTTGCCATCCTTGCCGCCGCTCACCTCCAACCGCGCGCCGTTCATGTCCTCCTTCACCACGAGCCTGGAGAGCGCTCCGACGATGTCGCTTTGCAAATCCGGCGCGCCGGTGGTGAGACCGAGGGCGCCAAAGGATTGCACGGTGAGCCCCTTGAGACCCGGCGTCTTCGTCGTCGCGTCGCCCGCATCGATCGCCCCGAGATCGCCGCGAATCGTCACCGGCCCGAGGTCGATGCCGGTCGCATTGATGTAGCCGATGTTGGCAAAGCCGTCGCCCGGCAGCTTCGGCACGACGGTGACGGTGATACTCGTGCCGGCAGCCGGCTTGGCGGGCGCCGCCGCGCCCAGGCCGGTAAGGTCGATCTTCTGCAGCTGATCGTGCGTGGCATCGATGGCCGTCGTCACGAGGATGCTGTTGAGATTCCCGGCATTCAGGATCGGCTTGGAAAACTTCACCGTCACCAAGTCGCCATCAGCGTCGGTATAGGTGGCGGTGGTCGGACTCTTCGTGAGCAGCGAAGCCGGGGCAATCCGGCTCTCAAGCGCCTCGAGGGAGGAACACATTTTCATGGCGGCGCAGTATGATTGCCGAAAACCCCTATTTCAAGGCCCCATGGTCAGCCTCTCTGCGACGGAAGAACGAACCGCTACTGAGGCTTCCAGGTCTTGCTCCAGAGCGAATAGATCTCGCGAACCGCGCGCTGCTCGAGCGGCGTCCATTCGGCGATGCGCTCGTTCAGCGTCTTGGCTTCGCCGAACCGCGGGTCGCGCTCGACGGCGAGCTGGTAATTCTCCAGCGCCTTTTTCGTCTCGCCCGTGCCCCAGTAGCCGAGGACGAATGAATAGTAGTCGTAATGCCCCTTGTAGCCGCTGGCATTGGCCGAGGTTTCAAACTCCCGCACGGCGTCCGCATAGTCACCCAGATTGAAATAGGCCCACCCCACGCGGTTGTGCATCGGCGGATTGTCCTTCAGTTCGAGCGCCCGCTTCAGGTCCGCCCGCGCGTCCTCCTTCCGGCCGAGCAACGCCAGGACGTAGCCCCGGTTTGAATAAGCCTGCGCATCCTTGTCGTTCGCCTTGATCTGCCCATCGAGCACTTCCAGCTTCGGCGACGTCGCAATTGGCCCGAGCGGCTTGGGTTCGCCAGCGAGGGCCGAGAGAGCGAAGGCAAGACAGAGCAGAGAAAGGGAGGATTTGATCATGGCGAAAAGGGCGCCCACGGGGCGGAGAAGCAAACCCGGCTGCAGTGAGAAGTGTAGGCAAAAACGAAAGCGGACATCCGAGACCGGGCAGCGAAGCGCGAGCTTGCTCTTTGTGCTCCCATGAAGAAACTTCAACGAAGTTATGAATGCGTTTTCGGTGCTCAACTCGCTATTCGATCCGACGCATCCCTCTTTCACGGAAGAAGGCGTGCAGACGCTGCTTTCACTGCAATCGAGTGACGAGGAAAAAGCGCGCATGGAAGCGCTCGCGGAGAAAGCCAATGAGGGAACACTCAGCCCGGATGAACACCGTGAGTATGAGACCCGGGTGCGCGCAGGCACGTTCATTTCTCTGCTCCAAGCCAAAGCGCGGCTTTACCGAAAAAGGCTCGCTGACGCGGCATGACGCCAACGTTGCGCCAGCAGGTGCGCGTCCGAGCAGGGCAACGGTGCGAATATTGCCGACTCCAACAGGCCCACGAACCTGACCGCCCCTTTCACGTCGAACGCATCATCGCCATCCAGCACGGAGGCTCCGATGAACTCGAAAATCTGGCCCTCGCCTGCCAGCTCTGCAATTTGCTCAAAGGCCCAAACCTGTCCAGCATCGACCCTGAGACCGGAAAACCGGAACGGCTTTTTCACCCAAGGAAGGACGAGTGGACGCAGCACTTTCGTTTGAACGGAGCGAGGATCATCGGCACCACCGCTCTCGGTCGAACGACGGCGTGGCTGTTGGAAATGAATAGCGACGACCGGTTGGAACTGCGCGCAACATTGATTGAACTCGGCGAGTGGCCGTAAAGCGGAGCGCGTTTCGTATTCCCGTTCCCCGCCCCATGAAGACCATCTCCTGCGACGCCGCCCGACATGCGGCTCCCATTCTTTCCATTTTCAACGAGGCGATCGTCCACTCGACCGCCCTCTACGATTACAAACCGCGCACACCGGAAATGATGCAGATGTGGTTCGAGGCCAAAGCGAAGGGAAACTTTCCGGTCATCGGCGTCGAAAACGATGACGGCGAATTGATGGGCTTTGCCAGCTTTGGCACTTTCCGCGCCTTCCCGGCCTACAAATATACAGTCGAGCATTCCGTTTACGTCGATCTCCGCTTCCGCGGTCGAGGGGTTGGGCGCCGCCTGCTCCAGGAGATCATCGAAGAGGCGCGGGCTCGCGAATACCACGTTCTCGTCGGCGCCATCGACGCCGCCAACCAGCCCAGCATTTCGCTTCATCAAAGCCTCGGTTTTACCCACAGCGGCACCCTTCCCCAGGTCGGCTTCAAATTCGGCCGCTGGCTCGACTTGGCGTTCTACCAGTTGATCCTCGCGACTCCTCTACAGCCGATTGACGGATGATTTAACGGCCTGCCGCTACCAACCCGACGACGACGCGGAAGTTCAGGCCCATAAACTTCCCCTTGCAGCACCCCAGTTTACCCTTAGTTTGACGACCCCTCTCTTCCCGCCAATTTTTTGGTCGGCCGCTGTTGGCCGACCCGGGATCAGAGAGAGGGAAACCGGAACCGTGGGTAGTGAATACAGTATCAATATGACCTCAATGCAGGAATTGCTCGCGAAAGGCATTCGCGAGTTTCGTGAAGGCAGTATCGTCAAAGGACGTCTCCTCGAAGTCCGCCCCCGCGAAGTGCTCGTGGACATCGGCTACAAGAGCGAGGGCGTCATTCCCCTCAGCGAATTCGACGAGGGCGAAGAGCTTCAGGTAGGCGACGAAGTGGAAGTGCTGCTGTGCCGCCTCGAGAACGAGGAAGGCATGGTGATCCTCTCGAAGGAGCGCGCCGCTTACCGCCAGAACTGGGAGAAGATCACCAAGGTCTTCGAGGAAGGTGGCATCATCAAGGGCAAGGTGAAGGCCGCCGTGAAGGGCGGGCTCATGGTCAATGTGGGCGTGGAGGCCTTCCTCCCCGGCTCGCAGATCGACATCGTGCCGCCGAAAGATCTCAACCAATTCGTGGGGGGCACCTACGAGTTCAAGATCGTCAAGATCAACAACGACCGCAAGAACGTCGTCCTCTCGCGCCGCGAGCTCATCGAGCAGGAGCGCGCCGAGAAGCGGGCGGAATTCTTCGACGCCAACAAGGTGGGCGATCGGGTGAAGGGCGTGGTCAAGAGCATCACCGACTTCGGCGCCTTCGTCGATCTCGGCGGTCTCGATGGCCTGCTGCACATCACCGACATCACCTGGGGCCGCCTCGGTCACCCGAGCGAGATGCTCAAGCTGGGCGATGAACTCGAGCTCGTCATCATCGACCTCAACAAGGAGAAGGAGCGCGTCTCCCTCGGCCTGAAGCAGACCCAGCACAATCCCTGGGACAAGATCGAAGAGCGCTTCCCGAGCGGCATCAAGGTCTCCGGCAAGGTCACCAACCTCATGCCCTACGGCGCGTTCGTCGAAATCGAACCCGGCGTCGAAGGCCTCATTCACGTCTCCGAGCTCTCGTGGACCAAGCGCATCGCTCGCCCGAGCGACGTGCTCACCGTCGGCCAGGACCTCGAAGCGGTCGTGCTCGGCGTCAACAAGGAGCAGCAGAAGATCAGCCTCGGCGTTCGTCAGCTCGAGCCCAATCCGTGGGACCAGATCGAGGTCAAATACCAGATCGGCACCCAGATCCGCGGCGAAGTGCGCAACCTCACCGCTTACGGTGCGTTCGTGCAGCTCGAAGACGGGATCGATGGCATGGTTCACGTCTCCGACATGAGCTGGACCCGCAAGATCAATCACCCGAGCGAAGTCGTGAAGAAGGGCGACGTGGTGGACGCGGTCGTCATCGACATCGACAAGCAGAACCAGCGCATCAGCCTGGGTCTGAAGCAGCTCGACGAAGATCCGTGGAAGAATATCGACACGCGTTACAAGATCGGCGACCTCGTCAAAGGCAAGGTCTCGAAGATCGCGACATTCGGTGCGTTCGTGGAACTCGATGGCGACATCGACGGCCTCGTGCACATCTCGCAGATCAGCGAAGACCGCGTCGAGAAGGTCAAAGACCATATCAAGGTCGGCGACGAGATCACCGCGCGCGTCATCAAGGTCGATAAGACCGAGCGCCGCATCGGTCTCTCGATCAAGGCAGCCAACTACAGCGAAGAAGATATCGCCAAGGAAGCCGCCGCATTCGACAACGCGATCAAGCCCGGCACCGAGCTGGTGGGCCTCGAACAGGCCTTCGCCGCTGCCGCCGCCGAGGAATATCGCCCCGGCGAAGGCAAGAAGAAGTAACGAACCTCTACCGACCAGGCGCCGGCGCATGGCGACATGCACCGCGTCTGATCCGGCCAGAATTCAGCCCCGGCTGGGAGTCCGCTCCCGCCGGGGTTTTCTTTTGTCCTTATGACGCCGCGCAACCGGGACTTGCACTTCCCTTTCCGCAGCCGATGGATTACTCTCCGTTCCAGATTTTCCTAACGACTTACGACCATGAGCAAACCCACTATCACCGCCTGGCTGAAAACTTCCTGTGGCTGGAGCCGCGGCGTCCGCGCCGTGCTCGCCAAGTATGACCTTCCCTTCGAGGACAAGGACATCCAGCAGAACCCCGCGTTCCGTTGGGAAATGGAACAGAAGAGCGGCCAGGACCTCCAGCCCACGCTGGAAGTCAATGGCGTGATGCTCGCCGACATCAGCGGCGAAGAGCTCGAACAGTATCTCCTGCAAAACGGCCTCGTCGGCGGTTCCGAGAAGACCACCAACGTCCCGCTCAACTCCGCCTGCACCGACGCCGAGCACGACGCCATGGCCCGCGGCGGCATGCCGCTGAAGTTCCAGAGCTAACGTCGAGACGACGTTCCTCGACGGTGTTAATGGAGGGCAGGCACCCCGCCTGCCAGGGTCGCGCGCTGCCCTGGCAACCCGGGCGGTTTCACAACGCTGGGGATGCGCCCGCGCTTTGCCGAATAAAATCGAGTCACGGTCGCTCAATCTCAAGGCGCGCGGCTTGCGCTCGGGCTCCGATTGTGGATTGCTCAACCAGTGACGAACATCAACGCCGACCGCCGCATCGAGGGAGACTGGCACCCGATTCCCATTCCACCGAACGTCTTCTGGGGCGACGGCGTCTATGTCGAGACGGCGCAAATCTTCCGGTTCAATCGCAGTAAACTGGAGCGCGCGATCGAACTGGGAAACCACGTCAGCGCCTACGCGGGCTGTTCGTTTTCCATCGGCCCGAAGGGCTCGTGCAAGGTCGGCGACTTCACCCTGCTCAACGGCGCCATCATCATGGCCGAGGAGCGCATCGAAATCGGCAGCTATTGCCTCATTTCGTGGAACGTCGGGATTGCCGACAGCGACTTTCACCCCATCGACCCGGCCCAGCGCCGCATCGATGCGATGGCTCTCGCGCCCTTTCTCCCCGATCGCCCGCCGCGCCCGGAGATCAAAACCAAGCCGGTGATCATCGAAGACGATGTCTGGATCGGCATGGGCGCGGTAATCCTGAAAGGCGTCCGCATCGGCAAAGGCAGCATTGTCGCCGCCGGGGCCATCGTCACCCGCGATGTCCCGCCCAATTCCATCGTCGCCGGCAATCCCGCGACCATCGTGAAGCAAATTCCTTGAAAGCGATTTGAATCGATGAGCGGACGAATCGTCGGATCACCATGCAGCGCTCGTCCATCTGCTCCTTTTGCCTCGCCCGTTCCTGATGTCTCGTAAACGCATCGTCGTCATGGGGTTCATGGCCGGTATCCCGGTCGCGGGAGTCGTCTGGCAGCACCTGCACTACATCGTGGGGCTGCAGCGTCTTGGTTACGAAGTCTTCTACTGCGAAGACTCCGCGCGCCTCGTCTATCACCCAGGAAACTTTTCCTACGGCACCGACTGGTCCTACGTCCCCGACCTGCTCGATCGCTTGGGCCGCCGCTTCGGCTTCGAGGGGCGCTGGGGATTCTGCGCCCGCTTCCTCCCCGATCAACCCACCGCCGGCCTGAGCCGGGAGAAAATCCGCGACCTCATCCGCACTTCCGACGCCGCGCTGAACATCTGCGGCACCCAAGAGATTCACGAGGAACTGCACGGCGCCTCGAACCTGATCTACGTCGAAAGCGATCCCGGCCTCGAACAGGTCCGCCTCGACAACGGCGACAACTCTCCGCGCGAATACCTCGACCGCCACCGGGCGCTCTTCACCTTCGGCGAAAACATTGGCAGCCCTGAATTCCCCGTGCCGCTGCACGGCTACCGCTGGCTCCCCACCCGCCAGTCGGTAGTCACCGATCTGTGGAAAGCGAGCGCTCCCCCACCCTCCGACGCCGTCTTCACCACGATCGCGAACTGGAACACCAGCGGCCTCAAGGACATCGAGTGGCGCGGCGACAAATACCACTGGAGCAAATCGCTCGAATTCCTGCGCTTCGCCGATGCGCCCGAGCAAATCGGCGAGCCCGTAGAGATGGCCACGAACATCAAAGACACGGCCACCCGCACCCAGCTCGAATCCCACGGTTGGCGCTTGATTGAGGCGACGCCGATCAGCGACGACCTCGACGCCTACGTTCGCTACATTCAGCAATCGCGCGGCGAATTCACCGTCGCGAAGGATCAATATGTGCGTCTGCACACCGGCTGGTTCAGCGACCGCACCGCGTGTTATCTCGCCGCAGGCCGCCCCGTCATCACCCAGGAAACCGGCTTCTCACGCCATCTCCCCACCGGTCGCGGCCTGCTCACCTTCCGCACCGCCGAGGAAATCGCCGAAGCCGCCAGATCCATCCGCGCAGACTACGCCGCCCACTGCCGCGCCGCCCACGAAATCGCCGCAGAGTATTTCGAAGCCACCAAGGTCGTCGCCTCAATCCTCGACCGCGCCGGGGTGTAGTCTCTTCCGCCCGAAGCGCCCACTTTCTTCGTCATTCGTCATTCCAAGTAACCGCGCCGGTTACTTGAACCTCGCCGCCATTTCTTCCTCCGCTTGCGGCCTCGGCAAAAACTCCGCTGCGGCCACATACTCCTGCCCTTTCGGGCTCACCATGAACTCGAGCGTTTTGCGCAGCAGACCGGTCGGCTTATCGCCCGCCACCAGCACGAGGGGGCGCGTGAGGGGCCATTTGCCAGAGCGAAAATTCGCCTCGGTCGGTTCGATCTTTGCGCCGTCCTCACCGACAATCGAGAGCGCGAAGGTTTGCTCCCCATCGACCCACTTGGGCGGCGCCACCGAGACCGCTCCGGGCGTCGCAAGCACGAGATTGCGCGCTTGCTCGTTGGTGGCGGCAGATTTCCAGCGCCGCCCAGGGCCGACCCGGTGGAGATCGCCATAGAGCCAGATCACAAAAGGCTCCCACACCCCGCGACCGTCGGTCGGATTGACGAACGCCGCCTTGAGATCCGGCCCCCCCACCGCTTTCCACGTGGGAAGATCGCCTTCGTAAAGTTTGATCAGGTCATCCTTCTTCACCGCGCGCAGACCGGCGTCCCACGTCGCCTTGGACACGAGCGGCACGAGCACCTGAATGCCGATCTGCACGTCGAACAGCAGCGCCTTCGGATTAATGGTTCGGTCATTCGAGGTGACGGCGCGCGTGGACATCGCGAGATCGACACGCCCATTGGCCACGGAGCGAATCGCATCGGAGCTACTGACTCTCGTCTCGAAAGCGAGGTCGGCGCCGGTGGCTTCGGCGATCGCGTTAGTCGCAGGACGGACGGCTGTCGCAGTGGTGGATGACCCGAGCACTCGCAACGGTTCGCCATGTGCGGCGACCGCCAAAGTTGCCAGGATCAGCCACGCGCGCGCGATCATATGCCCATCTTCTGCAATTCACGCTCCAGCGCGGACTGGAACGCCGGGATGTCCTGCTGCGGCGGACGATACCCCGCTTCGGGACCGACCATGCCAAGACGGCCGTATTGATCGAGATACCACTCGACCGTTTTGCCGTCGGACATCGTCGCCTTGCCGCTGACCATCGTGCCGGGCTTGGTGAGCGTATCGACCTGCACCGAAACACCGCTGCCGCCCTCAAAAGCGGGAAGATCATCATCCAGTGAAGCCTCGCCCGGTAGCGCGGCTTCGGGCTCGGGCACCGCAGACTCGGCAGGCTCAGCCGGTTTGGCCGGCTCGGGCGGCGGCGGGTCCTTCGGCATCACCTTCAGGTCGTCGATGAGGAAACGCACCTCCATGTAGGTCATCCGCACGTCGAATTCCTTTTCGAGGCGCCCCTGCACGTCGGCAGGCTTGGCGCCTTCTTCGATCCAGACGGCGACTGCTTTTTTCTGTTCTTCGGTAAGAGCCATGTTTTGGGAAATTTGCTGGATGATCAGTTAAACCCGCGAAGCCGCGCGCATCAAGGGCGCAACCACGGGGCGAGCCGGGAGCGAGCATCGTCGGTCAGCGTCACACGGAGCTGGTCGCCCACCGCCAGCTTCAGGCGCCGCCCGTCTTCTCCGAGGAAGACAAACTCCACTCGCCGTGTGCCCGGGCTCGCCGCCAGCGCATCGCGCACCGCCACCAGATCGGCCTCGGAGGTCTGCGCTCGGTCAAAGGTCAGCACGAGCGGCGATTCCTTTGGAGCCGGTTTCTTGAGGGGCTTCAACTCGTCCGCGGCGAGGCGCACGCCTTCATCACGCAGGCTCAGCCGGCCGGTAATCGACACCACATTGCCCTGCACGAGATGTTGCTGCGCCTTGCCGAAAGCCTCGCTCCAGATCATCACCTCGACCTGGTCGGTGAGGTCTTCGAGCACCACGATGGCGAACGGTTTGGAATCCTTCTTCGTGAACTTCTTTTCCACCGACGCGAGAGCCCCGGCGATGGAGACCGTGCTCTTGTCCTCCTGCTCGGCCAGCATGGCGATCGGCACATATTTACCGCCTTCCAGCAGCGGACGATATTCATCCAGCGGGTGCCCGGTCACGTAGAAGCCAAGCAGCTCTTTTTCGTAAGCCAGCTTCTCGTTCTGCGGCCAGGGGGCCACGCGGGCGGCGGCGGTAGTTGCGGATTTTTTCGGCGCGGTCTCGAAGACATCGAAAAGCGACGATTGCCCCGCCGCTCGGTCGCGATGCGCGCTGGCGGCGGCCGCCATCGCACCATCGATCTCGCTGAAAAGCTGTGCGCGCTCCACGCCCATGAAGTCGAACGCCCCGCACTTCACCAGGCACTCGACGGACTTCTTGTTGATCTTCTTCGAGTCCACCCGCCCGCAGAAATCTTCCAGCGAAGCGAACGCGCCGCTCCGGTCGCGCTCGGCGATGGCCGCCTCCATGGCGCTCTCGCCCACGTTTTTGATCGCTGCCAGACCGAAGCGAATCGCGCCCAGATGCGGCTTCTCCGGCACCACCACGACCGGCGCCGCTTCTTTCTTCGCCCCCTTGCCGTTCTTCTTCGGTTTCTCCTTCTCTTCCGGCAGATCTTCAAAGCGGTGCGACATCGCATCGGCTTCCGCGGCTTCGGTGTCGGCAGGCTTTTGACGTCGGGACGCTTTCAGCGCTTCGACGCCTTCCACGTTCACTTCGGCTGGCTCGAATTTGAGTCCGGCGAGATTGATATCCGGCGGCAAAATCTTCATCCCCAGCCGCTCGCACTCAGCAACGAAGGTGCTGATCTTTTCAGTGTTGGAAACTTCGTTGCTCATCACCGCTGCCATGAACTCCACCGGGTAGTTCGCCTTGAGATACGCGGTCTGGTAGCTCACCCACGCATACGCGGCGGAGTGCGAACGGTTGAAGCCGTAACCCGCGAATTTCTCCAGCGTATCGAACACTTCATCGGCCACCTCGGGCTTGATGCCGTGGTGCTTCGCGCAGCCTTCGCGGAACTTCACCCGCTCCTCGGCCATCTTCTTCACGTCCTTCTTGCCCATCGCGCGGCGGAGAAGATCGGCGCCGCCGAGCGTGTAACCCGCCATCACCTGAGCGGCCTGCATGACCTGCTCCTGATAGACCAGCACGCCATAGGTTTCCTTCGTTACCCCATCGAGCAACTTGTGCGGGGCCTTCACTTTTTGCAGGCCTTTCTTCCGCTTCACGTAGTCCGGGATGAGGTCCATCGGGCCGGGGCGATACAGCGCGAGAATAGCGTTGATGTCCTCGATGTCGTTGACGTCGAATTTCCGGCACACGCCGACCATGCCGCCGGACTCGACCTGGAACACGCCGATGGTTTCGCCCTGGTTGTAGATGTTGAAAGTCGCGGTGTCGTCGAGCGGAATACGGTCGATGTCGAAATCCGGCGTGTGCTTGCGGACGAGTGCGACCGCGTCGGCGATGACGGTCAGCGTCTTCAAGCCGAGGAAGTCGCACTTCAGCATGCCCACGTCGGTGAGCGGGCCCATCGCGTATTGGCTCACGATCGAGCCATCGTTCGCGCGTGCCAGCGGGATGTAATCGCTGAGATCTCGGTCGCCGATGACGACCCCTGCCGCATGGACACCTACCCCGCGCGTCAGGCCTTCGAGTTTCACCGCCGTCTCCCAGAGTTGCGCCGTCGCCGGCTCCGTTTTTACCGCCTGCGCCAGCTCGGGGTTTTTGTCGATCGCCCCCGGCACGTGCTCCATCGCGCCGGTGTCCTTGTTCTTTTTGTCGAAACCCGCCAGCGTGATGTTCAACTCATTCGGGATCATCTTGGCGATGCGATCCGCTTCGCCATAGCCCCACCCCATCACGCGCCCGACGTCTCGCACGACCGATTTCGCACCGAGCGTGCCGAAGGTGATGATCTGCGATACGGCGCGCTCGCCGTATTTCTGCCGCACGTAATCGATCACCTCGCCCCGGCGATTGACGCAAAAGTCCACGTCGATATCGGGCGGCGACACGCGCTCCGGATTCAGGAAGCGCTCGAAGAGCAGCTTGAACTTGATCGGGTCGATGTCGGTGATGCCCATCGCGTAGGCGATCATCGAACCGGCCGCCGAGCCGCGGCCCGGGCCGACCGAAATGCCGTGCTCCTTCGCCCAGTTGATGAAGTCCCAGACGATGAGGAAATAATTCACGAACCCCTGCTTCTCCAGCACCCCGATCTCCAGTTCGAAGCGCCGCTGGACGACTTCCGAGTCCGCATCCGCGCCGTAGCGTTTGCGCATGCCGGCCAGCGTGATTTCGCGCAGGTATTCGTTCTGCGTCTTGCCCGGGGGCGGCGCGTAGTTGGGATACTTCGGCGAATCGTCGAGCTTGAATCCGCAGCGCTCCGCAATCGCCAGCGTGTTATCGCAAGCGTCCGGGTAATCGCGCCAGATGTGGCGCATCTCCTCCGGCGTCTTGAAATAAACCTCGGTGACATACCGCATGCGGCGCTCGTCGGCGATGTTCGAGCCCGTGCCGATGCAAATGAGCGCATCGTGCGCGTCATGATCTTCGCGGCTGAGAAAATGCACGTCGTTCGTCGCCACCAGCCCGAGCCCCAGATCGCGCGCCATCCCTGGCAGCGCCGCATTCACCGTGCGCTGCTGTTCGATGCCGTGATCGCACAGCTCCATGAAAAAGTTCTCCTTCCCGAGGATGTCGCGATACGTCGCCGCCAGCTCCATCGCTTTCTTCGGATTCTGCTCTGCGTGGATGGCGTAAGGCACCTCGCCCTTCAAACACCCGCTCAGCGCGATGAGCCCCTCCGCGTGCTGGGCGAGCAGTTCCTTGTCGATGCGCGGCTTGTAATAGAACCCGTCGAGATGTGCGATCGACACGAGCTTCATCAGGTTCTTGTAACCCGCTTCGTTGCCAGCCAGCAGCGTGAGATGAAAGGCCGACTCTTTCTGCCCCGTCGCCGATTTTTTCAGGTGCGAATCCGGCGCGACATATACCTCGCACCCGATGATCGGTTTGATCTCCGCCTTCTTGCACTCCTGGTAAAACTCCACCGCCCCATACATCACGCCGTGATCCGTGATCGCCAGCGCAGGCATCCCGAGCTTCGCCGCCTTCTTCACCGCCGCCCCGACACGACAGGCGCCGTCGAGGGTCGAATATTCGGTGTGGCAGTGAAGATGGACGAAGGAGTCAGCCATGTGCGTCCCCGAACGATACGAAGCGAGCGCCGCGCGGGAAGCGGGATTTCACGAAAGTCGCGTCAGCCCTACAGCCCGGTCCGGGCGTAAATCGCGTCGAGGGGGATTTCGCAACCGATCTCCGGCAACCGCACCGCGTTGCCCGCATCCGGCAATAGCTCGCGCGACCAACCTTCCGACGTGCGGCGCAACACCAGAATCTCGCGCCGGTCCTGCGCGACGAGCACGTAGGTGTGGAGTGAACTAAACTTTTCGTATGCCATTCGCTTCTCACGACGATCCCGGCTTTCCGAATCCGGCGACAACACTTCAAAGATCACGGCTGGCGTTTCGCAGTAGTATTTGTGCTGTCCCGCCGGATCGCAGTTCACGAGCACATCCGGATAGTAATACCAGTCCTCGCTCTCATGGCGAATGCGGACTTTCATGTCGTTCATGAAGGCCCGGCAGGTTTTGCCACGAAGGCTGAGATTCAGTTCGGTGAAAATATCCCCCGCAATGTAGTTGTGATTCTCGCTCGCCCCCGACATCGCATGCACGGGGTCCACGCTCCCCATCGGCCACACTTCCCCAGCGCAATACTCGTGGCGGACCTCGCTGAGAAGTTCGCCACGAAGATACTCCTCCGGGCTGATCCAAGTCCTGAGACTGCCGACAGCACTCATGGGGGTAAGGGTGCAAGGCCGGGGGCTCGTTGTCAACGCCCCCCCGCCCCCTCCGTTCGTTGCTAAAAATCCGCGTTGACACCCTATCGTCACGCGATTGCACTCCCGCCCCACTTCCCTCAGCAATACGACCCCAACCCTAACCCACTTCTCGTCACATCATGTCTGCAAAAACTGAAGGCATCGCCTCCAACGCCTCCCGGCTCCTCTGGGCCGGATTCATGGCCATCCTCGCCGCCGGTGTCGGCTTCGCCATTCGTGGCGGCATCTTCGCCGCATGGGGCAAAGATTACAACTTCACTGCGGCCCAGCTCGGCGCCATCGGCGGCGCGGGCTTCTCGGGCTTCTGCTTCGGCATCATCCTCGGCGGCGTCATCGTCGATAAGATCGGCTACGGCAAACTGGTCGCCGTCGCGCTACTCGGGCACATCCTTTCAGCATTCGTCACCTTCGCGGCGAGCACGCCAGAGAATGCCTACAATTTCCTCTTCTGGGGCATGTTCATCTTCGCCTACGCGAACGGCACCCTTGAAGCGGTCGCGAATCCGCTCGTCGCCACCCTCTTCCCGCAAAACCGCACGCATTACCTGAACATCCTCCACGCCTCGTGGCCGGCGGGCATGGTCATCGGGGCGGGCGCCGGTTATGTGCTGGGCGACGTGATGCATCTGAATTGGAAGATGCAGCTCGCCTTCTATCTCGTGCCGACCGCGCTCTACGCGATCATGTTCATGGGGCAGAGCTTCCCGAAATCCGAAGCCGCCGCCAAAGGCGCGAGCTTCACGCAAATGTTCAAGGACGTGGGCATCCTCGGTTCACTGGTCGCCTGCTATCTGCTCTCCCTTTTCTTCGCCGACATCCTCAAGGGCATCCTCGCCCCGCACAACGCCACGCCTGAGCAGCTCATGCAGGCTGGTGCGACGGCCAAGACCATCGGCCTGGTAATCGGTGGCGCACTGGTCGTGGTCGCCGGGGTCATCACCCGCTTCTCCATCGGCTCGATGCTCCTGTTTATCCTCTTCATCACCCACGCCCTCGTCGGCGCGGTCGAACTCGGCACCGACGGCTGGATTCAGAACATCACCGGCAACCTCTTCACGCCGCAGCAGGGCAAGATCCTCTTCATCTGGACCTCGGCCATCATGTTCAGCCTTCGCTTCTGCGCTCACTTCATCGAGCGGACCCTCAAGCTCTCGCCCGTTGGTCTGCTCTTCGTCTGCGCGGCCATCGCCTGCCTCGGCCTGCGCCTCGCCAGCGGCATGGAAACCTTCACCGTGGCGCTCGTCGCCCTCGGCATCTACGCCGTCGGCAAGACCTTCTTCTGGCCCACCATGCTCGCCGTCGTCGGCGATCGTTTCCCGCAAACGGGCGCCGTCGCCATGTCCATCATGGGCGGCATCGGCATGCTCTCCGCGGGCCTCATCGGCGGACCTGGCCTTGGCTACTGCAAGGACCGCTTTGCTGGCGAAGAGCTGAAGAAGAACAACACCGCGCTCTTCGAGCAATACAAGGCGAAGGAACCGTCCAAGTTCCTCAACATCGAATCGACCGCCGCTTTCGGTCTCGACGGCAAGCTCCTCGGCGAAGCCAAGGACGCCAAGGATAAGGCTACGGCCGACCAGAAGATTGTCGTCGCCGCCGACCAGACCGGCGACCGCCACACCCTCAAGGCCGACTCGTTCATCCCGGCCACCATGGCGGCGATCTACCTGCTCCTGTTCTTCTACTTCAAAGCCATCGGCGGCTACAAGCCGGTGCACCTCGCCGAAGAACTCACCGGTGGCACAACCGGCCCGATGGAGGCGTAACCTCCCCGTTCGTCATACGATCGTTCCCAAAGGGCGGAGCTTCGGCTCCGCCCTTTTTGTTTTGTTGAGAAGGACTGGTGGCAGACGGATTGCCCCCATTTTTTCCAAGCGAGTCATTCCGAGCGGAGCGCCCGGTGGGCGACGGGTGGCGAGGGTGCGAAGTCGAGGAACCCCGGCGCTCCCAGATCGCGGCAATTCGGTTCGGAGCGACCTTCGCAGCCCTGCAATAAGTAGCCGTCCGCGGCGAAGGGTTATCTACCGCACAGCAGCAAGCACGGGCACGAAGCGCGCGGGACGCCTTCCGCATCGACGGGATTCCTCCACTTCGCTCGGAGTGACTCGTCGTAAAAACGTAACGTCCTACGCCGTCGGCTCGATGCTCATCAGCGCGGTGGTGATCGTCCACGCGTCGTCGAGCTTCATCCGCTTGCGCTCGTGGCCGGCGCCCCAGGAGTCGCTGTAGATGATCTCCTGCGTCTTCGGATTGTAGCCGATGATGAGGCGCATGTGGCCGCCGTTCACCTGCGGCAGGCCGGGCTCTTCCACGAGGCCAAGCTGCACGCTCCAGAGGAGCGGAATCCCGACATCGACATGCGCCTGAATTTCGCGCAGGAAACGGCCGGTCTCGGCGTGGTTCTTGGTGCGCGCATCCTTGAGCACCGGCCCTTTCATCGAGGCGTAAATCTCCGCGACGTCGAGCATCTGACCCTGCTCGGGAATCTCGGATACCTTCGCCTTTTTCGCAGCGCGGTTGTAGTCCTTCATCAGCTCGAGGATCGTCTTCACGTCGAGCTTCTCATGCTCGCGCACGCGCACCCGCAAACGAGCGGCGACTTTCTTCAGCGACTCGGTCATCGCCGTCAGGCTGGTGCCGCCGCTGGCAGACGAGTTGGCGATCTGCGCAAGCTCGTTCGCATCCACGTCCACGCCGTAATAGCGCATCACCCGTTCGGTGCTGGCGACGACACAGTAACCTTTCTGGCCCTGATCGACCATCGGCACATCCTTCAGCCATACGTCACCGTCCGGCTTGCGCTCGATGTGCTGCACGGGCGTGAACTTCCCGCGCGTCGGAGTGGCGCTGGTGAGCATCGACGCTTTCTTCTCCACCGGGCGCACTTCCAGCCGCACAAACTCGGCGCGAAACGGAATGTTCCGCGACTTCATTTCCTTCGTGAAGGAATACTCGAGGAGATACTGCGACTTCGCGGTCTGCCACACCAGACCCTCCGCTTTCACCGCGCTGGAAGCATCCTTGCCGCGCACAGTGTGCTTGAGACCGGTGGCCTTGGTGAGGGCCTCCACCGTTTCGAGCAGCATCTTCTGGAACTGCGGTTCCGTGATATCGCCCGCATCTCCGCGCGCGTAAAAGTTCGCGGTGAGGATGCTCGGTTTTCCACCGTCGAAACGGACGATGAATTCGTAAATCTGCCGGCCGAAGAGCGTAAAACCTTCGCTGCTCGCCGCGCGCGCGGAATCTTTTGCCGACGAAGTCCAGCGGAAGCGCATCCCCTTCGTCGCAGTCTCGAACGCGTCCTGACTCGTCGTCCAAAGGTCGGGCATGGCGAGCACGCTATCGAAACTCACCTCCGCCGTGGCGGCACGGGCGACCGCGGAAAGGACCACGAGGGGGAGGAACAGACGGGAGGTTTTCACACGATGCTGGGTTGCTGCTGCGTCAGACAATGGAACGCACCCAGCCCCCAAATCAACTCCCGACAATCGATCGGCACGACTTTTCGTCCGGGGAAAAGTTGCTCGATCACCGTGGCGGCCCAGCGGTCGTTCGTGTCGTGGAAGACCGGCAGGAGCACCACTTTGTTGGCGATGTAAAAGTTCGCGTAGCTGGCCGGCAGACGCTGGCCATCGCGCACGATCTTGCCCGGCATGGGCAGCGTGTGCACTTCGAGCGGAGCCTCATCCTCGGCGCTCATCGAGTGAAGCAGTTCGAGGTTGTGCTTCAGCGGCTCGAAATTCGTGTCGTTCTCGTCTTCCTCCACCACCGTCACGACGACGTGCTGGGCGACGAAACGCGTCAGGTCGTCCACGTGTCCGTCCGTGTCATCGCCCTCAATGCCGTCGCCCAACCACAGAATGTTCGTCACCCCGAGGAAATCGCGCAGCTTTTTCTCGATCTGCGCCTGGGTGAGATCGGGATTCCGGTTCGGATTGAGCAGGCAGCTCTTCGTGGTAAGGAGCGTGCCGCTTCCATTCACATCGATCGAACCGCCTTCCAAAATCATCCCCGGCTCGATGACCGACAGCCCGAGCTTTTCCGCGATTTTCGTCGGCACCACATCGTCATCGTCGAAAGGCGGATACTTCCAGCCCCACGCGTTGTAACCCCAGTCGAGAATCAGCGAGCGCGGTTCCTCGGCACGCGTGAGAAAAATCGGGCCGTGATCGCGGCACCACGGCTCATTGATCGGGATGTGATGAAACGTGACGTGCTCGTGCCGCGCGCGGTGCTTCGAGAGAAAATCCCGGACGATCTTTTCGTGTGCGGCGTCGCACACGTTGATGTTCACCGGCTCCGAATCGGCGAGCGCATCGACCATTGCGCACAGCGCGGGCTGCACGCGGTCATACGCGTCGGGAAAGCTAATCCCATCGGGCCGCGGCCACGACAGCCACGTCGCAGCGTGCGGCTCCCACTCTGCCGGCATCCGGTAACCGAGTTGTGAGGGCGTCTTCGACTTGGATGCGGCTTGAGCAGTGGAGGGCATGGCGCGGCGTTAGTCGATGAAGCGTCGCGTGATTCCCTCGTAGGCGTCAATGCGCCGATCACGAAAAAATGGCCAGTGCGTTCGCTGCACATCGAGAGAGTCAAGGTCAACTTCCACGACCATGATCTCCTCATCGCTCGACGAAGCCTTCGCCATGATCTGCCCCGACGGGTCCACCACGAAGCTCTGCCCCCAGAACTCGATGCCATCGCCGCCATCCGGCGCTTCGTGCCCGACGCGATTCGGCACCGCGACGTAGCAGCCATTGGCGATCGCGTGCGAGCGCTGGATCGTTTCCCACGAACTGTGCTGGCGCACGCCATACTCGCCTTTCTCGCGCGGATGCCACCCGATCGCGGTCGGGAAGAAAAGAATCTGCGCGCCGCTCAGCGCGGTCAGCCGCGCGCTCTCGGGATACCACTGATCCCAGCACACACACACGCCGATGCGCGCGAACTTTGTCTGCCAGGAAAGGAAACCGAGATCTCCCGGCGTGAAGTAGAACTTCTCGTAATAAGCCGGGTCGTCCGGGATATGCATCTTCCGATACTTCCCGAGATACGTGCCGTCTGCGTCGATAATCGCGGCCGTGTTGTGATACAGCCCGGCGCTGCGTTTCTCGAACATCGACGCCACCAGCACCACACCGCGCTCCTTCGCCACCGCGCCGAGTTTGTCGGTCGTCGGCCCGGGGATTTCCTCGGCCAGCGCGAAGTATTTGTGATCTTCGATCTGACAGAAGTATTGCGAGGTGAAGAGCTCCTGCAGGCAGATGATCTGCGCACCGCGATCCGCCGCGGCGTGGATGCGCTCGATCGCTTTCGCCACGTTCACCACGGGCTCCGCGGCGCACGTCATCTGCACGAGGCCGAGTTTTACTTTGGACATGCGTGGGTGGGTTGATGGTGGATGGATGATCGTTGATGGCGCGGACCAGCGGCAGGCGCCTGTCCATCAACCATCAACTCTCAACCATCATCTGCGCGCGAGGCGCGCGTTGCGTGTTACTTGACTTCGCTGCGCGGGACGATCTTCACGCTCGTCATGGTGATCTTCTTCACCGGACGATCCTGCGCGCCGACCTGCGTGGTCGCGATTTTTTCGAGCACGTCATCGCCTTTGATCAGCTTGCCGAACGCCGTGTATTGGCGGTCGAGGAAACGCGGATCGCCGTGGCAGATGAAGAACTGCGAGCCGGCCGAGTTCGGGTCCTGCGAGCGGGCCATCGACAGCACGCCGCGGGTGTGCGCCTTGTCGTTGAACTCCGCGTCCACCTTCCAGCCCGGGCCACCGGTGCCCCAGCGGGCCTGCTGCGAATCGTCCTTCGTCAGCGGGTCGCCGCCCTGGATCATGAAGCCCTTGATGACGCGATGAAACGCGGTGCCATCGTAGAAGCCCGAGGTGGCGAGCTTTTTGAAATTGGCCACATGCTTCGGGGCTACGTCGGCCCAGAATTCGAGCACCATGGTGCCCTCGGTGGTGGTGATGACTGCGACTTCGTCGGCGGATGCGTTGCTCACGGGTTTATCGTTTTGGGTTTTGTCTTGGGCCCGCACGACCATTCCGCAAAGCGCGGCCACGGTCACGAGGGAGAGAAGGAGAGTTTTCATAGCGGGGCGCGCAGATGCCATGCGCACGCCGCAGGGTCAATCGCTTTAGTAGCAGATGACGGGGTGAAGCGACTATCGCGTCTTCTCCAGCAAGGTGTGCACCTTCCCGATGATCCGCTCTTCGCAGCTCTCGTTCCATGGTCCGGGGAGCGTGCCGTAGCGCATGGCGTCGCCGCCTTCGTAGCCCCCTTCCCGGCGGATGCGGGCGCTGGGAATGTAACCCATCACGTCGTTGCTGTAGCCCGCGACCCAGAGCGGCTGGCCAGCCAGTTCGCGTTTCAAGCGGAGCGCATAATCCACCACCGTCTCTCCGGCGAGCGCGATGAGCGTGAGACCGCCGAGGCGCACGACTTGCGCCGGATAAGCGTAGTGCGCCTGCAGCGCCTCACCCGCGTCGAGTTTCGCGAGCATGCGTCTGGCATGGGCGACGAGGTATTTGTCGGTGCTCGTGAGACGCGACTCGAACTCGGCGCGAGCCGGGAGGTCGAAGTCCAGGTCCACCGTATCGTAAGCACTGGCGAGCTTCGGCGGCAGAGCGAGCGCCGGGCCTTCGAGCGCGGCCTGGATGGAATTCGCGAGAGCGCGACCGTGGTATTGCGCGAGTTCCATGCGTCCGCGCGGATACGGATTTTGATCGCCGCCACAGCCCTGCACGTAGAGCGCGGTCACACCGGGATTATCCGCCTGGAAATACTCCTGCGCGAAGCCGGCATAATCACCGCACCATTGGTAAAAGCCGAGCGTCGTATTGTGGCAGGCGTAGCCGAAAACCACGGCGCGCAGCTTTTTCTCCGCGCCGAAGACGGCGAGCACCGGCACGTCCTGATCGACCGGCCCGTCGGGGAACGGCGAGTTGCGGTAGCCTCCATCGACCGGCAGGCGGCGGTTCATCGAAAAGCCGCACCGGGAGTGATGATACTCCAGCCGCGCCGGCGCCAGCGAGGCCAGCGCCTCACCGGCCAGCGCGACGAGCTTCTCCTCGAGGAAACGCCCGTAAGCCTCCGCCTGTTCGCGCCGCGATTCGTCCGCGGTGTCGGCATCGAGCGAACGGACGCGGAACTCCGGCCCGCAGTGCGTGTGCGAGGCATTGATGAGCAGCGCCTCGCGTGAGAGCCGATATTTCTCCGCCAGCCGGCGCTCCAGATTCTCCCGTAAGGTCCGCGGCACGCCGATGAGATCGAGTGTGACGATGATCTGCTTCCTCCCCGCCGCGTCCTCCAGCGCGACCGCTTTCGCAAACAGGTCCTGCGCCTTCCCCTCCGCGGGCTTCGTGCGCGCGGCATAACCGGCCATCCAGATGTTCTCCCCCGGGGTGATCACCGCACTCGCCACGCCCGCTTTCCAGTCGAGCGGCGGCGGCGCCTCGGCGGCTCTCGTAAAGGACGCGACGAAGGCAAGCAGGACGGCAGCGAAGAAACGGGCGGGAGGAATCATGCCCGGACAATCGCCACGCGAGGCAAATCTAAGACGCAACTATGCCACTGACTCCCCTCGCCTGCCCCGAAATCAGCGCCCAAGCCGTTTCGCCAGCGCCACGAACAGACAGAACGCCCCGCAGCAGCCCAGCGCCAGCAGGTCCTCACGCAGCTTCGGCGAAAAGACGAGCACGAACCCGCGCCCTTTCACCAACGCCGCAAAGCTCGACACACAGAACGGCATGAGGAACAGCCGAAAAATCTGCCAGCGATCCAGCGCGCCCTTCCCGTTCCAGGTGCTGATGAGCAGCGCCAGGCCGATGATCCCCGACAGCCCGAGCGAAGTCAGCCACAGCGCCGGGCTTGGGTCGAAATAATGCCCGGCAAAAAACAGATACCAGATGAGGTAACACCACAGCACGATCCGCCCCGCGGTGAGCTGCGCGAAATACTTCATTTCGCGCGGGCTCGGGCCGGGAATCGCTCATTCAGCACTGATAACGGCATGGCATTACGTTAATGCCAAAGGTCTATTTCCGTTACAAGCGATTCCGCGTTCAAACTGCATCGCACCGACCCATGAACAACCATCACCTCGCCCTACAGTTTTTCCTGCAGCTTGCGGTCATCCTCCTCTTCTGCCGCGTGGTCGGCGCCGTGGCGCGCCGGTTTGGCCAGCCGCAGGTCGTGGCGGAAATGGTCGCGGGCGTGCTGCTCGGGCCGTCGCTCTTCGGGCTGCTCTGGCCGGAAGCGCAGACGTGGCTCTTCCCGTGGGACCGCACCCAGACCACGCGCGACACGCAGAGCTATCTCTTTCCCCTCTCGCAATGCGGCCTCGCGCTCTACATGTTCATCGTCGGGTTGGAATTCCGCGCCGACATCATCGGTCGCAAGCTCCGCAGTTCCATCGCCGTGTCGATGGCCGGCATGGTCGCCCCGTTCATCCTCGGCGCCGGGCTCGGCTGGGTGCTGCACGAACACACCGCCCTCTTCCCCGCCAAGACGAAGCTCGGCGAGGCCATGATCTTCCTCGGCGCCTCCATGTGCATCACCGCGTTCCCGATGCTCGCGCGCATCATCCATTTTAAAAAGCTGAGCGGCACGACCATGGGCACCGTCGCCCTCGGTGCAGGTGCCATCGACGACGCCACCGCCTGGTGCCTGCTCGCCGTGGTGCTCGCCAGCTTCGACCACGACTGGAGCAAGGCGCTGCTGAACATCGGCGGCGGCATCGCCTACGTGTCTCTGGTTCTGCTCGTCATCCGCCCCCTCATGGCGCGCGCCAGGGAGCGCCTCGTGAAAAACGGTTCCCTTACCGAAGCCGGCCTCGTCATCGCCCTCGCCCTCATGTCGCTGGGCGCCTACTTCACCGATTACATCGGCCTGCACGCCGTCTTCGGCGCCTTCATCATGGGCGCAGCCATGCCGCGTGGCGTCGTCTCGCGCGACCTTATCGGCCGCCTGCAGCCGCTCACCGTCGCGCTGCTGCTCCCGCTCTTCTTCACCTACTCCGGCCTGAACACCAAGATCGGCCTGCTCAATACCGGCTGGCTCTGGCTCATCTGCGGCGCCGTGTTCCTCGCTGCCGTCCTCGGCAAAGGCGTGGCCTGCTGGCTTGCCGCCCGCGCCACCGGCATCCCGAATCGCGACGCCCTCGCCATCGGGACTCTCATGAATGCGCGCGGCCTCATGGAGTTGATCATCATCAACATCGGCCTCCAGCGCGGTGTCATTTCCGAAGGCCTCTTCGCCACCCTCGTCATCATGGCCGTCATCACCACCCTCATGGCCTCCCCCCTCTTCGACCGCATCATGGGCCCCTCCACCGGCCAGCCAGCCACCGAACCCGAAGCCGAAGATGCCGAAGACCTCCCCGCCCCGGAAGACGCCGAACTCAGCGAGACCCTCCGCACGCCGTGATGAAATTTCCATGCTCGCTCAGCGGGCATGTTCGTCCGACTTCAAACACCGGCCCCGATCGCCCTCGAATCGCTACGGCACTTCGCTGATCACGATGGCCTGAGATTTGTCGGTGAAGGTGGCAAGCCAGACCAGTTGCTGGCTTTGATTGAAGCTGCGGGTGACGCCGGCGTTCCCGACGGTAGCTTTGAGCAGGCTGAAACTCCGGAGAGTTTTCACCGTGCCACCGCCGAGGTCGATCGGGTCGTTAGTGCGAAAGAGGGTGCGGATCTCGCCATTGAAGTCCGTAGCCCAGACGCCGCCAGCGTCCCGGGTGGTAACGCCTCCCTTGCCTGAGACGAGGGTGCCAGTGAAGAGCGGGCCGCGGTTGGCCGCAATGGCGAGGGAGGAAAAGCTCTTCCATTGCGCGCCAGTGGGAAGATCAGTCGGCACACCGCCGGCGGCCACACCCGCTTGGGCGAGCAGGCGCAGGGAGTCGCCGGGCGGCTGCCACCAGAGAGTGCGCGCCGCCAGACCTCGCACGTTGGCGCCTTTGACCGTGGCGGGGAAGGCAAGCCCACCATCCGCGGCGAGGACCGGATCCTTGAAGCTGGTAAACGCCAGACCATCCACGGCGAAGCCGGCACCGAGCCGGGCGATGGCAGTGGAAGGGCCATCGACGGCGGGTTCGAGAAAAATGCCGCGCGCATCGCCTCTGGTCACCTGACCGCGGCCTGCGGTAAGCGAACCGAGAAAGGCCGTTTGTTCCAAGGCATTGCCGGCGGGCAGGCCGAGGCTGGCGAAAGTCAGATCGGTGCCCGTGGGACTGGCAGCGTTGTCGGCGACGCCGGTCTGGGAAATAATAATCGGACGGACCGGGTTGCTCGTTTCGACGGCGACGATGGCCTGCGACTTGTCTTCCTTGAACGTAACGCGCGCCAGCACGCGGGCACTGCCGTCGGGAAGCTCGACCAGCCAGCCGCGACCGCAACCGGCAGAGCCATTGCCCGGTGCGAAGCTCGCGAGCGTGGCGATGGTGCGGTTGCCCGCAAGAGCAGGCAGCACCTGGCCTTCCCGGAGCATGAGCCGGGGCAGGTTGGCGCCGTCCTTCACCCAGATGCCCAGGTCGTTGGCGGCGGAGGTCCTCGGCGCAATGCCGGTGCCGGGAGCCAGTTGTGCGAGGAAAGCGAGGTAATCGCCAGCCAGAGCCACGGACTTGAAACTCTTGAACTTCGCGAAGTCGAGTGTGGCGCTATCCCCACCGCGAGCGGCGATACGGCGAGTGCCGTCCGGGTCGAAGGCGAGGATGGCTTCAGCCCTGGCTGCGGGGCCTCCCCGAAAACGGGCGACCGAAGCCACGCGACCGCGATCAATCACCGGATCGCTCAAACTCCGCACTGCTTCCTCGGGGACGCCGGGGTCGAGGTGATCGCCAACCTTCACGAGACACAGATCGGTAAAAAGCGCCTGACCACTCGCCCGGCCGGCACCCCATCGGCCGAGGTAGGCGATCTGGCCATCGTCATCGATGGCCGGCAGGCCGAAACTGCTCAGGCGAGCACCGGAAGGCGGACCGTCCCGGGTGCCGGCCCCGGGCGCGAAATCACCCTGCGGACCCGCCACCAGCGACGCCACACGCGGCGGCGTAGTGGGGCGGACGATCACGTCGAACTCCATCACGGCTTGATTTCCGGCGTTGTCGGTGGCGGTGAGGATGACGTGCGTGGTGCTATTCAGGATCGTGCCGGGAGGCGGCGATTGGCTCGCACTCGCGACGCCGTTCGCGTCAGTCACGCGCGCGTCGGACGGAAAGCGAGCCGGGCCCGCGGCCTGCGCGGCTGGACCAAAGATAAAATCGGGCAACGCGCTTCCTGCATAAACCACGAGAGGGGAAAATGGCCCGGTAAAAGTCGGCGGCGTGGTGTCGATGATCGTTTGCAGCGCATTGCTCTCTTCCGTGGGATGGCCCGTGGTGTCCTGATAGCTAACCTTAACAGTGTAACTTCCGTCCGAAAGCAGTTCAGCCAGGGATTGCTCCGTCAAATCGAGGTCAAACACGTGCCGGCCCTGAGTCTGAAACGCGGACCCGAGCACCAGCTCCCGGGTGAAAGACGACGAAGTAAAAATCAATCTCACACTCCCACTCCGAGCCGCCTCCGGCAGCGTAAAATCGATCGGCAACGGATTTTTGTGCAGACCGCTCGGAGCAGCCAGGGTCGGGGCAACGGTGAAGGTTTCGAAATCGAAGGTGCGAGTGTCGGCGCCGGGACTGGAAGAGCCTCCGAACCCGGTCGAATAAGAGCCCCGGCTGCGAATAGTGCCACGAAATCCATTCAAGTCGATGCCGGCGAGCTCCCAACCATCCGCCACGCGCGTGGCCGAGCCCAACCTTCGCCAGGACGCGCCATCATCGAGAGACCACTCGAAGATGGCCAGAGGGATTTCCGGTCCCGCGCCGGTTCGCTCCCAGTGGAGTTCGTTCGCCGCGGGCACGCTCAGGGCTTGGGCGGCGGCATCGTTGGAAAGCCGAGCGAAGCCATGACGCGGCTGCTGGTTTACCGACACGAAATTTCCCACGATGATTACCTTCCCATCGGGCTGAAGCGGGATGCAGAAGACTTCTCCAGTCGTCGTCACGAAGTCTGGGTCCACCGCCCCATCGGGCAGCAACCGGGCCACCCCGCCGTGGGGAGTTCCGTTCAACTTGCTGAACTCGCCGCCAATCAAAATTTTCCCGTCGGTCTGCACCGTCACACAATAGATGTAAGCATCAGGAGTCGGAGCGGTGAAGGTGGCGTCCACCGAACCGTCGGGATTAAAACGCCGGATGGTGCTTGTGCCGACCATGAGGACTTTTCCATCGCGCTGAAGCGCCAACCCGTAGATCTCATGCCCCGAGATGGCAAAGGTGACATCGGGCGAACCATCCGCATGCACACGACGGATGGTGCCGCCGCCAGCGGCGACTACTTTTCCATCCGGCTGAACGAGAATGCTGTGGGCGTAGTTCGAGCCCTCATTAAAAGATGAGTCGAGCGAACCATCCGGGTGCAGGCGCACCATTCTTCCGGTAGTATAGGGATAGGTGCGGACACCGATCAAAATTTTCCCGTCCAGTTGCAGCGCGATGCAATCGATCGCGCCGGAAACATTGGAATCCAAAACGAAGTTTTCGTCCGGCGTTCCGTCGGCATTGAGGCAAGCCAAGCGGGAATGAACCACCCCACCGACCTGGGAGAATTCGCCGCCTATGAGGATTTTGCCGTCCAGCAAGATGGCCACACAATGGACCTCCGCGTCCACATTCGGATCGAAACCTTCATCCAGAGTTCCATCCGGAAAGACGCGAGCCACGCGATTGCGAGCAACCCCACCCACGCTGGTGAATCTGCCGACGATCACCACCTTACCATCGGGCTGAAGCGCGGCCCCTTGAACGAGCACGCCATAGCCAGTTTGGGTAATCAGCGGATCACTCCCGGGTTCGACCAAACCGGGGGCCGCCGCGCTACTTATGGCAACGCCCGCCGGGTCGAGCGTCAGAAACGCCATCACCCAAGCCACACAACAAACGAAACGGGACCGACCGAAGTGCCGGACTCCAGCAACAACGTCACGGGCGCACACGGTAAAATCGCACATAGGATCCATAAAACGGAGCGGGAACCAGACCCTATTTCGCTAGCGGAGGGGCGCCTGTGCGCAAGCGACAATCGCCCGCGGCGGGTGCCCATGACACTCTTTGAACTCCCGATCCCGCGACGTGTTGGATCGCTACTTTCTCCGCTCGTTCCGTGTCGCGGGTAAAACTCCGCTTCATCCGCCGGTGCCCTCCCGCGCGAGTTCATAAATGGCTCGCTAAACCAAAATAATTAAACCCGACGGAATCGACAGAACGGGCGGTTGGGAAAAACGGGGACAAGGGGGCGAGATTGCCGGGTGCGAGCTCTCGACCAAAATCACGGAAACACGAGGAAGACGAAGACGGGGGGAGGCGAATCCACGGCGCGAGCCGGATGGCGTGGTGCGGATGCGGCAGACTGTGTCGGGAAAATCGTCTTCCAGAGGCGATCCGCGCTGAACGGGGTTGTTTTCTCCGCCATCGAAACAGACACAATAAACACACTATCCAAAATCCATGGCACAAAAGCCCAAAAGGTCGAAGGCGCGCCGCGCGACTCGGCAAAGTCTTGATACGCCCACGGCATAAGCCTGATATCGAATCTCTATTTCAGTTACTAGCGCCAGCAGGGTTGCTTAGGCACGGCGAGTTTGGGCCTGCCTGCGATGCCCGTTGCCAAACTTTCCTTTCTTCGCGAAATTTCCAAAACTCTCCTGAATTTTATGAACGACAACTACGATGCGATTCTCATCGGGTGCGGGCCGGCGGGGGCCAGTGCGGCGGCGGTGCTGAGCGAGCATGGACACAAGGTGCTGGTGCTCGAACGGGAGAAGTTCCCGCGGTATCACATCGGGGAGTCGCTCATCCCCTTCACCTACGAGCCGTTGAAGCGGCTGGGGATGATCCCGAAGATGAAGGAGTCGTGTTTCGTGAAGAAATACAGCGTGATGTTTGTAGCGCCGGACGGAAAAAAGACGGCCCCCTTCTACTTTTTCAATCGCTACGACCGGGACACCGTGGCGCAGACGTGGCAGGTGACCCGGGCCGAATTTGATCGGATGATGATGGACAATGCCCGGGAGAAAGGAGCGGAGGTGCGGGAGGAGACGACGGTGAATCGGCTGCTGATGGAGGGGGAGACGGTGGTGGGGGTGGAGGCGACCGATCGGGCCTCGGGGAAGACCTACGAGGTGCGGGCGCCGATGACGCTTGATTGCACCGGGAAGGAGGCCTTTACGGCGGTGCGAAATGGGTGGCGGCTGCCGGACCCGTATCTGAACAAGATCGCCATCTGGACCTATTACAAGGGGTCGAAACGGGGCGAAGGGATCAACGAAGGCGAGACGACGGTGGCTTACGTGCCGGAGAAAGGGTGGTTCTGGCACATCCCGCAGCACGACGACACGGTGAGCGTGGGGGTGGTGGCGGAGGGGAAATATCTCACCCGCGGCGGGTTGAAGGACCCGAAGGCGATGTTCGATCGGGAAGTGACTCAGAATGAGTGGATTAAGGATCGCCTTTCGGTCGGTGAATGCGTCGGGAAATACTGGGTGACCAGCGAGTTTTCCAAGCATTCGCAGTATTGCGCGGCGCCGGGGCTGCTGCTGGTGGGGGATGCCTTCGCCTTTCTTGACCCGGTCTTCAGCAGCGGGGTGATGCTGGCGCTGAAAAGCGGTGTAATGGCGGGCGACGCGGTGCATAAAGGGTTGATGGCTGGAGATTTGAGCCCGGCCATCTTTACCGAATACGGGGTAGTGCTGCGCAAGAGCGTGGAGAACATGCGCAAGCTGGTTTATGCCTTCTACGAGCCGAATTTCTCGTTTAAAGAGGTGATCAAGAAATACCCGGATGCAGCGGCCCTGATTACGGATTGCCTGTCGGGGGACGTGGCGAAGGATTTTTCGCAGCTCTGGGACTGGCTTCGCGAGTTCGTGCCACTGCCGGATGACCTGCCCTACGGGGTGCCTCTGGAACGAGAATCGGTGGCCGCATAAGAAGGAGCCCTGAAGGGACGCCGAGCCCGTTTTCGCAGTGCTGGAAGCCGGTTTTCTCAGGCGTGTTGTATGACACGGCGTTTCCTGTAATTTTTATAGCCAGACGGGCGGGTTGGCATGAGCGGAGCTTAAAGAGAACGTGCCTATGAAAACGACTGCTCCGAAGACCAACCAGCCCTTGTGGCAGGTCTTCGCTATTTTTGCCCTCCTCTTTAGCGGACTGCTCTCCGCCAGCCAGGCTCAGGTGAACTCCGATGAGCAGGCCCTCTTCAACCTGATGAAGAACAACGGTGGCCAGCATCGCGTGGGCATGGTGCTCAATCCCCTGCTCTGCAAAGTGGCCCGCGCCAAGGCCTTGGACATGGCGAACCGCAACTACTTCGCCCATATCGACCCGAGCGGCCATGGGGCCAACTACCTGGTGCGCCAGGCGGGTTACGTGCTCCCGGCGGAGGGCTACAGCACCTCCCCGAGCGCGAACAACATCGAATCCCTCGCGGCGGGCCGGGCCAGCGCTGGGGAAGTGTTCAATGCGTTCATCGGTGAGAGCGCCCACCGCGCGCACATCCTGGGTGAGAATGCCTTCTGGGCTTCCCAGAACCATGTGGGCGTCGGTTTCGTGAGCGTCCCCGGCAGCACTTATCAGTATTACACCTGCGTGATCACCTGCCCGCCGTCCGGCCCGCAGCTCGTGGTGAGTTCCCCGAAGGCGAGCGCGGTGGTGACGGATGAAGCCGCGACCGTGACGGGCACGACCGATGGCCTGCCGGCGGCGGCTTCCGTGCAGGTCCGCCTGGAACCCGATGGGGCGTGGGTGGCGGCGACGGGCACGACTTCCTGGAGCGCGAACGTGAACGGGCTGGTGCCCGGGATGAACACGGTGCGTGTGCAATCCCTGAACGCTTCCGGCGACGTGCTCCGCAGCGTGCTCCGCGGTTTCCGCTATGTGGTGACGAAGCCGGTGACGGTGAACGTGAGCGGCAACGGCACGGTGACGAAGGGTTTCGCGGGCACGACGACCCGTGAACTGGGCCGGGCTTACACGATCGCGGCGACGCCGAAGGCGGGTTCCATCTTCGCCGGCTGGACCGGTGCGGTGACTTCCCTGAGCAGCACGATCACTTTCACGGTGGGCGAAGAAACGACGCTGACGGCGAGCTTCATTCCGAATCCCTTCACTGCGGGCGTGGGTGGCTATAGCGGGCTTTTCACCAGCGCGGAAGGCCAGCACGGCTCCGTTCGCGTGAGCCTGGCGAGCAACGGGGTGTTCACCGGCCGCCTGGACGTGGGCAGCGAAGTGGTGGTGATCAAGGGCCGCTTCGATGCGACGGGTGCGGCGCAGATCACGGTGAAGGGCAAGAGCGGTGCGGCTTACACGCTGGCGCTGAACTACACGAACAACGGTGGCGTGATCAGCATGGGCGGCACGGTGTCCGGCGAAGGCTGGAGCGCGGACCTTTCCCTCGATGCGCTGAGCAAGCCGAGCACGACCAGCAAGAATGCTTTCACGGGCCGTTACACGATGGTGATTCCGGCGACCGACAGCGCGAATGCCCCGGTGGGCGACGGAGCGGCGATCATCACGGTGGCGGCCACGGGAGCCACGACGGTGGCGGGTTCCCTCGCGGACGGCACGCCGTTCACCTTCAAGGGCCGCGTGACGAGCCACGGCATGCTGCAAATCTTCGCCCCGCTCTACGCTCGCGGCGGTGTCCTCACCGGCACGCTGACCTTTCGCACGAGCGAAGTGAGCGACCTCGATGGGGCGATCTTCTGGAGCCGCCCGGCCAGCGAAACGGCGCCGGTTTTCGCCAGCGGTTTCACGGTGGAAACGACGGCGGTCGGCAGCCGTTACATCGCCCCGGCGGTGAACCAGACGGTGGTGCCGGTGAGCACGAGCACGGACAACACGGCGCTGGCCCTCGGCGACGGTGGCCTGACCGAGACGCTGGTGCAGCCGGCGACGCTGAGCACCACGAACGTGCTCAAAGTCACGACTCCGGCGGTGGCGGGCTTCAAGGTGAGCCTGAACGCGAAGAGCGGCCGGTTCGCTGGCAAGTTCACCCACCCGGCCACGGGCGTGACGACCACCTTCCGCGGCGTGATTCTGCAGAAGCAGGCGGCGGGTTTCGGTTCTTTCAACGGCGGCACCGAAGCTGGTTTCGCGACCTTCGCCCCGGCGGAAACGCAAGCTCAGCTCGCCGCTCCCCTCGCCCAATAACTTTCCCGAAGCGTCAGAATCTGCACCGCTCAGCCGGGGCCGCTCAAACGGCCCCGGCTTTCTTCTGCCGAGCCATCTTGGGGGTTATGACTCCTCCGAAGACCTACGTGAGTGGCTTTCCCTGACGGATGAATAACAACATCACGTCCACTTTTCTCTTTGGCATCGTTTTATGAGCCCGCCATGCTCCCGCCCGTGCGCCAGCACATGTTTATTCAACCGCGCAGCAGCGTCCAGGGAATCCCAAAAGGCACCCAATCAAATGAGCCGACGAAACTCCGGCAACGCGCTCAGCCAAGCGCCTAAGGATTAGGCCTGGTTGCATGAATTCATACACGCCAGAAAAGTGGACTTGGACCGACGCCGATTTCGAGCAGATGGGCTGGCACGACGTCTTGATTCATGCATTCGCTTTCGACGCTTACACGCTTAGTCTCGACATCGACTATTTGTTCCAATGGGTTCAGCCTGCTCCCGGTGAAACGTATTATAAGTTCTGGTTGTCGCCTTCGACCTTGGTATTCGACCACGTCAGCGAACTTCGCATCGACCTCGCCCCACGGGGCGCGCCCGTCCTTATGAATCTGACTCGTTCCGAGCCGATTCCCCTTCCCTCCGGGGGCACCGTCTGGACATGGTTACTCGACTGCGACGAAGGCCAGATTTCCTTTCAATCGACCGGCTATCGGCAGTTCACTCGCCGTCAACCTGCGCTTTCCTCCGCGCAGTGGCTGTCCCTCGGCACACGCGGCGGAATTTCGTTTGCTCAGGTCACTCCGGAATCCGTTGTCGCTTAGCCACACCGTCGAATGAGTTCCTCTCGTCAACCTTTCGTGATGCCATCTGCCATCCGGCTGGAAAATCGAGTGTGACTTCGCGGCTCAGGTTTCCACTCCAACAGACCAGCCAGCGATGAACTCCGTGTCCGTTCGATCTGCCTCGATCTTACGCCCCGGACTTGGGAGGGGCGTTGAGGGTGCGGAGAAGTTTTTCGAACTTGGAGGAGTGGTTCGAGTAAAAGGGATAGGCCCGTTGAGCCGAATCGGGGCGGTAGCGGAAGTGTTTGTAGGGCCAGAGGTATTCTCCGGGACGGGCCAGGAGCACGGCCTCGAAGGGGTCCCAGCAACGTTGCGCGATTTCAGCGGGCGTGTCGTCGTCGGTGTATTCGACGTGCGGCTGGACGACGACGCGAACGGTGCCGTCTTCCTGGGGGATGGTAACCACGGGGCAGAGGTAGGCGCCGGCGCGCTGGCCGATGGCCACATGAATCAGGGGCACGCAGACTTTGAGACCTTCTCCCCCGTCGGCGGGTTTGAACATCTCGATGACGGTGGCGTATTCGCTCGGGCGCAGGTTGAGGTCGATGAGCATGGCGAGCGTGCCGCCACGCTTCGCTTCCCGCAGCATGCGCAGGAGAGACTGGTGCTGGGGGATGATGACCGATCCGGAGTGCTCGCGAAGGCGTTTGAAGAGCTCCGTAAGCAGGTCGTTTTTGAAAGTCTCAACGACCGTCATGTTTTTGGCCCCACGGAAACCGCCGCCTTGATTGGCCCATTCCCAATTTCCCTGGTGGGCACACAAAAAGAAAACACCGCGCTTTTCCTGCCGAGCCCGGGCCATGATTTCATCCAGTCCCTCGTAAATCACCCACTTCCTGGACGTCTCGGCGTCGAGGCGGGTGAACCAGAAGAGATCGAACATCGTCCGGGCGAAATTCTGGTAGGACTGACGGACGATGGCAGTCTGCTCGGCTGGAATGAAGCGGTCACCGTAGGCACATTCGAGGTTGGCCCGGCCAACGGCGCGGCCCCGGCCATCGACGAGCCAAGCCAGGGTGCCAATGGCTTTCGAAAACCGGAGGCACCAACGACGGGACAGCCGCGGGATACCCGCGGCGAGCAGTTCACAGCCGAGCAATTCCAGCCGGTGGCGGAAGCGTTTCCAGCGGGTCATGCGTGGCAGCCCAAGGTTTTCGACGGGAAAGGGTGAGCGATCAGGCGCGGGAGTTTGGAAAGGGTGGCTGGTTTTGCAACACCGATCTCGCAAGTGAGAAAATGAGGCAAAACTCATTGAAACAGTGATGGACGGAAGGGGCAGAGTTCGCCGATAAGCAGCCGGGGCATCTGCCAGCGGCCACTAGAGACGCAGCAGAATGGTCCGCCACCAGTCCGTCACTTCAGCCAACCACTTCCAACCGACCGACTTCACGTTTCATGAGATTTCCATTGGCCCTGACCGCGAAGATCGCCGCTTACATCATCGGACACAAAATTCGCCGCACGCCCAGGTTCGCAACGGTGCTGCAACTGGAACCGCTCCACACCTGCAATCTCAGTTGCACGGGGTGCGGGCGCATTCGCGAATACTCCACGTCGATCAAAGACGTGATGCCGCTGGAGGATTGCCTCGGTGCAGCGGCGGAATGCAACGCGCCGATGATCTCGATCTGCGGCGGAGAGCCGCTGATTTATCCGCAGATCGAAGCGCTAGTGCAGGGGCTTCGCGAGCAGGGACGCATCGTTTACATCTGCACGAATGCGATGTTCATGCGGAAGAAAATGCGGGATTATCTCGCAGTAGAATACGCGAAGGAGCCCAAGGCAACGGAACGCAAGCTGATGCGGCTCATCGACGAGGATCTGCTTTCGGCCAAGGACGCGGATGAGATTCGCAAGGGGCCGAAAGATGCGTCGAAGCCGGTGATCACGCCTACGCGCTGGATGTATTGGAACGTGCACCTCGACGGACTGGAGCGGACGCACGACCTCATCGTGGAACGTGAGGGCGTCTTCAAGGAGTGCATCCTCGCGATTCGGATGGCGAAGATTCTCGGTTACCAGGTCGCGACGAATACGACCATCTACAAGGAGACCGACATGGAGGAGATCGAGCGGATGTTCGAATACCTGCAGGAACTCGGGGTGGATGGGCACACGATTTCGCCCGGCTACGAATACGACGCGGCCAAGAAGGACATGGTGAAGCGGCTCGATTTGCAGCCGGAGGACTTCTTCCTGACGCGGGAGATGACGGTGCAGAAGTTCAAGAACATCGAGAAATGGGGCCGCCGGTTCACGCTGTTCGGCACGCCGATTTATCTCGAATTCCTCGCCGGCAAACGGAACCTCACCTGCTCGGCTTGGGCGATTCCCACCCGCAACGTGCGCGGCTGGAAAGGACCGTGCTACCTGATGACCGACGGCCATTGGAAGAGCTACGCGGAGTTGCTGGAGCAGGTGGACTGGGATCGCTACGGCGTGGTAAATGGCGTGGCGAAAGATCCACGTTGCGACAACTGCATGGTGCACTGTGGCTACGAGCCGAGTGCCATGCTCGGTCATGACGCGAAGCCGGGCGACACGTGGAAGAACATCACATTCAACTTCGGCGCGAAGCCCGTGGGCCACGGCGAAGGCCGGCTGGTCGATGCCTTCAATGGTGTGAGCGCGGGCAACGGTCACCTGACCGGCAAGAAGGAGCAGGAGCAGGAGCCCCTGGTCGGAGCCTAGCCGCGCCCTTCGATGGAAGAAATTCAAGACGACGAGATTTTCGAAGCCCTCGGGCAGCCCCCCCTACCGCAACGCGACCTGCCCACCGCGATTCGCCTCGCGCAGGAGAATCTGCTGCGGCTGCAATGTGAGGAAGGTTACTGGGTCGGTGAACTCATCGTCGATGCCACGCTGTGCGCCGACTACGTGCTCTTCATGCACTGGGCGGAGAAGATCGATGAAGTGCTCCAGGAAAAATGCATCGCGCACATCCGGCGGCGGCAGCTCACCGACGGCGGCTGGAACACCTACGAAAACGGGCCAAGCGAAGTAAACGCCTCGGTGAAGGCGTATTTCGCCCTGAAGCTCGCTGGCCATCAGCCCAATGCGCCGTGGATGCGCGAGGCGCGCGCGGCGATCCTGCGGCTGGGCGGCATCCCGGCGATGAATACTTACGCGAAACTCTACCTCGCGTTGCTCGGCCAGTTCCCGTGGAAGTATCTGCCGACCATTCCGGTGGAGTTCGTCCTCTTCCCGAACTGGTTTTTCTTCAACATCTACGAGATGTCCTCGTGGAGCCGGGCGATGCTCATCCCGCTGGCGATCATCAATCATTTCCGACCGACGCGGCAGCTTCCGGCGGAGCTGCAATTACATGAGCTGTATCCTGCGGGGCTCGAGCACACCGATCTTTCGCTGCCGCGCGACCGGCGTTTCTTGACGTGGCGCAATTTCTTCCTGCGCGTCGATGCGGTCTTCAAAAAGCTGCATGGCCATGGGCTGAAACCGCTGCGGCGCGGCGCGCTGCGCAAAGCCGTGGCGTGGATGAAAGAGCGCATGGGCGACGGCAGCGACGGACTTGCCGCAGTGTTCCCGGCGATGCTCAATTCGATCATCGCGCTCAAGTCACTCGGGTATCCGGACGACAATCCGGTGCTGCAGAAAGCGGTGCGCGACTTCGAAGGATTATTTGTCGATCACCCGGAAGATTTCCGCATTCAGCCCTGCCTCTCCCCGGTGTGGGATACGGCCATCACGATGATCGCACTGCTCGAATCGGGGTTGCCGAGCGATCACCCCGCCGTGCAGCGAGCGGCGCAGTGGCTGGCGAACAAGGAGGTGCGCATTCGGAGCGATTGGTCGATCAAGAACCCGCATCCTGTCGCGAGTGGCTGGGCCTTCGAGTTCAACAACGTCCACTACCCCGACACCGACGACACCGCGATGGTGCTGATGGCATTGCGGCTGGCACAGCCGCGCGATGCGCAGGCGCTGGAGGAGCTTTTCGGGCGTGCCGTGCCGTGGCTGCTCAGCTTCCAGTGCCGCGACGGTGGCTGGGGCGCGTTCGACAAGGAAGTAACGAAGCGCTGGCTCGAAGACGTGCCGTTTGCCGATCACAACGCGATTCTCGATCCGACGTGCAGCGACCTGACGGGACGCACGCTGGAATTGCTCGGCTATATCGGCGTCGATCGCACCCTCCCGCTGGTGCGGCGGGCACTGCGTCATCTGCGCGAGACGCAGGAGGAAGACGGCTCGTGGTATGGGCGCTGGGGCGTGAACTATATTTACGGGACGTGGCAGGTGCTCCGCGGACTGCGGGCGGTGGGTGAAGACATGCGGCAGGATTGGATCGTGCGCGCGAAGGAATGGCTGGCGAGCTGCCAGAACGAAGACGGCGGCTGGGGCGAAACGTGCGCGACTTACGACGACCCGACGCTGAAGGGCAAAGGTGTGAGCACCCCGTCGCAGACGGCGTGGGCGCTGATGGGCCTGTGCGCGGCGGGCGATCCGCATTCCCATGCGATCACGCGCGGCGTCGAGTATCTCACCCGCAAGCAAAACGCCGATGGGTCCTGGTCGGAAGCAGAGACGACCGGCACGGGATTCCCGCGTGTGTTCTATCTGAAATACGACATGTATCGGAACAACTTCCCGCTGCTGGCGCTGGCCACGGTGGCGAATTACCGCAGCGGCGTCTTCCACCAGCCGAGCCACTACCGGCTGCCGAAACCCGCGCGCTAGACCGGGGCGTGCAGCGAGCTTTTCTTTTCGCGATCTTCGGTCTGGGGTGCGGTGCACTGGGACAGCCGTCCGATTCCGCGACCGAACTGGCACCGTGGAGCGACCTGCCCAGACCCGATCTCGGCAAGCTCGCCAGCGGCAAACCCGTGGTGCAGTGCAATGCCTCGATGTCCTTTGCACGCGGCCTCTCGGGGCAGACGATGGCCGTGGTGCGTGTCCCGGTGGACACGGCGTTACGCGCGATGCTCGAATGCGATCCGGCGATGCATCCAGAGCTCGAAACTTATCAATATCATACGTTTCGCACCGAGAGCGAAGCCGGTTTCGAGCGGCTTTCATTCGCTGGGAAAAATAGCGCCATGCGACATCTGCTCGCCAGCGTGCCGAAAGGCGACGATCTCCAACTGACCCCGGCGGAACGCTCACAGCTCCCCCGCTCCAACTCGCCGGAAGAGGCTCAGCAATTTTTTGCATCCGTGCTGCGCTCGCGCTGGAGTGCGGCGGCGGCGCAGGGTGACCTGGGGAGCGTGAACGGCCAGAGCATTCGCAGCGAGATCGCGAGCCTGCTGAAAGAGGAGCCGAAGATTGCGCAACATTTTGCCGAGTTGTTGAAGCCGCTCCTCTCCACCGAACCGGCCGCATGGCCGGCGACATTTCGCTGGGGGATATCGAAGGTGAACGGGACCGCCACTGTCGAGTTGGGAGCCAATAGCTCCCGAGCCGTGGGGGACCGGCGGCAGGCCCTCGAAGTCACCTTCTATGCGAGCAGCGGTTATTTCACCTCGCTCACCCTGTCCGAACTCGTCCCGATCACGCTCGAAGGCCAGCCCTGCACATTGGCATCGCAGGTGTGTTTTGTTTCGTCACCGCAACTTGCAGGAGGCTTCGGCATCAAGCGACAGGTCGCTTCGATGATGATGAAGAGCGACCTTGAAAGGTCGGTTCGCCTTTTCCAGCAAGACGCCACGAAGCTGGCCTGGGAATAACGCCACATTCCCAGCTTTTCGCGAGAGTGAGCGCGAAGATGCAAGACACTTGCTCCACCCACGACGCCCGCCTAAAAACGGGCCTCTTCCATGAGTCTTTCGAAGACCTGTCCCGCCTGTGCCGCCCCTCTGCCCGATGACTTTCCCGCGGGAGCGTTATGCGAGGTGTGTGAAGCCGAATCGCGCGGCACGATGGTGGCGCCGGAAGATCTGCAGATGCCAGTCGAGGTGCACGCGCCGACGCCTTTTCGCACGCCAGGATTTGGCATGGCGCCGGCACAGCCGCAGATGGGCACGATCGGCGATTTCGAGGTAATCGACAAACTCGGCCAGGGCGGGATGGGCGCGGTGTATCGCGCCCGGCAGATTTCACTCGGGCGCATCGTCGCATTAAAAGTGCTGCCGCAGCAATATGAGGAGGACGAGGATTACGTCGCGCGCTTCCAGCGGGAGGCGAAGGTAGCGGCGAGTCTGAATCACCCGAATCTCGTGCGCGTCTTTTCCTCGGGGCAGGCGGATGGGTGCCACTACATCGCGATGGAGCTGATCGAGGGCGAAAATCTGCGCCAGCGGATGAAGCGCGAGCCGGTGTCGATGAGCGAAGCGCTGCGGATCTGCGCCGACGTAGCGCGCGCCCTCCAGTGCGGGTGGGACGCGGCGCAGCTCATTCATCGCGACATCAAGCCCGCCAATATTTACCTCTCGAATGCAGGCGAAGTGAAGCTGGGCGATCTCGGCCTCGCGAAGAGTCTGCTGGCCAATACGACTGGCGTCACGCAGACGGGCACTTCGCTGGGCACGCCGCTCTACATGAGCCCCGAGCAGGGGCGGGGCGACAAGCAGCTCGATTTCCGCAGCGACATCTATTCGCTCGGTTGCACACTTTACGAATTGCTCACGGGCAAGCCGCCCTACGAAGGGCGCGATGGGCACACCATCATTCACCAGCACCTGCACGCGCCGCTGCCGGCCATCCTGAAGGCGTTGCCGAGTTGCCCCATGCCGCTCGTGCGGCTGGTGGGCCGCATGCTGAAGAAATTTCCTCGCGAACGTCATCCCAGCTACGACGATCTCATCGCCGAGATGGAGATGGTGCGGGAGCAACTCGAGAGCGGCATCACTTCCGCCGGGCCGAGCGCGGTGGTGCAGGCGTGGCAAAAAGTCGGTGACATGGAGAAAGAACCCGCCGCCAGCTACGGCCTGCTCTGGGCCGGTCTGCTCGCCGTCGTGGTCGTCGGCGCTGGCGTAGCCTTCTTTGCCCTCGGCAAAAGCAAAAAGCCCACGGCCTCCGAGAAGCGGGTCGCCGCCGCCACGGTCGCGGTGAATGGCGTCGTCAATCTCCTCCCGACCGTGCAGCTTTCCCGCGACGTCGCCGCCGGCGAGTGGAGCGTGAAACCCGACGGGCTTTCGCTCGACGCCGCCCAGGGATTCGCCCGGTGCGAGTTCCCTTACGAACCGCCGGACGAATACGATTTCGAGGTCGCTTTCACGCCGAAGTCCGACGGGAAAAACGTGGACATTCACCTTCGCGCCAGTGGCTCGTCCTTCATGTGGAAGCTCAACGCCTACGGGCGCTCTCCCGCCGTCTATTCCTTTTCGACGCTGGATGGTGCGAATCCAAAGGCCGAAGTGACCCGGGAAGGCCCGACCTTGGAGATCGGCCGCCGCTACACCACTCGCGTCGAGGTCCGCCGCGCCGGTTTGCGCGCCTTCCTCGATGGCCGCGAACTCGTTTCCTGGTCCGGCGACTTCAAACGTTTCAGCAAGGAAGGCTCCGCTCAACTCCGCGACGAACGCCACCTCGGCATCGGTAGCTACGGCCGCGCCGTCCTCTTCCACCGCGCGGAAGTGCGCCCTTTCACCGGAACTGCGCCCACCGCGCCGAGCACGACTGCGACGAGCGCTCCCGCAAACTCCGCCGACTTCCGCTCGCTTTTCGATGGTCGTTCCTTCGCCGGCTGGAAAAAACTCGGCGGTGCCGACGTGCCTTCCGATTGGTCGATCTCCGAGGGCGCTATTCTCGGCGGCAATCGCGGCAGCATCATCAGTCAGGATCAATTCGCCGACTTCGAACTGACGCTGGAATGGCGCGTGTCCGAAGGCGGCAACGGCGGCATTTTCTATCACGTCCCACCGACCGCGCAGGGCGAGTATCCGATCAAGTATCCCGAGTTTCAGCTCTGCGGCCCGCGCGGTGATCGCGCCTGGCCGACCGGCAGCCTTTTTCACGTCATCACGCCCACCGAGGACGTTACGCCCACGCCGGGCGAATGGAACCGCGCGCGGCTCATCGTCCGGTGGGGCAAGGCGGAACACTGGATTAACGATCGCCTCGTCTGCCGCTACGACTTCGATGATCATCAGGCATGGCCTGCCGTTGTGGCGCAGTCCGGCTTTGGCGAGGCCAGTCAGTTTCCCTCCCTCCCGCGACAAGGCGCCATCGTCTTGCAAAGCGCTTCCAAAGACATCTCCTATCGCAACATCCGCATTCGCTCGCTCGAGCGGACGCCCGCTGCACCGTCCTCCACGACTACTCCTGAGTGGCAATCCATGGATTTCGCGAAGATCACCAATCCCGGCTGGAGCCGAGGTTCCGCAGTGGAAAGCGGCACGCTTCACCTCCGCAGCAACGAAACGTTCGGCCCTCATGTGCGCCCCGTCAACGGCGCAGTGCGCGCGACGGTGATCGTGGACGAATCACCGACCGGCGCGCGCGTGGTCACCCGCCTCGGCAGCTCCGGGGGGCAATATTACATCTCCCTCTGGCCGGGGAATGTGGACTTCGCTTCGCAGGCACCCGGCGCGCCCGGCACCATGCTGCGGAAATTCCCGGTCACCACGCCTTTCAAACCACGCGACCAGGTCCGCCTCCAACTCGCCTCAATCGGTCAAACCCACGCCATCTGGCTCAATGGCCAGTTGCTTGGCACCGCGGAGGACGACAAACCCGCTACTGGCGGCAAACTCGCCGTCCAGGCCAACGACGCCCGTTTCGCCAGCATCGAGTGGCTCGACCTCGATGGCCTCCCCGAAACCGACGCACTCAAACTCTTGGGGGTGACCACTACTAAGACCGCAGCCCCTTCTTCGTCCTTCGATGCCTCAGGCGGGTGGACCGACGCCTTCCTCGAGTCGCCCCTTAAAGACGTGATCGCCAAAGCCGAGCACACCGCGCGCGGCTACCACTTTCCGAGTGGAGCCCACTGGAGGTTTCCGGTTTTCCCCGTGCGAAGTGGTGGCGTCAAAGTGCGCGCCATCAGCACCAAAGCGGTCGGTCCGAGCCTGAAAATCTTTCTAGAGGAGGGCGGCTTTTTTCACACCGGCTTCCGCAGTGCGGATATCTATCTCACTTACACGACACCGGACGGAACCCAGACTGTCCTCGCCTCGAAGTCTGGACCGATCTTCACCCCCGATGGGCCGGCGACGGATTTCGGACTCTCTCGCCGCGACGGAAAGCTCATCGTCTGGCTCGACGGTCGCAGCGTCCTCGAAGCTCCCGAACCCACCACCGCAAAAGGCCTTTTCTCCCTCGACTGCGGGCGCGATACCGATCTGCTGGTGGAAAAGGTCGAATACCTCAACCTCGACGGACCGCGTCCCAGTAGCAGCGAGCCCCTGACTTTCCGCGGGCATCGCTACCAGTTTGTGGCCGGTGCGATCACTTGGTCGGAAGCCAAAGCTAAAGCCGAGCAGATGGGCGGGCATCTCGTCACCATCACCAGCAAGGAAGAGGACGAGTTCATCAAATTTAATTTCGGTCCTTACGCCTCCGAAACCAATCACAACCTCCTCCTCGGCGGCTTCCGCGACGGTGCCGGGTGGAAATGGGTCACCGGCGAGCCATTCACCTATACCGGCTGGCTTCCGAACTGCCCCGACGGCCCGGCCGATAGCCAGTTCCTGCAATATTGGCGCAAGGACGGGAGCATCGGCTGGGACGACCGCGCCCTCGACAAGGGGTCGAGCCTGCCCGGCATCAAGGGCTTCATCGTGGAGTGGGACAACGCCAGCGCCAGTGCCGATTCCGCCGGCACTTCTGGTAAACCTTCCACCTTCGGCGGCCATCGTTATCAGTTCGTGGCGGGCGCTCTTTCCTGGCCCGCAGCCAAAGCCAAAGCCGAGCAGATGGGCGGACACCTCGCTACCGTCACCAGCAAGGCAGAGAACGATTGGATCATCCAGACCTTCCGTGGCGCTTTCGCCAACAACAACGACGGCATGCACATCGGCGGCCTCCTCCAAGGCAACGACTGGAAATGGATCACCGGTGAGCCCTTCGCTTACACGAACTGGATGCCAGGCCAGCCCAACGGGCGCGGCGACTCCCACAACCTTCAATACATGCGCCGCAGCGAGGGTATTGCCTGGGACGATCGGATCGATAACACCACCGTCCCGTCGATCGGCTTCCTCGTCGAGTGGGAGGATACCGCCAGCACCAATGCCGCTCTGTCACAGGCTGCTGCCGACGTGCTCTCCTTTGCTGGGCATCGTTACCGGATCGTGCCCGACGCTAAGTCGTGGGAAGAGGCCCGTCAGCAGGCAGCGAAGGCGGGAGGGCATCTCGCCACGGTGACCAGCGCCGCGGAAGATCAATTCCTTCGCGATTCCCTCAATCGCCTCCATCCGACTGGCAATCGCATTCGCTACTGGATCGGTGCCACCTCGCCAAACGGAACCAGCACGTTTGCCTGGATCACAGGCGAACCTTTTGCCTTCACCGCCTGGGGCGGCTCGGAGCCCGATGATTTCAAGCGATTCCCCGGAAAACCAAGCGCCATCTATTATTCTCGCGACAGCGGGTGGGGCTTGCCCTCCTTCGCATGGGCCGATGCAGTAGACACCCCCGACAATCGCACCGGTTACATCGTCGAGTGGGATACTGACGCCACTCGGTGAGTCGCGCTGGCCTTACCGGTTATTGATCTGTCACCTCGGTAAAGGCACCCGGGTCAGCAGGTCCCGCTACCTTCACCTACGGCTCTTTTATTCACCCAAAAGCTGATGCCGGTTCCTCTTACGGGATCGGCGGGATCGGCGTCATCGTGAAGGTGCCGGTCTGGAGAGCGGCGCCGGGGACCGAGCTACCGATGAAGGAGCCGTAGCCGAGGTTGGTCTTCTGGAAGAAGATGCCGTTGAGGGTCACACGCTTGTTGCTCACCGGGTGAACGAAGGTGCCAGTGAAGGCGCCGGTCGTCGTGTTAATCTTCACCGACAGGCGGTTCGCATTGGTGCCAGTGACCGTTACCTTGTTCGCGCTATCGATGGCGATCTGCTGTGCGATCGGGGCGAGCAAATTGCCGAGGTCGAGCTTGGTGTTCGCGTTGGGTATGTTGGCGGACAGGTTGATAACCGGCAGCCCCACCGCGGGCGGGACGTATTCGGAACCCACCATCGCCAATTGCGGGACGGGCGGCTGGGCTTGCGGGATGTTGAAGCCAGCCTGGAACATCTTCGCACGCTGGTCAGCCGGGCGACGCCAGTCGAGCTGGCCGTCGAGATCACTGCCCGCCAGCGCCTGGTGGGTGACCATGCCCATCATGACACCGCGTTTGTTGTAGAGGTTGAGGAAGAGTGGCCAGGTGCCGTCTTTGCTCAGCGGAATGCTTTGCTTGACGGTGGTGCCATCGGGCAGACGGCCGATCCACGAGACCTTGCCGGCGGCGTCGATCTTCATGGTGGCGTTGCCGGTGCCTTGCGGCAGGCCCGGGCCGAGCGTCTGCGGGAAGAGGAGCGTATAGCTCTTCACGAGATTGGCCGGCGCTGGTGCCGTCTTACTGTAAGCGGCGCGGTCTGCGGAAACACTGCTCACGCTGACCGGGGAAGTGATGGTGCCGGTGATCCTCTTGGTGCCAGCCGGCGCCAGATCAATGGTGAGGTCCATCGCCAGCGGCGAGGCCTTGGGACGATCCACCTGGGTGGTGTAACGGCCCGACCCGCTAAACTCACCCTTGAGCTTATAAAGCTGGCCCGCATAGGTGAGTTGGCCAGTGAAAGCGCCTGTCGGACCAATGGTGAGATGCACGAACCCAGTGCCGTCGAAGGTGAAAGCAGCGGGCTTGACCAGGCCGTTGTATTCACCCGCGATATCCGCAGTGAATGGGCTCGCGACGAAGTTAGCCGTGAGCGCGGCGTCCACATTGGGCATGAGGAAGGTCAGAGAACGCCCCCGGTAATCGACCGGCATCCCCCCTGACGGAGTGAGCGTCCACTTATCAAAAACCTGACCGGCTGCAGGGGTGGCGGTAACGACAACTTTCGTGCCCGCTTCGCGGTCGCTGGTGGGTTGGAAACCCGCCGACACGGTGCCCGTGCCGCTCACCGAAGTGGTGAGCGCCCGCGCCTGCGCGTAGTAGAATTTCACCACCGCGATCCTGGATTCGTTCAGGCCGATATCGAGCGCTTTGACCTCGAAGGTGTTCGCCCCGAAGAGGACATCGGCCTGGTGGAAGGTCACTGTCCAGTCAAAGCTCTGATTTCCGAGAGCGAAGCCGGGAACATCGGTCCAGACGCCACCGTTCAGGCGATAGGAGATGCGCTTGAGGCCGGCGGCCTGATTGTCGTTCGCGCGGCCCGTGATCGTGACATCAGCCGGGGCGCCGCTGGAGGGAGACTGGACCCGGACGTTATTCTTCGGTGAGGTGATCGAGACGGTCGGCAGGATGGCGTCGAGCTTGGGATCGTCTTCGTTGATGAGGATGGAAATCTGCGTGAGGAAGCCAAAGCTGAAGTCGTAAGCATCGTTGGGCTGCAAACCGAGGAGGACCGACTTGGTGACCTGGTAGATATCGTCGTTGAGCGGAACGAGCGTGACATCCGTGTAGGCCTCGTTGGGCTCGATCACGACCGCGGCGTTGAGCGGATCGGTGATTTCATGGGTGACGTTATTCACGTCCACGTAGGTGAGCTTGTAGTTGAGCCCCACGATCTGGGTGCCACCGAACCGGAGGAACACCGTGAGCGGCTGATCGGTGACGAGATCGCGACTGACGCGCAAACTCGCCGTATCGGTGGGGGTAGCGGCTTCGGTCGCAACCCGGTCGTTATTCAGAATGCCGATCTGCACCTTCGGCCGATCGTTATCGACGATATTGACGGTATCGGTGCCCGGAACGCCGACCTCGTAGTAGTTGTTCTGAGGGTCAGCGGTGGGAAGAACCGTAGCGATGACGGTTTCCGTTCCCTCAAACAGGCTGTCGTCGAAGGGCTGAATCGGGATGACCACCGAACGTTGGAAAGCGGGAATCACCACTTGCGTCGGGGCCGTCTGATAATCGCCGGTGCCATTGCCTGGCGTCGCCGTGCCGGAAAAACTCAGGGACACGGCAAGCGACTGGTCGGTCACCTTGGAGCGGGAGACGACAAAAGTGCCGGGATCCTTGGGCAATCCCTGATGCGTTTCGGCGGCACGCGAATCGACCGCTTCGACGGTGACGAGTTGCGACTCGTCGTCGATGATCTTGATGGTCGTCATCGTGATGCCGCCGTAGGAAACATTGCTGCCATTGAGGTTGGTGAGCACCACATTCACGGTCTCCGTGCTCTCCGGGACTGAGTCGGGCAGGACTTCCACGGGGATTGTCTGCGTGACATCATTGGGACCAAAGATGAGCGTGCCGCTCTTCGGAGTGTAATCGAGGTTCGGCGTCGCGGTGCCCTGGGTCGTCTGGTAATCGACAGTGAAAGAAGTGCCAGTCGGGCCGAGGCGACGGACGACGACGTCCTGATTCGCCGGAGTTCCCGGCTCGGTAATGGTATAACTTTGTTCGTCGATGGTGACGCGGTTGTTGCCGCTAGCGGTGCCGTAGAGGCGCACTTCGCCGAAGATCACGCGGCCCTTGGAGCCATTTGGGGTGCCAATGGCCGGAACGAACGTCGGAGGACCATACACCGGCGGCTGGCCTGGAGGAGCGTAATTGGTGGGAACGGGATTCAGGTCGCTGACCTCCACGCGCCAGGTGCCTTGGGTGTTTTCGCCCCAGTGATGAGTGGTGCTGAAGGTCCAACCACCGCTGCGGGTGTCGAAAAACCCGCCACTTAGGACGATATCGGCGTAATCGTTATTGCTGAAGACGAATTGCGAAAGACGCGGCACGGCGAGCACGCTGCGGGTGCCAGCGGGAGAGATGAGTTCGATGCGAAGATCACCACGAAGCGGATGGTCGATCCGTAACTCCACTTCGATCTGCTCCGCACGCAGATTCTGGCCGGAGAAGGTGAAGGGCATGCTCAGCACCGTGCCGTTGTCGGCGATATCACCACTCGGAACAGGCGGCGTGTAGCGCACCGTCTGGCTGATCTCCTGGGAGAGGTTTGTCCAGGTGAGGGCGCGCGTCACGGCGGCGGTCGCATCGATCAACCCGGCACCGTAGTCGTTGCTGAACTTGAAGTTCGCCTCATTCAGATTCCGGGCTGGCAACGGCAGGCTCGGGCGCATCTGCCAGCTCGAGTTCGTTTCGTCGATTCGACGGGCGGTCGAAGCCAGAATCTCCTTCACGTCGCGCCAGCCCAGCGTCGGGTTCGCCGAGATGATCAGTGCGGCCGTGCCTGCGGTGATGGGGGCAGCCGACGAGGTGCCGTTCATCTCGTTGGTGTAGTCGATGTTCGGGAGATCGGAACCGCCATCGCTGGAGTAGCCCTGCGTCGGGTTGAAACCACCGGTGCCGGTGACGTCCGTCGTCGTCATGCGTTGATTGTTCCCAAACGTGCCAAACTCACCACCCGGCGCACAGACCAGCAGTGAAGCACCTGGGGTGCTGTAACTGGAGTAAAGGGTTGGATCAGTGGGGCTGCTTTGCTTGGCGTCCATGGCGCCCACCGTGACCACGTAGCGAGAGCCGCTTTCGGTGGCGAAGTTGGCGTTGGCTTCGTTGTAACGGCCGTTGCCCGCGGAGAAAACAGTGACGATGCCACGACCATCACGCCCCAGCAGGGCGGCATCGCGCAGTGCCGCACGCTCGAGAACATCCGCCCCGACCAGACCGATCGTCTCGGAGTAGCCGTAGCTGTTATTGGAGACGCCCACGTTGGCGCCGAACGGATGCCAGTAGAGCGCCTCGGCCGCTTCTTCGTCCGTCGTCGCGCCGCCGATCAGTCGCAGGCCAAGAAGACGCGCCGCCGGCGCCACCCCACTCACACCCGTGAGAAGGCCTGTGTTGATATCCGCCACCCCGTTGTTTTGCGCCGCCCCGGCGAGACCCGCCACGCAGGTGCCGTGGCCATCGCCGACCGCCACGATCGGTTTGGGGTCGTCGTCTCCATCACGAAAATCGTGATGCAACTTGGAATTCACCGGCGGGCAGTTTGGCTGCAAATCGGGATGCAAAGTCTCCACGCCGTCGTCGATCACGGCGATGGTGGTATTCCCGCCGAGGGTAATGTCCCAGGCGTTGATCACATTGATATCAATGCCCACCGTGCCGCTATTCTGGCCCACGTTGAGCAGGTGCCATTGTTGGCTGAAGAAAGCGTCCAGAGGCACGGTCGCGTGCTTCTCGAAGTAGCGGCGCATTACCGGCGTGGCCCGCAGCCCCCTGGCCTGCAACGATTGCGAGCGGTCGATGGCCTGATAGGGATTGTCGAAGCCGAGCATGATCACGTTACCGACCCGGGTGCGGCGAACGGAACTGGCGCCCGCCAGCGCCTGAATCTCCTCGGGCGAACGGCCATCGGTCATGATCACCTGCACTTCGCTCGTGCCAATGCGGCGGAACGCCCGCTCGTGCGGCGCCCCCTTCATGTAAAGAACCGGCGCCACTTCGGCTTCGGGAAAAGCTGCGGTCACGCTGTCCCCACGCACCACCGCGTCCCCTCGATCGAGCGGCTTGGATAGCTTCACGAGAATGCTCGAACCGCTGTCCTCATAAACACTGGCTCCGGGCAGGTAAGCCTCCGCGGTCATTTTGAGCAGACCGTTGGGCTGTTCCGAGGAACGTTTGATTTGAACCTCATCCAGCGTCATCTCCAACGCGGCGGCCTGTCCCCGTTCCTCGACGGTGACATCCAGCACCGGCTGAGCCGAAACCGCCGAAGACCACGAGGCAAAAGCGAAAGCCGCAGCCAGAAAGCTCGGAAGGGCAGAAGGAAGATGAGGGCAGAATTTCATAATAGCGATACGCAGAGGGGCGGAACGGAAACGGGCGACTATGGACGATAAAAATTTACTCATCCAGTGGTTTTTTTGTCTTACCCCGTCGCCCTGACGGAGATTTTCAGCCGAGGCGAGTTCACTCGATTTGATCTTTATCACTCCCCATCTCTTGCCCGTTTTGCGGGACTTCCCTTCTTTTTCGGCAAAATGGCAACTCGTTCCGTCGAGGCCTGCGCCTCACACCGCCCAGTGTTTCAAGGCCCACTCTTCTCCCAAAAGAGCGAACTCGATCGCGGAGTCGCTGGGATGGCGCTCCTCCTCCAGCCCATCACGAAACACCACGAGTTGGAACGAAAGCATTTCGCCCGACCGGACCCCCAGGGCGTCCAGAGGCAGCGCCAGTTCCACGACTTCCTCGAACGCCACCAGCCCTGCGGTGCGTCGCACACCATCGGCCAACCGCACGATGGGAGGCTGGCTTACCGGCCCGGCTAGCGGGGCCGTTTCTATTTCGACGCCTTCGGGCTTTTGAAATCGCACCACCAGGCTCGGTGCCCCGACGGGAGATAACTCCACGTGGAGATAGAAATGGCGGTCGTCATTGCCGAAGAGCATGCGAGTGACCGAGTCTCCTCCCCGCGCCATGGTGGCCAGTTCGTGATTGGTCTCGTAAGAGCCGGCGCCGCTCCACTCGAAAAAGCTGGCCCGCGCGCCATTAATCTCGGGAGTGATGAAGCGCGTGGGCGGTTGCGCCAGCGGCTCCGCGTCGAGTTGCGCGATTGGCACTTCCAAACTCGCCGGAGCCACCGCCCCGCAGGCGGCATAGACTGCGTGGAGCTGAGCGCGGAAGAGCCGGTCGAAAAGCGGGTCGTTCTCCGTGGTAAAGTCCGGCCCATACCACCAGAACCAATCGCTACCCTCCGCCGCCAGCATCGCCTTGCGCGCAGCGGCGGCTTGTGCCGGCGTAAGCGTGGGCAGTTTTTTCTCCAGCCACGCGCGGGTTTCGCCGAGCAGTTGCCACGCGCGGTTTTCTTCCTCTTCCCCGATCCAGATGTCGTAGCTCGCACCGATCCATGATCCCGAGTGCAGCGACGTCACCTGCTTTTGCGGCGGATGAGCCCGCAGATAATTTTCGAGGGTCGTGCTGCGCAGCCGCGCAGCGTCCGCTTCGATGCCCGCATACAACGCGCGGAGAAAGGCCTCGCCACCGTCGCGGAAATGTTCCCACGCGTTTTCGCCATCGAGCATCAACGGCACGATGCCGCCCTCTTTCACCAGATCGGCAATGTGCCGCAGATGAAAGAGCAGATGCATGGCTGCCTGGGCGGGCTCGTTGTTCGCCGCCGTGAACCCGATGAAATCGCTCAGCGGTCGCTCACGAAAAATCGCGTTCACTTCACCGCCGTGGCATTTCACCCGCCAGCCTTGAAACAGCTCCAGATGGTCCACATTGGCGCTCCGCCACGCGGGGTCGCGCTTCAAGGTCGCGAAAAGGATCTCTTCATCGCTGCAAAAGTATTCGATCCCCGCACGAGAGAGCAGCGGCACGATCTCCGGCGAGACCGCTCCTTCGCCCGGCCACATGCCACGGGGCGCGCGCCCGAAGACGGCGGCATGTTGCTCGATGGCGAGCAGCACCTGCACCTGCGCATCCTGCGGCCACGCCAACTGCGGCGGCATCGTTCGGCCCGGCATCGCCCGCAGAGCGGAGTTCGAATCGACCACGAGCGGGAGAATGGGATGGAAAAATGGCGTGGTCGTCAGTTCGACCTGTCCGCGCTCTTCCGCCGCACGATGACGATCAAGCACGAGTTGCATCATCTCCAGGTGCAGATCGAGCACGCGGTGCTTCTCCTGCTCGGTGAACCCACGCCCCTTGCGCTTGAGTTCGGCGAGTTCGGGAAAAAGCCGGCACGCCGTAAAGCCGCACCACGTCAGGTTGAACCACACCTGCAAGTCCAGCATCTCCTGCGTGCTGAAGTAGCGCACCCCACGGCGCACGTCGTCGCGATAGAGCGTGGTGCCGCGTTTGTTCAGCAGTTCCCAATAGCGCGCGTGCGGACGCACGAGGTGATCCCAGTTCGCCTTGAAGAAATTCTCCAGCACCCGGAAGCGCTCGTCTTCGGTGAGGTCCGCCGCGGGCTTGCGCGAAAGGTCCAGCCATTCGTCGGTGATTCGCCCCTCCAGCAACTCCCGAATCTGCAGCACCAGCACCGGCGAGAGGTTGAAATTCGCACGAACGCCTGGGTAATCGCCCAGCACCGAGATCATATCGAGGTAACTCTTCGCGCAGTGCAGCCGCACCCACGGCATCAGCGCCATCCCGGTCGCCAGATCGACGTAATAGGGCTGATGCATGTGCCAGAGAAACGCGACGTGAGCCATGTCCTCGTCCGTAGCGTGCGGCAGCGCTTCATTCAACGCAAAGGCGCAGAGGACGCAAAGATCGCGAAGCTTTTGGGAGACCGATTCCCTCACCGCTCGACGAAAACCGGACAGGCACCTGCTCCGCAAACTCGTTGCGTCCTCCGCGTCCTTTGCGCCTTGGCGTTAAAACTACAACGCCATCAACTGCTTCAGCGCCTCACTGGCTCCGGCGAGCGGCACATCGAAGCTCAGCTTCGTGTCTGCCTTCCCATGCGCTGCTATTTCGATCTTCAACGACTCCGCTCCCGCCACAAGCAGGTCAGCCATTTGCACAAGATCGCGATAACCACGCAGCGAATCCCCAAGGCCGAACACAAACGATTCCGAGCCGCCCGAGGTCGCGAGCGCTTCGTCGCCAGTTCCATCACGCAGCGGGCTGAACCAACCGCTCTGCGGCAGCTTCCATATCCGAGGCTTCCCTTTGGCGGCGAGCGTTACAGTTACCTGCTTGCCCCCGGGGGCATCCGGTCCCTCGAAGTCTTCGAGCTTGAACGGCGCGGCCTGCTTCGAGTTGGGGAGCCACAGTTCGAAAATAATCGGAGGCGTGGTCGCGTTGTTCTTCGTCACCGGCTTGCGCTGGGCATCGCGCGAACGGGAGATGACCAATGTAGCGTCACACGCCCCGCCTGGCCCTTTCCCCCGCAGCTTCACAAACGCCAGATTGCGATCGTTCTTCCGCTTCGCGAATTCCCACGTTGGCGCTTTCTCCGCACCAACCGCAGCCAGTGTGAGCGCGCACCAGAGCACGCCCACACCCAGGCTCACTCCCCCGCCCCATTTCATTTCGCGTGGCTCGCTTTGTAATGCGCCGCCAGCAGGTCCGCGCCGAAGTCGTGGTCGAAATCACGCCACACGCTGTGCACATGATTGGCCTCGTTCTGGGTGTTATCGTATTCCAGCACGAAGCCCCCCCCCTGCACGCGATAGTAATGCGGCTCGCCGCGCTCCAACCCGCCCGCCCACGCGAAGTGCAGGCCGTCGAGTTTCGATCCCACCTTTTTCATCTCCTCCGTCGCCACGTCCGGGCGATTCCGGAAGAGATACTCATACACGAGTTTTTTAAGCGTTTCGCGCTGCGGCTCCTTGAGGTCGCCCCACGCGATACCTTCCGCCTTGCTGTCGTTACGGCCGGGGACGTTCGCGATCTCCTTCGGTGCTTCGGCGAGAATAACCGCCTTTTTCCGTTGCTCGTCGTCCAGCGATTTCACTAGCTCGCGCCCCAGATCCTCTTCCTTGCCAAGGATCCGCGTGCCCGCGCGCGCACCTTCTTTCACCTCGCCGGGATTCGTCCCGAAAAAGCTCGGCGTCATCGATGGCGCGGCACCGCCCGCGATCGTGAAATTCTGCGAGAGGTGATGCCCCTCCACGCGCCAGCCCCACGGCTCGACTCCCGGCGTGCCGAAGACGCTGAAGTAATAATTCTCAGGGTCACGCACCGCGCCGCCCTTTTTGTCCTTCTCCAAAATCGCCAGCACACTCTCGAGCGACATGATGCTGACGGCCTTGGCGTAGCCGCGATGCGACAAACCGGAGGCCAGCAGCGCCTGCGCGAGGAGCCGCTGCTCCTGAGTCATTTCCTTCACCGGCAGACCGCGGCGCAGGCGCGGGATGAAGTGCCAGTTTGTCCGCTCATCCTTCGGCGCCGCCGCAGGGTTCGACGTGGCGACTGGAGGCGATTTCGCCGCGAGGCCGGGATCGAACGCGGCGTCGAATGCAAATGCGGCTTTCGCTTTCTGTTCGTCGGTGAGCGCGGAGAGGAAGTTTTTCGCCGCCGCCGCCATCTCGGCAGAGGCGTCGTGTGCCCGCACGAAGGGAGCAAGGCAAAGGGAGAGAGAGAGGATGGCAAGGGAAGGGCGAATCATCGGACGAGGTTGGCAGGGTGAGTTGACTGGTGACAATGCGATTTCCACTACCGCAAACGGCAGCGCGGTCTTATCGGGAAAATGTTCGCGCCACAAAATTGGCAGGACGGCGGCTAAGGAGGCGTGGATTCCGTGGCTCTACCAAATCCCACCCTTTCCATGAACCGTTTGCTTTTCCTCCTTACCTGTTTGTGCTTCGCGGCAGCGACCTCGTTCGCTGCGTCGAAGCCGAATATTCTTTTCATTCTCGCCGACGATCTCGGCTGGGCCGACCTCGGCTGTTACGGGGCGGATCTGCACGAGACGCCCCACCTCGACCGCTTCGCCGGTGAATCGGTTCGCTTTACGCAGGCCTACGCGATGTCCGTCTGCTCGCCGACGCGCGCGACTTTGATGACCGGCAAACACGCCGCCCGCCTTCACTTCACCATCTGGGCGGAAGGCGCCGAGGAAGGCGGACCGAAAAAGCGCAGGCTGCGCGACGCGGAAGCGATCTGGAATCTCCCCACCAGCGAGAATACCATCGCGAAACGTCTCCACAGCGCGGGCTACCTCACCGCGCTGGTCGGCAAATGGCACCTCGGCGACTGGCAGCACTACCCGGAAGCACACGGTTTCGACATCAACATCGGCGGGACCAATTGGGGCGCGCCGCAGACCTTTTTCTGGCCTTACACCGGCACACAGCTCTACGGCGGGGAGTTTCGCTACATTCCACACCTCGAATTCGGCAAACCGGACGAATACCTCACCGATCGCCTGACGGATGAAGCGATCAAAGTGATCGATCGCGCGGGCGATCAGCCGTTCTTCGTCTATCTCGCACATCACGCCGTGCACACCCCCATCGAGGCCAAGCCCGACGACATCGCCCACTTCACCGGCAAGCTCCGCGACAACCTGAACCATCGCCATCCGGTCTATGCCGCCATGACGAAGAACCTCGACGACAACGTGGGACGCATTCTTGATCACCTTAAACAGCGCGGACTCGACAAAAAATACCATCGTCGTCTTCGCCAGCGACAACGGCGGCTACATCGGCCCCGACAAGCTCAAGGACCGCACCATTCCCGTGACGAACAACGCTCCGCTTCGGTCGGGAAAAGGCTCGCTCTACGAAGGCGGCATTCGGGTGCCGCTCATGATCCGCTGGCCCGGCATCACCCCTGCGAGTGCCACGTGCCACGAACCTGTCATCCTCACGGACCTTTTTCAGACGCTCCTTGGCGCGGCCGGCCTGCCCGCCGCACCCGACGCGACCGATGGAATCGACCTCGCTCCGGTGCTCAAAGAGCCCTCCTCCCACCTGCAGCGCGATGCCCTTTTCTTCCACTACCCGCACTATTACGCGACCACCACCCCGGTGAGCGCCATCCGGGCGGGCGATTGGAAACTGCTCGAATACTTCGAGGACAACCACACGGAACTCTACAATCTGCGAGACGATCTCTCCGAACAGCATGATCTCGCCCCGCAAAATCCCTCCATGGCCGCCAGGCTGCGCGACCGCCTTCACGTCTGGCGCGATTCGGTCCATGCTGCCCTCCCGACGGTCAATCCTGACTTCCAGTCTCCGCAGAAGAAATAGACGGCTCGGCACAGGCACCCAAATTTTCCTCTAGGCACAGGCACCGCGCACGCTTAACCCTCGCGCACCCTATGCGCAGCATGACCGGCTACGGACGCGGTGAGGCGTCCAGCAACGGCAATAAATTCACCGTCGAACTCAACTCCGTGAACCGGAAGCAAAACGACGTGCTCGTGAGCCTACCCCGTGAAGTGGCCGAGCTCGAGCCACGCGTCCGGGACCTGATCAACACCCAGGTTTCCCGTGGGCGGCTCACGGTAGTAATCGCCCATCACGCGACCAGCACAGGAGGTGGACAGCTCGCGCTCGACCGCCAACTCGCACGGACTTACTACGATTCGATGATCGCCCTGCAAAAGGAGCTTGGGGCGACTGGCGAGATCACCATCGAGACAGTGCTCCGGGCACCCGGCGTATTGCGCATTCCGGAAGAGCAGGTCGATACCGAAGAAGCATGGCCGCACGTCGAAACCGCGCTCAAGACCGCTCTGCGCGAGCTCGTGAAAATGCGCGAGCGCGAAGGCAAACACCTCGCGAAGGATCTCATTCACCGCCTCAAAATGCTACGCGAGTGCGTGCGCAAGATTCGCTCGCTCCAGCCCGGTGTGGTGAAGCGCTACCGGCAGAATCTGCACGAGCGAATTCAGAAAGCAGGCATCGATCTGCCCATTGAAGATGATCGTTTGCTGAAGGAAGTGATCGTCTTCGCCGATAAGTGCGACATCACCGAAGAGCTCACCCGGCTGGAGAGCCATTTCGCGCAGTTTGCGCATCACTTGCGAAAGAATGAACCGGTAGGTCGCACCCTCGAATTCATGAGCCAGGAGATCGCGCGCGAGTTCAACACGATCGGCTCCAAGGCGAACGACGTCGAGATTTCGCAACTCGTCGTCACCTGCAAAGCGGAACTGGAAAAAATCCGGGAACAGCTTTCCAATATTGAATGAGACCTTCCCGGCGCGGTATTCTCTTCGTTGTTTCAGCGCCTTCCGGCGGCGGCAAAAGCACGCTCCTGAACCTGCTCAATCCCACCCGCGATTTCACCTACTCGATCTCGTGCACCACGCGGGGGCCCCGGCCCGGCGAGGAGCATGGCCGCGATTACTTTTTCATTTCGCCGGAGGAGTTCGAGCACCGCGTGCAGGTAGGCGATTTCCTCGAGCACGCCCGCGTGCACAATCACCGCTATGGCACGTTGCGCGAGACGGTGATGAAGAGCCTTCTCGCTGGCGAGGACGTGCTCATCGACGTGGATGTCCAGGGCGCCGCCGCCATCCGGCACAATGCGGACGCGCAGATTCGGCAGTCGCTCGTCGATGTCTTCCTGATGCCTGCCAGTTTGCAGGAACTGAAACGCCGCCTGCTCAAGCGCGGCACCGAATCGCCCGAGCAGCTCGACCTGCGCCTCCGCAATGCCGTGGCGGAGATGGCGGAGTGGCCATCGTATCGCTACGTGATCGTGAGCGGCGACGCCGAGGACGACCTGAAAAACTTCCGGGCCATCATGACTTCCGAGCGGATGCGCAGCCATCGCCTGAACTTTTCCGGCGAATGAGCGCGCCGATGATCGTCGTTGGCGTCACGGGGTCGATCGCCGCTTACAAAGCCGCCGATCTGGTGAGCAGGCTGGTGAAGGCGAACTGCGAAGTGAATGTCGTCATGACGCATGGTGCGCAGCAGTTTATCACACCGCTCACGTTGCAGACGCTCTCGCGGAATCCGGTCGTCACCGACATCTTCGACGGCACGCATGGCTGGAAACCGGGGCACATCGACCTCGCCGACCGGGCGAATCTTCTGCTCATTGCGCCGGCCACAGCCCATGTCATTGCCGAGCTGGCCTGCGGGCTTGCGAGCAATCCGATTGGCGAAATTGCCCTCGCCACGCTGGCACCAATGTTGATTGCGCCCGCCATGAACGGCAAGATGTGGCAGCACGCCGCCACCCAGCAAAATGTCGCCACCCTCAAGTCACGAGGGGGCGAATTCATTGGACCGGAAGAAGGTTTGCTCGCCTGCGGCTATGAAGGCCTCGGCCGGTTGTGGAATGTGGATGGGATCATGGCCCGCGCGCTTGAATTGGTGCGCCGATAAATGTCCCTCGAAGCGAAACAAGCTGCGCTGATCGAGCGTTATCGCGCCATCGAAGATGCCCACGAACGCCTGGCCGCAATCACCTCGCGCGGAAAGAAATGGCCCGCGCCGACCGAAAGCGAGCGCACCGACACCGCGCTGGTGCCGGGGTGCAGTTCCCGCGTGTGGCTCGTGGGAGGAGCGAACCACGGAGTCTGCCATTTCCGCATGGACGCCGATTCACCATTGGTCAAAGGCCTCGCCGCTTTGCTGTGCGAACTTTACGAAGGCGAGCAGGCCGCGGACATCGTCACCACCGAACCCGAGCTCGTTTCCGCACTCGGGCTTGATCGCATGCTTTCCCCCACCCGGCTGAACGGTTTCGCCAACATTCGCGCGGCCATCCGGCGCTTCGCTGGGGCTCACTCGTGAACTACCTCGACGCGCACAATCATCTTCACGACGAACGGCTCGCGCCCCATCGCGCCGATATTTTCGCCGAAATGCGCCGGCTCGGAGTTACCCGCGCCGTGGTGAACGGCACGCGCGAAAGTGACTGGAATGCCGTCACCGCACTTGGCTTCGGCACTCCCAGCTATGGCCTGCACCCGTGGTGGGTAAAAGAGCGTTCCGCGATCTGGGATCAACGCCTGCGCGATATCCTCGCCGCCGCCCCTGACGCCGCGATCGGCGAAATCGGCCTTGATCGCTGGATCGAAGGTCACGACCTCGCCGATCAGACCGAGGTCTTTCTCGCGCATCTTCGCATCGCAGCGGAAATGAAGCGCCCGGTCACCATCCACTGCATTCAAGCGTGGGGCGCGCTATGGGATGCCCTGCGGACCGTCGAGCTCCCGCGTGGATTCCTGATCCACGCCTACGGAGGCCCCTCGGAAATGACCGCAGGTTTCATCGAACGCGGCAGCTACTTCAGCTTCAGTCCGTATTTCCTTCACGAGCGCAAAGCGATGCAGCGCGAGATCTTTCGCGACCTTCCCGCCGACCGAATCCTCGTCGAAACCGACGCGCCCGATCTCCGTCCTCCCAACGACTGCAATCCCCGTCCCCTCGCCGCACTGGACGGCTCGCCGATCAATCACCCCGGCAACATCGATGTCGCCTATGCCAAACTGGCCGAAATTCGGGGTCTGCATGTCGAAGAACTGGCAGAAATCGTCGCGGTGAACTTCACCCGGCTCTTCGGCGGCTAACTACACTACCGGCGCCCAGTCGAGACGCGCGTTCACTTCTCGCGTCGCGCTGACAATATCCGGCCAGGCTTCAAGCATCCGGCCAAACCGGGCGAAGAGCTGGCGCATGAGTTCCCGGTTTTCCGCAGCGGAGCGGTCGGCTTTCATCTCGAAAGGAATGTCGAAATCATCGTGCGTGAGGGCTTCACGCACGTGCGCGAGGTAGCCCTCCAGATCTTCGCGCCACCAGTCAGGCGTTTCGGTGTCTTCGCGCAATTGCTCTTCCAGGTAATCAAGCCGCGAGCTTTCGTGCTCCAATATTTGCGCGCTAATGTAATCGACGAAATCCGGCAGTCGCTGACTCCCGATGCTTGTCAGGTGCCGGCCGAGGTAACGCATGCGGTCGGCCGGTTCAGCGCTCTCGTGCTGGCGGAAGTTGAGGATCACTCGGCGGATCAAATGCGAGAACTCGAACGTGACCGCGTGATTCTCCCCGCCAAGATCCCGCGGCTGCAGGATGGTCTTTCCAGGACGGGGCTCGTGGCGGACCGAAAGCGGAACGTGGCCGAGAAATGCCTCGTGCACTGTCTGCCAGAGCGTAGCGCCGAAGGTGTAGTCTTCGGCATGCAACACCGGGAAAAACGGCGGGAGCAACTCGCGGTGATCCAGCCCCATCGCCATGCCCGGACTCGTGCTCGGATCGCCAATGGCCGGGCATGGCGCGAGACCGAAGACGCTCCGGTTCGCAAGCGCGGCACGGTAGTGCTGCTCGGTTTCAGTCATGCGCCGGCGATTCTCGCCTTCGTAAAAAAGATAATACACCGAGGTGGGCACCCCCGGGTCGCCCAGATGACCGCTGAAGCTCGCCCGCACCCGGCTATTTCCCGTCCACAGACGCCGGAGAAAATCGTCCGTCGCCTGGAGGGCATCGAGTTGACCCGGCTCAATACCTCCACCGATTTCGGCCAATCCGCGGCCCAGCAGTGCTTCGTGTGCCGCCAGAAAATCTGCCTCGGTCGAACCTGCGTGCGCCAGCGCCGATTTCCGGTCGCCGAACAGCCAGCGAGTAAACGGATCGCCTGTGGAAAAAAACTTCAGCCGGACATCCGTCGGCGGCGGCGCGGCCAGCTCGCAGATCACGTCATCGTCGATACTGCACAGAGCCCGCCCCACTCCATGCAACAGCAGCGCGTTGCGATTGGCTCCGCACGAAAAGCCGATCCCCAGCGGATCGAACAGCGCGAACTCGATCGCATCCGGTTCGACGCAGCAACGAATCAGCTCGTTCGCCAGCCGCCGCTTCTGCTCCTCCCCCAGATACCGAACAGGCACCTCATTCATCATCCCCCAGGCACGGCTCGCCACGTAAAACGCTTCACCATGCGCGACTGTCGCGGAGTTATCGGAGATCAGAAATTCCACCTCATGACCGTATTGCCTCGTGTTTTTCGCAAAGCTCTTCAGCGCGCGCTCGACGAGATCGACGCGGTCTCCTCCCGTCGGAAAACCGATGCTTTTGATCTTCGCCGGAGCTGCGGGCAAATGCCGGGCACAAGCCTCCAGCAGATCTCCCGTTGAAACCAGCAGCCGCGCCTCGGTGGCTCGCGCCAGCCACGAACGAAGCGCATTCCCCTCCAGCGAACCCCACGCATGCTTTTCCGCATAGCGGGCGATATGCGCTTCCAGCGGCGCGAATTTTTTACAGGAGGTGACAAAGTCGACCACAAAGCCCGGCCAGACCCGGGGCGGCTCGCCGCGTAGCATCACGGCCTGTTCCTCGGCGCTTACCGCATAGGCGGTGAAGTCATTTTTCCGCCACGCGAGGCTATTCGCACTGCGAGCAGGCGGACTGGATTCACGGAAAAGCGAGGAGAGAAACGGCACGGTGACACCCATAGTGCAGGCGAGGACCGATTGCTTTCCAGTCGCTTTTGTCGTTACCAAGATGCCGCTCACCTCGATGACCACCGCCAACAAGATCACCATTACGCGCATTTTGTTCATCCCGTTCTTCGTGATGATGGCGATCTACTACGGCCGCGGAGTGGCCAAAGGCGAACCGCAGGAATGGGAACGCTACACGACCATTGCGATCTTCGTGCTCGCGGCGATCAGCGACGGCGTCGATGGCTGGCTGGCCCGCCACCACAATCAACGCACGCAACTCGGCGCCATTCTCGACCCCATCGCCGACAAGGGACTCATGCTTGCGGCGATCATCACGCTGAGCGTGAGCAACTGGCACTACGAGCTGCCGCTCTGGTTTCCCGTCGTCGTGATCGCGCGAGATGTGCTCGTCATCGCCGGCGCGGTCGTGTTGCATATGCTGACGCACGAAATCCGCGTGCGCCCGAGCTGGTCCGGCAAGACCGCCACCGCCCTCACCATGGTGGCGCTATCACTCGTAATGCTGCAGTGGAATTTCCCGCTCACCGAGCTCCATTTCGGAAAGTGGCATCGAACATTGGAATTCCTCGATGTGCCGGTGTATCTGGCTGGGTTGTTCACCGTGATTTCGGCGGTCGGGTATGTCCTTGACGGCATCCGCCAGCTCCACGCCACCGGACACGGCGAACCATCCAAGCCACCCGAATCCTGATTTCATCCATGCCCGAGCGCACCGTCGCCATCGTCGGCCGACCCAATGTCGGCAAAAGCGCCCTGTTTAACCGGCTCGCGCGCCGGCGCATCTCCATCGTGCACGACCAGCCCGGCGTCACCCGCGACCGCATTCACGCGACGTGCAAGCTGGGCGAGGCCCCTTTTACCATCATCGACACCGGCGGCATCGGCGGAAGCGTAGATCTCGACTTCACTTCACAAGTTCATTCCGAAGCGGATATCGCCATCGAGACGGCGAATGTGGTGCTATTCGTCGTGGACGGGTTGGCCGGCGTGACCCCGGTCGATATCGATCTCGCGCGCAAACTGCGCAAATCACAAAAGCCGCTTTTGCTGATCATCAATAAGATCGACCAGGATCAGCATGAAGTTCACGCCGCCGATTTCGCGCGGCTTGGGTTCAAGGACACCATCACCGTCAGCGCCGAACACAACCGTGGCATCGACGATCTCGTGCAGGAAATCGAAGCCCGCCTGCCGGAACCGTCCGATATGGTGGAAAAACAGGACCTTGCGCCGCTCAAGATCGCGCTCGTAGGCCGCCCCAATGTTGGCAAAAGCTCGCTCACGAATGCCATCCTGCGCGATGAACGCACGCTCGTCTCCCCGATCGCAGGCACCACGCGCGACGCGGTGGACATCGCCTACGAGCGCGACGGGAAGCATTACATCCTCATCGACACCGCGGGCATTCGCGCGCGAGGGAAAGTGTCCACGTCGGTGGAAGTTTTCAGCGTGATGCGCTCGGAAGAGAGTATCGAACGCGCCGACCTCTGCTGCCTGGTGATCGATGCCTCGATGGGCGTCACCGCGATGGACAAGAAGATCGCCGGCCTGGTGCAGAAGGCGCAGAAGCCGTGCGTCGTGGCGGTGAACAAATGGGATCTCGTGCGCGACCAAACACACGGTAAAGGCGCGTTGCAGGAGTTTCTGCAAGGGCTGCAATCCAGCCTCTTCGCCGTGAACTACGCGCCGGTCATAATGTGCTGCGCGAAGGAATCGACCGATATCACACGTGTCTTCAAGACCTTTGAGAAAGTGCGCGCCGCCTCGCGAAAGCATCTCGATACCGGCCCGCTCAACCGCGCGTTGAGCAAAGCGATGACGGCTCAACCGGCGCCGACCCGCCATGGCCGACGCTTCAAACTGCTCTACGCCACCCATGCCGCCGTGGAAGGGAACCATCCCGTGCCCGTGCCGGAGATCATCGTCTTCTGCAACGACGGCAAGCTGCTTGAGGACAGCTACCGCCGCTTTCTCGAAGCGCGCATCCGTGAGGTTGAACCGTTTTCCGGTCTACCCCTGCTGTTGCGTCTGCGCTCGCGTGCGCCCCGCGCGAAGCGGTAGCGTGGCGGGATGCTCTCCCCGCTTCATGTCGCCCTCGGTTGCTCGGCGCTCGCCTTCCTCGACGCCGCGTTCGCCCAGCCTGAACTGAACGAAATCACGCGCCAGCCGGACGCGTATAACACGTGGAAGCTCGCGCTCTCCGCCGGCACCGCGACCGATCCCGCCACGCTTACGGTTCCGCCCGGATTCAAAGTCGAACTGCTACGCTCAGCGCTGCCGGAGGAAGACTCGTGGGTCGCGATGGCCTTCGACTCAAAAGGGCGCCTCACCGTCGCACGCGAAAAGAGAGGTCTGCTCCGCTTCACCCTGAATCGCGAAGGCACGATCGAAAAGTTGGAGGTGATCAACGATACCCTGCTCGAATGCCGCGGCCTGCTTCACGCCCATGGTGCACTCTACGTGGACGCCAACAACAGCAAGATGCTCGTCCGTCTGCGCGACACCGATGGCGATGACCAGTTTGATCAAATGGACGAATTGCTCCGCACCGAAGGCGGCGTGGGGCACGGACGCAATCACCTCAAGCTTGGCCCCGACGGCAACCTCTACGTGGCTCACGGCAACAACGTCGTCGTGCCCTCCGGCATCGCGTCCGACTCCCCGCTGCGCAACTTCCGCGACGACCGCCTGATCCCCTGCCCATGGGATCCGCAGATGTTCGACGGCGACGTGAAACTCCCCGCCGGCCACGTGCTGCGGGGGGATCCAGATGGCAAAGAATGGACCCTTGTCGCCGGAGGCTTCCGCAATCCGCTCGATATCGCCTTCAACGCCGACGGCGAGATGTTCACCTTCGATGCCGACATGGAATGGGACACCGGCACGCCGTGGTATCGGCCCTGTCGCGTGAACCACGTGCTCAGCGGCGCGGACTACGGCTGGCGGCGCGGCACCAGCAAATGGCCAGCGTATTTTCCAGACTGCGGCCCCACCGTCATCGACATTGGCCTCGCTTCGCCGACTGGCATCGAGTTCGGCTATCGCAGCCACTTCCGGGCAAAGTGGGCGTCGGCACTTTTTATCGGCGACTGGGCCTACGGAAGAATCATCGCGGTTCATTTAACGCCCCAAGGTGCCAGCTACAGCGCAACTGCGGAGAACTTCGTGGTCGGCAAACCACTCAACGTCACCGATCTGACATTCGGCCCCGATGGCGCGATGTATTTCATCACCGGCGGACGCCACACGCAGTCCGGCCTCTACCGTGTCAGTCGCCTACAGCCGGTGGCCGGGGACGCCTGGGGCACGGAGACCAACTCAGCCTGCGAACTTCGCCACACGCTCGAACATTTTCACGGGAAACCTCAAGCCGGAGCCGTTGAACAAATCTGGCCACACCTCGGCAGTGCCGATCCGGCCATTCGCCACGCCGCTCGAATCGCTCTCGAATGGCAGGACGTGGCCGAATGGTCGGCACGCGCGTTGGCGGAACCCAACATCACGGCCGCGCTCACTGCGCTGACGGCACTTGCTCGCAACGCGAAGCCCGACGCCTTGGGACCGATTCTCGAAAAGCTAAACGCCCTCGACTTCCCGTCCCTGACCGACGAGCAGCAAATCCTCGCCGCCCGCGATTACCAGCTCGCCCTCACCCGACTCGGCCCGGTCGATCCAGCGGGCGCCGGCGCCCTCGCCCGCCATCTCGATGCGCTCTACCCGGCGAAGACCTGGCAGGTGACTCATCTGCTCTGCGAACTGCTCGCTTATCTCGAAGCGCCCACCTTCCGCGACAAGACGGTTGCCCTCCTCACAGATGCGAAACGCAGCGAAGATTTGCTGCAGTATCTTTTCTATCTGCGGCTGGTCTCGGACGGCTGGACACTCGATCAACGTCGAACTTACCTCGCCGCGCTCAACCACGCCGAGACGCTGGAAGGCGCACGCGATTACCAGCGCTCGCTCAAAATGATCCGAGCGGAGGTGCTCGATCATCTCACTCCTTCCGAACGCGACGCCATCGGGCCGCTTCTCACCGACTCACTTTCCCCGCCGCCGCAATCCAGCGGCCCGCAGACCGTAGTGAAGGAATGGAAAGCGGAAGAACTCGCTCCTCTGCTCGACCGCGTGGGAAGCGGCCGATCTTTCGAGTCGGGCAGGCAGGCCTTCGCCGGTGCACAGTGCGTCCTCTGCCATCGCATGGGCTCGATCGGTGGAGCGGTGGGGCCCGACCTGACGGCGGTGAGCAGCCGGTTTAATCGCCGCGATCTTCTCGATTCGATTCTCAATCCATCGCGCGTAATTGATGACAAGTTTCGCAATACCACCTTCCTGTTAAAAAGCGGGTCGAGCATCGTCGGCACCATCGAACGCGAGACGGAAGAGTCGGTGACTATTCGCCTCAATCCCCTTTCGCCGGCGACGACCACGCTTCCACAATCGGACGTGCGCAGCCGCGAACCCGCGCAGGTTTCGCCCATGCCGCCTGGATTGCTGAATGTGCTTACCCAAAACCAGATTCTCGATCTGGTCGCTTACGTCGAGAGCGGCGGGAATCCGGCGCATCCCGATTTTAAGCCATAGCGGCTACGCAGGGCGCAGAAAATCCCGGACAGGGCAGAAGTTCAGCAACTCGATTTCGATGGCGTGCTTTTTCTCCGGTTGGAGTTCCACCACCGTCACGCTGCCGTATTCGATGTGAAAATGGGCCATGCGCGAAAGCGGGAGATCGAGCAGCAGCGAGAGGATCACACGGATGATGCCGCCGTGGCACGCGACGGCGACCTTGCGGTGTGGATTATCGCGCAGGATTTGCTCCAGGCACGGGCGCACCCGGCCCTGCACGACGGCGGCGGATTCGCCGTTGGCGATTCCGTCCTTCTCAAGCACCTCCAGCCAATCGAACGCGCTCACGCCAAAACGTTCCTGCACCTCGGTCCAATTCAGCCCCGTCCAATCACCGAAATTTGTTTCGCGCAAATCGGGCATCACGGTCGGCTGCACCCCGCACTGCGCGAGCAGCGGGGCGATCGTTTGCTGCACGCGGCGCATCGGGCTCATATAAACGGCGTCGAGACGCGTGCCCTTCATCCACTGCGCCAGCGCTACGCCGTGCTCGTGGCCACGGGGCGAAAGTTCGACGTCCATGGCCGAGCCGGCGAAGACGCGATGGTAACGGGCTTCCACTTCGCCGTGGCGGATGAGATAAAGCTGCGTGGGATGATTTGGGAGATGCGCTTTCACAAAAAGGGCGCAAAGACGAGCGCCCTTTTCCTCCGCACGCGAGCGAAATCTACTTCGGCACTTCGGGTTTCGCCATCTCCGCCGCCGGCGTGCCGGCCGGCTCTTTCCGCGCCGGATTGCGCCATTTCACCTGCACGCGACCGATGATCTTCTCGAACTTCTCGCGCTGCTCGCTGCTAAGGATGACGCGAATCTGGTCGGCCGCATCGCGCAACACCCGGTCCACCTCGGGCTGATTTCGTGCCTGAATGGTGCGCAGCTTGATCTGCGTGTCGGTGGTGATCTGTCCAAGCATGCGGCGCTGATCCTCATCGAGCTTCAACTCATCGTTGAGCCGCTTGGCCACACGACTCACGACGGCGTCGGGCCCTTGCACGATGATCTGCCCCACTTCGCGCCAGATTCCCGCCCCGGCGAGCGCGCCGCCGACGATGACGCCAAAGACGAACACCAACAAGACGCCGAGAATTCCGCGCAGGCGTTTCCAGTTCACGGTTCGCCAGTCAGGAAGCTCACGAGCTTCGCTTCTTCGGTGCCTTGCGAAGCCGACTCGACCAGCCCGGCGATCGAGTCCGTCTGAGCCACCGTGCTCCGACTCCAGATGCCCGCCGCAATCGCAAGGGCGGCAAAAAATGGCGCCAGTTTCCACGACCAGGTAAACACGCTCGCGCTGCGCTCCTCCCGGAGACGGGCAAGCAGCCGCGTCTCAAAACCGAATTCAAAGCGCGAGGTATCCGGCGCTTCCTCACGGGCGGCACGGAAGAGCCGGTCGAGTTGGAGATCAGGATTGGTGGGCATTTTCTTCAAAAACTCGTTTGAGCGCGGCCCGTGCCCGAAAGGCGCGAACCTTGACGTTAGCCTCGCTCCACCCGGTCAATTCGGCAACCTCTCGCACACTGCGCTCTTCGATTTCGCACAGGGTCAGGATGAGTTGCTCGTCCGGTTTCAGGTGGCGCATGGCCCAGGAAATGACTTCCCTCGCCCGGGTGGCCGAAAGCAACCGCTCGGCAGAACCATCGCTCAGGTCGAAATCGACGGCTTCAAGCGGTGCCGTTTCGCGGTGTTTCCGCTCCTTGCGCAGAAAATCGTAGCAGGCCGAGACCGTGATCCGAGCGAGCCAGTGCTCAAAGGGCGCATCGCGGCGGAAGTTTTGCAGGTTCTTAAAAGCACGGATGAAGACTTCCTGTGCGATGTCGTCGAGCTGATGATCGTTGCGGGCGAATCGTGCCGCCGCGCCAAAGACGCGCCGTTTGTGCCGCCGGACGAGTTCGGCAAACGCCAAATCGTCGCCTGTCAGCGAGGCATCGACGAGAGCTTCATCCGAAGGCGGCGCGGCATCGCTCATCGCGCGGCATCTATCGGCCAGCAGCGGGATCGGCAAGGCGATGGTCATCGCGGGTATGGGTCATTTGAGGGGAGAGACGAGAAGAACAGAAAGGAGGTTACAGCAGAAATGAAAATGCCCGGTGGCCGGACCACCCTAAGATTCCAACCGGTATCCGTGCCCGTGCACGGTCACCAGCCACTTCGGCTCGGCAGGCGCGTCTTCGAGCTTCTGGCGAAGCTTTACCACAAGCTGATCGAGCGTGCGCGTGGTGCCGTAGTATTCGACGCCCCAGACCTCGTTGAGGATGGCATCGCGGGCGACGGCATTGCCGCGTTCGCGCCAGAGCAGGGCGAGCACTTTCATTTCGCGTGGGGTGAGGTCGAAGGTTTCGCGACCGCGTTTGCCGCGCAGGGCCTTGGAGTCGATGCGCACATTGCCGAAGGTCATCTCGGCAGGCATTTCGCTCGGGGTGGTGTCCGGCGTCGCACGGCGCATGAGCGCCTGCACGCGGGCGAGGAGTTCGCGCAGGGAGAACGGCTTGGTGACGTAATCGTCGGCGCCGAGTTCGAGGCCCACGACCTTGTCGATCTCCTGCCCTTTCGCAGAGAGCATGAGAATCGGCACACGACTTTTGGCAGCGCGGACTTCGCGGCACACATCGTAACCGCTCTTCCCCGGCAGCATGATATCGAGCACCACGAGATCGGGCGTGCGCTGACGGATGAGCGCGACCGCTTCGCCGCCGTGGCAGCAATCGGTGACATCGTAGCCTTCCGCCCGCAGCGCGTCGCAGAGGCCGAGGCGAATGTGGGCGTCGTCCTCGACGACGAGCAGATGCTTTTTCATGCGGGTTCGGGTGCGAGAGGGAGCTTGAGAGTGAAGGCGCTGCCGCCGCCCTCGCGAGCACGATATTCGATGCTGCCACCGTGCTCGGTAGCCAGCCGCTGCGCGAGGGTGAGCCCAAGGCCGCTTCCCTGGATGCCACTGCTCAGCGAATCGTGCGCGCGATAAAAGGCCTCGAAGATTTTGCGCTCACTCCCGGCCGGCACCCCGAGTCCGCGGTCGAGCACGCTCACGCACACCTGGCCGTCATCGATGTAGGTGTGCAGCTCGATGGCTTTGCAATCGCCGCAGTATTTCTCGGCGTTGGCGAGCAGGTTCACGAGCACCTGGGCGAGGGCGTCTTCATCGCCGATGACGCGATACGGCGGTGGTGCCGCTTCCCATTTCGTCTCGAAGCCACTCTCGCGCAGATGCAGTTCGTGCCCTTCCCAGACACGGGCGATGACCTCGTGGAGTTCGAGGGGCTTGCGATCGAAACGCTTCTGCCGTCGCTCGAGCTTGGCGAAATCGAGCACGTTGTTGATCAGCCGGGTGAGCCGCTCGGCTTCCACCATGATGATGCGCAGATATTGCGGCGTCTTCTCACCATTCGTGCGACCACCGAGCATCAGCTCGGCAAACATACGGATGCTGGTGAGCGGAGTCTTCAACTCGTGCGAGACGTTCGAAACAAAGTCCGTCTTCTGCTGCGCGAGCGCGAGCTGGCGGCGTGCATCGGCCACGACCAGCCATCCGCCCAGCACGATGGCACCTAGCATGACGACGACCAGGAAGACCAGCGTGCGGCGCAGGCCCAGCGCACTTTCCTGAATCTGCTCGGGGCGCATGAGATAGAGCGCCGCCTCCCAGTGCGGCAGCGCCTCACCGATTTCACTCGCGACAAACGGGCGTTTCCAATCGCGGTTGTTCGCGCCTCCCGGGGAAGTCGCGACGGGCCGCGCGCGATCGTTCAGCAGCGCGACGACGAATTCCGGCGTTTCCCGTCCACCCGCAGCCGGCATGATCTGTGCCCAAAGGTCGGCCAGGTCGGCGCTCTCGACCACACACCCGAAAATCATTTTCGGCGCCTGAGCGGGTCGCAGCCAGAAGATGAGAGCCAGCTTGTCCTGCACGAAACGAGCGAGGATGCCCTCGTTCTGCCCTTCGCTGAGCTGCCGAAACTCCGTGGTCTCCGGCAGCACGTTCGAAACTGCGGCCCGTTCGGCTGGCTCGGCAATCTGCTGCGGCTGGACAAGACGCAGACTGCCGCCACTGAGGTTCACGCTCTGATCGGAGCGCAGGGGCGGCGCCTGGTTCCCAGGAGCCTTCAGGAGTTGAATCGCCGCCCCCTTAGGCGACTCGACGCTTTCGGCGGGAGCAGGGGGAGACGGGGCAGGTGCCAGCGTGGGAGCGGGGGGCGCGGCGACGGCTGGTGTGGTGGCCAAGCGGCCACCGGTCACGATATCGAAAGACTCTTTTTTCGCGGGAGCGGCCTCCAGCGTCATCCTCTTCAAGTCCGCCTTGTCAGACGGCTTCATTAGATCGCCCAGATCGCCAGCCAGAGCGGGCTCATTTTTGGATGCGCTCAAGCCAGGGGCCATGGGCTTGCCGGCTTTAGTTTCCGAGCGAGCCGCCGTGCTCGCCATCGGGGCGGCCGGTGGCGGAGCAGCAGTTAGCGCCGGCAGCGGCATCGGCTTATCCACCTTCTTCGTAGCGGCCGCCGTTTTGGGAGCAATCGGCCGCTTTTCCTCCGCCGTCTTCGCCGGTGCCGATTTCGGCGCGGGTTTTGCATCCTTCTCAAGCGAGGACGCTTTGCTCACCTCTTTGACACCGAGTCCCGCCGACGAAGCCATCTTCTCCTTCGCGACAGGCGATGCCTGTGGAATACCACGAGTCTTGCTCGAGTAGCCGCTCCAGATCGAATTATCTCCGGTCACCACTTTCTGCCGGCGCAGTTGCTCAGGTTGAGTCAGATCTTCGACCTGCACATTATAGACAGCAGCGGTGCTCTTGTTTCCCAAAAACGGTCCGTGCTCTCGCAAAAACAAACCCCACTCCGGCTGGTTCTCCGCAAGGCGAGCGGCGGGCGAGAGCAGCCTGCCATCCTCTGCCAGGCTGAAGCCGACCGCCTTGCGCGACCACACCCCGGGAAGGCGGCTGGCAAAATCCGGGGCGAGCACCTCCGGTTTGCTTTCTTCCAGCAAGGCGCGGACGGCTTCGGAAAATCCCCGCCGCTGTTCGTCGATCACCGCTCGCGCGGCCGCGGCGACGCTCTCCGTCTCGCGCTGATAGAGTTGCGTCGTCTGGCGTTCGAGGATGATCTTCTGCTCCTCCGCACTGCGTAGCGCCAGCCACCCGAGCACAGCGCTCGGGATGAGGACAGCAAGCAGGAAGATCCAGACACTCTTTCGCATCGGCGGGTGCCCCACTGTGCACACTCCGCCCCCGCGTGGCGATGCAGGAGTTGTAAAGGATTTGTGAGGGATGCTTCAGCGCAGGCGATAGCTGCCGTCGCCCTCCACGCTCGTCGCCGGCACGCGATGGGTCTTCTCGAAGGCCTCGTAAATCGACGCCAGTTCCTCCCAGAATGGCAGCAATTCCGGATGCTCTCCCCGCAGGTTTTCCCAACCGCGCCCCTCCATGCGCGCAGGAAAAATGTGCACCACGATGGACGATTCCCGGGTATCACGCGCGAGAAGATATAACTCCTCGATGGCGTCGTCGCCCACCGCCAGGCAGCCGATACTCGCGGCGCCGCCGTGAATGTAAATATCGCTCCCGGGCACCTGCGGATCGCTGCGCACCTTATCGCTTTCGTTTGGATAATCGAGCCCCAGCGAAAGGTGAAAATTGCTGAGTGGATTGAAGACCACCACACGGTAGCATCCCTCCGGCACCTGCCGATCGCCCTCCCGCCGCTTCGGCCCCAGCCGACCCGAGGCGGCGAGCACCGGCCAACTCGCGATGCGATGAAACGGGCCATCGTCGCTGCGGCCCCACGCTTCGATTTCCCGACCGGCCTTGAACGCACGGAGAAATAGCTCGCGCGGCGGATATTCTACACTGGCCACCCGACAAAGGCGCGTCATCTTCTTCCCGCACCGCAGGCGTGCGGCGGCGACACGGTCTTCGGCAGGTGCACGCACTTCGAGTGATTTCACGACCACCACATTCGACCGGGGTTCCCACCGCTGCCAAGTCACGAACGCGGCCACCGTGAAGATGAGCAGGAGAAGCAGCGAACGACGCATCGGCGCAAAGGTGGTTGCAACTACCCGGGAGCGCCAGCCATAAGGCGGCATGACCATGCGCTATCGCCGTTTCGGCCGCACCAATCTCCAGATGCCCGTCTTCTCCTGCGGCGGGATGCGTTACCAGCAGTCGTGGGACGACATCGCACCGGACACGGTGGTGGAGGCGGGTCAGCGCAATCTCGAAGCCACCATCCTGCGGTCGCTGGAGCTGGGCATCAATCACATCGAAACCGCGCGCGGCTACGGCTCGAGCGAGATGCAACTCGGCTCGATTCTGCCCAGGCTGCCGCGCGAGAAAATGATCGTGCAGACGAAGGTCGCACCCTTCGCTACGGCGCGGGAATTTCGCGAGACGTTCGAGAAATCGATGCGATATCTCAAACTCGACCACGTGGACCTGCTTTCGCTGCATGGGATCAACACGGTGGAACTGCTCGACTGGTCGCTGCGCAAAGGCGGCGCGCTGGACGAAGCACGCAAGATTCAGCGAGAAGGCCGTTGCCGGTTTATCGGTTTCAGCACCCACGCGACGACCGATATTATCATCAAGGGCATCGAGAGCGATGGGTTCGACTACGTGAATCTGCACTGGTATTTCGTGAACGATTTCAACTGGCCCGCCATCGAAGCCGCCACTGCGCGAGACATGGGCGTCTTCATCATCAGCCCGAATGACAAGGGTGGAAAGCTCTACAGCCCACCGAAAAAATTGCGCGACCTGTGCGCACCGCTCACGCCCATGCAGTGGAACGATCTCTACTGCCTCGCCCGTCCACAGGTGCACACGCTCAGCCTCGGGGCGGCGCGGCCGGAGGATTTCGACGAGCACATTGCCGGGCTCGAACACTACGACCGCGCGGACGAGGTTACCGCGCCGATCGCGGCGAAGCTCCAAGCGGTGATCGCGAGCGATTTTGGGGCCGACTGGCTTACACGCGGCCTTAACGGACTGCCGAATTACGTCGATGTCCCCGGCGAGGTGAACGTGCAGGAAATCATCCGCCTGTTCACCTACGCTAAGTCGCTCGATCTCGTGGACTGGGGCAAGATGCGCTACAACCTTCTCAACGGCGCGGGTGGCCATTGGTTTCCCGGACGGACGGCTGCGGAGTTCGACGATCAGAAACTTCTCCGGTCGCTCGGCGCACATCCTCACGCCGGCCGCATTCCCTCCTACCTGAGGGAGGCGCACGACCTGCTGCTCGACGCGCCCAAAAAACGCCTGAGCCAGGGCGGGTAAAGCAACGCGGGCAATTCTGCCCGCATTTCCTGCAACTAGCGGGGCGATCTGTCGCGTTGCGCCACCTCCCCTCCGTGGAAGGCCGCACAACCACGTAAGGCGAAGCGCCACAAAACGTCGATATTTGCGTGTTTTTACGACCGTTTCGTCGGGTTGCCATTTAGTTAACTTGCGACACTATTTCGGGTATCAACTATATGGACACCTCGCCTCTCCAATGCGCGAACGAGCTCCTCGAAGTCGTGCCGTTGATGATGCGGGTCATTCGCGCCAGGGTCCGCAGCCATAGCAGCCCGGAGCTTTCCGTGGCGCAGTTTCGCGCCCTCGCATTTCTCGGACGAAATAAGAACGCAATGCTCGGCGACGTGGCGAACTTCCTTGCGCTGACCTTGCCCGCCGCTTCGAAACTGATCGAGGTGCTGGTGGTGGAAGGATTCGCCCGACGCGAAATCGATCCACGCGACCGCCGCAAGGTGGCCCTCACCCTCACTGCGGCAGGACGTCGGAAATATGCGACCGCGCTAAAGGCGAGTGCCGATTTTTTGGCAGAACGCATGTCGCTCCTTGGTCCTGTCGAGCGTGGCTGGATTGCCCGCGCGATGAAATCGCTCCACACCGTTTTTTCCGAAGACCCTCCCGAGACGCGTCCCCCGACCTCGAAACCCAAACGCTCCACTCGTGCGTCCTGAATCATGCGCCTCCTCACGATCTGCCTTGTCTTCGCCCTTGTGGCGGGATGTTCGAAAAAACCAAAGCCCGGAGGACCACCTGGCGGCGGTGCGCCCGTGCCGGTCAATATCGGCGAAGTAGTCAAGAAGGACATGCCGCTGGATCTGCGCGCCATCGGCAACGTCGAGTCGATCGCGACCGTCGGCATCAAAGCGCAGGTCGCGGGAGAATTGGTGTCCGTCAATTTCACTGAGGGGCAGGATGTCAAAAAGGGCGACCTGCTCTTCACCATTCAGCCAAAGCTCTACGCCGTGCAACTTGCCCAGGCCGAAGCGAATCTCGCTCGCGACCGTGTGGCCGCGGCGAATGCGCGCCGCGACGCCGAGCGGAACAACGAACTCGGGAACAAGGGTGCCATCTCGAAGGAGCAGCTCGATCAGATGCGGTCCACTGCCGACGCGGCTGACGCCACCGTAAAGGCCGATGAAGCGCTGGTCGAAATTGCCCGTGTGCGACTCGGCTACGCGACAATCGAATCGCCCATCGACGGCCGCACCGGCGCTCTCAAGGTGCAGGCGGGAAATCTAATCAAGGAGAACGCCGACACCCCAATGGTCACCATCAATCAGATCGCGCCGATCTACGTGACCTTCTCGGTTCCCGAGCAACACCTCGCCGACATCCGCAAAGGCCAGGCCCAAAAAAAGCTCCGCGTCAGCGCACTCGACCCGAAATCCGGCCAACCACTCGCCGATGGCGAACTCAGTTTCATCGACAACACCGTCGACATGACGACCGGCACGATCACGCTAAAAGCGACCTTTGCGAACGATGATCAGGCGCTGTGGCCCGGGGCGTTCGTCGATGTCTTCCTGCACCTGCGAACCGATCCCGGCGTGACCGTCGTGCCGGCCTCTGCGATCACCGTCGGACAGAAGGGCTCGCAGATCTTCGTGGTGAAATCGGACAACTCGGTGGAGTTGCGACCCGTCACGGTGGCTCGCACGCTGGGACAGGAAGCGATTATCGAGAAAGGCGTCGAACCCGGCGAGAAGGTCGTCATTAACGGACAGTCACGGTTAATGCCGGGCTCGAAGGTGATCATCAAGCCGCCGGCGCAGCAACCGATCGCGGTCGCCAAAGGAGGAAGTTTGTGAGCATTTCCGAGCCATTCATTCGCCGCCCGGTCATGACCACGCTGGTGATGGCTGGCATCCTCGGCTTTGGGCTGTTTGCCTTCCGCGGACTGCCGGTATCCGATCTGCCGAACGTGGATTTCCCCACCATCCAAGTAAGTGCTACCGTGCCCGGCGCCAGTCCAGAGACGATGGCGTCATCGGTAGCGACGCCACTGGAGCAGCAGTTCAGCACCATCGCGGGCATCGACTCGATGACGTCATCGAGTGCACTCGGCACCACGAGCATCACCCTGCAATTCAATCTCCAGCGCGACATCGATGCCGCCGCACAGGATGTGCAAAGCGCCATCGTAGCCGCGCAAAAGCTCCTGCCGCGGGACATGCCCAGTCCTCCTTCTTACAAGAAGGTGAACCCGGCCGACTCTCCGATCCTCTATCTGGCGCTCATGTCCCCTACCCTGAAGCTCTCGGAGGTGAACGAGTATGCCGACACGCTGCTGGCTCAGCGTATTTCGACGACCCCGGGGGTTGCGCAGGTGAGCATCTTTGGCCCGCAGAAATATGCGGTGCGCGCACAACTCGACCCCAGAGAACTCGCCACTCGCGGCATCGGCCTTGATGAAGTCGTCACGGCTATGCAGAGCGGCAACGTGAACCTGCCGACGGGCACGTTGCAAGGACCGACTCAAGCCTCGACGGTTCAATCGAGCGGGCAGTTGATGGACGCGGCGGCTTTCCGCAAATTGATCGTCGCTTATCGCAACGGTGCTCCGGTGCGGCTCGCGCAGCTCGGGCATGTCATCGACAGCGTGGAGAACGACAAGATCGCGAGCTGGTTCCGTGACACGCGCGGCATCGTGCTGGCGGTGCAGAAACAGCCGGGCATGAACACGGTGGCCGTGGTCGATGCGGTCAAAAATCTTCTTCCCACTTTTCGCGCGCAGATTCCGCCCTCGGTGCGTCTCGAAATTCTCTCCGACAAATCGCTCTCCATTCGAGAGTCGGTGCACGACGTCGAGTTCACCCTCTTGCTCGCCATCGCGCTCGTGGTCATGGTGATCTTCCTCTTCCTGCGCAACGTGCGGGCCACGATCATCCCCTCGGTCGCCATGCCACTCTCGGTCATCGGCACGTTCATGGTCATGCACGTGCTCGGGTTCAGCGTGGATAACTTCTCGTTGCTCGCGCTTACGCTAGCGGTCGGATTCGTGGTCGATGATGCCATCGTGGTCCTGGAAAACATCGTGCGGCACATCGAACTGGGAGAGAAGCCGTTCGACGCAGCGTTGAAAGGGTCACGCGAAATCGGGTTCACCATCATTTCGATGACGATCTCTCTCGCGGCGGTGTTCATCCCTGTGCTGTTCATGGGCGGCATCCTCGGGCGGTTGTTGAACGAGTTCGCCATCGTGATCGGCGTCGCGATTCTCGTATCCGGTTTCATTTCGCTCTCGCTCACGCCGATGCTCTGCTCGCGTTTTCTCAAGGCACATTCCCAGTCAAAGCCGGGCAAACTCTACCAAGTGAGCGAAAAGGTCTTCGACGGGATGCTGCGCCTTTACGAACGCACGCTCAAGGTGTCACTGCAGCATCGTTTCCTCGTGCTGCTCGTGGCCATCGGCTCGGTGGTGGCGACCGCATCGATGTTTGTGGTTTTGCCGAAGGGCTTCATCCCTAACGAAGACACCGGGCAGGTCTTTGCCTTCACGGAAGCGATCCAAGGCGTGTCGTTTGAGAAAATGGCAGAGTTGCAACAGCAGGCGGCGGCCATCGTGCTGCAGAACCCACACGTCGAAGGGTTCATGTCATCCATCGGCGTAGGTGGCTCGAATTCGACCGCGAACACCGGGCGACTGTTCATGAACCTCAAGCCGCGTAATCAACGACCGTCAGCGGATGCCATCATCGCAGACCTGCGCCCAAAGCTCGCGCAGATTCCGGGGCTGCGCGTCTTCCCTCAGATCGTGCCCTCCATCCGAATCGGCGGCAGCCTGACCAAGAGCCTCTACCAATTCGTGCTCTCCGGACCGAACCTGGAAGATCTCTATTCCGTCGCCGCCAAAGTCGAAGGCAAGATGCGTCAGATTCCCGGGCTGACGGACGTGACCAGCGACCTCCAGATAACCAATCCGCAAGTCTTTGTCACGATCGATCGCGACCGGGCCAGCGCGCTTGGAATCACGGCCGCGCAAGTGCAGACCGCGCTGTCGAACGCCTACAGCTCGCGGCAGGTCTCGACGATCTACACGCCGACGAATCAATATCAGGTCATCGTCGAGGTATTGCCCAAGTATCAGCAGGACTCGGTGGACCTCACGACTCTCTACATTCGTTCTACGAATGGAAAGCTGGTGCCGCTCAGCGCGGTCACGAAAATCGATCGCAATACCGGCCCGTTGACCGTGCAGCACCTCGGCCAGCTCCCCGCCGTGACGCTTTCGTTCAACCTGAGCAACGGGCTCTCGCTCGGCGAGGCCATCACCAAGGTCGAGGCCGCAGTAAAGCCGGAGATTCCCGACACGATCACAACCAGTTTCCAAGGAGCGGCGCAGGCATTTCAATCGTCGCTACAAGGCCTCGGTCTGCTCCTGCTGATGGCGGTGCTCGTCATCTACCTCGTGCTTGGAATTCTCTACGAAAGCTTCATTCACCCGATCACCATTCTTTCCGGTCTGCCGTCGGCGGGCTTTGGAGCGCTCATCGCGCTGTGGCTCTTCGGGCTGGAACTGAACGTGTATGGCTTCGTGGGCATCCTCATGCTCATCGGCATCGTCAAAAAGAACGCGATCATGATGATCGACTTCGCACTCGAGGCCCAGCGGAAAGAAAACAAAGCACCGGCTGATGCCATCTACGAGGCGTGCCTTATTCGTTTTCGTCCGATCATGATGACCACCATGGCCGCACTGATGGGCACCTTACCCATCGCCATTGGCCTGGGGGCTGGCGCCGATGCGCGCCGCCCGCTCGGCATCGCCGTAGTGGGCGGGCTTGTCGTTTCGCAATTGCTCACACTCTACATCACGCCGGTCATTTATATCTACTTCGAGCGTTTGTTCGGCGCAAAGGAAGTGAGAAGCGAGCCACCCAAACCGCATCGCCCCTCTCCGAAACTCGTCCCGGCCCACGCTTCAGCCTGAACTGAAGTTGCGAGGTGACAAGTTCGGGCGCCGGGTAACAGTCGCTGCGTCATGCTCCTTCGTCTCGCCGTCTTCCTTGCGCTTCTCGTCACCGTTCGCGCCGCCACCCCGGATGAAACCGCGCGCTTCCTCGCCGGACTTCCGATGCACGGAAGCTCCCTCGAAGCCGTCGCCGGACAGGCGCATTGGGTCCAGCACGCGATGGAATTCGACGACGCGTGGCGGCAGTTCGAGAAGCGCTCGTTGTCGAAAATGTTGGCGTGGGCGCCGACCTATCTCGCCCCGCAGTATCAAAATCCGAAGGAAAACGTCTTCTACTTCTTCAGCGGCCCGGACTTTCTACATGCACAGGCGCTCTGGCCAAACGCGGAGAATTACGTGCTCGTCGCCCGGGAGCCAGTCGGCGCCATGCCCGATATTGAGAAGATCCCAGCCGGGCAACTTGGGCCGGCGCTAATGAATCTGCACAAGACAATGAACGCAGTGCTCAGCTGGTCATTTTTCATCACGAAGGACATGCGGACCGATCTGACGCAGACGCAGTTCACCGGCACGCTGCCGGTGCTGCTCGTCTTCGCAGCGCGGGCAGGATGCAAAATCGAATCGGTGGAGCTGATAGGTCTCGATAAATCCGGTGCGATCACCACAGAAACGAAACCCGCTTCACGCGGCGTGAAGATTTCACTCTTCGGCCCGCACGGTCGCGCGCAGAAGCTCTACTACATCGAGGCCGACCTCGCAGACGACATGCTTCGCAGGAACGACGCGGTGCTCAAGTTCTGCGACTCCCTCGGCCGTGGCTCGTCTCTGCTGAAGGCGGCGTCGTATCTGATTCCCGAAGGCGGCTTCGAGCGCGTGCGCGATTTCGTTTTCTCGCACAGCGACCTCATCGTGCAGGACGACAGTGCCATTCCACTCCGCGCGTTCGACCGGACGAAATGGCAGCTTCGCTTCTGCGGCCACTACCCCGGCCCAATCGATACCTTCAAACAGCACTATCAACCCGACCTTGCCGAAGCCTATCGCACCGCCGCGCCACTCCCGATGGGCTTCAGCTTCGGCTACCGCTGGCAGCCGCAGGAAAGCGGGCTCATGCTGGCGCGGCCCAAGTAGGCCGTGTCATCCGTCTTGGCAGGCGCTCCCGCTCGCTTTATCTCTTCCGCCATGCTCACTCGCGCGTTCATCACTTTCGCCGCTGCCTCTACCCTCGCCCATGCGGATCTGACGTGGGAAAAGCCGGTGCAGGAGTTTCATCGCGTGCCGGAAGACGGGCACGTCGAGGCAAAGTTCGCTTTCAAGAACATCGGCGCGGCCCCCGTGACAGTGAAGCGCGTCAAAACCTCCTGTGGATGCACCACGGCGAAGCTTGCGAAAAACACCTTCGCCCCCGGCGAGAGCGGCGAGATCAACGTGAAGTTCACTTTCGGAAGCAGGCGCGGACCGTCGCGCAAAATCATCGGTGTCACCACCGATGATGGCCGCGAGCAGATGCTTGATCTGCGCGTCTTCATCCACGACCCACTCACCGTCACGCCGGCGCTGGTCTATTGGAGGGTCGGTGATCCCGGCGAGACGAAGACAGTAAAACTTACGACACCGGATGGCCAAAAGATCGGCATCAATAGTGTCACCTCGTCTGACCCTCGCGTCAGCGCAAAGGTGGAAGCGGTGACGCCCGGCAAGGAATACGTCGTGAGTGTAAAACCTGCGGACACGGCAGCGAAGCTCGCGGCAGAGTTGACTATCGTGACCGATTTCCCTCCCGACGCTCCGCGCAGCTACCGGCTTTTCGCGCGCATCAAGTGATCTCGCGCGCCCTCCGCGAAGGCCTGTTCCTGTGCTTGCTCGCGCTCGCGCCCGCGGCGTGGACCGGCTGGCATGAAATGAAATTCCGTGCGGATGCGCCGCTGCAAGCGGGGGAGGTGACATTGGCGAATGCAGAAGCCTGGGGGCCGAACGGGCTGTGGGTCGATGCCCGCTCCGCCGCAAAGTTTTCCCATCGTCATATCCCCGGCTCGCTGCCGCTGACCGCGGAGGAATGGGATACGCAGGTCACAAAGTTCCTCGACGAATGGGACCCGGAGAAACACGTGATCGTCTATGGCGACAGCGAGGCCGACAATGCGGCCACGGTGGCACTGCGTTTGCGCGAAGAGATGAAGATTCCCGAGGTGTGGGTGCTCCACGGCGGGTTCGAAGCATGGGATCGCCGATGAAGCCGGAACGGATTATCGAATGGGCACTGCGGCTCGGCCTCGGCGGCATCTTTGTCTATGCGGGCATTGCCAAGCTTGCCGATGTGCAGCAGTTCTACCTCGACATTCACCACTTCGAACTCACGCCCTCGGATGTATCGATAGTGCTCGCGGTGTTTCTGCCGTGGCTGGAAATTGTCCTCGGCTTCGCCCTCATGCTGCGGCGGCTTTACGCAGGAGCCATCGGCCTGTGCGGCCTGCTTGCGCTGATTTTCATCGCTGCCATCAGCAGCGCTTGGTGGCGCGGGCTGGACATCACCTGCGGCTGTTTCGGCCACGAAAATAACGCCACGAACTTTCCGCGTCATCTCGCTCTGAACGGCGCCATGCTTGCTGCCGCGATGGGACTTGCCTGGTTCGAGCGAAGGCGGAATGTGGTGAAGCCATGATCCGTCCGCTCGCCGCCGTCCTGCTGCTCTGCGCATCCGCACCCGGCATGGCCTTACGAGATGCGCTCGCGGCCCCCGAACTCGCGTGCAGTATCCACGGTGATGGGCGCAGCGAACTAACCGTCCGGTTGACCAACAAATCCCCCACGAAAGTTGCGGTCGAGATTCCGTCCGGTCTCATCGCGATGGCACCCAGCGGAGCGCGGTTGGTGGCGATCCGGTCCGCCACTGTCGAACTTCCGCCGGGCCAGACTGCCGAGGCCTCGCTTCCAGCGGTTCCGTTGTCGCTTTCAAATCGCAGCGAAACGGAAACTTATCGAGCCTCGGTCGAGGCAGTGCCGGCGTTGAGTCCCCTGCTCGACTACTCGGCCCAAAATAACGACCTCCCGCGGGCTACCGCGCAACTCACCGCGCTCTTGCTGCTGGAGGACGTCACCTTCGCGAAGTGGCGCGATTTTCTCGGCCGCGAACCGGACCCGAAAGAAGTCGCTACCGCCATCGATGCGCTCGCGCTCGCGAAGCGACTCGCTCCGGACAAATCCTTCGCCCTGGCCCAGGACGCCGACCTTCGCCTGCGCGCGTTGCGGCAGCCGCTTGTGCGCGCCAAGGCGATGCAGATCTTCGGCATCGCCGCTCCCGAAGGCGTGCCAGTTCCCGACGTGCAGCAGCTTCTCCACACGCGCCCCGGCGACAATTGCCCCATCTGCCGCATGCGAGCGCAGATGGAACAGCAGCCTGGCAATGGCTTGTAGCTCGGCTCTCCAAAGCCGGGTTTTCTGGCGCGCGCCTTCCCAAAAGCTCGGCTCAGGAGAGCCGCGCGACGTCAAAACAGCTCTCCTTGCGCCTGCCCCGCGCTGCCGGCTTCGGCTTTTACTTCCGCGAGGAGTCCTTTGAAGCCGCACTCTTCCAGCGCGGCGATGAGGTCGGGATAGCTCGGCTTCACACCGAGCTGATTGATCGGAACGGGCAGCTCGTGATGCGTGTCGAGCCGCACCATTTCGGCATTCGCCTCGATCTGCGCGCGAGCGGCTTCGAGTTTCTCGCGCAGCTTGTCGTTTTTCACGGCGGTGAGATCGGCCAGCAATTCGCGGAGCGAGCCATGCTCGGTGATGAGCTTGGTCGCGGTTTTCGGGCCGAGGCCGGGGACGCCTGGGATGTTGTCCACGTTGTCACCGATGAGCGCGAGGATGTCGGCGATCTGCGCCGGTTCGACGCCCCATTTTTTGCGCACCGCATCGCTGCCGAGCAGCGCATGCGTATCCTTCGGAGTGGCCAGGTCGGCCTTGTTCGTGGTGTAAACCTTCACATGCTCGTTCACGAGGGTGAAGAGATCCTTATCGTTCGTCGCGAGCACAACGGTGTAGCCTTGCGCGCGTGCGGCGACGGTGTAGCTGGCCATGAGATCGTCGGCCTCGGTGTCGGGCAGGCCGAGCGACGCGATTCCCATCATGGGCACGACTTTGCGGATGAAATCGAGCTGCGGGCGCATCGGCTCGGGCATCTCGGCGCGGTTGGCCTTGTATTCCGGTTGAAGCTGCGTGCGGCGCTGCGGCAGGCCTTCGTCCCACAGCACGGCGACGCCGTCGGGCTGCACGTCCTTGATCATTTTACGCACGACTTTCACGAAGCCGTAGATGGCATTGGTCGGCATGCCGGCGGCGTTGCGCAGGTCAGTCTGAATGGCGAAAAAGGACCGATAAACGTAGTAGTGGCCGTCGATGAGGAGAAGCTTCACGGCACTTTCATACTCATCGCCACAAGGTCCGCACTTTCTTTCGCCATCGAGCCGCGCACAGTCCGCGGATGCACAGCTCGATCGAAGCCCTTGAATCCCGCATCGCTCCCGCATCCATCGCTCTCGGCACCGGCACGACGAACGCCAGCGATATCACACTCGACATGGTGGACACGCTCTCCGCGACACTCAATGACGTAGCAGGCAGCGGAAAACTGGTCGTGACCGGCACCGTGACGATCAATGGCGCGACGCTCGACCTCGACCTCGCCGCGAAGCCGGCAGACGCGACTGACTTCACACTTATCGACAACGATGGCGTGGACCTCGTGACTGGCACCTTTGCCGGCCTGTCGGAGGGTGCGATCTTTAAAGCAGGCGACACCTACTTCCAGATCAGCTACACAGGCAATGACGGCAACGACGTAACCCTGAAGGCGCTCGTGCCAAAAGTGACCATCACGGGCGGTGGGAAGATTGCGCGGTTTGTCGATATGGACGGCGATCTGGTGACGGTGAAAACGAGTCGCGGCACTTTTTTAGAAGACGACTTCGCGTTAGTGCCGACAGGCGGTCTCGAGGGCGAGGCCCAACTCGCCGGGCTCACGCTCAACTCTTCCTTTGCCGGCGCGAACATCTCGATCACCGCAAAACGCGGTTTATTCGGCGGCAATGGGTTTGCCAACGTCGGCTTCATCCATGCCGATGGCGTGAATCTCGGCGCCATTTCCCTTAAGGGAGATCTTGGCGGCATCAGCAGCGGCGATGGCAACGGCGTGGGCTTGAGAGCACTCACTGTGCAGTCCTTCGGACGGCTGGGCACTTCGACTCAGGAAGGCATGGGAACCATCGGGCTGAGCGTTCTCGGTCGCGTGACCACGCTCACGGTGAAGGGTGACGTGGTCGATGCCAGCTTCGGAGCGAGCGGATTTACCACCATCCGCGTGCAGGGTTCACTTCTCTCGAGCACCATCGCGTCGGGCACCAATATCGGCACACTCGCCATCACCCACGATCTCGCCGGCACCGAGACCGACCCGTCCGAGATTTCCGCCTTTGGCCTGCCCACAGCGCCGACGCGTGGAGTCGATCTGGCCATCAAGACTCTTTCCGTCGGCGGACGCGTCGAGTGGACAAATATCGTCCTCGGCGAATCCGCGTCTGGCGACAACGCGGACGCCTCGATCGGCACTGTCAAGGTGCGCGGCGATTGGGTCGCTTCAAACCTGCGCGTGGGCACGCTGCCCGGCGTCGACGGCCTGACCGGCACGGGCGACGATACGCTCGGCAACCGGCCCGGGTTCACGGCTCGGGACAATACAAAACTGATCGCCCAGATTAGCAGCCTCATCATCTCCGGGCAGCTCATCGGCACGTTTGACGACCCGAACGACCAATTCGGGATCGTGACGGGCTGGCTCAGGCGAGCCGTGATCGGTGGCGAGCGCCTGCCCGTCGATACGCAGCCGCTGACGGGAGATTTCTTTCCCATCGCCCCCACTTTCCCCGGAGCGGGTGGACGCGTGAGCGATCTTGCGATTGTCGAAGTGCTTCCCTAATGCCGTGCGGTCATCTTTGATTGACCGCACACTATGAAGCTCCTCCCCATTTTCACCGCCGCCCTCCTCGCCGCGTCCACCGCATTTGCCGCGGATCCGCAGACGATCAGTTTTGAAGGCAAGTCCGGCCCCGGCAAAGGCAAACGTATCGTCTTCCTCTCGGGCGATGAAGAGTATCGCAGCGAAGAGGGCTTGCCCCAGCTCGCGCGTATTCTGAGCGAACGGCACGGGTTCGACACCACCGTCGTCTTCGCCATCAACAAACTGACCGGCGAAATCGATCCCAACACGCCCGACAATGCTCCCGGCGTCGAAGCTCTTGATTCCGCCGATCTGTGCATCCTGCTCACGCGCTTCCGTCGCTGGCCGGATGAGCAGATGAAGCACTTCGCCGACTACATCGCCGCGGGCAAACCGGTCATCGGCCTGCGCACGAGCACGCACGCCTTCTCCGGCATCAAGGGCGCCTACGCGAACTTCAATACGTTCGGCAAAGAGGTCCTCGGCGAAGGCTGGGTGAGCCACTGGGGCAAGCACAAGTCCGAGGCGACGCGCGGCATCATCGAGCCTGCGGCCAAGGACGATCCGTTGCTGCGTGGGGTGAGTGATATTTTCGGAACCACCGATGTGTATGAAGCCCATCCACCGGCGGATGCAAAGATCCTCCTTCGTGGCCAGGTCCTCAAGGGGATGAACCCAACGGACGAACCGGCGAGCTATGCGAAGGCCCGCGCGAACGACAAGCAGGAGCAGGACGTGAACAACCCGATGATGCCGATCGTCTGGACACGCGAAGTCAAAAATGCTGCCGGCAAAACGAACAAAACGCTTTGCACCACCATGGGCGCAGCGACCGATCTCACCAATGAAAGCCTGCGCCGTCTCATTGTGAATGCAGCGTATTCGTTCACCGGCCTCGAGGTGCCCACGAAAGCCGACGTGGCGCTTGTTGGCGATTACCAGCCCACCGGCTACGGCTTCGGAGGCTTCAAAAAAGGCGTGAAACCGACCGACCTCGCGAAGTAAGCCTTTCGTCCGCTTCACCTGCTTCACTCCATGTCCGTCCCGCAAACTACTGTCGCGATCGTGTATGATTATGATCAGACACTCTCACCCAACTACATGCAGGACGAGGTTCTCTTTCCGAAGTTCGGCATCGACGGAAAAAAATTCTGGTCGCGTTGCCACGCGCTGGTGAAGGACGAAGGCTACGACAACGAGCTCGCCTATATGAAGGCTTTGCTCGATTATCTCGATCTCGACCGCCCCACCAACGCCGATCTGCGTGCCCTCGGCGCGGGGCTAAAATTCTTCCCGGGCCTGCCGGACATGTTCGACGAGTTCAAGGCCAGCCTGCTTACTACCGAGCACAAGGTGCACGGCATCCAAGTCGAACACTACATCGTGTCGAGCGGGCTGAAGGCTCTCATCGACGGCTCGCGCATCGCGCCCCATGTGCGGGCGGTCTTCGGGTGCGAATTCGCCGAGGACCGCGAAGGCCGGATCACTTTCCCGCGCCGCGTCATCTCCCACACGCAGAAGACGCAGTTCCTCTTTCGCATCAATAAGGGGATGCTCGATTACTCGCAGGACGTGAACGACCACATGCCGGCCGAGCTGCGCCCCGTGCCGTTTGAACATATGATTTATGTCGGCGATGGACCGACCGACGTGCCCTGCTTTACCGTGGTGCGGCAGCATGGCGGCCAGGCGATCGCCGTCTATAACGCGCAGGACCCGCAGCGCTCGTCGTTCAAAAAGTGCTACCAACTCAGCACCCACGCCGACCGGGTGCGCCACATCGCGCCAGCCGACTACCGCGCCGGATCACACCTGCGCTGCCTGCTCGAGCAAATGGTGAACGAAGTTGCCGACCAGATCGTGCAGCGCCGCGCGCGCGACCTCGAGGCCGGCACCGTCCGCGCACCGAAACACTCCGACTAGGTCGAAGACCTTTGTTACGCGACCGCCGCTTGAGGCGTGGCGCTGTCGGCGGAAACAGGGTGCGTCGTGAACTGTAGCGCCATGACAGGCTTCTCCAGCACAAAACGCCGCCCAAATCCGAACGGGAAACGATAGGAAGGGTCGGTGTGGACCCACAGGTGATATTCGTTCCCGGCGCCCACTTCGCGGCCTTGGGACGGGAAGAGCTCCACTCCTTCGCACTCCGGCCCGACGAGCTCGCTCTTGATCTGCTGAAGATGGCGCCACTGGTCGCACTTACCGCCGTCGAGACGGCGGATCTTCAGGTGCACGAACGGCGTGCCAGGAGTGACCTCGACGTGATATAAGTTGTTTAAATAGCAGCGGCTCCCGGCCGCCTGCGGGGCGTTCCCACCCAGGATATAGCGCGGTTGCGGAGCACCGATCGAGAGAAGACACTGAGGCTGCTGCACAATCGGCTCGGGAACAATCGACCGAAACGGAGTCATGGCGGGGGCGGAGGGATGGCTGACAGTCGGAGACATGGGGGCAGTTCTTGAGGTTGCCTCGGATCAAACCACGCCCAAGCCCTCGACCGCAAAAGACTTACCCTGTCATGAAATTCGTCACGAGATCATGCCGCATGCGACACTACATGGGGCGAAAAACACCACATCCCACTCACGCCCGCTTGTAGCGGATCGATTAGGCTCCGTGTTCCTGCACCCATTGAGCGGCGCGGGTGTAAAGTTCGGCCGCGTTACGCAACTTGAGCTTCTCTTTAATCCGAGCGCGATAGGTATCGATAGTCGTCTCCCCCAAGTGCAGTCGTTCCGCAATCTGGCGACCATTGAGACCTTTCCCGATCATCTGAAAGACCTCCAGCTCCCGGTCGGCAAGTAACTCGATCCCGGAAACGGCCATGGGCGAACGATGCCCGCTCATCCGATTGAGAATCTGCGAGGTCATCTTTTCGCTCAGATAAACTTCGCCATCGAGCACCTGACGAATCGCCTTGGTGAGTGTGGAGGTAGCTTCGTTCTTGGTAATGTAGCCGCGCGCGCCCGCCCGCAGCACACGTTCGGCGTAAAGCGCCTCCTCATGCATCGAAAGCACCAGCACCGGCACTTCGAGACCTTGAGCCTTGATATCCTTGACCAGTTCGAGACCGCTCGATCCCCGCAAGGAAATATCCACGATCGCGATGTCGGGCTCGGTCGCTTTAATGATCTCGATCGCCTGCTGGATATTATCGGTCTCACCGCAAACGGTGAAATCGCCGGTTCGCGAAATCATTTGCGCGAGCCATTCACGAAACATGCGATGATCTTCGACGAGGACGACTTTCACGGCTTCGACGGCAACAGGAGCAAGGAAGGCACTCATGAATCTATACTTTAAGTGCGCCGAAGACCAGTCTCCAACGCACCGGTTTTAATTTCCGCAGCATGGCCCCATCGCGGCTGGCAACGGCTCGGGAACAACGTCCCTCCTGCTGCCATGAACGGACCGCAGGACGATGGGCGGCACGGGTTGACTTTGCTCCGGGGGGATGAAGGGAAGATGGACGTTTCGATCGGCACACACCCACAGGTGATATTCGTTCGACGTATCGACGAGCCGGCTCTCGGCAGGGAAAAGTTCCACGGCTTCGTATTCGGCGCCCACCAGTTCATCCTTGATCGCCTGAAAATGCCGCGGCTCGGTGCATGGCTTTCCATCGTGGCGATGGATATTGATGTGAATGAACGGCAGCGAATAAGTGATCTCAACGTGGTAGAGGTCGTTTTCGTAGATATTTAGCGACGTCATGCGCTGAACGGCTCCTTCGACGAACTGGATCTTTTCGATGAGTGACGGAACCCGCCCATCGAAGAAAGGCCGAAAGGTTTCGGGCGGCTGCGAGAGCAGGGCCTGCCGCTCCAGCATTCCGACCATCACATTCCGCGAAACCCGCTGAAAACGGGTCATCGGCGGGGGGCAAGATGGGTCCGCCTGGGCGGATACCGTAGGAGCAGGAAGCGGTGAATTCATGCGGGGAGGAGGGAACGCCCCACTGAACCGCCGACCCCGCGGTGCGGCAAAAGACATGCCTTGTAACGGAATCCACTACTGCCCTCTGTCGAATTCAACCGAGCAGCGGACAATGGTGCCGCCACTCGACTCCGACGCGACGTCGAAGTCTGCTCCAATCAATTGCGCCCGATAACGCATGGTGCGCAGTCCCATGCCCTCGCCGCTCCGCGACTCGGCAGTAAAGCCGCACCCATCATCGGCGATGGTCATGGAAAGGCGCGGACCCTCCTGGCTTAGCACAATGGAAACGTGCTCGGCCTGTGCATGACGCACGGCATTGCTGAGGGCTTCCTGTCCGATACGGTAAAGGTGCATGGCGACCTCGGGGTCATCGATCCGAATCTCGCCGTTGACCGCGAAATTGGCCGCGGTCTGCCGCAGTTGATTGGTCCGCGCGACCATTTCCGACAGGGCCGCAGCGAGACCGCCGGCGTCCATCTGCACAGGGAATATCCCGCGCGCGATATCGCGCGCTTCGGATACCGCACTCCTTACCATTTCCTGGATCGTGAAAGCCATCGATGCTGTCGGGTTCGACTGCGCATCGAGATCGGCCTTCAGGCACGCGGCTGCACAATCGATCGCCGCCAGGTCCTGACAGAGTCCATCGTGCAAATCCTGCCCGATCCGGATCTGCTCTCGCTCGCTCACGCGCACGATTTCCTGCTCGAGTTGGCGGGCACGCGTGAGGGCCTCGATATGTGCCTGGGACTCCTCGCGATGCTTGCGCATGGCTTCGCCACCCAGCGCAACAAAGACGAAGAAGCCGAGCCGATTGAAGATCGCGAGCACATAACCTTCGGTGGTGCGATAAGGCTGAGTGGACGCATTGGCGAAATGCCAGATGAGAGCGCAAACGATCGCGAAAAGGATGCCGACGTTTCTGCTTCCCACCCAGGCCACGAGGAAAATGGGGAAGGCATAAAAGACGAACAAACTCATCTCCCAATCAGTGATGTAATCGAGCCACCCGATAAAGGCTGCCAGCAGCAGCGCCTCGAAATGGATCAACGGACTCGGCTGAGCGAAAAAGGCGGCGCGAAGCGTCCACGCACCGGACAGGGCCTTGTGCGATCGGTCCTCGATCACCCTCGGAGCCTCGCTATTCACCTTTCCCGTCCAAAGTCCGCTGGGCGACGGCGATGTAGTCGAGGATTCGCTCCTGCTGCGCGTCGGTGATCTTCGCTCGCCGGGACATGCCGCCCACGATACTGCGCCAGGCGGTCATGGAGCGGGAATCAAGCAACTCAAGGTCGTGGCACTCGGTGCACCGGGTGGTGTAGAGCTTGTGGCCTTCGGTGAGAGCATCCTTCGACGCGCCGGAGCCCGCAAGGGCGAGAAGCGCGGGGGTAACGGGCGGCGAGGTGCGCTCTTCGAAAGCGCCCTGCATCTCGGTCTTGAGCGCGCGGAGTTTCGGATGATCGGCGCAAACCTTGAGCCCCATTTCGATGGCGGTGAGGGCGTGAATGGTGCCCTTCGGCGGGAACCGCCGCATGGAGTTGGCGTTTTTATAATTGCCGTCCGCCTCCTCGATGTCCTTCGCGACTTTCGCGGAAAGCGCCTTCAGATCGGCGCGGTTGGGTTCGGCCTGAAGTCCTTCCTCGATGAGTTTGTTTGCCGCAAAGAGCTTGTGCAGTGCGGCTGCCTGCCGAGCCCGCCCGAAAGCGCGGCTAGACGTCGTGACGCGTCTGGCGACGTCGGCACGGTCGAGCTTCGTGGGAGGCGCGCCGGGGATGCGATCGACCCCCTCGTCGATCGGAAGCGCGAGGCTGAGGTGCCCCGTGTGAGCGAGCTGCGCGGCCGTGTCGCGCAGGCCTTGCAAAGAGGCGATCAAGCCGGGCGATGACGAACCACGAGCCGCCGCCGCAGCCATCAGCGCACCATTGAGCCGCGGCGCAAGGGCCGTGGCCAGCGCCCTCTGCTGTTCATCCTGCGCGGCTCGCGCGAGCAGACGCTTCGCGTCCTCACTGCGGGCATCGCGAAAGGCTTCCGCTCCTTTCAGCAGATCCGTCCACCCATCGGGCGCCACAGCCTCGAAGGATTCCGCCGGAGCAGTCACGGCAACGAGGGTGCCGTCGTCCTTGTAGTATTCGACGAAGAGAACCTTTTTCACCGAATCGTGTTTGAGCACCGAGAACTCTTCTCCCTTCGGGACGGACGCGAGTTCCTTGCCCTGAAACAAGAGCGACTCTCCACGAGTGAGGCGAACGAGTTCGCCCATCGTGAAAGAAGGCGCCGCGGGCAGCGACGACACGAGGAGGAGGAGAACGAAGGCAGGGCGGAGGTTCACGAATCCCGATGGCTAGATTCAAACTTTCGAAGTCGCAAGAGCGGACGCTGTCAGTGCGCGCGCCGGAGTTCACGCCGCCACAAGGCCACCAGCGCTTCGCCGCGGGTGATCCGAGGAGAAACGGCGTCTGCTTTCGCGGCTTCGCGTCCTTCGAGCAGTGCGGCAAATTCCGCTTTGCTGACCGTGCCGGCATCCGGACCGCTCTCCGCTTTCGCGACGCGGTCCGCGATCGATGCGCGGCTTTCGGGCTGGGCGGCGCAAGCAAGCCATTCCTGCGCGGTGCTCTTCCGCAGCGGCTCCTCGGCGCGGATGTCGTAGTCAACGAAGAAGCCGAGTGTGCCAAAGTATTGCGCAGCGGGAATCCACGGCTCGGGACCATCGATTTTCACGTCGTTGAAGAAGCTGATGAGCTGCCGCTGTTCGCAAAGTGTGCGCACAAGTAGCGCGGGATCGAGCTTCGCGGGCGCCACGTTGTTGCGATGCGCCAAACCAGCGGCGAAACCGGCAGCTTCGCCCGTCTGCATCCACACGGGCTCAAGCCGGATCGCACCCCACGCGACGTGCGTGGCGGAGAGGCAAACCGGCACGAGGAGGTTGTCCACGCTCTGCGGAAGCAGCGCGCGATATGGAATCTGTGCCGGGCGCGATTCCGCAGTGAGGATCAGCTTGCCGTCGTAGTGGAAGCCAGGCCTCGATTCGGTAGTGCACGCGTGCGAGTCCATATACCAATCGGTGACACCAATGCTGTCGGGCATGATCGGGGTGCGACCAAGGCCAGGCGCGAGAGAATTGTCGTGCTCGGTGAAGACGTGACGCCCCACGATGCGGCGAGCTTCACGCACATACATCTCGTAAGGGATGTGGTGATTGTCGATGAACTCATCCTTGGCCAGGCCCCATTGGCGAAACTCGTCACGCTGCGCAGGCTTTACCGACTCGTCGTTCTGCAAAAACCAGATGAGTCCGAGGCCGAAATTCCTGTGGCGTTCGATGATCTTTTCCCGGGTCGGCCAGTCGGCCTCGGGATAGGCATGGTTTTCGCCGGGAAGGATCGGCGAATTCATGTGCGACTTCGCGTTCGGACCGGCATTGGTGGCAATGCCTTTGCGTCCGAAGTTCACATATTCATCGCGATTGTATCCCGGCGGAGGCTCGGTCAGCATCACGCGATTGGCCGGATCTTTGCAGACACAGAAGCGATAGTTGTAAGCCTGCACGGCGCCGTCCGCGGTGAAAGGACTGGCCGGATCGATCGAGCCCTGGCTCTGCCCGTAAGCACGAATGTTCAGCTTTCCCTCGACGGCGTCTTTCGGCGCCGCTCCGCCACCGACGTTGCAGAAGATTCTGCCCGCATGCGGCTCGTTGAATTCATCGCGAGCCTCACGCCCAACGCGATAAGGCACTTTCGCGACAGCGAACAGATCCCCCTCATAAGTGGCATCGGCAAACATCGAGGCGCTCGCGCGAATATCCTTCGTGGTGCCATACTCGCGCAGCGTCACGGATTGAATCGTCGCGCCGGCGCGTTCGACCGCAACCGGGTAGTGCGAAAGGAGCAGCGTGATTCCTTTCTCGCCGGCAATGAGCCGATGGCATTCGCGCTCCATCACGTGCGGTTCAACCCAGCTCACCGGGTAATGCTCGTGCGTGCAGCGCATCCGTTGGTGATCGATCGAGTCCTTTCCGAAGCGCTCGATGTAGTGCTTCTCGATATTTCCCAACAGTTCGGTGAAAAGCGGTGCTCGCGGGCCACCGTAGAGCGCGTCCCATTGCATGAGGCCGTTCGAGAGCATGCCGCCGACGTGCCGGTTGTGCTGCACGAGCAGCACCGTGCAGCCTTCACGCGCCGCACGCACGGCGCACGCGACACCACTCGACGTGCCCCCAACGACCACGAGATCGTAGTGCTTCCCATCCACCTCACTTGCCGCGGCGTCCCTTGCGAGGAAGACCGGCTCGTTGTCTTCCTTGATCTGGTCTTTGCGCGGCGCGGTTTTCTCCGCCAGGGGAGACAATGCCACGGCCCGCGCCATTTCTTTCGCGACCGGGTTCTCCAACGTTTCCTTTTTCGAGGGCGCCGGCGCAGTTTCGCCACCTCCCGCCGCACGCTCCGCTTTCGCCACGGCGGCCGGGACGATCTGCAAACCATCGACCACCACAAAACCGTTTGCTCCCCGGTTCGACACCGTCACCGACATCTCCGCACCAGCGGCGAACTTGAATGTGCCGAGCGCGCGAGGCGTGCCTTTTACGAGACACTCCTCTTTTTGATTGAGGGTCACAGTGTGATCGCCATCCGCTGCATGGATCGTCACCGGCACGTTCGCAGCGCGATTGGTCGTCGCGACATAAAGCAAACGCACCTCATACTCACCTTCGTCGATGATCGTCGCGGCAAAGAGCGCGCTCTTGGTCCCCTGCCCCTTTTTATCATCGTGTCGATAGCTCTTGCCCAGGAGAGGCGACTGCTTCGCGCTCTCCACCCAGTCGCCCACGTAGGTCGCCGCATCGTCATCGAATCGATATCCAGCGGTCACCGGTGCCGCTAGCGAAGGTTTCGCCATGGAGAGTTTATCCGTCTCGGCGAGGGTGAAACGGGTGCTCACCACCGAGTTTTTCTCCGCGCCTTCACGATACTTGATGTAAGTCGTCGCCACAAAAGTGCCGTCTGGCAGTAATTCCAGCCCGGGATAACCACAGTCGCCCGCCGCGTGGCTGCGCAGAAGCCCGATTTTATACCGCCCCTCTCGATGCTGGATGATGTCATCGTAAGTTCCAACCCAGGCGACGAACTGATTGTGCGTGCGTTGATCGGTCCCGGTATCACGGAAACAAACTACGAGGCGGCCATCTGCAGCATACCGAGGCATGTGCCGGTCGCCCCACAGGCTTTCTGGCAGTGTCTTGAACGGCGACCAAGTGCGGCCTTCGTCGTCGCTGGTCATGAAATGTGCTCCCGCCGGGCGGACATTCTCGCGCATCAGGCAGAGAAGTTGTTTTCCGTCCGGCGACCGGACGAGCGCGGGCTCGCACGGCTTGAGGTTCTTGTCGTCGATGAGCACGCGCCACGCGCCCCAGCTGAGGCCGCCATCGATCGATTCGCTCTGGGCGAGGACGTTGGAGCGACCAGCCGGATCGCCGACACGGCGAATGCTGCTGACGGCAATGAGGCGTTTGCCTCCGTCAACCGACGCAATCGCGGTGAACGGCATCACACATTCGAGGCCGTTGCTTTTCATCGGCGACCACGATTTGCCATCATCCAGCGACATGGATTGTTGCATCTGCCCATCGCGCCCGCGGCCCGCGAAAACGAACAGGCGCGTCACCCCTTTCGGATCAGTGAGACGATAAATCGACGGGCAGTTTTTCACCTCAGCCCAGTTCGTGGGCGTCGGCAGCAATTCACTCCACGTGCGGCCGCCGTCAGTGCTGCGTTTCATCGGGCCGCAGGTGCCGCCGTGGCCGAGAGTCCAAACCGCGAACATGGTTTTACCGTCCGGCAAAAGGAGAGTCGTCGGGTGACCTTGATAGGTTTCCGGCGTGCCGGCCGCGATGACTATGTGCCGCGCGGTGTCGGCCGTCAGATCGACCACGGGCAACTCGGCAAAGACGCGCACGCCCCCCAGCAGGGCAGCCGTGAGACTAAGACGAAGCATCGCAACGAAGGTCATTTGGAAGAGAGGTTCGCCACGGCACGATGAGCGGCAGCCTGGAGAAATTTGGCGTAGCCGGCGTCGAGGTCCTTGGGCACGAACGTGTTCCCCTCCGCGCTGCTGCCAAACATCACTTCATACCAGACGCAGGCGCCGAGATATTCGCCCGCGGTGCTGGCGTGGTGGCCGTCCATGCCGAGGGTGATTTTGCCGTCCTTCTGTTTCTTCCAGGCCCAGCCAACGTTGAGTGAGTGGGTTTGATCTGGAAGCTCGCCCTGTTTCGCGGCCTTTGCATCGAAAGGTTTGTCCGGTCTTTTGAAGCCCCACTTCGGGTCGCTGTTCGCGAGATGAAATGCATCGCCCACCGGCAGGCGTCGGATGCCGAGTTGCTTCGCGACGGTCGCGTAGGAATTCGAGAGGCCCTGATACATCTCCGCCTGCGTGCGAGGCTCGCCGAGCTTCGGTTCTTTCGCCGAGAAACGAGGATCGTCCACACGGTATTCCCAGGTTTCGTGCAGGAGAATCTCCGCAGCGGGCGCGTGTCGATGAATGTAGTCGCGGAGTTGATTTGCAAAGGGCTGATAAGTGGCCAGATCGTGGCTCTTGATGCTGGCCTGCTGAATAGTGACGAAGTCCCATTTCTCCGCGGCCAATTCTTCCCGCAGACCGCGCCCCGCGGTATAAAGCCCCTCCTTGTTTTCAGGGTCCTTTTCGTGGGATTGCGCCTTGCTCCAGTGCAGTTCCATCGACGCGCCGCCGACGTTGGCTTCGCGCAGGATCAGCCGGTCGCCGGCAGCTTTAGCGATGTCGCCGAGATAGTGAGTCGCGTTGTGGGAAAAGCTATTGCCGACGGTCAGCACGCGGATCGTTTTGCCATCGGCCGCGAGCAACGGCGTGGCGAGAAGGAAGAGAGCGTAGAGGAAATGGCGGCGAGTCATGGTTGTTCGAAATGAAAGCTGAAGACCTTGGCGCGGGCTCCGGCGAAGACGACACGCACCTCGCGGCCATGCAGCGCGGAGAGATCGTTCTGTCCACGCCAGGAGACGGTGGCGCGGGTAGAATTCGTGCGGAGGACATCGCACTGCTCGAGACCGAATCCTTCGATCGGCTGGCCGCTGGCATGCAGAAGGCCGACACGCAACACACCCAGCGCGCCGGTATCGAGGTTCAGCGAAATGCGCGGCGCTTCCACCTTCACCGGCTTGGTTCGACATTGTCCACCGATCGAGTCGAAGTCGAGGGAGACGAACCCATCGAGGCGCTGCACATAGCGATAGATGATACCGTCCGTGCGTTTCTGGCGCGCTTCTCGATCGCCATGGCGCGATCGAAGACCCGTCGCGTATTGCCAGATTTCGTCGCCGCGAACGACCATCCCTGTGCCCATAAAGGCCATGCTGGCGTCGTCGGCATCGGCCAGTCCGGGACGGATGTAGGCCGCACGATCGTAGCGATGCCACGTGATCCCGTCGCGGCTGCCGGTGAACTGAATCTCTAATCGGCCATCGCTGGTGTTGCGCTCGCGCTGGAACATGGACGGGAAGCCGACAATCCAACGCGAATCGAGGGGATAGGGCTGCGCGGAGAGGTTATAGACGTCGGAGTTCTTCGGATCGCCCTCGTCGGCGGCAAAAACGGCGGGGAACTCCTCGCCAATGACCGCCACGCGGTCCTTGCCCCACAGGTGCATGCTCTGCTCGGTCGGCTCCTGGGGCAATCGCTGGGTGAGGCTCGGTGTTTCCACCCGCACGATGCGGCGATACTTGAGCTGGTCCGCGCCGCGATACCAGCCGCGCAGATACATCACGTATTTTCCGAGTCGCTCGTCCCAGAAGGTCACGTTCTGCGTGTCCGCGCCGAAGTGGATCAGCGGCGCCGCGTCACGACTCCAATGCCACCCGTCCGGTGAATGAAACCGCACCATTCCCTCCTCCCACAAATGCGTCACGTAAGCGTAGCGCTCCGAATCGGGAGCATTGGGGTCGCGGAAGACCACGCCTTCGAGAGAAGTCAGCCCGACGAGATTGTTCGCCTTGCTGCCCTCGTAGTCCACGATGCCGAGGTCGGGTTTGATCCACGTCAGGCCATCCTGAGATTCAGCGTAGGCGACGTTCGGGTGATTCGCCTTATCACGGCAGATATACCACATGCGCAGCTTCCCGCCATCGTCTCGCACGGTGAGGAAAAAGCTGACCATCAACTGTTCCCAAGCCCGGTCGGGACGAATCACCACCTCGCGCTCCTGTGGTGGATTCACGTGCAGTTCCACATTCATCCCACCCTCCACAAACGCTGGATCGAGAAACAAATGCCGCTCCGTCCCAGCGGCCAACGTCGAGAGACCAAGCGACGCGACGGCAAGACAGCGGAGGGTGGAGATCATCGAGAAGCGGAGAAAATAAGCGTCCGGTCCAAAGGGCCAACTCCCCGATCGTGGTATTTTGGCCAGACCAACCGGGCTCAGGCCGTCTCGCGCCGCATGAGCTTCGGCTGCACGCGATGTGGGGCGCCAAGAAGCGGTCCGCCACTGAGGAGGGAAAGGAGCAATCGCGTCGCCTTGCGGGCGAAAAGCGCGGGATCGAAACGATAGCTGCTGATCGCGGGGGTGGTGTGCTCGAGGGAAGACGTGTCTTCGCGGCTGAGGAGTGCGAATTTTCCCGGCCAGTGAATTCCCTGCCGCAGGAGCGAGGTAAGCGCGGTGAGAGCGTGGGTGGAGCGGTCAATAAGCAATCCAGTCGGCGGCTGTTCGGCGGCGAGCCGCCGGGTAAAGGCGCGGAGGAATTCAGCGCGGGACACGCCATGGCGCACTACCTCCACCGATTCCGCACCTCGCGCCGCATCCCGAAAGCTCTCCTCGCTCAAACGCGGCCCCGCTGTCGGCGCGGGTTCGATGAAAAATGCCAGCCGCCGGTGACCTTTGCCCACGAGATAATGGGATGCGTGTCGACCGACCGCTTCGACATCGATCTCCACCCCTGGCAGCTTCACACCCTCGTGCCTCGATCCAGCGATCACTGCTGGGACTTGCTCTCGTTCAAACCATTCCTGCATCGCCCGGCTGCTGCGGAGAAGCATCCAGGCTGCACCGGAGTGTTGCGCGACGAGTTCCGAAAGCAAACGCTGCGGGTGCAGGCCAAAGGCGCGGGGGCGATGGAGAAACTGGAGGGTAACGGAGTGCGCGGCGAGTTGCTCGCGCAGGGCATCGAGCCAGATGAGCTCGAACCGGCCGAATTGATCGAACCCGAGCGGCGCGAGAACGATCACCTCCGCGTGACGGGAGACGTTCGAGATACGCCGTCGGCTGGCGGGCTGGAGACGGCGGCGCGAGCCGCGGCTGAGTTGTCCCCGGCGTTCCATTTCAGCCAGCGCCGCACGAATCGTGGTGCGACTGACCTGCAATTGTGCACACAGCTCGCGCTCGGAAGGCAGACCGGCATTCCACCGACCGGCGGCGATTTCCCGGGCGATAGTGTCCACCACATGCGACGCAAGGCTGACGCGAGGAATACTCAAGGAGGGAGCGGGCGAAATAGAACTCATGCGTGCGCTGACTATACCTGGGCGCCGGACACCTTAGCCGCCGGATGGTCTGAAAAAAATACCACCACTGTGGGGTTGGCGCCCGGTCTCGGCGACATACGATCCGAAGACTTCTTCATGTCCACCTCCCGTCTTCCCCACTCCGAGCTACTGCAACTCAAGCGCTGGAACACTCCGACCATTTATAATGGGTGGGAGCAGATCACGAAACACAACGCAGGCGCAGACGGGTTCAATCTCGAGGAGGTGCGTGACTTCATGCCGCAGATGGGGCCGATGGTGGGATATGCGGTGACGGTCGTGGTGGAGCCGAGCAACCCTGCTCATACGAAGGTGCCGAACGTCGGCGCCGAATATCGGAAGTATATCGCGAGCGTGCCGGGGCCGAAGATTATCGTGGTGCAAGACCTCGACAAGCCGCGGGTCATCGGAGCCTTCTGGGGGGAGGTGAATTCGAACGTGCATCGTTCGTTGGGATGCGTGGGGACGATCACCGACGGGGCCATTCGCGATCTCGACGAGATGTGCAACGCCGGGTTCAAGGCGCTGGCACGGCGTTTGTGCGTGGGGCACGCGTTTTCGTGCCCTGTGCGCTGGGGGTGCGAGGTGGAGGTATTCGGTCGCAAGATTCAGCCCGGGCAGCTCATTCATGCGGACAAACACGGCTTTCTCGCGGTGCCCACGGAGGATGAGGCGCGGCTGCTGGAGGCGGCGCGGTTCATGGACTCGAACGAGTGCAATACGGTGATCCCGGCGGCGCGGGATATTGCGGGGAAGACGACGCAGGAGGTGCTGGACGGTCTGAACGAGGCGGTCGGAAAATTCAGCGAGGCGGCCCGGGGAAAATTCGGGCGAGAAGGAGAATGGTGAGCGCCTTCCGTCACGATGAAATCGCCTTCACGTAATCGGGCAAAAACGACGTTTCTCGCCCTCGCTTTTCCGCTCTTCATGAGCTTTCCCGCTCTGCCGTCCCCCCTCGAATGGTCGCAGCTTCCGCCGATTCCAGATGAGCAAGGTTTCGCAGGGTGTTTTGCGGGGGTGAGCAACGGAGCATTGGTCGTCGCGGGTGGAGCAAATGTAACCGCGAAGCAGTGGCAGCCGGACTTTGTGAAGACGTGGTATGACTCGGCCTTTGTGCTGGAGCGACCGGATGGGAAATGGATCGCGGCGGGGAAACTGCGGGTGGCGCGAGGGTATGGGGTATCGATCACAGTTCCGGAGGGGCTGATGTGCATCGGCGGAAGCAATGCCGCGGGGCACACGAATGAGGTGTGGCTGGTGAGTTGGAAGAACGGCGCTTTGACGACACGGAACTTCGCGCCTTTGCCAAAGGCGTGTGCAAATCTTTCGGGGGCGATGATGAGAAACCGGATCTATGTCGCGGGCGGAATCGAGCGACCCGATGCGACAACCGCGTTAAAAGAGGCGTGGGTGCTCGATTATGCGAAATCGGACGCGACGTGGCAGGCAATCGAGCCTTGCCCGGGGCCGGCGCGGATGCTGGCGGTCGCGGCGGCGGATGGGGAGGCGTTTTATTATTTGAGCGGTGCGAGCCTGAGCGCGGGGGCGGATGGAAAGGCGGTGCGGACGTTTTTGCGAGATGCGTGGCGCTATGTGGAGGGGCGCGGGTGGGAACGATTGCCGGATCTTCCGCGGTCGGCGACGGCGGCACCTTCACCGGCGCCGGTGATCGACGGGAAGATCCTGGTGGTCACCGGGGACGACGGGCGGAATGTGACGTTCGAGCCGTTGGAGAAGCATCCGGGATTTCCGCGCGATACGCTGGTCTTCGATGTGGCGGCAAAGTCGTGGAGCACGGTGCCAAGCGTGCCGTTTTCGCGGGCGACGGTGCCGGTGACGGAGTGGTTGGGTGGGTTTGTGATCCCAAATGGCGAAGTGCGTCCGCGGGTGCGGACGAATGAAGTCTGGAGGATCTCGAAATGAAGGGCGGATGGCAGATGGCAGGCGGCAAATTTTTGCGGGGCGGCGCAGGGTTTCTGGAGGCGTTTTTGTTTGCGGGGATGATGCGTGCGGGGGAGCCTCTGTTTGAGACGACGCGGGTATTTGCGATGTCACCGGACAATAAGCCAAACTATCGTATTCCATCGATTTTACTGGCTCCGAACGGGGATATTCTCATCATTGCGGAGAAGCGGAACGATGGGTCGGGGGATGTGGGCAATCACGACATCGTGCTGAAGCGGAGTCGCGACAAGGGGAAGACGTGGAGCGCGGAGCAGATGATTTTCGACGATGAAAATCGGGGGTGCACGGACATCACAGTGGGGCGCACGGGGGATAAATTGTGGCTATTTTTCCTGCGGGACAAAAAGAAGTATGCCTGCTTTTCGAGCACGGACAGCGGAGTGACCTGGGACGGGCCGGTGATGATCCACGAGCTAGTGACGAAGCCGGAGTGGGACCACTTGAAGGGTAAGGGTGGCGGGGACGAAGAAGCGGCCAATCCGAAAGGGCGGATGGCGATCTGGGAGAAGGATTGGGCGCAACGATATGGATGCGGACCGGGCAAAGCGTTGGTGCAGCTCAAGTCGGGGCGAATCGTCGTGCCCGCGCGGCACCGCGAAGACATCGGCGGGGGAAAGCTGCGCAGCTTCGCGCACTGTTTTTATAGCGATGACCAAGGGAAAACGTGGAGGCTCGGCGGGACGATCGGGATGCATACGAGCGAATGCCAGCTCGTCGAATTGGCGAACGGCGACCTGATGGTGGTATCGCGCAATGAGAGCAATACCGACGCACCAGATAATCTGCGGCATCTCATCGCGATCAGCAAAGACGGAGGTGAAACGTGGGGCGGGTTAAGACGCGCGGAGGAGTTAATCACGCCGCGGTGCCATGGGGCGGCGGAGCGGTTCACCTTGGCGGGAGTGCAGGACAAAAACCGCCTGCTTTTTTCGAGCCCGGCGTCGCCGATCCGGCAGAAGGAGCATCCGTATGGGCGCTACAATTTGACGGTCCGGCTGAGCTACGACGAAGGCGCGACCTGGACGGCGGGCAAGACGATCTGGCCGCATCCATCCTCGTATTCGGACATGGTGGTGCTCGACGATATGACGGTCGCTTACGTGTATGAACGGGCGGATAAAGGGAGCACGCACTACTGGGACGAGTTGCACTTCGCGCGGTTCAATCTCGAATGGCTGACTGATGGGCGCGATTCGCTGGTTTCTTCCAAATGAAGACTCCCCTGCTCTTCCTCGCCACGGCCTCCCTGCTAGGTGCGGCGGAATTCCCTCCGCTGCCGATAATGGAGACAGTGAAAATCGGGACGGCAGAGATTTCGACGAAACATCCGCCCTCAGGGTTGGTGGTGAACGAGGTGACAGGGCTCATCGCGGCAAGGGCGCTGGGTGGACAGGTGGTGCATCGCACGACGACGCGGGTGCTGGAAACGCGCGCCACGATCACACCGGGTGGAGATTACCTGCTGATGTTTCCGGAGGGCGATCACTACGCCAAGAGCAAGGGAGAAAAGATGAACTCGATGATGTCGTATCGGTCATCGGATCACGGCAGGACGTGGCAGGGACCGACGGTCGCATTCGATATTCCGTATAGCCAGCATGGGTTCATTCCTCTGATTCCGCGCGGGTCCAAACGCATCTATGCGTTTGGAACGCAGCCAATTCCGGGAAAATGGACGTGGGAAAATGGACAGCGGGAGAATGCGCCCATCGGTTTCCGCTGGTCGGACGACGACGGGCGCACGTGGTCGGACGTGAATCTCATCACACCAACGAACGATCCCGAATTTCGCGGCATGTCGGTGATGCGCATGACCGAGACGGATGCGGGGACGTGGTTGCTCGGCTCGCATCTCGCGGATTGGTCGAAGAAGCCGTTCACGACACAGCAATATCTGCTTCGCTCCGAAGATCGGGGGGAGACGTGGACGGTATTGCCAGGCGCGCGACCGAATGGCTGGGCGGCGGAGGGATTCGACCGCATGGACGAAGGGCGTCCGCTCAATCTCGGCGAAGGGAAGGTGCTGTTCATGTCGCGCACGCCGCAGGGGCATTTGTTCACGGCGTGGAGCAATGACGATGGAAAGACGTGGACGGAACCCGCACCGAGTTCGCTGGTGCATCCGGACGCCCCGCCAATGCTGTTTCCCCTCTCGGACGGAAAAACCCTGGTGGCATTTCATCACAACAAAGTTCCGCCGGCCAAGACACGCGAACTCGACGACAAGACCGAGGTGATGAAGGTGCGCTCGGAACTGTGGGCGGCGACTTCAACCGATGGCGGGCACACCTGGAGCGAACCACGCTTCGTGCTGGCGAATGTGGTGCAGGCCGCTCACGCCGTCGGCGGCTTCAATTTCCAATGCTCGTATGTGGATGCGTTTGTAGAGGATGGAAGGCTGCACCTCTTCATGCCCCACCGGTGGCAGCAGGTGCTCCACCTGACCTTGCGGGAGGCAGAACTTCGCAAGCTACCCACGTTGGCGGAACTGGTGCAGTAGCCGGACCGGTCCCGACCCGTCAGACGAGCCGTTTCAACAGATCGCGGCGGACTGAGGGCAGCTTGTGATAGGCGCGACCAATCGCGACGGCGGCGGAGACCTGAGGGTGCTCAATGCCGAGGAGGCGAACCAGTTCGCGCTCGAAATGCTCGAGAGCCCGCAGACTGACCGCGTTTTCGGTCAAGTAGCGCAAAGCACGACTGAGCAGATCGTAGAGATCGGCCACGGCGTGTTCCGGTTCCGTGACGAGTTCGATGAGTTCGACAAAATAAGCAGCCAAGGCAACCCGTTCGTAGTCGCTACGGAGGCCTTCGTGCGGGTCGATAAGTTCGACCTCGCGCAAAGTGTGAAGCTCGCTCTTGTGGCTGCGAGCAAAATTGATCTCGCAGGTGAAAAAGAGGTCGAGGCGACCAGCGAAGCGGCTCTTCGGCTGGCGGGCTCCCTTGGCAACAGTCTTGATCTTGCCGTGCGCAAGTGTGAGCCAGGTCAGGATAAGGCTCGTGTCGGAGAGCTTCGTCTTGCGAAGGAGGATGGCAGAGGTGGTTTCCATGGGCTGACGCCGCGGTTGACAGACTTTTGCTGACGCAAGACTTTACGTGCGAGGCGAAAAGTGGGATACGCGCGGCGCAAATCGCCATTCGTAAAGAGTGAAACGCCCCCCAGATCTTCGTTTTCAATCCCTCAGCCGACCGAGCGAAGGCTGGATTGCAAGCAAGCCGACAGCTAATAAAGATTTTAATTCCAGCGCAGAAAACACTGGTTTCCTTCAAATAAAATGTTGACCTCCGTATCTTCCTCCGACAATTTACGCCGCGTTATGAACCCCGCTCCCTGTTCCGCTCCCGCGAATTCCGTCGAGCCTCTCGAGGGTCGCATTGCTCCTGCGATCATGCACATCGGTGCGATTGGACCGATCGGAATCGAAAACTCTTCGGACACGGAATATCATGAGGATACGTCAGGAGGACGTGGCGAGCGCCCGGATGCCTTCGATGACCTTAACTTCATCGATACGTCCAATTCGAACGATCCGATCTCCCTGGCGGTCGATAGCGCAGCGACGAGCAATACGTTTTATGTGCGGCTGGACGCGGGGGACAAAATCCAGCGCTTCACCATCTCGAGCAGTGCCTACGTCGATATGCTCGTGGTCAAGGGTGGGAGCGTGATCGCCTTTTTCACTGACATCAACAACGACAACGAATACCAACCGGGCGAATTGACCGGCCTGTCGTTGAGCGCCAATGCCGTGATCGAGGTCAACGGCGAGGTCAACGGCGACATCGTAACCAACTTCAACACAGGCGGCACGAAAACCACGGCGGACGATTTCGTGGATATGACTGGCTTGGTGGGGCCGAAGCAGGGCATCAAGCAGATCACTCTCGGCAACAACCCGGTTCACGGCAGCATCCTCAGCGGTGGCGACATCCGGTCGCTCATCGGGGTGGGCTCGGCCGAAAACGTGCTCGCTGGATCGGCAGCGAACGGCAAGACGTTCGACTTCTTCACGGTCGCGGGCGGCGAAGGCACCGTGAATTTCATCGCGGCGCCGGGCGTGAAAGGGGCCAGCATTTTCAACGCGGAAATCGGAGCCCTGAACGACTTCGACATCAATAACAACCCCATTCCGGGTGTCCTGCAGGCGGGCTCGGGGGGGGCAGGCGCGGCGGGCGGTTCGCTCAGCAATATCAAGATCACTGGCGATAGCGACGGCTTCAGCCTGCTGGCGGGCCGGGGCGGGGACGCGGATTCGGCGAGTGGGCGCCCGAACGGCGGCGCGGGCGGCAACATTAGCAAAGTGCTGGTAGCCGGTGTGGTCGATGGCACGCTCAACAGCGATATCCTGATCAAGGCGGGCGCGGGCGGGAACGGCCTCACGACTGGCCGTGGTGGCGCAGGTGGCAAGGTGATCGACGCCCGCGTCGGCTACGAGGTGAGCGGCGGCATTATCGTGCCTTCCGACAGCTTGCTTCACGACAACGTCCGCATCGAGGGCGGCGCGGGCGGTTCGGGCAAATTTGGCGGCGCCGGCGGTCTCGTTTCGACCGTCAATGTTCGCACCAGCACGCCCGACGAAGCAGGCGGCGACGTGGAACTCGCGGTGCTCGGCGGCGTGGGTGGCGACTCCGTGTCGCCGGGCGGCAAGACCGGGACCGGCGGTTCGGTTCGCGACGTGTTGCTGAGCAACCAAACCACGGCTGCCGATACGGATCTTCTGGTCCAGGGTGGCGATGGCGGCACGGTGGTGCCGGCTGGTGGCGCCTCGACGGGCGCGGCGGGTGGTTCGGTCACGAACGTGCGCATCCTCGGCTCGGAAATCCAGGTCATCGGCGGGGCGGGATCGAGTGGCAAGATTGGCGGCGCGGGCGGTTCGCTCACCAATGTGCGAGTGCTCGATGCGGACATCGGTGGCGATGCGATTCTGGCGCAGAGCATCCTTTTCTCCGCTGGTCGTGGCGGCGACGGCACCAACGGCAACGGTGGAGCGGGCGGCAACATGGTCACCATGACGGTGGACTCTTCAGATATTCTCACCATGCTGGTGAATCCGGGCACCGGCGCCAATGGGGGCAACAGCATTGGCGGCAAGGGCGGCAAGGGCGGCTCGGTGACAAAGCTTCTGCTCAACGACATCGATAGCGTGGCGAGCCACTTCGGTGAATTCGTAGCCCGCGGCGGCGACGGCGGCGACGGGCAGAAGGGGGGCGGAGATGGCGGTTCGTTCACGACGCTAACGATTTCGGATGCTAAAAACCTGAATGCCTTCATGACCGCCGGGGCTGGCGGCGACGCGACCCTGCTGGGCGTAGGTGGCCGTGGCGGCAGCATCGCCTCGGTGCAGATCACGACCGATGGGGTCGTCAATGGGGCCAACTCGATCGCCTCGGTAGTGGCCGGCAACGGAGGTAGTGGTGTCGGCGCCAACAAAGCCGGCGGAAAAGGCGGCGACGTGCGGAAAGTGATGCTGAGTCTGGATGGCGACCCGGCGCTGGCGCTAAATGGCGACGCCGTGATCGCAGCGGGCAACGGTGGCGACGGCGCGTCCGGCACTGGCGCGGCCGGTTCGGGCGGCTCGGTTTTTGAATCCGCTGCTTTCGCTACACTGGGCAGCACGACCATTACCGCTGGCGATGCAGGCGTGATCGGTGGCCGACCGGGCGCTGGTGGCAGCCTCGTCGGCTCCGCGAACGTGCCGATCGGGTTGCGCGGCACGCTCAATCTCACCGCGATCGCCGGCGACGGCTCGTTTGGCGGCGCGGGCGGCAGTATCACGAACCTGAGCTTTGGCAATGGCGACGCGCTCGGAAGCGCGCTCAACGCGACCCCTTCGGGTTCGATCATTATTCAAGCCGGCAGCGGCTCGCAAGGGCCGACGGCCGCAGGCAAGGGCGGCTCAATCACCGGAGTCAATGGCGGCGCCAGCTCGGGCATCGACCAGAGCCTGCAGTTCTTCGCGGGTGATGGCGGCGGCGACGTTCGCACGCGAGTGACGGAGGCGACTCCCGGCTCGGCAGGAACTCACGAGGTCCAGCTCCTTGAGGTAGTCAATACCTCGGCAGGCACGTTTACCCTTAGTTTCGGCGGCCAGACCACCCCCGCCATTCCAACCCGCCAGCCGGGTGAAACCGATTCGGCCTTTGCCGATCGGATCGAAGCAGCTCTCAATGCTCCGGGGCTCATCGGACCAGGCGGAGTCGATGTGGTGCCGGGCACTGCGGCGAACACTTATCGGATTACCTTCGCAGCCTTCAACGATCAGGCTTTGATCAATGGGCAGTCCGATTACATCTATAGTGGCACAGGCAAGACTGCAGCGGGCGGCTCGGTCAGCAACGTCACATTGGCCAATGGTGGAAACCAAGGGGGCCTCATCACGTTCGAGGCCGGCGATGGCGGTCACACCGGCGTCGGCTCTACCGGTGGTGCGGGTGGCTCGATCAAGACCGTTGGAATCAACAACATTTCAACGCTGGCGACCGTGCGGAGCTTCGGTGCTGGCGACGGCGGCGATGGCCTCGCCCGAGGTGGATCTGGTGGTTCCGTGCAGGCTATTCAGGTGCTTGGCCACGACATCGGTATTCGAACCGGCAAAATTTACGGCTACAATGAGATGGGTGGTATCTTCGCCGGGGTCGGCGGCATGGGCGTCAAAGCCGGCCTCGCCGGCAGCGTGACCGATGTGTCGGCGGACTCGATCGCCTCGATCGTGGCCGGCAAGGGTGCCATCCCGCAGTTCGCGGAAAAGATCAGCAACATCACGCTCAACGGAAGCAACCAACTGCTCTTCCGAAATGACGCCTTCTCTCCGAGTTCAAAGTTCACCCTGTCCTTCAATGGCCAGACCACCCAGGAACTCCCGGGCAATGCCACCAAGGCTCAACTTGAAGCGGCCCTGAATGCGTTGCCCAATATTGCCGACGCAGGCGGGATCACCGTGCTGACCTTTACGGGTGACGGCGGCTACCTGGTTCAATTTGGCTCCGATCAAAAAGCCACGACCGATTCGTCGCTCTCGGCGAACGACCTCGAGATCGCGCTCGAATCGCTGCCGACGGTGCAGGCCAAGGGCGGAGTGATCACCTCTGACCAACCCGATGGCGTGCATGTGCAATATACCGGCGGCGGAGCGGAAGTGGTCATCCCGCTGGGAGCGACACCGACTCAGGTCGCTTCGGCGCTGAACTCGAGCGGTCTCAATGCGTTTGGAACCTTCGCCGTCACCCAGAAGGTTTCGCAAGGTATACCAGGCGACTACACGATCACGTATCACACAATCGCCGTCGGCGATCAGAACCAGATCACCGGTATCGAAAATGTGCCGGTCGGAGTGTTCCAAAAGATCCAAGGCGCGATCGATAACTCTGCGACCACGACTTCGCTCAATGGCGAGTTGTCGCTGCCCGTTACCGAAACCCGGTCCGGCAGCGACCCGGTCAACGTGCTGGAAACGGTGCGCGGCGAGTTTGGCTTCGCAGCCACGGAACTGACTCAGGGCATCGCGTCGCTGCAGCAGGAAATTCAGCAGTTCAATCTGAACCCGGTGAACAACTACCCGGGCGCTCAGTTCACCCTCACGTTCAACTCTTACAAGACAACTCCCATCTCATCCAACGGCACCGACCAGTCGATCGCTACGGCGATCGATGCAGCGCTGGAAGCGCTCCCCTCGGTCCAAGCTCTTTCCGGAGCTTCCGGCGACAAGGTGCAGGTAACCGTCTCTGCCACGGCTTCACGCACGTTCAACATTGCCTTTGGCGTCGATGACGGCGACATGCCGATCGTTCAAGGCAACTTCCTCATTCCCGAGACGCAGCGCATCAATCTCGGCACGCTCTCCAGCATCCTTGGATCGACGTTTACCCTGACCTTCGGGACGAGCACCACCGCTCCCCTGGATCCCGCCACCCTTACTGCCGCCACGCTGGAGGCGGCGATCGAGAACCTGCCGGACATCCAGAATCTGCCGGCCACCGGGGATCAAGTCAAGGTCACCAAGAGCGGTCAGACCTACGACGTCACCTTCAATAGCAACGGCGACAAGACGGCTTTCAGCGGCCTGACCTTTGTGCCGGAAATCCAGACGCTGAATCTCTCAAGCGCGCTGGCCGTGCCGGGCGGAAAGATCCGCCTCTTCTTCGATAATCCGACCACGTTCCAGAACGAGATCACTCCGCTCATCACGCCTGGCGCGACCGATGCGCTGACGGCGACCGCGATTCAGACGGCCCTGAATGACCTCCAATCGGTCAAGGATACGAATGGCGGGACCGGCACGGTTCAGGTCGCCGCGGTGGGCGGCGGTCTGTTCAATGTCACCTTCCAAGCCTACGGCGAACAGAATGCCATCGTGGCTACCGGTGTCGTCAGCGAGGTGCAGAACCTCGACCTCTCGTCCATCATCAACATTGGAAACGCTGAATTTGTTCTCACCGTGAAGAACGGTTTGCCGGTCTTGGAAACCCAGCAGTATGGGGTCTATGAATCGTTCTCGGCAGTCGAAACGCGTTCCGGGCTGCTCTCGGCGATCGAGTTCCCGGTCCTGACGACGGACGGCACCACTGGTGCAGCGGAAAAGACGTTGCTTGATCGCGATACGGCGATCACGAATTACGGCCAGTTCCTGAGCACGAACTCCAAGATCATCTTCAACTATCAAAATACGGGAAGCGCGACCGTTTTCTCCCGGGTGGTTTACGGAAATGCTACTGCCACGGTGATCCGCACGAATCTCGATCCCATCATCGGTGGCGCGGCGCCCGGCGATGCCACGAACAATATCAACGTGACCAATGTCGCCGCTACCAACAACATTTTGATCACGTTCGCCAATCCGAACACTGGGAATGTTCCCAATATCACGGCCACCGCCTACGTGCCGGAAACGCAGTTGCTCGACCTGACTCATACGGTGGCGGGGGCGAAGACGATCCTGACCTTCAACGGTCAGGATACCGCTCCCCTCCCCAACAACTTCCAACCCTCGGATGTGCAGGCCGCCTTGAACGCGCTCCCGTCCATCCAAGCCTACGGAAGCGTCACGGTCGGCGCGCCGGATCCGCAAGGCCGCCTGCCGATCACGTTCGACAATACCTTCTCGGCGTCGCCTGGCGTCACGCCGATCGATGTGCCGTTCCTCATCACCGGCACGCAGGAATTCTTCGAGAAGCAGACGCTCGACACCAGCCGCATCGCCGGCACCGGAGCAACGTATGTTCTCGAAGCCAACGGCCAGACGACGCCCACGTTTAACGAAGGCACCAACGCCCTGACGATCCAGACCGAACTGGACAATATCTATAATCCGAGCACGACGGGCGACGTCCTCGTCACCGACGTAGGTGGAGGCAAGTTTGAAATCTCCTTCGACAAGCTCCGCGGAGACCAGGCCCCCATCGTCGGCGTCGCGACTCTTGGCACCGGCATGACGACCCGCCTGCCGATCAATGCGGATGCCGCCACGATCGAGACGGCACTCAACCAGGTGACCATCGGCGGCCTGACCGTCACCGGTCCGGGCTTGGTGAACGGCCTGCCGAAGACGGGCACGTTCGACATCCGGTTCAACGACCCGCTCGACAACCCGAACATCGGTGTCACCACCTATGTGCACGAAGTCCAGACGATCGACGTCCTCGACAACCTCGATCAGAACGGCCAGCCGCTTCCCGGCGGTCAGGGCAAGTTCTATCTGACCAACGGCAACGAGAACACCTCGCTGCTCACGCCGCCGGTGACGATCGCCGATCCGTTTGCCCCCACCCCCGGCGAGATCGCCGATCTCGATGCCCGGGCGCTCGAAGTGCAAACCGCCCTCAACGCCCTCACTTCCATCCAGAATATCGGGGGAGTGACGGTGAAACCGTCCACGCACACCGAAGTGATCAATGGGGTGTCCACGGTCATCTACGACAACACAGCCTTCGAAATCACCTTCCTAGGTGACGGCGATCAGAACGCCCTTTCCGGCGTTCAGCCCGAAGTGATGCCCATGGTCACCGTTCGCGACGGCACCGCACTGGTGCCGGAGCAGCAGGAGATCCACTACTTCCCGAAGTATCAGATCAATCCCACGACCTACACCACCGCCAACCTGGTGGGTGCGATCTACGACTTGGATGAGCACAATGCCAATCGCTTCCACTTCGTGAATCTCGACGGCAGCGTCGATAGCTTCGGCCGTCCAACCTTCACTCTTGGCGATCGTCCCATCGACGGCATCGTGATGGCCCGGATCTTCGACCAGGCCACAGTCAACTTCACCCCTGAAGCGCGCCTGACGGCGAGTGGCTTCTTCGACAACGACAACCTGCTCTAATTTCAACTCAGCCCCACTAGCCATGTCAGTCCATCGTCAGAGCTATTCGATCATCGAGCCTCTCGAGGCCCGTATCGCCCCGGCAGCGGTCTATCCCACCATTGCCGACGCGGAAAACAACCCGGGCAGCCACTTCAAGAGCACGTCGGTCGGCACGCCAATCCTCCTGCAAGCGGGCGACGTCCTTACCACCGGCGTCGGTCCTCAAAGCGGCAGTTACCTGCTCTTTGTCGAAAAGGGCCAGTGCCTGGTGTTCACCACCGATCTGAACAACAACAACGTGGTCGACTTCAATGAGATCACGGGCATCTCGGCTGGTGACGGCCTGCGGCTCATCAGCTTTGTCGACATTCATGGCGATATCGTCACGAACCTGCGCTCGAACGGCACCCTCTCCGATTCCGACAGCGATATTGCGAACGACGACCTCAGTATCCGCGGCGATGGACGCGTGCTGCTGAACAGCACCATTGAAAAAATCGAGATGCGTGGCCTCAAGACCACCGACCTCACCGACCAGGACGGAAACGGCTTGGTGGACATCAACGACGTCGGCCTGCGCATCGTGATGTCAACCTACTCGGTCTTTGGGCAGATCATCGCCGGCGGCGGTTTCGGCGTGAAGAACGACCCCGCCAGCGGTTACATCGTGGATGACTCCGCTGCGGTCCTGCAGGCGCAGTTCTTCACCGGTCCCATTCCCGGCTCGCCCTATGGCCCAGATTACTATAGCGCGGGGGTGACGCCTCTGAAGGCGTCGCTCGGCGGCATCGTCGTCGGCTCGGCTGCCTCGAATGTTTATTTCAGCTTCGGCTACACGCAAAACACGGCGAACGACCCGATGGGTGCCGGCGACGTGAATGGCCAGAAAATTCTGGCCAACGGTAACGACGTCCAAGGTTATCTGCGTCCGTTCACCCCAGCAGCCGGTGCCAAAGGCGCCGGTATCTACTATGTGCACGGCGCTTCCTCGACGGTGACCTTTAACATCGGAAGCCTGCTCTCCGGTAACGGTGGCCTCAATGCCGCCGGCGGAAACATCGAAAACGTGACCCTCAACGGCGACGATGCCGGCGGCTACACGGTTATCGCGGGCAATGGCGGCGGCGGCACTAACGGTAACGTAGGCGGCTCGATCCTGAATTTCCAGGACCTCGGCTCGAACACGAGCGCGATCATCGTCAAAGGCGGCAACGGTGGATCCGGCACGACCGGCGGTGGTGGAGCGGGCGGCAATGTGGGTTTTGGGACCATGAACGTGCTTGGCAGCGTGCTCGTGGAAACCGGCAGCGGCGGCAACGGCTTCACCAGCGGCGGAGCGGGCGCCAGCCTGGCTAAAGCGTCCTTTACCTCTCCCAGTGTGCTCGAGGATTATGCCCGCAATATCGTGGGCACCACCCACGACAGCCTGCACGATCCGGCCACCGGCAAGCGCATTTCGACCACCGGCTCCATTGGACAGGGTGGCGGGGTGGATTTCGACGGGGATGGGTTCGGCGACATTGTCTTCACCAGCAGCAATCCTTCGCAGCTCGTGGTGCAATTTGGTGACGGCAACGGCGGGTTCCGTGTCGACCCGGCGACCGGGTTCCTCGACCGCATCTATCTCAATGGCCCGCTGGATGCCGAGGCCATCACCATTGGCGATTTCAACGGCGACGGCCATATGGATATCGCCGTGGGTTCATCGCGCGCCGGTGACCAGGCTGGCATCACCGTCTTCCTCTCGAAGTATGAGGATGCGAACCGCGACGGTCTTCTCACCAGCAGCGAAGACACCAACGGCAATGGCAAGAACGATCTGGTTGGCTTTGAAGCGCCTCGTTACAGCGCCCTGCCCAGCCTTACCGATTCGGCAGGATTGGCTTCCGGTTTCGCCCGTTCCGGCCACACCATTTCCGATATCGAAGCTGGCGATTGGAACGGCGACGGGTTCACCGACATCGCGGTCACCGCGACTTACTACGAGCCCATCACGCTCAACGCCTTCCAGTTCCTGATTTTCTTTTATCCGGATGTCGAGGACGCCAAGCCCACCGGCCAGTTCCTGGCGAACTTCGGGACCAAGGCGCAAGCTGTGCCGCCGCAAAGCGCCAATCCGTTCACCCCCTACGTCATCATTTCGGCGTCCAACAATACGACGGCGAATATCGAGGCCACGGCCTTGTCGGTCAATTCGACGCACGACGTCATCGTCGCCCTGCCAGACACGGGCACGCTAAGCCAGTCTCTGCAGGTGTGGGACAACTCGACGCCGAATTTCTTCGGCCCCACCCTCCAAGCGATTGTTCCGCTGGGCCAGGTGGACACCATTCGTTCCACCATCAACGACCCCGTCACCGTCTATGCCGCCCTGACCACGCTCAGTGGCCACGACTTCGCCATCCTCGACTTCGACAACGACGGCATCGCCGACTATTCAGTCCTGAGCGAAGCGCCGGCGGGTTACCTGGTAACACTGCAAGGCGACGGCACCGGTAACGCTACGCGTGTCGATGGCCGTTATCCATACAAGAGTCCTTTCCTTTTCGCCCAAGGCTACGAGCCGGTCGATAATCTGGGCTTCTTCTTCGGTCCGCCGGGGGTCAACAATCACGGTGGCCTGAACCTGACGACCAGCCTGTTGGCGATCGTCGCGACCGATGCCGATGGAGATGGTCTACGCGATGAGGTGGCCGTTTTGTTCAGTGTCATCAACAACACGACCGGTCGCACGGGAGTCATTGAACTCGAAGTCGGTTTCCCGCCGGTGCCGGCGGCGGTGCCCGACCCGGGCAATCCGGGCACGTTCTTCTATGGGCCGGTGCCTCAACCCCTACCGGTGGTGGGGGTGGATCACAACCCGGGCGCCGGTGTTTATCAGAACTTCGCCATCATCGGTCTCCAGGACTCCTCGATCGTCGCCTTCGATGCCTATTATCCGTTCTCCACGGCAGGAGGCATCCCGGATTCCCGCATCGTGAATTACGCCGTCGGCGAGCCTGAGACCTCCTTCCCGGATAACTTCATCATCAGTAACGGTGACTTTGGTCTCCACTCCATGCTCAACACCGAGCACTATTACCGCTTTGTGGCAGGCGATGGTGGTTCAGGGTTGATCGGCAAAGGTGGTGCCGGTGGTAACATTGGCAGCACTGGCTTCAACGCCAAGACCTTCACTGGCTCGGTCGATATCCGGGTGGACCGAGGCGATATTCAATTTGTCGCGGGTGACGGTGGCACTGGCTTCTCGTCGGGCGGCAAAGGTGGCTCGATCATCGGCGCGGTCGTCGCCCCCGTTCTCACCGGCAACGGCACTTACGTCTCCAGCGCGCAGCTTTATGCCGGCGATGGCGGTGCGGCTGTCTCGGGCAAGGGCGGAGACGGTGGCGACATTATCGGCAGCTTGACCACCCGCAATGGCAGCCCCATCGCTACGGTCTGGACGGCGGGAGCGGGCGGGGCCGGCGTCACGGGCGGCGCAGGGGGCGACATTATCGGCAACAAAGTCAAAGGGGCTTACGATATCGCGGACCTCGACCTGTATGTAACCGCCGGCAATGGTGGTAACGGCGTCAAGCGTGGCGGACGTGGCGGACAGATTCTGGACCTGCATGCGTCGCTGAATCTCACGTCGATCGTCGAGGGTGGAATCATGATCTACCTTGGCGGCAACGGCGGCTCTGCCGTCTCGGGGGTCGGTGGCGACGGCGGTGGCGTCATCAGAACCTCTCCGGTGATCGAGACCCAAAACCAATTGGCCGGCGACATCCTCCTGGCCGGAGGCAAAGGCGGGGATGGTCTCAGCGGAGGCAACGGTGGCGTGGTCGATACCTTCTACAACAGCACCGACCAATTCCAAGTTCCTGGTATCGTTACCTTCCTCGGTGGCGACGGCGGCCGAGGCACCAAGGGGGCCGGAGGCAAGGGGGGGGACGTGAAAAACGTCTTCACCGCTTCCACTGGCGCACATCCGCAGTTTGATCCTCCGGCTACTTCCTTCGACTTCTCGCGTGTCATCGCGGGTCGCGGTGGCGACAGCGCCGGCAACAACGGGGGCAACGGCGGCAACGTGGTCAATGTCGATATCACGGCCAAGGACAATCCGCTGGCTGTGGTGGCGGGCTCGGGTGGCGACGGTCTCTTCCGCGGCGGCAAAGGCGGCAATGTCAACGGTGTGTCCGTGCAGGTCGGCAGCAGCGCTTTTGCTAAAGCCCTCGTCGTGGCGGGCCAGGGCGGCGACGCCAATGCCTACCTCGCCAACAGCTTCGACCCGGTGGCGCTCCAGACCGCGGTCAAGGCCTTTGGTGGCCGCGTGGGTCGTGGTGGTGATGGCGGTAGTATCACTGCGGTGCATCAAGTCGGCGGCATCTCCTCGCGAATCGACCTCATCGCCGGTAACGGCGGCGATACCGTCAACTACGGCACCGTCATCGATCCTTCCAGCTTCGTCGGCCGCGGGGGCTCGATTTCTAACGTCGTCGCCGACGGCAACATCGGCAACGTCGTCAGCTCTCAGGTGCCGATCAAGTCTTACAACGATATCCGCAACGGCGAAACCATGGCCGATTTCGTGCAGAACAAACTGCGCGATGAGTCCTCCCCCGGTGCCATCGACGACTCCAAGGGCAATGTGGGCCTGGTAGTCGGGGCCGCTGGCCGCATCAAATCCGTCTTCAACGGTTACGACGGAGCCAATCAGCCCATTTTTCCGTCCACTCCCGCTGTCGGCGGCGTCAATGGCTCGGTCCTGAATGTTCAAGCCCGCAACATCATGGCGGCGGTGGCTGGCAGCGTGGAACGCATCGCAGCCATCCAAAGCGTCAAGGGCGTCAAGCTCACTGGTGGCGGTGCCATCGGTGCGAACAAGGATACGTTCAACGATCCGGACAACGAGCGCCGCTTCATCACAATTGACGGAGTAGCGACCACGGCTCCGGTCCTCGACGGCATCCTCATCGACGGCGCCATGGTCACCAAATCTCTTCCGGTCAATCTCGCCGGCAAGGTGGTGAACCTCGGCAACGACGTTTACATCCTCGCCTAGCCCGCGCCGACGTTCGATCTTCCCTGTCCTCTCGCAGCTTGCTTTACAGCATAGCGCGAGGGATGCGGGGCTTTTACGCTGCGTCGGAAAGTGAGCGGGCTCGATCGATCCGGTGCTTCAAGATCTCATCCCGCAACAAAGCGGCGCAGGCGATCACGCGGGCAGCATCTCGTTCGCGTGCTTCCGGGATTGATAGCCGCACGCCGCGCTGATGCCACGACCAGTTGCCGGCAAAGCGTGGTTCCGCCGCCGAGCCGTTCACAACCAGCGAGAGTCTGAACCCATACGGCTCGGCATGGCTGAGAAAGCGTGTCACCAGCTCACCCGATCGATGACACGAAGTGTCCTCGTCGCGCAGCGAATGCGCTCTCCCCGCCATCTGCCGCATCTCCTATGAGGGTTGTCAAATGGGATAAGTAGTTAGTTAGTCGATAGCGTTGGGTGGGGTGGTGGGCTTGGCCGCGTGGGGCCAAGCGGGGTCAGGCGGCGGTAAGTTCCCCCCGAACCAAGACCGGTGGGGGAGGCGTCGGAATTTGATCAGCGGGAGTGGCAGCAGGTCCGAGGCGTTGGGTAAGGTCGGGAGGATCGCTCCGACACAAGCTCCTATCCGAACAACTCGTCGCGAGCGTTCAAGGTGTCATGCCTGTGGGTTGACCGGGGCCTCGGCAAGGGGCGCGTCCCATCTAACAGACGAGCAGTTGGTTCTTCCAAAAAAGAAGGCCACGCTCAGCTGCAGCGCCGGACTGCGCCGCCCTGCTGGCTCCAAAACTTACGCGAGCTATCGCGCGGCGGAACGGCGACGAGGATGGCGAAGGGCGTTCATACGGGCTCGGCCTGGGGCTCGGCGGCCACGGTGATGAACCCGAGCGCTTCCAACGTGCAGCGGCCGGTGCGCCAGCGCCACAGGTCGATGGCCAGTTGCCGGGCCAGCGCCACCACGGCTTTCTTTTTCT
>JBGAGV010000025.1:0-135343 GCA_044226525.1 Chthoniobacteraceae bacterium | reverse complement strand
GGCGGGCGGGGGACGCCAACGGCCAACTGTCGTTCCCCAAAAAACACCAAGGGCGGCCTGCTTGCGCGGGGCCGCCCTTGGCGAAGGTTTAGTCTTTCTCGGAGCTCGCTAGTTCTTCCAGTCGAGGGCGCCTTTTTTGAGGGCGTAGATGTAGCCGACGGTGAGGATGCTGACGAAGCTGAGCATGGACCAGAAGATCTGGGTGCCGTGGGTGGCGAGGAGTTCGCGATACACGACGGCCCACGGATACATGAAGACGATCTCGATATCGAAGAGGATAAAGAGCATCGCCACCACGTAGAACTTCACGCTGAAACGCGGCTGGGCGGGGCCTTCCGGTTTCATGCCGCATTCATACGCGGAATCCTTGGTCTCGTTGCGTTTGCCGGTCTTGCCGAGGATGACGCTGATGATGAGCGCGGACGCCGCGAAAATAATCGCGACGAGCACCTGGAGCAGAACGGGCAGATAGTCGTTGGCCATGCGGTCCGGAAAAGAAAAGCGCGGGGTTTAAGCGGCGGCGGTGGCCGGCGTGGGACGCGGCGGGAGAGGCTTCGGCGTGGTCTCGAGGGTGGCGAGCTGCTTCGGGATGCCCTTGTATTTCTTCACGTCCTTTTTCACCATGCCGCGAGAAACGAGGTTCTGAAGTTTTTCGTAAGCCCGCAGACGCAGCATCTCTTCGCCGCCACTGGCCGCATTGCGCGCACGGAGGCGCTCGTGGACCAGTTCGAAAAGCTCCTTGAACTCGTAGGTGCTCCTGGAAGACAGGACAGCGGCCAATTCCTCGGTAACTAGATCAGGGAGACGACGCGCGAAGGCGGTTTTCTTCGGAATAGACATAGGGCCACCATACTAGCACGCGGATCGGGTTTCTTCGAGGGGTATTTTGGGTTTACGAAGAAAAATAACCGTTTTTTGTCCTTTATGACCGGAAATGGGGCGAGGAGAAGGGGAAAAACGGGTGGGGCGGAGAGCTGAACTCGGAACGTGGAACCCGAAACCCGAAACAGCGAAGGCGCGGAGGCTCGATGGCCGATCAATCAATCAGGGTTCGGCATAGGCGCCGAGGCAGTGCCAGCCGTCGGGGCCGATTTCGAAGACTTCGACGCTGACGGGGTAGGCGGTCTCGCGGTAGGCGCGGAAGATCATGGGGGAGTAGTCGAGGTAGTCGGTCGCGAGGCGTGGGAAGAGGTAGGCGGTGGAGCGATTCGGGACGACGATGAGGACCTTTTCGCCGAGGGTGTCTTTCCACAGGTCGAGGAAGCCGGGGAAGAGCACGGCGGAGGCGACGACGGGTTCATCGCACTCGATGGCGGCGTAACGAATGATGCGGCGTTTGTCGCGGTCGAAACGGAAGCGGACCTTCTTGAGGTCGTAGGCGGTGTTGAGGATGGCGACGGAGTGGAACAGCTCGCGTTCCACGAGGAGGGAGGCGAACGACTGGCGCGTGAAAGGGGTGAGTCCTTCGGGGCCGAGGGCGCCGGCAGCCAGTTCGGTCTTTTGCGCTTCCGCGAGCGGCACGGCGACGGCGCTGTGCATGAACTTCGGTTCCATCCACACGCGCCACTGCGTGGGATCGGGCGGGTCGTCGGCTCGCACGAAGCTGGTGAAGACGCTGAGCAGCGCGGCGAAAAAAAGTGCAACTCGCCAGTCGCCAAGGGAACGGGGTCGCGTCACGGTGCAGGCCGCATGATTACGTTTCTCGAAGGCACGCTGGTCGAAGCGCTCCCCACGCAAGTGGTGATCGGGGTGCATGGTGTCGGTTATCACGTGAACATTCCGCTTTCGAGTTACGACAAGCTGCCTGCCGTGGGGGCGTCGATCAAGATTTTGACTCATCTGGCGGTGCGCGAGGATGCGCATGTGCTGTATGGGTTCATGACGTCGGCGGAGCGCGATCTCTTCCGGTTGCTGGTGAATCATGTGAGCGGGATCGGTCCGAAAACCGCGCTCGATGTCTTGAGCGGGATGAGCGTGACGAATTTCAAGGCGGCGGTGGTGAATGGGGACACCGGATTGCTGGCGAAGACGAAGGGGATCGGCAAGAAGACGGCGGAGCGGATCGTGGTGGAGCTGAAGGACAAGGTGGGCGTGGCGGCGGCGTGGGAAGCGGCGAGTGCGACGCATGCGCCGACGCCGGAGGATGTGCACCTCAACGACGCGGTGCTGGCGCTGATCGCGCTCGGTTACAAGCAGGTCGAGGCGCACAAGGTGGTGAAGCAGGTCCTGGAAAAAGGCGGGCCGGGGCAGGTGAGCGAGGATCTCGTGCGCGGTGCGCTGAAGTTGCTGGCGTAAACGAGGAGGTTGGTGTCCAGCCTTCAGGCTGCCGGGAAGGAAGCGGAGCTGTTTGATTGGCAGCCTTCGGCTGAGTTTTTTTGGAGCAGCCTGAAGGCTGGACACCAACTACCGCACTTGGATGCGGGCGGTCATCGAGTGCTTCGCGCCGGGGGCGAGGGTGATCGCGTCGGGGCCGGCGTTGGCAGTTTCGATGCAGGCCATGCCGGGCCATTCGTCGTCGCCGAAGTCGGGCATGGCTTTGGATTTCGCGACCCACGGGTTCCACACGACAGTGGTGGCGGAGCCGGATTTTTCGACGACGATCTCGCGTTTCCAGCCGGGGTCGGTGAGGACGCAGGTGGAGGTGGTGCCGGGATAGACGCGGTCGGTTTCGGCGGTGAAATGGATCGGTTCGGCGGGCTGCTTTTTTTGCGCGCCACGGGCGACTTTGTCGGTGTAGGCGGCGCCTTCGAGCCCGCGCACTTCGACGGCCTGCACGGCGGAGACGCAAAAATAGGTGTGCAGCGCTTCTTCGAAGGTGAACGGTTCGGTGCCGCGGTTTTCGACTTCGAGGGTCATCTCCAGCGTGCGGCCGATGCAAATGCGATGGCGGATGAGGAAGGCGTGCGGCCACAGGGCGCGGGTGGCATCGCTGTCGGCGAGGATGAGCGCGAGGACGATGGTGCCGTCGGTTTCGTGGGTGAGGCTTTCGACCGTCCACTCCTCATTGCGTGCGAAACCGTGCGCGGGACTTTCCGGATGGCCGGCGCGTCCGCCGAACCACGGGAAACAAATGGGCACGCCGCCGCGGATGGGTTTGCCGGGGGCGAAGTGGGAGGCACCGCTCATGAAGAGCACGGGATTGGCTGCATCGCACGGCTGCCACTCGGCGACGTGCGCGCCGTGCACGAAGACCTTGGCGCGCGCGAGGGCGGTGGAGACATTGAGCACGCTGAGCTCGCCCGGGCCCGCGAAGAACGTGGCGAGGCAGGGGATTTCGAGCGAACGCAAATCGGCAAGGGATGTCATGCGGATAGCGTGGAAGGTCCGCGCCGTGCGGTCAATTCCCGCCGCGCCCCGCTTTGGAGTTTCAAATCGGCGCGCGTCCGTGCTTTGGAAGGGGGCGTTGCCCATGACCCTCGACACCATCGTTCACGATCGCGCGGAAAATTTTCTGCCCACGCTTCCGGCGGAGTCGGTGCATGCGATGGTGAGCGATATTCCTTATGGCATCGGTGCGGAAGACTGGGACGTGCTGCATCGCAACACGAACTCGGCTTATCGCGGGCGCAGTCCGGCGCAGGAGAAGGCGGGCAGGATTTTCAAGACGCGGGGCAAGCCGCTGAATGGATGGTCGGAGGCGGATCGGCGCATTCCACGGGAGTATTACGAATGGTGCGGGACATGGACGCCGGCGGCGTTGCGAGCGCTGAAGCCGGGAGCGTCGGCGATCATCTTCGCGGGGCGACGGCTGGCGCACCGGTGCATCTGCGCGTTTGAGGATGCGGGGTTCACGCTGAAGGACGTGCTGGCATGGGTGCGGCCGCGCGCGCCGCATCGAGCGCAACGGATGAGCGTGGTCTTCGAGCGGCGAGGGGATCGGCGTCTGGCGAAACAGTGGGCCGGCTGGCGCCTGGGAAATCTGCGGCCGGTGTTCGAGCCGATTCTCTGGTTCACGAAGCCTTACACGATCGGCTGCACCATTGCAGACAACGTGATCGAGCACGGCACGGGCGGCTACAACGAGGAGGCCTTCGTGGGTTACAACGGGATGCCGAACAACGTGCTGGAGTTTGGCTTCGAGCCCGATGAGGTCGGGTTGCATCCCACGCAGAAGCCGGTGCGGCTGATGCAGGCGCTGATCGAGCTCACGACGCGGAAAGGGCAGACGGTGGTCGATCCATTCTGCGGAAGCGGTTCGACGCTGCTGGCGGCGCGAACCACGGGCCGACACTTTCTCGGCTGCGAACACCACGAGGCGCATTATCGCACAGCGTTGGAACGGTTGTCCGCGACCGCCCGCTGAAGCGAAAAGCCACCAGGAGCCAGGCATCGGAACAAAGTTTTCGTTGCAATACTTTGAAAGATGGCAAAGTTTCAATGCGTGAAACTGGCCTGCAAAACGAAGAAGCGAAAGACGCCCGCCGATTTCCGGCAGGCGTCCGAAGTTTTTAAGGCCCTCAGCAACCCGAATCGTTTGCTGATCGTCGATGCGCTGGCGAATGGCGAGCGATGCGTGGCCGATCTGACGGCGCTGGTTGGCTTGGACATGTCCACGGTCTCCAATCATCTTTCGGTGCTGCGCAACGTCGGAATTCTCAAGGACGAGCGGCGGGGCACCCAGGTGTTTTACACGCTCCGCAAGCCGTGCCTGCTCAATCTCTTTTGCTGCCTGGACGAGTTCAACCAGGCCGACTGCGAGTAATTTTTTGCGCCATACTTTTTTATTTGGCAAAACAAACAATCAACCGCCTGAACGATGAAAACGATCCAAGTCTATGATCCGCCCATGTGCTGTTCCACCGGCGTCTGCGGGCCGGCGGTCGATCCCATCCTGCCCCAGTTCGCTGGCTTTCTTCACCAGCTCAAGAACCACGGCGTGAAGATCGAACGATATAATCTCGCGCAGCAGCCGCTGGCGTTCGTCCAGAATCAGGCGGTGAAAGCCTTTCTCGACGCCGAGGGGGCGGAGAAGCTCCCGCTCATTTTTATCGATGGCGAACTGGTGCTGCAAGGCGCCTATCCGGATCACGATCAGCGAGTGGAGTGGAGCCGCCGCTGCACGTCCGGCGCGGCAGAAGGAGGCCCGGCATGAGCGCATCTCGATCCATCGACGCGCTGCTGCACGAGGCGACGCGGTTTCTCTTCTTCACCGGTAAAGGTGGGGTGGGGAAGACTTCGCTTTCCTGCGCGATCGCCATCGCTCTGGCCGATGCCGGGAAGCGGGTGCTGCTCGTGAGCACCGACCCGGCGTCGAACCTCGACGAGGTGCTCGGTGTGAAGCTGGCCAATGCGCCGACCGCGGTGCCTTCGGTTGCGCGGCTGCTGGCGTTGAACATCAATCCGGAGGAGGCAGCGCGGGCTTATCGCGAGAAAATGATCGGGCCGTTGCGCGGTCAACTTCCGGCTGCGGCGCTGGCCAGCATGGAGGAGCAGCTTTCTGGCGCCTGCACCACGGAGATCGCGGCGTTCGATGAATTCTCGCGTCTGATCGGCGAAGCCTCGGCGACGGGCGATTTCGACCATGTGATCTTCGATACCGCGCCGACCGGCCACACGTTGCGGTTGCTCATGCTGCCAAAGGCGTGGACCGGATTTTTTGAGGCCAACACCACGGGCACGTCGTGTCTCGGGCCGCTCGCCGGGTTGGAGCAGCAGCGGGCAGTTTATGAGGGTGCAGTCGCGGCGTTGGCGGATGGGAAGCGGACGACCGTAGTGCTGGTGAGCCGTGCCCAGAAGGCGGCTTTGCGCGAAGCCCTGCGCACGCGCCACGAACTGGCAGCCATCGGAGTCAGCAATCAGCGGCTGGTTCTGAATGGGCTCTTTCGCGCCACGAACCGCAACGATGCGGTCGCGCTGGCGCTGGAGCAGCGGGGGGATGAGGCCCTCGCATCCTATCGTGACTTTCTCGCGGCGGTGCCGGTGCATGAAGTGCGGCTGCGCTCGCATAATCTACTCGGCCTCGAAGCCCTTCGCGCCCTCGTCGGCTCGTCGGACGCGAGCGCCCAGTCGAACGAAGTGACGGCGGCGGCCTTTGCGCACCCAGGTTTCCTCGAGCCTGCTGAACTGCTCGATTCGCTCGCTGCGCAGGGGCATGGAGTGGTGATGACGATGGGCAAGGGCGGCGTGGGCAAGACGACCGTCGCGGCGGCGGTGGCGGTCGAACTCGCGCAACGCGGGCACCGGGTGCATCTCTCGACCACGGACCCGGCGGCGCATGTCCTTGCAGCGTTGAGCGGGGAAATGCCGGGTCTTTCCGTGAGCCGGATCGACCCCGCCGTCGAAACGCAGGCCTACGTGGCTGAAGTGCTCGCCACGCAAGGCGCTGCCCTCGATCCAGACAGCCTCGCGTTGCTCGAAGAAGACCTGCGTTCACCCTGCACGGAAGAGATCGCTGTCTTCCGCGCGTTTGCCCGCACGGTGGCCAAAGGGGGCGAGAGCTTCGTCGTGCTCGATACCGCACCCACAGGGCACACGCTGCTGCTGCTTGATGCCACGGAGGCTTACCACCGCGAACTCGGACGCCAGGCCCGCGACACCATCCCGGAGGAAGTGCGCGAACTGCTGCCGCGACTGCGCGATCCCGAATTTACTCGTGTCCTCGTCGTCACTTTGCCGGAAGCGACGCCCGTTCACGAAGCCGCCGCGTTGCAGGAAGACCTGCGTCGCGCGGGCATCGAACCCTTTGCGTGGATCATCAACCAGAGCTTCGCGCTTACCGGAACCAAGGATCCCTTGCTGATGAACCGTGGGGCGAACGAACTTCGCTATCTTCGCGAAGTCACCGAAACCCTCGCTTCGCGCAGTGTGTTGCTGCGGTGGTCTGAATGTGAACCCGTTGGCCCGGACGCACTCGCTCAGCTTTTTCTCGAACCTCAATCCGCCTGATCCAAAACCATGCCCACCTACCTCTACGAAACTATCCCGGCCTCCTGCTGTGAGGAACCGAAACACTATGAAATCCAGCAAAGCATGAACGACGCGGCGTTCACGCATCACCCGGAGACTGGCGAGCCGATCAAGCGCATCATCCTCGGTGGTTACGGCGTGATGACGCCAGGTGCCGCAGGTAAGCCGAGTGAAGGCGGGTGCGGCTGCGGGCCATCGGGCTGTTGCTGATCGAGTCCGATAACCAATTCAACACGCAAGCGCATGTCCCAAAAACTACGCGTCCTCATCCTCTGCACCGGTAACTCGTGCCGGAGCCACATGGCCGAAGGCATCCTCCGCCACGCGGCTGGCGACCTGTTCGAGGTGTTCAGCGCGGGCTCAAAACCCGCGGGCTACGTCCATCCGAAAGCGATCGCCGCACTGGCGGAACTGGGCATCGACATCTCGCAGCACACGTCGAAACATATGAACGAGTTCCTGACTCGGGATATCCACACGGTCATCACGGTCTGCGGCAATGCGGACCAGGCGTGCCCCATGTTTCCCGGACAGGTGAATCGCTATCATTGGGGCTTCAGCGACCCGGCGCACGCGACAGGCACCGAGGAGGAAATCGTGGCCGAGTTCCGCCGTGTGCGGGATGAGATCAAGCTTGTCTTCGAGGCTTACGCTTCCGGATATCGCGAGGCGGTGGCCCGCAACACCAGGGCTTAAGCCCGGCGATAACCAACCACGCGGGTCAGGCCGCAGAGCTGCCTTGAGGTCTCTGACTCAAGCGCCGTGCTCGTGGAGCCACTGGGCGGCGAAGCTGCACAGTTCGGAGGCGCTCTTGAGGTTCAGCTTTTCTTTGATGCGCGCGCGGTAGGTGTCGATGGTCGTTTCACCGAGGCCGAGCAGCTTCGCGATTTCGCGTGAGGTGCGGCCTTTGCCGATGAGTTGGAAAACTTCGAGTTCGCGGTCGGCCAGGGATTCCATCCCAAACGCCTTGCGGGTGCCCGGTTTGGCCAGGCGTTGCAGGACCACGGCGGTCATTTCTTCGTCGAGATAAACCCCGCCGCCGAGCACGTGCTCGATCGCTTTCATGAGAGTGGAAGAGGCGGCGTGTTTGGTGATGTAACCTCGCGCGCCCGCGCGTAGCACGCGCTCGGCATAGAGCGATTCATCATGCATCGAGAGCACCAGCACGGGCACGTCGATTTCGTGCGCTTTCAAATCCTTCAGCAGCTCCAGACCGCTCGCGCCTCGCAGCGTGACGTCGAGGATGATGATATCCGGGCGCGTTTCCTGGATGATCGTGAAGGCGGTCTGAATGTTATCCGCTTCTCCGCACACGGTATAGGCGCCGTCCTCGGAAATGATCCGGCCGAGCCATTCGCGGAACATCTGGTGGTCTTCCACCAGCATTACTTTGACGGGCGATGCTTTAGCTTTGGTTGACATGGTTGGATAAGGGAACCGAGCACTGCACGAGGGTGCCGATGGTGGGATCGCTATTGATGGTGAGCTGACCCTCCATGAGCTGGGTGCGATAGCGGATGGTCCGGAGCCCCATGCCTTGCTCATGGTCGTCCGGGATGCCGTTGCCGTTGTCTTTCACCGCAAGGGTGATGTGGGCGGGAGTTTGCTGGAGCGAGAGGGTGATCGTGCGGGCATGGGCGTGACGGACCGCGTTGCTCACCGCTTCCTGCGCGATGCGGTAGAGATGCATGGCGACCTCGGGATCCTTGAGCGCGATCTCGCCGTCAATCTCTACCTTCACGGTCGCGCCTTGCATGCGATTGACCGTGGCGGCGAGCTCTTCGACGGCGACGGCGAGCCCTTCTTTCTCCACCTGCACGGGGAAAATGCCGCGGGCGAGCGAACGGGTTTCGATCAGTGTCTTGCGCAGGAGATCCTGAATTTCCCCGGCGGACCTGGCTTCATCTGGCGCGCGGGCTTCGAGCTTGCCTTTCAGCAGGCCCGCGGCGCAGTCGATGGCGGCGAGATTCTGGCAGATGCTATCGTGCAGGTCCTGTCCGATGCGGCGCTGCTCACGCTCGCTGACGCGCACAATTTCGTATTCGAGTTCGCGGCTGCGCTCGATGGCTTCGAGCCGCGAGCGAAAGTGCTCCCGCTGGGTTCGCAGGGCGATGCCGGCCACGGCTCCGAATGCGAAACCGACGATCCGATTTAGCGAACGCAGATTTTGTCTTTGCGCGCTCGGTGCGGAGCCGAGGTTCACGAAGTAGGACATGGCTGCGCAGAAAACCACGAACCCGATGGCGCATGTTCGCGAGCAAACCAAACTCACCACGAAAATGGGCACGAGGTAGAGCGCGAAAAAGCTGATCTCCCACGAAGTCCGGTAGTCGAGGTAGCCAATCACCGAAACGAAGATTACCGCCAGAAGGAGAATCAGGGCCGGGCGTTGAGATTTGGCTAAGGGTGCCGAGGACATGGCGTGCTGGGAAATGGAGCACGGCCTCGCAACGCGTGGGAGGGAAAAAAGTGCCCAAAAGCACCTATTTTCGTAGTGTTTTCCGTTACATGATCTGCAATCCGTCGCGTTACAACCGACGGTCTTGTGGTCTTAGATCAGACCCAGAATGGCTGCTTTTTCGGACGGCGCGGTGATGATGCCACTGATGGCTTCCTTGGCCACGTCGGGATCTTTCAAGCCATGCCCGGTGACGGTGCAAACGATGCGGCTGCCTTCCGGGATGCGCGTGGCGGCGCCGGGCTCGGCGGCGAACTTAAACAGGCCCGCGATGCTCGCCGCGCTGGCCGGTTCGACGAAGATGCCTTCGTTCGCCGCGAGCCAGCGCTGCGCCGCGAGAATCTCTTCATCGGTCACAATGCCGCATGAGCCGCCGGAATCTTTCATCGCCGCGCTGGCGAGATCCCAACTCGCGGGATTGCCGATGCGAATGGCCGTGGCGATCGTCTCGGGTTTCTCGACGACTTTGCCGTAGTAGATTGGCGCGGAACCGGCGGCCTGATAACCGACCATGCGCGGGAGGCGCGTGGCTTTGCCGAGCTGGTGAAACTCGCTATAACCCATCCAGTAGGCGCTGATGTTGCCCGCATTGCCGACCGGCATGACGTGAATGTCCGGCGCGTCGCCGAGCACATCGATGATTTCGAAGCTGGCGGTCTTCTGGCCTTGGAGGCGGAAAGGGTTGATCGAATTGACGATTGCGATGGGTTCGGTCTCGCCGATCTCGCGCACGAGGCGCAAGGCGTCGTCGAAGTTGCCCTCGATGGCCACGACCTTCGAGCCATACATGAAAGCCTGCGCGAGCTTGCCCAGCGCGATTTTTCCAGCCGGCAGGAGGACGATGCACGCGACTCCCGCGCGCGCCGCATAGGCCGCGGCCGCCGCGCTCGTATTTCCCGTGGAAGCACAAATGACCGCTTTCGCGCCGGCCTCGACGGCTTTCGAGATCGCCATGGTCATGCCGCGGTCCTTGAAAGAACCGGTGGGATTGAGCCCCTCGTATTTCACATACACCTCGCTGCCGCGCCCCACGAGTGCGCTCAGTTTCGGCGAATGAATCAGCGGTGTGCTGCCTTCGTTGAGCGACACGACCGGCGTCGCGTCCGTGACGGGCAGATACGGGCGCCAACGGGCAATTACGCCTCGGTCATGAAGTGGTGAAGAAAACGACATCGGGTGAAAAAGGGGCGGGACTATTGCGACCGCATCCCTTGGCGGCAAGGGAGGATTTCGTCCGGCGGCTTCCGAGCGCCCGACGTTGGTGCTCAGTCTTCAGGCTGTTCAAGAAGACTCCCAACCGAAGGCTGCCTGTTAAAACGGCTCCGCCACGTTTCCGCAGCCTAAAGGCTGGACACCAACCTTCGTTACGGAGTGGCGCTCAATCGTTCCATGCGGCCTCGCTGAGGGCCGCCGCTGACGAGATCATCGCCCGTGTAAAGTTTGCGGTCGGGGCCGGCGGAGCGGACTTCGATCTGGTCGCGGGATTGGAGATGGAAGACGAAGGGCGTGCCCCAGCGGTCGAGCAATTCGCCGCGGGCATTGATCGAGGAGTGATGGCGATCGAGGAAGGCGAGGCGCTGGGGGTTGTTGCCGGTGAGGGCGTTGACGAAGGCGGCGTTGTCTTCGCCGGTGGGGACGCCGCCGTAGCGTTCGCGGTAGTGGGTGAAGAGATTCAGGACGATCGCGACGTCGCGACGGCCGTCGCTGTCCGGGGCGTTCAGCTGGTCGGCGAGGGGAGAGCGGGGCGTATCGTCGCTGGAAGCGGGATCGAGAGGGCGGAGGGCGGGGCGTTCGGGATCAACCTGCGGGTGCGGGGTGGCGGGGTTTTTCATCTGAGCCAGCGCGGAGAGGTTTCCTGGCGCAGCAGAGGGCGGGGCGGGCCGCTCCGGTCGCGTGAGATACATCACGCACACGAGCGCGACGGCGAGGGCGACGATGGACAGATTGCGGGTGAAGCGCTTCATGCCATGAAGCCGAGGTCTGGGTGGGCAAAGCGGCCGATATTCGGGAGCACCAGTGGCATGTTTGCTTCGCTGACACCGAACCATTTCGCGAGCGTGGCGGCAAATTCATCCGTGGAAGTTTTGGGAATCCAGCTTCCGCGATCGCTCGTGTCGTCGGGACCGCCGCTGTGAAGGATTGGCATGGTGCCGTAGATGTCTCCGCCGCGCACCTGGCCGCCGACGATCATGTGATGACTGCCCCAGGCGTGGTCGGAGCCTTTGCCGTTGGAGTTGTAGGTGCGATTGAAATCGGACGCGGTGAACAGGGTGACTTTGTCGGCGAAACCGAGCGTGACGGTGGCGCGATAAAAATCGTGCACGGCATCGCTCAGGGTCTTCATGAGGTTGCCGTGATCGACGAGTTCGTTGTCGTGTGTGTCGAAACCGCCGAGGGAGCAGAAGAAGACCTGCCGTTTCATGCTGAGCGCCTGTTGCGCATGGATGAGGCGCAGGATCATGTGCAACTGACTGGCCACGCCGGTGAGGTTGGTGCCATTGCGGGCATTGGGAAAAAGATTCTGGTCTCCCGGTTTGCCGCCTTGATCGGTGGGGTTGCGAGTGAAGTTGGGGGTATTCGCGAGAGTCGCTTTCATCAACAGATCCTTGTCGATCGCACGTCGCGTCACCGTGGCGTATTCGTTTTCAAACTGGTGCGAATAGCTGAGGCCGAGCGCCTCGTTCATACCCTGATATTTCTGATAGCGCGGGGCATTGCCCGATGTGTTTTGCGTCGTGTAACCGCTCAGCCCCAGGGTGCCGTTGGTGGTCATGGGATAAACAAGGCTCTCGTTGCCGACCTGGAAGAAGTTATTCCCGGCGATCGAGATGTTCATCGAGAACTGGGAGCCTGAGTTGAGCGCTTCGAGGAGGTCGGCGAGGCGTCCGCCCCAGCCGACTTTTTTCGAGGAATCCGGCACCGAGGTCTGCCACTGCACCTGCTGATCGTTGTGCGAGAAAAGATAGGGCGGAACGGCTGCACCGCCGGAGCGGTATTCGGCGCGCGTGATCGGCGCGACGAGCGTGCCGACGTTGGCGAGGAAAGCCGCTTTGCCTTCATCATAGACGCTTTTCAGCAGGCCCATGTTCGGGTGCAGCGCGAAGTCGCGGCCGTCGCTGGTCGGGCGTGTGATGGGCAGTAATTGCTCCCGCGGCAGCGCGATGATATTGCGCTCGCCCGCATAGGAATCGTAGTTCGTCTGATCGTAAGGAACGAGCATGTTATTGCTATCGTTGCCGCCAAAAAGGAAGAGGCAGACGAGGGCCTTGCCATCATCGGCCGGCGCGGATTGCGCGGAGAGCGTGGCGTTGAATAAGCGGAGCGTGCCGAGCGTGGAGAGCAGGCCGGTGGCACTCATCGCCGAGCAGGCGGTGCGTCCGAGGAACTGGCGGCGATTGAGGGGATGGAAAGGATTCATGGCATTGGGCGCGGGTTATTTTTGCACGCAGTATTCGGGCGAGGTGGTGATGATGTAGGCGATGAGCCGGATGCGTTCGCGCTGGCGGTCGTGGCTCAGGTCCCAGTTGGCGGGCAGGGCCGCGAGCGCGTCCTTGATCGATTGCCGCAGGCCGAGCGTCATCTGTCCGCTGCACAGCAGCACATCGAGGTGATTCAGCACCGTCTCCAGGTTCTGCTCCGGCGTAGTGCTTTCCTTGCTGAGCATCGTGATGAGCGGTTCCACGTCGAGGTTCACATACACGGTCTGATCGTTGGCGTTTCGCTCCCGGGTGGAGATGCCGTTGTAGATGATCGAATTGACGACATTGGAAAGGCTGATGACGCTCGTCTCCGACGTGATCTGAAACTCCGGCGCGAACAATCCTGCCGCCGCGATTTTCCCCGGCGGGATGTAACCGGGTTGGAAGAAATTGAAGACAGAGGGCGACTTCAGCGCGCCCTGGATCGTGATCGAGGAAGACAGGTCGATGAAATAGCGCTGATCGGTCGGGACCGGTTTGGTGGCCTCGAAGGCTCGGAGCAGATGCGAGGCACGCAGGACCGGTTCGCGCAGTTTTCCGAAGCCGTCGTTCTGCGTGAAGTTGGGATTGCGAGCTTCCGCGTCGAGCAGCACCGCACGGATGACCGTTTTGAGGTCGCCGCGCACGCCGCGCCCGTTGTTATTGAACTTCGCCGCAACGCGGTAAATGTAACCGCGGCTCGGATTACTGGTGACGAAGCGCTGGATGAGTTGTCGAGCGATGAAGGGGCCGACGTTGGGATGATTGAACAGCGTATCGAGCGCGAACTTCAGGTCGGCCTCGCCCGTCAAACCCGCGGGCACCGTGACGCCTCCGACGATCCGCTTCGAGAGCGGGTCGTGGTATTTCGGAAACATGATCATCGGGTGCAATTCGTCCCGCTCGCCGTAGAGGAAGAAGCTATCGAGGTTGGCGGGGGGATTCGCTTTGTCGTAGGCGAAGCCCCAGCCGGTGAAGACGTGCGCGAGGCCAACGATATCGCTCTGCGCATAAGTGGGCGTCGGCAGGCCGTTGGCATTGAGGGCGAGCGAGCCGTCGGGATTGAGCATGTTCAGGCCGATGCTCATGAGCTGCATGATTTCGCGCGCGTAGTTTTCGTCGGGCTGCGAACCGTTGTTCGGGTTCGGCTTCTGGTTGCGCACCATGCTGAGGTATTGGCCCATGATCGGACTCAGCGTCACGTCTTCGAGCAGCTTGCGGAAATTGCCGAAGGCATCGCGGCAGAGCATGTCGTAATAATCCGCGAGGCCTTCGTGCGAGCCTTCGAGCGCACCGACATCGGACACGACCATGATCTCGCTCAGGGCGAAGGCGAGGCGCTGGCGGAGTTGATCGGGCGAGCCGACCGCCGCCTGCCACCACGCCTCCTGGCGAGGAGCTTGATAGCCATCGTCGTTGCCTCCGGACCGGGCGAGCAACTCGGCGCGGCGGGCCCGCACGTATTCGAGGTGTTTGAAGGCGGGACGCTTGAACTGGTCGTTGATCCATCCGGCGAAGCCGATTTTTTTAACCTTCCGAATCTCGTCCGCCGTCGGGCCGAAAGTTGCCTGGGTGAGGAATCGCGCGGCTTCGCCGTCGTTGCGGGCGCGGGAGAGGGCTGCGCCGGGCGAGGGCGGTTTTTGCGCTTTGGTCCAGCCGTAGGCTTTCACGAACGCGCCGACGATTTCGCCGCCGGGGAAACGCTCGCTGGACACACGCGCGTAGAGTTTGCCGGCGCCGAGTGCAGTGAGAATCTGCTCGCGAGTGAGTCCGCCGGCGTCGGCGAAGTCCCAGCGCACGAGCGGCACTTGCCCTAAGGCGAAGGAATACACTGTGGTCTTCATCCCGCCGGTTCCTTGCACATAGATTTCCGCAGCCGTTTCGTCGGAGGTGAGATTGCCGAAAGTCAGGCCGGCGTCGGCGAAGACCTGGTTTCCCGCCATGCGCATGGCGACGGTGCCATAGCCGCCGGAAGCGCGCTCGACCGGGCGCAGCGTGGCGACGAGGATCACGTCCGCGGCATCGTCGATGGTAGCGGTGGCGCTGGCGGGAGTGCCGATCTGATAAGCGGCCCCCGCTCCGAGCGTGACCGTCATCGTTTCCGCGGACTCGAGTTGCGCGTCGTCTTCGGGGACGACTTCGATGGTGGAGCTCGTCTGGCCGACACCGAATTCCACGGTGCCGGCCAGTGGTTGGAAATCCGCGCCCGATTGCGCCGTTCCGGACACGGTGAACTGAACCGTGAGCGGGTTCACATTGCCCGAGCGGAAGAAAGTAAACTTAAGCGGCTTGCGCTCTTTTTCATAACCGCGGCTGTCCTCGGCGCCGACCGTGATGACATTCGTCGCGGCGAACATGTCGGTGAGCGTTTGCAGATCCTTCACGCGCGAGACGGTGCGCGGATTGTTCGGATCGAGCCCGACGAGCGTTTCCTCCCAATCGGTAAGGCCATCGCCGTCGGTATCCTGATCGAAGACGCGCACTCGATAGGTAGGCGTCTCGCCGCGCTTGAGTTTCTGGCCGATCGTTTCCGCATCGGTCGCGACGTAAGCACCGGCGATGATTTCCTTGTCGGCGTTCAGCTTCGGGCCGGTCCACGCGATGGAGAGGTGATCGCCGCCGCCCCATTCTTTTTGGAAGGCCTCAAAGTAGTAGGGCTTGCCGGCCTTGAGCGGTTTCATGGCGGATTTTTGCGACGGGTATTTATCCCACTGCCGGAAGTTTGTGTAATCGCTGACGGAGCCGATGAGTTGCTTGGCTTCCTTGGTCGCATTGGGCGAGAACCACAATTCGCCGGAGTCGTCGCTGGCGATCCAGAAGGTGTATTTGCCCGCGGCTGGCGGGATGATCCAGCCGCGCACCCACTGGCCGAAGTTGGATTGATCGGGCGAGGTTTGCTTTGTCTCGACGTTGAGCAGCGTGCTCGATTCCGTGGCGACGGGTGTGCCGTTGGCGGCGTAGGTCTTGATCGTGGTGAGGTCCCCGTTGACGTTGCGCCAGCGGGAAATCAGCGGACCGCCGGTGAGGTATTGCGTGGCGGGCGCGAAGATAAATTCCTGCTCCGTATCGGCACCGAATTGCGCGGGGCCGAGATTGCTCCACGTGGTCGTGTCGAAGCTGACCTGAAGCTGGTGCCATTTTCCAAGCACCGTCGTCCACGAGACGCGCACCTTGCCTTTCGGCAGCGCCTGCGCGGTCGCTTCGGGGAGGAGCGAACCGGCGTCGTGCGGGTCGGTGCCTTCGTCGTGTTCCTGACGATTAGTGCGCCCGTCGCCATCGTCGTCGGCATCGGCAATGGTGCCCGGCCCGTAAGCGGATTCCCAGAGATCGCTCCAACCGTTTTGATCGAGATCAATGATGGCGCGACTAGCCGGAGCGGCGAGGAGCAGGGGGAGGCAGACGCACCAGGTTGCCAAGGTGCGGCCACGAAGGGAGCGAAGTGATGAAAGCATGGCTCAAGGCGGCTGCGCTTAAGCGCGCAACCTGGCTCCATGGGCAATTTCGAGAAGGGAGCAGGGCGTGTGCTTGGATTTGGCAGTGATCGGAGGTGAGTGGTCGTTTCGACATAATGAACGAATTGTAATATGTTCAAAATGTTACGCTTAAAATGAGATGTGGGGCGTTGGAATGATCAAGGTGGATCGGCTGTTGTTCGCTGTTTATTCTCATAAATGAATAAATTTCTGAGCGGATGGTGGCCGCATGGCACTCAAAAATGATTCGATTTCTGGCATTGAGAAATGACCAGGGGCGTCGAAACACGAGTGCATCGTTGATGGTCTTCTGCTTAAAGCGATTGCCCCCAATGACTCGCCTGTTTGCTGCCCTCGTCGTCTTTGCGCTCCTCAACTGTCTAACCCGCGGTGAGTCCTTCGATCTCCTCATTCAAAACGCGCGCATCGTGGACGGGACCGGGGCTTCGCTGACCAAGGGAAGCATTGCGATTCGAGGACAGCGAATCGTGGGCGTAGGAGACGTGGCCGGTGAGGCGACTGTGGTGATCGATGCACGAGGCCGCGTGGCGACGCCCGGGTTCATCGATGTGCACACGCACTCGGAGCGAATCGCGCGAACGCCGGATGCAGAGAACTTCGTGCGCATGGGCGTGACGACCATTGTGACGGGGAACTGCGGCGGTTCGCGGATCGATGTCGCGAAGTTCTTCCAGGAGATTGAGCGGGCGAAATGCGCGATCAATGTGGCCACGCTCGTGGGTCACAATACGGTTCGGCAAAAAGCGATGGGCGGGAACTTCGCACGCGAACCGAGTGCAGAGGAACTGGAGAAGATGAAGGCACTGGTGGAGCAAGGGATGAACGAAGGAGCGGTCGGGCTCAGCACCGGGTTGATTTACCTGCCGGGGACGTTTGCGAAGACGGAGGAGATCGTGGAACTCGCGAAAGTTGCGGCGGCGCACGGCGGCATTTACGCGAGCCACATGCGCGCGGAGACGACGAAGATTTTCGATGCGCTGAGTGAGCTCATGCGCGTGGCGCGCGAAGCGAAGATCCGGGCGGAGGTGTCGCATCTCAAATTGTCCGGACCGTCGGCGTGGGGCAAAGCGGACGAAGTGCTGGCGATGTTCGACCGAGCGCGGGCGGAAGGGCTGTCGATCACGCACGATGCGTATGCTTACACGGCCTCAAGCACCGGCCTGGCGCAGCTGATTCCCGACAAGGCGCGCGAAGGCACGCGGGCGGATTTCATCGCGCGAATCGAGTCGCCCGAGCAGAAGGCGAAGATCGTGGAGGAAATGCGGCGAACGCGGGAGCGGCAGGGACGCACGGATTACAGTTACGCGGTGATTGCGAAATTCGAGGCCGATCCGTCGCTGAATGGGAAAACCATTCCGGCGGCGGCGAAGATCGTGCGGGGCTTGGACTCGATCGATGATCAGGTCGAGCTGATTCTCGATATCGAACGACGCGGCGGCGGCAGCGGGATTTATCACGGGATGAGCGAAACGGATTTGCAGACCTTCCTTCGCCACCCGCTCACGATGATCGCGAGTGACGGTGGCCCGCGGATTCCCGGCGATGACGTGCCGCACCCACGCAGCTACGGGAATAACGCGCGCGTGCTTGGCCGCTATGTGCGCGAACTAAAACTCTACTCGCTGGAGGATGCGGTGCGCCGGATGACGTCGCTGCCCGCGACGACGTTCCAGTTGCGCGATCGTGGAGTGATCAAGCCGGGAGCGTTTGCGGATATCGTCATTTTTGATCCCGAAAAGGTGAGCGATCCCGCGACGTTCCAAGATCCGCATCATTGTGCCGTGGGGTTTGCAGAGGTGATCGTGAATGGCGGCGTGGTGATGCGCGATGGGCAGTTCACCGGCGAGCGTCCGGGAGGGGCGCTGCGGTTTTCGAAATAATTGCTTCGCGCTTGCGCTAAGAAACGCGGCTGTCGTTGCATCATCCGCGCATGAGAAAACACCTCGCCCTTTTCCTCCTGGCCACGGCGCCGCTTTTGCACGCCGGGGTCGATGACGCTGTGAAGACGCTCGCTGCGGTGGGCCGCGAAGGCGCGGGTAATGCCGAAGCGAGCGCGGCGTGGCGGGAAGTCGTGAAGGCGGGCCCGGCGGCGCTGCTGCCGGTCTTGCAGGCGAGTGGAAAAGGAAGTCCGGTGGCGGATAACTGGCTGCGCCTCGCGGGCGATGCGACGGTCGATGCGGCGCTCCGCGCGAAACAGCCGCTGCCGCTCGCGGAGGTGGAGAGCTTTTTGAAAGACACGTCGCATCCGTCGCCGGCGCGGCAGCTTGCTTTCGACCTGATCAAACAAGCGGACGCTGCGCGAGCAGATGCGCTCGAACCGTCGCTGATCGCCGATCCGGTGCAGGAGCTTCGCCGTGGCGCTGTGCAGCGGGTGATCGATGCTGCGAAAACGAAGGTGGGCGAAGAGCAGAAAGCCGCGTTTCTCCAGGCGCTTGCGGCGGTGCGTGATGAGGATCAGACGAATTTCGTGGCGGGTGAATTGAAGCGCCTCGGCGTGCCGGTCGATCTGCCGAAGCATTTCGGCTTCCTGATGAAGTGGAACGTCGTCGGGCCGTTCGACAACACGGAGCGCAAGGGCTTCGACGCGGTCTTCCCACCGGAGAAGGAGATCAAGCTCGACGCGACTTATGCAGGCAAGAGCGGCGAGGTGAAATGGCAGCCGTTCGAGAGCAAGGACGACTACGGGAAACTCGATTTCAACAAGCCGCTTGGCATGCTGAAAGAGTCGACGGCGTATGCGGTGACGACGATCGATTCGCCCACCAAGCGCGAGGCGGAGCTCCGGCTTGGCTGCAAGAATGCGTGGAAAGTGTGGCTGAACGGCGAATTCATTTTCGGCCGGGACGAATACCACCGCGGCCAGCAGATGGATCAATACAAGCTCAAGTGCCACCTCAAGAAGGGCCAGAACGTCGTGCTCGTGAAGGCCTGCCAGAACGAACAGAAAGAGCAGTGGACGGTGGAATGGGAATTCCAGCTTCGTCTCTGCGACAGCGCCGGCACGGCCCTTCTCGCGACCAAATAACATGATCTCCCTTCGCACTTTCACTCTCTTCTCCGCCTTCGCTTTGACCGCTGTGGCTGGGGACTGGCCGCAGTTTCGCGGGCCGAATGGCTCGGGCACGGTAGCCGATGCGCAGATTCCATCGCAGCCGAAGATCGACTGGAGCGCGTCGTTACCGGGCCGCGGGCTTTCGAGCCCGATCATCGTGGGCGACAAAGTCTTCGTGACGTGTTCGAGCGGGCCGAAGCAAGAGCGGCTGCATCTCATCTGCTTCCGGGCCGCGGATGGCACGAAGGTGTGGGAGCGCCAGCTTCGCGCGACGGGCCGCACGATGTCGCACCCGAAGACGTCGATCGCAGCGTGTTCGCCGTGCAGTGATGGGCAGAGCGTGTTTGCGCTGTGGAGTTGCAACGACGTGGCGGCATTCGATCTCGAAGGCAACCTGCGGTGGACGCGCGGTCTGACGTCCGATTACCCGAACGTAAGCAACAGCCTCGGCATGGCGTCGTCGCTGCTTGTGGTGGGGGAAACGCTTGTGACCGTAGTCGAGAACGACAGCGAGAGTTACTCGCTCGGGCTCGACGTGAAGACCGGGCGCAACGTGTGGAAACTCGACCGGCCGAAAGCGGCGAACTGGACGAGCCCCGTGGTGTGGCGTGACGCGAAGTCTGCGCCGGTGGTGGTGCTGCAATCGTCGAAAGGGCTCGTAGGCATCGACCCGGCAAGTGGAAGCAAGCTGTGGGAATATGCGGAGGGAGCTTCGACGACGAGTTCGAGCGTGGTGGTGGAGCAGGTGATTTATGCGCCGTCGAACGGCATCACCGCGCTGTCTCCGCAAGCGAATGGCACGGCTCCGACGCAACTCTGGCGATCCAAGCAGGTGAATCCGGCGACGATCAGTCCGATCGTGCTGGGTTCGCGGCTGTTCAGCATCAATGGCGCGGGCGTGATCGCCACCGCCGAACTGAAGACCGGCGATGCCGGCTGGAAGCTGCGCCTGACTGGGCCGTTCAGCGCATCGCCCGTGGGTTCGGGACAACGCCTTGTGGCGGTGAATGAAAAAGGCCTCGTGCAGGTGGTCGATGTGTCTGGTGCGGAAGGCGTCATCGCGGGCACCCTGCAACTCCCCGTGCAGGCGGAAACGAAGGAACTGATTCTTTCCACGCCAGCGTTGAGCGGCGCAAATGTTTTTGTCCGCGCCGACAGCACGCTCTGGCGGCTGGGGATGTAGATCGATCGGCGCATGGGCAACTCAGCCCGTCTATAGCCGGTGAAGGGAGGCTGATCCGACCGGACAAGTATCCCTGCTATTTTGACGGCGAATCTCCGGGGGGCTGACGAAGATGCGTTTCAAACCACTCCAGCTCTACGCGAGTGGCTTCATCGAAGCCTTCTTTATAGACGCCGTAGTGGGTGATGCCTTTGATAACGTGCAGGCTGGCGGGCACGTGGCGTTCGAGCAGGCTCTTGTGGACGGCTTCGACGTTCGCGTTGCTGCTTAGTTCCTCGTTTTCCGCGAGGATGAAGAGGGCGGGCGCGGTGATTTTCGCCGCAGCCTCGAGCGCGTTGAAGGCGACGCTCTTGACCGGGTTCACACGCATCTGCGCATACGTCGCCATCGCGCCGGTCAGTTTGCCGGTCTCGATCGGCACGGGCCCGGTCTCACCGCGTGCTTGCTTGGTTGCGAGGTCGTAGGCGTATTTCGTCGCGGCAGGGCCGCGGGCGCCGCCCATGCCGGGAACTTGCACGGCGACGCACTTCACGCGCGGGTCGTTGCCAGCGACCCACGTCACAAGGCCACCGCCGTAGCTGCTGCCCCACAAACCGATGCGCGTCGGGTCCACGCCGGGTTCGCCCGCGATGAAGCTAATCGCGGCGCGGATGTCCGCGGTCTGGTCGGTGTAGTTCATAGGCCAGCGGATGGCTTTCACCTTGATGGTCATTTCGTTTTTTTCATCGGGCTTCGGTTGTTGCTCCACGGCGATGAGCTGGCTCTCGCTTTGTCCCCAGCCGCGATAATCGAACGCGAGCACAACGTAGCCCTTCTCCGCGAAGTGCGGCGCGACCCTCGCCTGTGAGCCGCCTTTCGTGCCACCGGTGCCGGCACAAAGCACGACGGCAGGGAGTTTGTCGTCGGCCTTGAGTCCCTTTGGAAAATAAAGATCGCCGGCCATGCCTGTGCCGTCGCTGAAAATGCTTACGGCCCGCCTTTCGACCGTATCGGGCAGCGGAGGGAGCGCACGCCTGCCGTTGGGGTTGGGAGTCTGCGCGGCGGCGGTGAAGGCGAGTGCGGCGAGAAGGAGAAGGGTGGTTTTCATAAGATGGAGATCACGGCAGCGCAAGCGCGGGCACGGTGAGATACACCGCGCGATCGAGCGCTGTGCCGTTCAAAGTATCGAGCTTGAGGTTGAGCTGGAGCTGAGCACTCTTGCGCATGTCGGCGATCTTGAGTGTGAGCGTGCGTCGATCGTCTGAGAGCTGAGCGGATTGGATCGTGAGAATGTCGTGTTTGGGGTCCTTGGGGTGCGCAACGGAGTATTCCGCGGAGCCGTAGGCACCGCTGTAAAAGTAGTTCCAGCGTTCGGCAGCGAAGCGGGTGAGATCGGCGGCGGATTGCGGATCAAGCGGATCGGAGAAGCGCAATTCGACGCCGCTCGTCTTCACCGCGAAGTCCACGGGCAGGTGCGCAGGCTGGCCCGTATAGCGCACGCGATAGAGCCCGCTGGCTCGATGCGCGGAAGTGAGCCAGCCACGCAGGCCGGAGACATAGACCTGGCCGTCGAGCGGATGCACGCGCCCGCGCATGATCCCGGTGTCGAAGGGCAGATTCATTGGCACCATCGCGGCTTGCTCGAGATCGCCGACCTTATGCCGCAGCGTGGCGAAAAGCGCGCAGCGGCCATAGCTTGTGGAAAGGAGCTGCCCGCCGAGCGGCCCCCATTTATTCGTGCTTGCCCAGAACGGCGCACCGCTGGAGGTATCCACTGCGTAGGGCAGCCATGCGAGCGGTCGGTCGTAGCTTCGTGGCACGGGATTGTTCGGACCGTAGCCGCTGAAGCCGAGTTTCTCTCGCACGGCGGGATCACTCGGATTCGCCGTCATCGTCTTATCGCGCCACGTCATCTCAATCTCGCGCTGCGCGGAGGGCATCATGCCGTAGAAGCCGCTGGAGCGGATGATGTTGAGTTTGCTCGACGGTTGCCAGTGGCCTTGGTTTTCGCTTGCGGCGATCTCGCCGAACGGACCGATGGCAAGGCCGTTCGGCACGCGCAGTCCCGTTGCGATGATCTCGGATTTCGCGCCGTCGGGCGACACTTTGAAAATCGCGCCCTGATGCGGTGTGGTGATGTCCGGCAACCACGGCGTAGCCTTGCCGAAATAAAAGTTCCCCGCGCTATCGGTCTGGAGGTCCAGATTGTAGTCGGCAGCGTTGCTCGAGAGGACGGTATCGTTATTGAAATTCTCGTAGAGGTCGGCCTCGCCGTCGCCATTCAAATCCCGCAGGCGCGTGATTTGATCGCGCCCTATGACGTAAATTTCCCCGTGCACGATGCGCACGCCGAGCGGTTGGAAGAGTCCGGTGGCAAAGCGACGCCATGAGAGTTTTTCGAGCCTGTCATCAATGCCGGACAGCACCCACATTTCGCCCTGCACGGTGCAAACGGCGGCGCGCCCATCGGCAAAGAAATCAAAGCCCCCAAAAAGGGCGTCGGCCTTCCACGGATTCGGGACCGGCTCGGTGATTCGATCCAGCACATAAGCCGCGTCGTCTTTCGCGCGCTCGCCTTTGGTCACCACCGGCTGCGGCCAGAGCGGTGCGCCGCCGTGCGTGAGCTCGCGCAAGTCGGTCGCCATCGGTGATAAGGCGAGCGCATCGTTCGGTGCGGCGTTCGCTTTTCCCAGTGCGGCGATGTCGAGCCGGAAAGGTTTGTGCGCCGCGACCGATGCGAGCTTCAAAATCACGGAGCCCTCGCGCACCCCCCACGTGGCGCCGTCCGCACCCTCGCACGCGACGATGAAGCTCTGTCCCTTCGCCGGGGAGCGCACGATCATGCCGGACTCCGCCGACTCCAATACGGGACCGGGCACGTTCAGCACGTTCAGGGCGAGATCGTGCGCAGCTTGCGCCGTCTGAAAGGTCCGCGTGAAAACCGGCCATTGCTCAACCCGTTCGAAGCCCGGCAACTCCAACACGTCCACTGCACCCACCGAGTAGTTTAACACGACCTGCCGGCCGTAAACATAGAGCCCCTTGTGATGAGCCCATTCTTTCGGGAGCGATCCGCGTTTGCCCTCCCGCGGATCGACATATTTTCCGTCGTTCGCCCATCCCGGCATCTTCGCTGTGGCAAACACCGGTGCCCCCGCAACCGTCGGCGGCGGCGCGTTGAAGCGCGGCACCGTCAGCCCGAAGCGCCTCCCGGTCGTGACCCAACCCAGCGACAGGCGCACCAGCTCGGTGTCGTAGCAGACATAGGCGTCTGCATCCGCGCCGAGCGTAATGACGATCCCTTTGTAAGCGATGACATCGTCGTCGTTGCGCCAACGAATGCACCCTGAATAAAATGGCCCCCGCTGCTTTTGCGTCGAATCCAATTCTGGCGGAGCCTCGACCGCATGGCCGAGCGACGCGAGGGCGAAAAGGATGACGATAACTGCGGCTTTCATTCGATGGGCGGAAGTCAGGACGCCGACTGTCTGGGAGCCGCGGCATGGTTCGGAAAACCGATACCCCAACGGGCCGCACTAGTTGCGGCAGACTTTTACTGCTCTCGTCATTTCGAGTGAAACACTTCGCACGGAGGAATTCGGCGCATCGCGTAGCGAACCGGTGCTCGATGACGTGATCATCTAGGAGCGCGACACTGTGAATAACGCCGAGGCTCCGCAACGCGTCATGCGCGCGAGGGTGTCGCGTTGACCAAACTTTACACGGTCGGCTCCCAGCCCGGGCGATAGGGGCGGGTCCAGAGTTTCTCGCCGGCTGGATTGTCGATGAGCTTGCCGGTCTTTGGATCGCACTTCACGACGGTGCCGGTGCGGTAGGCGATGTTGGCGAGGTGGCAGAGCATGGTGCTCTTCTGGCCTTCTTCGATCGGGCTGTTGAGCGTGCCGTTGCCGCGGATGGCTTCGAGGAAGTTGCCCATGTGGGCGGGATCGCCGCCGCCGGCGCCTTTGCCTTCGCTGACCTTCGTGCCTTTGGGATCGAAGATTGTCCAGGTGTTGCTTGAAGCCGCGAAGGTGCCCTCCGTCCCGTAGAAGACGACTTCGCCCGGGAGCTTCTCGGCATTGCGCTGGTGGCAACTGCTCTGCACCCACTCCATGCCCACTTTGCCGAAATCGAACACGGCGGTGCCAGTGTCGGGCGTCTCCTGCTTGTCGTCATACCAATAGCGATTGCCCAGGTAGGTGACGCGTTGCGGATATTCGACCTTCAGCCCCCAGCGAAGGATGTCGAGGGTGTGGATGCCGTTGTTGCCCATCTCGCCGTTGCCCCAGTGCCAGAGCCAGTGCCAGTCGTAGTGGAGATAAGGCCGCATGTCGCGCTCGGCGGTGAGCGGCCCTTGCCACAGGTCCAGGTCGAGTTCCTCGGAGGCTTTGTTGGTGCCTTTGCCGATGGCTTCGCGTTTGTTGTAATAAGCGGCGCGGGCAAACTTCACCTCGCCGACCGCGCCGCCGTGCAGCGCGGCGATGGCTTCCTTCATCCAGGTGCGCCGTTGATTGCCCATCTGCACGAGCTTCCCATATTTCTTCTGCGCAGCGACGATGAGTTCGGCCTCGTGCGGGGTGCCGCTGCCGGGTTTTTCCACATAAACGTGTTTGCCGGCTTTGAGTGCGAGAATCGCGGCGGGCGTGTGCCAGAAATTCGGCGTGGCGATGAAGACGGCGTCGAGCGTTTTGTCGTCGAGAAATTGGCGGAAGTCCTTCACGCCTTCCGGTGGCTTGCCGGTCTTATTCGTCACCGCGCTCACGCCGCGTTCCAGCCGCTTCGGATCGAGTTCGGCAAGATAAGCGATCTCGACGTCTGGCAGCGAAAGCAGCGCATTCACATGCCCCATGCCGCGCCCGAGCGCAACGACCGCGACACGAAGTTTCCGCCCTGCGGTATTCGCAGCGCGAAGACTGGAAGGGAGCACGCTGCCAGCGGCAAGGATGGCGGTGCGTTGCAGGGCGGAACGACGGGAGATGTTCATGGAACGTGGGGTTGGAGGTTGCACTCAATCACCCGGCGAGGGCAGGCGATCTTTGAAGGAGAGTGCAGACTGTTCACACGCTCAGCTTCTCGCGCCCGTGGGGCGCGGTGAAGTCGAGCAGGGGGCCGATTGGGACGATGCGGGTGGGGTTGATGTCGTCGTGCGTGATGTAGTAGTGCCGCTTGATATGGTCGAGGTTCACGGTCGGCGCGATGCCGGGCTGCTGATAGAGGTCGAGCAGGTAACCTTGCAGGGCGGGGTAATCGATGATGCGGCGGAGGTTGCACTTGAAGTGGCCGTGATAGACGGCGTCGAAGCGCACCAGCGTGCAGAACATCCGCCAGTCGGCTTCGATGATGCGTGAGCCGAAGAGGTAACGGCTTTTCGTCAGGCGCGCTTCCATCACGTCGAGCGCGTCGAAAAGCTGGCGGCAGCCCTTTTCGTAAGCCGCCTGCTGGGAGGCGAAGCCGGCACGATAGACGCCGTTGTTGATGTGCTCGTAAATCCACGCGGCGAGTTCGCGATGTTCCGCGTCGATGTCGGCGGGGAATAGATCGGCGTGTTTCGTGGCGAGGCCCGCGAAAGCGCCGGCGAACATGCGGCAGAGGTCGTCTTCGGAGTTATTGACGATGCGACGCGTCTGGCGGTCCCACAACACCGGCACGGTGTAGCGACCGTGGAACACGGGGTTGCTGAGTTGATAGGCTTCGCCCAGGAAGATGAAACCTTCCGCGTCATCGGCGGTGTGCCCGGGGCCCTCACGAAAAGCCCAGCCGCGTTCGTCGCGGACGGGATCAGCGATGGTGAGACCGATCGCGTCCGTGAGGCCGAGGAGTTCGCGGACGATGACGGTGCGTGAAGCCCACGGGCACGCGAGCGAGACGTAGAGATGATAACGTCCGCTCGCGGCCGGGTAAGGCGTGGATCCATCGGCGGAAACCCAATCGCGGAAGGCGTCTTCCTGGCGCTCAAATTCGCCGTCGGCGTTTTGTTCGTCGGCGAACTGGGGTTTGACGGGTGCGGTGGGCATGGCGTTCATGTAGCTCGGCTCTCCAGAGCCGAGTTTTCCATTTCGATGGGTCGTGAGGTCTCGGCTCTGGAGAGCCGAGCTACTTACTGGCGATTGAAACGGTGAATGCGTCCGAAAATGTTGTATTCGGAAACGAAGACGTCGCCGTTTGCGTCGAAAGCCACGCCGTGCGGCGCGGTCACGACGCCGACGCGCCATTTTTCGGGCTCGGTCTTGTTGTTGGCGGTTTCCTCGGCCTTGTCGTTAGTGCCGAATTGCGCGGCGACCTTGCCGGCTTTGTCGAGCAGGGTGACGCGCCCGGCGATTTCGCCGATGGCCGCGTAATCGCCATGCACCGCGACGGCCGCGGGGCGCAGCATGTCGGCCATGATCACGCCGAGAAATTCGCCATCGAGCGACATGTGGACGACACGTTTGTTCTCGCGATCGGCGCCAATGATGCGCGGGGGATCGAAGCGGGTGTCGATGGCGATCTTGTGCAGTGTCTTGAAGCCGTAGGGTTCCTTGGTGCCGCCGAACGACTTGAGATATTTGCCCGTCTTGTCGAAACGATGCACGTAGCTGCTCGCGTAGCCGTCGGTCACGAAGAGATCGCCATTCGGCGCGACATCCATGCCGGTGAGGCGGACGATTGGCTGGCCGGCATTCGGCGCAGGCACTTCCTTGCCGTCGGGGCCTTTGCGGGTTGCGGGGGCCTTGTTCTTGAACTGATCGGGAATCGCCGTCGGCGGAATATTGAGCACTTCCTTACCGTCGAGCGTGAGCTTCAGGATGTTGCCGGTGCCGAGGCGTGTGCCGTAGATGAACTCGCCGTCGGCACCCTTGTGGATGACGAAGCCGTGAAAATCGGCGGGCGCATTTGGCACGTTGCGCCCCCATTTGCCCTCGGGGCTGAAGACCTGCACACCGGCTTTCGGGTCCATGACGCTGACGTAGATCTCTCCATTCGACGCGATGGCAATATCGCCGTGCATATTGCCGATGACTTTCTTGCCGTCGGGAAAGGAATAGGGCTCGGGCACCGCTTTGTATTCAGCCGCGAAAATGGGGCTGAGCAGGGTGGCGAGGAAAAGGGAGGTGAGCAGGGGTTTGTGCATGGCGCGCAAGCAGGCGGAAAGCACGGCGCGCGTCAACGCTGCGGAAGAAGAGCAGCGTGCCAGAGTTTTGGACTATCGGACTATGAGGATTCCTGTGGCAGAGTGACTCCGCCTGAAGGCGGGACACCAACTTACGGTGCGGGCGAGATCGTCACGCTGCCGCGGCGCTGGATGAGCGGGCCGCCGCCAACGGGGACGTTGCCGCGGAGAACACCGGCGAAGGTGACGGTGTGGCCGTTAATCCGGAGGGAACCGCGGAAGAGACCGTTGCTCGGGGTGATGAGCAACTGAGTGCCAGCAATCGCGCCCGGCTGGCGGATGATGCGATTGCGGCCATCGATCGTGAATCCGCTGGCGACTTCGGGCAGGCCATTGGTGGTGATGGTCACGCCCACGCTGCTGCTGGACTCGCCGAAGAGGTTGCCGTTGGCGGCGAGCGGCGGCGTGTAGATGTTGCCATCCGCGCCGAGGCCCGTGGAGACGACGTCATCCACCGACCAGAGCAGATTGCCGGAGATGTGGCCGATCGTGCCGCGATGCAGGGTGCCGCGGAGCGAGTTCGCACCGAGCTTGAGCAGGGCGAAGACAGGCAGATCGCCATTCGCGTCGAAGATACCGCCCCCGCTCCACGCCACGCCATCGGGCGTGCGACCGGTGATGCTGGCAATGCCGTCGGCGCGTTGGCGGATCACCGCAAAGCCGAGATGCGCCACCACGCTGGGATCGCCGTTCAGGACGACGTTGTATTGCACCGGTGCCAGCGGCTCGGACGATGAACCGGTGAGGGTGACATCGTAGATCTCGCCATTGATCGTGGTAGTGGCGGTGACATTTGCACCGCTGCGCGTGAGGGTGACGAGGAGCTTGCCGCCGCGCGGTCCGTTCAAGGTCGTGCTGATGGAACCGGTTGCCGGCAGCGTGACCACGCCGCGGAAGATCTGCCTGCCGACCTGCCATTGCAGCGAGGCTTTGCCACGGCCTGTCGATGACAGGCGCAGTTGACCCACGATCTCGGCGTTGCTTTTGATCCCGCCGCTGAAGATGCCGGCGAAATCGCGATCGGTCCGGGCGACGTGCACGACGACCGCGACCGCTGCGCCGCCGCCATCGTCCACGGATAGCGTGAATTCATCCGAGATCACATCGGCGTCACCTTGGTAGAAGAGCGCATTGCCTTTGAAGCCGACTTCGCCGTGCTCGGGCGGTGTCACCACCGATACGTTCAGCCGATCGCCATCTGGATCGGTGACGAGTTGCGAGAATGGAATTGTGACCGCGAGATTTGCGTTCAACAGGAAATTCGCGGGACGCGCCACGGGGCCGTTGTTGCCGAAGAACAGGTGGCCGATCGCCAGCCGATCGCCATCGCAGAGGAGGTAGTCGAGCGAGTGGACGAGTGGCGAGAGCGTGAAGATGAACGCATCGCCTTCGGCGCGCACCGTCCCGAGGCTGGAATCCATCGCGATGAAGGCGCTGAGCGGAAGATTGCCGGGCGTGGTGTCATTGAGGAGCGGACGCACGCGATAAAGCCGCCGGCCTTCCGCATCGGTGCCGAGAGGTTCCGCACGATCGGCCCCCGCGATGGGCGCCGAAGTGGTGATGGTAATTTGCCCCACGGTCGAGGCACCGGGCACATCGCTGATCGTGAAGGTGAAGTGATCCGGTCCGGCGGGCTCAGGGGTCGTGTAGATCAGCGAATTCGAGTCTGCGAGCAGATCGACCGTGCCATGCTCGGGGGGGGAGACAGCGCTGAGGTAAAGTGAGTCGTCGTTGGGATCGACCGCGTTGTAGAGCGGCATGACGGCGTATTTCCGAACAAGCGGGGTTTCTGTCTGGTTCACGCTGCCGTAGGTGGGGCCGAGGGTAAAGTCGGAGACGACGGGAGCGTGGTTGGCGCCGCGCCCGATGCGGTAGAGGGCCGGCGTGGTGCCGGTTCCGCGCGAACGAGCGACGACAAGCAGATCCGGCGTTTCTTCGGTGGCGGGGAGCAACGTGCCGCAGCGCAGTTCGGCGAGATCGGCGAGCGGGCGGCTGCGACCGTTCCCGGTGGCGGTGAGGCCCACGGCTCCGGGGGCGGTGTATTCAAAGCGGTAGCGATCGTCGCCGGTGGGGAAGATGGGGCCGCGGAGTTTGCGCCGTGTGAGGACAGTGGAATGGAGGTTGTTCTCGAACCGGTTTTCGAACGTCACCGGTTCGTCTTTCGCGGCGCGGGAAGGAGGGATGGTGCAATTCACGTAGCCCTCCGTGGTGACCTGCCATTCCCGGTCGTCGCGGGCGATGAGCAGGCTGCCGTCGGCGAGCGTTTCCATGGCGGGAGCCTCATCGCGCAGCACGATTTCCAGAGTCGGCCCCACAGTGCCGGGAGTGACGCGGCCAAACTCCTGGGCGATGGCTGAGTTGCTGCTGCTGCCGCTCAACTGGATTCCGTTCGTGATGAGGTAGGAAGCGGAGTAGCCTCCCACATACCCCGGCGGGAGAATCCACTCACCCGCGCTGCCATCGGCGGGCTGACGATAGAGACCGCCACTGACCCAGCTCAACAGATCGCCCGAGGGAGTTTCGCCGAGGTTGCACGGGAAAAACGCGCGCGCCCATTTCAACTGTCCGGCGGCATTTGGCAGCACTCCGCTCTGCACCGGCAGCGTGGAATCGTCCGGGGTAAACTGCCAGGAGCCGGCCGCCGTCAGCAGCACGCCGGGACCGTTGAGGGTGATGTCGTGATCCGAATAGTGAAAATTAACGCTGTTGCCCGCGGCGATCACCGTGGTGACGGCCACGAAAGAACCGGGCGTTTCCGAAAGATTGATCTGCACGGATTCGGAATCGGTGAAGGTCTTGAGGATGGTGAAATCGCCGGTGCTGCCGAGGCGGAAGATGCTGCCGGTTTGCGGCAAGCCCGAGCCAACTTGCACGTTCACAGAATTCCCGAGAATGATGGGGCCGTTCGGATAAAAAACGGAGGCCGAGTTCGCGTTGGTGTTGATGGAAATGAGGCTGCCGCCGTTCAGCGTCAACGTGCCGCTGCCGATTTTCGTGAGGCTGTTCGAAGAATAGTTCAGCACGGCACTTGCGGCAGCGGCTTCCGGCGGAGGAGGAAGCGCTTCCGCGGGGGCTGCGGCGACGGGATTGAGGATGAGGTTGTTGCCGGTGAAGGTATTGGCTCCATTGAGCGTAAGCGTGCCGCCGTTCACGGTGAGGTTGCCGAGAGAACCGCCGTAGCCATCCAGAATGCCGCCCGCAGTGCCGGGAGTGGGAATGGCAGGATAGACAGCGAAGCTGCCTGCTGGTGCGGACGGAATCACTCCCGGAACGATCTGGTTGACCGTCGATCCGTTATTGTTCAGCGGATAGTAAATCAAGCCGACCGCGAGGGGGCGATGGATTTCGCCAGCTTCGGCCAGCGCGCTGGAGGTGCCGTAGAAATTGCCGTCGCGGGCAAGGACCAGCGAGTTGGCGATGCCGACGAGATCGGAAGGGAACGCGAACAGAATTTCCAGCGTGTCCGTCGCGGGATCGAAGCGGAAGATGCCGCCTTTCCCATTGGCGGCGCCATCACGCGTGAGGCCCACGATGTGGCCTTGGGCATCGATTCGGAGCGGACCGTGCGGATGCGCGCCGAGTGTCGCGGCGGTGAAGTCGGCGAGTGGCGTGAGCGTGGCGCTGTCGGTGGCGACATCGACTCGCACGAACTGGCCGGCACCGTCTGCGCCGCCGCCATTCGTGACGCCGTAGATGGTGCCATCGGCTGCGGTGATGAGCGCCGTGGGCGCCGCATCGTTGTCGGTAAAAGTCGCGAGCGCCGCGGGTGGGGTGGCAGTCGGGCGGTTCGAGCCGATGTTGAGCGAAGCGGTCAGATTGACGGCGGAAACGGTGCCGTTGACGGTGAGATAGATGAGGTCGTTGCGGAACTTTCCGAAGTCCTGGGCCGCGCCGACCCGCGCCATGACGGTATTCGAGCCGGCGGGATAATAGACGCCGCCTTCGACCAACGCGGTGTTCGGGCCGAGGCTGCCACCGCTGAGCAGAGGCAGGCTCGTGCCGAGGTTGAGAGCCGTCGTGCCGTTGTAGGTATTCGTTCCCGTGAGCGTGAGATTGCCGGTGCCGGTTTTGATGAGCCCGGTCGAACCATTGATCGTGAGCGTGCCGCTATTGATCGTCGTGGTGCCGGAGTAGGTGTTGCCGCCACTTAGTGTCAGGGTGCCGCCGTTGACGGTTTGGTTGATGGTGCTCGCCAGAGCCGAGGCGGCGAGAGAAGCTCCGACGGCCACCGCCAGAAGCAAGGGGAGAAGTCGAAAACGCGTGGGGATCATAAGACCGGGAAGCGGTCGCGAGATAAACTTATCGACCGCCTTGAGACAAGTAACAAATGTAAGGAATTTGCTGGGGGATGATAAAGATAACTTCACCCCGTTTTGTGGTGGTGAAAACCCTGACGTGTTTGATGGTGTGCTCTGAGAGCGGGCGCCGCGATGTTTTCAATTCTGGCGGAGTTCCGCTGCAAAAAAGTCCTCGCAATTCGTGACCGGAGCGGTTGGTAAGGGCGTCATGCCCGCCCCGCGCGTCTCCCTCTTCATCAGTTTCTTCATCTCCCTCGCCCTCCTCGGACACGTGTCCCCGCGCGCCGAGGCGCAGGAAAAAGCTGCTCCGTTCGAGATCAAGGACGGCGATCGCGTGCTGCTGCTCGGCGATACGCTGCTCGAGCGCGAGAATTCCTACGGGTTTCTCGAACTGCGGATGCACGAACAGTTTCTCGACCGGAAGTTTAGCGTGCGCAATCTCTCCTGGTCGGGCGAAACGCCGCGCGGCATTTCGCGGGCGAGCTTCGATCCGCCGGAGAAAGGCTTCGAGCGGCTGAAGGAGCAGATCGCGCTGGTAAAGCCGACGGTGGTCTTCCTCGGCTTTGGCATGGCGGCGAGTTTGCAGGAGATGACCGATCGCGCGCATGACTGGACGCTGAATCCCGAACCGGCGCGCTACGGCGCGGAGCCGATGAGCGCGGGGCGGTTCAAAAAGGAGCTCGGCGAACTGATGGATGCGATCGGCAAGGACGCGCGCTTTGTGCTGCTCTCCCCGATCAAGCACGAGGATTTGCGCAAGGATCGTCCGGGGCTGCCCGATCCGGCGGAGCACAACAAGCTGCTGGAGCAGTATTCCAGGGCGATCGAGGAACTGGCGAAGGAGTGTGGTGCTATCTTTGTGAATCCGAATCAGGGGATGAAACTCCACACCGACAATGGGATTCATCCGAATTATGCGGGAAACGTGGAGCTTTCGTTTAACCTGGGTGATGGATTGGGTTGGCGGATGCCTGACGACCGCTCGAAATGGACCAAGGAAAAAGTAGAGGTCCTTCAACCGGCCATCCTTCGCAAAAACGCCCTCTGGTTCCACCGCACGCGGCCGGCGAACGAGACTTATCTCTTTGGGTTCCGCAAGCATGAGCAAGGGCAGAATGCGAAGGAGATTCCGGAGTTCGATCCGCTCGTGGAGCAGGCGGATGCGGAGATTGATCGGCTGAAGCGGGCGAAAGAAGCGCCCGGTGCGGCGCCCGTTGCCGCGGTTGCGAAGGTCGAGCCGCTGCCGGCGCCGACTTTCGATCTCGGCGAGAATCTGGAGATCAGCCTGTGGGCGGATACGCCGCTGCTGGTGAAGCCGACGCAGATGAACTGGGACGCGCTCGGACGCCTCTGGGTGTGCGGCACGGCGCATTATCCACAGATCGCGCCGGGCGAGATCGAGAAGGATCAAATTTTCATTCTCGAAGACACCGACCACGACGGAAAGGCGGACAAGAGCACGGTGTTTGCGGGCGGGATGCTGCTGCCGACGTGTATTGTGCCGGACCTCGGCACGGGCAAGGACGGGAAGACGCTTTCCGCCTGCTACGTCGGTGCGAGCACGGAACTCATTCGCTTTGAGGATACCGATGGCGATGGGAAGGCCGATGCGAAGCGGATCGTGTTCACGGGGTTTGGCACGGAGGATACGCATCACAACGTGCACACGCTGAAGTGGGGGCCGGATGGGAAGCTGTATTTCGACCAGAGTGTTTATACGCATACGCATCTGGAGACGCCGTGGGGGATGGTGCGGCTGAATGCGGGCGGGGTGTTTGCGTATGATCCGCGCACGGAGCGCGTGGAGGTGTTTTGCAAGGGGCTGTGGAATCCGTGGGGGCATGTGATCGATCGGAATGGCCAGCATTTCTTTACCGATGGCGCCGGGCGCGATGGGATCGCGTGGGCGTTTCCCGGCGCGGTGTTTGCGCCAAGCGAAGGGGCGCGGCAGACGATGCCGCTCATCAGCCCCGGCACGTATCCGAAGTTTGCCGGCTTGGAGCAAATCCGCAGCCCGCATTTCCCGGACGACTGGCAGGACACGGCGGTGACGTGCGACTTCCGCGCGCATCGCATCGTGCGCTTTAAGATCAACGATCTCGGCCCGGCGAAGAGCGGATTTGTGACGTCCGAACTGCCGGACATCGCGCGCACCGCCGACCTCACCTTCCGTCCCATCGACATCAAGCTCGGCCCGGACGGCGCGCTCTACATTGCCGACTGGACGAACCCGGTAATCAACCACGGCGAAGTCGATTTCCGCGACCCGCGCCGCGACCACACGCACGGGCGCATCTGGCGCGTGACTTACAAAGGGCGGCCGACGGTGAAGTGGGAACCGCTGGTGGGGAAGAGCGATCAGGCCATCGTGACGGCGATCCTTGGAAACGATCTGTGGGCGCAGGAGCAGGGCCGTCGAGTTTTGCGCGGGCGCTGGGGTGTCGAAGCGCTTAACCGGGGGATCAACAGGAGCATCTCCGGTTCACCGGTTCAGTCGATGGGAGATCAGCGCACTCCCGAGGCGATGTTGGAAAGCGCGTGGCTGGCTTTTCCCACGCAAGGCCCGGCGGCGATGGATCTTCTGCGGAGCCCCTCGCCAAATGCCCGCGCTGCCATCCTTCGTTCCATGGCTCGTTTCTTGAATGAGTTCCCGGCGCCGGCGGCGGTGATCAACGATGCGATCGCTCCAGGCTATCACTCGGAACCGGGCTTTTGGACCGCTCAGACGAACAGTGCGAATCGTCTGCGCAACGGGGCTCATGACCGCGACCCGCGCGTGCGAATCGAAGCGATGCGCGGCCTCGTCCGCGTCCCGACGGCCGAAACCGCGGCTCAGGTGCTCGAAGCGAGCGCGGAGCGCATGCCCGCCGACGATCCCTACTACGCCTTCGCCGCCTGGCGTTCAGTGAACGACGTGGCGGAAGTGTGGGTGGACGCCGTGCTCAAAGGGGAATGGGCCCTCAAGCCGCGGACGCCAGCTGCCTTGGGCAACAAGACCGAGGCGGAGTATATCGCCGGACGCGAAAAGCAGCTCGAGTTTGCGCTCAAGGCGATCGAGCCGGGGCTGGCGGGCAAGGTGCTCGCGCAACTCGTGAGCACGGGGAAGGCGCCGCTGGATGGTTCGGGACCGTGGTTCGAGCTGATCGGACTGGCGGGAAGTGGAAAGGAATTGCGGGCGCTGTTCGATGCGTTTGCCGGAGGGAAGATCGCGGCTGATGTGCAAGGCCGCGCGCTGGGCGTGTTCGTAAACGCGGCGCGCAATCGCAATCTGCGACCGGATGGGGATGTGTCGTCAGCGCTGGAACTGCTTCGTGCCCGCCTCGCGCAGGGGGATGCCGCGCCTGCGGCCGTGCGCTTGCTTGGTTTGTGGAAGCTGACGGATGCAATGACCGAAGTGGCTGGGCTTGCACGTGAGGGCAAGACGCCGCAGCCGGTTCGCGACGCGGCGTTCGATGCGCTGAAGGCTTATGGCGATGCTTCCGCGCTGCGGCTGCTCGACGAGATGACCCGTCCGGAATTTCCGCTGGGCCTGCGTCGGCATGCGATGATCACGATCGCGCAGACGAATTTCCAGGCGGGTTTTGTCCGCGCGAAGGAAGTGCTGCACGACATCACCAACGCCGACGAAGCGCTCGGCACGTGGCGGGCACTGCTGGCGATCAATGGCGCGCCGGTGGCCTTCGCGCATCGGATGCCGCAGGACCTGCCGCAGTCCAGTTATGCCGCCGGACTGCGTGCCGCGCGCGAGATTGGCAAGAAAGGGCAGGAGCTTGTGGCGGTGCTCACGCCGCTCGCCGGGACCTCGGCCCAGCCGCCGCCACCTGCGGATTACACCCAGCTCGTGCAGGAGACGCTCGCGAGTGGTGACCCTGCCGCGGGTGAAGAAGTATATCGCCGCACGGGCCTCGCTTGCACCGTTTGCCACGCCGTCGGTGGTGCGGGCGGGAAGGTCGGGCCGGAACTCGGCACGATCGGCGCGAGCGCGCCGCTTGATTACATCATCGAGAGCATTCTCAATCCGAACGCGAAGGTGAAGGAAGGTTACAACGCGGTGAGCCTCACGCAGAAGGATGGCAATGTGAGCATGGGCGTGCCGGTGCGCGAGAGCAGCGCGGATATCGTCATCCGCACTGCGACCGGGCAGGAGCAGACGATCGCGAAGGAACTCATCAAGCAGAAGGACAATCTCGGCTCCATCATGCCAGCGGGGCTCACCGAACAGCTCAAGCCGCGCGAACGGATCAACCTCTACGCCTTCCTCTCGCAGCTCGGGAAGAAGGGTGTCTATGATGCCAGCCAGGGACACATCGCACGCACGTGGTGGGTCGCCGATTCGCAGGACGCGAAGGCGACGAAAGTGCCGGTGCTGACGAATGTGGATGGGCGCCTGTCGCGCGAGCGGCTGGGGGAAAGTCTCGCGATTTTCCCGAATGCCAGCGCGGTCTATGTCTCTGCGAAGATCAGCGCCGCGGCGCCGACGAAGACGCAGCTCGGCCTGATCGGCGTGCGCGAAGCGTGGCTCGACGGGAAGCCGCTGGCCGTGGCGAGCGAGCCTTCACCGGCAGTGGAGTTGAGCACCGGTGAGCACGTGCTCGCCGTGAAACTCGACCCGAAGAGCCTGCCCGAAGTCCTGCGCGCGGAAGCCGCGAATACGCGGTTTTTGACGGAGTGACCGCGGGCGGCTGGCTTTGCCTTGGGGAGCACAGGCGGCCAGCTTGGTCCGTCCGGCAGCTTGCCGGACGGTTGTATCTCGCGAGAGCGAGCGAAAAGTGATCAGGTGTGGCTCGCTCCGCAGTTGATGTGCCTGGCTGGCAGCCAGCGCTGCCCGGGGAACTGCTCCGGCCCGCCCCTCTATACCGTCACGACGCGCTTCCAGCCGTTGCCGCGAGCGGGGACGAGGCCGGGCTCGAGTTTGGCGAGGAGGCTGACGGGCGAGTGGTTGCCGTCGATGCCGAGGCGCGGGAGGGAGAGGAGATGCCAGGCGTGTTCCTTGAACAGGTTTGCGCAACGGGTGGTGACGGCGGTGGTGTAATCCGCCTGGAGCGCGGCGTCAAACTCGCGCGGGCCGGCGGCGTCGCGTCCGCCGAAGGGGTAGGCGAAGTGTTGCACGCGTTTGCCGAGGCGCGCCTCGATCATGGTTTTCGATTCGGTCAGCTCGCGCGTGAGGTCTTCGGCGCTGAGCTGGGAGAGGACGTGGTGCCCGATGGAATGCGCGCCGATGGTGACGTGCCAGTGCCCGGCGAGCTGGCGCAGCTCTTCCCACGACATGATCAGCTCACGCGTGCGGGTGAGGGGATCGAGCCCGACGGCTTCACCGATCGTGTTGAGCAGTTCGTCGCGGCTTAGCACATCCTGGGTGCGAATGAGGGCCGCAATCTGACCAAAGGCGATGACGCGATCTTCCGGGGTGGTCCACTGCCAGTCGAATGGCTCACCGCCCCACTCGATCTTCAGGCTCGAACGACGGGCGAGCGCGTCTTCGAGGAAATACCACCACGTGCTGGCCGTGCGGTCGAGGAAGCCGGTCGTGACATTGACGGTAAAAGGATGGCCGAAGTCGCGGAAGATCGGCAGCGCTTCGGTGAGGTTGTCGCGATAGCCGTCGTCGAAAGTGAAACAGACAAACTTGTTCCCACGCGGCTCGGCGAGTCGGTTGCGCACTTCGTCGAGCCGGATGACGTCGAACCCCTGGCGGCTGACCCACTCGAGCAGGCCGCGCAGAGCGCCGGGGCGAATTTCGAGGGCGCGATTCTGAGGGAGCGGCGAGCGATGGTCATCGGGCACGATGCGGTGCAGGGCCAGAATGCAGCCGACGCCACTGAACCAAGGGCGGCCCAGTTGACTGAGGATGGAAGACGAGCGTTCCCGGAACCAGCGTTTCATGCTGGCAGTCGCGCTCGTCGCAGCGCGGAAACGCTACGCTGAGCATCCGTGGAATCACTGAATTTCATCGAACTTCAACAAGGAACATGCACCGCAAGACAGCAAGCAAAAACCCGGCGAGCCCCTGAGGGTTGGAGAAATTTGCGAGGGATGAATGATTAACGCACTCCTCGCGTTTGCCCTGAGTCGTGGGTCAGGCGCATTTCGGATGCGCGAAATTGGCGGGCGGACGATTTGAAGAATCGACGCCGGATAATCCGCGCAGGAATCGCCCGGCAAAAAACGAAACCTTCAATTCCTCAAACTTATGTCCGAGCAACATCCCTCCATTTCCGCCATGGGCCGGCACTTTGAAGACGAAATCGCTGCTCTGGCACATCGCTACTACGAAAAAGAAGGCCGCCCTGAAGGACGCGCCCACGAACATTGGCTGCGTGCTGAAGAAGAGCTGCGCAGCCAACGGTCGTCTTCAGAAGCGGAGGCTGCTGCTGAAGAGGCGATGCGCCACAGCCAGTGAACGGGACTTCGGGACTCCGGGATCCAGTTCACGTAGACCGTCGATCGAAATCCAGGCGCCGAGGTGGGAACTTCAGCGTTTGGAGTCGCTGAAGGCAGCGTTGGGAAGTCCGAATTTCAGAGTCCCGCAGTCCCTCGACGAAGCAATGGCGCTTAGCTCCGGTAGCGCTCGATCTTCTCGATCGCGACAGTGCGCTCGCCGTTTTCGGTGGGGACGTCGAGTTGGTCGCCGACTTTGCGGCCGAGGAGAGTGCGGGCGAGGGCGCTCAGGTAGCTGAGGATACCTTTGTCAGGATCGCCGTCCCAGGCACCAAGGATGGTGTAAACATTCGTGCTGCCGTCCTTCACGTTTTTGAGCGTGACGATGGTGCCGATGTTCACCTGCGCGGTGTCGGCGTTGGAGAAGTCGGTGCCGCGGGCAAGCGTGAGATCGCGCTCGGCTTCGGCCCGGCGGCGGCTGAGGACGCGCTGCATTTCCTTGGCGGCCTTGAACTCGAAGTTTTCACGCAGGTCGCCGTAATCGCGGGCGATCTGAATCTCTTTGACGTTCTCGGGAATCTTCTTGTTCACGAGTTCGTCGAGTTCGGCCTTTTTCTTTTCGAGGCTTTCCCACGAGACGATGATCGATTCGTCCTTCTGCTCGCCGCCGCCGGTGATCATCGACTGCAGGTCGGGATAGACTCGGACGATCTTGCCGAGGAGTGAGCGGCGGTTGAGATCCTCGAAGACGGTGCTGAGAAGGAGCTTGCGCATGAAGTCGCGCAGTTCCTCCGTGCTCGCGTCGGAGATGAGTTCGGTGACGAGGTCGGGATCGTTGACGAGGAGGTCGTGCAGCTTGCGGTCCTTTTTCTCGTTGTGCGCGTCGCGTTCGAGCGCAGCGATGATGGCCGAGGCGACCTTGTGATTGAGCAGCTCGGAGAACCAGCCGGCGCGATCTTCGCACAGCCAGCAGAGGGCGGCGCTGGAAAGGCCGTGTTCGCTGATGGAGCGTTCAAGCGCGATGCGCAGAGTGTCGCCCTGGCCGTTTTTGGCCATGAGATTCGCGGCCTCGGCCGCGAGACGTGCTTTCTCGGCGCGAAGCACCACGCTGACGGCGCGCTGCGGCCAGTCGTCACCGAAGGCGGCCGGAATGGCGGCCACGGCGCGGGTGAGCTTCGAGTCGGGCGATTTGGAGAGGAGGGCAGAAAGCTGGGCGCGCTCGTCCTGCAGGATGCCCGCGATGCCGGGGGCATCGGTGCCGGGATTGAGGGCGGGAACCCGCTCGATCAACTCATCGCGCGTGGCGAGGAGAGAGATGGTGTCCTCTGGCTTAAGTTTGGCGGATTTCTTCGCGCTGTCGTTGACCGCCACAATGACGGGCTGGAGCTGCGCTGCGGGGGCGGTGAACTCAGCAGCGTGTTTGATGATGAGTTCGACGGCCTTGGTCTGGTCCTTGATCTGGCGGGCGTTGTTGAACGCGGCGAGATATTCGTCGGCGTGGGAAATGGGGCCGTCGCGTAGCTCAAAGGGAAGGCCTTTTTTGGTGGGGATGGCGAAGTGCCCGTCGGTCTTCATGGCCTTTTTAGCGAGCTCAAACCACTTCTTGAACTCCGATTCGCTCATCACGTCCGGCACCAGTGCTCCCTGGAGCTGATCCTGCGAGGCTTTGCCGCCGAAGCTCTGGAGAATGCAGCGGGAGAGACCGACCGGGTCGTTTTTGGCGCTGGCTTTGACGGTGGCGATATCGGCAAGCTTTTTGGCCGCGATGTGGTCGCCGGGAATCACGGTCAGGCTTTCCGTGGCGTAAACGAGCTGCATGGAGTGGCCACGCTTCGCCGTGAAGTTCAGCGTCATCTGTTGGAGCAGAAAATCGACCTCAGCGACCTGGCCGTAGCCCCAGCTTTTGTGGGCTACATAAGTGCCCGGGGCGAGTTTGGCGAGGGCCTCACCGGCTTGGGCGGTGAGCTTACCTGCATCGATTGCTTTCTGAATGTCGGCCTGCATAGGGGCGCGGACCATACGAGGGCGGCGAGGAGGGGCAATCGAATTTCCGGGCCGTGCGCGGCATTATTCTGGCTTTCTCAATCCCGTCCATGTTTGCCGACTCCGACGTGAGTGAAACCCTTTCTCTGGAAAGCGATGCCGCCTTCCGCCTGTTCTTCCATGCCAATCCGCTGCCCATGTGGGTGTTTGATAATGAGACGCTGTTCATCATCGCGGTAAACCAGGCGGCGGTTCTCAAGTATGGCTGGTCCGAGGAGGAATTCCTCGGCATGACCATCGAGGATCTCCGGACCCCCGACGATATTCAGCGGCTGCGGCAGTATCGCACGACCGCGAAAAACGACCCCACGCCCGGGCCCAACAAGACCTTTCACTGGCGGCACCGCACCAAAAACGGGACCATCATGGAGGTCGAGAGCACGTGGCTGGAGATTCCGTTTCGCGGGCAGACCGGGGTGCTGGTCATCACGCTGGATCGCACGGCGCAATATCTCGCCGAGCAGCAGATGCGGGAGCAGGCGGAGATGCTGGATTTTGCTTCGGACGCCATCGTCCTGCACACGCTCGATGAGCGGGTGCTTTTCTGGAACCGCGGAGCGGAGCGGCTCTACGGCTGGATGATCGAGGAGGCGCTCGACAAGCGCGTGAGCGAGTTGTTTGTGACCGACGCGAATGCGCTGGGCGAAAATCTCGTCGAGCTGATCGAGAAAGGTGAATGGACCGGTGAACTCAAGCAGCGCACCAAGGACGGCAAGGAAGTCTATGTGAACAGCCGCTGGACCTTGATTCGGGACGAGAGCGGCCGGCCTTCCAAGATTCTCGCGATCAATACCGACACCACGAACGCGCGGCAGTTTGAGAAACAGTTCCTGCGGGCGCAGCGCTTGGAATCCATCGGCACGCTGGCGAGCGGCATTGCCCACGATTTGAACAACATCCTGTCGCCGATCCTGATGGCTTCAGGCTTGCTGAAGCGCTCGATTGAGCACGATGAGGATGCGCAGCGGATGCTCAAGATCATCGAGAGCAGTGCGGAGCGCGGCTCCGGCGTGGTGAAGCAGGTGCTCACTTTCGCCCGTGGCGCGGAAGGTCAGCGGGTGGCAGTGCAGGCGAAGCATCTACTGGGCGATCTCTCGAAGATCATGGCGCAGACCTTCCCGCGCAGCATCGAGATCCAGACGCATGTGCCGCGCGATCTGTGGCTGATCTCGGGCGATCCCACGCAGCTTCATCAGGTGTTCCTGAATCTGTGCGTGAATGCGCGCGACGCGATCATGACGGTGCCCACGCCGGAGAATGGTCCGGAGCCGGCGCGTGCGCTGACGATCACAGCGGAGAACATGGAAGTGGACCAGCACTTCGCGAGCATGAACCCGGGCGCGAAGCTTGGTTCGCACGTAGTCGTGAGCGTGACCGACACTGGGACCGGCATGTCGCCTGAAGTGCAGGACAAGATTTTCGATCCGTTCTTCACGACGAAAGAGCCGGGCAAGGGAACCGGTCTCGGCTTGGCGACGGTCATTGGGATCATCAAGAGCCACGATGGCTTCCTCACCTTGCAGAGTGAGGTAGGCAAGGGGACAACCTTCAAGGTCTTTCTGCCGGCGACACGTTCGGGCACCGCCGAAGGCACCGGAGAATCGGCCGAGCCCATCGAACTTGGCCAGGGCGAACGCATTCTGGTGGTCGATGACGAAGCGCCGATCCGCGAAGCGCTCGTCTCCACGCTGGACTCGAATGGCTACCGCTGTTTCACCGCCGAAGATGGCAGCGATGCGTTGGCCGTGTATTTCAGCCGGCGCGACGATATTTCGCTCATCGTGACCGATCTGGCGATGGCGCAGATGGACGGTATCAAGCTTGTGCGCAACCTGCGCCGCCTCGGCTCGGATGTGCGCGTGGTGGTGTCGAGCGGACACATTCAGAAGGAGTCGATGCAGGAACTCGTGGCACTAGGCGTGCGTCACTTCCTCGAGAAGCCCTACAGCGCCGAGAAGCTCCTACGCACCATCCGCAAGGCGCTCGGGGCCGCGGCTAAGTCGGCATAGTCGCTTTTCCTATCGAAGGCTCTGATTCCCCCGGCGTCCTCCGGCCGTGTTTTTTTGCAACACGTTCTTCCGCTCAGCGGACGATCACTCGAGGAACCACTTCGGTGACGGCCGCGGTCGCTTCCTTGCGGTTGGTCACGTTCTTCGCGACGGGATCAGCCGCCTGGCGAGCCTGTTGCACGAAAGGATTGTTTTCGCCGTATTTGCGCCAAGGGCCGGGCGGAACTTCGCGTGCTTCGACAAAACGCCAGTCGGTCACATCCGTATTGGCGAGGCCGAGGTAATCGCGCACGGCAGGAGAGACATCGAGGCCGGCACCGCCGTTGAGGTTCGGCTTCGGCTTTTCATTGCCGAAGACGTATTGCCAGTGGTCGGTGCGGAAAGGGCCGCAATCGCCCCATTGCGCATAGGCAATCCGTCCGCTACCGAGTTTGCGCACGGCGATCCAGCGATCACGCAGCACGCTCTGGCCTTCCCGGACGAAGACACTGCGGAACCACGGAATGACGGTGCGGGCTTCCGACTTGGTCGTGCCTTGAGTGACGTCGTTGTAGGGGAGCGCGAAATAAAACGGGTTCTGGCGAGGGATGAAAGCCTTCGGACGGTAGTCCTGGCTATCGCGCACCCGGGCGTCCGGATCGGGGTTGTCGTAACCTCCGAAATTGGCCGCCCAGTTCAGGTCCCAACTCGACGCGTGGTTATGGACCGGGTTGTTGACCGAGGCATTTTCACCGCACCAGAAAATGGTGGTGACGATACCTTGTTTCCATTGGTAAGCCCCTCCCGTCGTGGTGGTTCGAGCGGAGGTGGGAATCGAGATGCGGGGCTCGATGGCCGCGAGGGCAGCCTCCCGCAGCTTCATGGCGTAAGCGGCAAACTCCTCGCTGCTCCGATAGGCCGTGCTCTGGCCATGCGCGGCACGCCCGGCGACGAGCAGGGCGAGACCCAAAAGGTAAGGGTGGAACCGTTTCGGCATGAGGAGTGGCGGCGTATAGGCCGATCTGCCCTGATGGTCCAGCGGATTTTGGGCCACTGACACGTCGGGGCTGTCCCCGACAGGGGCATCCTTACGCCTTCACTTTGACCCGTTCGATGCGCGCGCCGAGCTGGTTGAGCTTGTCGTCGATCCCCTCGTAGCCACGGTCGATGTGATAGACCCGGTTTACTTCGGTGATGCCGTCGGCGTGGAGCCCGGCGAGAACCAAGGCGGCCGAAGCGCGGAGGTCGCTGGCCATGACCGGAGCGCCACCAAGCCGTTCCACGCCCTTCACAATGGCGGTGCCGTTGTTGAGCTCGATGTCGGCACCCATGCGTTTGAGTTCCGAGACGTGCATAAAGCGTTGCGGGAAAATTGTATCGGTCACCACGCTGATGCCGCTGCTCTTGGCGAGCAGAGCGCACATCTGCGCCTGCATATCGGTCGGGAAACCGGGATACGGCTCGGTCGTGATCTGGAGCGATTTCGGTCCGCCGTTGCCATGGATGGTCATGGCGTCTTCGCTCGATTCCACCTTGTAACCAGCGCCACCGAGCAACTCGCTGACCGATTCCAGATGCTCGGGGCGGACGCGCTTGAGGGTCACTTTTTCCCCCGCGATGGCGCCCGCGACGAGATATGTGCCGGCTTCGATGCGGTCCGGGATGACCTCGTGTTCGGTGCCATGCAGCTCTTTCACTCCTTCGATGATGATGCGGCGGGTGCCCGCGCCTTCGATCTTGGCGCCCATCGCGTTCAGGAAATTCGCGAGATCGACTACTTCCGGCTCGGCTGCGGCGCTTTCGATCACGGTGACACCATCGGCCAGCACGGCGGCCATCATCACATTATCGGTGCCGAGAACGGTCGGGCCGAATTTGCCCCGCAGGTTGACCACGCCGCCTTTGAGTTCGCCGGCGAAGACTTTTACGTTGCCTGCATCGATGCGGTGGGCGGCACCGAGAGCCTGGAAGCCTTTGAGATGAAGATCAATGGGGCGATCGCCAATGACGCAGCCGCCAGGCAGCGACACGGTGGCTTCCTTTTCGCGCCCGAGCAGCGGGCCAAGCACGCAGACCGAGGCGCGCATCTTGCGCACGATCTCGTAGGGGGCCTCGGTGGTGATTTTTTCCGCCTTGATGGTGACGGTGCCGCTGGCGCGCTCGACTTCGCAGCCGAGCGAGGCGAGGATCTGGAGCATGTAATGGATGTCCGAGAGGTCCGGCACATGATGAATGGTGACCTGCTCCTTCGTGAGCAACGCGGCCGCCAGAATGGGCAGTGCGGAGTTCTTCGAGCCGGAAATGCGAATGGAGCCGTTCAGTTTGTGGCCGCCGTGGACGAGAATTTTATCCATATGTTGCGAAGACGAATCGTTCGCGGCCCTCGTAGTCGTTCCGAGGCCGGATGTCTTGAAAATTCCGCGCGGCCAGCAAGGCGGCGACCGCCGGAGCCTGTCCATGGCCGATCTCCAGCGCCAACCGGCCGCGCAGATGAGCGGGAGCCTGGTCGGCAAGACGTTCGATGAGGCGCAGACCGTCCTCGCCGCCGTCCAGGGCTTGCAAGGGGTCGCGCTGCACTTCACGAGAGAGATCGGGAATTTCGCCGCTGGCGATATAGGGTAGATTGGCTACGAGCAGGTCGCACTCGCCCTCGACGGCAGAGAGGAGGTCGCTCGGGGTGAAACGCACACGCTCGCCGAGGCCGAGACGCTCGGCGTTTTCCCGGGCGAGGGAAAGAGCTTCTCCAGAGGCGTCCACGGCTTCGACGCGGGCTTCCGGAAATTCGAGTGCGAGGGTGAGCGCGATGACGCCGCTGCCGGTTCCGACATCCACAATGCGCCGGGCGGGGCCACCTTTGATGATTTCCTCGCAAAGCTGCTCGGTCTCCGGGCGCGGCACGAGAGCCCGGGCGTCGCACCGGAAGACGCGCCCATAAAATTCCGCGGTGCCAAGCAGGTGCTGGAGCGGCTCGCCTTCGGCCCGGCGACGCACCAGCTCGCGAAGAGGATCGAGCTCGCGATCGCCGAGCGGTCGGTCGAATTCGAGATAAAGGTCCATCCGCTTCTTGCCGAGCACGTGCGCGAGGAGATGCTCGATGTTCAGGCGCGCGCTCTCGACCCCGCGTTTGCGGAAAAAGTCGGTGGTGGATTGGATGACCTCGAGCACGGATTTCATGAGCGCGCGGGGATGTATGCGCCGGGGCCAAATGCGCAATTTATTTGCACACGGCGGCAAAGTTGATCTACGCTCAAGATGCCATGAACTTGCATCTAGCTTCCGCCATCGCCGCCTTGCTCGTCGCGAATATCGGCCATGGCGCGGAGGCGATTCGTGTTTCCACCTTCTCGACGGTTCTCACGGAAATCGCCCAGAAAGTGGGCGGTGGTCGCGTGATGGTGACAGGTCATATCAAACCCGGCATGGATCCGCACGAGTTCGAACCGCAACCGGCCGACCTGGTGACGGTTTCGAAGAGCCAGCTCGTGCTCCTGTCCGCCAAGCATCTCGAAGGTTATGTAAATAAACTGAAAGAAGCGACAGGTGGGCAAGGGAACATTGTCGAAGTCGGCAATCAGTTTTCCTCGCTCAGGATGAAAGAGGACGGTGCGGTGGTGGAGGACCCACACTGGTGGCACTCCGTAGCCAACGTGAAACGGGCGGCGAAAGTCGTGCGCGATCAACTCAGCAACATCAGCCCCGAGGATAAGGCGGCTTTCTCCAAAAACGCAGACGCGTATCTCGCGAAGCTCGACGCCTTGCAGGACTGGGTGAAAGCGCGGGTGGCCGAGTTGCCGCGGGATCGGCGCAAGCTCGTCACGTCGCACGATGCTTTCCAGTATTTCGCGCAGGAGAACGGTTTTACCATTTACGCGATCGAAGGCGTTTCGAGTTCGGATCAACCTTCGTCGAAAAAAGTCGCGGAGATCATTGCGGCCATCAAGACTCAGGGAGTGAAGGCGATCTTTCCCGAGTCGATCGAGAATCCGAAAGTGCTCAAGGAGATCACCCGCGAGACCGGGGCGAAGATCGGCGCGGAGCTGTATGCCGACGGCCTGGGGCCGGGCGAGGCGGCGACCTACGAAGGCATGATGAAGCACAACGTGAACGCGATCGTCGATGCACTGAAGTAAATGAGAGGCTCGCCCCTGCTCAACGCTCTCCTCGCTTTCCTGGTCATCGGCCTGCTCGGCTTTCCCGTGCAGCGGTTGACGCGTGCCGCGGTCGTGATGACTGCAACACCCGCCCCGGCGAAAGCGACCGAGCATCTGCAAGTTCCAATCGAGTTGCGTTTCACCACGCCGCCGAAAACCGTGCGCATTCAGCATCTCGGTAAACCAATCTTCTCCGCCGATGCGCCGGGATCGAGCCTCGACGTCGAGTTGTCGCTGCGCTGGCCCGCCGAGGGCGTGGACCTGCTTTTTGAGATCGGCTGGCCGGAAGATGCCCCACTTTCTGCGGCCCGCGTGGTCCTGACCGACCCCGCCAGCAACGAACACACCGCCACGATCTGGGGCACTGGCCCCACACCGAAAGTGCTGACCTTCCAATAGCCCCGATGTCCGACCATCAGCTTGTCGTCAGCGACCTCACCGTAGCTTATAATCGCGTCCCGGCGCTGCATCATCTCAGCTTCGGCGCGCAATGCGGGCACGCGGTGGCGTTGCTGGGGCCGAACGGTGCCGGCAAAAGCACCCTGCTCAAATCGCTGGCGGGCTTGCTCGAGCGGGAGACGGGCGCGATTTCTTTCCACGGATTTGCCGTCAATGGGCCGAACAGCGAGTTTGCCTACCTGCCGCAGCGCGAGCAGATCGACTGGGATTTCCCCACCACGGTGCGCGGACTGGTCGAAATGGGCCGCTATCAGCGCACCGGCTGGTGGCGCTTTTTCTCCGGCGGCGACAGCGAGGCGGTGGAGGACGCCATCCGCCTGATGCAACTCGAAGATCTCGTCGATCGGCAGGTCAGCGCGCTTTCCGGAGGCCAGCAGCAGCGGGCCTTCCTCGCCCGGGCGCTCGCTCAGCAGGCGCACGTCTTCCTTCTCGACGAACCTTTCACTGGCCTCGACAAGCCCAACCAGGAAAACCTCAAGCACCTTCTCCGCACCCTGCGTGCGCAGGGGAAATTGCTCCTCGTCTCGCACCACGACCTCGCGAGCGTCCCGGAAATTTTTGACTCCGTCTTGCTTCTCAATGGCGAACTCATCGCGAGCGGCCCGGTTGGGGAAGTGTTCACGGATGAAAATATCCAGCGGACATTTGGAACGAGGGTCTTCGCCGGCCCGAGAATTGTGGCAGGCCGGGGACATACCCACGAGCACGAATGATGGAGAAGTTACCAGAGCCAGGAGCCAAGTGGCCCGGTGCGGAAGCCGAAGACCATCAGGGCGCCTCTGCAATGGCGGCAGCAACGCGGCTCCACTTGGCTCTCGAATCCTGGCTCCTTGGCACTCTCCCATGAATTGGCTCACTGAACCCTTCACGCACGACTTCATGCAGCGCGCCCTCGTCGGTGGGGCGCTCATCGGGTTCACGAATGGATTTCTCGGCGGCTTCGTCGTTCTGCGGCGACTGGCACTGATGGCTGATGCGCTTTCGCACTCCATGCTACCCGGGCTGGCGGTGGGCGTCATGTTCGCGGGAGGAATCACTATTTCCGCGCTTTTCACCGGGGGGCTGACAGCGGCCCTGTTCGTGGCGCTGGGGGCTTTGCTCATCTCGCGCAGTTCGCGGCTGAAGGAGGACACGGCCCTGGCGATCCTTTATACCGTCGCGGTGTCGTTTGGCCTCGTGTTGCTCACGATCGTGAAGGCGCGCGTGCCGCTGAGCGAATACATGTTTGGCAACATCCTAGGTCTGGAAAACGCGGACCTCTGGCTCGCTTATGGCGTGGCGCTCACGGCCATTCCGCTGCTGGCTGTGTTGCAGCGGCCCTACCTGTTGCTGTTGTTCGAGCCTTCCGTCGCCCGCAGCCAGGGCGTGCGCGCGGGGGCGCTAAATCTGCTCCTCGTCGTTCTGTTGGTGGTGAACATGGTTTCGTCGGTCAAGGCCGTTGGCGTTATTCTGATGCTCGGTCTGCTCATTACTCCGGCCGCCACGGTTTATCTGCTGTGCGATAGTTTCCCTGCAATGCTGTGGGGTGGGGGCTTGATCGGCGCGCTGGGCTCGGTCATCGGACTCATCGCCTCGCATCACATCAGTAATCTTCCCAGTGGCGCGGCCATCGTCCTCGCGCTCGGCGCGATCTTCCTCGGAGCCTGGATCTTTAGCCCGCGCTACGGCATTTTGCGCCGCTTGCGCCGGCCGCGGCATTTCCACGAGGAAAGCCTCGCCCGCTGGCCGGATCGCGACGGGAGCCATACCTCGGGTTAAGCGGTCATGCGTGAGATATTATATGCAATCAGAGGCGCGACACTTGTCGTCGACATGTAACATGCTTTAAGGATGAGCCGTGAGCGCTCCCAAGTTCCCGCCGCCGTTCGACCGCGCCTTTGACCAGGCTGGGATCGGTATGGCTCTCGTGGGGCTCGATGGACGATGGCTGCACGTCAATCGCGCGATATGCGAGCTGGTCGGTTATTCACGGGAAGAACTGTTGGAGCGAACCTTTCAGGACATCACGCATCCGGACGATTTGAGCCCGGATCTCGAACTGGTGAACCGGCTGCTCGGTGGCGAGATCCCGAATTTTCAGATCCAGAAACGCTACTTCCACCGGAATGGAAAAACCGTTTGGGTGCTGCTCACCGTGTCGCTGCTTTGCGACGAAGCCGGGAGGCCGGAGATGTTTATTTCCCAAATCCAGGACATCACTCCGCTCAAGCAGGCCAGCGTGACAACCGACGCCGTCTTCGAACTGCCGGTGGCGCTTCATTTCGTCGCGGGATTCGATGGCTTTTTCAAGAGGCTCTCCCCCAGCTGGTCGCAAGTGCTCGGGCATTCGGAGCTGGTGATGCTCTCCACGCCGTGCCTGGAGTTTGTCCACCCCGATGATTTTGAGAGGACGGCGGCGCAGTTTCAACAAGTCGTGGAGGGGAGCGAGACCATCTTGTTTGAAAACCGGATTCGCCATGCCGATGGTTCGTATCGCTGGCTGCTATGGACTTCAATTTCCAAAATCTCCGAGGGAATGATCTACGGCGTGGCACTCGATTACACGGTCCGCAAGCAGGTCGAGCTTCAGTTGGCGGAGGCGCTCAAGGAGCAGCAGCGGCTCTACGAGGAACTGCGCGTCTCTACGGCGCGGATCGAGCAGTTGCGCAGCGGCCTGATCACGATGTGTGCCTGGACCAAACAAATCCGATTTGAAGGGCGCTGGATCGCGGCAGAGGAATTTCTGCGCGACCATCTTCACCTCAAGCTGACCCACGGCATCTCCGACGAAGCTGCGCAGAGGTTTTTGTAAGGGAGTGGCGGTATTTTGCCGGGGAGACCGAGGCTGGCAATTTTTCGCCAGCCTGTCCGGTTTTTCCCAACCTCCGCGTGGATTGAAACGCTTCTTCTTCTGAAAAAACTGCCGGTCATGGCCTTGGCACTGTCGCTGCTAAGGGCGGCGTCGCTTTTGCGGCTCAACCTTCATGAACGCCGTCGCCAAAGTCAGCACTGCCAAAGCGCTCGCCGAAACTTTCTCGGCCATGCGCCAGCTCGGCATCTCGGATCGCCGGCTTTTCGATGATATTCTGCGCGAGACGCTCGCGCAAAACCGGGAGTATCTCGGGGTGTGGACCGTGTGGGAGCCGAATGCCCTCGATGGTCGCGACTGCGATTTTGCCAATGCGCCGGGGCACGACGCCACAGGCCGTTATATCCCGTTTTTCAATCGCGGTGGCGGTTCTATCCGACTTGAGCCGAACCTCGGCTACGATGTGCCCGGCTTTGGCGACTGGTATCTGGTGCCGATGCGACGCCAGACGGAGACGGTCATGGATCCCTACGAATTTCCCGTGGCGGGTCGCCCCGCTTTCATCACCAGCCAGGTGGCCCCGATTTTCTTCCGCGGCAAATGCGTGGGTGCGGCCGGAGTGGACATTGCCGTGGATGAATTCGTGCGTCCCGAGGCGGTGCAACTCGAAGAGACGCTTCAGCGTGGCTACATCTTTTTAAACGAACGTGGTGGGGTCGACTACTGGAGCGTCCGCACGCGCGATATGCTCGCGCGCTTTATCGGTCTGCCGCTCGACAAGGAATTGCCCGCGTCCATTGCTGGTCACGTCGCGCGATTGCGGGGGGAGCAGCGTGCGGCGGAACTCCCCGCCTTGCGCCGCGGACTCGCGACGCTGCGGCTGAGATTCGCACGACATCTCCAGACTCGCGGTTTTCTCATCGTCGTGGAGGAGACCGAAGCGTCCGCGCCTGCGGAGACGCTCACGGCACGCGAGCGGGAAATTCTCGAATGGCTCGGCCAGGGCAAGGCAAACGCGGAGATCGGTGTGATCCTCGGAATCAGCACTCACACCGTGAAGCGCCATGTGGAGCGTATCCTCGCCAAGCTCGGGGTCGAGAGTCGTTATGCCGCCGCGCTTGTCGGTCTCGCCCACAAATGAACGCACGCGCCGCCCGGAAACCCGCACCCGGTGCGGAAGGGCGAAGTGAGCAGAATAGGTCTCCCGACCTATTTCGGCCTTGGTCCGTCTCGGGTATCTCGACGTCCGTGAGCACGAACGCGCACGCTGAACTTTCCACCATCAAAGAAGATCTCATCGCCAAGGGCGTGCGCTATTGCGTCGGCGCCTATGTGGATATCCATGGCGTGCCGAAGGGAAAAATCGTGCCGGTTGCGCACTTCGAGGATTTCGCGCGCGGTTCGGAGCTTTACACCGGCTACGCGCTCGATGGTCTCGGTCAATCGCCCAATGACGATGAGATTGCCAGCGTCCCGGACCTTTCGCGCGGCGTGCAGCTACCGTGGCAGCCGGAGGTGATGTGGTATCCGGCAGACCTCACCTTTCACGGCCAACCTTATGAAGTGAGCTCGCGAGTCATCTTCGGTCGCGTGCTCAAACAGGCCGCGGAAATGGGCTACGCATTTAACCTCGGCATCGAATGCGAAGTCTATTTCCTCAAGCTCGAGAATGGAAAATTGCTCGTCCCTAATCCCGACGACGACCTGATGAAGAGTTGCTACGACGTGAAGCGATTCTTCGATGCCTATGGACTGGTCGATCGCCTGGCCAAGACCATCAACGGCCTGGGCTGGGATCTCTACAGCTTCGATCACGAAGACGGGAACTCGCAGTTCGAATTCGATTTCAAATACGCGGACGGCCTCACCATGGCGGACCGTTATGTATTTTTCCGCTTCATGGCGAAGAAACTTGCCGCCGATGCGGGGCTGCTTGCGACCTTCATGCCCAAGCCCTTCGCGGACAAGACGGGGAATGGCGCGCACTTCAACATGTCGCTTGCCGATCTCGCCACGGGCGAAAATCTTTTTCGCGCCAAACCGGGCGAGGAGGACCGTTACGGTCTCGGCTTGACGTCGTTCGGTTATAGCTTCATCGCCGGTATTCTGCGTCACGGGCGCGCGTTATGTGCGGCGTTTGCTCCGACGGTGAATAGTTACAAGCGGCTCATTCGCCGCGGAGCGATGGGATATTATTCCTGGGCGCCGGTTTTCAACAGCTTCGGCACGAATAACCGGACCAACTCGGTGCGGGTGCCGATGGGCGGGGGGCGCTGCGAATCGCGCAACGCGGATAGTTCGTGCAATCCTTATCTAGCGGGCGCGCTGGTCCTGGCTGCCGGCCTTGAAGGGGTGCGCGAACAGCTCGATCCTGGCGCGCCGCAATCCGACAATCTCTACGAATTCACCGACGCGCAGCTGGCCGAGCGTGGAGTGCAGTCGCTTCCCAAGACGCTGGCCGAAGCGGTGCAGGCTTTCGAGGACGATCCTTTCACCGAACACGTCCTTGGCGGCGCGCTGAAGCAGGAGTTCATCACTTACAAACGGGCCGAGTGGGAGGAATACCACCTGACGGTGAGCCAGTGGGAGATCGACAAATATGCACGCCTTTACTGAGCGATGACCACGACCATGCCGACTAACCTTGCGGACTACGAAGCAGTCGCGGCCACGGTGCAGAAATACATCGATGGGGCGAAAAGCGGTGACAGCCGCGTGATGCGCGAGGCGTTTCATCCGGATGCGTGGATCTTCGGCTGGTTTCGTGGTGAGCCGTTTAACGGGCCGATCCAGATGCTTTTCGACTGGGACGATCAGAATGGCCCGGCGCCCGACGTGAAAACGAAGATCACCTCGATCGATCTCGCGGAGACAGTCGCGGCGGTGCGTTTGGAAATCGAGAACTGGACCGGCTATCGCTTCACCGACTTCTTCACGCTCCTGAAATGCGACGGCGTGTGGAAGATCACCAACAAGGTGTTTCACCTCCACAACTGAAGTGATCGCACCGGTGCTCCTCGAAAATCTCGCCTGGCCGGATGCGCAACGCACGCTCGACGACGTGTTGCTCCTCCCGGTCGGCGCCACCGAGCAGCACGGCCCGCATCTCCCGCTCAATACCGACACCTTGATTGCGACGGCCGCGTGTCATTACGCGAGTGAGCGCACCGGAGCGCCGGTGCTCCCTGCGCTTCGCTACACGGTGTCGCTCGGCCATACCGAGAAGTGGCCGGGCACCTTCGCCGTCATGCACGAGGTGTTGATGAACACGGTGCGCGATATCGTGCGCTGGGTGGTGGCGAGTGGCTGGAAGCGTCTGCTGATTGTGAATTCGCACTTCGGCAATGACGCTCCGTTGCGCTGTGCCGTGGATCGTCTGCGCTTCGACTTCGTCGGAAAGCTCCTCGTCGCGGTGCGCAACACCTGGTCACTCACCCAAAGCATCGCTGGGAAATTCGCGCACGATGCACTCGATTGGCACGCGAACGAAGCGGAGACGTCGTTGCTCCTGCACCTCGCTCCAGATCTGGTTCGCATGGATCGGCCCGCCGACGATCCGGATCGCACCGGCGGCTGCGTTTTCCCTCACATGGTTGCGCACACCAGCACAAACGGTGTCACCGGCCGGCCCAGCGAAGCCAACGCTGAACGCGGCGAGACGCTGATCGCGGAGATCGGCGATGAACTGGTCGCCGTGATCGAGCGCGCGCGCGTGGAGGAACCGCCACTGGCTTGGACCCGCACCACGACTGCTTTCGCCTGAAGCTCCACCAACACCACACCACATACATGAAACTGAAATCACTCGTTCTCGCTGCGTTCGCCGCCCTGGCGACGACGCTCCAAGCCGCGCCGATCAAAGTCGGCTACTCCGACTGGCTCGGCTACACCGTCTTCGAAGTCGCGAAACAAAAGGATTGGTTCAAGGAGGCCGGCCTCGACGTAGAGTTAGTGTGGTTCGATTACCTGCCTTCGCTCGATGCCTTTTCCGCCGGCAAAATCGATGGCGTGTGCGTGGTGGCGACCGATGCGCTCGTGAATGGCGCCAATGGCGCGAAGAGCAAGATCATCGCGCTGCTCGATCACTCCGATGGACAGGACATGATCATCGGCAAGCCCGGCATCAATTCGATCAAGGATCTGAAAGGCCAGAAAATTGGCCTGGAGGTGACGCTGGTGGAGCATCTGCTCCTGCTCAAGGCGCTCGAAGCCAACGGCATGAAGCAGAGCGATATCGAACTCGTGAACACGCCGACGAATGAAACCCCGCAGACGCTCGCCTCCGGCAAAGTCGCCGCGGTCGGCGCGTGGTATCCGGTTTCCGGTCAGGCTTTGAAAGCCGTCGCCGGTTCCAAGCCGCTTTTCACGAGTTCCGATGCGAAAGGCCTCATCTACGACGTGCTCGCCGTAAATCCGACCAGCTTTGCCAAGAACAAGGCCGCATGGGAAAAGGTCGTCAAAATCTACTATCGCTGCGTCGATTTCCTGCAGGACCCGAAGACGAAAGACGAGGCCGTCAAGATCATGGCGGCGAAGGTCGGCGCCGATGCCGGGGAATACGCAAAGGCAGTTCCGGGCTGCCACTATTTGACGCTTTCGGAAGCGAAGACCGCGTTCAAGAAAGGCACCGGTCTCGACTCCATCTACGGCTCGATGACGGTCGGCAACAAATTCAACCTCGATAACAAGGTCTATAAGGTCTCGCAGAAGCCGGAGAGCTATCTCACTCCGAGCGTCGTGGAGGGCTTGAAGTAGTTACACGAGAGCCCAAGGGCATGGCGAATCGCGATTGGCTGGGATTAAAAAATGAGCTGCCGCCACGGCGGCGGCTCGTCCTTGCCATCTTCTCGTTTCTCATGCCCCTGGCGCTCTGGTGTGCCGTGAGCTACGTGCCGTGGCTCTGGCATCCCGATGTGCGGGTGACCGTCCCCGGCGATGTGGACTATTTCGTCGAGGACATGGAGGTGCCGCGAGCGGACTTCCAGAAAGAGTTGGAGAAGGTGCGCGTGACGGGCGGAATGTTGCCGGAAGGGGAGCGAGTCAATCCGGTCTATCTTCCCGCCCCGCATAAGGTCGCGCGTGCTTTTTACACGGCGTTTACCACCGAGCCGCGGTTGCCGAATGAACCGTGGCTGCACGAAAGCCTCGGTCACTCGATTCGGACCATCCTGTGGGGCTTCTTTCTTTCATCCATCGTCGGTGTGCCATTGGGAGTTTTGTGCGGCAGTTATCGCTTCTTTTCCAAGCTGCAGGAGCCATTCATCGAGTTCTTTCGCTATCTGCCGGCACCGGCATTCGGGGCGTTGTGCGTGGCGATTCTCGGAATCGATGATGGACCGAAAATCGCGATCATCTTCATCGGCACTTTTTTCCAACAAGTGCTGGTCATCGGAAACACTGTCCGAAAGGTCGATCCGGCCTTGATCGAAGCGGCGCAGACCTTGGGGGCGCGCGGCTGGAGTTTGGTTCGTCGCGTGATAATTCCCGCGTCGATCAGCGACATTTACACCGACATGCGCATCCTGCTTGGGTGGGCCTGGACTTACCTCATCGTGGCGGAAGTCGTCGGGACGATGTCCGGCATCACGTTCTTCATCAACCAGCAGGCGCGGTATCGGAATTTCGACAATGTCTATGCCGCGATCTTCATGATCGGCATCATCGGGCTTACCAGCGATATGGTGCTCGCCGGTTTGGGCAAGGTGCTCTTCCCTTGGAAGCGCCGGAGTCGCTCCGAGAAAAAATCGCTCTTCGCCTGGCTTCAGGAACCCGGCTCCGCCTGGCGCAAGGAACCGTCGAACCCCCGAGCCGCTGCCGCGCTGGCAGCCAAAGCCTGACCCATGTCGCTGCATTCTCTCGAACTACCCGATTATCGTGAGCAGACGCCGGAAGTGGTCGCTCGTTTCGAGCGCATTCGGCAGCGGCCGGTCGTGCTCAGTGTGAAAAATCTCCGCAAGGACTTCGGCTCGAACGGGCACACCCATACGGTTTTTGACCAGGTCTCACTCGATATTCGCCGTCGCGAATTCGTGACAATTATTGGCCCGAGCGGCTGCGGGAAATCGACCTTCATCCGCATTGTCGCGGGCCTCGATGAAGCCACGGGAGGGGAAATGTTGCTTGATGGAAAACCGATCCACGGCCCGGGTCCCGACCGCGGGATGGTGTTTCAAGGTTACACGCTCTTCCCGTGGCGCACGGTGAAGGAGAATGTGATGTTTGGGCTGCAAATGCGCGGCAAGGACTCGACCACGGCGGATGCCGAGGCGCGTCAGTGGCTGGAGATGGTCGGCTTGTCCAAGTTTGAGCAGAGCTATCCGCACGAACTCTCCGGCGGCATGAAACAACGGGTCGCGATCGCTCGCGCTCTCGCGAATGAACCGCGCATTCTGATCATGGATGAGCCGTTTGGGGCGCTCGATGCGCTGACGCGGTGCAAGATGCAGAGTTATCTTCTCCAGATCTGGAAGAAGGTGGATGTCACGATCCTTTTTATCACCCACGATCTGGATGAGGCGGTATATCTTTCCGACCGGATCATGGTGCTGGGCGTGAATCCCGGCGGCATGCGGGAAGTGATCGAAAATCCGGTGCCGCGACCGCGCGGCGTCGAGCAATTGCTCTCGCCCGAGTTTCTCGCGGTGAAACATCGGTTGGATGAACTGATCCACGGACCGGTCGGGGAGCAGGAGGAGGAAAAGCTGCCGGTCATCAAACTTACGGAGGCGGGCGATGAAGTTGAATGAATCTCGCTACTCACCCGCGCCGAGATTCGTCTGGCCGGATGGCCAGCGCTGTGCCGCGATGCTCTGTTTCGACGTCGATGGCGAGACGACTGCCCTGAGTGAAGATCCGCTGCTGGCGAAGCGGCGCACGCTCATGTCGCAATGCGAATACGGCCCGCGCATCGGCGTGCCGCGCTTGTTAGGTCTGCTGACGCACCTGAAAGTGCCGGCGACGTTTTTTATCCCGGGCTACATCGTGGAACAGCATCCGCGCATGGTGGAAGCCATCGTGGCTGGCGGTCATGAGATCGGTCTCCATGGTTATTTGCATGAGAAGCTCGCTTATCTCGATGAGGCAGCGGAGGAGGAGATTCTGCTGCGTTGCATTGAGATTCTCGAACGCTATACCGGCACGCGGCCGGTGGGATTTCGTGCTCCATGGTTTGAGATCAATCCATGGACACCTGAGTTGTTGAAACGTCACGGCATCGACTACTGCGCGAGCGCGATGGGGGATGATGTGCCGTATTTTCATGCGAACGAGCTTGTCGAAATTCCGGGCCAGTGGCTGCTCGAAGACTGGGAGCAGTTCGCCTTCAGCGCCGATCCTGCTTGGGGGTTCATTCCGGAGAATTGCGAAAAGGTTTTCGACCTCTGGTGGCGCGAGTTTGAAGCGATGCACGATTTCGGCTGCTGCTTTGTGCTGACCCTGCACCCGTGGTTGAGCGGGCGCCCTTCCCGGGTTCGATTGCTCGAGGATCTCGTCCGCGCCATGCAGGCGAAGGGCGGCGTGTGGTTTGCGCGCGGGCGCGAGATCGCCAATTACGTTCGCGCTAACCCCGCCGCGCGCCGGGAAATCGGTTTCGACTTTCAAGCTGCCTGAGCCATGCCCGTTGTCGATGAACCCCAAGTCCGCGCCGCGTGTGAGTTGAACGAGCGTCTGAGTCTGCCCAAAACGGCGGCGCGTGATGATGGCAATCTGGTCGCACTCCTGGCCGAGTTACAAGCCACGGCCGACTTGCCGCTCGATCACAGCCGCACGCTCCCCGCCGCGGCTTACACGAGCGAGGCATTTTATCGATGGGAGGAAGAGCATGTGTTCCGCGCAGAGTGGCAATGCGCGGCTCACGTATCGCAACTCCCGGCCATCGGCGATTTTCTCACGCTCGATTTGCTCGGCGAGCCGCTGGTGATCGTTCGGGACAAGGATGACCGCATTCGCGTGCTCTCCCGTGCCTGTCCGCATCGCGGGATGGATATCATGCCCCCGGGCTTTGGCCATACGCCCGCCGAGTCGCGCGAAGGCGGACCGGGCGTGGGGAATACGCGTCTGTTCCTTTGCCCGTATCACTCATGGACGTTCGAACTGGATGGTCGCCTCAAGGCCTGCCCGGAGATGAATCAGGCGGCCGGATTCCAGCGTTCCGAGTGGGGACTGCGTGAGTTTAAAAGTGCGGTCTGGCACGGATTTGTGTTTGTGAATCTCGACGGTAGCGCGACGACAGCCCCTTCGCAGCGATGGGCGGAACTCGATTCTCATATGGCGAAGTGGAGCGGTCAGGACCTCGTCGTCGTCGATGCGCGCGCCTGGGATTGCCCTTTCAACTGGAAGGTCATCACTGAAAATTTCATGGAGTCTTATCATCACGCCGGAGCACACGTCCGTTCGCTTCAGCCGCTGATGCCGGCGCGCGATACGTGGACGGAACAGGAGCGCGCGCATTGCATTCGGTGCCATCTGCCTTACGGTGCGAAGGAGCGCGCGGCCATCGCGGAAGCGGAGGCGACGGGCGGAGAGCGGCATGTCTTTCCACTCGTGTCGGGTCTTGCGGAGCGCGACCGGTTCGAGTGGGGGCTCAGCCTGGGCTTTCCGCATTGGCTGATCGCCTACGTGCCGGATTGCCTCATCTGGTATCGCATTCAGCCGGAGGGACCACATCGCCATACGCTGCTGACGACGCTGCTCGTGCCGCGCGCTTCGACGCAGTTGCCGGACTTTGCCGAGCGTCTCGCCCGGAGCACAGCGACGAGTGTCGGGTTCCATCTGGAAGACATGGAAATGTGCGTCGGGGTGCAGCGCAGCTATTACGCGAGTGGCTATCAGCGCGGGCGGCTCAGCCATCTCGAAATGCCGATCTGGCTCCTTCAGCGCTATCTGGCCGCGCGTGTTCGTAACACCTGGCCGACTCTCGATCGCCCCGCGGCCTCTTCGCAACGTCCCGATGCCTAAGTCGATGTTTTCTCTCGCCAGCAAAGTCGTCGTGGTGACCGGCGGCGCATCGGGCATCGGATGGGCCATTGTGGAGCGGTTCCGCCTTGCGGGCGCGACGGTCGTCATCGCTGACCGCCGCGCGATGGAGGACGAGGAATTTTTCCAAGCCGATGTATCCTCCGAGGACGATGTGGCCGCGATGCTCGACTGGGCCGGTGAACGACATGGAGGAGTCGATATACTCGTAAATAATGCGGGCATCCAGCCGCTCGGCGTCGGATTTGGCGATCTCACTCCGGAGTTATGGGACCGGACCATGGATGTGAATGCCCGCAGCGTGGCATTCGGAATCAAGCACGGCGGGCGTGTGCTGCGCGAAGGCGGACGCATCATCAACATGGCGTCTTTTGTGGGAGTGATTGGCGTGCCTGCGGGAACTGCTTATGCCGTCTCCAAGGCCGCCATTGTCCACCTGACCAAGCTGGGCGCGATCGAACTGGCGGCTCGCCACATCACGGTGAATGCCGTCAGTCCAGGCACGGTGCGCACGCCGGCAGTGACGGATATTGAGAATAATCCCGAGATTCCTTTCATCGAAAAACACACTCCACTGGGAAGGCTCATTGATCCCGATGAGATCGCCGCTGCGACGCATTTCCTAGCCAGCGATGAAGCCGCCGCCGTCACCGGCCACAACTTGTGTGTGGATGGTGGCATCGGGGCCGGGTGGATGCGTTACGATCTCATTCCGCCAGCCAATGTTCGCGGCGGACACTGGCACGACGAACCTGTCCTCGCATGATGATGATCGCTCACGTTCCATGCGCCATTCTCTTGCCGGGACCGCATCCAGTCGGCACGCGCGGTCTCGACCGGTTTGCCAGCGCGACGGAGCGCCCACTTTACGAGGTGACCATACCGGCGCCTGTTGCGATGGCGTGTGATCCCGTGAGTGAGAGGGAATATGCACCGTTTGATCCGGCGCACGTGGCCGATCCGGAAGATTTGCCGGTGGTCGGCGTTAGTTGGAACGATGCCCATGCCTATTGCGCGTGGCTCGGTGAGCGGACGGGTTATGCCTGGCGGCTGCCGAGTGAGGCGGAATGGGAAATCGCGTGCCGGGCCGGAAGCGATACGCCGTTTTCGACAGGTGATTCCCTGCCGCCTGAGGTCGCGAATTATCGCTATGACGAAAACGGCGAGCGGGTTGGACCGGGGCTCCGGACGAACCGAGACACTTATCCCGCGAATGCGTGGGGACTGCACGATATGCATGGCAACGTGGCTGAATGGTGCGCCGATGCGTGGCATCCGTCACACGAGGGCGCGGCGAACGATGGTTCACCCCGAGGTGGTGCGCCGGATAGCCCGCGCGTGATTCGGGGAGGCGCGTGGGATCTGCTGCCACGGCTCCTGCGCAGTTCGAGCCGCGATGCGCTGCCCCCGGAGACCCGTCGCGACAATCTCGGCTTTCGGCTGGCTCTTACGCTTCCTGCCTGACCATGCGCCTGCTGCTCTTCCGCTCACTTTGGACGAATGGATTCGATGTGAAGTCTGCATTGGCCGACTGCTCGCGCGGTCTTTTCGACGGGATCGAGGGACCGATGGGGGAGGGCTGCGATGTGGGAGTGCCCTTCATTGCTGAAATCACGACGGGGGGCGGTTATGTGCCTGAGGCTCGCGACCTGGGGCAGCATCTCGACGATTTTACCCGCAAGGCTGAGGCGGCGCTGCCGGCTCGCCCGCTTTTCCTGACAGTGCTCGCCGGGTGCGACGCATGGCCGATGGGAAAGAGTGTCGAGTTCTTCGGAAGCGCCATGCAGGTCGCGCAGGACTTCGGAGTCGAGGTGAGCTTTGAAACACATCGCGGTCGCGCGACTTTCAATCCGTGGGTGACGGCAGAGTTGTTGCGCCAGCTTCCCAAGCTGCGCCTGACGTGCGATTTCTCGCACTGGTGCTGCGTGTGCGAGCGATTGGTTCTCGATGAGGAGCCGGAGTTGCTCGCGCTGTTTGCTTCGCGGACGCATCACGTTCATGCGCGCGTGGGTTACGATCAAGGCCCGCAGGTTCCGCATCCGGCGGCGCCGGAATACCGGGTTGCCTTGGCGGCACACGAACGCTGGTGGGAGACGATTTGGCACGCGATGGCGGCGGGCGGACGCGAATTCGTGAGCATGACGCCGGAGTTTGGTCCGGACGGTTATCTTCACACGCTGCCATTCACCGCGATGCCCGTCGCGTCGCTCGATGAAATCAATCGATGGATGGCGACGCACCTCCGCGAGCGTTTCTCGACCTTCCCGCTAGCTGCCGCAGCGTAAAATTTTTCCATGTCTGAAGCACCGATTATCTTTGAAGAGCATCTCCCCGGCGGCGGCCTGTGGTCGTGGGTCCTGCATCGCCATACGACCTTGCGCCTGACCGATCTCGAAGGGGGCGCGAACGTGGGCCTGATGGCCTACAACGCCGACGCACCGCTCGACCGGCTCAACCTGCCCGACACGTTGAAGGCGCAATACACCGCGAAACTCACGAGGGGGCATGTGCTGATGAGCGACATGGGCCGCGTATTGCTCTCGATCACGGCGGATACCTGTGGCTGGCACGACCCCCTCGGAGGGCACAGTAATGCCGCTCTCGTTCGGGCTAAGTATGGCGAGCGAAACTATCAAGTGGCCCGCAATGACTGGTATCGGAATGCGCACGACAATTTTCTCGTCGAACTGGGTAAGCACGGGCTCGGAGCGCGCGATCTGGTCGCGAATGCCAACTTTTTCAGCCGGCTCGATGTGGATGATGAAGGGCGGCTGACTTTTCACACCGGCAATTCGAAAGTGGGCGACTACCTCGATTTGCGAGCGGAGATGAACGTGTTGGTGGTCATCACGACCTGTCAGCATCCCCTCGATCCCAATCCGGCTTATGCCCCGAAGCCGGTCAAACTTTCTGCCCTGAAAACACCGTCTGCTGGGGAGGACGACTATTGCCGTAATTTCCGTGGTGAGAATCAGCGGAGCTTCGCCCTCACGGAACGCTATTTCGCCGAAGTATGAGCACGCTCATTTATACCGAGAGTCTGTTTGATCCCGCTAATGCCGTTTACGACTTCACGCTTCCGGCGGGAAACGGCTGGATGCATGAAATCAAGCGCGGGCAGACTTTTCGGATCGTGGACCTCGAAGGAAACCAGGCGGCCGATACGCTCTTCTACAATGCGCACGACATGAGCGATCGCTATTCCGCGCAGGATACGATTCGAGCTCAAGGGGGCATCTATCTCACTACCGGCACGAAGCTGATGTCGAGCGAAGGGAATGTGTTGCTCACGATCACGGCCGATACTTGCGGGCGGCACGACACGCTTGGCGGCGCGTGCGCGACGGAGAGCAATCAAGTCCGCTACTCCCTGGATAAACGCTGGATGCACGCCTGCCGGGATACCTTCATGCTTCAGGTGCTTCGCTGGGGGCGGGGAGCTTCCAAGGCGGACATCACGCATAACATCAATTTTTTTATGAACGTGCCGGTGACGCCGGAAGGTGGCCTTCGCTTCGCCGATGGAGTGAGCGCGGGCGGACGCTATGTGGAGATGCGCGCGGAGACGGATGTCATCGCCCTGATTTCAAATTGCCCTCAGCTTAACAATCCCTGCAACGCCTACAATCCGACCCCAGTTCGGCTGCTCATTTGGGAATGACGCGCGGAACGAATCCCATTCATGTTTAAAAAAGTCCTGATTGCTAATCGTGGAGAAATCGCGTGCCGGGTGATTCGCACTCTGCGACGCATGGGGATCGGTTCCGTCGCGGTCTATTCGGAGGTGGACCGTCATGCCATGCACGTGGGACTCGCGGATGAAGCGGTCTGTATCGGGCCACCTCCGGCGCGCGATAGCTATCTCAATGCAGCGCGGATTCTGGAAGTGGCGAAGCAGGCCGAAGCGGAAGGCGTGCATCCCGGGTATGGCTTTCTAAGTGAGAACGCGGATTTCGCCGAGGCGTGCGAGCAAGCCGGGATCGCGTTCGTCGGTCCCACGGCGGAGCAGATTCGCCGGTTTGGCCTGAAGCATACTTCGCGAGAGATTGCTGAGAAATGTGGCGTTCCGTTATTGCCCGGCACCGGGTTGTTGTCCGATGCGGAACACGCGGTGGCGGAAGCTGAGCGAATCGGCTTCCCGGTGATGTTAAAGAGCACCGCAGGCGGGGGAGGCATCGGAATGCAACTGGCGCAGAACGCCAGTGAGTTAAGAGAGAAATTCGAAACCGTTCGCAACCTGGGGCGCAACAACTTCAAGGACGATGGGTTGTTTCTTGAAAAGTTCGTGACCATCGCTCGGCATGTGGAGGTGCAGATTTTTGGCGATGGCCATGGGAACGTGATCGCACTCGGCGAGCGCGATTGCTCAACGCAGCGGCGCAATCAAAAGGTAATCGAAGAGACGCCTGCGCCGGGCCTGACCGAAGAGCAGCGGACGGTGCTGTTCGACGCCGCGGTGCGGTTGGGACGCGAAGTCGGCTATCGCTCCGCTGGCACGGTGGAGTTCGTTTTCGATGTGCAGGCTGGAGCGTTCTATTTCCTCGAAGTGAACACTCGATTGCAGGTCGAGCACGGCGTCACGGAAATGGTGACCGGGCTTGATCTCGTGGAGTGGATGCTTCGAGTCGCGGCGAAGGAAGCGCCAGACCTGAACGGCTATCATCACACACCGCGGGGGAGTTCGATTCAGGTTCGCCTTTACGCGGAAGATCCGGGGAAGAATTTCCAGCCGAGTTCGGGATTGTTGACGGAAGTTAGTTTTCCGGAAGAGGCGCGTTGCGATCATTGGATCGAAGCGGGGACGGAGGTGTCTCCATTCTACGATCCGCTGGTCGCGAAGCTCCTCGTCCATGCGGAAACTCGCGAAGATGCTATCGGGAAGATGGCAGAAGCACTGGCGGCGACGCGCGTCGAGGGGATCGAGACGAATCGCGATTATCTCCGGCAGGTGATGGCGAGCGAGGAGTTCGAGAGCGGCAATGTATTCACCGCGTTTCTGCGCGACTTTGCTTATCATCCACGGACGATCGAAGTGCTCGACGGCGGGACGATGACGACCGTGCAAGGATACCCGGGACGACTGGGATATTGGGCTGTGGGCGTGCCGCCGAGCGGACCGATGGATTCGCTGTCGTTTCGTCTGGGTAATCGCCTGCTGAACAATCTCGAAGGCGCGGCGGGGCTCGAAATGACCATGAGCGGCACGACACTGCGATTTAACATCGGCACGACGATTTGCCTTACCGGCGCCGAGATGACGGCGCGGCTGGATGGAAAGCCGGTTTCCTATTGGGCGCCGGTGAGTGTCGGGGCGGGGCAGACGCTCGTGATCGGCGCGGTCAATGGGCCCGGTGCGCGGACCTACCTGCTGGTGCGAGGCGGCCTTGATCTACCGAAGTATCTTGGATCGCGCTCGACGTTTGCGCTGGGGCAATTTGGCGGACACGCGGGGCGAGCCTTGCGCGTGGGAGATGTGCTGAAATTGCGCTATCCCGATGAATCCGCTGTGGATGGTCCGAGTCTGCCTCTCGAACTCGAGCCTCGGCTCACCCACCAGTGGGAGATCGGCGTGCATTATGGACCGCACGGCGCGCCGGATTTTTTCATGCGCGAGGACATCGAGATGTTCTTCGCGACCGAGTGGAAGGTTCACTTCAACTCTGCACGCACCGGGGTGCGTCTGGTGGGGCCGAAACCTCGCTGGGCACGATCGGACGGTGGCGAAGCGGGGCTGCATCCCTCGAATATTCACGACAATGCTTATGCGATCGGTGCGATCGATTTCACGGGCGACATGCCGATCATTCTGGGGCCGGACGGGCCGAGCTTGGGTGGCTTTGTCTGCCCGGCGGTGGTGGTGCAGGCAGAGTTGTGGAAAACCGGGCAACTCCAGCCCGGCGACACGGTTCGTTTCCTGCCATTGAGCGAAGAATCGGCAGCGGAATTGCGGCGTCTTCAGGACACGGAGATCGCGCAACTCGCGCCGCAGCAACATGGCACGCCCGTGCCGATCTCGATTCCAGACGATGCTGTTCTCCGGCGTGATCCCGCGCACGACGGCCTGCCCGAAATGATCTTCCGTCCGCAGGGCGACGATTATGTCTTGGTGGAGTTCGGGCCGAACCTGCTCGATCTTGAACTGCGATTCCGGGTGCACGCGTTGATGACGTGGCTGGAGAAGGAGAAGGTGCCCGGCATCCTCGATCTCACGCCGGGCATCCGCTCGCTCCAGGTGCACTACGATGCACGGACGCTGGCGCGCGGGGAGTTGCTCGATGTGCTCGCGCGGGGTGAAGCCGGATTGCCGCCGCTCGACACGCTTGAGTTGCCGACCCGCATCATTCACCTACCGCTATCGTGGGATGATCCGGCGACCCGACTGGCGATCGAAAAATACATGGCGACAGTTCGAGCCGATGCGCCATGGTGCCCGAGCAACATCGAGTTCATCCGCCGGATCAACGGTCTCGATTCGATCGAAGAGGTGAAACGAATCGTCTTCGACGCGAGGTATCTGGTGCTGGGTCTGGGCGATGTCTACCTCGGCGCGCCGGTGGCGGTGCCGCTCGATCCGCGGCATCGGCTGGTGACGACGAAATATAATCCCGCGCGCACCTGGACGGCGGAGAATTCGGTCGGCATCGGCGGCGCTTATCTCTGCGTGTATGGGATGGAAGGGCCGGGCGGCTATCAATTCGTCGGCCGCACGATCCAGATGTGGAACAAATGGCGCTCGACCGAGGATTTTACGAAGCCGTGGCTGCTTCGGTTTTTCGACCAGATTCGGTTCTATCCTGTCACCGCCGAGGAACTGCTCCAGTTGCGAGAAGATTTCCCGCAAGGTCGCTACAAGGTCCGCATCGAGGAGACGACTTTCAAGCTGAGCGACTATCACGAGTTCCTTCGCTCGATCGAAGGTGAGACGGCGGCGTTCAAGGCGAAAAGGGAAGCGGCGTTTGCCGCGGAGCGGGAGCGATGGCATGCGGCTGGACTGGATGCCGTGCCGAGTGAGCCGGAACCTGAAGTGCTGGAGGAACAACTGGAGATTCCGCCGGGGATGAATGTCGCCCGCGCGCCGTTGCCGGCAAATGTGTGGCAGGTGCTGGTGCAACCCGGCTCACGGGTGGAAGCCGGGGAAAAACTCATCGTGCTCGAGGCGATGAAAATGGAAATCCCGGTGGTGGCCGCGGAGGCTGGTCTGGTGAGTGAAATTCTCTGCGCGCCTGGCAAACAGGTCGCCCCGGGCCAGGCGCTTTGTGTTGTCGAACCCGCTGCATGATGAATACCCGTCCTCGTTTTCCGCTGCTTGATTTCACTACCGTCCGGCGAGACTTCGCGGACCCGGTTGCACTCCTGCGCGAGATTGATCGCCGTATTGCGGCGCGTGGCCAGGATGCGGTCTGGATTTATCGGCCGCCGCTCGAAGACCTCATCGCGAGTTTGCCGATGGATCGCACGCTTCCGCTCTTTGGGATGCCATTTGCGATCAAGGATAACATCGATGTAGCCGGTTGGCCGACGACGGCGGCGTGCCCGGAGTTCAGCTATGTTGCGAAGGAGGACGCGGTGGTGGTGGCTCGGCTGCGTGCGTTGGGAGCGATTCCGATCGGCAAGACGAACCTCGACCAATTTGCCACGGGCCTGGTCGGCACGCGCTCGCCGTATGGGATTCCCCGTTCAGTATTCGGCGATGCGCACATTTCCGGTGGTTCGAGCTCGGGTTCGGCCGTCGCGGTGGCAGCCGGCCTGGTGAGCTTTGCGCTGGGCACGGACACCGCGGGCTCGGGGCGAGTGCCGGCGGCGTTCAATGGACTCGTCGGACTGAAACCTACGAAGGGTGTGGTGAGCACGCGGGGAGTGGTGCCGGCGTGCCGTTCGCTGGATTGCGTCTCGGTCTTCGCGGCGAATATCGCCGATGCGCATGCAGTGTTCTCGGCGGCACGAGAGTTCGATGCACGCGAGCCACTGGCACGGCGATGGGAGGAGGGGGTGGCGCGAATTCAACGGGTGGGAGTGCCGCGGGCCGATCAGCTCGAGTTTTGCGGCGATGAAGACATGCGCGCGCTTTATACCCGCGCTTGCGAACGATGTGTGGGACTGGGCTTGGAGATCGTCGAGATCGACTTTGGGCCGTTTCGCGACGCGGCGCGGTTGCTCTATGCGGGTCCGTGGGTGGCGGAGCGGTTTGCGGCGGTTGGAGAGTTTCTGGAAGAGCACCCGAACGTGGGCCATCCAGTGGTGCGGAAAATCATCAGTGAGGGAGCCAGATATTCGGCCGTCGATGCGTTTCGTGCGGACTACGACCTGGCATATCTGCGTCGCCTGGCTGAGGCGGAGTGGGCGAAGATGGATGCCCTTCTCCTCCCGACGGCGCCGACGATTTACACGGTCGAAGAGTTACTCGCCGATCCGGTGAGGCTGAATTCCAATCTCGGCACCTACACAAATTTCGTGAACCTGCTCGACTTATGCGGGCTCGCTGTGCCGGCGGGATTCCGAGCCGACGGACTGCCTCTGGGAGTCACGTTTCTCGCACCCGCTTTTGGCGACGACGCGCTCGCGGAGATCGGTGCGTTGTTTCTCGAGCAACCGGCGCCGGCAAGTCCGCGTGGGGTGCTGGTGTCGGTCGTCGGGGCGCACTTGAGCGGGCAGCCGCTCAATCATCAGCTCACCTCGCGCTGGGCGAAACTGGTTCGCACCTGCTGCACTGCGGCCGATTATCGACTCTACGCGCTTGCAAACACAAAGCCGCCTAAACCTGGCCTCGTGCGCACGCCAGGGTTTGCTGGGCCGGGCATCGAGACGGAAGTGTGGGAGATGAGTTATGCCGCCTTTGGAGAGTTCGTCGCGGAAGTCCCAGCACCGATGGGAATCGGCAATGTGGTGCTCGAAGACGGCAGCTCGGTTAAAGGTTTTCTTTGCGAGGTTGCGGCACTGGACGGAGCTGAAGACATCAGTTCCTACCGCGGATGGCGGGCATTCCTCAATCACTCGCGGTAAGCCTTACTCTGTCAGGGAATTGGCGGAGTGGAGGATCGGGTTTGTGATAAAGTAGGGGATAGTGAGTAATTTTGGTCGTAAATTTCGCTACGACCAGAACTTCTGCTTGCTTCGCTTACTCGTTTGTAATTTTCGGAAGACGCGGAGACGCCCAACTCCGCTTTCGTTTACCCCAACCAAATGAATACGATGACCTGCCTCCGGCCACCCTCTCCGGTTGCGTCCCGCATCAACCTTGTGGTCGTTGACGATCACGCGGTGGTCCGAAAGGGCGTGGCCGCGTGCGTGAGCCAGCACGAAGACATGGAACTGCTCGCCGAAGGCGAAACGATCGACCACGCTCGAACGCTCATGGTGAGGCACCGGCCGGACGTCGCGTTGGTGAATCCGCGCCTGCCCGGTTCGGCGAGCTTTCTCGCTATCGCGGATTTGTGCCGGGAGTTTCCACGGGTGCGCGTGCTGCTTTTCTCGACCATGGATTGCGAGGCGATTGTTTATTATGCGTTACAGGCAGGTGCGGCCGGCTGCGTGTTGAAGACGGCGCAGGATGGGGAGATCGTAAAGGCGATCCGTCACGTCGCGTCGGGCGAGCGCTATTTTTCCATCGATGCCGCGCAACGGCTCGCACAGCGCGCCATGCAGTCGGAACTGACCCCGCGCGAAGTCGAGATTCTCCAGCACGTAGCGAATGGGAAGAGCAACAAGGAGATCGGCGGGATGCTGCACCTGGCGGAGGACACCGTGAAGCGGCACCTCACCCATCTGTTCAGCAAGCTGCGGGTGGTGGATCGTGCCCATGCGGTGGCAGTCGCGATGCGGCGTGGCCTCCTCGATACGGCTCCGGTGTAGGCGAGGGGAGCAGAGCGGAGCCCGGTGAGGATTGCCTGCACTTTGTAGTTTGAATCCGCGGGCGTTCCGTCTTTTTAGGCGCGTGCTGTTCCCTGCCCATTTCGTTTTCGCGCCTTCCAAATGAATTCCCTCGTCCTCCTTTGCTGCGGGATGGCGATCGTGGTCGGAGGCATTCTGTGGCTCCGCTCGCACGCTTTCCTGGCCATGATGGTGGCTGCATACGCCGTAGCTGTGCTGACCCCGACGACTGCTTTGCAGAGCGTGGCCGATCGCAAGGTAAAGAAGGGAGATCTGTCCGCGCAGGCCGCGAAGAAGTTTGTCGAATCCACCGCTGCCACGCGGGTGGCGGAAGAGTTTGGGCGAACGTGCACGAGTATCGGCATCCTCATCGCCATGGCGGCGATCATCGGAGAGTGCCTGCTGGTGTCCGGCGCAGCGGAAAGTATCGCGACGGCGGCGTTGCGATGGACGGGCGTGGAACGGGCGCAATGGGCGTTTTTTCTGACGTCGTTCCTGCTGGGCATACCGGTCTTCCTGGCCACGCTTTTCTGTCTGCTCCTGCCGATGGCGAAGACGATGGCGAAACGGACGGGGCGCGATTATCTGCTTTACCTGCTTTGCATCGTCGCGGGCGGAACCATCACGCACTCTCTGGTGCCGCCGGCGCCAGGGCCGGCACTGGTGGCGAGCCAGCTTGGGGTGGATACCGGGTTGATGATCGTCGTCGGCGTGGTGATCGGGTTCGGCGCGGCGCTGTGCGGCTATTTCCTCGCCCGCGTGCTGAACCAGCGGAAGGATTTCGAGGTCCCGTTCGAGGTCGATGAGAGTCCGACGGAGAAGCGAGCCCTCCCTCCGCTAGGCTGGGCGGTGATGCCGGTGATCATTCCGCTCGTGTTGATCGCTCTACAGGAGTCGCTGAAGGATTCCACTGCTCCCTATGCCGCCGTAGCCCGCACCCTCGGCCACACGGACCTCGCGCTGCTTCTCGGAGCGATTGGCGGGTTGTGGCTCGTGAAACAGTATCACCCGGCGGAGGGGGCTTCGAAGACCGTGCAGACCGCGCTGGCTCACGGCGCGATGGTCGTGCTGATCACGGCATCGGGCGGCGCGTTTGGCGGTGCCTTGCAGCAGACCGGGATCGCCGAGGAGATCGGACATTTGGTCGGCGGAGCGCAGGCCTTGGCATTGCCGGCGGTGTGGTTGGTGACGGCGCTCGTGCGCACCGCGCAGGGCTCTGCGACCGTCGCAATGATTACTTCCGTCCCGATTGCGAAAGCCTTCCTCGACGCCGGTTCACCCGTGGCCGCGGTTTATTTCGCCGTGGCGATCGGGTGCGGGTCGAAGCCGATCCCGTGGATGAACGACGGGGGCTTCTGGGTGGTCGCCCGGATGTCCGGCATGACCGAGAAGCAGACCCTGCGCACGATGACTCCCATGATGTCGTTGCAAGGCGTCGCGGGGCTGGTGCTGACGATGCTGGCGGCGTGGCTTTTCCCACTGGGGAAGTGAAGGTGCCTGATCGGGCGCGGATGGTCACCGCTCTCTGAAGGAGCCGCCCTAAAAGAAACCGCTGCCACATCGCCTCGCCAAAGTTACTTGTTTTTGCTCTCAAGCCGGGCTTTATCGCGCGGCTCTTTTTCCAACTAACGCCATGCCCAAAAAAACCGTTCGTGACCTCGATCTTTCCGGAAAACGCGTCCTCGTGCGCGTGGACTTCAACGTGCCGCTCGACCAGAAGGACGGCGGCATGGTCATCACCGATGACACCCGCATCAAGGAGACGCTGCCGACCATCAAGTATCTGATCGAAAAGGGGGCGAAGCTCATCCTCTGCTCGCACCTCGGCCGCCCGAAGGGCAAGCGCAGCGAGAAAGAATCCCTCCGCCCGGTGGCGGATCATCTCCACACGCTGCTCGGCAAGCCCGTCGCCTTCAGCCACGACACCATCGGCGAAGTGCCCGAGAAGATCATCGCCAGCATGAACAACGGCGATGTCGCGCTGCTCGAAAACGTCCGCTTTCAGGCCGAAGAAGAAGCGAACGACGCCGACTTCGCCAAGGCGCTCGCCAATCTCTGCGACGTATATGTGAACGACGCGTTCGGCTCGGCGCATCGCGCGCATGCTTCGACCGAAGGCGTGGCGCACCACGTGAGCGCCGCCGTCTCCGGCCTCCTCATGGAGAAGGAACTCCAGTATCTGCACGATGAACTCGAATCGCCCGAGCGGCCTTTCGTCGTGATCCTCGGCGGTGCCAAGGTGAACGACAAGATTGCGGTCATCAATCGCCTGCTGGAAAAGGCCGACACCATCATCATTGGCGGCGGCATGGCGTTTACCTTCCGCAAGCTGTTGCAGGGCGTCGGCATCGGCCGCAGCCTTTACAAGCCCGAGTGGGAACCGATCGCGCAGGCCGCCATCGAAAAGGCGAAGGAGCGCGGCGTGAAGCTGCTCGTCCCGGTTGATGCGCTGGCTTCCGACGCCTTCGATTTCGACGCGAAGACCATCGGCGCGACGAAGATCGTGCCGCCGGGCGAAAGCATCCCGGAAGGCTGGGAAGGCCTCGATATCGGGCCGGAAAGCGTGAAGCTCTTCTCCGAGGAAATCGCCAAGGCGAAGACCGTGATCTGGAATGGCCCGATGGGCGTGTTCGAAATCAAGGCGACCGCCAAGGGCACGTTCGACATCGCCGAAGCTATCGCCGCCAACCAGGGTGCGAAGACCATCATCGGCGGTGGCGACAGCGTGAAGGCCGTGAAACGCGCGGGAGTAGCCGACAAGGTCACCTTCATCAGCACCGGCGGCGGCGCCAGTCTCGAACTCCTCGAAGGCAAAGTCCTGCCCGGTGTCGCTGCGCTGAACGAAAAGTAATCCGACCTCCGGGTTGCTGGACGGACGTTCCTGTCCACAAATCCTAAATCCTAAATCTGAAATCCTAAATTTACCCCATGCGCCGCAAAATCATCGCCGCGAACTGGAAGATGAACATGACCATCAACGAGGCGGAGGGTTTTCTCGAAAACTTCCTCCTCGAGATCGGAGACGAAAAGCGAGCCGACATCGTGCTCGTGCCGCCGTTCACCACGTTGCCCAAGGTCAGCGAACGACTCAGCAAAGTGCAGAACGTGAAGCTCGGTGCGCAGAATATGCACTTCGAGAGCTCGGGCGCCTTCACCGGTGAAATTTCCGCGCCGATGCTGCGCGAGCTTTTCGTCCGCTACGTGGTGCTCGGCCATAGTGAACGCCGCACGCTTTTCGGGGAGACCGATTCGATCGTGAACAAGAAGACCAAGGCGGCCCTCGCAGCGACGCTGACGCCGATCGTGTGCATCGGCGAAACGCTCGCCGAGCGTGATGCGGGCAAGGTCGAGACCGTGCTGGAAACGCAGCTCCGCGGCAGCCTGGCCGACCTGACCTCGGCGCAGATCGAAGACGTGGTGCTGGCTTATGAACCCGTGTGGGCGATCGGCACCGGCCGCACCGCTTCGCCGCAGCAGGCGCAGGAAGCGCACGCCTTCATCCGCAAGGTGCTGACCTCGATCAGCAAGGACACCACCGCGGCGAAAGTGCGCATTCAATACGGCGGCAGCGTGAAGCCCGCCAACACCGCCGAACTGATGAAGCAGCCCGACATCGACGGCGCGCTCGTCGGCGGCGCGAGCCTCGATCCGCGCGGCTTTGCGGAGATCGTGAAGGCGACCTGCGCGCTTCTCGACTAGGCTTCGGCGCGGCATGGCCCGTCAATACACCCTCCACCGCCCCGCGGGTGTCGCCACGCCGCAGATCGACTACGCGGCTGAGCTGAATCCGCAGCAATGTGCGGCGGTGACCGCGCCGCCGGGGCCCGCGCTGGTGATCGCCGGCGCGGGTTCGGGGAAGACGCGCACGCTCACGTATCGCGTGGCGTATCTCATCGAGAACGGCATCCTGCCGCAGAATATCCTGCTGCTCACGTTTACGAACAAGGCCGCGCGCGAAATGCTCGACCGGGTGGCGGCGCTGATTCCGCACGATCTTACGGGACTGTGGGGCGGCACCTTTCACTCCGTCGGGAATCGCATCCTGCGCAAACACGCGGTCGAGGCGGGCTTTGCGCCGGGTTTTTCGATCATGGATCGCGAGGACGCGGAAGACTTGCTGGACACGGTGGTCGCGACGCTGGGTGTCGATCCCAAGGATAAACGATTTCCGAAGGGGCAGGTGATCGGTGATGTGCTCAGCTTCGTGCTGAACACCGGGCGGAAGCTCGACGACGTGCTGGTGGAAAAGTATCCGCACTTCCTCGAGTTCGCGCCGCAAATCACGGCGGCGCAAACGAAATACGCCGCGAAGAAGCGCGAGGCCAATGCGGTCGATTTCGACGACCTGCTTTCGCAACCGCTGCGGTTGTTGCGGGAAAACGAAGCGTTGCGGGAGCATTACCAACGGCAGTTTCAGTTCATCCTCGTGGATGAATACCAGGACACGAACCATCTCCAGTCCGACTTCATCGACCTGCTCGCCGCGCGTCATGGCAACGTCATGGTGGTCGGCGACGACGCGCAGGGGATTTACTCGTGGCGTGGGGCGGACTTCAAAAACATCCTCGAATTTCCGCGGCGTTATCCGCAGGCCAAGACTTACAAGATCGAGACAAACTACCGCAGCGTGCCCGAGGTGCTCGCCGTCGCCAACTCCGCCATCGCGGCGAATGTGCGGCAGTTTCGCAAAAACCTCGTCGCCGCGCGGGAGGGAAACAATTTCAAGCCCGCGCTCGTGCCGCTCGGCGACACCGGCGATCAGGCGCGTTTCGTCGCGCAGCGTGTGTTGGAACTGCACGAGGAAGGCATCGCGCTCGACGAAATGGCCGTGCTTTACCGCGCGCACTTTCACTCCATGGAAGTGCAGATGGAGTTTACGCGACGCGGGATTCCATTCCAGATCACCAGCGGGCTGCGGTTCTTCGAGCAGGCGCACGTAAAGGATGTGGCGGCGTTTTTGAAATACGTCGTGAACCCGCGCGATGAAGTCGCCTTCAAGCGCATGGTGCGCCTGCTGCCGGGCATCGGCGCCCGCAGCGCGGAAGCGCTCTGGGGCGACAGCACGAAGCTGCTCTCCTCGGACTCGACGAAGTTCTCCGCGCTGCATCAGCTCAAGGTTCCCGCCAAGACGCGCAAATCGTGGGAGCAGCTCGTGCATACCCTCGAAGAGCTCGCCCCGAGCGGACAGCCCGTGCCGCCCGCCGAGATGCTGCGCAGCGTCATCGAGGCCGTCTATGACGACTACGGCAAGGCGAACTTCCCGAACTACGACCAGCGCCGCGAAGACCTGAACACGCTCGTCAATTTCTCGCGCCAGTTTCCCAGCGCCGCGGACTTTCTCGATCAGCTCGCCCTGCTCACGAACCTCGAACACGAATCGGTCGCCTCGCGCGAAGAAACCGAGCTCGTGACGATGAGCAGCGTGCACCAGGCAAAGGGGCTTGAGTGGAAGATCGTCTTCGTCATCTGGATGGCCGACGGCAAATTCCCCAGCGGCCGCAGCTTGGAATCCGACGACGCCCTCGAAGAAGAGCGCCGGCTTTTCTACGTCGCCGTCACGCGGGCGAAGGATGAGCTGTATCTCACTTATCCGCAGATGCATCTCGGTAGCGGTTACGGCGACATGCTCCAACGCCCCTCCCGTTTCCTCGGCGAGATTCCCAAGGAACTCCTGGAAGAGTGGCAAGTCGGCGGCGGACCTTGGTGACAACGGGAACGCCAACGCCGGAAGCTGAAACCGGAACCCTGAATGCGGCTCCGCCACTGTCCTCCACATAGCCGGAGCGGGGCTGGAGCCCTTTATTGGGCTCTTCCGGTGGCCTCGTCGTCGAGGTCTGGGAGTGACCCGATTGTCTGACGGCGGGCGAAGTCGTCATCAGCGCCGGGGGCAAGGACACGTTGGAGACATTTTCAATGCCCCTTTCCGCCTGAAGGTTTCTGCGCATGCCGTGATCGCGGGATAGTGTGTTTATTGTGTCTGTCCTTCGCATGCCGTGATCGTGAATAGTGTGTTTATTGTGTCTGTCCTTCGCATGCCGTGATCGTGAATAGTGTGTTTATTGTGTCTGTTGGTTGGGGGGACGGGTTGAGGGTGAATGGTGGATCGTTGACGGTTCAGGATGCACGCTGCGCGCGGGGGGGCTTTGGTTGGGCGACCTCTGTGGAGCGAAGCCAAGGAGCGGCAACATTGCTGTCGCCGTCGGCGGACTGCGCGGGACGCGCCACGCTTTCGGAAAGATGGTGGGCTTCGGCCGCGTTGGATCGTCGGCGACAGGAATGTCGCCGCTCGTTGGGCCGCTCGACGCACACGTCGCTTTGGTCATAGCTACGATCTTCGTTCTGAGGGGCGAATCTCCAAACCGTCCCTTCCGTCCGTTCCGTGGGTTCAGGTTTTTCGATGCCAACTCGGTAACGAGAATCCACCGCGAACGCGAAGGTCTGGAGCCGTAGAGACGGTGCCGGGAGACCCAGGGTGATCCACCATGCTGCAAATCCAGTTCAACGCCGCCCTCGCCGGCACGAGCAACAACAGCAAACGCCGTCGCCCTTCTCGGCCTGAGCATCAGCAACAACCCACCCCAGCAAAGCGAAGTCCAGCCCATCGCGGATAAGCTGGATGAATTGATCGGTGCGTTGCGGCGGTAGGTTCAGGCGGCTGCCGTCTGGCGCGCATCACTTGGACGGTCATCGTTGCAGGCCAGCCCTCCCATGAAACCATGGCCTTTGACAACCGCCCATTCACCCTCGCGGGCCGCTTCAAGCACCACCAAAAACCGAACTCATGCCTTAAACATGAAAACTCGTTCCTGCCTAACCAATTTCATCTCCTGTTATTCAGGAGGGTCCGGTCAGTTTTGATTCAAGCTTCTTGAGTCGTTCGATTAGTTGTTCTTCGGTGGTGCCTTTCGAGGGGTTGTCGGTCTCGACAAACTCACAGAGCGCGCTGCCGAAGTCTGCGAGTTCGCGTGGGAGTCCGTCTGCCGGTGAGTGACACTGACCATGCAGATCGCCCAAGCCCGCGACGAAAACCGAAAAACGATACGTGACGCCGTCCTCAATGCATGGAAGGGCGGCGGTTGGATAGCGCGTGCGCTGGAGCGAGAGCGCCCAAACTCGTTGTAGCGCTGCTGCAAGACGCAGCGAGACCTGGCGGGATTTGTGGGTGACGTGAATTTCGGTGACGGGCTCATTTCGGGCCTTTCGGAGGCGCCAAGCCCAGAGACTTTCGGAGGTTCGGGCGACTACCGCGACATACCGTCGCTGCTCCGGGGCGTCGGCGTAGATGGAAACGCAATACTCCGGGCTGAATGACGGTAACGCCAACATGCTGCCAAAGCCGCCGCTGCCCCACCGGGAAATAAGGTGCTGGTGAATGAGCGTCTCGTAAGGATCGCCTGCGGCGGGTGGGACCGGGACAAGATGGGACGGCGCTGAGGCAGCGGATGCCTCGTAAAAGTCTGCGGCGATCGCTCCGGGCCCGAGCAGCAGCAGGATAGAAATGACCGTTATTAAAATCACGCGCGAGGAGCCTACGATTGAGTTAGGCGACGCGGGGGTATTGGGAAAGGCTCGCATCAGACCAGGTTCACGTTGGAAGCGTGTGGGGAGCATTCCAAGAATAGGCAGGACTGCCAAGCCTCAATCGGCTTACCTCGCAGGGGGAGCCGCGGCAGGGGCGGGGGTGGGGTTTTGGGCGCGGGCGAGGTTGGCTTTGGCTTTTTCGAGCTGGGTCTTGGAGCCGATGCCGGCGGCGACGAGTTTCTTTTGTCGCTCGACTTGATCCTGGGCGAACTGGAGGTCGGTGCGGGCGGCGAGGGCCTGGGCTTCGGCGAGGAGGCGTTCGCTGGCGAGGACGTCGGCCTGGGCGGTGGCGAGGAGATCGGGGGAGGCTTCTTTTTTGGCGACGCGTTCCTGGAGGGAGGCGAGCCGGGTTTTGAGGGCGACGACGTGGGCTTGCTGGTAACGCAGCGAGGCGCGCGTGGCTTGCAGGCTGGCGAGTTCGGCTTCGACTCGGGATACAACGCCTTTGCGCTGGAGCTGCTGCCAGCGGTCGGCTTTGCGCCGGGCGCGGTCGGCGTCGCTGCGGGCCTTGTCTTCAGCGGGCAGGGGCAGGGGTTCTTCCCACGGGACCACCGGGCCGCCGGGCTCGGGCTTCACATCGTAGAGGCGCAGGCTGGGCTCGAAGTTCATCGGTTCGCGACCGTCGCGGGTGGGGAGGTCCTGAGCGCGAACGGTCGCGCTCAGAACCCCCAGCACGAGCAGACGGCGCGCGGCGTTCATTGGCCGTCGAGGTAACGCTGCCAGTCCTCCGGCAGCGGGGCGCGCTCGACGCTGTCGGCGATACGGCCCTCGAACGCCGGATCGAACTTCGTGGTGGTGCCATAGACCATGATGGCGTCGGTGCTGGCTTCGACGAGGAGGGCATGAGCCACCCCGGCGGGAATCACGACCCCGGCCGTATTGGGACCGCGCCGATCGTCGCCTTCGATGATGAAACGCATGACGCGCCGTTCCATGCCGGCGCGCTCGTCCACGAGCAGCATCTCGACATTCCCTTGCACGAAAAACATCGCGTCCCACTGCTCGCGATCATAGGGGCGCAGGGAGAAGTTTTGGGGTTCCTGGTGGAACAGCCGCTGGAACCACGCGGCGGCACTGGTGCCCTCCGGGATGTGCGGCGGGTGGATGTGGAAGCCCTTGGCCGTGCCGGCAAACATGCGCGCGGTGGCCCATTGGCGCGGCCACAGCCCGATGGCGGCGAGGGCGCCTTCATCCTGCCGGGCGAATTCGCCGAAGAGTCCGCGATGGCGCTGCGGGTAGATCTTGCGGGCGAAGACTTCGACGCCGGGAATCCACGCGGAGGCCAGCTCGGCGGATTTGCCGGCGATTTCTCCCGCCTCGACGCCGCTCGTTCCGAGCCGTTCGGCCAGCGAACGCGCGGAATAGTCGCGCTGAGTCAGCGCGGCGTGGGCATCGGGTTTGAGTGCATGCCATCGGTCGGTCATGCGTTAAATGAAGGACGAAGCCACTCGATGAGCAACCTGCAATCCGCCTAAAGCTCGACACTCCTTCGGTTCTTCTTCACCTTTTTCGATTCATGATCGTCTTCCTCCGTTTCGCATCTGCCTTCGTGCTGGTGGCGATGCTCGCCGTGACTGGTTGGGCGAGTGCGGAAATCGCGCTGTGGAAAACGCCGCGCGAAGTCATCGGGCATCCGTGGTTCATCGCCACGCTGTTCGACACCTACTTTGCCTTTCTCACGTTCTGGCTCTGGGTCGCTTACAAAGAGCGCTCGTGGCTGGCGCGGCTCGGCTGGCTCGTCGGCATTCTCCTGCTGGGGAATATCGCGATGGCGACCTATCTGCTTATTCGCCTCTTCCGCCTGCCGGCGAATGCGAAGCTCGAGCAACTGCTCCTGCGCGAACCGTGAACTGGTGGAGGGAGCGGGTCATCGCGCCGATCATGGCGCAGCTTACGCAGGGCGTTTCGCCGGAGAAACTGGCGCTGACGATCGCGCTCGGGGTGATGATCAGCATCTTCCCGATTCTCGGTGCGACGACTGCGTTGTGCGCCTTGGCCGGGATCGCGCTGCGGCTGAATCAACCCGTCATCCAGCTCGTGAACTATCTCGCCTATCCGCTGCAACTGGCGCTGCTGATCCCGTTTTACCGCGCCGGGGAACACGTGCTCGGGCGCGCGCCGATCCCGCTTTCCATCCCGCTGCTCTTCGAGCGGTTCCGCGCCGATTTCATGCAGTTCCTCCGCGACTTTGGCATGATCGCGGTGGGGGGAATCATCATCTGGCTCATCGTGGCGCCGGCGGGCATCGCCGCGCTCTATTTCAGCACCCGCCCGCCCTTGCGGGGGCTCGCTTCCAAACTTCGTCGCCCATGATTACCTGGCTACTGATCGGACTCGCCATCGCCATCGTCGCCTTTGCCGTGGTGTGGGCGGTTTGTGTGCGAATCAAGAACTATAGCTTTCTCGATGTCGCGTGGAGCTACGGTGTGGCGGTGCTCGCGCCGATCTATGCGTGGGTCGGGCCCGGACACCTTGAGAGAAAGCTCGCCTTTGCGGTGCTGGGCGTGGCGTGGAGTTTGCGGCTGGGAACGTATATTCTCCTGCGTGTGCTGCGGCATCATCCCACGGAAGATGTGCGCTACGAAGCGCTGCGCCAGCGGTGGCCAGGCAGCGGCATGTTTTTGCTCTTCTTCGAACTTCAGGCCGTCATCGCGGTCATCTTTTCGATTCCTTTCCTGTTGGCCGCGTGGAGGGAAATGCCCCTGCGCGAACTGGATTTCCTTGGGCTTGAAATCGCTATTCTCTCCCTGCTGGGAGAAAGCCTCGCCGACCGACAGATGAAGCGGTTCAAGGCCGATCCGGCCAATCAAGGCAAAGTCTGCCAGGTCGGTTTGTGGCGCTACTCGCGGCACCCGAACTATTTCTTCGAGTTTCTGTTCTGGGTCGGCATCTGCCTCGCCTCGCTCGATCAGCCGAACGGTTGGGTTACGATCCTCTGCCCGATACTGATGTTTTATTTTCTGACGAAAGTAACCGGCATCCCATTGACCGAGGAATACGCACTAGAGTCAAAAGGCGACGCCTATCGCGAATATCAGCAGACCACTTCGGCCTTCGTGCCGTGGTTCCGCCGCAAGTAGTGTCGTCCGATTTATCTCTTCCATGCTCAATCTCGACGCCATCCTCGAAGCCAACGTCGTCCCCGATTCGCTCATCCGCATCGGCATTCGCCATCTGCTGGCCGAAACGCTCCGCGAAAAGACGGCACCGAACGTCGAAGCACAGCGGGCCCAACTGATGACGTATATCGCGGGCCTGAAGGCGTCGCCGATTGCGGTGCAGATGGCGGATGCGAACGAGCAGCACTACGAGGTGCCGACGCGCTTTTACCAACTCTGCCTCGGTCGCCGCCTGAAATACAGCAGCGCACTTTTTCCCACCGGCGCCGAGACACTCGATGAAGCGGAGGAGAAGATGCTCGCGCTCACGTGCGAGCGGGCCGAACTCGGGGACGGCCAGCGCATTCTCGAACTCGGCTGCGGCTGGGGTTCGCTCACGCTCTGGATGGCGGAGAAATATCCTCAGGCGAAGATCACCGCGGTCTCCAACTCCCGCACGCAAAAGGAGCACATCGATGCGGAAGCGGTTCGGCGCGGATTGAAGAATGTCACGATCATCACCTGCGACATGAACGTGTTTGAGGCGCCGGAAGCCGGCACTTACGACCGCGTGGTGAGCGTCGAGATGTTTGAGCACATGAAGAACTACCAGGCGCTGATGGCGAAGGTCGCCCGCTGGCTGGCGCCGGGTGGGAAGCTCTTCGTGCACATTTTCACGCATCACACGCTGGCCTATCCCTACGAAGACAAAGGCCCGTCCGACTGGATGACGCGTTACTTTTTCGCCGGCGGACAGATGCCGAGCGACGACCTCCTGCTCTACTTTCAGGACGACCTCACCATCGAGCAGCACTGGGTGGTCAGCGGCAAGCACTACAGCCTCACCTCGGAAGCGTGGCTCGCCAACATGGACGCGAATCGGAAGGAAATCTGGCCGCTGTTCGAGCAGACCTATGGTGCCACGCAGACCAGACGCTGGTGGGCTTACTGGCGCGTCTTTTTCATGGCCTGCGCCGAATTGTGGGGATACCGCGATGGCAACGAGTGGCACGTGAGCCACTACCGGTTTGTGAAACCGTAGGGCAATTGCTCCTTCGAACCGCGCCTACGCGAACAGTTCTCGGATCGGCTGGGTGCCGAAATCGACGAGCGGGAAGGGGCGTTGCTGCGGGCCGGGGAGGTGCGCGTCGAGATCGAGGCCAAGAGCGTGGTAGATGGTGGCGACGATGTCTTTCGGTTGCACGGGGCGTTCGGCGGGATAGGCGCCGATATCGTCGCTGCGACCGACCGCGCGACCACCTTTGACGCCCCCGCCGGCGAACGACACGCTCCAGCATTGCGGCCAGTGATCGCGCCCGCCGGTGGGATTCACCTTCGGAGTGCGGCCAAACTCTGCGAGGCTCGCCACCATCGTGTTGTCGAGCATGCCGCGCTCGGCCAGATCGGTCAGCAGCGCGGAGTAACCCTGGTCATACATTGGCGCGACGATGTCTTTCATGCCTCCGATGGAGGTGAAAGGTTTCGAGCCGTGAATGTCCCACGTGATCTCGTTGAAGACGGTAATGAAGGTATTCACGGTTACGAACCGCACGCCGCGCTCCACCAGTCGCCGCGCGAGCAGGCAGGACTGCCCGAAGCGTGTCATACCGTAGCGTTCGCGCACCTTCTGCGATTCCTTGGAAAGGTCGAACGCTTCCCGGGCGCGATCGCTGGTCATCAGCCGATAGGCTGCGGCGAAGTTGGCATCCATTAACTCCGCCTGCGGGGACGCTTCGAAGTCTTTGACCGTCCCTTCCACGACCTGTCGCAGTTCTTTGCGCCGCTGCAAACGTGCCTCACCGATCTCGGACGGCGGCAGCAGGTCCGGCACTTTGAAGTTCGCGACGGACGGATCCGCATTCAGCACAAACGGATCGTAGGCCTTGCCGAGAAAGCCCGCGTCCTGTCCATGCGGCAGGTTGCCGCCGGTGGGGCCCATCGGTTCGGGCAGGATGACGTTCGCGGGCATTTCATTGCGGCGGCCTTGGAGAAATTCCAAAGCACAGCCCGCGTGCGGTGAGTTGATGCCGCCTTGGAAGAGCCGCCCGGTTTGCATCATCTGATGCCCGGTGTCGTGCACCGCCGCCGCGGTGTGATACACGCTGCGGACGAGCGAAAACTTATCCGCCACCTTGGCGATCTGCGGGAAAATTTCGCTGATCTGGAAATCGCCCTTCGTGCTGATCGGCTTGAACGGGCCACGAATCTCGCGCGGCGCGTCCGGTTTCGGATCCCAGCAATCGAGCTGCGATGGCGCACCGAGGTTGAAAATCAAAATGCACGATTTTCCGCTGTCCGCTTTGGCTGCTGCTGCCGCAGCCGCGGTGGCACGCGCCTCCAATCCTGCCAGTCGCGACAGCGAAAAGCCGAGCGCGCCGAGTGTGCCGATTTGAAGAAAGTCGCGACGGGTTGTGCCGTCGCAAGTCGTGATGGAACCGGGGCCGGTGATGTTGAGCATGGCGGGAAGGGCGTGAAATTACGCCAGTGTTGACCCGCCGGAAAGCCCGGCCTTTGGCCGGCGCTTTGCAGGATGCTGCCCTCCCCCGCAGCGGGGCGCATCACGCGGGAACCAAGCGCGACGGTCGATGCAACCTCTTCGAGGTTGATCGAGATACGGATGGCGCACCCAGGGTAGCCTCGCGGGCTCGGCAACCCTAGGCTGGACGGTCGAACACCTTCGGCGTTCGCGTGCGCCCGATTAGAGCTTCATGTGGATTAAATAGACGCGCCTCCGTTCGTAATCCACGGCCAAGGCAACGCATGGGTAGGTGTTCCAACGATCGAAATACGCCCAGTGCCGTCTCTCGATCGGGAAGTCCCACCACTTCCACCTCGGACCAGTGCCAGTCATCGACGTGACCGGAGACAAACTCGTGCGTTCGGCGAGAAATCCCTCAATCCACTGGTCGTCAGGATAAGTGAAACGAAGATACTTGGTCCAGTCGCCGAAAAAGTCGGAAGACGAATCGTAATAGATGTTGGAGACATCGCTCGCCGGACGGCCGGTCATCTCGTAAAAGCCCTCCCTCGCCGCAGACGTATTAGGAAGGGCAGGGCTATAGATGATCCAAGCAATGATGGCGGCCACCCCCCGCGAGGCCACAGAGAATCAGCGCGTAGGGAAACCAGGAAAACTTCCGTGCTACGATTTGTTCTTGCGGCAGCGTTGGCGGGTTCATTCTTCGGGGTCTGGCGTCACGACCGTCATTGTGGCGTAGAGTGGGCGGCATGGCGATCCATCATTCGCGGTGGCTCTGCATCAGACATGGCGGTCGAGTTTATCGGAGACGTTCCACCCGGATGCTTCCGGAAACCCGCGCCGAAGCAAGGTATCCATCGATGCACTGGCCCCCGACGCGATGCGACGCGCTGACTGCTCGAACTGCTTCTCCTTCTTGAAGGAAAAGCAGATGAAGATGAAGCAGCGAGCGCGAACGCCGAAGGTGTTCGATCGTCGCACTTGATTCCCGCGTGATGCAACCCGCTTCGGGGTTGATCCGTGGGGAGGAAGGTTCCCAGGGTAGGCGCTCGTTCCTCGCGCCAACCCATGGGCTGATTGCTGCAACGCCGTTGGCGTTGGCTTCAGCCAGATTTCGTTCGGATCAGTTCGGTTCCGAAGTCGCCGGGCGCCCGCCGTTGCTGGGACGCGTGATGACCTGCACCCCGGGGAATGCCGTGATGCCGGGAGGCAACGTGGTGATGCGGCCGTCGAGGAGCATCATTTTGCCGCCCGGGATCAGCCCCGTGTCCACCCGCTGGCGCACTACGCCATCCACGCGATACACGATTCCATTTTCCAAGACGAAGCCGTGATCGCTGGCGCTTTCCTGGAAGAGCCCGGTCGGTGTCATGATCTGCCGACGCGGTAACATCGATTCACTGACCGGAGTGACCCGCCCTTGCTGAACGAGATAGACCACGTCGTCCTGCACCGCGAAGCCCACGCGCCGCAGTCCCGACGTCGGCGCCAGGGAACCGGTCGTGCTCCCCGTCGCCCCCTGACCGAACGCGCCGAATTCCGAAGTGGCCAAGGCCACCGCCACCAGGAGAAGAAAATGTGTTTTCATGTCCCCAGAATCGCGCGCACGCGGGCGGGTGGTTTTATACGAAAACGAGGAGCGGCGCCTCGCTAAGGTGCCGTGTAGAGAAACAGCCGGGGCGCATCGCTGGACGCCTGATTGAGGCTGAAGCCTTCGCAGAGGGCATAGTCGGGAGCACCGCTGAGGACGGTCTGGACGACCGCGCCTTTTCCCGTGCGGACGGTGCGATTGACCGTGTCCGGGAAGGTGAAGGAGAAAAGACCGGTGCCGGCATTAATGACTACGCGGCCCATGTTATGTGGGGCTTCGACGATGTTCAGTCCGCCGATGAATGTGTAGTCTTGGAGGAGATTGAAGAAAACGCGCACGTTGGTTTTCCCAGTGGGGAAGCCGGCGGGGATGACAAATTTGCAGACGACGGTGTTGTTGAGGGGGCGGGTAATGTCGGTGCCGACGATGGAGCCGCCCAAGGTGACGCTGATGGGCAGCACGCTGACATCGGGAGGAACGGGTAGTGCGGGTAGCCGGATGGTGGCTTGGACGGTGCCGCCCCGGATGGCGGTGCCGTTGGGAACAAAAGCGGTCGAGAGGGCTGGAATCCTCGGGCCGAGATCGAAGGTCGCTATGTGCGCGGCGTTGAAAGTAAGATTGGTGAGTGGCCGAACCGGAGGAAGGGTGAAGGCGCCATGGCCCTGCGAACCGAGCGGGGCGACGAATTGACCGGAGGTAGGTTTGATATAGGCCGCGCCACGGATGGGAAGATTGCCGTCAAACGCTGGCAGACTGCGCCGAGCTTGCCCCGGGGAGGTCCAGTGCAGGGTGCCGTCAAGCGCGGTGCCGGTGAAGTGTAACGCCCCATCGAGCATGCCGCTGGGTTTCAAGCGCTTGAAGATCGGCACCGTGGCGCCGCTGTTTTGCATCGGGTAAGCGGTGAAGGAGATGAGGGTGCCATCCGCGAGCACGCCGGCGATTTTGCAGCTCCCGGCGGCGCTTCGGCGCAAAGTGGCGTAACCACTCCCGTCGATGGCGGCGGGAACTCCGCTACCCGGGGAGAAGACCATCGTGGCATAGGTCGGGAGCGTATCGATGGAAGTGTAGCGGATGGAGGAAGCGAGGTAATCGACGGCAGTTTGTTCGTCGCGGAGGGTGATCCTGGCGCCGCCGAGGACGAGGTCCGCGACGACATCGAGCGTCACTGGAAGTTTGCCGCGACGGGGGATGGAAAAGTGCGCCTTGCCGTCGAGTTCGATGAACCCCTTTTTGCTCACGCTGATGCCCGGGCCGCTGGCACTGACGGTGAAGCTGCCGTTGCTATTGAGTCGGAGTGAGTAGTAGCCGCTGGCGCCGCCGCCCGTGGTGCGAAGGATGTCGTTGAACGGGCCGGAGAGAGGGGCGTAGGGATTGGCGACAAACGACGCGGCCAGCGTGGCCGTGGCAGCGTCGGGGACGATGAAATCGATGGTGCGCGTCGTAGCCAGATCCGCTCCGTCGAGCGTCCACTTCTCGAAAAGAAAACCGGCTGCCGGACGCGCAGTGATGCGCAGCTTTTTGCCCACTACGTTTCGCCCGCTGCGCCGTGTGATGGTCCCTCCGCCGCTACCGGTCGAGGTCGTAAGCTGGCAGAATTTGGTAAAGGTGAATTTTCCCGTGCGCGTGAGAGAGGCATTTGGGGTGGCGTCATAAGCGGTGACCTTGACGGTGTTGGAGCCGGCTAGCACCGGCACGACGGCTTCCCAATCGACTTGCAGCGGAACCGTGGCGGAGGGCGTCAGCGTGGCATCGACGGTCGTAACGCCTGGCACCTCCACCGCCACTCGCGTCACGGCGGTATCATCTTTCGCGGTGCCCTTGATGGAGAGTGTAGTGGTTCCGCCGGCTGCCGATGCCGAGCGCCGCGGGGAGGTGATTTTAACTGTCGGTGCGGTCGAATCCTGAGCAAAGGCGAAAGGAGTCAGGAACACGGCTGCGAAGAGGAAGAGGGCGAAGGGAACTGCACGGGGATGCCGGATCTTCGCGTAGGGAATGGCCTCAGAGTTCATGGGTCGAGAAGTCGGGACTTTTACTTCGTGACCTGCAGGAGGAAAAGGAACAAATGGCGCCGGCTCAGGCTGGATGCTGTTCCAGCCATTCGATGCGGCGTCGCAGCCTGGCCTGACGTTCTTCGTTCGGGTTCGGGTAAAGCATCGGATACCAAGCCGTCATCACCGCAGCACGGGCGATCATGTTTTGACGGAGCGCGCTTTCATCGACCGGGCCGTAAGCGTCAAGAATGGCGTTCACGGTGGCGTGATCCTGGTCGAGAATTTGCGCGTTCCAGATCGCTGAGGCCACATCCCATTCGACCGGGCCGGAAAAGGAATCTTCCCAGTCCGTCAAGAGTAGTCCACGGGTCGTATTCATAAAGTTGCCCAAGTGTGCATCGCCATGAAGCGGCTGCGCGGGGAAATGACGGAGTGTTTCGAGCGAACCAGTGAGCCGATCGTGAAGCATCCGTTGGGTGGAGGCGGGAAATACTTCCCGCCGGTCGAGGATGGCGATCGTTTCCGTCATGATGCCCAATGACGGCAGCGGCTCCCGAAAGCCGCGCAGGGTTTGGTGGCACTGACGCAGCGTGCGCCCGATCTCCGCCGGTTCGGGTCCTGCCGGAACGCGCGTGACGAATTCCCAGAAGTTCATCGGATAGCCCAGATGCTCGTGCGGTCCTGGTGGCAGATCGGGATGTAACGGAATGACGGGGCCGCCATGTCGCGTCATGTGCAGCGCGATGGCATTTTCCCGGGTGAACCATGCCGTGCCCTGCCTCGGCCCGTCGCGGTCCTGCACGACTCGGGCGACCAGCGTTTCCGTGAGCCGCAGGACGAGCGTGCTGCCATCCTGCAAAATGTCGCAGCGGTCGGGAGCGATGCCGAAAGCGGCGAGGGTTTCGACGGCGGCGCGGATGGGTGGTCTGGAATTCGTCACAAAAAGATCGGCGATTAGAAATGCGTGAGTAGTGTGTCGATGATACCGCGCCGAGCGGCAAGGCGTTGACCTTTGCGGCGAAAACGATGAGCGGTCAGGCTACGACATGTTTCCGATCCGCTATCCCGAAGACTTGCCGATCAGCGCGCGGCGCGATGAGATCATCGCGGCGATTCGTGCACATCAGATCGTGGTCATCGCTGGAGAGACGGGTTCGGGGAAAACGACGCAGCTTCCCAAAATGTGTCTCGATGCGGGGCTCACGACGCGTGGGAAGATTGGCTGCACGCAGCCACGGCGCGTGGCGGCGATGAGTGTTTCCCGGCGTGTAGCCGAGGAATTGAACGTCGTGTGGGGCAGGGAAGTGGGGTGCAAGATGCGCTTCAACGACGACACCTCGCGCGAAACGCAGGTGAAGTTTATGACTGACGGCATCCTGCTGGCGGAAATCCAGTCGGACCCGATGCTGCGCGCTTACTCCGCGCTGATCCTCGATGAAGCGCACGAGCGTTCGCTGAACATCGACTTCCTGCTCGGTTACCTGCAGGGCTTGTTGCAAAAGCGGCGTGACCTGAAGTTGATCATCACCTCGGCGACGATTGACACCGAAGCCTTCTCAAAAGCCTTCGGCGGTGCGCCGATCATCGAAGTCTCCGGGCGGCTCTGGCCCGTTGAGATTCGCTACGCGCCTATCGAGTCGCACGTCCGCCACGACGAAGAGGTGGAGGACCTCGATCACATCGAAGCCGCGGTGCGCGTGACGGAAGACGCGCTCATCGAATCGGCCGATGGAGACGTGCTCGTCTTCATGCCGACCGAGCGCGACATTCGCGACACGTGCGAACTGTTGGAGGGCAGTCTCGGCAAAGGGATCGAGGTGCTCCCGCTTTTCGGGCGTCTCGCCGCCGCCGATCAGCAGCGTATCTTCGCGCCCGGTCCGCGCCGCCGGGTGATCGTCGCCACGAATATCGCCGAGACCTCCATCACCCTCCCGCGCATCCGCTACGTCGTCGATGCGGGCCTGTCGCGCATCAGCCGATACAATCCGCGCACGCGCACGAAGCGTCTGCCGGTGGAGGAAGTGTCGCAGAGCAGCGCGAATCAGCGCGCCGGCCGTGCGGGGCGCGTGCAGGATGGCATCTGCATCCGGCTCTACGACGAGGAAGATTTCACGAAGCGGCCGCGCTTTACTCAACCGGAGATTCAGCGCGCGAACCTCGCGGAAGTCATCCTGCGCATGAAGGCCTTTCGCCTGGGTGACATCGAGGCGTTCCCGTTCATCAATCCGCCGACGGCTGCGGCGGTGCGGGCCGGTTACCTGCTGCTACATGAACTGGGGGCGCTCAACGACGTGAACGAACTCACGCTGCTCGGCCGTGAACTAGCGCGACTGCCGATCGATCCCACCCTGGGCCGCATGCTGTTGCAAGCGCGACGCGAGCAGGCCCTGCGGGAAATGCTTATCATCGCCGCCGGACTCAGCGTGCCCGATCCGCGCGAACGACCCGAAGAGGCCAGGGAAGCGGCGGCGGTGGCACACAAAGCCTTCGCCGATCCCGATTCCGATTTCCTGACGCTGCTCGCCATCTGGCGGGCGGCGCCCGACCCGGAAACGAAAGGCGGGAACAATGCTTTGCGCCGATTTTGCAAGGCGAACTACCTCTCGTTCTTTCGGATGCGCGAGTGGCGCGATGTCCACCGGCAACTCAGGGAAGCGATGGAAGAGGATGCTCCGCTTGGTAACTCACGCGAGGCTGGTTACGACGCCATTCATCGCAGCATCCTCACTGGTTTGCTCGGCCAGATTGCGATGCGGCACGAGCGGAATAGCTACAAGGCATCGGGCAATCGGCTGGTTACCCTTTTTCCCGGCTCGAACCTTTACCAGCGCATGGAAAAGCCGCGCAAAGGCGATGCGGCGAAACCGGCCAGCGAGAAGGCGCGGCAGTCGCCGTGGATCGTCGCGGGTGAGATCGTGGAAACCTCACAGCTCTTCGCGCGCACCGTCGCAGCGATCAACCCCGAGTGGGTAATCGACCTGGGGGCGCACCTTTGCGAATTCCGTTACACCGAACCGCATTGGAGTGCGAAAGCCGAGCGGGTGCTCGCTCTCGAGCGAGTGCTGGTGCATGGACTCGAAGTCGCGCGGCGCAACGTCGATTACGGTCGCATCGACCTCGGCAAGGCGACCGAGATCTTCATCCGGGGTGCGCTGGTGGAAGGAGAGGCGCGGATCAATCAGCGCTTTTTCACCGAAAACGCAAAGGTCCGCTCGAAAATCGAGACCGCACTTACGCGGGTGCGCAATCGGCGGGCGCTGAGTCTCGATGAAGCGATCTTCCGCTTCTACGCGGCACGCATCGAGGGCGTGTCGTCGGTCCACGATCTGAATCGCCTCGTGCGCGAGCGGATCGGCCAGGAGCCGAATTTCCTCTGCGCCACCGAGCAGGATTTCATGGGCGAAGAAGAGGCGGAGTTCGACCGTGCGCTTTTTCCAGACCGGGTCGCCTTGGGCAACACCGCACTGCCGCTGACTTATGCTTTCAACCCCGGAGAGGAAGAGGACGGCGTGACGGTGCGCGTGCCGCTCCCCGTGGCCGGTCAGCTCACCGCCGGTCAGATTCAATGGATGGTCCCCGGCCTGCGAGAAGAGCAAGCCAGCGTGCTCCTGCGCGCCCTGCCGAAGCGTATCCGCAAAACGCTGCACCCGCTGGAGCCGAAAGTCTTCGAAATCGCCGCCGAGTTTCAACCCGGCCGCGAAGACTTCCTCACCGCTCTCGCCGCCTTTCTGGCAAAGAAATATCGTGTGGAGGTGACTGCTGCCGACTGGCCCGCCGAGAGCCTGCCTGCACATTTGCGTCCGCGCGTGGAAGTAGTCGATCGTCGGAACAATACCGTCGTCTCCGGGCGCGATCTCGCCACGGTGCAGGCCGAGGTCGAAAAACGCGATGTCCGCAATGGAGCCTGGGATAAAGCCGCGCAAAAATGGGAGCGTCGCGGGGTTACCTTGTGGAATTTTGGCGATCTGCCCGAAACTGTCGTCGTCGAAGAAATCGGCGGGGTCCCGCTGTCAGCCTATCCCGGTCTTGCTCTGCGCGAAGGTGAAGTGGACGTCCGTCTTTTTCGAAAGCGTGAAGAAGCCGCCGCAGCCACTCCCGCGGCGATTCGGCGACTCGCCGAACTGGTGCTGGAGCGCGATCTGAAGCGTCTTTTCAAAGAACTCGCCGGTCTCGGGCGGCATCTCACTCCCGCGCCGAAACAAGCCGCCAGTTTTCATGATGCGCTCCATCAGCTTGGCGCGAAAATTCTTGCTCCTGCCGCATCCTTTACTTCGCCAGAGCAACTACAGCAGACCGCCTGCGAGCACCTGCTCGCTCATACTCTTCGGCTCGATCCTCTGCTTCCACTCACCGAGTCCCGGTTCGTCGCCATGGCCGAATCTGCGCGGCGCGAACTGCCCGGTCTGGCGTATCAGGTCGGCGAATTGACGAAGCAAATCGTCGAACTCCGCGCCAAGGCGCTCGCTTCGCCGAAGCGCTATGCTGGCATGGAGAAAGACGTCGAACGCCTTGTTCCCGGCGACTTCCTTGTTCGCACTCCACACCGGCAGCTCGCGCACCTTACGCGCTATTTGAAAGCGATTCTGGTCCGTGCCGAACGGGCCAGCTATAGCGGCCCGAAAGATGGCGAAAAAGCGCGGCAGCTCGCCCCTTACGCCGGCTGGGAAAAGCGTGTTCCCGAAGATAGCCAGGAGGCGTTTCGCTGGCTGCTCGAGGAATTTCGCGTCTCCATCTTCGCGCCCGAGCTAGGCACCGCTCAGCCGGTATCGGCCAAGCGGCTGAACGAATTGGGCGGATTTTAGCTCTTCTATAACGAGCGGGTCAGCTCTGCTTCGAACGGCGGCGGAAGCGTTGGAGACCGAGCAGCAGGCCAGCGGAACCCGCCGGGAAGGCGAGGGAGCCGGGCTCGGGCACCACGACGAGGAATACTTCGAGGTTGTTCGGATTGTTGGTATCCGAGTCGAAGTTGTAGTCGATACCGACGGGGTTGCCGTTCAGCAGGAAGTGGCTCGGATTGTCGTTATCGACCCAGTCAGCGATTTCGCCGAACCCGGGCGCGTTGAATTTGCCGCCATTCCAAGTGCCGTGGTAACTCGCAAGGGCGATGCGATCGTCAACGTTCAGCGTGATGGCAGGGCTGCTACCCTGGAGCGAAAGCACCACGGTGCCGTCGAGCGAGAAGTTGCCGGCGATATTCACGCGGTCGTCGGTGAGGGTGCCGGTGTCGATGCGGAGTGAATAAGTCGAGCCGTCCTTGTGCCTTCACTCACCGGGGTTTTCCTTCTCCCGCGCTGGAGAAATAGCCGGAGCGGGGGCTGAGCGTATAAATAAAATATTGGCCTGGGCCTACTGAAGGCGGCGGTTGCAAATAGCGGTAGATCCTCAATGGAGACGGGGACGTGCTCGAAGGTAGCAAAGCGGACATTTTGAGACTTCCAAGTTGGCGCCTTCCTCTGCCAGTGTCGGCGCTCCCATGTTGGCAAAAGTCTTCTCCGCAGCGGTTTCTGGTGTCGATGCTCTCGAAGTTGAGATCGAAGTGAATGGGGGGCGCGGCGATCCGGTGATCGTCATTGTGGGGCTGCCCGATACCGCGGTGAAAGAAAGCAAGGATCGCGTGACCACGGCGATCGACAACAGCGGTTACCGCTGGTCGCGTGGGAGGATGACGATCAACCTTGCCCCGGCGAGCGTGAAAAAGGAGGGGCCGAGCTTTGATCTGCCGATCGCGTTGGGGATGATCGCCGTGGCGCAGGAAATGGACATTCCGAATAGCGGGGACTTCTGCTTTGTCGGCGAACTGGCCCTCGATGGAGAAGTGCGCCCGGTGACTGGTGTCCTTCCCATCGCCCTCGAAGCACGTGCGCGCGGACGGCGCAAGGTCGTGGTGCCCGCAGTCAACGCGCGTGAAGCGGCGATGGTTGAAGGGGTGGAGGTCCACGGAGTGCGCAATCTGCGTGAAGCCTTCGAGTTTCTAGCGGGAGAGCGGGATGTTCCCGCCACCTGCGAGGATCTCACCCAGTTCTTTGCCACGCATCAGAATTACGAGGTCGATTTTGCCGATGTGCGCGGTCACGAGCCGGCCAAGCGTGCCATTGAAATCGCCGTCGCCGGAGGGCACAATCTCTTGATGCTCGGCCCGCCCGGATCGGGCAAGTCGATGCTGGCCAAGCGCATTCCCACCGTCATTCCTCCGATGACGCTGGAGGAGGCGATCGAGACTACCAAGATCCACAGTATCTGTGGTCTGCTGCTCGATCCGTCGCGTTCCTTCATTGCCACGCGCCCGTTCCGCTCGCCGCATCACACCATCTCCGACATCGGCCTGCTCGGCGGCGGCACCAATCCCACGCCCGGCGAAGTCAGCGTCGCGCACAACGGCGTCCTCTTCCTCGACGAACTCCCCGAGTTCAAACGCAGCACCCTCGAAGTCCTGCGCCAGCCGCTCGAAGACGGCCGCGTTACCATCTCCCGCGCCGCCGGCACCATGACTTTTCCCGCCGAGTTCATGTTCGTTGCCGCCATGAACCCCTGCCCCTGCGGTTACTTCGGCGATCCCAAACGCGAGTGCCGCTGCTCCACCCGCCAGGTCGAGCAATACCGCAGCCGCATCTCCGGCCCCTTGCTCGACCGCATCGATCTCCACCTCGAAGTCCCCGTCGTCGAGTTCCGCCAGCTCGCCGGCAAACAACCCGGCGAATCCTCCGCCGCCCTCCGCGAACGCATCCTCACCGCCCGCACCATCCAACGCCAGCGCTACGGCGAAAACCAGCGCGTCCGCTGCAACGCCCGCATGACCCCGCAGCAGCAAAAGACCGTCTGCGCTCTCGACTCCACCGCGGAAGGTCTCCTCCAAATGGCCATGGACGAACTCCAGCTCAGCGCCCGCGCCTTCGACCGCATCCTCAAAGTCGCCCGCACCATCGCCGACTTAGCCGGCCAGGAAACCATCTCCCCCGAGCACATCGGCGAAGCCATCCAATACCGCACCCTTGATCGCAAACTCTGGGCGTGAGACGCACCTGTCCTGTCAAGAATTGAGGAACAGACGGGCGGAAGGTGGCGTCTTCCGGCAATCCGGGCTACCACTTCCCAGTCATGCCACTTCCCAGACTCACCCGCCGCAATTTCCTTGGCACGGCTCTCTTTGGCAGCCTGGCTGGCTCGCTGCCGGCGCAGGAAAAGAAAGCCCCGCGTATCTTGCTTCGCTCGTCGTGGCAGACGGTCAATATTGGAGACATCGCACACACGCCGGGGATGCTGGCCCTTTTGGAAAAGTATCGGCCCGACGCGGAGATCACGCTGTGGCCGACGAGCGTCAGGGATGGTGTGGAGGAGATGTTGCGGGCTCGTTTTCCCAGGCTGAGAATCGCGAAGTCCAAATCGAAACAGGAACAAGCGCTGGCAGAGTGCGACTTTTTTCTCCACGGCTCCGCGCCGGGGTTGGTGGGCGAGGACGTGCATCTCGCCCGGCAGGCGGGCAAACCTTACGGCTTCGGCGGCGTGACGCTCAGCGACAGCGAGATTCAGCGGGAGCGCGAGCTGCTCGCCGGGGCAAAGTTCATTTTTTTGCGCGATACGGATTCGATGCGCGCGCTGCAAGCGAGCGGCCTCACGGGTCCACGCATCGATTTCGGGCCCGACGCCACGTTTGCCGTCGATCTGCGCGACGAGACGGCGGCGGACGCGGTCTTGAAGGAGCATCGGCTCGAGGCGGGACAATTTCTTTGCGCCATTCCCCGGCTGCGTTACACGCCCTATTGGGAAATCCACCCGGAGAGCAGGAAGCCCAACCCCCGGCGCATCGCGGCGAACGCGAAGTTTGCCGAGATCGATCATGCCAAGCTGCGCGAGGGCATCATCGCCTGGGTGCGGACGACGAAGATGCGCGTGCTGCTGGCGCCGGAAATGACCTACGAAGTGCCGTTGTTGCGCTCGCTGATCTTCGACAAACTGCCCGACGACGTGAAACCGCACGTGGCCAGCCTCGATCGTTACTGGCTCACCGCGGAGGCGTGCAGCGTGTATGCCCGCGCGGCGGCGCTCGTGAGTTTCGAGCAGCACTCGCCGATCATGGGCATTGCGGCTGGCGTGCCGAGCGTGCTCCTGCGCCATCCCACGGATACCCGCAAAGGCCGCATGTGGTATGACCTGAAAATGGACGACTGGGTCTTCGAGATCGACCAGAGCACGGGCACGCAGATCGCGGAGCGTCTCGTGCAGATCGGGCACGATCTTACCGCGGCCCGCGCAGCGGCGGCAAAGGCGTGCGCGCTGGCGCAGGAGAAGATGGCGGCGATGATCGCGGCGATTGGCTGACGACCGACTGGCTGCTTTTCGTGGTTTTCGGACTCGTGGGAGGAATCGACCACATATAGAAATCCCTTGGAATCGATCGCGGCGCTGTGCGGCGCTCGGAATTGTCCCGGCGCGCCTCCTTGCTCGAGGCCGATGGCGCGCAGCAGCTCACCTTCCGCGGTAAACTGCTGCACCCGCCCGCTGACCGCCGTGACCCACAGTCGGCCTTGCAAATCGAAACACAAGCCGATCGGTCCGCGCAGTGACGACTTGATTTCCCTGAACTCCCCACCAAATCCGCCGGGTTTGTTCTCGCTGCTGCCCCAATGGAGCAACGGTCTGCCGTCGGGCGTGAATTTTTGAATCCGGCACTCCGCGCCTTCCGTGGTGAAGAGATTGCCGTCGCGATCCAGTGCGATGAACTGCGGGCCGCCGACGCGCGACCTGGCGGAGACGCTGCCGCCGAACTCGCCGGGTTCCTTGCCGAACCGGCCCCATTTCGTGATGAACTTACCGGTGCGATCGAACACTTGCACCCGGCGGTTGGTTTGATCGCAAACATAGACGCGGCCATCCTGGCCGAGCGCGACGCCACCGGGAAAATTGAACTCGCCATCACCGACTCCGGTTTTGCCCCATTCGCGTAGCAGCCGACCTTCTACACTATAAACCGAGACGCGATCGGGCGCGCTTTCTTTGCTCTTCCGCGCGACCGGAAAATGGCTGACGTAGAAACTTCCGTCCACATCCACCGCGATGCCACCGGGGTTGGGCAGCACGGACATGGTGGCCAGCAGTCTTCCCTCCGCATCGAACTTCTGCACCCGATTGTTGTAGTGATCGGTGACGAGCACTTCATCTGCGGGATCGATTGCAATGCCGATGGGAAAATCGAACTGGCCCGGTTGGGTGCCTTCCGAACCCCATTGCAAAACAAAACGCGGCTCGCCGAGACTCTGCGCCAGCACCGACGTCGCGGTCAGCATGATCGCTATCGCCAATGAAAAAGTAGCGCGCATAAGTGGCTTTTGATCGAGCTTCTCTTAGCTGGGGCTAGCTCGATGGGGATTCAGGGGGGAGTGAGATTGAAGTCGGGCGAGATGAAATGGCGCTTGAAAAAGAAGGGAGAAGTGTGGTATGTTGCCGACCGTTCTTTTTTCAGGGCGTCGTCGCATCTCTGGCAAACCGCTTGAGCCCTCCTGCGACTTGCCTCCTTTCGACTGCTTTCGGGCGGACGTAAAGCAGTTTATTTTTTGTCCGGAAATGAACGGATAAAAAGATAAGCTGTCAGAATGGGTAGTTGTTTAATGAGCTTGACCATCCAGTGGGTTCCATAAAAACAATTGCGCCTTGATAAAAGTTTCTTTGGAATTGCCGACTAGCAGGGTCCTTGTCATTACAAGGACAAGACACCTTGCGATTCGCATACCCAAATTCCAGTCCGACCAACGTTTACCTTTCGATACAACACACAAACCAGCACACCAACTGCTCAATGTTGGTATTTGAGGAGACTACACAGCAATGACTTACCGTTCCGGCGAAGACTCTGATTCCGGGATCAAGATTTACCTCCGGGAAATCGGACAAATCCCGCTCCTGACTCCCGAGCAGGAGATCGAACTGGCCGCCAAGATCAAGAAGGGCGACCAGGAGGCCCGCGCCTTGATGATCCGCTCGAACCTGCGCCTGGTCGTGAAAATTGCCCACGACTACGCGAACCTCGGCCTTCCGCTGCTCGATCTGATCAGCGAAGGCAACATTGGCCTCATGAAGGCGGTGGAGCGTTTCGACCCGGCTAAAGGTGGCAAACTCTCGACCTACGCGGCGTGGTGGATCAAGCAGTCCATCAAGCGTGCGCTCGCGAACCAGTCGAAGACCATCCGTTTACCCGTGCATCTGGTGGACAAGATTTCCAAGATGCGCCGCGTGGCGATGCAGATGAGCGAAGAACTGGGCCGCGAACCCACCGATGACGAACTGGCTGAAGAAGTCGGTCTCTCGGCGGCCAAGGTGTCGCAGCTTAAGACGGTGGCGATTCGCCCCGCCTCGCTTGATGCCCCGATCAGCGACGACGATACCACCGAGTTCGGCGAAATCGTCGGCGACGCTGAAGCACTCACTCCGTTCGAGCGTCTGCGCGACAAGAACCTGCACGACGAAGTCGGCGATCTGCTCAGCGTGCTCGATGAACGCGAGAAGAAGATCATCTTCTCGCGCTTCGGACTCGATGGGGGCAAAGCGAAGACGCTCGAGGAAGTCGGCAAGAAGTTCGGCGTCACGCGCGAGCGTATCCGCCAGCTACAGAACATCGCGCTGATGAAGCTCCGCCGTGCGCTCCAGAAAAAGGAGAAGCCGATCGAGCACCTCATCCCGACGAACGCCTCGTTCCACTTCGACGATTAAGCCGAAGCGTGTTTCCAAAAGGCGTGTCCTGACCGGGCACGCCTTTTTGTTTGGATGGAAGTGTGACCGGTCTGACGAGTGGGATTTGTCGGGTGATAGTCAGCGCCGCCTGGGGGTGGGGGTGGCGGGCTGTTCGCGGTCTTTGTAGAAAACGGGGCCCGAGCGTTTCAAGTTGGCAGCGAAGGCCTTCAGGTTCGCCGCAGTTTCCTTGTCGGTCAGGAGCATACCGAGAGCTCCCTCGCCGTGTTCCGCTTTCTTCAGGACCTTGGTGCCGGTGTCAACGAAAGCGCGGGCAGAATCCATCGTTTTTCCGGCGTTTTCAGCGACCTTTTTGAAATCGACCATTGCTTCGCGCAGATCGGCGGCTGCTTTGTCGGCCGACTCAAAAGTATGCTTGGCAGCATCCACGGCGCCGTCGCCCTTGGCGAGAATACCGTCGAGTTTCTGAGTCGAAGTCGTGAGGTGCTCGCTGGTCGATTTGAGATTGGTAAAAGTTTCGCTCAGCGTTTTCATGTTCTGCTCGTTGAGCAGGTTTTTATTCAGGTCGGAGCTGAGCTTTTTCAGTTCGTCGAGCGCTTCGGCTAGTTTGTTCAACGCCACGGTGCCCTGTTGCTGGAGCGCGCCCAGTCCCGGCTTCGTGCCACCTTGGATGGTGTCGTCGGGGTTGATGAGATTGTTGCGGTCGATCTGCGCAGGCGGAATCACATCCACGTAGCAATCGCCAAGCAGACCCGATTGATCGACGACAAAGTTGGCGTTGCGTGGGAGGCGCACGTCGTCAAGGATTTTCAGTTTCACGGATACGCCGAAATTTTCTCGCACGAGCAGCTTGGGCGCTTCTTCCACGTAGCCGATGCGGGCGCCAGCAAGGAGCACCTGCGCGTCTTTCACGAGGCCGCTGGCGTTCGAAAATTCGACGGTGATCGTGTAAAACTTGGTGAAGCTCTGCGATACGCCGCCAAAGCGCACGAGCATCAGCGCAATGATCACGAGGCCGATGATGAGAAACACCCCGACGTAGATTTCGGTTCCTTTGCGTTCAGTGCTCATAAAGATGGATCAATCATGTTCGCCGGAGCGGCCCTCGATAAAATCAGTGATCACCGGGTCGGTCGAGGCCTTGAGTTGCTCGACGGTGCCTTGAAAATAGATCAGCCCTTCATGGAGGAAGACGATCGAATCGCCGCAGTGAAACGCCGTCTTCATGTCGTGTGTCACGACCACTGACGTTACGCTGATGCGCTTTTGGAGACGCCGAATGAGGTGGTTGATCGAGTCCGTCGTGATCGGGTCGAGGCCGGTGGTCGGCTCGTCGTAGAGGATGCAATGCGGCCGACCCACGATGGTGCGGGCGAGGCCGACCCGCTTGCGCATGCCACCTGAGAGCTTATCAGGCATCTTCTTTTCGGCACCGAGCAGATCGACCATCTCAAGCGCTTCCGTCACGCGGTCGTGGATTTCCTTCTGGTCCTGCATGCCCTGTTCCTTCAACGGAAACTCGAGGTTTTGTTCCACCGTCATCGAGTCGAAGAGCGCCGCGCTTTGAAACAACATGCCTACCTTGCGTCGCACTTGGAGCAATTTGCGCTCGGGCAGATCGGTGATGTCTTCGCCCGCGATAAAGACGCGTCCGCTCGTCGGGCGCATGAGGCCGATGAGATGCTTGAGCAGCACGCTCTTGCCGCAGCCCGAACGCCCGAGCACCACACACGTTTCGCCGCTCCGCACCTGTAGCGTGACGCCGCGCAGGACGTCCTGCACGCCCAGGCGCTTTTTCAGGTTTTTTACTTCGATCGCGGGAGTGTCGGCAGAGACAGCCATTACACGGTCGGGAAAACGATGTTCAGGCCAAAGGAGAGAAAGAAATTCGAGATGAGAATGGCGAGCGAGCAGCGCACCACCGCCTCGGTTGGCGCGCGACCGACGCCCACCGCGCCCTCACGTGCGTTGAGTCCTTCAAAGCAGCTCAGGAAAACGATGATGATGCCGAAGACGAGTCCTTTCGAGAGTGACCACAGGATGTCGTAGGTATCGGTGTAGCGACGCATGTTTTCGAGGAAGTAGGCCTCCTGAACGCCGAGCACTTGTGTGGCGACGAACCATCCGGCCATCAGTGACAGGCCGACGCATTCGACTACCAGGAGAGGCATCGAGAGCACCAGCGCGATGGCGCGCGGCACCACGAGATAATCCACCGGTTGCACTCCGAGCGCACGTAATGCGTCGATCTGTTCGGTTACTTTCATGGTCCCCAGTTCGGCCGCGATAGCCGCTCCGACGCGGCCCGCGACCATCAGGCCAGTAAGCACCGGGCCGAGTTCGCGAAACATCGACAGCGACACGACCGGGCCGACTGCCGAGTCCATACCGAGCTTGTGGAACTGGAAATAGGTCTGCGCTGCGAAGACGGCACCGGTGAAAGCTCCGGTCACGCCCACAACGAGCTGGGAGCGGAAGCCCATCTCGGCGATTTGATAGATCACGAGCCGCCAGCGGATGCGCCCCACGATCAACGCCACGACTGTATCCAGCATGAGCATCGCTACCTCACCGAGGTAGCTGGCGAACGAAAGTGCGGTGCGCCCGATGATCGTGAGCATTTGGCAAGGAAGGGAGAGCGTAGATGCGGTGGCCGGTCTTGTCCACCGGGGGACGTTTCGCGTGAAGTCGTGCTCGCCGCCGAGTGGCGAGACGGTGCGAAAGGCGTCAGTTGTTCTCCGGCAGGCCCTCGGTATGACCGATGTTTTTTACCGGGCGGAAGATCTCCAGCACTTCATTCAGCAGTTCCTGGTCGATGGGCTTGGCGGCCCATTCGGCCCACTTGCGAATGTTGTCCGGATTGGCCGAGCCGGAGACGGTGGTGGTGATATCTTCATTCGCGAGGCTGAACTGGAGCGCGAGTTGCGCGATATCGATACCACGGCTGGCGCAAAGCTCCGCCGCCTTGCGCGCGGCGGCTTTTACTTCTTCGGGTTCTTTCAGCCAGGCGGGCAGGGGAGCGTTCGTAAGCAGGCGGGCGCTGAAGGGGCCAGCGTTCATCACGCCCACGCCTTTCGCCTTGAGATAGGGCACCACTTCATCGGCGAAGCGCGTGTTTTGTAGCGTGTATTGATTGTAGCTCAGCACGCAGTCCACATCGGTCTGGTCGAGGATGAAGCGAAAGACCTTCATGGGGTAACCGCTGAAACCGATGAAGCGCACCTTGCCGGCCTTCTGCACCTCGCGCAACGCGGGGATGGTTTCATCGACGATCTGCTGCATCGGCACGAATTCGATGTCGTGGCAGAGGATGATGTCGAGATGCCCGCAGCCGAGCCGGTGCAAGGACACGTCCACACTTTCGCGCACGCGCTTCGCGGAGAAATCGAAGTGCTGGAGATCGTAGCGGCCCAGCTTGGTGCAGAGCGTGTAGCTGTCGCGCGGCATGCCCTTGAGTGCTACGCCGAGGAGCACCTCGCTCATGCCTCGACCGTAGAAAGGCGAGGTGTCGATGAAGTTCAGCCCGAGGTCGAGTGCGACCCGCACGCTGCCGAGTGCTTCGTCCAGTTTCACGCTGCGAAACTCCTGCCCAAGCGATGACGCGCCGAAGCTGAGAATAGGAAGACGAAGACCGGTTTTGCCGAGGAGGCGGGTTTGCATGGCCGTGTCGATATCGTGCCTGTGGGAAAACGCCAACTCTCCGCGCGAGGAAAACGTCAGCGCTCCCGGCGAGCGGGGGCGTGATGCCGGAGCACGCGGCGAAGCTCGTTCACATCCACCGGTTTAACCAGATGAGCAACAAATCCCGCCTCTTCCGAGCGCCGCAAATCCTCATCCATGCCGTAGCCGCTCAAGGCGATGCCTCGGAGACCGTGGCGATCGCGGAGATTTTGCATGAGTTCGAGACCGGTGCCGTCGGGCAGTCCCAGATCGGAAACGACAAGGTCGAAGCGGTGATCTCTCGCCACCGACAGCGCGGTGGCCACGGAACTCGCCGTGACGATGCGATGCCCGGCGCGGGTGAGCAGACGGCTGAGCACCTGGAGCGTGGCGTCGTGATCCTCCACGACGAGCAGGTGCATCGAAGGTTCCGGTTTCGTCTCGTCCGCTCCCAAAGTTGGCACGGCGACGAGATCGGGCGTTTTCGGAATGGTGCGGGGAAGTTCGACGGTGAACGTCGCGCCCCGCCCCGGGCCGGCACTGGCGGCACGAATCTGGCCGCAGTGCAGATCGACCACGGCCTGAGCGATCGCGAGTCCGAGACCCAGACCGGCGCCCTGGTTGTTCGGCGCCTGATGAAATGGTTCAAACAGCCGCGCGGCCTCCCGGGATTCGAAACCGATTCCGTCGTCGTTTACCTCGATGCGAATGCAGTGTCCGTCTTCGTCGGTGAAAAAATCATCCGAGCGAATGCCAATGTGCCCGCCATCGGGAGTGAACTTCACCGCGTTGCGAAGCAGGTTCCAAAAGACCTGCTGCAATCGCGCCGGATCGCCGATGAGATGGCTGCGCTCGGCGGCGAGATCGAGCGTGAGCGAAATCTGCTTCTCCCGCGTGTCGTCGCGCACGATGTCAGCGGCGAAGGCGATGAGGGCATGCAAGTCGCACGGCTCCGCACGGAGCGAGAGTTTGCCGCGCGTGATACGCGTGAGGTCGAGCAGGTCGTCGATCAATCGTGCCTCGAGCGCGACGTTGCGCTCGATCATGGCGAGCTGTTCGCGCACGTCGTCGGTGAGGCGTTCGTCTTCTCGCAGGGCCGCTGCGGTCATCAAGACCGGCGTGAGGGGAGTGCGCAGTTCGTGCGAAAGCTGCGCGAGGAAATCGTCCTTCGCGCGCGAGGCTGACTCAGCCTGCTCCTTGGCGAGGCGGAGGTTTTCCTCAATGATACGACGATCGTGGATCAGCACGCCGGTGCCCATGACCCCGCTGAACTGGCCCCCGATGAACTGCGGCGTTCCCTTGAAAAGCACCCAACGGTATTCGCCGCTGACAGCTTCCCGGTAACGACATTCCACCGAATAAGGGCACTGCTCGCGCATGCCCGTCTCGTAGGCGCGGAACGTCGCATCGAGATCGTCGGGATGGAGGAGTGTTTTCCATCCCGCACCGGTGAATTCGCTCATGTCGCGCAAGCCGAGGAAATCGAGAAAGGCACGATTGATGTAAGTCACTCTGGCCTCGGTATCGGCCATGAAGATGAACATCGGCGCCTCGTTGGCGATCGTGCGGAAGCGTTCTTCGCTTTCACGCAGGGCGTCGTCGGTCTCGCTACGCACCCGGATAAGGTCCAGTTGGGAACGCACCCGAGCGAGGAGTTCCCGCGCGGTAAAGGGCTTGGACAGATATTCGTCGGCGCCTCGTTCGATGCCTTCGACTCGTGCCTCTTCTCCGGCCCGGGCAGAAAGAAGAATGATCGGGAGCGTGCGCAGTGCCGGGTCGGAGCGCAATGCCTGGAGTAATCCGAACCCGTCGAGACGAGGCATCATGACGTCGCTCAGCACGAGCGATGGACGCGACGCGTGGGCGGCGGCGAGTGCTGCTTCGCCGTCGGACACGGCAGTGACTTCGTAACCTTCGGCACGCAGCAGATTGCCGACGTAGGCCCGCATGTCGGCATTGTCGTCGGCGAGGAGAATGCGGTCTCTTGAACAGACGGCGGGTAGAAGCGGGAGCCCGGCATCGGCATGGAGCATCCAGCCGGAAGCTTCGTCGAGGAAGGCATCGGTGCGTGACGCAGCCGAGGCGATGGGACGAACTTCAGCGGAGCGCGTCTGGGGCAGATGCGAGCTTCCCGCCGCGATGGTGACGAAAAACAGCGTGCCCCGGCCAAGTTTGCTTTCCACGCGGGCACCGCCGCCGTGCAACCGGGCCAGCTCCTGCACCAGCGCGAGGCCGATGCCGGTGCCCTCATGGCTGCGCCCGCGTATTTCGGGAACACGATGAAATCGCTCGAAGACTCGGGGCAGGTGCTCGGGCGGAATGCCGACGCCGGTGTCGCTGACGACGAGCTCTGCACCGTCGCCCAGCCAGCGAAGTTCGAGTTTGATCTCACCGGTGAAAGTGAACTTGAGCGCGTTGCTCAGCAGATTGAGCACGATCTTTTCCCACATCTCCCGGTCCACATGAATCGGCTCGGGCAAGGGGGGGCAGGTGACGGTGAAGGCGACGCCTGCTTTTTCGATGGCGGATCGGAAAACTCCCGCCAGTTCCGTGGTGTAGGCCGAAAGATCGACCGGCTCGTAGTGCGCCTGCGTGCGCCCCGCTTCGATGCGCGAGAAATCGAGCAGCGTGTTGACGAGTTTGAGCAGACGCTGGCCGTTGCGCCGGGCTAGTTCCGCCAAGGCGCGATTTTCGGGCAGCACCTCGTTTTCTGGCTTGTGCACCATGTCCTCGATCGGACCGAGCATGAGCGTGAGCGGAGTGCGCAGTTCGTGGGAGATGTTCGAGAAGAAGGTCGTCTTGGCGCGATCCAGTTCCGCGAGCGCTTCGGCGCGGCGCTTTTCTTCCTCGACGGCTCGTGCGTTTTGCATCGCCGTGGCGATCTGCCCGGAAACCAGTTCGAAAAAGGTGCGGTAATCTGCGTCGAGACGGCGAGTCGGATTGATGCCGGCGAGGAGCACCCCAAGCGGGTGACTGTCGCCACGCGAGGTGACCGGCATGACCAGCGCTTCCGAAACGAGCAGTCCGGCAAGGCCCCGCGGTCGCTCGGCGCTTTCGGGCAGTCGGATGGTCTGGGCCTGGCCGGTCAGCGCAACCTCGGCGACGGCTCTTTCCGCGAAGGATGCATCGGCGATTCGAACCGCTTGAGCCGCCGGCATGGCAGAACCGTTTTCCTCGGGCAGGAAGAGCACGGCGAAGGGAAAGTCGGCGGGATTTTTCTCCAGCGTGGAGAACGCCGACGCACAAGCGGCCTCAACCGTCTTCTCGACCAGTGCCTTGGCGGAAAGTTCCGAAAGGGTGGCGAGCCGGCGGGCGCCGAGCACCTTCGCGGTGATCTCCGCCGAGGGGCAGAACAGGCCGCCCACCGCGCCCGACTCGTCGCGGATCGGCGAATAGGAGAAGGAGTAATAAGTCTCCTCGAGGAAATCTCCGCGCCGCATGAAAAGCTGCGCTTCTTCGACAAAGGACGCCTCACCCTTTTGAAACACCTTTTCGGAAAGTGCGCTGACCAAATCCCAGATCTCGGCCCAGACCTCGCGTGTCGGGCGGCCCAAGGCCCACGGATGTTTGGCGAGGCTCAGCACGGAAACGTAAGCGTCGTTGTAGAGAAAGGAGATGTCCGGTCCCCAGCCGATCCACATCGGGTGTTGTGAGCCGAGCATGAGACTCACGGCGGTGCGCAGGCTTTGGGGCCAACCCGAGAGTGGTCCGAGTGGGGTCGTCGCCCAATCAAATTCGCCAATGAGTCGCCCCATCTCGCCGCCGCCGGCGAGGAAGTCCGCTCCGGCAGGCTTCATGGAGTGGATGGCGTTTCAACGGAAGTCATACGTGGGGAAAAACTCGACTATGTAGCCGTGTGGGATGCGACGGCAATCTGTCGCACTGCGCCCTCGTGTCATATGGACGAGCAACAGCTACTGCTCGATCCGATAAAGGTGCGTCTTCGTGCGCACGATCAGCGCTTTACCGACGACAGCAGGGGAGGCCATGCAGCCGGCGTCGAGAGTGTTGTCGGCCACTTTTTTAAAGGTGTCCCCGGGTTCGATGATGGTGCAGGGGCCGGCGGCGGCGAAGAAGTAGAGACGGCCTTCGGAAAGAATGGGGGAGGCGGCGAAATCGGTGCCGATACGTTCCTGCCAGATCACCTCGCCGGTCTGGAGATTCAGGCAGGAAAGAATGCCGCCGCTCGTGGTCACGAAGATGCGGTCTTTGACGATGATGGGGGAGCACTGATCCGGCGCGCCTTTAAGCTGGCTCCAAAGGACGTGGGTGCCGGTGACGTCGCCGCTGGCGCCGCCGATTTTGATACCCATGAGTTGCGGCTTCATGAAGCCGGTAGAGATGACGATGGTCTTCCCATCGGTGATGGGCAGCGGGACATTGGAAAAGCCGCGCGGATATTTCACATGCCAGAGTTCGCGGCCGGTCTCGGGATCGTTGGCCCAGAGCCGATTGCTGGCGGTGGTGAGAGCCTGCTCGCGGCCGTCGATCTTCATCAGGACCGGCGTGCCGTAGGCCTTCCGCATGTCTTCCTTCAGATCGAGCAATTCAGGGGAGTTTCGCGGCGTCTTGCGCAGCACCTTGCCGGTCGTCTTGTCGAGAGCGGCCTCGAACTGCGCGTCCCGGCCGTCGCAGGCGGCGATCAGCTTGTCTTTCCACAGCGCCAATGAACCGCCGGGGCCATTCTGCGTGTCCCACGTCAGATCGCGATTCTCCCAGCGCACCGAGCCGGTCTTCGCGTCGAGGCAAGCGGTGCCCATGGGACCGAAGTGAACGAAGACCTGATCGCCGTCGATAATGCCGGTCGGCGAGGCGTAGCTGTTGCGCTTGTGCTTCTCGGGCGGGACTTCGATTTTGAAGACTTCGACGTCGTGCAGCACTTTGCCGGTGGCGAGATCGAGGCACAGCGCGTGGAGAGAATGGCCCTGGTCCAGTGCGGTCGTGAGCCACACCTGGCCATTCGCCACGAGCGGGCTGGACCAGCCTTCGCCGGGAATCTCCGTCTTCCACTTCACATTTTTTTGCTCGCTCCATTCGATCGGCAAGCCTTTGGCGTCGGTATAGCCGTTTTGCAGCGGGCCGCGGAATTGCGGCCACGAGTCACCTCCAAGCACGGGGAGCACCGGAAGCAGAAGAGCGAGACTGAGGAGAGTGGATCGAAACATAGAGTGACTCACAGAATCCGGAACGGAGAAAAACATTGGAAACTTGCGCTGCCTAGACCGCAGCCCGGGCCTCGAGGTGGCGTTTGAGTTCATCGACCACGGTGTGAGCCGCCTCGGTATCGTATTTGTAGTCGTCGATCACGAACCGCCCCGCGCGCCCGTTGACTTCATAGCGAACGATCGCGAGACCCTTCGTTTCCCACTTCTTCAAGCCGAGCCCAGTGATGGCCGTGAAAGGAATGCGCCGGCCGGTGGGAGACGTGACCGCTTCGTCGTCGATCGCGATCCTGCGTCCGATCTGCGTGAGCCAATAGAGCAGCGCAATCACTCCGCCGACGGTCGCCATGGTGCCGAAGAGAAACTGGCCTTTGATATCGCCCTGAGTGTGCAGTTTCTCCGGAGGCTTGGCGCTCCAGCCTTGCTGACTCGCGTAGGTCTTCCAGCCGTCGAGGTCACCCGCTTTGGAAAACTCCTGGTGCTTGAGAAACCGTGCGTTGCTCCTGGGCCAGCCGACGGCGCCGTCCCAGTAGAAGTAACCGCCGAAGAGCAGGAGAAACACGCCGACAAAAAGTTTCTGCTTCTTCCAGATCGGAGTGATACGGGCGGTGACGGACATGAAAGAAAGTTGAGAGTTGAAAGTTTAGAGGCGAGGGCGGGGGATATTCCGGAGCGCGCGCCGAAGGTGAAGGCGTGGCTCGCAATTGTTCCCATGGCACCGTGAACCTGCACAAGCGCAGTCTCAACCCTCAACTCTCAACTCCTAATACCGGTTGATGAGCATGCGGATCGCGTCGTTGCACGCGTCGTCGGCCATCGCGCCGTCCGCATTGCACACCGCCACAAACGAAGTGTTCTCGCCGGGGCCGAGCCACATCACGGCGTAGAACATTTCGTTCTCGCCGTTGTGCATCAGGGCCGTGCCGCCGGCCCATTTGCGTTTCGTCACGGCCCAGCCCATGGCGTATTCCTGGCCCTCGGCGGGTGTGTGCAGCTTCTCGAAGCTCTCCGGCGTCAGCAGCCAGCCATCGCCCCGCGCGCCAGCCAGATGCCACATGGTGTAGCGCGCGAAATCCGCGAGACTCATGTGCACGGTCGCGGCTGGTCCGATGGCGGGTGGATTGTCCGCGTCGGCTTCGCCGGGGGAGATGGGTCGGTAAGGCGCTTCGTAGCCACGATGGCCCCACGGTTGATCGACCAGGCCGGCTTTCCCGGGTTCGCCGAATCCGGCCGAGGTTAACCCCAAGGGCTCGAATAGCCGTTCGTGCATCAGCTTTTCCCAAGGTTCGCCGGTTACTCGTTCCATCATCGTTCCGACGATGGCGTAGCCGCTATCGGAATAGACCCAGCGCGAGCCCGGCTTGTGATCGGGTGGCTTGACCAGCAGGCCTTGGATGAAGGCGAGGCGTTGTTCCGACGGCGTGCCGAGGCGGCCGCACGCGACTGTCCAGATGTCCGCCGGCGCGTCGTGCGGCGCGCCGCCCCGGTGCACGAGGAGTTGTTCCATCGTCACGCCCTTCCACTCCTCGTTCATGTCGAAACAATCCTGACCGAGGACTTCGCCTACGGTGGAATCCCAGCGCAGTTTGCCTTCCTCTACCAGCATGGCCGCGACGGATGCGGTCATCGATTTGGTGCAGGAGCCGAGGTGCCAGCAGTCTTGGAGCGTGGCGTGTTCTTCGCCGCCCTGTTTGCGAAATCCACTCACGCCCATGGCGACGATTTTGCCCTCGTCTACGGCGGCCGCGGCGAGAGCGGGAACTTCATGCGCGTCGCGAATTTTTTCGAGCGCGTGGGATACGTCCTGGGGGTCGTCGGCCCGGAGGCCGGCGCTAAGCGCCGCAAAGGTCGCGGCGAGGACGATAGATTTTAGCATGAACTATGGTGAAAATGCTCCTCCCGGATGTGCAGTTCAAGTGCCACGTGCGGCAGCAATCCTCTGACGCCGCGTAAAACCCCAGGCGCCAAGCCCGGCACAGGCCAGGGCTGCGATCTGGTAACCGCTGAATCCGTGAGAGATACGCGGGGTGTCGCGAAGCCATTCATGGGTGAAGCGGAACAAGCCATACCCGATCAGGTAGAGGTGGAAGTGCTGGCCCGGAAACCGGCCCATCCGGCGCAGGGTGAAAAAGATCGCCAGCGCGAGCAGATTGAACCCGATCTCGGCTGGCACGGCAGGCCAGCGAGCCACGCCTTGAGCGTCGGCCAGCGTCCACCAAGCCGGCTCACATTCCCGACCGAGACAGCACCCGTGCAGCAGGCACCCGACCCGCCCGAGGATGATCCCGACCGGCGCCACGATCGCCCACAGGTCTCCGGTCGGCTTTTCGTAACCCGCCAGTGTCTTGGCGATTTCCACCCCTGCATACCCACCGAGCAACGCCCCGAGAATCGTCTTCCCGGTGGCCCAGATGAGCCAGCGCTGCGGTGAGTCCCAGAACATCCAGCCTTCCGCCGCGAGATAAACGAGCTTTGCCCCCGTGAACGCCCCCAGCAATCCGCCGAAGTAAACCGCGACCAGTCCCGGCTCCCGCCGCGCCAGCCGCGACCAGACGAAGAGGCTCACGGCGATGCCCGCCAGGAGGAGCCAGCGATATGGGGAGTCGGTCGGAATACCCATTCAGTCTGCAATCAACCACCGCGACAGGCTGACCCACATTTCTGTGCTCATGCTCGGGGAGTGGCTCGCAGGTCAGGAATCCCGAAATTCAGCAGGTTGGATTTGGTTGGATTAACTTGGATTCCTTCTGTTGGCAGAGTCAGGCACGGCGCGGATTCCGAGGCACCCAGCGGCAGTCTTGAATTGGTTTGATTTACCTTGATTGGTCGCGATTGCACCCGGCGGGGCCGAAGGTGCTGAGGTCCCGATGTGGAACCGAAAATCAGCCTGCTTTTCCCCCTCTGCGCTTTGCTATGACGATCCATAAGCCGATGACGCGAAAGGATACGCCAGGCGCCTTGAAAATCAAGGGCCTCGACCGTCCGACTGCTTTTCCTTTTAGAAAGGGGCGACAAGGCCCGCGTTACGGAACGATCTCCGTGCCGACACCGGCGTTGGTGAAGATTTCCAGCAGAAGGGAGTGCGGGGTGCGGCCGTCAATGAAGTGGACTTTCTTCACGCCTTCGGAGAGGGCGTGCAGGGCGCTTTCGACTTTGGGGATCATGCCGCCGCTGATGATTTCGTCCTCGCGGAGTTGCTCGATCTCGCTGCGGCTCACGCTCGGGATGAGGGAATCGCGCTGGGTAGGGTCGCGCATGATGCCGGGGACGTCGGAGAGGTAGATGAACTTCTCGGCTTTGAGCCGGCCGGCGAGGGTGCCGGCGGCGATGTCGGCATTGATGTTGAGCACGCGGCCTTCGCGATCGCGGGCGAGGGGGGAAATGACGGGGACGATTTCCTGGCCGACGGCGCTCTGGATCGGGGCGAGGTTCACGTCGATGACTTCGCCGACGTAACCGAGATCGACGGTTTCTTTCCCCTCGGTCTGTGGCGGGAGTTTTTTGCCGACGAGGACGGTCTTGCCGTGGATGCCGACGGCCCGGCCCCCGAAGCCTTTGATGGTCTGGGCGATGCCGGGATTGATGTGATGATCGAGGACGTCCTCGACGATTTCGATGGAGGCTTCATCGGTGACGCGCAAGCCGTTGACGAAACGCGGCTTGAGGCCGGCTTCGCGCATGCGGGAAGTGATGGCCTTGCCGCCGCCGTGGATGAGGACGGGATTGATGCCGACCGCTTCGAGGAAGACGACGTCGCGGAGGAAGCGCTCGACGACCTGATCGTCTTCCATGGCGGAGCCGCCGTATTTGATGACGAAGAGGTGGCCGCGGAATTTCTGGATGAAGGGAAGCGCCTCGATGAGGACTTCGGCGCGCTGCGCCGGGGTGTGAGGTTTCATGACCGGGAAAAGTGGATGGTTCGTCTGTGGCGCCTGCCTGCTCCGCCATCAGGGCGGAGAGTGGCGGGTTTATTCACCCATGTTGAGTGTCACGTAATCGACGCTGAGGTCGGTGGTGAACACGACATAGTCGGCTGAGCCCATGTGAAGATCGATGCAGATGGAGAAGCGCTGACGGCCGACGATTTCCTTCAGCTTGTCGAATGGAGTTTTGCTGGCGACACCGCCTTTCACCGCGAGCAGCCCATCGTAAAAAATATCGACGAGTTCTTCGCGCATCTTCGCCCCGCTGTAGCCGACGGAGTCCATGATGCGGCCCCAGTTCGGATCGCCGCCGAACCAGGCGCATTTGACGAGATTGGAATTGGCGACGGCTTCGGCGGCGCGGCGTGCATCGCTCAAGGTGGCGGCGCCGTTGACGTGCACCTCCACGAATTTGGTCACGCCTTCGCCGTCCTCGACGATCATCCGGGCGAGGTTCTTGGTGACGTGGTCGAGCGCGCGCTGAAATGCCTTGAAGGCAGCCGTGCTGTAGCGCAGCGGCTTGTTTTCCGCGCGGCCGTTCGCGAGCATGAGCACGGTGTCGTTGGTGCTCATGTCGCCATCGATTGTGATGCGGTTGAAGCTCTGCTCGACCGAGACGCTGAGCGCGCGCTGGAGCAGCTTTTTGTCGATCGCCGCATCGGTGGTGATGAAGCAGAGCATCGTCGCCATGTTCGGATCGATCATGCCCGCTCCCTTGGCGATGCCGCCGATGCGGGCGGTCGTGCCGTCGAGATCGACTTCCACAGCGATCTCCTTCGGCTTGGTGTCGCTGGTCATGATGGCGCTCGCTGCGGCGAGGCTGCCTTTGTCGGAGCACGCGGTGGGCAGGGTCGCGATGGTGGCCCGCATCTTGTCGATGGGAAGCTGCACGCCGATGCGGCCCGTGGAGCAGACGAGCACCTGGCGATCGCGCAGGTCGAGCGCGTCGGCGGCGCTGCTGGCCATGCGCTTCGCGTTCTCGATGCCCTTCACACCCGTGCACGCGTTTGCATTGCCCGCGTTTGCCACGATGGCGCGGACGTCGGGCGAGCGAATGTGCATCATCGACACGCGCACGGGCGCGGCCTTGACGCGGTTCGTCGTGAAGGTGCCCGCGGCAGCACACGCGCTGGTGCTATAAATGAGCGCGATGTCCGGGCGGTCGGCATTGCTGGCCTTGATGCCGCAATAGGCACTGCCGGCGAGGAAACCTTGCGGGGCGGTGACGCCGCCTGAAATTTCTGAGTAGGACATTGGTTGGACCAAAAAGCAGAACGAATTCCGTGCCGGGCGGCGAGTGTCTTTCGCGAAAAAATTTGTGGCGGCGGTGTAACGTTCTCTCTCCGCAGCATTACGAAGAGAGGCCCTCGCTAGAGCAGACCGGTGGTTTCGGGCCAGCCGCACATCACATTCAGGCACTGGATAGCCTGGCCGGAGGCGCCTTTCACGAGATTGTCCTCGGCGCTGAGCAGCACGAGGCGGCCCGTGCGCGGGTCGTGCCGCCACGCGAGGTCGATGAAGTTCGTGGAGGTGACATTCTTCGTGTCGGGCAACGCGCCACCGGCGAGCACGCGCACGAACGGCTCGCTGCCGTAGGTTTCGCGATACGCATTCTCGACGTGCCACGGCTCGATGCCGTCGGCGGGCGAGCAGTAGATGGTGGTGTGAATGCCACGATTTACCGGGATAAGATGCGGTGTGAAATTGATCGTGACCTTGCTACCGGCGGCGGCGGACAACTCCTGCTCGACCTCCGAAAGGTGACGATGCTTCGGCACGCTGTAGGCGCGCACGCTTTCGTTGCACTCGACGAAGAGGTAGTCGACTTTCGCATTGCGCCCGGCGCCGCTGACGCCGCTGAGGCTGCTCACCACGATGGTGTCGGGCTTCACGAGACCGCGCTGGAGCAGGGGAATGAGCGGGATGAGGATGCTGGTGGGATAGCAGCCCGGGCAGGCCACGAGCTGGGCGTCGCGGATTTTGCTGCGATAAACTTCCGGCAGGCCATACACGCTCTGCGCGGCGAGTTCGGGTGCGTGATGTTTCTCACCGTAGAACTCTTCGTAAATCGCCGGGTCCTTGATCCGGAAATCCGCACTGAGATCGAGCACACGAAATCCGCCTGCGACGAGGGGACGCGCAAATTCGGTCGCCACGCCGTGCGGCAGCGCAAGGAATACCGTGCGCGCACCACTGGCGGCGATGGCCTCGACGGTGGACTCCACGAATTTCAGGTCGGCGTAGCGAGTTCCCGCAAATTTCGGATACACGGCCGACAGCGGCTGCCCGGCGACCTGCCGCGACGTGAGCGCGACCAGATCCACCTGCGGATGCCGCGAGAGCAGCCGCACGAGTTCCTCCCCGGAGTAGCCACTGGCGCCGATGACGGCGACTTTTTCGATGTTCATGACGGCAACATGCGAAGCCCGCGCCAGAGTGAAAATCAATTCGTTTAAAATTCCGCTTTCCCAACCAGCGGGTCCGACTACTTTGCCCGCCCTCCGATGTCGGGCCGTAGTTCAGCTTGGTAGAACGCTTGAATGGGGTTCAAGAGGTCGCGAGTTCGAATCTCGCCGGCCCGACCATCTTGGAACCCCTGTATTTATCGGGGCAAAATGGTTTTGGTGCGTGTGGCCGCCCCGGTCTGAGGGGATTGTTCGGTGACCCAACGGCGGCTCAGATCGAGTGGTCGAGTCGACCGGACGTGACGGTCCAAGGTGAAGAAACCGGATACGGGATTCAAAACGGATCGTCTCACCCCGCCGTTGCAGCCGGACGCCTCCCGGGTGCGATTTTTGTGGTTGTTCCATGAGGCCGTTTTTTGGAGTGGTTGATCTCGGTTATGGAAAAGCGGGCGCCGTGAAACGCCCGGCAAACATCTCCCTCAGGACTGGCCGCTTCTCGTTACTCGCCAGAAATTCGCCGAGCGCCTCCCGAAGAGTCGCGGGCGCAACCAGATCGTAAGCAATCCCAAGCCCGTTCGCATTCCAGATCGTTTTCGAGTAGGGGCTGTAAGGTGGCTGGAAATCCGTGCAGCGAGCCGGGTGGAGGACGAGCGACGGCACGTTCTCGAAGGCCGCGACCTGGGCCAAAGCCGACATGGAGCCGATGAATCGCGCAGCGCTGGCGACGAGCGAAAAAGCCGCCGGCGCGGACAGATTTTCCAGCACCGTCACATTCGGCAGGTCGCAGGCAAACGTCTCGATCCGACGACGTCCGTCCGTCGTGATGTGGGTAGCGCAGAGCACGAACACGCGCGACGTCGGCGCCACTTCCCGCAGGGCAGATCGCACCACGTTGCAGACAGGCTCCGGCCAGTTGCCCCAGCCGCGGCCGAAAGGGTGAAGGACGATATGCCCAGCCACATCGCGAAGCGTATCTGGCGCGTGGAAAAAGCCGATCGGCTCCGGTGCACGGCTGCGTGCCACGAAATCTTCCTGCGCGAAACCGCAGACGTCGAAGACGCGTTGGTTAAGTTCCGATCGATCGATCGACCGGTCGCGCAGCAGAGCCATGTAGGTGTTCCCTGCATCGATGAGCAGCAGCCGGTGGGCATTGGGATGAAAGCGAAAGAAATCGAGTGCGGAGGGATTATGGGAAAAACACAGGACCCACGCCGGTTCGGCGAACGTGTCGAGAAGCTGGTAGGTGTTCGTCTGGTAAAATCGCCTCGCGACGTCGCCGAGGCCTGCACCGACAAAGACTGCTGGTCGTTTTTTGAGGCCTATCATTTCGCGTGGGCCGATGGGAGCTTCGATGAAAAGGCTCGGGGGCTTCGGATAACTTCGTCGTGCCAGGTAAGGAGGGCGCGAAAGGTGCGGGTGCACCCAGGCTGGCGCCAGGTTATTAGATTCCTTCCATCGTGGAACGGGATTTTGGCCAGCGGCATGTTGACGAGATAGGAGCTCAACGTGGCGGATTCAGATCGTGGAAGTCGAGGACTTTCGCTCTGCGAATGCGTTCGAGTCAGCCCGCCGCCTGCCATTTCTAACATTTTGGGAACGCTTTCCGATTAAGTTTGACTGCCGTAGCGATTTTGTATCGCCTCTCGTCCCCACGCCAATCATGTGTTGTAATCCCGCCCCCGTTGTTGTTGCGGAAAATGAACACTTAACCCCACACCTCGACCCGGTGAGTCCGAAGGGAGGAGGTGTCTCCCGATCCATTGACTCGGAAAGCCGCGGATCGCGGCGTTTCCCGTCCGTCGCTGATTTCTAATGAAGATACTCGTCACCTCTCCCATGAGGACTGGGTCGACCTGGGTGCATGAAATTTTGGTGTGCCTGGTGGAGCCTGCGCGCCGCGACTTTGTATCCACGGTGCCTGAGGCTCTGAAGATTGCGAATGAGGCGCCGGTGACCGTTCTCAAATCGCATGCGTTGATCGATGTCGATGTGCCGGACCTCCACCCGGAACTGCATGTCGTGCGCGTCCTAAGGAATTTCAAAGACAGCCTTATCTCCCGTGCCCTTTATTGCCGGAATGTGCGGAGGGCGGAGAATCTCAAAAACCTTCCGGACGAAGCCGCTGCCATCGAGCGGCTGGATGGTCTGGATACCCCCGCTTTCGTCAATGCTTTCCTCCGGGAGTGCGAAGCGGTGCCCCGTTGGCTGGAAGAAATCGTCGTCTACGAGCGAGGTGAGTTCGATCACACCTTTTACTACGAGATGCTCCTGCACAACCCCCACGACCAGTTTCTGGCGTGGGCGAACCGCGCCGGCTATTCGCGTCCAGGCCTCTCCGCGGCGATCGATTCTGCCTTGGAGCAAAGATCCTATGGAAAAATGAAGGCCGCGACGAGCCCCGGCTTCGTCGGTTCGACGGGCGTGGGCCAATGGATGGCGTGGCTCGATGAGCCGGTGGCTCGCTATCTCGATGGGCTCTATCGCAACATGCGGTCGCTCTCCGAGGCTTTTCCCGGGTCTCGCTCGTTGAAAAAGTTGCTTACTTCCGAGCGCCCCGCCAGCGCGCCGCAGCCGGTCGCGAACCGAGGATAAATAGGAAACAGCGCGAAGCAGCGGGTGCGAAGTTCAACCATGTCCACCGAACCGGATGCCGAGGTCGCTACGAAAAATTTCCCTTCGCCTCAGGGGCAATCGGCGAACAATACGTTGCCGGATCTGGTGACGGCCGTGATGATTACCGGGAGGGATCCGGAGCGGCGTGTGCTGGCCGGGATCGCGGTGACTACGTTTCTCGGACAAACTTATCCCCGAAAAGAATTGGTGATTATCAATACCGGTGAGCCGCTACGCCGGCCGGAGCCGTGCGTGCGGGAGATCTGCCTCGATCAAGGCGCTAAAAAATTGGGGGAATTACGCAATATGGGAATCGAGGAGTCCGAGGGTGACTGGGTGATTCAATGGGACGACGACGACTGGCACCACCCAGAGAGAATTGCCGCTCAGATGAAGTTTTCCAAGCGCAACGGAGCCTGCGTCCTCGGAAGTCAGGTGCGTTTTTCATTGGTAAGCGGAACTGGCTTTGTCTGGACCGACAAAGCCGGCATCGAAGGGACGATTCTCCATCACCGTTCGGTAGCTCATCGATATCCTCGGACTGCCAAATCGGAGGATACAGTATTTTACCGATTATTTGCACGGGCCGTTGTTGTAAGAGGTTGTCCTGAACTTTATGTGCGACTCTATCACGGGCGAAATACGTGGGACGAAAAGCATATTATGAAAAATAGCCGTGAGTGGCCAGCCTTGGATTCACGGAAAATCCGTCTGCTCGAACGAATGGTTTTGCCGCTCTATCGAGGTATTGCATCACCTTCCGCGGTGACTCGGGAACGGAGTATTTGATGGGGTTGCATTTTTTTTCTTGTGCGAGTGCTGCGGTTTTGATTTCTCGCGCCACCCACTGTCGCTCTCGATGAAAAAGATGTTCCCCCCCCATAACGGACTGACTCGCCGCACAATGTTGACCGCCATGGGTGTGGTTTGCGCGGGCTGCGTGGTTTGGCTGGGTAAGGTTCTTAGTATGCCGGAAGGTGCTAACTCCGGTCGGCCCCGGAAACCGGTATCTGGCGCCGACTCGGGGATGGGGGCTTCCAGATCCGTGGGGGTGGAGGAAAAGACTAGCGACACAGGGAAGGGGGGGGGCACTTCCAAGCCGTCGGTTTCGTCCAAGAAAGGTGTGCCGTTGGAGGCCTCCGGATATCTATCGGAATTATACGAGTGCCTGCGGGAAACGTCCGAAGATGTCAGACGCAAGAAGTTTCTGGAGTTGATCGAAAAGATGCGTCCGGAGGATGCGCGCGCGGTCCAGGACCTGTTTGGCCGCCTTAAAAAGGAAGGACAGGCGTTCTCGTTCGAGTGGTCGGCTTTCTGGCGTCGCTGGGGAATGATCGATCCCCAAAGCGCACTAGAGTTTGCTGAGAGCAGGGCCGCAGCTGGAGATAGCAAAGCCTATGAACGGCTTTTCCAAGGCTGGGGCGAGACCAACCTCGATGCTGCCCGGCAGTGGCTCAGCCAGAATGGATCGAGTCCACGCTTTGCTCCGGCCTATCTAGGGTTCCTGGACGGCTATGCTCGCAAGGATCTGGATGCAGCTACGCGTCTGACGCTTTCGTCCATGGAGCCGGATGACCCACTTATGAAACAGGCTCTTGGCCAATTGCAGGAGCACGCCTTTAAAACGCGCTACGCGGCGGGAATGGAGGCGTGGTTTGATCAATATATTTCTGCCGACCCCAAGTTTGCCGAAGTTCGCAAGCAAGCCATCCAGGATGGCTACAAAATGTTGCTGCAGGTCGATACGAAGACGGCGACCCAGTGGGTCGGAGGCACTTCCAAGGATCCGAACCTTGCCCGCAACTTTGGCGTCATCGACGATGCCGCGAATCGATACGCGAAACAGAACCCGGCGGCAGCGATGGATTTCGTCACCAATATTCCTCCTAATGCCCAGAATAAAATCATCGGTCTGGGAAGGGTCGTAGGGGAATGGGCCAAACAGAACCCACAACAGCTCGAAGGCTGGCTGAACGCCAACCAGCAAACCGGCGCGTTTGGAGCGGCGGCGGCTACTTACGCAGGACTCCTTGCCGCCAAGGACCCGGGTAAGGCGCTCTATTGGGCGAACCAGGTTCCGGATCCAACGATGCGCGCCAATCTTATCCAGCAACTCCAACATCCCCCCGTGCCCAAAGCGCCCAAAGCCGCCAAACCAATGCCGGTCAAGGCCAAATAGCCGCCTGTGTTACAAATCAGAGGGTGGGACCCGCTCCACCGGAACGTGAAGTTACCGGGTCCCATGCAGGATTCCTTCCCGCTACGGACCCTCTGCCCCCGAAATCGGATGGCTTTTGCAAGTGTTATCCAACGTGATCCCTAACCCAGTTTTGATGTGAGAAGCCCCGCTGATCTGCTTGAGAGCATCCGCTCGGCATTTGGTTCTCAGCAACTCGATGCCGGTGTGTTTCGCCAGGTGCTGGCGGAAGCCGGGTCCGCGTTGTCCCACTGTCGCGGCCGGGGGATAATCATCACCGTGGAAAAGAGGGACGAGATTCCCAGTGCCTGGGTGGCGGTGCGTGCCTTCAAACAACTGAACAGCACACTCCCCGTGGAAATCTGGCACTCGCCAACCGTGCCGCTGCGGAAGGCAATCGGGGCCTTGCTCGCACGGATCGACGTGCCCTGCATGGAAGCCCGGGCCTTGGAAGGGATTAGCCTGAAAGCACGCTGTCTGTTCGACTCTTCATTTGAAGAGGTGCTGCTCCTTCAGGCAGATAATCTCGTTCTCCGGGACCCCGAGCTTCTCTTTGGAAATAAACGGTATGCGGAGACGGGGGCGATCTTCTGGCCCGGCCCCACCATGATGGATCAGGCGCATCCGATTTGGAAAGTAGAGACGCGACCGTGCAAACGGAGTTTCGATGGTGCCAATTTCCTTGTGAATAAAAGGGCCGTCTGGGAAGAACTTCAACTTGCGAACTGGCTCGGGTGGCACCCCGGATTAGACGAGCCGTTCAAACGCCTGGAACACGGGATGGTCTTCGTCTGGCATTGGCTTGAAAAAGACGCCGCCAAGGTAAATATCGGTCCGGAGTTTCTGGGCACACACCCTGGCCACGGAATGGTGTGTCAGCACGACTTTGATAGGGAGCGCATTTTTCAGCGGAGAGGATGGTATAAGTGGCATATTCACTGCGAAAACCCCCGAATTTCCGGGGCGGTATTCGATTCCGAATGCCGAACCCATCTTCAGGAATTGAAAGCGGAATGGGACGGGCGCCTGGACGGAGACTGCGTCGGCTCTGAAGGTCCGCTCCCTGCGCGTTATGTGACTCTGCGGGAGGAATTGATCGGCTCGGTCTGGGTGGTGGAGGAACTTGGTTCTGCCAGCCCATTTCGCCCCCTCAAGGCAACGACTCCAAAAGCCGCGGAGGTGCCGGAGGCACAAGCGCCAGCCTCGAACCGTTCGAAGCTGCCGGATGGGATGAGTCACGAGACGTTCTGGGGCCGAAAGTTTCGAGAGTTCAGCTTCAAGCGGAATGGTCATCTGGGAGAAACCTCCGATCGCCGTCTGCAATTTTGGAATCTGACGGAGGCGGATGATCCGCTGCGAATCTTCGGCGATCCGAAAAGCGGGGGGGCGGAGTGGACGCTGCGACCGGTCGCGAAGGGGGAGTGGACGGGGAAGTATCGCTTTCGCGATGAGGTGCGGGAGATTACTTTGCGGACCGTGGAGCGACTTTACCCTGGTTCGGTGAGACTCCCAAAGGAGGGCGCCTCCGCGGACGATTCTGACATCATTGCCCGCGATCTCCGTGAACGATTCGGATCGCCTCTGCATGTGGTCAACAGCGGTTTGGGCATTGGTGATCAAGTGATGACGCTATATGCCGTGACGGCAGCGGCGGACACCGGGCTTCAGGTGATTTTTCACACGCGCCATCCCGGTTGGGTTTCACGTGCATCCCATCCGGGGGTCACGATCGATGCCGAGGTGCCGGGGGATTGGGAGACGGCCATCCGGTCCGGCGCGGTGGTGGATGTTAATCGGAATTACAACCAGCAGATCCGTTACGGAGCGAGCCGTGCGCGGTGGTATGCGAGCAATATTCACCCACTCCTCCGGCCGAAACGGCCTTCGGGTATCGATCGAACGATCGGGCGGCGCCGCTTCGATTTCGATCGCTACGCGATCCTCGCCCCGTGCGGAAGCGCGCGGAATCGGAACTGGCCGGTGGAACATTGGAAGAGATTGATCCTATCGCTTCGAGCGGATGATTTCGAAGTTGTCGCGATTGGCACAAAACGGGAGGCGAAAAAAATCGCGGAAGTCTGTGAAAACGTCGGAGCGTTCTGGGCCATCGACCACAGCCCGGAGTGGGTGATCGACGCGGTTCTCGGCGCCTCGGTCATCATTGCCAATGATAGCGGGATGACGCACATCGGTGGGCTGCTCCAAATTCCGACAGTTGCGATTCACGCTCAACTGGGTGCGGCGTTTTTGTGGGATTGCACAGATATCGTCGGGGTCACGCCGCAGACCGATTGTGTTGAATGCCGGTGGCTGCTTGAAAAAGGCTATCATTTGGTCTGCGATGAGATCTGTTCGGCCTTGGGCACGATTACTCCGGATCGGGTGATGGAAGCCGTCAGGAGGGCGGTTTCCGGTGGCAGAGCCAAGATCGTTCGCAACCTGTCACTTACCGTATGAGAGAAAGGCCTTCTACTATGATACCGGGCACGGTCCCAATACCGTTTCACATCCGCACGGAAAAGTTCGGCGATACCGCCGTGATCGAGGAAGTGGTTACGGGCGATTGTTATAAGCTGGCCAAATTGAAAAAAAGTGGCTTTGAGCCGAAAACGATCGTCGATATTGGAGCGCACATTGGCACGTTTGCTGTCCTCGCGCATCTACATTGGCCTGAGGCAAAAGTTTACTGCCTCGAACCCAACGAGCGTTCCTACGAACTGCTTTGCCAGAATGCACCGTTTGCCGTGGCCTATAACTGCGCGGCTTTTTATGGCGGAGAAAGAATGGTCCTTACCGACGGTGAAGGGGCGACCGGAGGCGGATTTCTTTCGACGAAGGAAAATTTTCTGAGAAAGCAGGCGTCCGCCCAAGGTTTGGCGTTCCCGTATTCGATCGTCGCGGAGCAAGTGCCCACGATGACGCTGGAACAATTGATCGCCGAGCATGACCTGCAGTCCATCGACCTCCTCAAGTTGGATTGCGAGGGATCCGAATTCAATGTGATGCAGAACGCCTCGCCGGCCAGCCTGGCCATGGTCAGACGGGCGGTGGGTGAATATCATCACCCGCGTGGGTTCGACTATTTTGTCGAGATAGCTGGACGGGCGTTTCCGCATCTGGCGGTTGAAAACGTTCATCGGGGGCCGATCGGGCCCTTTTTCTTGAAGCCAAGGGTGCAAGAATCGCGACCCGCGGCTCGCCGGCTCGAGATCGGTTCCGGAGCGCGACCGCAGACGGGATACGAACATCTCGACATCGATCCCAAGGCTCCGGATGTGCAGTATCGAGCGCCCATGGACAAAATCCCGTGCGAGGATAACACCTTCGATGAAGTAAGGTCCACGCATGTCATCGAGCACGTGCCGATGGCGGCAGCACGGAAAGCTCTGAAGGAATGGTATCGTGTCCTCAGGCCCGGAGGATTTTGCCATATCGATACGCCGAACCTCGAACGAAACGTGAAGATGTATTGCTCCGGCGAATGGCAGGAGGATTTTGTCAATCTACATCCGGACGAACAGAAAATGGTATCGATCGATGGCGTTCCGAGCAAGGCGCTCTGGCTGAACTTCAAGGTCTTTTCCGCCGGCAACGATCAATGGAATATTCACTACGCCAGCTACGATGCGAAGCTGCTGGAAGCCTTTTGTCGCGAAGCTGGCTTTACCCGGGTTGAAGTCTATCAAAGAGAACCTTCGCTCATTGTCCACGCCTGGAAGTGATCGTGGGGCTACGGCGCCACGCTGCCACCGCGATCGGCGAATTGAAACGCCGGATCGGTTCCGGCCAGTAGCTCATCGACGGTGGGCACGCGAATGAATCGGTCCGGCCCGAGGGGCGACATGTCTCCGCGGCCGAGCGAATAGCGACGAATGCAATAACCAATCCGGAGGCCTGAGTTCGGGAGAACTAACCATCGACTCTCGCCATAAGTAGTCAGGCATCCCGCCGTCGGTTCGCCGACTAAAACCGCATTTGCCTTTTCCTTCAGTTCAGCGGCACTGAAGACCGCCGCCGAGAAGGTCCCTCGACCGATCAAAACATAAGTATGCCCTTCGGTCATGAGCGCCGGTCGCGCCTGGATTCCGCGAATCAGCGGATCGATCACATGGGGATCGCCGCCGAGGTTGAAGCGCAGGTCGATAATGATCCGCTCGATTTGTTTCACATCGATCCGCGCCAATGTTCTCGCGGCAAAGTTTTCAAATGTTCCAAATGGATTACCGGGGACATCGGCGCAGTAGGTGTAACGAAGGTAGGCGGTCCTGGGCTCGGCGTCTTTGAAGACCGCCCAGTAGCCTTTTGCCGGGGGGCGTGAAGCGAGATTTGGATATTGGACCCCGATCGCTCGCTGCGTTTTGTCCGTGGGGTGAATTACCGCCTCGAATGGTTTGCCGTCTTTTTTGATCAGCGAAAGTGACAGGCTTCCGTCCGGGTTAGTCAATTTTTCGAAACGCAAGAGGTCGGCCCACATGCCAAATAAGCCGAGTTGAAAAGGAACCCAGTTTTCCCCGTCGTGCGCAATATAGGGGGCGAGGGCGGCCTGAACCTCCGCCGGACGATGTGAGCCAATACTCAGGACTCGAGCGCCGACCAGTTCCTTCAGTTCCGGGCTTTCCACGTTGATGATGACAGGAGCATCCGCGCACCAATACATTTGGATCGGGAAATAGGAGAGATGGGGATGGTCGACCCAGTCTGTTGAGGAGTGGCTGACCCCGAGCCGGGCGATCAGCCGGGTGAGGCGAACCACCATTTCAGCATCCGACCGGTTTCCCGCGCTGGCTCGGAGTTCACCGATTTCCCGCCCGAAGTCTGCCGGAGAAATGAGCCGCGAAAAATCAAGCTGCCGACGTGGATATTCCCTCGCCAGACAGTCCAAATCTTCCTGCCATCGTTGCGTCGCGGAAGCATTCGGGTTGAGCGGTCTCTTTGTCTTTTCGGCGATCGCGGTCGGCGCTAAGGCGGCTGCTCCCATAGAGAGAAACAAGAGCCCAAGGACCAAACAACTCCCGCGCGCAACCTGGCGACCGATGGGCAGAAAAAGCAGTAGCACGAGAAGCAGGAGGTAACCCGGGCCAAAGACAAGCAGACCCGTGACGAAGGAGAAGCGAGGGTTGTAGTCGGCGGTTGTGAGTGTAAAGTGAACGTAATTGGCGAATCCGCTAACTATCGTTAGCACACCGAGAGATGCTCCGCGGCTCCGCATGACGTTGAGCAATATACCCAGAAGCGCCTCCATGACGACCTCTTGCATTCCATGATCGGTGCTCACAGGCAGACCTCGAAGGCTCCCCAGGACGGCTGTAAACCACCAGCCGAAAAGCAGGCTGTTGGCTAGAAGTCCCATGAGTGACGATGTGCGGCCCTGGTCGGCCCACAGGCTGCGGAACCACACCTCCGCCGTTGCCGAAATCAGCAGCAACACCGGAAACATGCTATAAACAAAACGGAATGGCCCTTGTTGTTGGACAATCTCGCCCATCCGATACCACGAAAGGAGCATCAGGAAGCAGCCTGCCAAAGCCGCTCCTCCGAGCATTGATCCAGTCATGCTCGATTCCGCGCGAAGGGGACTTTTGCGACGGAAGGTCATGAACAGGCCGACGCTCAAAGCAAGACCGGGGACGATTAAGTGGCTGGTGGGTTTCCAAACCGTATCGCTCACCAAAATCCAATCGCCTCGATGCGGCCAAAACGGGACCGCAAGGAAAAGAGCCCACAAAAACAACGGAACTGTCCCAGTTTTTGGAAAAAAAAGCTCGCTTGCCAGCGAGGACTTTCGGGGGGCGTGAGGGGTGGCAGACATGGTCTGTCCCATTTTTAATAAGGAAGCCCACTCGCGACAAGTCCGATCGTCTTGAACGATTCATTCACTGGTTGTCCGTGCACGGCGAATTGCGGTAGGAAGACGTTCATTAGCGGTCAAACAGGGCGCGGATGTTTATCCGGGCCAGCGGTGTTTTTTTTGACTCTCTCGTCGAACGCTTGCGGCTTATGGGCAGGTCAACCGGTCAGAGAGTCGAGGTGGTAGGGGAGAGCGTTGTGCCGGTTACGGACATGGGTAAAGATACTCATGTGAGCCTTTCCAGGAAAGTCAATGTCGGGCCGATTTCATGCCCTCGTAAGTGATGGATGGCGTATTTTGTAAGTGCAGTCTTACCCCCTATAAAACTGTTGGCCTTGAAGTGGGGGACGATCCTTAGCGTAAGATAAAACGGCTTATAGGATGGCCGCCATAAACGAGGATTAAAAAAAAGTTTAAAATTTCCTCAAAAAGGTATTGACCAAGAGAAGCACTTACGGGCACAAGTGCGCCCGTCATCGCGGAATAACCCACCCAAAACAACCTACTGAACGAAGATATGGAAAATCAAATTGGCAGGCGAATTTTCATCAAGCGGACGGCCGGGACGGCTCTGGCATTTGGCGCAGCATCGATCATTCTTACCAACCGCTCCCTGGCCGGGAGTCCGTGGATCAGCGGCGTCATCTCTGCGGCGACGTCCGCGTTGGGTATCCATATTTCCTACGGACCGGGCGGTTGGTCGTTCGATTTCGAAGCCTCGACTCCGGGCGCCAGCATCACCCTGAGCGGTGGATATAAATAAACTAAATCTGGAACAAAGCTTATACCTCAAGCATTATGAATCAAGAAATCGGAAATCAAATCGGTCGTCGTATCTTCATCAAACGGACAGCCGGGACGGCCTTGGCGTTTGGCGCAGCATCGATCATTCTTACCAACCGCTCCCTGGCCGGAAGTCCATGGATCAGCGGCGTCATCTCTGCGGCGACGTCCGCGTTGGGTATCCATATTTCCTACGGACCGGGTGGCTGGTCGTTTGATTTCGAAGCTTCGATTCCGAAGGCGAGCATCACGTTGAGCGGCGGATATAAATAGTCCGAGTCTCGCTCCACAGCTTTTCACTTCGAGCATCCATGGATAAAGATCCGGTAAATCAAATCAGTCGGCGTGTGTTTATCAAGCGGACGACTGGAACCGCTCTGGCATTCGGCGCGGCATCGATCATCCTCACGAATCGCAGCCTGGCTTGGAGTGGACCTTTTTCATCGAAGCGCCCGTTTACCTCCTACTGGAACTGGAGCACCCCTCAGGATCCTTGGTTTTCCTGGAATCCAAAGGTCAGCGTGAAACGAAGCGGGATGACGCCCCTCTGACTTGCGCGAAATGACATACCGCTGGCAGGCGCTGGGAGTTTAAGAGGTGGGCATACCCTTGCCTTTCGATTGCTCGGGTAGTTGCAAGAGGGTTTCTTTATTAGACGCCTCGCGTTTCCTTTCCCCTGCCTTGGAGTGGCTAGTAACCTGACCGAGGCGTTTAGAAGAGTCTCCCATTCTTAGCTAGTTTATTTGCGCTCTCGATGGCGGTCGAGATCTTTTCGATTCCGCCGGGTGTCTAACTGTTTCGCAAAAAATTGCGGGCGCCTTGTCTCAACCTCATTCCCCTCATGATTGCTGATCCGTTAACGAAACTCAAGGCTTCAATCGATGAGGCAACGGAGAATGTGTCGCCCTTTCCGGCGTCATTTGTGGGTCGGGGAATTGTTGTGTGGGCGGGAGGAACCGCGGCGTTCACCTCGGCGTGGATTCTGGTGCAGTGTTTGCGCCATGCGGGGTGCGAACTGCCCGTCGAGTTCTGGCATATCGGGCGCCACGGTGATGACGGAATCGATCTGACCATGGAGAGTCTGGTCGCGCCGCTTGGGGTGCGGTGCCTGGACGCCGGGCCGATCGCCGATGCTACTGGAATCGGTTTGGAAAGCCGGCAGCAACGGAAGCTGCTTTCGATCATCTGTAGCGATCTTCTCGAAGTGTTGCTGCTGGACGCTGAAAACCTTCCGGTAAGAGACCCGTCCTTTTTATTTGAAGATCCTGACTATCAGGCTGCGGGGGCACTATTCTGGCAAGGGATGAGGCAGGACCCTCCAAACCAAGTGGTCTGGAGGCTTCTCAACATTCCCTATCGTCCGGAGCCTGAGGTTGACCTGGGGCAGGTTTTAATTCACAAGGAAGTTTGCTGGGAAGCACTGGCCCTGGCGAAGTGGGTGCAGGGCAACCTTGAATTATTCGGCAGCGACGTCTTTCGCCATCAGAGCACTCAATCTCGGTATGAAGTAGGCACCAGCCTTTTCAAGTTTGCCTGGCAGAAGGTGGGGCTGCCATTTGTGTTTCCGATCGACGGACCACAGGTGTTGACGGTCCCCGGGGCGCCGCCCGACTCGGCCATAGTCTGCCAGCCGGACTTGGACGGAAATCGGCTTTTTCAAAAGCGTTTCGGGCTTCTTGGCTGGCGTTTGTTTGGCAAAAACCACTGGGTCAGCGGTTCCATGCTCGAGCCAGCTTGCCGGAAACACTTGAGGTCCCTCGAGTCGAGGTGGGCAGGTCGGGTAGGGAAGCAGTTCTCTCCTCCGCAATCGGCGATTTTGCAACGCTGTAGCGAAGAGCTTCTTGCGGAGCCGTGGGCATTTGAGGCCGCACTGGCGGAGGAAGAATCGCCGCCCCTCAATTCCGAAACGGCGCCGGATGCACTGCCTCCGCAGCAGGAAAGAGGGGTATTCGACTCGGTTGAGTCGAGCGCCGATGTGCTTTATCGTCGCACTTATCCCGGTGCATTCATCGACATGAAACGCCGAAAGGTCCAGGCTGCGGGCAAGCAGGATCGCCCACTTGCGGCGCCGAAACGCGCGCCGTTCGAGGAAATCAAGTTTTGCGCTGGAGGCAGGCTGGATCGTCACGCGAATGCCTTCCTCACGTTTTGGGAACTGAGCGAAGATGGCGGGCGGCCGTGCCTGACCCTTCGCGGCGACAGGGAGGAGGTAGTTTTTGTGCTGCGGCGGATTAATCGCCGGCTGTGGACGAGTGAGTCGTGTGCGGGTGGCTCGATGCGGCGGGTATCTCTGCGAACGCTTGCCCGGGTGTGTCCGGCGTCTGCCGGAGGATTGCTTTTGGGGAAGTCGATCGATCGGGTTCGCTCACGGGCTCGGAAACGGTTGGGAGAAGTCGTCCGAGTTGGAAATTCCTCTCCAGAGATGGGCGATCATATTATCTCATTATACGCGGCGGTTTCCGCGGTTCAGATGGGATTGACCGTCGAGTTTCACACTCGATTTGGGAAGTGGATGAGCCGCCTGCGGCAACCCGGACTGAAGATCATCGCCGAATCCCCCGAGAAGGAAGCGGACTTCTTGGAAACGGGACTTATCGATCTGCATGCCGATCCGGTGAACCAAACTTACGGCGTAAGCCGCAGCCGATGGTATGCTAATGCATTCTGGCCCGGGCTGGCTCCCCGGCGTCCCGAAAATCTGGACCGCGAGATTAAAGTCCAGCGGTTTGATTTTCCGTCCTATATCCTGCTGGCGCCACGGTCGCGGTTACGCATGGTCGAATCACCAAGGGGGGGAGCGGCAGGCGCCCGTATCGCTCAGCATCTGCCGCCGCCGCCGCCGACTCCGCAGCCTGTTCCACACGACTGGCCCACCCCACACTGGCAGCGTCTCGTGGAGCAACTCAAGGAAATGGGCCATGAGGTAATCGGAATCGGCATGCCGGAGGATGAAGAGTTTTTGTCCAAAATTTTTGGGTCCACGACGGCTTTCTGGGTCACAAACCAGGAACCCGAGTGGTTTATCGATGCGATGCTCGGTTGCACCGCGGTAGTCGCGAACGATAACGGGATGGCTGATCTGGCGGGGTTCTTGAGAGTGCCGGTAGTGGGGCTTCATGCGCATTTCCCATCCGCGTTTCTCTGGGATTGCGCCGAAGTCACGAGCGTTGCATCGGACACTGCGTGCACTTTCTGCCACACCAAGACCGACCTTGGTTTCAGCGGCGTCTGCAATTCCGGATGCTCGGCGGTGGCTACGATCAGCCCAGATCGCGTGTCCGCTGCAGTCAGGGCTCTTCTGGATTCCGCAGCAAGTAACAGTTGTCAGACGTGATCCCGCGAATCCTTCACCATATCTGGACCGGCCCGGCGCCCCTGCCGACGCGGTTTTTGAAAAACATGCGTTCGTGGCGGGAGCGCCACCCTGAATGGGAGCATTTTTTGTGGACCAGTAGTCGGCTTCCCTGCTTCCGTCTCGGCCATGTGTTTGCCGCGCTGACTTCGGAAGAGGCTCGGAGGGAAATCGTCCGGACCGAAGTGCTGGGGCAGTTTGGAGGCATCGCTCCGGAGCCGGAGGCCGAATGCACTGGTGAGTTCGACGACATCGCCGCCGCCGCCGACGCTTTCATCGTTCCCGGCCCCGGCGACAAGGTCATCTTTGGCTGCTGCAGGGCGCATCCCTTGGCGCGAGCGATGAGCCGGACCATCCTTCAAGGCAGCCGCAAACATGAAAAGAATGGCGATGGGGCGATGCTTCCCGGTCTTTTAGCTGAAATCCACGAGCCCGGTTCTTCATTTTCCAATCTGCGCCGTCCTGACTTGGGAACTCGAGTTGCCTGGCACAGTTTGCACTGCGCCGATGCGGCTGCGGACTATTCGCCGGAGTCGTTGGTCATTGTCGTGAAAACGATTCAGCGGAAGGTGTCATACATTCATCAGACGCTCGCTAGCATGTTTGCCGCAGACCCGTGGGTTCGGCGGACGGGCGAGGTTCTACTGTTGGTCGGGGGCGAGGATCATAGTTATCTCAGTGATTACCTTCACCACGAAAATATCCGCGTCATTTCGATGACCGAGGCGGAACTGGAGAGGCTTCGCCCGATCAATCGCATGAAGGCCCGCGCGGCGCTAAATCGGTGCCGGAGTCTCCGCATCCCGCTCGAGGGCAAAATAGGGGTCCTCATTCTGGAGGATGACGTCGTCTGCAAAGACAATTTCATCCGGCGCCTGTTGGCGACGATTCGCGAAATGGAGCAGGACTTCGGATTGAGAGACTACGGCCTGGCGTTGTTCTCGCCATTTGATTTCGAAGCGATCGCTGGAACTTTTACCGGCAAACGCTTTTGCGAATACAACGGAAGCCCGTTTGCCTGCACGCAGGGAATGTATTACCCGGCGCATATCGCGCCGCGTCTCGCCGATGCCGTCGATCGGTGCTCGATCGAAAACTATGAGATGGCGGGCGACATTCTGGTGGGAGAAGAATTGAAAGGGAAGCTATTCGCGACGCCCCGCTTTTTGGTTCAGCACATTGGTGATGTCTCGACCGGTCTGGGTGGGACGACCATGGATCAAACCGTCTTTCACCGGCCATACCTATTGAGGGATCCCGCGCATGGAGATGTGCCCACGCTGCCTTGTTATCCGGGGGTTCAGCCGATGAGCCTGGCTCCCTTCCCGGAAGGGGCGTCAAATCCGGGCAGGAAACTTTGAAGACCCCGGCCATGAATCTTCGCCATCTGACTCTTGTGCCACAGCACGGCATGTGCAACCGCCTGCGGGCGGTCGCCTCCGCTCGAAGACTCTGCCAGCAGTTTGGGGCCGAGTTTTTCCTGGTCTGGGACTGGGGGGACTTCTGGCATTTTTTCGATCGGCTCCCGGACGTGCAAGTGTCGATGGAGGTTGCCGGGCCTTACGATCGAAAACTCCGCCATCAACCATGGGAGATCGATCCGGATCGAACCGTTGACGTCTCGGCGGAGCGCGTTCGTTTGCAGTCGGACTATGTTTTCTGGGGGACTCACGAGAACGCCCTCACGCTGGCCGACGTGATGCCCTTCTTCCCGGCCCTTTCAGCTCGCTTGCGCCAGGTTGTCGATGAATTCAGTCGTAGCCAGATGGAGAACACGGTCGGCATGCACATCCGACGGACGGACAATTTGAACTCCGCCAGGTTTTCACCCGATGCCTTTTTCTTCCGGGCCGCGAAACGGATCGTCGCGGAGGGAAAGAAAATTTTCCTCGCGTCGGACAATCTGGAAAGCGAGCGCGCGATGCGAAAGTTATTCGGGGACGCCTTGGTCACGTATCCGCGGCGTCAGCAACTGACCCAGCGCTGGCCTCGCTCGTTTGATCTCATCGCAGCGGAGGACGATTTGATCGAGTTATTTGTTCTTAGCCGTGCTGAATATGTTTACGGGAGTTATTGGTCGTCGTTTTCCGGGGTGGCGATTGCGATGAACGGATCACCAAAGAGTGTGATCCTGAAAGCTGATGGGGAGAAAACTGTGCGCTCGCATTAACCTGCCTGCCCCGTGAATCCCTTCCCAAGACCAGCGCGGCTTTCCTTTTGCACCACCTGCAAGAACAGGCTTTGGCAGCTTCGGCAGACACTGCCCGTAAACCTGTATGCCATCGGGTTCGACGGAGAGGCGGAACTCGTGCTGGTGAACTACAATTCGCAGGACGGACTCGACGGATGGCTCCGCCAGTTCCAGCCTGAGATTGACGCCGGCCGGTTGCGGTATTTTCACGAGTCGACACAAACCCACTACCATGCATCGAAGGCCAAGAACCTCGCTCACTTTGGTGCGACCGGGGACTATCTCATCAATCTCGATGCGGACAATTTTATCGGCGATACCATCGAGACATTGCGCTCCCTTTGGGAAGAAGGGCCGGATTCCCTGATTCATGGTTTCTGCGGAAATTATGCCGACGGCACATACGGGCGTATCGGGCTCTCGCGGGAGAGCTTTCGGCGACTGGGGGGATATGACGAGGATATGATGCCAATGGCGCATCAGGATCGTGACCTCATTTCGCGGGCCCGAGCGTCCGGGATGCCGATCGTTAAAACCCGGCAGTCGGGGGTGCCGGCAATTCGGAACGGTTGCGCAGAGAAAATGAAATACCTTGGGGTTCGGTGCTCATTTGGGGAAATGTCCGAACGCAACTCCAAGCATCTCGATGAAAACCTGCGATTAGGGCGGCTAAGCGTCAACGCAAGCCGCCGGCCGATGCCTGTGTGTTTCAATTTCAACCACGCTGTCGAAATATAGCGGCCCGATTACCCCCGATGCGCATCTCCTTTTGCACGGCCTGTATGAACCGCCTTTATCAGTTGAAAGAGACGCTGCCGCGGAATCTGGAAACAATCGCCGACGTGCCGGATGTGGAGCTGGTGGTGCTTAACTATAACTCAGCTGATGGCATGCACGAGTGGATCTCGGAGACTTACGGTCTCGACCAGGCCCGTTTCCCACAGCTCACTTATGCCCGCCAGAGCAGCGCGACCCGTTTTCACGCATCCAAGGCCAAGAACCTGGCGCATAAAATCGCCTCAGGTGACGTGCTGGTGAATCTCGATGCCGACAACTTTGTCGGGCGATCCATCGAAATTCTTCGGGAAAAATTTTTGTCCGGAAACGCAGACGTCGTCCACCTTTGGAGTGGGGTCTGGGGCGATGGCACTTATGGGCGAATCGCGATGCGCCGCAGCGCGTTCCACGAACTGGGCGGCTATGACGAGACATTTTTCCCGGTGGGCCATCAGGATTGCGATCTCCTGATGCGGGCTTGCGCGCGGGGGCTTCGGTATGTGAGCGCGCCGGCTGGCCCTCCCGGGGCGCTGCCGAACACCAAAGCTGACACCACCAAAAACTGCCGCATCGGTGTCAGCTATGATGCCATGCAGATGGCCAATTATAACCTGTCGCAGGAAAACCTGAAGCATGGCCGGTTGCGGGCGAACCCGTATGGCTGGGCTCGGAGCCGATGTGACATTCTGATGCACGGCCTTCGCAGGGGGGGAAATGCGGCCTCACAGACCGAGACGGAAGAAACCTCATTCACCACTCTCGGTGGCCGCGCGCCTGCGAAGGGGGAGCCATGGTAATCTTCGCATGATGTTACAAGCCGCGACCATTTGCATTCGGAGGTCGGAACGTCTCCGGATGACAGCCTCCAACCGGAAGCATTTCGACCGTTGGATCATCCTGACCGTGCCCGATGATCGGGCGACGATCGATCTCTGTTCGGAGCTTGGTCTTGCATGTGTGATCAGTGAACAGCTCCTGCCGGCCGGAGAGGATTTTCACCCGCTGCACATGAAGGCGGAGGCTATCAATGAAGCAATCGAGAAGCTGCACCCGGAAGGCTGGGCAGCGATTTTCGATCCCGGCATTCTTTTGCCGCAGTGTTTCGGCGAGCGGATTCGAAACTATCCGCTTCAAGCGGGCGAGGCTTATGTCGTTCGAACGCGGCTCGCCTGCCGTGGGCGAAGAATGCGTGACGCCCTGCTACGCTGTGAGCCTTGGGATCAATTTCGCAACCTTCAGCGAACGACCGGGACGAACTGCATCGTCTTTTCTTTGGAGGCATCTCCCAGTCGATACGGGGGAGCTATTTCGGATGGAGCCGACGACGATTGCCGGTTTCTGGCAGGATTCGGGGAGCGGGTTCGAGATCTCCCCATGCAGGTGCTCGATGTGGTGGATGGCGGCTGGGAACTATGCACCGAGCGCCCGCCACTCGACGCAGGCGAGGACCTGCAAGAGGGATTGGGAACTCCGCGGCAGATTCCCGATCTGCCGGCAGGTTCCGCTTTACAAGTCGGTTTCTATCCGGGAACGCGATTCCTTGGATGGAAACATTCGTTTGAGCACATCTATCTGGTCGACACCTACGATTTGTGGCAACCTTCGGCGAATGCTTTGGAAGAAGCGGATCGGGCGTTGCTCCGGAGAAAATTGGATATGGAGTGTGCGGGAGCGCCTGGCTGCGAAGTGTTACCCCGCGGGGCGGCCAAATCTCTTGCTCAGATCCCCGATGGAAGCATCGCGTTGTTATACGTGGCGGGCGTCGTGGGGGTTGACCTCTATCACCGCGTTCGCCGGTGGGCACCGAAACTGGTGGAAGGGGCGGTCGTCTGCGGAGATATCTACGGGCAGCCATTCGTGCAGGAAACCGAGTTTGTTACCCGCGTCTTCGGCATTCCCGACGGCATTCACGAGAGCGGCTTTTGGTGGAAACGAATCGACAAAACTTCGAGGTGGCTGACGCCCGGTGCTGGCGACTCGATAACTACGAAGACCTCGGCGGGCGGCACCTGTGGGGTGGCGATCGTCAATGTGAAGCGGAGCGTGGGAGAGGGGGGGCTGATCGTGCCACATGCGGTGCGTCAATGGTGGAACGGGCCCCTGATTATCTATCATGGCGGTCGATCGATCGGGGAGCCGCTGGCGATGTATTCGTGTAAATATCAGGTTCCGATCGTCTGTGTTCCCGAAGGCACACCTTTGCACGCGACGGGCGATTTCTTTTCTCGTGCGGGCCTGCCCTTGCCGTTCGAAAAGACTCTTCTCATCGGCTCGGATTGTATTCCCCGGAAAGAACTCGGCGGATTGTTTGATCGCGCGCCATACGGGTGGGACGGGTTCGCGGAACCGAGCGGGGCGGCGCTGATTGCTCCGGGGATGGATCAGGTCGAGCAATATGTCATTGCGACGGAGAGCGCGGCCCAAAAGTTGCCTCCGATTGAGGAAGGCGCTTCCTTGGTCCGATTCGATGGCGAGCCGGATGCGTGGGAGGAAGGTGCCTATGCGTTGTGGTGTTCAGCCGAGGCCGCCGCGGCACTCGAACTGGCGGCACCGATCAGGGTGCGGAAAAATGCTGCGGTGATCATTTTTGTGGACCGGAACTCGGCCGGGAACTTCGAACGCCGGTGGCTGTCCTGGAAATTTGGTCCCGACGTCGAGGTCATGGTGATGTTGCTCGGAGTTACCCAGGCAGAGATATGGCTCGGGGAGATGGCGCCCCGCCATATCGTCGAACTTTCGGCGGACATGATGCTGGATTGGGATCGGATCGTCGAAAGCATCCTCGCTCACGTCCGGACGGAATATGTGATTTTTCTTCCGGTGGAAGCGGTGGCCTCCTCCGGAGCCGAGCTTTTTCTGGGTGGACGGGAGCTTCCCTGCGACGCCGTGTTCCACATGCCTCCGTCGCTTGGGACTTCGTCAATCGACGAAACGGCGATGGCTCTGAGCCTGCCGTTTTTCGCGCTGCTGCGGACATCTGTGCTCGAGCGAATCTCAAAGAGCGGCTTGGTCGTGCCCGATACCAGCCAGATTCCTCATTGCCTCGCCCGCGGGCTCCTGACGAAGCGAGTGAAATGTCGGACGCTGAATGTCAAGAGGTGGGGGTGGGCCTTCAAGGAAAGCGTCGTCTTCGTCGATATCGAAATCGATGAAGAGCAGGGGATTGCTAACTTAACTCTCGACGCCTCCTTCGCGACGGGACGGTTATCGTCGATCCAGCCATGAATGAGGCCCTGAGTCTTCGCCAGAGTGAGTAAGCGGGAGAAAAATCAGAGGACGTGGCGTTTGGTCCAACGACTCAGTGGGCCGTGGATTGATTGCCGCTCATTTCGCCCATCCGAACAGAAATTCCTGCCGATTCCTTCATGCACATAGAAGCTATTGTGGCCCCGGCGCCCACGCCCGCTCCCGAATCCGTCCCTCCCTTTCCACGAATCATCCACCAGACTTGGAAGCGGAGACAGGTCTATCGCCCCCTGCGCAAGTGCATGGATTCCTTCCATAAGCTCAACCCTGGATGGGAAATCCGATTTTATACCGATGCTGATTGCGAAAACTTCATCCGGGAGCACCACCCCGGGTTTCTCGAGACATATTTTTCTTATCCGGCTGGCATCCTTCGTGCCGATATTTTCCGGGTGCTGGTCCTTTGGACGATGGGCGGAGTCTATGCGGACATCGACGTGGAATGTTTGCGCCCGCTGGATGATTTGTTGAAGGCCGTGGGCGATGGACAGTGGGAGGTTTTGCTCACCACCGATCATCCCATCCACGAGCGTGTTCACTATGGAGGCCGAAGCATGTGGATGAACGACTTTATGGTTGCCCGTCCGAAAGCGCGGTTCTTCGGCAGAATCATTGAAGCCTTCAAGCGTGGCACCTTTGGTTGCCCTGCGCCCGAGGATGCGGTGCAAGTGACCGGGCCCGGCCTGTTCAGCACTGTTGTCGAGGAAGCCGGCGGTCCCGAGCAGGCCGGAGTTACTCCCGTGCCTTGCGAGTGGATTCATCCGCTGCCGGACCTGACCTTGGAATTTCCCGAACGTCAGCGGTTCGAACGCGCCGTTCTCAAGCGAAGTTGGAGAAAAGATGACGTGGCCTTTGTAGTCCACTATTGGTATCACACGTGGAGTAAGGGGTTGAATACCCTTACCAAGTATGAAGCGACGATCTTGCAAACCGATGGCGAAATTGTAGAGCGCAGATTGCAAGCCGATCTGCCCTTGCTCAACTCCCGAGCCGGGACGGCGGGACGCGCCTTGGCGGAGTTTGCGGAACGAGGCCAGCATCTCCTCATGGAGTTGCATGGCAGCGCTGTGGCGGGAGATGGCATGGGATGGTCAACAGATACCTTTCACGAGATAGCTGTCCGGGCGCTCCAAAACCTTGGCAAACGCCACGTGCGAGTGAAACCGGCTCCGTTCCTGCCGTGTGAGCAGGTTAGTCCAGCAACCGGCCATCACCACCCGCCCCCGGTGCCTGATGAGTTGTATCGCCAGGCTTCGTCCGATTTCCTTGCCGCTTGGAAAGAGCAGGCCGGGTTGGTCTATCTCGCTGGCCACGATTGCACGGAGAAGGAAGCCCGCGCTCAGGCGGAGGTCGCGCGGTTGCTACTGGATCGGGACTTGATAGCCCCCGGAGGCTGCGTCTTGATCGAGAACCACGTTTCCGAGGAGGCCGAAGTCTCTCCAGCCAGCTACGCGAAAGAGATCTTCAAAAAGGCGGGATTTTCGCTTTTGGAAAAGGGTGAACAACTGCTCTTCCAACGGCCGGATTTTCCCATTCCTAAAGTGATTCATGTTATTTCCCCGACCGGAACTGCGCCGCTGCCTAGCAGGCTGCAACTCTGGTTGCTCCTGCAAAGAAAGGCCGGGTGGAAAGTCGAGATCTGGAAAGAGTCGCAGTTGCTCCAGTTCATCGAAGAACAGGAACCCGACCTGCTCGACCTTTATACGAGCTGGAATGAGAAGCGGCACCGTTTCCTCATGGCCGGCCTGCTCGTGCTTAAACACAGAGGTGGCATTTATGTCGATGGTCGTGCTTTGCCTTACACTTCCCTCAAGGATCTGCTGTGGGGAAAAAGACTCGTCACCTTCAGTTCGCTCTGGCCCGATGAGGCTCAGAGCAACGCTGGCCCCGCGATCGGGGATAGCCTGATCGCCTCCGTGCCACGGCATCCGTTCTGGAACGGGCTCGAGTCTGACTTGATCGCCAGACGCAACGATTCGTCCGGCCGGACGGCGCTTGATTCGGGCTATCTCACCGATCGTGTCTGGGGCAGCGTCCGATTTTTTCCGCCGGCGGACGCTCCCTACGTCGTGAATTTTTCGACGATTGCCGGCCATTTCCGCATCAGGGTGCCCGCCAAGGTGCTCGCCGGATCTTCGCCCTTGGTCTCCAGGCTCTGTAACGAGCGGGATTTTCAAACCCAATGGTTTCGCGATGCCACCGCATTGCTGGGCGAAACTCTCCGCTATCACCGCAAGCTTTGGGAAAATTGCTTCATCTTCCATGCCCTCAACGAACGCAACTGCCTGTGCCGCTCCAGCCGGGGCCTTGCGTTCGTGGCGGAGTCCGACACTGTTTCCACGCTCGTCTCTCAACGTGTCAGCGAATTGCTGGTGCTCGATGTCAGTGCTTTGTCGATCGGTAATTTGACGCGGCAGGAACGAATCCAGCGCTTTGCCGACCGTCGGCGCAAACAAGGCTCGCCCTCCGATTTTCGGAGCGTTAATTACGATTCCCCGGACCCGAGCATGCTGGAACTCCGGCCCTTGGGAGAATTCGATTTCGTCTTCTCCGGCAGCGTTCTGCGCCAATGCCGAAATGTCGCCTCGACCATTAAATTTCTCGAAAAAGCCGTCCGGACGCTCGCCCCCGGCGGTGTCGCAATTTTCACATTCGACTTTGCTCTTTCGCGCGCGGAGGACGGCGAAAACCCCGCCTTCAGCATGCTCCGCACGGCCGATGTGGAGAGGATCCGTGCTACGCTCGAAAATGCCGGCTGCCGGGTTGATCTGGACTTGCGCATCGGTCAGGGAGAAATCGAGTCGTTTATCGACTGGGCGCCTTACGTGCATCGGCCTCATCTGCGTCTCCTGACGGGAGATGTCGTGATTACCTCTGCAGCCCTGATCGTCGAGGGGCATCGCGCCCAAATCTCGCCGTCCGTCGACGCGGCGCAAGAGTTATGAGTCAGCAGCCGCCTTGAAAGCCGGTGCGGCCCTCGAACGATAGCTCACGACTCCCCGTCGTAAGCGTCCGCTGGAGCACCTCTAGCAGTCGGGTTCATAGATGTCAGAGCATAGGCGGTATGACATCTACGAGTTCGGAGCCGAAATTATTGAAGCAGGACACGCGAGGGCGGGTGCGGGTATCTGGGGAGCGGCG
>JBGAGV010000024.1:0-136445 GCA_044226525.1 Chthoniobacteraceae bacterium | reverse complement strand
CTGCGCTGTCCCCGATTGTGCGACGGCAAGCAGAGCGTTGAAAGCGGCCATCATCAGCTCGCGAGCGCTTTCAATCGCCTTCGTCTCGGACACGCCAAGCGCGATCAGCACGTTCTTCGTGAAGGTGTTCCTTCTCGACGCTTGAGGGCCATCAAACTGTGTCCCAATCAGGGGGATCATGCTCCGACGATACGGCTGTTCAGCCGAGAACAGCTTCCCCAACAGGCCATTACCATACTGGTAGTCCCGATCGTCCTCATCTCCGCCGAGAGAGATGGCACCCTGGTTCCGGACTGCGTCGAGCAACGCCGCCAAGTAATCCGGCCAAACCTTTTCTAACCCCGCGGCAACTGGTGGCGGCAACACGCCGAGGATTTCTTGCGGTGCCGGGATTTGTCCGATCCCAGGATACATCACCTCAACGAGACCAAGCGTTTCTAACGATGGATTTGGCCAAGCCGGGCGACGGGCTAGTTCCCGGCCGAGGAGGGAAGCTAAAGAGTCGACGATTTTCTGTGAATTGCGAGACCAAGCGTCGTGGGCATTTTTGCTGCCGGGTTCGTGATCCTTTCCACCTGGAGCGTGATAGAGTTCCCTCACAATCTCGGATTCTTTCAACTCTCCAGCCCACTGCGCCACCGTTCCGCCCTCGCCCATTTGTTGAAGGTGCTTTTCCGCCGCTTCTAGCTGTTGCTGCTGAAAATGCCTCATCGCTGGCGAGGCGGTTTTGATGCTGGCTTTCAAAAGCTTGATACTCTCCTGAAGGGCAGTCATGTCCGCTTCCGTCCCGGCCAGATTCACGTTCTGGAGCCGCTCGACCACTGCTGCGCGGAAGACCTGAAGCTCGTGCTGCCGCGTAAGCCGAGGGCCAAGCCTTGCAGCCTCCGCACGACTGTCAGAGAAAACCAGAAGCCGGCGTCCCCGAGCCGGTTTCCATGCCTTACTATCATCCGGATACTCTGGCATGGCGGCGAGGGCGGTTTCAGCCACGACGCTGAGTTGGAGCCTTGCGCGCGCTGAGAACCAACCGACGGATTCGGGTGTGAGTGCAGTCCCGCTAAGTGGGCATTCATCAACTTCCCAAAGCGGGACGGGGCCGGTTCCGCCATAGCTTGCCGTCGCGGGATCAAAGTAAATGCAAGGCCGGCCAGATATTTCCTCCAGCGAATATAGGCGAATGCGACTTGGCTGTGGCGCGTTCGGATTCTCGGGATCAGTTTCCTGCGCTTCATCCTGCCCATAAAGCGCAATCGAGGCAGGAACCACAAGGATGCCGTTGACCTGCTTTCCTGCCACACCCCACCAACCCGACTCATTGCACCGGAAAAGTGTAAGCGGATGTTGGGCACTAGAGCCGAGCGAACTTGGGTCCGCCCCAGCACTGAAAATCTTAAGGCCATTACGGATGCCGATCATTCCTTCAGCATGATTGTCCTCAAAGGCCAACAGGATGCCCTCGGGACCACGCAGCAGATAGTGGATGCGGTTTGGAACGAGCGGAAGCGAGCCGGGTTTATTTCTTGCGATGGCGCCCACTTGAAGCATCTGCCGAGTCGCCTCTATGGCTGCTGGGTGTGTGCTTTGGAAAACCCTCTCCGCTAGTTCCTGCAATGGGATTCTCTTCGGAGCACTGCCATTCCAAAGAACGTCTTGGAGTGCGGCGATCGCTCCCGACTGACTCAGTGCCTGGGCCAAAAGCTGAGCCGCATGCCGTGATTCTGAAAATTCGGCCACTGCTCGCTTATGGTCCGGAGGCAGCACCAACGCGGCAAGTGCGCCAGTCCATTGCTTCCATGACTCTCCAGACGCGGTGCGGAACGCTGGCTTGCCATCTTCGACGGCAAGAGTGTCTTCGTTTGGAAAAGGCTTTGCATTCAGCGCGTCGACAAGGCCGGACGATAGTGGAAGTGGCGATGCCGTGGCAGCAAGCTCAGGCCGCTGTGGCTTTCCTGCTATCACCCTCACGAGATTCTCCGGCTTGCTGAAAAGGCGTGCCGCAAAGGGGCGTAGCTCATTAACGCCGCCACCGATCGTTGCCGATGTTGCGATGCAGAGGACGTCTTCAGGCCTGCGACCGCAGCGCATCAGAACACGGCGAAGGAGAAATGTGATTTCTGCTGCAAGGTTGCCGCTGTAGATGTGGGCTTCGTCCAGCACGATCACTCGAAGATTCTGCCCAAAAAACACGGCGTCTTGAGGCCGGCAGAGCATGTATTCCAGCATCGAGTAATTCGTCACCAGAATGTCGGGATTTGCACCCGTTCCATTTTGGATGGCCTTTCCATTCTCGTCCTCCCTTCCGCGGGCTTGCTGACGGGTTCTGAAGCGGGCTGGAGTGGCGGGGGGTAGGTTTCGATTATCCGCGATCGTAGCGTTCTCAGGAGTCTCGCTTGTGAAGTGAAAAAAACTCAGGCGTCTTTGCCCCGCCAGCCACTTGTCCAGCCTGCCAACCTGATCGTTCACCAGCGCATTCATCGGGTAAAGGATCAGGGCACTGATTCCACCGCCCGGCTGCCCCGGCGCCCGCCACAATTCATTGAGCATCGGAATTAGGAAGCTTTCCGTTTTTCCAGCACCCGTGCCTGCGGTGACAACGACTGCAGGTCGTCCGCCATTTAGGTAATCTTTGGACGCCGCAGCCTCGATACTATCCAACTGGTGCTGATAGGGAGTTAGATCCAGAGGGAAGGCTCCCGAGGCGTTGAGTTGCTTGCCCAATCCCTTGTCCACCAGCTTCCGATCGACAAGAGCCTGCATCGTTTCACCAGCTGGCGTGGAAGGAAATGCGCCTTCCACCCAAAGATCGCTGCCTAAACCTCCGATCTCGGGGCGTCCTGACCAAAGGCTCCGAAGCGCCTCGGTGAGGTTTGCATCACGGACAAAATGGTCATCCAACGCGAAGTCGGTCACGCGTTTGATAAGGGCATCCCTGAGAGCGATGGTATTTAGTTGGCTCATAGATCGGAAAATTGAATGTGGGACGCTTGCTATTGTCGGATTTCTGTCAGCCAGCGACCCAGTGCGTAAAAGCGGTAGTCGTCGAATTTGGAGAGAAGCCGGTAGCCATGTTTAATCGCAGTTGGCACTTGCTCGATTTCTGCCAAAGATGGCACTGTCAGCTGCAACCAATATCCATCCCGGTGGCCTTGTTTTTTGCTGATTTCCTCAGCGCGTTCGTCAGTTACCGAGAGTTCTTTGCAAGCGAGCATTTGATTGAAGAATGCGTTTCGTTCAGCTGGTTCGAGGGATTCATGCAGATAGGCTCTGGCGACTCGCGCAGCGAGGAGTGGGCAAACATCAGCCAGTTTCCAAACTGCACTGCCGATGGCGATGACTCCGTGGGCGTTTGGGGCCAATAATTGGACAATCCGTTCCGCGCTTTGTTTATCCGGGGAGGGCATTGCGGAGGTCAGTAGTTCATTGACAACCGCCTGCCATTGTCTGGTCATCTTCGGCATCTGCCACGGGGTTTCACCGGGTCCCATCTGAATTCCTGAAGCCAACCATACCGGAAGCACCTCGACCCAGTGTTTGCCGAGCCACTCGGCAACATTCCCAAAATGGTGGCTCTCATTTTGTAGAAGTGGAGCTTTCCAGACGCGGAGCATCGCGGCAGTCTGTGGAATACTGCCCGGTGGGTTTTTCAAGACGGCGTTTGACCAGGAACGGTGGTCAAACCACGATCCGAGACGAGCACCGCGAAACTCCAGTGCCAGTGCGTGGAGTGTTCGATTTGCTCCGCCCTGCCAAAGCCAGCCATCTTCTTTTGCCTGGAGTTCCGTGAGCGCCACATCTCTGACAATCGATGCTCCGTCTGGCGAGGAATTCCAAACCAGAAGTTTATGATCGTCTCCCATTTCGGTGAACCGGGATTTGATGCGAAACGCATTCTCCTCCAGCAGCCAGGAGACAGACCCAATCACACCATCATCCAACACACAGGGCGAGACTTCCAAGACCGGAGCCGCTTCCATGTAAGGGTCATCAAGGATACGCAGAGGTGCTCCGTAGCCGCCGAGTTCGGGAAGAGTGGAAGGGCGGGCTTTGAGGCGGCCGTGGAGGAATTGGCCTTCGACAAAACTGCAAATCCTCGGGTCTCTTGGAACTCCATTCACGGACGGTAGACTGAAACTCCACGTCCGACGCCGAGCTTCTCCCAGAAGCAGCTTGCGGGTTGGCGGATGGTGATGGGGCCTTCCTTCCTGTGTCCACTTGAGAGCTGCCACGAAAGGAACCTGCACTCGGACGACCTCCGTTCGCTGCACCACTCCGCAACTGATTCGCACCCGCAGCGCCAAGGGCTTCACCGCGTCGTGTTCAGTCAGAGTTAGGTGAGTCGGCATTTCCGACAATTCAACCAAGTGTCCATCGGCCCGGAGCCATCGCAGTCTTACAAACGTCCAATTGTTCGGAATGGTGAATTGAATCGGCAACTTCCATGGCGGAGTAAGTTGGATACCTTGGTTCGAAGTTAGATCTAACTTCTGAGTGAAATGTGCGGAAACACCGGCGGCTCCGGGCTGCGAGGCGGGCGTTCCCGCCGTGCTCGTCCAGACCATATCATCATCAAGAATGGCCTCCAGTTGTCCGCTCCAGCCTGCCGCGATTCGATGAAGGCGATAGCCGAGCGCGAGATCAATCGAACCCGCCGGCGTGGGGTGGATGGTCACGTCGCCACTGGCGATCAGAAATACTACCGCTCCTGCTCGCAGCCTTTCTCCGGGCTGAATCAGCGCGCCGCTCCGAGTGGAATATAACGTGACCTCTTCCATTGGGTCCCAAAGCACCGCTTCGTCATGCGCTGCGATCTGACCATCACCGCCCACGAGGGACAAAGCGACGGTTGGCTCGATCGGAAGGGCGATCCGTTCCGCAGCGTCACTATGATAGCTGCCGTCCGCTTGCCGTATCAATCTAGCGAGAACCTTATCTCCCACCTTGAGTTGGTAGTCTGGCGATTCCAGTTCGAGCTCATGTAGGTTGCAGAGGCTCGTGGTGAAGAAGGGTTGACCAAGCTCTGACCAGTAGAGCTGTGGGGCGGTGAAAAAGCGGAGTTCCGCAGCCTCAAGATCCGCAACTTCGAGCACCTGTGCGCTACTCTTCTTCGCGGCGACCACCAAAGCGTTGCACCATTCCGGCAGAATCCACGGATTGCTTTTCAACCGGGTTTCCAGAATCGCTTGAGTTAGATTTCCCAGCCGGAACATGCGCAGTGACCGCCAAACCTGCTGAAAAGCCTGGGCTCCTGAATCATTGGCTTCCAGAAGCTTCTGCACGCTGATCGGAAGAATGTGGCCAGACAACCACGGCGCGAGCCGTTGCACCGCATCGTCGTGGTTAAATCCGAATTGGAGGTAGATCAGACGATACCAGTTCTGCCCTTCGTCCTCGAAGGTGTTGCGGAGCGAATAGTGCTTCGCCGTCTTCCGCAGCAAATCCCGATGCGTCTGGGTGGCATTCCCGGCTCCAGAGAACAATTCGGAATGAACCCCGCTGTTCCAAGGAACGATACTCTTGTCGCTCAGGATCGGCCAAAGCGACCCTTCACCCCCATGTCGGCGGGCGGACTCACTTTCTAACCAAAGAAGAACGAGACCAAGATGGAAACCGCGCACCCGGAGATCAGTGAGCCATGATGAATATGTCATCTCCGCAGCCCACAGGCGGAGTTCCTCGTAACGACCCGCTGAGTTTGGCGATTCGACGAGTGACCATGCCTCGTGTTCAGGCGCGGTCTGGAGAAGGTGCTCGGCAAGTTCGCTGGTCGAAGTCATGCGAGGTCTGATGCCACGACTGATCGTCTCTCAGGTGCGGGTTGGTTTCGTGTCGGTGCCACCTCGTTATTACCTTCCGGATTTACGATGGCGGTAAAGCCTGTGCAGATTTCTCGAAAAGAGATCGCGGATTCCACGTCGCTCTTTTGGCGTTGAGTTGACGGGCCGTTTGCCGGGGATGTGACATGCCCCGACTCGAAGCCGAATCTCTCCAAACCGGCAACAAGCAAAGTCATCATCGTCAGGCGATAACTCATTCCGAGGATGCTGATTCATCCTCTCGGGCGAGTGCCGCTATTTTCAGACTGGCGAGCATGTCGGCCCCGATCATCGACTCGTATTGAGCAAAGTGCTCTCCGGCTTCCTCCTGACGGTCGAGCTTCATGCAAGCGTAGCTGCGGATAAAATGCACCCACGGATCGTCGTCGAGTTCTGCTGCCTGAAGCGTTTCAATGGCGTCCTCTTCACGATCCAACTCGCAAAGGCACTCTGCCCGCAATGCCGCATTCCGCGATGTTGGAAGATCCGACGCCGATAGCGTCGGCAAAACTTCATTCAGTAGTTCCTCATGGCGGCCCAAAGCTCGCAGTGCTCTCAGGCGTGCCGTCGGCAACGCGACCTGTAGATCGGGCTGCTCGTTTGCAAGTGCTCGCAACTGGGGAGAATCAAGCATTCGCAGGTTCCGCTCCCATTCCCCGAGCCAACGCGTGAGGTAGCAGTAGAGAATTGAGTGGTTCTGCATGGCCTCGTCAGATTCCTCGATAGCTCCCAGCGCAGCTCGGGGTGCCGCGAGAGCAACAGCCAAGCGCTCGTCTTGAGTTGCATCCCGCTCGAAGCTTGAGAGAGCGCCAGCCTCGAAAAACTGCGGAAACCACAGCCTGAGCCCAGTGGTGGCTTTACCCAGCTCGGCGCAAAAGTCGTCGAGTTCGACTCGAATCCCAGCGATGTCACCAGAAAGAGTGTTGCGGTTGGCCGCAACCCAGAGATCGCGGGCTTGCGCAGCCGCTTCTTGATGAGCCACCGCCAGGGTATTGAACGCTCGGTTTTGGCCGAGCCAACGCAGCGCCTTGGCGTAGCCGCGATAGACGCGCCCGAGCCGTCCGTTGAAGCTCAAAACAACAGAAACTCCGTTAAAAGGGGCGATTGCCGCCGAACACACCGCACCGTGAATCTCGAAGCGATAGCCGACCACACCGTTTTCCGGATCGTGGGCGTCTTCCACGCGAAGGTCGTCGCCGAATTTATCGACCAGCGCGACAAGAAGGTGCTCGTGCAATTCTCGCGTGAGCGCCAGTGCTGCCCCGGCTTTATTTGCTTGTGAGTCTTGGCGAGGTCGGTTCATTCGATTCCCTCGTTTCTTTGGGAATCATCTGCCCCCGACTGCACAAAAAAGCGCTGCCGCAGTTCTTCGCCGATCTTGTTATACGCACTACCGAGTGAGGCGAGACCATCCCTCACGCGAGAGTAGTCAATTTCGCCTGCAAATTCGTGAGCCCAACGAAGGGAGACGGCACCATTGTCTTTGACCTCCACCGAGATGCCGCCGCCTTGCTCGTTGGCGCGAGCGATGAAATCGAAGAAATCCACGTCGGGATTTGGGCAGAGCCCGAGCTGAATCAGCATCACCACATGGACTCCATTTTGTGGCGTCTGGGTGATCAAAATTGGGATGGCCCCGAAACTTGCTTCGATCAGCAAGCATCCATCCTGCACCTGAACCTCCAATTCCAAGTAACGCAGAGCGGCTTCAAGCTTGAGGCGCGCAATAATGAGGTTCGGCGGATGGGTTACGGCGGTAGAGATCATGGAGTAGGGTGTGAAGGATACCACGATGGTCGGACAAATGCGGTCCGACCCATTCAAATCATTCCTATTCCCCTGATTTGCGGCGCTTGTTGGCGATACGTTCACGAGTCTGCTTGAGCAAACTTCGGAAGCGACTATCGCGCGGGAACAACTGCGAGCAGGCAGCGAGTGAAGTCTGGACGCCTTCGATGATGTCGAGAAGACGACAGTGATTACGGCGAAGTTCTTCGAACTCACGCTGGAAGGCGGCGAAAACCTGATGAGGAATTTCGACAGTCTCGAATTGTTGACCGCACCGGTCGCACTGGCGCTCGCGCACTCGAAACCCTGGCGCTGCGCCCATGTGCTGCTTGGCGATGGACTCCATGATAAATGGAAGCGCCTTGACGCCGGGGCGTGTTCTTGTGGTGCGATTGGATCGCACGCCAGAGCAGATGGGACACTCGGTAATCAGTGCTTTTCGGGCCATTTGGAGAGGGAGTTGTAGAGATGCGACGACCTTCCACAGCTTGCGTTTGACAGCAACACTGTCAAGATGTCATTTCGATTATGTCTGAGTTGTTCTCGCTCGAAGAATTATCAAATCGAATCAACGCTTGGTGCGAGGAACACGAGGTTGTTCCTGCCAGCGGGCAGGCGGGGGAATTCGTTTCGGAGCGCAGTATCCGATACTATCGCACTCTCGGATTGATCGATGCCCCGACGGGCGGCGGCTACACTGAAAAGCATCTGCTCCAGCTCACGGCTATCCGGTTGCTCCAAGCCCAAGGTTTGCCCCTGCGTCGTATCCGGGAACTGCTTTTTGGGCGATCGGTGCAGGAACTCACCGAAGTCCGTCGGCGCGGACTCGCCGAACTGCCGCGTGCGGCGGCGGTGATCCGGGTGGCTTTGCCGACCTCGGATGAGTTGTGGCGTGCGATCCCGCTCAACGAAGACTTTTTGCTCATGTCACGGCGCGGCACGCCGCTCACGCCAGATCAGCGTGAGGGGGTGTTGCAGGCGTTGCGGACAGGCAAGGCCACCAAAACCCATAAAACAAAACACTGAATGAAATCACGTCGTCCGTCTGCTTCATCTACTGATTTCGGCCTGCTTGCATGGCTGGAGGACACTCGGGTTGCACTGCCACTCAAAGGGGTCGAGTGCAGATTCCAGATCGCTGGTGGGGTCGCCAGCGTTGAGGTCGATCAAATCTTCCATCAGAACGCCAACCGCCCCTTGGACTGCACCTATACTTTTCCTATGCCGGCGGGAGCAGCCGTCTACCGCTGCGAACTACACATCAATGGTCGCGTGATTAGGGCGAAGGTGGAAGAGAAGGGCCACGCGAAGCGGCTTTATCTCAAACAGAAAGAAGCAGGTCGGCGGGCAGCACTCGTCGAATCCGAGCGTGAGAATATTTTCACGCTCTCGCTCGGCAATGTGCAGCCGGATGATGTGATTGTGGTTCGGTTTGCGTGGTTTCAAGTGCTCGACCGGGCCGGTGATGAGTTACGTCTCCTCGTCCCGACGTGCCCCGGTGTTCGCTACATTCCGGGTAAACCGCTCTTGCGTGCGTTGTCCGGTTTTGGCACCGCCGACGACACGGATCGGGTGTCAGATGCGTCGCTGATCACGCCTCCACGAATCGATGCGCTGCATCCGGACGCCGCCTATTTTTCCATCGAAGGGGGACTCTCGGGTTTCGATGTCGAGAGCGGCACGGTCTCGTCGCCCAGCCACCAAATTTTCGCCCGGGAACGCAGCAAGGCGGTGGCGATCAAACTTTCGGGTCGTGGTTCCATTCCTGATCGCGACTTCGTGCTCGTGTGGCGCGAGCCGAAAGGTAAGCAACTCGCTTCGCAGGGGTGGCATTGGCAGGAAGGCGGCGAAGCGTATGCCTTGGTGGAGTTTCGCGCGCCGCAGAACGTGAAAGTGGCGGTCGATTTCCCGCAGGATTTCTATTTTTTGGTCGATCGCTCGGGCAGTATGGCGGGCGTAAAGTGGCAGCGGACCTGCGAGGCGCTGCATGCTTTCATCAGGCTGCTCGGCTCGACGGATCGGGTCTGGATTACTCTTTTTGAATCCAACTACCGCGACTTTTCCGATGCTCCGATGCCGGCGCCGGAAGTCCTCGCGGACGGAGGGTTTCAGCGCATGGAAACTCTCGGGACTGCCGGCGGCACCGAGCTTCTGCCCGCAGCGAAACATATCATGAAGACCATCGCCAAGCACTCGGCGAAGCAACGCACGAATATCGTGCTGATCACGGATGGGCAGGTCGGCGACGATGAGGGAATTGCGCGTGCGTTCAGGCGGGCAGCGCACGTCACGATTCACACCTTCGGCATCGACACCGCAGTGAACGATGCCTTTCTCAAATCGCTGGCGCATCGACACCGTGGCGGCTGCTGGCTGCAAACGCCCGACGACGACATTGTTGGCACGATCGCGGGGCTTGGCGACCGGCTCCGGCGGCCTGTGTTGACCGAACTCAGTGTCAGCGATTCCTGGCTTACGGCCAGCGGCGCGTTGCCGGAACTGCACGCCGGTGAGGTCGTAACCGTCGCGTTGCGCGGACTGCCCAATTCCCCGGTGCAGATCGCCGCCCGCTTGCCAGACGGCTCCAATTACCAGTCGGACATCACGTTGGCTCCCGGAAACGAAGCGGTAAAATTGCTGTGGGCGCGGGAGCGCATCGCGGCCTTGATCGAGACGCATCCCGAAGAGGCCATTGAGGTGGCGAAAAAGCACAACCTAATCTGCAAGGGCGCGGCTTTTGTGGCTTGGGATGAGGAGGCTCAGGTCGCCGTCGCCGAGGAGGCAATTGTGCAGGCGAACCTTTTTCCAGTTGTCGGTATGAGCCGCCTTTGCGAATCCAGGAAAGTCTTCTTCGCTCCTATGAGCAAGGTCGCAGCGCTTCCGATGCGCACGATGAGATCGCCCACTCGAATTCGCCAACTCGAGGGCTTCCTCGAAGCTCACGAAGACGATCTTGGCGGAGACAATGTCCGTGAATTGCGCACGCCCCCCGCACCTGCCTTCCTTTACGAAGTGCGCGATAAATTGAAACGAGCGCGTGTCCCGCAGACAGTGGTCGAAAATCTCATGGTCTGGGCCGGCGAAGATCCAGACAGGATTTGGGAGCGCGTCACGGGATTGAGAGAAACCAGTGGAGTCATCGTGCGCGTCCGGTCCAACCTACGCTCCCAAGTCTTGCGAAAGGCATTCAAATTCAGCCTCAGTCAAGCTCTGGCCGGCTCACGGGAAGCCTTTCTGAACCAGGTTTTGGAATGCTTGCGGATCTTCAATGCGGCCCGTGTAATTCAGGAACTGCTGATCGGCAAAAATGTGTCCCAAAAGGTCATCGAGCATCTGTTCGCTTGGACGATAAAATCGGGCGTAGTTGACTCCGAGCGCTTGGGCGTAATCCGCAGTTTTCTCGAGTCCGTGGATCGTGCGCCTTTCTCCGCGCGCTTCGAGATTCTGCAATGGGAAGAGTTTCTTGAGCGGACGCTGGGGCAAAAGCACGAGCTAACCGCTGCCGAATTCTTCCGATGATTGGCGCGATCGGGCAGGGGAGTGATTTGGATCACTCCAATTGAACGCGGCCTCGTGTTTCACGAGAGGCGCCTTGCCTCGGCCATGAGTTGATGGTCGAAGGCTGAGGCGTAGGTGTCGAGCGTGGTGGCTTTGAGGCGAAGTTGCCTGCCGACTTTTCGCCAACCGGAAACGGCGTCGAGGACTTCGCGGAGGATCGCTTTTGCCGTAACGGCTCGTAGGCCGAAGCGCGGCGCAGCGGCCAGTGCGGCGTCGATGCTCGGCTCTTCCTGCTCCTCGGTGATGGGCGTCTTGGGCGTCTGCGTGCGATCGATCTCGGGCACGGGATTGAGATCGTAGGCGGGCGAAAGCGCCCAGCGGCCCGGTGCGCGCATCAGGAAACCATGGTTGCGGAGGTGGTCATCGTAATTGCTGGCGAGGAGCGAAAAGATGAGACGGCGCCAGAGTTCGCGAAGATCTGCGGCGGTGGCGTGGCCGAATTGGCGAATGCCGTCGGCGAGTAGCGTGTAGGCGCCGGGTTCGCCTTGCGCGAGGCCAAGCAAGCTGTGGGCAGAAAGGAACGGGATGCGGCTGGCGCCAGCGCGGTCGAAGCGCGTGATGACCGAAACGCTTTTGCCTTTAACATTCACGAGTTGGTGTTCGGGCACCTGAATGCCTGCTTTCTCTGCGAGCGTGAGGGCGAGGATTTCACCGGCGGCGATGTCGCGCACGTCGTCGGGCTTGGGAAATTTGGCGATGGCGAGCTGACCATCCGCGAGGGCGACTGCGGACTTGGGCCGTGCGCCGCCGAGCGGCGAGCCCTGGCCAAGGAGGTAGCGCAGGTCCGCGGCCGTCTCCGTTTCGCCGTGGACGGCGTTGGCGGCGTTCAGTAGCGCGGCGAGTTGCACGACCGGCGGGATTTTTCCGCTGCTTGCGGCGAGAAACGGACCGTTGGTGTCCGCGCGAAAGCGTAACGCGCCGATGCGCGAGGCGTCGTCGAGAGCGAGCACGTAGTCGAGATCCTGATACGGTTTCCGATCGAGGACGTGTTTTCGCACCGCGCGCTCGATGAGCATCCGGCCCCAGCGGTCGGGACCGCAGTCCTGCATCGCGCCGAAGAGCGCCGCGCTGTGGTGCGGCCCGGCCCGCAGCGGGAGCGACGTGGGATCGATGGCAAAAGCGCGCGGTCGTCCGAGCCACGCAGCAGCGTATTCAAACGACACGGCGGCGCTTCGATCCGCGGTATGAAGACGTCCGACAAGATGTGTCTCACCCTCCCACTCGATGTGAATCTCCACACTCATGCTCGGGCGCGGCGGATGCGTTTCGGCAGGCGACGTTCATCAAGACTGAGCGCGAGTGCATCGGTCGCGGGCGCAGCGAGATTGGCGAGCCGGTCGTGCAACTGGAGGACGAACGCGGCGGTTGCGAACGTGCCCATGGAGACAGACGGATCGCCTCGTTCCATCCGCCAGAGTGTGTCGCGACTCACGAAAAGTCGCGCTGCCATATCGACCGTGGAGATGCCGCGCTTGCGGCGCGCGAGCGCGAGGTCACGGCCCAATTTGCGAAGCGCGTGAGCGGCGGGTAGGGGAATGGTCGTGGCTTGCGGCATGGCAAAGGTGTCCGGCAAAGCAGGCGATATGTCAATAAACGTCTGCCATAGCAGACGCTAAAGGCTGTCCGCAACTAGATGGAAATCTGCAACCGGGGCGGTGGAGTGATCGCGCCTCGATTCGGGCGGCGATTACGGCGTCCGTTTGCGAGGTGCCGAACGAGCGGAATCGCCGGAATCAGAACTGCACCCCGATGCACCCTCGGGAGTTCTTGCGTGAGGCATGAAAAAGCATGAATCTCGGCGTGCCCCAGCTTGCCCCAACTTGCTGACGGCTCAAAAACACTGAAATCATAAACCACTGAATATCATGCACTCACAGCAGAACTCCGGTTCTGCCTTGGGTGCGAATTCTTCGGTTCGAATCCCGTTAGGGTCGCCAACAACATCAACGACTTACGACGAGTCGGTTGACTTGCATGACGGCTGCATGACAAATCATGCGGCTCACGAATCCAAGGTCCAGTTCGCCAAGGCAGGGTCTGTCACCGTCAAAATATACCGCGGCCAGAACCGCGGGCAGCCCATGTTCACCGTTGCCTGGATGGTCGGTGAGCGACGGTTCCGACGAAACTTCGGCGACGAGAAACGCGCGATGCGATTCGCCAAAACGCAGGCGAAGGAACTCTCCGCGGGCCGCGTCGATGCCTCGTGTATCTCGACGACCGAAGCGGCGGAGTATCGTGAGGCCCAACGCCGACTGCGCGAGAAGGCGCCGCTGCACGTAGCGGCGAGCGAATATGCGAACGCGGTAGATTCGCTCGGGAACGCGGGCTCGCTGACGCAGGCAGTGGAGTTCTTCCTGCACAATTCGATCCGCCCGGAGATGACGCGCACGGTGTCCGAGGTCGTCGAGGAGTTTCTCGTTGCGAAACGAGCGAACGGGCTGAGCGAAACCTACGTCAACGATGCGACGTGGCGGCTGCGGAAATTCGCGACGGATTTCCAGACGAGTATCGCGCATGTTTGCACGCGCGACTTGGAGCAGTGGCTCGCGAAGCTGACGACTGGACTCGTGACCCGGAACAACTTCCGGCGTCACATCATCACGCTGTTCAACTTCGCGCGCCGACGTGGCTACCTCCCGCGCGACCGCGAGACGGAAGCGCACTGGCTGGAGAAGCCGAAGATCAAATCGAAGCCGATCGAGGTCTTCACGCCGGGCGAACTGGCGGAGATTCTGGCTGCCGCCGAGGGACAGTCGAAACTCGCGATCATCATCGGTGCATTCACCGGCATCCGGTCGGCGGAAATGCTCCGGCTGCGATGGGAGAACTTCAACTGGGAGGAGCAGGTCATCGACATCGGCATCGATCAGACGAAGACGGCGTCACGTCGGCTCGTCCCGATCCTTCCGCCGTTGCTCGAATGGATACAGCCCTACGTGCAACCGAATGGCCGGGTGCTGAACTACAGCCTACCCGTTTGCCTCGCGGAGCAATTCGGCACGGTGGCGAAGCGAGTCACGAAAGCGCGGGGCGATGGCGCGCCACCGTTCGCATGGAAGCAGAACGCCCTGCGTCACAGTTTCGCGAGCTACCGGCTTGCGATCACGAACGATGCCGCGCAGGTGTCGCTGGAACTCGGCAACTCGCCGCAGAAGCTCTTCAGCAACTATCGCAAGGTCGTCACGCGCTCCCAGGCCATCGCGTGGTTTAACGTGATGCCGACCACTGCGAGCAACGTCGTGCCGATGAAGTTCGCTGCGAGCTGATTGACACCCGATGGGTGCCATGAACCCGCAAATCCCGGCAATCCACAACAACGATCGTCTCATGACAGACCGCGAAGCCGCCGAGTATCTCCGCATTAAGCCGCGCCAGCTCTACACATGGCGCATGAACGGGCTGATGCCCTTCATCCGCATCGGCAGGACGCTGCGATATCGAAAGTCGGCGGTGGATGCAGCGTTGGCGCGCTTCACGCGGTTGGGCGTGTAGTGCCTACGCCGTTCGTTTCAAAACGAACAGCAACGGTGCCGAGATAATCGTGTCGACACGATTATCTCCTTCTCGCGCATCGGTGCGAATAACACGCACTGCATTTTGACAGCGCGGAGTCGTTGTGAACAACGACACTCCATCTCTCTCCACCATTCCTGTGCCGGGCTGGGTCACGGAGCAACAGCTTGCGGAGCATCTGCAAGTTTCGACCAGGCACTTGATCAATCTCCGCAAATGCGGGCTGCCCTTCATTCAGTTGGGCAGTTCGGTGCGCTACGACCTTGAGGAAGTCGAGGCGTTCATCCGAGGTAAGCGCCGCCTCAGTTCCCACATCGAACGGCAGCGCCGCCGCAAAGCTCTCGCCGCGCAATGAGCACAGCGCCCACTTCCTTCGGATGGGTCGGCGACCGCGGCGACCGTGAGCGCGAGCCTTGCTATGTGCCGGACATGGCCGCTGAGATCGATGGTGACGGCGAGCAGCAGCGGACAGACTTCTCGGTCGCGGGCGAACTGCTGCACGAGATTCTTGCGTTCTGCTATGCCTATCGCGGCGACAAGCCGCAGCCGAACCTGCATATCGCGTTTCGGAGGTTCGTCTGCATCACGTGGCTCACGAGGCCGGAGTTCCTCGGCAACAAGCCGCTGATGGAGCTTGGGCCGGAATTGGGCTGCACGCGGGCGAACCTGTCGAAGTTGATTCGCGACTTCGGCGATAGCCTGGGCGGCCTGCGCAACCGGCTGCAAAAGACCGAGAGCGCGCGCCGCATCTACGCTGAGGCGCAGCGGCGCGACCACTGGCGACACCGGCTTAAGAAAAAGCCGGCCGCTCCTTGCGGAACGACCGGCTGCCATGCTGAACACACAGAAATCCCCAACGCCGAGGACTCCGCATGAGTGAGGGTGTCAATGACCGGCGCTTGACGAGCGAATGTTCGCATGAACACTCATGCACCCATGAGCGGAATCGCGAATCCTGAACCACCTGTCGGAAGCGAGACCGCGAGCGCCATCGGGGACGAGTCGCCCGCGCCGAAGCGGAAGGCCAAGAAGAAACTGCGGCTGCGCGACATGCAATCCGCCACTCAGAACGGCGGTTGGATGTGGATGGAGAAGGACGCGATTGATCGGGTGCTCCTGAAAACGGGCGGCGTCGAGGCCGGGCTCGTATTCTCCACCTACGCGGCGCTCTGCCGTCTCTCCAGCGACCGCGGCAACGCCACGAGCGTCACTGCGGGCTTGGGTGTCATCTCCAAACTGGCGGGCTGCTCCCGGCGCACCGTGATCCGCGCCCTGGCCGAACTGGAGCGGGTAAAACTCATCGCCGTCCGACGCATTCGCCGCGGAAACAGGAACGACGAGAACACCTACTTTTTGCTCGCGTGCGGTTCACGTCGTAGCGCCAAGAGCGTAGTGTCTGAAAAGCACGATGGTAGTGACGGTGAGACATCAGGGGTGGTGTCTGAGAATGGCGAGTTTTCAGGCACGGAGCTTAAAGAAAGGAGGAACTCTAAAAGTTCCTCCTATTCTATTAAGGCAAAGGCGCCTTTGGCTGCTGCTGCTTTTGCTGACGCAGCGCAGCAGCCAGGGCGCTTTGCCAATGAAAGCGGCCACGTAGTCCGCGGCCTTGGAAATTGGTGAACCGCGAGGCCACGCCAAAATCATGAGCGCGAATTCGTCCCAACCCACATTGGAGCTGACCGATTCCGAAGCGAGGGATCTCCAACGCCTCGAAATGGAGTTTATCAAAGAATGCTCCACCGGCTGCAGCTACATCGAAAAAGCGCAAGGCAGCACGCCACCTCGTCCCGCGCAGCATCAGCTCGTCATGCAATGGCCGACGTTCGGCTGCACCGATGAACTCGACCGCCGCTATTGCTACAACGCGCCGCAGCTTTCACACCTCGGGCTCCTGCTCCACGGCGCGAGTGGCACGGGAAAGACGACGTCGGCCTATCTGGCGATCAGAGCGTCTCTCCTCCGCTGGAACGCAGAACTCAACGTGCGCAGCGTATTCGCGATCGGCGCGGTGGAGTTGGGGCGGCGCATCAGCGACCTCGCACGATACGGAGGCGACGACTTTGAAGAATACCTGTGGGAGCTGCAGAATACGCCGCTGCTTTTCATCGACGACATCGACAAGGCCCGCTTCACACCGCGAGTCGAGAGTGAGCTGTTCTCTCTGCTGGAGCGTCGCGAGGTGGACCAGATGCCCGTCGTCATCACGACGAATCTGACCGGGCGCGAGTTGCAAGGCATGTTCTCCCGGCAGATCGGCCCGGCAATCATCAGCCGCTTGCGGCGCATGTGCATCCCGGTCGATTTCAACGAATCGGAATTCGATGCGGACACCGCATTGGCTGCGATCCAGGCAAAGATGCGCGCGAGGTATGAAGCTCACGGCGCACGATGGGGCGCCACGTAACTGACGGCCCCGGCCAGGTCTGATCCACGATCGCCCGCGCGATCTTCATCTCTCGCGCCAACGCGGCGCTCCGGCGCCCAAATGGCGAAACATTTGGCGCGGCCGTTTCGACTTTCAGTGATGGTTTCCCGCGAGCATCGGCTGGCAAAAAATTGGGGTGAAACGCAAGCCTCACACCCCAACGCCAACGCCGGACAAACCCGGCTCGCGCGCGGCGAGAACCGCGCAATTTTCGATGCTGAATTCCGGACGAGGGCTCGCGAAATGATCACGGTCACCCGCTACGGATCACGATACTGGGCGGTATGGCTCGACGGCGAACTGGTGGTAGTCGCGCTCTACAAGAAGGGCGCGGCCTCCGTCGCCGCAAAACTCGGCGAACTACTCGTGCTGAAAGGGAGCGATCGTGCAGAGACGACCTAATTCCGCGCCACTGAGGATGAGCATCATTACCAAGCGCGGTTACGATTTCGGCGAAGTGTCGTCCGCGATGCAGAAGGCGATTCGCCGCGCCGATACGAAACTCGCGGGATATTGGGCACTGGAGCTATGGGCGAGCGGTTTCGGCAATTACGTCTGGAAGCGACTGCTCACCGTCAGCGCAGAAGATGTGTGGGGTCTCATCACCAGCGAGATCGAGGCGCTGCATCGGAGCTACGAGTTCGTGAACAAGGGCAAGCCGGTGCGCGAGCACAAGGGCCGCATCTTCATCTCCAAAGCCGTTATCCTGCTGTGTGCAGCACGGAAGAGCCGCGACGCCGACCACCTGCAAAACTTCGTTTATGACGCACTCGCCGGCATCGACGCCGACCAGCTTGCTGCGGATTTGCTGGCCGCCGGGCGCGAGGAAGTGCCCGACTACGCCTTCGACTGCCACACGTTGAAAGGGCGGCGGAAGGGCAGAACGAAGGCGGATTTTCTCCGCAGTGAGCAGCAGGCGTTGAAACCGTTCCAGCCCGGCTTGTTCGACGATCTGCCGGAAGGCTGACGATGTTCGGACGAAACCCCTATTTAAGAAACGAAGCTGAAGTTGAAATAGCGGGCGATCCAATTTCAGCGAGCAACGCTTGTGCATCGCGGGCGTCGTTGCTGAGAACCAAGCAAACTTTTACGAGCGATCGGCCCCTACTCGGCTTTAACGACCATCACCCAAATCGTATGAGGATTCGATTTTCACGCTTTACACCTTTTGCGCGGCTACCCTCACCCACCGCGACGACTTCCGTGAGCCTACAAGCCTGATAAACGCTCAATTCGCGGCCATTTTGGAGGTGTTCACTTCCATTCAAGAGCGGTGTAAAGGGACTGCTCAAGCTAGCCCTTGACGTAGATGGCGGGCAGCCCTTTTCCGGCTCTCCACAATTTGCGGTGATGCTGCTTCAGCTTCTCGATCACCTTGTCCCGAAAGTCCCACACGTGAAGCAAGACCCGCCCCTCCTTGTCCAGCGTCGATGGTCGGCCCGGCCGCTCGCCGTTCAGGTCGTAGCCGATGGTGCCCTTGATCATAGCTCGATGAATCAATCCGTTGCGGAACGAATCCCAGACCGGGCGAGCCAGTTCCTCCTTGATGCCCATAAAGTCGGCGAACCAATGCAACTCCTTTGAGTTGTCCGAGAATGTGGCGTCCTGGTCGTCCTGAATGCCAAGCTCGAAGCGAATTATTGTTTCGATCAACGGAAACAGAATCATCAGACAGATAAATGCGTCGTCGCCTTTCATGGCTCGTAGAGGCTCAATGAACCAGAGCTCGACCTTTTCTTTCTCGGTAACTGGGCGCGCTTGCGTGAACCCGCGCCCATCCCCAGTGACAAAGTTGGAAGTGTAGTAGTCCATTTGGAGGAAAGCGTAGCACAGGGAGCTAGCTGCGGGAAATTGACAACGCGCGAGGGGCGTCATGCAAACTCTTGAACAACGCCTATCCGCCGTCGTCGCATTGCTGCCCGCTTCCGCGCAGCCTGCGTTTCACGCTCCGTTCGCTGAGAACGAAGACTCCGATTCCCGCCTGCGCCTCGCGGTGCAGACCCTCGCCACCGCTGAGGGCTTCACCTGCATCGAGCAGGCCGACCTCGACCAGCACGCCGTGAAGCGCGCGGGCGAACTGCTCACCAAAGCGCGCAGCGAAGCCGATGCGCTCAAGGCCGAGGTCGAGCAGCTCAAGGCGAACTACAAATCCGCCGAGCGCATCGCCGCCGAACGCTACGGCGCGGCCAGCCCGCATCCGCTGCCCGTCACCGCGCGCGGCGACAAGGAGCACAGCAATCTTCATGGCCTCGATCTCGCGAAGGCCGCCAACCGCAAACCCAGCCGCTAAACCGCCATGCCTCGCCTCACTCTCCCTGACCTCGCCAAGCTCAACGCGGACGACCTGCGCCGCGGCATCATCGAGGAAGCCATCGCCGTCGCGCCCGAGCTTCGTGTCGCCACGAGCCGCATCATCCCTGGCACCGAATACCGGAGCGTCATCCGCACCGGCCTGCCGAGCGCCGGCTTCCGCGAAGGCAACACCGGCGTCGATCCGAGCAAGAGCACGTTCGACAACAAGCTGTGCAAGGCGCACATCCTCGCGGCCCGCGTCGAGTGCGACCAGGCCATCGCCGATGCCTACGTGGACGGTCCCGAGGCGTATCAGGCGCTCGAAGCCGTGGGCGTGCTCGAAGCGTCCTACCGCAAGGCCGGCGCGCAGTTCTACTACGGCGTGGACAACGACCCGCTCGGCTTTCCCGGCCTCGTGGCGAGCTACGACGCCGCCAACATGACCGTGGACGCCGAGGGCACCACGGCGCTCGCGAGCGTGTGGTTCGTGAAATTTGGCGAGCGCGATGTGCAGTTCGTCTTCGGCGAAAACACCGTGCTCAAGCTCGGCGAGTGGCGCGTGGAATCGCTGGCGGATGAGAACGGCAAGAAGTTCCCCGGCTACGTCGCCGACATGACGACGTGGATCGGTCTCCAGGTCGTGAACCGCCACAGTGCCGTGCGCATCAAGAATCTCGGCACGAACGTGGGCAAGGGCATGACTGACGACCTCGCCTTCGAGGCGCTCGCGAAGTTCCCGGCCGGCGTCGCTCCCGATTACTGCTTCATGAATCGCCGGACGCTGGAGCAGCTCCGCCGCAGCCGCACGAAGGTCACGAGCCCCACGGGCGTGCCGACGCTGCCGGACAGCGTTGCCGGCATCCCGATCGTCATCACCGACTCGCTGAGCAACGCGGAAGTGTAACTATTGCACTTTGGCAGCGATCAGGTTCTGCCGCAGCCTCCCGATGCACTCCTTTGGCTCGAACATCAGCTCGTTCCAACCGAATCGCCCATCTGGAGCCCAGCGGAACTCCATCGCAACAGGATCAAAACGAACATTCACCGGCTCGAATCCCGTCATTCTGACTTTGAACCGCAGCCGTAACTGACCCACGTCGAACACTTGGGTGCTCGATGCTGATTCGTCATACACTTGGACGGCGATCCCTTCGAGTTCACACTCGCGTCGAAATCGCCGTTCGGGTTCCCGAATCAATAGCAGATCAGCCAAGTCAGTAGCCTCGAGATACGCAAGACGTGTGGTGAAGGCGAACTTCGGGGGTTGGCCACTGTAACGGAGCGGCTCAGTCCGCGAGGTAAGCGGTGCGAGCTTGAACCAGATGTAACGCTCGTGATCGCTGTTCCCGCGCCGTGACGCCGGCGGAGCCGGAATGATTTCGTGCCGCTCCCCGAAATGCACAGACTTGATGGCAGCCTCGAAACCGACACCAGCGGAGCCTGGGAAAGATGTTTCACTGAGGAGCAACAACACAAAGTCTGCCCGCAAACGTAGCGCCCACTGCTGCGAGTAGGGCATGTGGTAAACCCGCTTATCGCGGATGTAGTTCAGTTGCTCGGGCGAACGCACGATCGCAATCAATCCATACTCGTGTGCCCACTCGATTCGCTGACGCTCCTCGACGGTGCTCAACTCGACCGAGGTGTCTTCGATGGCGTCAGAGGAGGTTTCGATGATCCTGCGCAGCATTCGCGTCACCTCATCGCGTCGCGACGGCAAGAAGGGCAGTCCGCCCACGCCGACGCTGTCGATCGCCTTGACAAACTTGTTCTGCTCCGCGTCGGCACCGGCATAAGGATAGAGCACAAATGCCCCGACCGTCTGCTGAACCCATCGACGATACCCAAGATCCCAAACAGTCGATTCCGGCGTAGGGCTTCGCGATTCGGTAGACTGTTCGGCTACGATCTGATCGCGGTAGGCGTGCATCCGGTAGATAGCGTCAGGTGGCGGCCCTGGAGCGTGATGCGTCGTCAGGTAATCGGGGTCATCTTGGAGTCGATACTTCGCGTCGAAGATGTAGCGGAAGCCAGCGTTCGTCCCTCGCTTGAAGATTTCGAGCGTGTTGTCCGGTCGGCAGACGCCGGTGGGAGTGTTATCAAAGCGATTGTAAACGACTCGCAGCAACTCACCGCTATCCCTCTCCATTTCGAGGACGGAAGTGCGGCCCTTCACGAGTTCCAACGTGACGCGACGCTGTTCAACGCGGAGCCAGGACGGAGGACGCGGAGTTAGCTTCAGTTCGCAGCGCAAGATGTTGGCCAGCGCTACGAAGCACCACAGTTCATAGAGTGTGGACAAGTCCTTCTCCGGCAACTCCAACGGGCCGCCACCCACTTCCAGAAGTGCCGACAGCGAGAGATTCGCCTCGAAGAATTCCCGGTATCCGACCGTGAGATGGAGCGCGAGCGTTGGACGTGGCGCATCGACGGAGCGCGGGAGTTCGGCGAGAAAGGTGCGCGTCTGCCAGCGCCGAAAGGCCCGCTCGGCATCCCTCAAGAACTCGAGCCACGGTTTGAACCGTGAGTCGCCTGTCACCTCAGCGAGTTGCGCGAGAATGCGACTGACTCGTGCCCGCATCTGGGCGACGGCCGCGGCGATGAAGCGATTCTCCGCAGTGTCTAACGAGAGTGTCTTTCGCTGATCCGGCAGCTTCTCGATCCGCCATGTTTGGCCGAGTGCTCGAAAATGGCCGGCACTGCTTGGAACGCATTGGCGTGCGTGAGTCCGAATGTAGTCCCGCACGGCACGGCCACCGCGGACAGGTTGATCGCCTGACACCGTTTCCTCGCGCGATACCACACGGCGCAGAGGCGAGCGCGCGATCAGGTCGAACGATCTTCTCAGCCGATCAAACGCCTCCTTCAGCAATGTGACCCACTCGATGTCTTTCGGGTCCATGCCGCGGCGACGGTGTAAAGTCTGGAAGGTTTTCCCGTGGAGCGAATAGACAAGCGCACGCACCTCCATTTGCAGGTCGGCCCGGAGCGCCGCGAGATCAAGCCGGTAGTCGAGCTTCGAGGGAAAGACTTCGACGCGGAGGCAAAAGCGCCGCTCATTGCCGCACCAAAGCTCTATCTCGGTGAACCCCACGGCAGATTGGAAGTTTACCGTGAGCGAAAACGCCGCGTGCCCACCGATGGGATTTCGTCCTTCGAGCAGATTTTGTCCGCGTAGTCTCAGCTGAATCGGTCCGGCTTGATCGCCAACGAGGCCCAACTCGAACTGGTAGTTGGTCTGCTCGAAAAGGAAGGGCGTGACGTTCAGAACGCGCTCGGATGAGGCGTCCTGATCGAGGACGGCAACCGTGAATACTCTCCCAGCTTCGATGCCGGAAAGACGCACCTGCGTTTGAGTTGGCGCGGTTCTCCCACTACGCGGCTGCGGTCCAACGATCCGAAACTCCCCAATCGCCGGCAGGTGAAGCCGCAGCAATTCGCGCACGGCGCCCATCGTTATGCGAGCCAGAACGAGGTGAAGCCTTCCTCGCGAAAGATGAGCAGCATCCCCGCGAGCTTGCGCAATACGGGCGATGCATCGGGGCGCACACGGAGTTGCTCTAACCGCATCGTAAAGTCAGTTGCCTCCTTGTCCGGCACCTCTTGGTCTCCAGACAATCGTTTCATGAGCGAGATCAGAGCGGTTTCGATCCGAGGCGAACTACCCTGCACTCGGGGAAGAACCTTTTGGAGCACGATGTTTTCCTCGGCTTCTTCGTGACTCATTCCGGCTCCCAGTGCGAATACAGTGAATGCGATTGCCTCGTCGCGGACGCGGTAGCCCACCTCAAAGCCCGCGAGCGCGAGTGATCCGTTCAGGTTTTGTAGGAAGGATGCGACCTTTCCTGCGGTGTCTCGGTGCTCCGACGGCAAATCGTTTAGACTGGTCAAGTCACTCGCCAGAAATGCACTGCTAAGATCGAGTGCCGACACCGGTGTCTCTGGGCCATCGTCGCTCAGTCCTTCCTCAAGATCGATCTCGTTGAACTCAAGGGTATTTGCTCGATCGAGAACCTTGCGACTGAATGGCTGCGTCGTTTCGTCCATGTTTACTGTTCCGACGACGAACAGGTTCGGCGGAAAACCGATGGGGACCGGACTACGCTGCATCTCTTCCAAAATTCGTGCGACGTCGCCTGGGAGTGAATCCCGCTTCATTCGCCGGATGTGTTCTTCGCGCAGCACCGGATCGGTCACGACTGCTAAGGCATCGCGACGCCGCGATTCGATGATGCTTAGGAAATCCGAGAAGTAGTGTTCGACGCGCGCGAGATTCATTTCGTCGAGACAGATGAAGAATGGCTTGTCGCGCTGAACGTGGGCTCGCAATAGCGTCGCGATCAAGTGTCCCGGCCGGAAATCGCCGTTCAAATCGAAGTAGCCGAGCAGGTCTGAACTGTCGTTCCAATCGGGCCGCACCGGAACCATTTGGAATCGCCCATTACCGACGTTCGCACCAACGGCTTCCGCGAACAGCCGAGCGAGCCGTGACTTTCCCGTGCCAGAGTTTCCAGCAAGGATAACGAAGGGCTTCGCGCGCAGTGAAGCGAAGAACGCGCGAAGAGTCTTCGTTCCAAAATTGAATCCCCGGCTCCGGATGAAGTTTTCAATTTCAATTAGCGCCTGCGCCGCTGAAATCGCACTTGAAGGCGGTGGTTGAGCAACTGCGGGTTCGACGGGCTTTTGAATCTGCTCGTTGGTGGTTGGCTTTCCGCTCCCAGGGGCGGTGGCGATTGGAACGACGCTTCCGGAGTTGGTGATGCCTGCGTTGCGTATAGCCATCGCAACCTCGACCGGAATGATGCCGTCAGCGAGATTTACGGGACCTTGAATCCGCGTGGGCGTCTCGAATCGCAGCCGCATTGGATAAATGGTTGTTCCGGCGCGGACTTCGTCGGGCCACTCGGGAGCGCTTTCGTGGACAAGACCGCTCGTAATGCGGGCGAATGCCAGTTCAGCAAGCGGACGTTGTAGCCACTCCTCCTTTGGGCGTCTCGGGTCTCCGCCGCGGCCGAAAATGATCCAGTCGCCGGGAGCGAGGGTTTGCTTTGGCGTCCGATCTGGTTTGAATCCCCATACTCCAGCGCGAAGCCCGTGTTCGTAGTTCTGGGTTCCTGCGTTTCCGACGTAAACAGTCAGCGCTTTCATGTTCGTGTTATTCTTGTCCTTGCTCCGCGTTAAAAAGTTCGAGCGCCTGCAGAAACGGCTCTTCGAGGTCCATGCCCGAGTCGAGGTCTGGCGCGATTCGCTTGAAGCCCGCGTGCATCAGGCACATGAGTTGGAGTCCCGAGAACGGTTCGCCAGGAATGGTTCGTAGTGTGTATTTCTTCTCAGAACTGGCGTAGTCCAAACCGCTGCGACCGAGCATCCCAATCTCGAATGCGATGGCGCGGACTTGCTCGACGTCCATCGGCGCGTAGCGCTTCAGCGCATCGAGCAGGAACCACACGGCAGCGGGATATTTCTGCCGCAGTAGTTCGGGATTGGTCGTGCCCTCCTTGACCGGTGCCTCGGTGACTTCGTGTGTGCCGGGGTCCGGCTTCCATTCATACCAACCGCGCAAACCGAGCAGATCGGCGAAGGCATCGACGAGATCGTATTCATCGCCCGGCTGGAGCGAGTCGCGACGATCTTTCCAAAGCTGGAAAAGACGTGGCGATACATTGGCGCCATCGAGCCGGTGGTAGTGGTTCCAGAAATCCGTGGCGCCGTGCGCGAAGTCGTCGAGAAAGAGCGCCGCAGCACCATTGAGAGCGGTAGTCGCGCGGAGGACTTTGGGCGGCGTGACTCTGCGAATCTCCGGGTGAGTCGTGGCTGCCAGCGCTTCAGTCGCAAGACGATTGAGTGAGACAAACTGTGCATGGCGCAGCGCAGGCAGGTCGCGATGCAGCAGCGTCTCTATCCACATATCGAGCGGCGTATTGAAGAGGCAGCCGCAAAGACCACCAACGAGGTCGAGCACCACACGGGAAATCGAATCGCCTGAATAGCCCTGCCGCTCCAACTTCTTGATGTCCGGCGCGAGTGAGCGGATCGCCAACTCCCGTGACGCAGCCGTGGTGGCGAACCACCGATTGCGACTATCTTTCCGTGCGAGCGACTCGAGCCGGATGTGGGTGAGCTCGTGGGCCTCGATGTGCTGACAATCGGGGGGGGCAAGTCGGTCGCTGACTTGCACAATGTGATGATCCCGCCCGCGCTTCCACGCCATCTGAGCAACACCGCTGAGTTGTCCGGGCACCGGCTCTGTCCGCACTTTCACCGGATAGCCGGAGAGCGTAGCGATGTCTGCCTTGTAGTTCTCAAGTGCCTTGAACACATCGGAGCGCTGCGCCTCCGCGAGTTCGTGTTGTGCGCTCAAGTAGAGCTTCCTACCTTCGGCGAAGACCGGCTGCGACCGAGCATCCATGACCTCGGCACGACCAAACATTGCATCAAGCACTTCGACGACCTTGGCCGGTTGGTCCTGCCTCTGAAACAGGATCGCTTTTCCGAGCCACGCATTGGCAAACTCCGGATGAGACTCGATTGCTTCATCGAAGCACCGAAGGGCCTTGGCCGAATCGCCGAGTTCCTGCGAAACGGCCGCGAGGCTGTTCAGCGCATACGGATCGCCAGGCTTCAGCTCCAACGCGCGAGTGAAGAAGCGCGCCGCCGTCGGTAGATCATGGTCATGCTTCACGTAGGTATTGCCGAGCACCACGTAGCTCCAAGCGTCACCGGGTTGTAGGCGCAGCGCGTCGATCAACTCGTCCTTGGCGCCCTCCATGTCGCCGAGTTCAAACAGCGTCATCGCCAGCTCGCGGCGCGCATCGGCCATCGCCGGATCGAGTTCGAGCACCCGATCGTAGATGTCCTTTGCCTTCCGAAACTCTCCGCTTTTCGCGCGCTTTGCAGCCTTCTCGTAGAGTCGGCGTGCTTCCGTTTGCTCCTGCGCAGACGCTCCCTCGAACTGAATGGTAGCGATGCCGTCGCTGATTTCGATGTGGAGTTCTCCCGGCAGGTAATCGAACTGCTTGCGGATCACGTCGATGATTTCGGCAGTCGAAAGCCCTCCGCTTAAATCGCGCGGGGAGAGGAATTCCAAGTCGGCAAGCCGAACTACAATGGTGACCATGTGCATTCTCTGCACTGGGCTGGGGAATCCTTCGAGGTAAAACTCACACCCGCGCCGCCTGACAAATGCAGGACAAAAACCTTCACAACCACTCATTTCCACGCGGTGACGGATCGCGCCGCGCTGCTGCAAGATGCGCATCTGGCTCCGGCTTGGACCGCCGATATACTTCATCGCCTTGCCAAGGACAAAGGTCGCAAAAGCCCAGACCGGGCTTAATTCGGGATGATCAGCGGGATTACCTGCCGTCCGTTCTTTCGATAAGTCCGAAAGTCGCTGTCAGTGGTGAACACCACGGTCTCGTCGCTTTTCTCGGCCATGCGCACGAGGCAGGCATCTGCGAAACTCATCGGGGTGTCGTTGTAACGACGAATCAGGCGCAGTGTTTCCGCCAGTTCATCCTCGAACGAGTAGCGCACGACGATCACTCCACGCTCGATCAAGCCGCACAGCGCCTCCTTTCCGTCCCGCGCCCGTTCGAGCAGGAACAGGCTTTCCGAGATGACGGCTTCACACGTCGCAAAAGGCTCCGTCGCGGCCTCGAAATGCGCACGCGCCCATTCGTGATGTGCGTCGCGACGCCGTAGTGCGGCGACCAGCGGTCCCGTATCAATGAGAACGCTTTTTGCCATAGCCCTTCAGATGCGCCTTGTTTGAGGAGAGGTCCGACGGGAGCGAATCGGTGCGGATCACCAAATCCTCCATCCGGCTCCACAGCGAAGCCTTGTTTGTCCGAGTGACGGCAGGTTTTGCGGTCAATCGCTCGCGAACGATTTCGGATTTCGGCACCTTTCGCGTCTGTGCCGCGCTGGAAATCTCAGCGAACAGCGCGTCAGGGACTTTGATCGTGAGCGTTTTCATCGGGAGGACCGTATTACCGTTTTGTCAGAATGGCAACACCGCGTTTGAAATCGCAACCCGTCCTGCATGACAGGCATGACAACTAAATTGCCAAACTCTGCTGGAAACTGCTTGTATCCTTGATTTCCGGGCGATAACCTATGGTCCTTATGTCACAGCACTTAGAGCAGGATTCCGTTCCTGCCTCGGGGGCTGGGCCTAAAATTCGAATCCCGTTAGGGTCGCCACTGTTGAATCAGTGGCCAAAACTGGCTGTAAGAGGCTGAAAACAGGGGAGGTTACGGCGGTTCCAAATTCTCCTTTCGCAAAAGTCACTCCGTTCGGGAAAATCACCTTCTGAAATCGCTGTCGTTGTTCCAGCGAGCCGTTCAGCCAGAGTCGCGGTGCGTCGGTAAGCATTCGCTCTGCAAAGTTGACCGCAACCTCGATGTCGAAGCCTTCTAACTTCGCGTCGTTGACCTCCCGGTCAGGTGGATGGCTTGCTGCCGTGCGAACGACCCGGCGGGTCCAATAAGTTAGCGCATGAATCGGCAGAGGGGTCGGGGCTTAGGGTTGCAGGCGAAGTTAGGTGGAGCGCGGGCGCCGACGGATGCGCTGGAGGCCGAGCAGCAGGCCCGATGCGGCGGCGAGTGACGCGAGCGAACCCGCTTCAGGCACGACGACCATCGATACGGCGGTCATCCCGGGGTAGTTTGGATCGGCGTAGTCGTAGTCGATTCCGAAGGGAGTGCCTTCGAAAGTGAAGTGACTGGGGTTAGTGTTGTCCACCCAGTCGGCGATTTCGCCAAAGCCAGGAATGCTGAATTTGCCGCCATTCCATGTGGTCAAGTAGGTGGCAAAGGTGATGCGGTCACCGATATTCAAAGTCGTGGCCGTGCCGAGGTCGGTGAGCGCGAGAGTCACTGTGCCACTGAGGCTGAAGTCACCGGTGATGCTGACGCGATCTCCGGTGAGGTCGCTCATTTTAATCTCCAATGAAAAGGTTGCTCCGTCGGACAGCGCGAGCGAACCAGTCGAGAGAGTGCCGATCCCCAATCCAGGAGCAAGGGTGCCGCTGACGGAGACGCCGCCGGTGACGAGACCAATTCCAGCAAGGGTGCCGGCGGCATTGACGGTTAGGTTGCCATCGCCGCTAGCCGAGCCGCTGGCATTGGCGGCTACATACGTGCCGGCGTCGATGGTGGTGGTGCCGGTGAAGCGGCCGCTGTTGTTGCTGCTTACTACGAGGGTGCCGCTGTCCGACTTGATCATTCCCGCGGAGCCATGCAGTTCGCTGGTGGGGCCGAGCGTCAATGTCTTGCCGGAAGCTACGGCGAAGGTGCCTGTCGCGGCGAGGGTGAAGCTGCGATTGCTCTCGAAGTCGGAGATGGCCTTCAAGGTAGCCGAGTTGGTGAAGCTTACGGCGCCGGTGCCGAGGTTTGAGTCCTGCGAGAGCGAGAGCGTGCCCGCGTCGAGCGTGGTGCCGCCGCCGTAGGTGTTGGCGCCGGGGTTGGTGAGGACGAGTTCGCCCGCGCCGGTCTTGCGCAGCGTGCCGGTGGCGCCGGAGATGACGCCGCCGAGGTTGGCGGCGCTGCCGGTGACTTCGACGGTGCCGGTGATGCCCGCGCCGAGGTTCACCGGGCGCGCGGAGTCGAAGGTGGAGCCGCTGGCCTGGAGGGTGGCGGCGCCGGTGAAGGCGATGGGCGTAGCGTCTTGGCCGAGCTGCGTGTCGTGCGAGACGGAGAGGGTGCCGGCGTCGAGCATGGTGCCGCCCGCGTAGCTGTTGCGGGCGGGGCCGCTGGTGGTGGGGTTGCCGAGGACGAGGGTGCCGTCGCCGGATTTTTTCAGGCTGCCGCTGCCGCTGATGGCGCCGCTGACGGTGGCGGCCTGGCTGGTGGCCACGTCGAGGGTGGCGGCGGCGTCGAGCGCGACCGGGCGGGTGGAGGTGAAGGTGCCGGTGGCGGCGAGGGTGCTCGCACCGCTGAAGGTGAGCGCTCCGGGGGCGGCGCCGAGATTTTCATCGGTGCTGGCGGATACGGTGCCGGCGGCGATGGCCATCCCGCCGGTGAAGGTGTTCGTGCCGCCGAGGGTCAGTGTGCCGGTGCCGATCTTCACCACGGCGAGGGTTGCCCCGGCGCCGGAGTTGGTGAGGGTGCCGGTGAAGGTGCTGGTGGCATCGGTGGCGCCGATGGTGAGGGTGGCGCCGGTCGCGTCTGCGGCGTTGTCCACGGTGCCCGTGCCGGAGAGGGCATTGATGGTGTCGCTGTGGCCGGCGAGGTCGAGCGTGGCGTCAACCGTGACGCTGCCTTTGCCCGCGCCATCGGGCAGGACATCGCTGGCGCCGAGGGCGAGGGTGCCGGCGCTGACGGTGGTGGCGCCGCCGTAGGTATTCGCGCCGCCGAGGACGAGTGTGCCGGGGCCAGCCTTGGTGAGGCCGCCCTCGCCGGAGACGATGCCGCTGAGCGTGGCGGTGACGGCGGCATTGACCGAGAGGGTGCGCGCGGCGGCGCCGAGATCGACCGGGCCGGTGAGGATGAGGTTTTCGCCGGCGGAACTGCCGCCGAAGGTGAAGTCGCCATTGATAACGATGGGATTCGCGACAGTCCATGCGCCGCCCGGGGCGCCTTGCAGGGTGGCGCCATTTTGAATGGTGAGCGTGCCGCGGCCGAGGGGGCCGCTGCCGCTGACGGGCGAGAGGGTGGCGGAGCTGTTCGCGCCGATGACGAGGGTGCCGCCGCCGAGCGTGACGCCTCCGGTGAAGTCGCTGTCCGCGCCGCTGAGGGTCAGCTTACCCGCGCCGGTTTTAACGAGCTGGATGGCCTGGGTGATCCGGCCGGAGAAGACCGTCTCGGACGCGGCGCCGTCGTCGATGGTGAGGGTGGGCGTGCCGCCGGTGCTGCGCACGGTGCCGGCGCCCGCGAGCGAGCCGATGGTGTCGCTGTGGCCGAAGAGATCGAGGATGCCGCCGCTATTTACGACGACGGGGGACGCATTCGGAATCACGTCGTCCGCGCCGGCCTGGAGCACGCCGCCGTTCACGGCGGTGGTGCCGCGGTAGTTGTTCCCGGCGTTGGCGAGCACGAGTGTGCCGTCGCCGACCTTGGTGATACCGCCGAGGCCGTCTTCGCTGATCGCGCCGCTCAAGGTCGCGGTGACGTCCGCATCGTTCACGGTGATCTGGTGCGTGCCGTCGGCGAGGGTGATGGGGCCGGAGAGGGTGAGGCTTTCGAGCGGGTCGGTGCCGCCGAACGTGAAGTCGCTGTCGATGGTGACGGCGTTGGCCACGGACCAGCCGCCGACGGGTGCGCCGGTGGTGCCACGAAGGGTCACGCCGTTGCCGAGGGTGAGCGTGCCGCGCCCGAGCGGGCCGCTGCCCGCGAGGAGGGTGAGCGTGCCGGTGCTGCTGCTGCCGATGACGAGCGTGCCGCTAGTGAGATTCACGCCGCCGGTGAAGGTGTGGCCGCTGCCGTTAAGGGTGAGTGTGCCGCTGCCGAGCTTGGTCAGCGCGGAATCGCCCGCGAGCGCGCCTGCGCCGCCGAGGGTGTAGTTGAGCGTGGAGTTGTCGAAGGTGATCGACGTGGGCGCGACGTCGCCGTCGGCGTTGTCGAGCACGATGTCGGTGGTGCCGAGCGCGGTGTCGTCGAAGGTGACCGAATCGGCGTCGAAATATTTCCCGCCGGGGGTCCAGTTGCCGACGGAGGAGAGATTCCAGTGGCCGCCGTCGCCGGCCTGGCCGGTCCACTTGCGATTCGCCTCGATGAGCAGATCCACCGAGGTGTTCGCGGTGTTATTGAGGAGCGTGACGGTGGCGGAATTGATGCCGAGCATCGCGGGAATGCCGGTGAGGTTGGCGAAGTCGGTGCTGCTGAGCGGCGTGCCGTTGTAATCGACCAAGGTGTAGGTGCCGGGGCGGGCGATGCTGCCGAGCAGGCTGAGGGTGAACTGTCCGCCGAGGATGCTGAGCGTATCGGTGCCGGTGACGACGACACTGTCGCTCGTGGCGGGGTTGGCGAGTTCGAAGTCGAGGAGCGAACCGGCCTGAAGCGTGAGGCCGCCGACGGTCAGGAGGCCGGCGCTCGCGCCGGGGGCGAGAGTGGCGCCGCTTTCAATCACGGCGGTGCCGCCGATGGAGCCGTGGCCGCCGAGGAGGGTGCCGCTCTGCGCGACGAGGCCACCGAGGCCGCTGCTGGTGCCATGCACGAGCAGGCTACCGGCGGAGATCGTGATCTGGCCGGAGAAGGAGTTGGTGCCGTCGATGGTCAGGACGCCGCCGGTCGTCTTAGTGAGGGCCGCGCCGTTGTTGATCTCCGCGACATTTTGCAGCGTGCCGGAGGCGAGCGTAAGCGCGACGGGATTGGTGCCGCCCAGGGCGAAGCCGGAGAGATCGAGCAGGCCGCCATCGAGTGTGAGCGCGCCGGACGAAGAACCGGCGCCGCTGTTGTTGCCCTTCACGATATCGCCGGTCACCGTCACCGTGCCGCCGGTGATAATGATGGTGGCGTCCGCCGTGCCGGGGCCGCTGTTGCCGGCCAGCGTGATCGCCGTGCCGGAGCCGGAGCCGATGCGCACCGTGCCGCCGCCGAGATTCATCGTGCTGGTAGTGGTGCTTCCGTTCGAGCCTTTGGTGGACATGGTGAGGCTGGTCATGTCCAGCGTGCCCTGGTCGAAGGAGAAGACGTTCGCGAGGTTGGAATTGCGGTTCTGCGTGCCGATGGCTACCGCACTGAAGAGCAGGTCCGCGACGTGCCCGGTCACGTCGAACGTGTTCTGGTTTACGCTGGCTCCCACGCCGGTGGTGGCGCTGCCGGTGCCTATGTTGAAGGCGACGCGGCCGGCGCCCTCGGGATCGCGGAGGTTCAGCGTGCCGGTGGCGCCGTTGAAGACGAACGCGCCGAAATCGCGGATGCCGGTGCCGAGGTTGAGCGTATTCACGCGTAGCACGGTCGCGCCTCCGCCGAGCTTGATTGCATTGACCTGCCCGGCGCTGCCACCGTAGCTGCCGCCGCCGCCGACGGTCAGCGCGGAGGCGGTGATGGTCGAATCGTTCGCGAGGAGGAGAACGGAGAATTTGTCGGCCACGTTCGTGCTCGAGGTGCTGCTGACGCGCACGAGGCCGTCGGTGGTGTTGAGGTCGATGCTCATGGCGGGCAGCGCGCTGAAGTCGGCGGTGGTGCTGTTGCTGGTGTTGGCGCCGAGGCCGAAGGTCGCGCCCGCGGTTGGATTGACGACGTGGAATTCGCCCGCGCCACTCGCGGTGAAGAGGGTGGTGGAGGACGAGGCCGTGGTGCCGAGGGTCACGTTGCCATTGATGGTGAGCGACTGGCCCGCGCCGAGGAGGACCTGGTTGACGTTGGTGGCGGAGTTCGTCTGCACGAGCATGCTGCCGAAGCTGGCGCTGGCGGTGGTGAGATCGAGCGTGCCGGTGGTGGTGGTGCTGCTGCTGCTGCCGAAGTTGAGCTGGCCGGCGAGGTTCTGTGCGGCGTTCACTTTCATGAGCCCTGCATTGAGGCTGGTGGGGCCGGAGTAGGTATTGCTCTGGCCGAGCACGAGCGTGCCGTTGCCGGACTTGGTCAGGCCGCCGATGGCGGCGCCGTCGGTGAGGACGGCATCGACGACCATCTCGGTATCGGTGGCGGTGGAATCGTTGACGGTGAAGGTGCGGGTGGCGCCGAGTTCGACCATGCCGCCGGAGAGGGTGGCGGTGCCGGAGGTGGTGGAAGCGGTGTAAGCGACATTGCCGCCGAGGGTGAGCACGCCGCCATTGAGGAGGACGGCGGAGGTGGAATCCTGGGCGCCGTTGCCAGCGGTGAGGCTGGCGACGGTCTGGGCGCCGTTGCGGAGGTCGAGGACGCCTTCCTGCACGGTGAGGGCGCCGGTGCTGATGTTGGAGCCGCTGTTGACCTGGAGGGTGCCGCCGAAGACCTGGGTGACGGCGCTGTAGGTGTTGGCAGCGGTGAGGATGAGCGTGCCGGCGCCGACCTTGCGGAGGCCGCCGGTGGAGGTCTGGCCGATCACGCCATTGATGGTGATGGTGCCGCCGTTGGTATCGACGCGGAAGTTGCCGCTGGTGGATTCGCCGATGGTGATGGTGCTGTCGATGGTTGCGGCCGTAGCGCCGGTCTGGAGGGCGATGAATTTTTCGTTGCCGTTACTGCTGATGACGATCGGGTTGGCAAGGGAGACGCCGTCGCCCAGCTCGAGCACGCTGCCGGTATTGGCGATGGTGACGGAGCTGCTCAGGCCGAGGGAGAGGCTGTGGGCGAGGCGGAGGACGCCGGCATTGACCGTGGTGGCGCCGGTGTAGTTGTTGGCGGTGCCGAGGGTGAGGGTGCCGGTGCCGAGCTTGACGAGGCCGCCCGCGCCACCGCCGCCGATGGAGCTGGCGAAGGTGACGTCGCTGCCGTTGGTGTCGAAGCTCGACACACCGGTGAGCAGTCGCACCGTGCGACTTGAGAGATCGTAGGTGGAGCCCGTGGCCCAGCGCAGCGTGCCGCCATTGAAGAGGACCTCCGGGTTCACGCCGAGATTGTCGAGGCTCGTGGCTTCGAGCACGCCCGCGTTGAGTTCTGTCGGGCCGGTGTAGGTGTTTACGCCGCTGAGGATCACGGTGCTCGCGGTGCTCTTGACCAGCTTGGAAGTGCCCGCGAGGACCGAGGCGATGCTGCCCTGCTGCACATCGAAGACGGAGCCGTTGCTCGTGAGCGTGCCGGCGCCGGTGATGGTGGAACCGGCGGCATCGGCGAGGACGACTCTGCCGACGGTGGCGTTAAATCCATTCAGATCGAACGTGCCGTTGTTTACGATGAGGTCGGCGGTGCCGATGGCCTGGTTCATGCCGAGCCGGAGCGTGCCGCCGAGGACTCTTGTGGCGCCGGTGTAACTAACGCCGTTGAGGGTGAGCGTGCCCGCGCCAGCCTTGGCAAAACTGCCCACGCCGGAGCCGAAAACCTGGCCGAGTGTGAGGTCCATGCCGTTGGTGTCGAGCGTGCCGCCGCCGGTGAGGAAGTTCGCCGGGCGGAGGGAGAGATCGTCGCCGGAGTAGGTGCTCGAAAGGCGGAGCGTGCCGCCGGCGAAAACGATGGAGCCGGTGTTGCCGCCGAGGTTGTCGAGGTCGGAAATCTCCAGCGCGCCTTCGTTGAGCGTGGTCTTGTTCGTGCCGCCACCGGCAGTATTCACCGCGGTGAGGACGAGCGTGCCGAGGCCCGATTTGGTGAGGTCGGCGATGGAGGTCAGCGGCGAGGCGATGGTGGCCGACAGGGTGGGGGCATTGGCCGCCACGGAGGGGTTCACCACATGGACGACGTATTCATTCGTCGCGCCCACGGTGATGCCGCCGTCGAATCCGCCGAGAGCGATGGAACCCGCTGCCGAAGCTGCGGCGGCTGGGTTCAAAGTGAAGAGCAGCGCACCACTGGTGATGGCAAGCACCTGGCCCGCGCCGGAGCCGGTGACGTTGACGCTTGAAGTGGCGGTGTTGTCGTTCTGGACGACGAGTGCATTGATGGTCTGGCCGGTGAGGCCGGTGAGATCGGCGGTGAGGCTCTCGCGCACGTTGTCGGTGGTGGCGGCGCCGGTATAGGGCGCGTAATCGGTGGTGAGATTCAACGCGGTGAAGCCGAGCCCGCTGACGTAGGTCGCGAGGCTGTTGCCCATGTTGGTGTTGCCCAGATTGGCGGTGGTGTTCTCCGCGATGACCCAGGGGACGATGCTCTTGCTGGTGGCGGTGGCGCCGCCTCCGCCCACGAGCTGGCCGGAGATGAACGCGGTCTGGTTCGCGGTGGTGCCGATGCGCAACTGGGAACGGCCGCCGCTGTTCGAGCCGAGCGCGCGGCCGCGCACGTCGAGCGTGGCGCCGGCGAGCCGGACGAAGTTGTCGGCGATGATGACGCCGCGGCTGCTGGTGCCGCCGGATTGCTCGAGGCCGGCGTAGCTCGCGCCGCTGGCAAAGGTGATGATGCCGACCGTTTCCGAGGTGCTGGTGGTGCTGTCCTGGTCGGTGCGAATCCACAGGCCGCGCGGGATGGCGGAGCCGGAGGAGAGGCCATCGGCGGAGTTCAGCGTGATGGTGGCATTGTCGAGGACGCGCGTGCCGCTGCGCGTGGTGCCGTTGTTGTCGAACAACAGAGAGGCGTCCTTGTTCACGATGATATCGGAAGCGTTGACCGCGCCGACGCCGGCGAGTTGGAAGAGGCCGCCGTTGATATTGATCGTCCCGGTGAAGCCGGAGCTGAGGCCGGTTAGGCCGAGGTTCGTGTTGGTGCCGGAGCCTTCCTTGATAATCGTGCCGCTGCCGGTGAGCAGGCCGGCGTAGGTCGTGTTGCCGCCGACCTGGTTGATGGTGAGTGTGTGGCCGCCGATATCCAGGACCGCGAGTGTGTTCAGGCCGGTGGAGGCGCTCCCGCCGGAGAGGCGTCCGATCGTTTCGTCGTCGAGCAACTGGAGCAGGTTATCGTGGTCGTCGGCTAACACTACGGAGGAGGTATCGCCAATGGCGTTTCCGCCGCTGAGGCGCAGCGTGCCGTTCTGCAGCAGGGTCGCGCCGGAGTAGTCGTTCGTGCCGGTGAGGATGAGCGTGCCAGGGCCGCTCTTGGTGAGGATCGTCGTGCCGCGAAGGTCGGCGGAGACAGTCATGGCCTGCGAACTGTCGTGGGTGAAGACGAGTTCACCGGTGCCGGAGACGAGCGTGCCGCCGAGAATGCCGAGGGAGCCGGAGTTCACGTGGTCCGTGCTCAGAATGCCGCCACTGGAGATATTCAGCACGCCGGGCCCGGCGATGGAAACGGAGGAAGCATTTGCCGCGTCGAAGCGCAGGCTGTTGATGATGGTGCCGCCGAGCGGGCCGCCGGTGAGCCCCGCGCCTTCGTCGGTGATGTTGTCACCGGGGAACCAGGTGGTGACGTCGTTTTTCGCGGTGGCGTAGGTGAGGGGCACGATGTGGCCGTCCACATCGGTCGTGGCGAAGTAGGTGCCGGTGGGATCGACGAACGTGGCATAGGCGGTGCCGGTGGAGCCGAGCAGGCCGGTGATGCTGTTTTTCCCCGCGGTGGTGGTGACGGTGCCTGCGGCGCCGGGCTGGAAGCGGATGGTGCCGGCGCCGTTCGAGCGCGTGACGTTGCCGAGATTCAGCGTGGTGGTGAAGGTGCCCGGGCTGCTGATGACGATCCGGCTTTCGCCGCCGCTTGCGAGGGTGAGGCCGTTGACATCCTGCACGGTGTCCGCGAGCACGCCGCCCTGCAGGGTGAGGGTGGCCCCCCGCAGATCCAGCGCGACTTCGCTGCTGATCTTCGTGTGATTGTCGGTCGCGTAGTCGAGGATGAGGTTGCCCGCGTCCAGTCGCGACGGGGCGACGGTGCCGGTGAGGTCGCTGTTGTCGCCGGAGAGCGTGACGTCGCCGAGGCCTTGCTTGAGCAGGGCGGAGACGCCGGCGAGGTTCGCGGCGATCGAGCCGCGGAAGGTGCGCAGGCCAGCCGAGTAGTCGGTGACGGTGCTTGTGAGGGTGATCGTGCCTGTGCCGGTGATGTTGCCGATGAGGTCCTCGGTGATTCCGCCCACGTCGAGCCGCGGCGTGGTGATGCCAAAGGTATTGGTATTGAACATGGCCGCTGCGCCGGGCGTCGTGTCGGCGAGAAGGATGAAGTCGAGCCCCCCGCTGTTGGCGCCGCCGTTTACGTCGCTGGCGTTGAGGTTGATGACGCCGCCGTTGCGCGCGTAGAGACCGCTGCTCGTGCCGGCGACGTTGTTGGCCTTCCACACACCGGTGGTGTTGAGGTTCAGCACGCCGCCGGTCACGACCGTGTCGTCGTTCACCGTCAGGACGGTATCGTGCAAGGTGAGCGTGCCGCCGTTGAGCAGGATGTCGTCGGCGACGTTGCTGTTCGCGCCGGTGAGGGTCCAGTCCCCGGTGGAGATGACGAGATCGGCGGAGGCCGCGCCGGCCGGCTGGACGATGCCGCCGGAAATGGTGCCCGCGCCGGCGCCGGTGAGGGTGAGGCTGTTATCCGGAGCCTGAGTGATGGCGCCCGCATAGGTGATGGTCGCACCGTTGGTGCCATTGGCGGCGAGCGTGCTGCTGGTGGTGGTGGCGATGGCGCGATCTGTGGACTGGCTGCCGCCCAAGCCGTCGCCGATGAAGCTGAGCGCGCCGCCGCTGAGGGTCAGGCCATCGCTGCCCGTGCCGAGATTGCTCGCGCCGCCGCCGTTGTTGTTCACCGTGCTGAACTCCAGCACGCCACCGGTGATGGTGATGCCGCCGTTGAAGGTGTTGGCGTTGGTGAGGGTGAGCGTGCCGGTGCCGGCCTTGGTCAGGTTGCCCGCGGTGCCCGCTTCGCCGCTGACGTTGGCGATCACCCCTGTGACGAGCGTCGCGCCGCTGCCGCCAAGGGTGAGCGTGTGGCCCGCGGTGGCGCTTTCCGAGAGAAAGATATCGCCGATGGAGAGGATGTTGCCGGTGGCCTGGTTATTGGTGAGCGTATTGTCCGCGCCGGGGTTCAGGAGCTTGACGATGGTAGTCGAACCGCTGCCGCCCGTGGTCAGCGTGCGAGCGGTGCCGGCCTCGGCGAGCCGCACGTCATTGAGGATGAGCGCCGCGCCACCGGGCAGGTTGTTGCTGAGGCCGCTGTTGCCGGTGCTGACGGTGGTGGTGCCGCCGAAGGTCAGGTTGTTTGCTCCGCTGATCGTCGTGGTGGCGGCGGAGAGGATGAGGTTGTTCATCAGCGGGCCGCTGCCTGCGGCGGAGAGGTCGATCCCCGCCTGGATGGAACTGGAGACATTGACCGTGAGGTCGCCGGAACCGAGCGCGTTGACGTGGCCAAGAATGAGCGTGCCACTGGAGAGAATGGTGCCGCCCGTATAAGAGCCTGCCGCATTGATCGCGAGCGCGCGGTTGGTCTGGGCCCAGCCGCCGGAGTCGTCGTTGATGGTGAGGATGCGGGCACCGCCGGTTTCGGAAATGCCGGGCCCGGCGATGGTGACGACGCGGTCGCCGTTGCCGACGGAAATGCTTGCGTTGTTCGCGAGGATTACGCCGCCGTTCAGGTTGAGCAGGCTGCTGGTGTCGGACAACTCGAGGCGCGCGACGCCTGGGCCCGCCACGCTGCCGACGGTCACCACGCCGTTGAGGTTGATGGTGAAATCCGCGGCGAGCGTGCTGCTCGTGTTGTCCGCGGAGAATTCGCCCAGACCGGTGAACATGATGTTGTTCGGCAGGTTGTAAGTCTGGCCGTTGGTGCCACGAACGATGATGCGGCCAAACGGATCGTAAACGAGATCGCCGGTGCCGAGCGCGTTTTCGACCGTGGTGACGATGGTGCCGGCGTGGAGGAGCACGCCGCCGGACCAGCCGGAGTTGCCGTTGTTGTTGATGGTGAGCGTGCCGGTTTCCTGGTTGCCGGAAGTGACGGTGTCCACGCTCTCGAGGGTCAGCTTGCCTGGGCCGCTTAACGCGCCGGTGAGGTTGATGCTGCGCGCGGTGGTGGTGGAAACGGGCGAGGCCGAGTCGCGGAAGTTGATCGTCGAATCGACAGCGATCGGGATGGCGCTGCTGTAGGTCTGCGTGGCGCCGCCGGCGCTGAGGGTGCCGCCGTTCAGCGCGATGGGATTGGCCACCGTGCCGGACGTAGTGTTGTTGTAGTAGAAAGCCGCGCCGGGATTGATGCTGATGGCGGCGAGGTTGCCGAGGGTGGCGCTCCCTAACGAAGTCACGTTGCCGATTTCGAGGAAGCCCGCGTTCACGGTCACGGTGGTGGCCGCAAAGGTCGGGTCGGCGGCGACCGAGATGATCGCCTTGCCTGCGCCGGCCTTGACGAGATTGCCGCTGCCCGAGAGGGCGCCTCCCACCGTGAGCGTCGAGTTCGCGTCTTCCAGCGTCCAGGTCTGATTCGAACCAAGCCCGACGGGACCGGCGATCGTGACCGCGGCGGGTCCGCCGGTTTTCAGGAGAATACCATCGGCGGAACTCGTGTTGCTCGGGTCGATGGTGAGCTTGTTGGTCGCGACGACGCCGGGATTGATCGTGACCGCCGTGGCTGGGTTGGTGCTCGCCTCGAACTCGAGGTTGTTGATGCGGAAGCCCTGCTCCAGCGCGGTCGTGACCGCGCCGCCGGCCGCGCTGTCGGCCTGGAAGACGACGGTAGTTCCCGCGCCCGGCACAAAGGCCGAGACTGAGGCGCCCGTCTTGTCGGGCGACCAGTTCAGGCCGTCGAAGGTGCCGTTGACGGTATTCCACACGGCATCGGTGGCGCCGGTCCAGTAGAGCTTGGAGACGACGAGCGAGCCGGTGGTGAGAGAGACCAGCGTGTCCGATTGGTTGAGCGTGAGCGTGGTGAAACCACCAGGAATCTGGCTCAGTAGATAACTCCCTGCGCTGGTGCCGCCATCGATGAGGCCACCGCCCGGCGCCGCCAGCAGTTGATAGACGCTGTTGCCCACCATGCTGCCAGTATCGCGGATGTTCAGCGTCACCGCGCCGCTCACGGCGGCCACGTTTCCGGCCAGGAGCGTGAGCGTATCGGACGTCGCGCCGGCGTTCAGGCTGAGCACACTCCCCGCGCCGAGCGTCAGGCTCGTAAGCTGATCGAGCGGCTGGCCGAGACCGTTGAAGAGATTCAGTTCCGCGCCTGCCCCGACCATGACGCTGGTGGCGAAGGAGGAGCCGCTGTGTCCGCCGGTCAAAGACAGAACCGAGTTGGCGCCGGAAACGACGAGCGAAGTGGTGGCTGTCACGTCGCCGCCGAGCACCAGCGAACCGCTGGTCACCATCGTGGTGCCCGTGTGGCCGAAAGGTCCTTGCGAAAACACGGCTGCGCCTGTGCCGGTCTTGGCGATCGAAAGCGCGCCGCTGCCGGTGTTGATGGTGCCGCCGACGAAGGTGACGGCTTGATCGTTCGCTCCGATGGTAAGGGTCGAGGCCGCCGCCGCGGAGTTGTCGAGAACACTCATCCCTGCGGAGTTGGCGGTGATGCCGTTGATGGTCTGGTTGAACCCGTTGAGGTCCAGCGTGGCGGTGAGGCCCGCGCCGGGGTTGATGATGAGGCTGCCCTTGCCGGCGCCGTTCGGAATCGCGTTTTCGCTGCCGAGTTTCAGCGTGCCGCTAGTGATGGTAGTCGAGCCCGAGTAGGTGCTGACGCCATTACTGCCCCCCAGCGTGAGACTGCCGTAACCGTTGTAGAGCAAATTGATCACCGCGCCGCCGGCGGTGTCGGTGACGGAAGAGTTGAGGATGGTGTGGCCCGAGCCGTTGAAGACGAGCGAACGCGTCGAGGAGGTTTCTGTGCCGGTGTAGGCGGGCGAATTGATGGTCAGGAATTTGCCGGCGGGCAACGAGTTCGTCACGGTGGTGTTGCCGCCCGTGGTGGTGCCCAGGTTGCCGTTCAGCGTGATGCTGTTGGTGCCGATGAAGTTGGACGATGCGTTGCCGTTGAAGGTGATATCGTTGTTGAGCGTGCGGTCTCCGCCGAGGGCAAAGAGGCTGCCGTTCGAAATGACCAGCGTGCCGCGGCCCACCGGCCCGGAGGTGACCCCGCCAACGGGGCCGGTGGAATCGAGGCTGAATCCAAACGATCCCGCGCTGATGGTGGTCGTGCCCGAGTAGGTGTTGTCGCCGGAGAGAATCCAGGTGCCGTTGTCATCCTTGGTCACGTTCAACGCGCCGCCCGCGCTGTTATTCGAGAGGACGGAACTGATCTCGTTCGAGGCGTTCAGGTCTCCGCGCAGGAAGAGAGTTTTGGCAGAAGTGCCCGTGCTCGCGTTGGTCACGTTCGATAACACGAGGGCCCCCGTGCCGCTGGATTCGATCACGACGCTGGCGGTCGTGCCACCGAGGCGGATCTGCCGGTCGGTCGTCTCCCCGGAACCCACGTAAGCGAGCGTGCCTGAGGTGCCACCTGTGCCGAGGCTGAGGAAACCTGTGCCGGCGCCGAAGTTGCTTGCAGTGCTGGCGGAGTCGCCAATCCGGACGGCCTGCACGGTGCCGCCATTGATCAACGTATTTCCCGTGTAGGTATTATTTCCCAGCAGTTGCAAAATGCCAGAGCCGGTCTTGGTCAATCCATTGCTGCCTCCGCCGCTGATCAGACCCGAGAGCGTCGCGAAGTTGCTGCCGGTCGTCGAATTCGCATCGACCTGGACGGTGCGCGCCGCTCCGTTCAGGTCGATTGGATTGACTACCTCCACTTCGGCGAGCGAGGTCGTGGAGCCGAGAATGAAGGTGCCGCCGACGAATCCGCCCGTGGCCCACGTTAGTTGATCCGGCGTGGAATTGCCGCCGATGTTGACCGTCAGCTTGGAGGTGGAAGCTGCGAAACCGCCGCTGGCCGAGCCATTCCAGTTGATGGTTCCCGTGCCGGCCGCCGGCGTCGTCGTCAGTGCGCGGGTGAAGGAGCCGCTGCTCTGGAGGACGCCGCCATTGATGACCAGCGGACTGGCGGCGGGCAGCGTGGTGCCATCGGCCCGCAAGGCCCCGGCATTGATTTGGGTCACGCCAGTGTAGCTGTTCGCGGTGTTTCCGAGAATCCACAGGCCCGCGTCGGACTTGTAGAGGCTGACGATTCCCGTGCCGTTGTTCGAGATGAGCGGATTGAACTGATTGTCTCCGAGAGACGCGCCGCCGAGCACCAGTCCTTGCGCGATGTCTGCCGTGCCGAAAGCCAGTGCGCCGAAATTATTGAAGATGAGCGTCGCATTATTCACGCCGTTGGCCTGGATGCGCGCCCCGCTGTTGGCGGCGGCGCCGCCAAACGTGAACAGGCGATCGATCCTGATCGAATCGCGGCCCGTATAGCTGAGCCCGCCGAAGGCTTGCGTGCTGCTCGCACCCGTGAACACGAGACTTCCGGCATTGTTGAGGACGTCACCGCGACCGATGCCGCTGGGCTGGTCGAGGTTGCTAAGATTGGGCACGCTGACGATGCCCGTGGAGTCGATCGTCGTGATGCCGGTATAAGTATTCAATCCGCTCCACGTCTGCCCGCCGGTGCCGCGTTTGGTTACATCGATCTCACCGACACCGTCCTGGATGAGGCCCGCGAAGATGCCCGTGCCGTTACCTCCGCCGACGGTGAGATTGGCGGTGGTCGTGCTGCTGTTGGTGATCGTGCCCGCGCCGTTGAACGCACCGATCGATGACGAAGTGCTTCCGGTCGAAGTCGTCAGACCATTGAGGTCGAGAGTCGCGTTCTGGCGCAGATTGAACGCCGCACTGTTGGCGCTCAACCGGCCACTGCCAGACAGTTGCACGGTGCCCTCGTTGATGTTCGTCGCCCCAGTCTGCGCGTTGACTCCTTGGATGACCAGCGTGCCCAATCCATTTTTAGTGAATCCACCGGTGGTTCCGCTGGTCAGTGGGGTTTCCAAGGTCAGCACGTCGATTATGCCATCGACCCGGAAGACGAGCGCCCCGGCGCCGCCGGCAGAAATGCCCGAGCCGCCGGTAATGACCGACGAGCCGTCGGTCGCGAGGATGCCGCCGGAAGAGCCGGCTCCCGACGCCTGCACGGTGAGAGTGCCGGAACTGAGTGTCAGGGTATTCGAGCCTTTGATTTTCAGACTGCTAAGCACCATGCCTGCCGTGCTGAAACTGCCGGTGATTTCATTATGACTCGACGCCGTCAGCCCGCCCCCGGAGGTCACGAAGCCAGGGTCGATGCCATATTCCGGTGCACGCAGCACGTCGCTCTGCGCATAGGCAAAATTGGCGCCCGCGAAATAAACATTAGGGCTGACAAGACCTGTTCCGGCGCCGGTTAAAGTGATCGTGTTGCTCGCATTAGACCCGAGCACATTGACGCCCGCTGCGTTGCCCACTCCGGCGTTTCCGGTGAAAATCAGCGAAGCCGTTCCAGCCGCGCCTGGTGACAGCTTCAGCGTCGCTGCGCCAGCGACGAAAGAGGGAGTGGCCAGCGTCTCAACATTGTTAATTCCATTTTGGCCGACGAATTCCAGGATGCCCCCGGCACTGCCGCTGGTGCCATTGGCCAGGAAGGCAATAGGCGAGTTGTCGTTGATGATGGTCGATGTGGCGGCATTCGCTTTGATCTTCAGTCGTCCGTCGGTGATGGCCGTGGCGCCGCTGTAGGTGTTGCTGCCCGAAAGCATCCAGGTCCCCGGATCGTTTTTCGTCAGGGCGGTAGTATTGGTCGCACTGTTGTCCACGATCGCCCCTCGGATATCGTTATCGAGCGTGTTCGTGCCGCCGAGGATCAGGGTCTTGGCACCGGTCCCGGTGGCGGTGAAACTGGCATTGAAAATCAAGCCCGGACTGGTGCCGGTCTGGTTCGCCAGGAGGGTGGCGCCGCCCGTCGTGCCGCCCAGATTGATGACTTTGCTCGTCGTCAGGTTGGCCGCCGAGACATTGTTACCAATGATGCTTAGAGTTCCCGCTGTCGTGGTAGTTCCGATGTTGATCGCGGCCGTATTGTTCGTTACCGCGCGGAAATCCGTAATGGCGACCGTGCCTCCGTTGATGTTCGTGGCTCCGGTGTAAGTCGAGCCGGTCCCGGTCATCGTGAGGGTTCCGTTGCCAGTTTTGGTGATCGAATGGGCCGCGCCGGAGGCCAGCACGCTGCCCACTCTGAAGTCGCCCGCTCCGGTCAACGTGACCGTCCGCCCCGTGGTGTTGGTCGTGTTCCAGAAACTGCCATTAAAGGCCACCTCGCCGTTGCCGTTGTTCGTGAACGTGCTGGCGCCGCGCGATCCCGAAGCCATGTTCCCAGTGAAGGTGATGCCGTAGCCGTTCCGGCTGTTAAAGGTGTAGGTCCGGGTGGTGGTCGTGGCGACGATGGTGAGCGGATTGCTGAAAAGGACCGTCTGGTTCAGACCGGAGCCCCCGATTTCGCGATCGACGAAAAAGATCGGACTCGCGCTGCCGAATGTGACTCGTCGATCCGCAAAGTCCGGAGCGTCACTACGGATTTCCAAGGTTGCGGAGTTGATCGTGATCGCTCCGGTCGAAGTGCTCGAGCCCAACGCTGCGCCCGAGGAGACCCGCAGGAACCCGCCTGATGCGCTCACCGTTCCCGTCAGGCCGGTATTGTTTCCGTTGAGGATCAGCAAGCCGCTGCCAGCCTTTTCGAAATTCGCGGCACCGACGATGTCCGAATTGATGCCCCAGTTGCCGTTTCCGCCGAATTGCACCGTCTGGCCGGACGGCTCGAGGTCGAGCCCGCCAGTGAGCGTCGCGGTCCCAAAAGTGGACGCCAACCGGGTGATCGCGCCGCTCGAGGTCGCTGCCGTAACGGGCACGCCGCTGACAGGGTTCAAGCCCCCGATGTTACCGCCGGTGACGATGTTACCGGTGAAAATGTTGTTCCCGACGGTGTTCAGCGCTGTCCCGTCGCCAGTGGGGCCACCGCCCGTGAGCGCGAGATCGCGCGTCCAGGTGAGACCGGCAAGATTGTCGTTGCTGCTGCCGATGACCAGCGCGCCGCCGCCGTCTCCACGCAGAGAGTTGCCCGTTACCACCACCGCCGAGGTGCCCGTGCCGAGCGACCCCTGCGAGGTGACAATGATTGATCCGCCGTCGATGGTGACCGGGCCGGAGAAGGAATTCGCCGGGTTTGTCAGGACGAGCGCGCCCCGACCATCCTTGGTCAGTCCAAAGCCGTTGCCGCCATCGCTCACCACGCCATTCACGGTCAGCGTCTGGCCGGAGCCAACCAGCCATGATTGACTGGCGCCAAGGACGATATCGACCGCGAACGATGCGGTCGCAGTCGCTGCGATGCCACCATTGATCGCGAGCGAGAAGGTGTTGCCGACGCTGTTTTCGAAGGAGTAAATTCCCGAAGAGACGGAATCGAAGGTGATACTGCCGGCGACGAGGTTGCTGCCGAAGGTGATGGTGCCCGCGGTCCCCCCGCTCCCGAACCGAACGTCGGAGCCCGAGGTGAACTGGGTGTTGGTCGCCCCCGCATCCTCGGTCCAGTTATTCAACGCCGAGTCCCAGATCCCACTGCCATCCTGAACCGCTGCTGCCGGGCTGGTATCCCAGACCAGGACAGCGGCTTTCACTGCCAGCGGAAGACTGAACGCCACCGCGGCGGAAAGGATGGAACGAGGCGATCGGCGGCGTCTGGTGGGGCGCATCGATGCAGGGGTGAAACGCGAGAGGGGCGTATTCATAGGGCAGGAGGGGGTTCGTGCGGTGAGAGGGAACATCCCCAAACCCGCTATCGCTCCCAAACCGCAGCTCCCACCTCCCCTCAAGCGGTAACTCGGTAACTGTCCTTAGTAATTAGTGTAATGAAATCTGTTATGTTGATATCAGGGTTTATCTGGGTGGGTATCGGGTAACTTTCCTACGCTCCCGCAGGGCAGATCGCGGAAATGGTAATTCGTCTCTCAACGGCCAATATTTTTCAGCGCTTCCCGACGTAAGTCCCGCCTAGATCGTGTGAGATCGTTGGTGGGAGGCGGAACGTTTTCGGACATACAACCGAAAGATTTCCGACGCCGTTGGCTTCGGGGCCTGCCCGGCCTTCTCGATGGGCAGCAAGATGAATGGCTGTGGCGCTCGTCGCTACATTGGATGCATCTTGCACGCGGGTCGAGGCTCCTTCACAAACCGCTTGTCTGACTCGCGATCCTGTTCTCCTCCCATGATACAAGAGTTTCGCCAACCGGTTATCCCTCAAACCACGCTGCAAGGCTTCGGTCGCTCTTTTGCGTGCCGTCAAAACGCGGTGAGAGGACGTGACACAACCCGGCGCGACCTGGCCGATTCTCTCTGCCGGTCATGGGCGGAAACGAAAAACTTCAACCTGGCTTGCCCGAACATGAAACGAATCCCACGTGCTGCCAAAGTCTCGCCGAATCGAATTCGTCGCGGACTGCGCTCTTTTTTGGCAACGCTCGCTGCGTTGTTTGTCGCTTCCGATGCCTCTGCCGATATGTTTTCGGTCGATCGGGACATTTGGAAGATGAGCTTCGGGGCGACCGATGCGCAGATGGCAAACTCGACCTGGCTTGCCGCCGACGCGGATGGCGATGGGGTGAGTAACGGCGCCGAGATCGCGAGCGGCACGAACCCGTTCAGCCCGAGCAAAAGCATCAAAGTTTCGAGCGTCGTCCTCAACGGAGGGAACGCGCAGTTGAGTTTCCCGACCGAGCCTGGCAAGCGCTACCAAGCCGAATTCTCGACATCACTCACTACTCCAGACTGGCAGATCAAGACGACAGGCCCCACGACCGTCGTCGCGGGCGATGGAAACGTAATGATGCTGTCGGTGGCGCATACGGGGGACTGTTTTTATCGCATTCGGGTGGACGACCTCGACTCGGACGGTGATGGCATGAGCGACTGGTCGGAGATGAAAGCGGGCTTCGACCCCCACACCCCGACGACGAATGGTTCCACGCCGGATGGCACCGCGCTGCCGGACGCGATCGCCAGTTCGAATATCGTGAGCATCAAGGTAACTCGATCGAGCGCCACGCAACCGGAAGATGCGATGACTGCCGCCGTGGAAAGTGGAACGATCGTCGTTTCGCGCTCCGGCATTTTGAAGTTCAACGCCATCACTGTCCCGCTGCAAAAATCCGGCAGCGCGCTCGAGGGAGTCGATTATGATAGTCTGCCGGCGTCCATCACGTTTCCTGCCGGCACGGGAGAACGAGTGCTGACGATCAATCCGCGGCACAACGGTCTTCGGCGAACGAATGTCACGGCGACGGTGAAATTACTTGAGGGCGGTGGTTACAGCCTCAGTGCCGCGTCCAGTGGCAGCGTATCAATCAATCCGGCCGGCGTCGCCAATGGCACCGGGTTGACGGGTGCTTATCAAAATCAATCCAGCTCGAATTATACGACGCAGGCGGGTTACTTTGATGGCCCGGCGGAGATGACCAGGACCGACGCGGTCATCGATTTTGCCAATCGGATTGCCAGCATCGGCACGGGTAATCCGTGCACGGTGACGACGTCGTATCCGCACCAGCTTACGGGGGAGACGACCGTTCGCATCAGTGGCGTCAGTGGTGGGACCTTTTCGCCTTCGGTCAATACGACGCTGAAGGCGACGCCGACCGGCCCCAACACCTTCACGGTCAAGAGATCTTCCGACAATGCTAACATCAATTGCACGGCGCCTCCGACCTCGCTTACCGCTTCCTATCTCGGCGGCACGAATGGATGGGATGCCACCGGGGGGCCGATCGGAATGTCGCCGGCGTCGGGCAGCACCGCGTTTTCGGTTCGCTGGACGGGACAGATTCTTCCGAAATATTCAGAAAAATATTACATCGACTTTCGCAGCGACGATGGTGCCAAAGTCTGGGTGAACGGGCGGCTGCTGATTGATCGCTGGACCACTCAGGGGGCCACGGATTATGTCAATTCCATCGTCCTGAAGGCGGGGGTGCTCTACGATATTCAGATCGATTACTGGAACAGCAGTGGCTCGTCGGAAGCGCGGCTCTATTGGTGGAGCACCAGCCAGACCAAGGAAATTATTCCGCAGAACCGGCTCTTCCCGGCGCCGACCCTGGCGAATAAATTCACCGCAATCACCTCCGCACTAAAGGCGACCGGCTATGAGGGCGTGCCGTTCAACTTCTATGTCACCTCCACCGATACCGGCGGCGCGACGACTTATGCGCTGGCGACCGACAGTGGACCCTTGCCGCCAGGTTTGTTCTTGAACGCCAGCACGGGAGTCATCTCCGGCACACCAACGGCGGCGGGCACTTATAACGTCGCGGTTGATTCCACCAACACCGCAGCGGGCTCCGTCACCGGGAGCACGATCATCGATTTCACTATTCTCCCTGGTGGAGAGATCACACGTGAGACGCTGGCCGCGAATGGAGCAATCACCGCCGATGGAGCGATCAGCGCTCTCGACGATGACACAGACTATGGCAACAACGTTTCCCGGCGCCTGCGCGGTTATTTCGTGCCGCCGAAGACGGGGAACTATTATTTCTGGCTGGCGGCTAATCACAGTGCCGAGCTGTGGATCTCGACCGATTCTGAATCGGTTAACCGTGTTCGCCGAGCCTACACCACCACCGGCACGGGCAAAAAGGTCTGGAGCACCTTTCCGAACCAGCGGTCGGCCTGGCTCGCCATGGTGGAGGGCCAGCGTTACTACATCGAAGTCCTCCACCAGACTGGCACGGATGCCGATGATTACGTGAATGTCGGCTGGCTTCAGGATGATGTTGGCACGGTCATGTCGGTCGTCGGGGATCCGAATCCCGACGGTGCGACACCCGTGATTCCAAACGGTGGCGGACCGCTGCAGGGCTATCCCTTGAGCGGAGCGATGCCAGGTTATGTCTTCCAACCGTATGACTATCCCAACGTGGCCCCGCCGGACGGCACGTTGTATGCCGGAAATATGGGTCCGCAGGGCGGAGCGATGACGACGGCGAATGGCTCCGTGAACCTGCGCGTGAACGCGGACCGCACACAGGCTATCCTCTATTTTACCTATCAGGGACTTACTTCGCCGCGCACAGCCTATCATCTGCACGTTGATGCCATTCCGGGACACAACACGGGAGAAATCATCTATGACATCGACGACGCGGATTTCTTTAACACGAAGACGGCAGACGGCGGCTACATTTGGAATTTCGGCTCCTCGGTTGGGGGCACTTTCACGTCGGTAGCTCAGATCGTGGACGCCATCGAGACCGGCAAAGTCTACCTGAATGTCCATACGGTGATGTATCCGGGCGGCGAAATTCGCGGAACGCTCCAGCGGATCGAAGGTTCGCAAACTCCTCCTGATCCGGCCGAATACGTGGAGCCGGCCGCGACCGATAGTTCCGCAAACTACGCGGACGCGGCTCGCTTTCTGAATCAGGCGACGTATGGCGCCAGCCCCGCGGATGTGGCTTACGTGCAAGCACACGGGTTCGTGGCATGGATCGACGATCAGCTCACGAAAACTCCCGGCATCACGTCGAACGATGTCGTGGCTGGGGTGAGCGCCAATATCAATACCCCCTATCCCTCGACCCTCTTCACGGATACGTGGTGGAAAAACTCGATCACCAGCGACGACCAGTTGCGGCAGCGTCTCGCCTTCGCGCTCAGTGAAATTCTCGTCGTTTCGTGGCAGGACAACGTTGGGCCTCTGCGAGACAACGGGCGCGTCCTTGCTGATTATTACGATACCCTTCTCCTCCATGGCCTGCCGACGGCGGGCCTCCAGGACAGCGGAAACTTCCGCGGAGTCCTCAGGGCGGTGACGCTTACTCCGGCGATGGGATTATTCCTCGACATGCGGGGAAATCAAAAGGGCGACGACACGGTTGGGCGTCACCCGAATGAAAACTACGCGCGCGAAATCATGCAGTTGTTTTCCATCGGCCTTTTCCGGATGTGGGACGACGGCAGGTTTGTGCTCGATTCGAGCGCCGGGCTCGTGCCGACCTACACACAGGAAACCATTCTGGGCCTCTCCGCGTTGCTCACGGGATGGAACTATGCCCAGCCGAACCTTGCCAATGGCCGGGCTCCCTCAAGCTTCGGTCCGTCGGCGGATTATCTCAATCCCATGGTCCTGGTGCCGACACGGCACGATCTGGGCAACAAGCTTTTGCTCAACAACGAGGTCAGCCCGGCCGCCACGGGGCTCACCCCGCGGGTGTCCGTCTCCAGCGTGACGCTCGTGGCGAGCCAGCGGTGCATTGTCAATACCTCCACGCCGCACGGCTTATCAGTGGGCGACACGGTGCGAATCGCTAACATTTCAGGCGGGACCTTCACGCCGTCGTCGATCAACGGCACCCATCAGGTGACGGAGATCGTCGATGCGGATTCATTCCGGGTAGGAATCATATGCACAAGCACCTCGGGACTGAGTTACACGAATGCCGTCGTCACTGGTTCCACGGTCATCCCAGCGACTTACACCTCTTCCACCTACGCCGGCACCGCCGGTGTGTCCCCGGTCGCCGGCTCGCAGGCGGATAACGCCGGCACCACGATCCCGCATCCTTACGATCAATACGGCCTCGTCGAACTTGACCGAGCGATCGATAACATCATGGCCAACGATGCGGTCGCGCCATTCATCTGTCGGCGGTTGATCCAGCGTTTCACCACGAGTAGTCCAAGCCCCGGTTACGTCTATCGAGTGGTGCAGAAATTCAAGGATAACGGCGCTGGCGTGCGCGGGGACCTCGCCGCGGTGCTGAAGCAGATCCTGCTCGATGGAGAGGCTCGCCGGAGCAGCGTGACGCAGACTTCGACGAATTTCGGAAAGCAGCGAGAGCCGATGCTGCGCCTCACAGGGCCGGCGCGGGCATTCCCCACGCAACCGTCCACTGGCACCTACGTCCAGCTCACGGGGGTCAATGCGAGCAAGCTCCGCATCACGACCTCCGGGCTCAACGACTTCAGCGCCGGTTTCACGGTGAGCCTGGACTTCCGCGGCAATTACACCAACCCGCCCATCGGGCAGACGACTGATCCCTACGACAACCCGACCAGCGCAAACTACGGCGTGGCCTCGACGCTGGGCATTGCGAAAACGTGGACGGGCCTCGCGAGCATCGGCACGGGAAATCCCTGCCTGGTGACGACGACGGAACCGCACGGTTTGACGACCGGTAACACGATTCGCATCACCGGCGTGCCCACTGGCACTTACAATGGAAGCACCTCGACGACGTTCCTGTCGGGCACGTCGAGAGCGGTGACAGTCGTGAACGCAACGTCTTTCACCATCGACGGGGTCAACTGCACCGTGGCGCCGACCAGTGTGACCTCGGGGAAACTGGTGAGCAATCCGTGCCGGATCACGAGTGTCGATCCGCACGGTTTGAGTAATGGCGATTTCGTCACCGTCACGGGGGTGAGTGGCGGTTCGTTCAGCCCGAGTCCGAACAATAACACCTATCAGGTCACTGTGGTCGATCCGACTTCCTTTACCATACCGGTGAGTTGCACGAGCGCCTCGACGGATAATAGCGGCAGCATCGTGGGGGGCAGCACCCTGGATGTGAATGCGACTGGCATGGTGAATGTGAATTATTCCCAGGCAGTCGGATCGAACCTTCTGACTGTCAGCACCAGCGGGCCGCAGACCGATGTCGGTGTTCCCGGCACCACGGTAGATATTGCGAGCATTTCGACCGGTAATCCCTGCACCGTGACAACCACCGGGGCGCATCAACTGGTCAGCGGAGGAGTGGTCACGATCAACGGAGCGGGAGCCAATGGCGTTTTCGACGCCTCGATCAATGGCACCTTCGTTCCCACGGTCGTCAATAGCACGAGCTTCACCGTCCCGGTCAATTGCACAACGGCCCCGGATGCGGGCGGCACCGTGACGAAGGCGATCCGGAGCCAGGTTTACCTGATGTTCCTCTCACAAACTTCGGCCGGTGGTGCGGCCATCCCGGCGAACGGGGTGTTCGAAGTTGTCGATCGCCCCACTTCGAGTTCGTTCGTCGTAGTCACCGCCGATACGCCAGCTACCGCGCGGGCAGGGAAGGTGATCGTGCCGAAAATCGCCACGAGTTACACGCCGCAGAGCAGCAACACGATCGTCCGGTTTAATAATAACGTGAATCACAACCTGCTCGTCGGCCAGAACGTGTGGGTGGATGTGCCGGTGATCGGCAGCCCGCTGCGCGATGCGGTCTATGCGGTGTCGGAGGTGGAGGACGAGGATCATTTCAAGACGGGCTACCAGCCGGTTAATGCAAATGGCGGGACTTATCCAAAGCCTTCCGGATCGACGAATAGCGTGACGATCTATCCGCTCGTGCCGCCGCCCACGGGCCGTTCCGGCGTGGTGACGATCAATCAGAGCACTTACAATCTGGGCGGGACGGACAGCACGCTCACGCAATCCCCCTTGAATTCGCCGACGGTATTTAACTTCTTCTACTCCGACTATAAATTCCCGGGTGGGCTGGCAAACAACGGCATCGACTCGCCGGAGTTTCAGCTCACGACGGATACCAACGTTGTGAATCTCACGAATAGCCTGGTGAACATGTTCATCGGCACGGGGGGCGGGAACTCGAACCTGAACGGTCTCTCGAGCTTCAACAACGGCAACGGCTCGGTAGTGATGGATATTGGCGGATACATGACCGATGTCTCCAATGCCGCAGTGCCCGCGCTGGTCGATCAACTGGGGAATTTGTTGATTGGCGCGCCGCTGACCACCAACACGCGGAACACCATCGTCTCCTGCGTCGCGAACAACACCAACTTCCCCTACACGACGCCCACGCCGCAGCAGAAGCGCGACCGGGTGCGGGCGATCATTCACCTCATCATCACCTCTGCGGAATACGCAGTGCAAAAATAGCGCCGTCATGAAAAAGGAACGCCACGCCCTCGAAATGAATCGCCGGAGATTTGTGCGTCACTCAGCTTGCGCCGCGCTCGGACTGGGCGCGATGAGCCATTGCATCCGCGATCTGCATCTGATCAATGCTGCGCTCGCTGAGGGGCCCTTCTCCGATTATAAGGCTTTGGTCTGCCTGTTCCTGAGCGGGGGAAATGATGCGAACAACCTGATCATTCCGACGAATACCGAGGAATACGCGAACTATGCGACGATCCGCACACCGGTGCTGGCAATCCCCAACGCCGATGGCAGCGCGGCGAAAGCGCAGGCGCTCTCGTCGCTGAACAGCGATGGGCATGGCTACGGTCTCCACCCTGCGTGCGCGGAACTCGCCAAGATGTTCAATCAGGAGGCGGGTTACAGCGATTTAGGGCAGGTTGCGACGCTCTTCAACACCGGCCCGCTGGTCTTCCCAATGACCAAGGCACAATACGTTGCTAACTCGGTGCAGCGACCGCCGCAGCTTTTCTCCCACTCCGATCAGGTGACTCAGTGGCATACGTCGATTCCGGATCGGCCGCCGTCCACAGGGTGGGGCGGGCGCATGGCCGACTTGTTGCACGCGACGAATCCGCAGAATGGATCGGCTGACCTTCTCTCAGCCTGCATCACCATTGCCGGCGCGAACACCTTTCAGGTTGGAGCCGATGTCCAGCAATACGCGGTCGGCACGGGCGGAGTAGTCTCCATCTCGAACCCGAACAACCCAACTTCCGCATCCGTGGCGCGTAATGCGGCGCTGAACACGATCCTGGCGGGTAACAAGACCGACGTGAACCTGTTTACGTCGAGTTACGCTTCCGCCTTGGAAAATACCATCACGACCGGGGCCGGGCTTAGCGCGGGGCTCTCCAATTCGCAGATGGCTACCTATTGGACCACGGCCGCCAATTGGAGCAAGACGGCGACGATCGACCAGATCGTGACGCCGAACGGAGGCTCCACCTTCGCCTCCAGTCTGATGAAGCAACTCCGCATGGTCGCGCAAATCATCGAGGCTGGCTATCGGGCCAGTGGCGTCAGCAGCGGACTGGGAATGAAGCGGCAGATCTTTTTCGTGAGCGTCGGAGGCTACGACACCCATACCGGCCAGACCAGCAACGCTACCGGCTCGACGAGCAATCCCGATGGAACCGTGACGGATGAAGCAGCGGTCGTCATCGGTTCGCACGCCAACCTGCTGGCCGAGGTCAGTCAGAGTGTGTGGGCTTTCCAAAAGGCGATGCGCGAGATTGGTATCGTTTACGGAGACTCCAGTTTCGTGAACCGCGTCACGACCTTCACGGCGAGCGATTTCGGCCGCACCTTTCCGAGCAATGGCCTCGGGAGCGACCATGGCTGGGGCAGCCATCACCTCATCGTCGGCGGGGCCGTCAAGGGCCGGCGCACCTATGGCACCTTTCCCGTGCTGACCGTGGGTGGTCCGGACGATACCAGCACGGGCCGCTGGATTCCGACGACCTCGGTGGATCAATATGCGGCCACGCTCGCCAAGTGGATGGGCGTGGACTCCAACCACATGAGCCTGTTGTTCCCGAATCTGACCCGGTTCCCCGGCTCATATGGCAGCGGTTACCTGGGCTTCATGACCTGATCTCTTCAGTTCCGGGAGATGGTGCGGTCGCAACCCGTGCAGCCTTTGCATTGAAGCAGTGGGAGGAACGGCACACAATGCCTCGCGCATGAAACATTTCCTCCCGTTCGTGCTTTGCTCCCTCGGTTTGATCGCCGCCGAGCCGCTGCCATCTGTCGCGCCCGTCGAGGTAGAGGGACAGCCGCTCGCTGCGAATGTGCGGCGTGTGATGCAGGCGCTCGACTTCCTCGGTGCGCCGTTGCCGGTGGAGGTGCGTGGAAGTCTGGAGGCCGCCGTCGCTGCGCAGGACGCGCCGCGAATTCAACAGGTGCTCGATCCCCGGGTGTTGTGCGTGGTCTCGATCAACCCCGAGTGGCGCGTGCGAGGCGAGCGCGGCTCCGGACCAGCAGCGCTGCAGCAGGGTGGCTACACGCCAGTCCTGCTCAAGGTGATCAATCACAGCGCTGCCCCCGCGCATCTGCGAGTGACGAGCCCGCAGGCTGGTCCGTCATATGCCGGGGTGGCAAAGCTCAGTATGGAGCGCGAGCGGCAGCAGCATTTGCGACAGAACGAAAATACCACTGGCGCCGATCGTTTTCTCGAAGTGGATTTGTTCACCGCACCGCCGATGACCTCGCAGCTCAGCGGCCTCGAGGTAGAATACGTGATCGCGCTGATCTACTCGAGCGACATGGGCAAACGGGAAGGGACGCTGGCCTTCGATATCGGGCAGGGCACGCAGGACCTTGGCTTCCGCGCCGAGGTGCCGGTGCTTTTCGATGTGCGCGCGGCGGTAAAGGTAAGACTCTCGGTGCAGGATTTCGACGGTGCGCCGACCACCGCGCGGCTCACCTTCACGGATGCTCACAGCCATGTCTTTCCACCGCAGGCACGCCGGCTCGCGCCCGATTTCTTTTTTCAGCGGCAGATCTATCGCGCGGATGGCGAGGGTGTGCTGCTGCCGCCCGGGGATTTCACGATTGAGGCCTCGCGCGGGCCGGAATATCGCACCGAGCGTCGGACCGTGCGTGTCGCCGCGGAAAAACCTGAAATCGACGTGCGTTTGCAGCGTTGGGTGAATCCGTCCGGCTACGGCTTCTACAGCGGCGATCATCACATCCACGCGGCGGGCTGCGCCCACTACACCTCGCCCACGGAAGGCATGCGGCCGGAGGAGATGTTTGCCCAGGTGAAAGGCGAGGGGCTCAATGTGGGGAGCGTGCTCTCGTGGGGATATGGATTCGATTTCCAGCGGCAGTTTTTCGGCGCGCAGGTCGATCGCATCAGCGAGCCGTTCACGTTGCTCAAATACGACATGGAGGTGAGCGGCTTCGGTTCCGCCGCGCTCGGGCACGTTTGCCTGCTGAATTTGCGCGACCTCGTTTATCCTGGCGCGGACGGAATCAAGGGCTGGCCTAGCTGGACGATTCCCGCCCTGCGCTGGACGAAACAGCAGGGCGGCTTCACCGGCTATCCGCACTCGGGTAGCGGCTTGCAGGTGAACCCCGCCACCGCGGCGAAGCGGCTGATCGAGCTTTTCGATCAGGACAAGGACGGGCGCCTCGCTCGCGAGGAGACGGTGGACGCGGTGTTGCCGGAGCCGTTTGAAAAAATCGATGCCGACCAGGACCGTGGATTGAATGAAGCGGAACTCCTCGCGAGCCATGATCGCGTGGTCGATCAGTTGCCGAACGTTGCGATCCCCGATCTCGGCGGACACGAGATCTTTGTCAGCACAGCGCTGGGGTTGTGCGATTTTATCAGTGCGATGGACACGGCGCGGCTGCTGGAGTGGAACTGCTGGTATCATCTCCTGAATTGCGGCCTGCCCTTGAAGGTAGCGGGGGAGACGGATTTTCCCTGCATGAGCGGCACGCGGGTAGGGCAGGGGCGAACCTACGTGCAACTCGGGCGCGTGGAACGGGTGGGCTTTGCGGCATGGTGCGCTGGCCTGGCCACGGGGCGCAGTTACGTGAGCGATGGCTACGCACATGCGTTGGAATTCAGTGTGGAAGGAAAGAGGGCAGGAGACTCGCTAGATCTCGCGCAGCCGGGGCGGGTGACGGTGCACGCCAAGGTGGCCTTCAGCTCCGAGACCCCGCTGGAAGTTGCTTACGGTGGGGCCGAACCTGTCGGCGGCGCGCGGTTCACCGGGGACACGGTGAACCTCCACGACACCACGCCAGCGCGCCCTTTCGCTACAGGGATGCGAAAGGTGGAATTGGTCGTGAACGGCTGGCCGGTTGCCAGTCGCGAAGTGCCGGCGGACGATCAACCCCACGATGTGGAGTTTGCGGTGGACCTTGAGCGAAGCAGTTGGGTAGCGGTCAGAGAATTCCCGCAATTACACACCAACCCGGTAAGCGTGACAGTGGCTGGCTACCCCATCCGGGCCTCACGCCGGAGTGCGCTCTGGTGCGCGGCCTGCATCGACCAGCTCTGGCGTATCCGGAGCCGAAATATCGCTCCCGCCGAGCAGGAAGCGGCCCGGCGCGCTTATGAGGACGCGAAGGTGCTCTACCGGCGGGTCGCGATGGAGGCGCCGGAGGGGAGTTGAACCCCTGTAGTCTGCCTTCCGGAAAGCGTTTGGGCATCCGGACGACCGGAGCGGCACGAATTCTGTTGGAGTCGTTCCCAGCTACCAATTTCGCATTGCCAAGAGTAGCACTGCCCACTACAAACCACCCAGTAACTATGATCGAACTAGAGGTTTACGCAGCCGGTGTCGGCGCCTTGGAAAAAATTCTGGAACTCGACCACGAGCTCGAGGCGATTCCGAGCCTGCGTTATAAGGTTGATCGCAATCACCACATTGTTTACTTGGAGTTCGAGGAGCCGACGCTCACGGTTCAGGAAATCCGTGGAGTTTTTCGCAAGCTGGGACTGGAGCCGCGGATTGTGGGCGCGGTGCCGGCGGATCTGAATCCCAAGAGTAAGACCCAGCCGTTGCGGGTGAGGTAGCAGGAATCCGCCCTGCGAAGTGGGACGTCGCTTCGGATGAGGGCGGGTAAATTCGCGCGAAAAGGTTGACGGCGGGATGACTGAGCGGAATAACCGCGCCCCCATTTATTTCCTGCATGAATACCGTTACCGCCCTCAAGACCGTCAAAAAGAACGTCCAGAAACTCGTGGAGGCCGAGCTCAGCCGCACGGGCGGACTCCTCCGCCTCGCCCCGTGCTGGGTGCCGCGCAGCTTTCTCCAGCCGGGCAAGCGCCTGAAACTGCATCCGGACGATCTCTATGCGTTTGGCCTGAACCGCGGCGGCATCGACGAGCGATGGTTCGCCAGCACCACTCCGGCGGCTAATGAAAATCGCACGCCCGATGAAGGCCTCAGCTACGTGGTGGCGGGCAAGCAGCGCTTCACCCTCCAGCAGGCCGTGGCCGAATGCGGCTCGACGCTCATTGGCTCCGCCATTTGGAAGAAATACAAGAAGTGGCCGGTCTATTCGAAGTTCTTCGACAACATGGGGCCGATCCCGCACCACATGCACCAGAACGCCAAGCAGGCCGCGCTGGTGGGGCAGGAAGGCAAGCCGGAATCGTATTATTTCCCGCCGCAGCACAACAACGTGGGGAACAACTTTCCCTACACCTTCATGGGCCTCGAACCCGGCACGACGAAAGCCGACGTGCGTCGCTGCCTCGAAAACTGGAACAAGGGCGACAACGGCATCCTCGATCTCTCCCGTGCTTATCGGCTCAAGCCGGGCACCGGCTGGCTCATTCCGCCGTGCGTGCTGCACGCGCCGGGCTCGCTTTGCACGTATGAGCCGCAGTGGGGGTCGGATGTGTTCGGCATGTATCAGTCCCTCGTCGAAGGCCGCGAAGTGCCGTGGTCGCTCCTCGTGAAGGACATGCCGAAGAAGTATCACAAGGACCTCGACTTCATTGTCGATCAGCTCGACTGGGCCGGCAACACGACCGAGACCTTCAAGGAAGACCACTACCTCGAGCCCGTGCCGGTGGCCGACACGCGCAAGGAAGGCTGGGTCGATCGCTGGATCGTTTACGGCAAGGTCGACGGCGAGCAGCTCTTCACCGCAAAGGAACTCACCGTCGAGCCCGGCGTGAAATGTGTCGTGCGCGATACCGGCGCCTACGGTCTCATTTGCGTGCAGGGCACGGGCAAGATTAACGGCCAGCCGCTCAGTTCGCCGAAGCTCATCCGCTTCCACGAACTCACGGAAGACGAGTATTTCTGCACCGAGGAAGGCGCCAAGGGTGGCGTCACCTTCGAGAACACCAGCGAAACCGAGCCGCTCGTCTGCCTGCGTTACTTCGGCCCGGACGCGAATCCGGAAGCGCCGAAGATGGGCGCGTATCGGAAGAACAAGTTCAACTAAGAGCGGCGGCTTAAGCCGACGTTTCCAAGGCATACCCACGCGCGGCAGCCAGGCTGTCGCCGTGGGTTTTGTCTTTTTCAGGGGGGGCGATGAACGGCCTAAGTTTCTGAACGGTCGACGGTCGACCGTTCTGCCATGTCGCCCCTTACGCCTATACTCTCTGCCGTTGAGCGCCGCTCCCTGCCCGACGCTATCGCCTCGGAACTGCGCCGTGCGATTTTCGCCGGCGAACTGACGGGCCGGACACTTCCGGAGGCGCGGCTTGCAGCGCAGATGGGAGTGAGCCGCGCACCGGTGCGGGAAGCCATGCTCCAGCTCGAGCGCGAGGGCTTGATTGAGTTCGACCTGAACGGGCGCACTCGCGTTCGAGCTCTTTCCGAGAAGGACTACGACGAGATTGTCGTCACTCGCATCGCGCTCGAAAGCATGGGCGCGTCGCTCGCGGCTGCGCAGTGGACCAGGGATGACACCGCGTTCGCCGAACGCAATCTCGCCGCGCAACGCCGCGCTGCGACGCTGGCCGATCTCAGCCGGCTCGATGTCGAACTGCACGAATACATTCTCCGCCGCAGCGGAAACAGCCGGCTCCTCTCGTTGTGGCGCTGCATCCAGCCGCAATTCGAGATGTGGCTGGCGCACACTCATCGTTTGCAGGCTACGCTCACGCACAAACCACGACAGGTGACCGTTGATTCCCATGAGCGTCTGCTTCGAGCCATGGCCAGCCGCGATCCCGACAAGGCGGCCCACGCCATGCGCACGCATATCGATTCCTGGCGCGAGTGGCTCCCAGCTCATTTTCCGCCGCGCGAAGCAAACATCAAACCAGTGCGAAATTGATCGTCATGCGTTGCTGGGCGCCCTCTCTTTTTGTGCTCGCGGTGCACGCGGTTGTGGCGGTCGAAGGCGACGCTTTCTTCACCGAGAAAGTGCAGCCGATTCTCGCGGAGCGCTGCTTCGACTGCCATTCGCACGAAAAGAAAATCAAAGGTGGGCTGGTGTTGGACTCGCGTGGTGGTTGGGAAAAAGGCGGCGACACCGGACCGGCGCTCCTGCCCGGAAAGCCGGACGATTCACTCCTCATCAAGGCGATCCGTTATACCGATCCCGATCTTTCCATGCCGCCGAAGAAGCGGCTGAGCAGCGAAGAGATCGGCGTGCTGACCGAGTGGGTGAACCGTGGCGCACCAGACCCACGCACCGGAAGCATGGTGGGAAAAAAAAGTGGTGCGATGACTTTGGAGGACGCCCACACTTGGTGGGCCTTTCAGCCGATCCGACACGGCGGGCGCGATGCGTCGATCGACGAATTGGTGCGCGGGCGTCTGCTTCAGGAAGGTCTTCAGCCGAACCCGCCGGCTGAGCCGCGTGCCCTCATTCGTCGTCTTTACTTCGATCTGATCGGCCTCCCGCCATCGTTCGACGAGGTTGAGAGCTTCGTCGCCAATCCGACCCCCGAAGCCTTTGCTCGCAAGGTCGATGAACTCCTCGCACGTCCGGAGTATGGCCAGCGCTGGGGGCGCCACTGGCTCGATGTCGCGCGCTATTCCGATACCACGGAGAAATCGACCGACGGCGAGCGTCGTATCCCCTTCGCGCACACGTATCGCGATTACGTCATCGACGCCTTCAACGGCGACAAGCCATTCAATCGCTTTGTGCTCGAACAAATCGCCGCGGACCGCATCCCCGGCGCCGACCTCCGCGCGCTGGGTTTTCTTACGGTCGGGCGCCGGTTCGAGGGAAATACCGAAGCGCCACAGCTCATCATCGACGATCGCATCGACACGATCGGACGTGGATTCCTCGGCCTCACGCTCGCGTGTGCGCGCTGCCACGATCACAAATTCGACGCGATCCCCACCGCGGACTATTACTCGCTCTACGGCATTCTCGCGAGCAGCGACGAACCCATGGACCTGCCAGAGGTTGGGACGACTCCGGCGAACGAAGCGGTGCAGAAATATCGCGCCGAACGGGCGGCGATCTTTGCGGATTACGAAAAGCACACCGATGCCTGTGTCGAAAAATCGAAGCGGCAGCTTCAGGAGTTCGCTCCCGAGTATTTGCGGCGCATCGTCGAGACCTCGCCCAATCACCAGACGGTGGCCGGCTTCGTGCCGCTCGATACGCCGCGCGGTTTGCTTCTGCGTGGTGGTGCGCCGCGCTGGAACGCCTGCATCGCCGAAAGCCTGCGGCGGGGCGGAAAGTTTTTCCGCCTGTGGCCGCGCCTGATCGCTCTCCCGCGAGCCAGTTTTGCCGAGGCTGCAAAACCAGTGCTCGATGAGGCTGCGGCGTGCCCCGATGAGCACGATGCACGTGTGCTCGAAGCCTTCCGTGAACATCCACTCGGCTCGATGCTCGACGTCGCGGACGTCTTCGGCCGGCTGCTTGGCGAGTCGGAAGAAATCCAGGCGTTGCTCAGCGATCCCCATTCGCCTCTCCAGTTTACGCGTGAAGAAATCGCCGACGACCTGTTGCGTTTTGTCACCGAGCATCAGCTCGTCACGCGTCCGGATGGGGAAGCGGCGGGCAAATTACGCGAGAAGTTGACGAAGCTCGAAGCCTCCGCCCCCGTCGAGCGAGCGATGGCCGTCGTGGTCTCGCCGCGCCCCATAGATCCGCACGTAATGATCCGTGGCGATCGGCTGAAACCCGGCGCAGCCGTGCCGCGCCGCTTTTTGCAAGTCCTCGGTGGAGTCGATGCGCGCACGTATTCCGACGATGGCCGCCTCGAACTCGCCCAAGCCATCGCCAGCGATGCGAATCCACTCACCGCGCGAGTCATCGTGAACCGGGTCTGGCAGGAGCATTTTGGCCGCGGCCTTGTGGCCAGTTCGGACAATTTCGGGGCGATGGGCGAGCGCCCCTCGCATCCCGAATTGCTCGACCACCTCGCGGCGTGGTTCATGAATCACGGCTGGTCGATCAAGGCGCTGCATCGTCTCATCCTCACGTCCGCCACCTGGCAGCAGAGTAGTGCTCCCGAGACACGTGCCTTGGAAAAAGATCCCGGTAATCGGCTTCTCTGGCGCGTGCCGCCGCGTCGGCTGGATTTCGAACCGCTGCGTGATTCGCTCCTGCAAGTCGCCGGGCGGCTCGACCTGCGGCTCGGCGGGCGAGGCTCCGCTTTGGACGACAAAAATGTGCGTCGCGCGGTCTATGGATTCACCGACCGCTTTCGCATTCCGGCGCTGTTGCGCAATTTCGACGTGGCCAATCCGGACACGTCCATCCCGCACCGCGCCGAGACGGTGCACCCGTTGCAGGCGCTTTACTTCCTGAACAGCCCTCTCGTCCGCGCGCAGGCCGAGGCCGTCGCGCATTTGCCACAGGTCGTGAACGGCAGTGGGAGCGAACGCATCGATGCCATCTACCGTCGCGTCCTGTCGCGGCATCCCGACGACGAGGAAACGAAGCTCGCGGCCCAATATCTTGGTGCCGAACCTGGCGAACGCCAGTGGGCGAACTTCGCGCAGGCGCTGCTCCTCTCGAACGAATTCACCTTCTGCGACTGATTATGAACTCGCCTGCTTTGATTTCCCGCCGTGAAATGCTTCGCCGTTGCGGCGCTGGCTTTGGCACGCTCGGACTCATCGATCTGCTCGCTCGCGCCGAGGAGGGAAACCCGCTCGCGGTCAGAGCGCCGCATTTCCGCCCCCGCGCCAAATATGTGATCCAGATTCTCGCCAACGGTGGCCCGGCGCAGATGGATACGTTCGACCCGAAACCGGAGCTGACAAAATATCACGGCCAGCGCCTGCCGATTCATCTCGAAACCGAACGGCCTACGAGCACGGCGCTTGGCTCACCATTCTCGTTTGCCCGTTACGGACAGTGCGGGCTGGAAGCGAGCGAACTCTTCGCGCCTTTGGCGGAGAAACATGCCGACGATCTCTGCGTGATTCGTTCGATGCACACCGACACACCGATCCACGAGAACTCGCTTCGCCTGATGAATTGTGGCGCGAGCATCATGGCGCGGCCGAGCATCGGCGCCTGGATCACCTACGGTCTCGGCACGGAAAACCAGAACCTGCCTGGCTTCGTCGTGCTTGTGCCAAAGGGCATGCCTGTGGCGGGTGCGGACAACTGGCAGTCGTCCTTTCTTCCGGGAGGGTATCAGGGCACCTACATCGAAACGCAGGACAAAAAAGCTGCGCAACTCATCGAGGATCTGCACAACCCGGTCCTCGCGCCCGACGAGCAGGCAGCGCAGCTCGACTTCGTGACACGGCTCAATCGTCAACACTTCGCCACCCGGCACGAGCCCGCCTTGGAAGCGCGTATTCACAGCTTCGAGACGGCCTTCCGCATGCAGACGGCGGCGACGGATGCGTTCGATATCGAACGGGAGCCCGCACACATCCGCGCTCTTTATGGTGAGACGGCCCAAGCGAAGCAGATGCTGATTGCGCGCCGGCTCGTCGAGCGCGGCGTGCGCTTCGTGCAGGTCTGGCACGGCACGCTTCAGCCGTGGGATAGCCACAACAATATTGCCACCGAGCACCGCAAACTCGCTGCCGAAAGCTGCCAGGGTATCGCCGCGTTGCTCACCGACCTCAAATCGCGCGGCCTGCTCGAGGAAACGCTTGTCATCTGGGGCGGGGAATTCGGACGCACGCCGACGGTCGAACTCTCCCAGGGCGAAAAAGTGAGCGCGACCGCCGGGCGCGATCACAACAACCATGGCTTCACCATGTGGCTTGCCGGCGGGGGCACGAAGGGGGGCACCGTTTATGGCGCTACCGACGAGTTTGGCTTCAAGGCGGTCGAGAATCGTGTCCATGTCCACGACCTGCAGGCGACCGTGCTGCATCTGCTCGGTCTCGATCACACGCGGCTCACGTTCCGGCACAGCGGCCGCGATTTCCGGCTCACCGATGTGCATGGCGAAGTGGTGCGAGCATTGATCGCGTAGGCACAATCCGGGGGGATATCTCGACAATCCTTGGCGAGCGCGGTGCGACAGGGTGGAACACGTTGCCGCCATACCGTCATGATCAATCTCACGAAACTTTACTGCGGATTGTCCCAGAACGCCGATTCCCTTCGCTACGGCCATGGCCACGGCGCACCGCGCGCGGCTGCCGAGCGTAAGCCCATTGTCGTTTGGAACATCACGCGCCGCTGCAACCTCAAGTGCGTTCATTGCTATTCGGATTCCGACGCGCGCGAGTATCCCGGTGAACTCACGTGGGAACAGTGTGTCGCGGTAGTGGACGACCTCGCCGACTACGGCGTGCCGGCGGTTCTGCTTTCCGGCGGCGAGCCGCTGATACACCCGCGTTTCTTCGAATTGGCGGGTTACGCGCGCAGCAAGGGGCTGCGCCTCACGCTTTCGACCAACGGCACGCTGATCGATCGGGAGACCGCGATCCGGTTGAAGATGCTCGAGTTTTCTTATGTCGGCATCTCGCTCGATGGCATCGGCGAAACGCACGATCACTTTCGCGGTCGCTCCGGCGCGTTCCTGCGGGCGATGGAAGCCTTCCGGAATTGCAAGGCCGCCGGGCAAAAAGTTGGACTACGTCTTACGCTCTCGGCGGCGAACGTCGCCGACCTCGATGGTATCCTCGACTTCATCGAGCGTGAGAATATCGACCGCGTGTGTTTTTACCATCTCGTCTATAGCGGCCGCGGCGCGAATGTGGTGGACGTGACGCATGCCGACACGCGCCGGGCGCTCGACAAGATCATCGATCGCACCGCGCGCTGGGCCGCGCAGGGCACGCCGCGCGAAGTGCTGACCGTCGATCAGCCCGCCGACGGTGCGTATCTCTACATGCGCATGCTACGTGAACAATCGCCGCGTGCCGACGAAGTGCGCGATCTGCTCGGCTGGAACGGCGGGGGGCAGAACAGCTCCGGTCGTGGCATCGGCAATATCGACACGCAGGGCAACGTGCACCCCGATCAGTTCTGGCAGTCGCTCACGCTCGGCAATGTGAAGGAGCGCAAATTCAGCGAGATCTGGCGCGCGCAGGACAACGAAACGCTCAACCAACTCCGCAACCGCACCGCCCATCTCACCGGCCGGTGCGCCGACTGCCGCTTCCTGAAAATGTGTGGCGGGGGGTTCCGCGTCCGCGCGCTGCAGGTTCACGGCGATCTGTGGGCGCCGGACCCGGCGTGCTACCTCGACGATCAGGAAATCGCGACGATCAGCACGACGAACTGAGCTTACTCGCCGCGCAATAGCTTTCGCATCCCATCCATCAAGACGGTTTCGACTTCCGGAGCGGTGTTGGAGGCGCCTTTGCTCGTCTCGTAGCCGCCTTGGGTGTAGCCGATGGCAGTGCCAATGTAGCCGGGGCCGTAGTCGCCATAAGCGGCCATCGTGACGAAGCAATCGGGCTGCATCTTTTTCGCGCGGCGAGCTGATACTCGACAAACAGTTCGCCTGGCATGTGTAACACTCGCGCCTTGCCGAGGCGGAGGCAGGTGAGATCGATCTGGTGTCCGGCCTGGCAGCGCCGCAGCCACACGAGATCGGAAGCCGCGCCGCCGACGTCTCCCCCGCCCGGTGAACGGAGGATTGTTTCGAGTTCCGCCGCGTTGAGATGGGGGGCGGGCGGAAGTGCGACCGGTTCGACTTTCCAGCCCACATCCTTGTCCGTGATTGGGAATTTTTTCGTCGTGTCCCACGCACGCGTCATGCCGTCGGCGAGACGTTGCGCGAGCACCCAGCGTTGGGTGTGCGCGCCATCATTATATTTTCCGGCGCCGATGTTCCCGCCCGCGCCATTGAAGTGCACGTGCAGCGCATCCGGCACTTGCTGCTGGCGTAGGAAGCGTGCGATGCCGGGAAAATCGGGATTCGCAACGCCCGTGCGATAGTAGCTCTGGGGGTGGCAGGCGTAGTAGCTCAGCACTGCAAGCGGTGTGTCGCCGTTCCAAAAGCTGATGACTGACACCATCGGGTCAATCGTCCCCTCCGGCTCCGCGCGCACGGCAGCGGCCTTCGTCGCAGTGTAGCGCGTCACCCGCACCTTGCCGTCCGGGCCGAGGATGCGCCGGTTGGAAGCGACTTCCTTCACCGCCCCCTCGCCGAGGCCGACGTGGGTGACTGGCTTGGCTTCGCCGAGGCCAGTGGAGACCGCGACTTTCAGCCGCGCAAGCACTTCGCGGGAAAAGGCGGCATCGTAGCGTTTCAGCGGCGCGCCGATTTCCTTCAGCAGCCGCTCGGTCGCAAAGTCGCACGCCGGCGCATCGTGCTGGTGCAGCGTGTGGACGGCCACGCGCTGTGGTGTCGTGTTCGCGGCTTCGGCAAGGGTCTGGCGGAAGACGTCATTCCCTTCGTTGCCGATGCCGATCCAATCCACCGCACACATTACGATTGGTTCGCCCGAGCCGAGCAGGACGACTCCACGCGCTCGTAAACCGAGTTCTCCCTGCGCCTTGACCGGATCGTAAGCCATCATTGCTCCGACGGGTGGCGTTGCATCGACGTCGAAGGTGGCGAGCTTTAGCGCTTCCGCGCGGAAGGGTGTGACGGCGAACAGGAAAAGGATAGTGGCGAGAAGGGGGCGCATGACGGGGGGACTGGGGGGGATATCCCGCCGCCTTTGCGACCTTAGCTACCGCAGCGCGACCTTGGCTCGCTTCGAATCGGTGCGCGGGTTAGTTTGCGCAGCCGCGCCATGTTCTCGACGTCCTCGTGCATGTCCTTACCCTTCGGCGTTTCGAGCACCTTCGGGATCTTCGCGAAGCGCGGCGCCGTCATGATATAGCGAAAGCCTTCGATCCCGATGCAGCCCTGACCGATATGTTCGTGCCGATCGAGGTGTGAGCCGAGTCCGGTTTTCGAGTCGTTGAGATGTAGCGCGGCGAGGTGCTTGCGCCCGACGATGCGATCGAACTCTCGGAAAACTTTCTCTGCGCCCGCCATGGTCGAGAGGTCGTATCCGCTGGCGAAAAGGTGCGCGGTGTCGAGGCACACGCAGAGTCGTTCGGGTTGCCGCACATTCGCGAGGATCGTCGCGAGGTGCTCGAATTCGCACCCGAGGGTCGATCCCTGTCCTGCGGTGTTTTCGAGCGCCACGCGGGTTTTGACACGCGGGATCTCCGCGAAGACGGCATCAAGACCTGCGACGACTTTCGCAAGCCCTGCTTCGACGCCTGCGCCCAGGTGTGCTCCAGGATGCAGGACGAGGAACGGCAGCCCGAGCTGATCCGCGCGGAGCAATTCCTCGCGGAGAGCCCGGCGGGATTTCTCCGCAAACGCTGGATTCGTTGCCGCGAGATTGATCATATACCCGCTGTGCCCGAATACTTCCCGCACCTGCTCCCAGCCGGGGTGCTCCCGGAAGGCGCGCACTTCCTCCTCCGGAAACGCTCCGGTGGCGAACCACTGCATATTGTTCTTCACGAAGATTTGTGCCGCCATCGCCCCGATCGATACGGCCCGATCCATGGCTTTGTCCACACCGCCGGCGATAGACATATGCGCGCCGAGCAGCGGTGAACGGTTGCGGCGGAAAGAGCTGGATTTTGGAGGGCGCATCGAGGGTGGAACGTGCCGGGGTTTTGCCGCTCTGCTGGTGAAAAGTGATCCGAAGGAAGATTCGAGGGCTGTTTCAGCCCGGGACCTGAAACCCATCCTGCGTTTGAGGACGATCCTCTCTCGCCATGAAAAAATAAACTTCTTGGCTTCTTTTGCCATCGCTCTCGCGGCGTTGATGTCGCCCCTTGCTGCGCAATCCAGCTCATCCTCGTCTGGCACCGGCACGAGTGGAACCAGCGGCACGCCCGGGCGCAGTTCCACCGGGGTTGCCGGCAGCGTAAGCACCGAAAGCCGGCCGGCGGTGCCCAACGGACAAATCCTCGGCAACGATGGCTGGCTGTCCCCATTTTCCTCGGATTTCAGCGGCTTCCCGCAAAACACCTCCCCGACTTCGCCGTCGAGCCAGAACTTGAATGACCCTTCCAATTCCGGTCAGCCGACGATCACACCCGGAGGCTCGAATACCACTATTCCGCGCAGCGGCATCGACCGCACCGGACCGGGATCAAACGGCGCAGGCACAAGCAGCGGAGTTCCCCGTTAACGTCTCGCACCCGCACCATGCACCAATGGCGGTGCACCACACGGTGCGCCGCTTTCCATTCTGGATAAGGCTGGCTTCAGAAGGTTAGTCCGAGATTCATCTGGATGCCGTGAGTCACGGTATCGAGGACGAAGCCGCTGTCCCGGTAATCGACGCCCATGGCGCGATAGCCGAGTTCGCCAAACATATTACGCGAGAGTTGCACGCCGAGCGCGGCTTCCGCGGTCCACGTAAGGTCTGCACCCACGCCAAAACCGCCGATGTCGCCCTTCGCGGTGAGATAGAATTTGTCGTTCAAATTGTAGCGGCCGCGGGCGCCGATGTAAGGGTCCCACCAGTCGTCCGTGCGCGATACAGTGCGGTCGAGAGCGTTGTGGAGAAGGTCGGCGATCTTCTCCTTGCGTTCCGCGGTGGTGCCTTTGAGGCGGCTGATGGACCGGGCTAGCCGGCCCGGGTCGTTGCCAGCGAGCGGGGCGGTCGGAACGGTGGGATCACGCCCTTCCAGTGTGCGGAGAGCGCTCGCGATGCGTGCGACGCGGACGGCAGAGGCCACGGTGGAGAGTTTTCCAGAGAGATCGTCGATGCGCTCGTCGTCGGGCTGGAGGGCGAGCTTCTGGTAGAGGTTCGTGTAGCGCACTCCCGCGGTGAGATCGAGGTAGCCGCGCGGGCTATCGATGACCCGATACGCGAAGCCGAGATCGCCCATGGTTTGATCCATCTGCAGGTCGAGTTTCTTCACGATCGTGTTGGTGCCGACGCCGTCGGAAAGGCTCATGTAGAGGAGTTCGCCCATGATGCTGAAACGTCCCTTGCTCGCTTCGGCGCGCACATCGGCCACCATGTCCCAGCGGGGAATGATATCGGATGGCGTAAGATCAAGGTGAGTGGTCTTGCCGTTGAGGGAGGTGTGGCCCGTCATCCACGGAATCCATCCGGGCATCGAGAGCTTGAACTCCCAATTGTCTTCCGGCGCGGGAGCGACGGCTTTCTTGTTGGTGTCCCCGGCGAAGGTGGTGGCGGCTCCGAGCGTGACGCTGGTGAGCAGCGAAGCGAGGAAGGTTTTGCGGATCATCTTGGAGTCTTGCGAGGGGTAGAGTTAGTGGGCGACGCCGATCTTGTCCTGTTCCCCGACGCCTTCATCGGTGATGGACACGCTGTTGGCGTCCACCATCACGGCGCCTTTACCATCTTCCGAACCCATGGCCGGCTTGCCGTGGGCCAGCCCGACCTTGCCGACATACATCAGCGCGAGCGGCTTGGCGGCCTCTTTGCCCAAGGCTTCAATGCGCGCCTTCATGGCGGCGACCTTGTCGGTGTTCGCCTCCGCGAGATTCTTTTTTTCGGAGGGATCGTCGACGAGATTGTAGAGGTCAACGCTGGTGGGAATGAGCGAGCGCCAGATGAGTTTCCAGTCGCCCTGCCGCACCGCGGAGCGGAACGGTTCGACGTTGTAGATGACTTCCGTGCGAGGCGACGGCTTGTTCTCCGCGATGGTGTCCCACACGTTCACGCCATCGAGCGGCTTGCACTTTGCGGTGCTCGCGCCGGCGAGCTTGGCGAGGGTGGGATAGAGGTCCACGGCATGGATGATCCCGTCCACGGTTTGCGGTTTGATATGACCAGGCCAGTTCGCACAGGCGACGACGCGGCTGCCGCCTTCGAAGAGCGTGCCTTTGCCGTCGCGATACGGGCCGTTGTCGCAGGGAAGTTTGGTCTTCGATAGGTCGGCCATCTGCCCCGCGAACATCGCGTTCGTCGTGCCGCCGTTGTCGCTGTGGAAAAGGATGAGCGTGTTGTCGCGCAGGCTCTTTTTATCGAGGGCGGTGACGACCTTGCCGATTTCGTCGTCGAGGCACGAGACCATGCCGGCATAGGTGCGGCGCGTGGGCTCGGCGATGTTGGGGTAGCGGTCCACGTATTCCTTCGGCGCCTGATAAGGCGTGTGGGGCGCGTTGAAGGTGAGATAGAGATAGAAAGGCTTCTTCGCGTCCTGGGCGTTGATGTATTTCACCGCGTCGGCGCCGAGGAGCTGGGTGGTGTAGCCTTTCTCGTGGACGGGCTTGTTATTGCGAAACCAGTCGAGCACCCCCGCATCGCTGTGCGTGTAGTAGTCGAGCTCGCCGATCATCGCGCCGTATTGATAGTCGAACCCGCGCTGCTTCGGCCAATACTTGATGTCCCCGTGGCCGAGATGCCACTTGCCGATGATAGCGGTGGTGTAGCCCGCATCTTTCAGGCACAGCGGCATGAGATATTCGCCGGTATCGAGCCCGTAGCCGGCGGGCCCGGGAATGACGATCGTCTGCAGGCCGTAACGGAACGGGTAACGGCCGGTCATCAGCGCCGCGCGGGTCGGGGTGCACATCGACTGCACGTAGAATTGGGTGAACTTCGCCCCGCCCTTGGCGAGGCCGTCGATGTTCGGAGTTTTGATGTCGGTGCAGCCATTGAAACCGACGTCCTTCCATCCGAGATCGTCGGCGACGATGTGGATGATGTTTGGCTTGTTTTCAGCGCGGAGCGATGTCGCGAGGAATAGGGAGGCGCAAAGCGCGGCAAGGAAGAGGAGCGGTTTTCGGGAGTAGTTCATCAAACGGGTTCCTGGTATTTTGTCGGGTAGGCGCCTGATCTATAATTAATAAAAATCCTGACAAGTGATATTGCCGGAATGGAAGATGCCGCGAGCACTTGCGAGACGCTCGGTCCTCCTTACAATCCGCGCCCCATTTATGAGCACGACCACTTCTGAAAAACATGAGTTCCAGGCAGAGATTCGACAGCTCCTCGAGATCGTCATCCACTCGCTCTACACGGATCATGAGATCTTCGTGCGCGAGCTGATCTCGAATGCGGCCGACGCGTCGGAGAAGTTGAAATTCCTGCAGACGTCCGGCACGGAGATTTTCCAACCAGACGTGGCGCTAAAGATCGCCGTGAGCACGGATGATCAGGCGAAGACAATCACCTTCACCGATGCCGGTCTCGGCATGACACACGGCGAATTGATCGATAACCTCGGCACGATTGCGCACAGTGGGTCGAAGGCGTTTCTCGAGCAGCTCAAGGCAAAGAAGGACGACACGCATCTCATCGGCCAGTTTGGTGTGGGCTTCTACTCGGCCTTCATGGTCGCGGAGAAGGTGACGGTATATACGCGATCGTATCAGCCGGGTGAGCGGGGTTGGATCTGGACCAGCGATGGACAGACCGGCTACGAGATCGAGCCGGTCGGCGAACTGGAGCGCGGCACGAAAATCGTGCTGCAATTGCGCGACACGGAGTTCGCGCAGGCGCACAGCGTCGAGTCGATCATCAAGCGTTACTCGAACTTTGTGCCGTTCCCGATCGAGTTGAACGGCAACGTGGTGAACACCGTCCAGGCGCTCTGGACGAAGAACAAGAGCGAGGTCACCGACGCGGATTACGAGGAATTCTACAAATACATCGGGCACGACACGGAAGCGCCCCTCTACCGGCTGCACTTCAATGCCGATGCGCCGCTCTCGATTCGCGCGTTGCTCTTCGCGCCGCCGAAGAATTTTGAGCTGCTCGCGATGACTCGTGGCGAGTCGGAAGTGTATCTTTACTGCAAAAAAGTGCTCATCCAGCAGCGAGCGAAGGGGCTCATGCCCGAGTGGCTGCGCTTCCTGCGCGGCGTGGTGGATAGCGAAGATCTGCCGCTGAATATCTCGCGCGAGACGATGCAGGACACCGCGCTGATGCGGAAGCTGAACGAGGTGCTGACCAAACGCGTGCTGAAGTGGCTCGATGAGGAAGCGAAGGCCGATCCGGAGAAATACGACCGCTTTTTCCAGGAGCACGGCCATTGCCTCAAGGAGGGCGTGGCGAGCGATTGGACGCACCGCGAGGCGATCGCCAAACTGCTGCGCTTCGAATCGTCGCACACCGAGGGAAAGAAGACGACGTCTCTGACCGACTACGTGAGCCGGATGGTCGAAGGGCAGACGGAGATCTATTATCTCCTCGCGCCGAGCCGCGAAGCTGCGGAAGCGAGCCCGTATTTCGAGGTCTTCCGGGAGAAAAAATACGAGGTGCTCTTCCTCACTCATCCGCATGACGAATTCGTGATGGATCATCTCGGCAGCTTCGACAGCAAGAAGCTCGTGTCGGCGGAGAAAGCCGATCTCAAGCTCGACCAGGAGTCGACCGGCCTGAGCGATGACGACGCGCGCCTGCTCGCGAACTTCGTCAAGGAAGCGCTGGCCGATCGCGTCGGGGAAGTGCGTGCCAGCAAGCGCCTTGTCGGCAGCCCTGCCGTGGTGGTGGAAAGCGACACGCACATGACCACTTCCATGCGCCGCGTGATGAAGATGATGCGCCGCGAGGGCGAGAGCTTTCCCGAAGCGAAGCCGGATCTGGAGATCAATCCGAACCACGCGATGATGGTGCGCCTCGACGCGATGCGCAAAAACGACGCCGCGCTGGCGCAGCAGATCGCCGAGCAGGTGTTCGACAATGCGCTCGTGGCCGCGGGTCTTTTGGAGGATCCGCGCGCAATGCTCCAGCGTCTCAACGGTTTGCTGGAAAAACTGCTGGCCAAGGATACCGCCACCGCCGGATAAACTTGGTAGCCCCGGCCTGCTCCCCAAGCCGGGAACTAAAACATAACACCCAAATCAAAATGAAATTGAAACCCCTGTTTGCCCTCGGCGCCGCGAGCGCCCTGGCGTTCACCGCGTGCGAAAAGCAGGCCACCACGGTCGGCGAAGAAGCCAAGGAAGTGAAGGCCAAGGCCGAAGAGAAGGCCGCCGAAGTCAAGGAAGACGCCTCGAAGAAGGCCGAACAACTCAAGGCCGAAGCGAAGGAGGCCGGTGAGAAGGCCAAGGCTGCCGCCAAGGAAGCGGCTGACAAGGCGAAGGAAGCGGGCGACAAGGCCGCTGCCGTTGTGAAGGAAGCCGCTGCCGATGCCGCGAAGAAGATCGAGGAAGCCGCCAAGCCGGCTCCCGCTCCTGCGGCGCCTGCTCCGGCTCCGACCGCTCCGCCGCCGCCAGCGCCGCCTGCTCCTCCGGCCCCCGCTCCGGACGCGCCGAAGCCGCCGCAGTAGTCTTCGATCGTTAACGAATCTATGAAAGGGCGCGTCGCAAGACGCGCCCTTTTTTGTTGGACGTCCCCCGGTCCGCTGTGCGGGGCAGGTGCTTCACCTGCTGAGGATGACGCTTCCTTCTGGCAGGTGGAGCGCCTGCCCTGCAGGTTATCGGATCATTACGTCTTCGCCGGTCTTACGGGACGGTGGTGTGGGTTTTTGCCCTACAGTGACTTCACGCGGATCCACGTTTCTGCGCGCGAACCGGTGCTGGGGTCGATGACGCTAAGACGATGTTCGCCTTCCGCGAGTGTCGCTTCGGCTTCGCTGCCTTTGGCGGTCACGCCGAGGGTGTCACTCTGCCACCGCGTTTCTGGTGAACCTTTCGCGACGAGGCGGGCGTGCCGGCTGCTCGGAAGGTCGGGATCGATGACAAAGGTGGTTCCGGGGATCGGAGTGACGATGCGCAATTGATCGGCAGCGACGGCTTGTGAACCGAGAGAGTTTTCCGCACTGGCGAGCCATTCCGAATAGATCGCAGGCAGGCGCACGCGCCCATCGTCATCGTAGTCCTCGGGCGATTCGACGGACGGCAGATGCTCGGCGAGGAATTTCTCGCGCACACCGGTGGGCCAGCCTTTTTCGATGCGCCGGCCGGTGAGTGGCTGCACGTCGGCTTGCGTTACGTTCGGTGGCGTGACGAACCAGCTTGTGCCGAAACGAGAGTGCAGGTGCGCCATCACCGCGTGCATGACTGGCGCCGCGCCGGAAACGCCGGAGACGCCGCGCATGGCGGAGCCGTCGAAATTGCCCACCCAGACGCCGACGGTGAATTCCGGCGTGTAGGCCATCGCCCAGTTGTCGCGATAGTCGGTGCTTGTGCCGGTCTTGCAAGCGACAGGGAAATCGAACCGCAGGGCGGAGTCTGCGCCGAAGCTCGGGATGCGGGCGGTGTTGTCGCTCAGGATGTCGGCGATCAACCAGCACGCGCGGGGATCGCCAGCCTGGCGGGAAGGTGCCAGCGGTTCATCGGCAAAGACGCGCCATGGGCGGAATTGCCCCATGCGAGCGAGAGAAGCGTAGGCGTTGGCGAGTTCCAGCAGGCGGACCTCTGCGTTGCCGATGGTGAGGCCGAGGCCGTATTCCGCCGAGGTGCGCGTGAGACTCGTCAGTCCGCAGGCTTGGAGGCGGTGCTGCAACACATCGGCGCCGCCGATGTCGTGGAGGGCGCGGACGGCGGGGATGTTGAGAGAGCACGCAAGCGCACTGCGCAGGCTTACGGGGCCGCTGCAACGGCGGGAGTAGTTGTCCACGCGGATCAGCCCGGTCGGAGTGGCAAATTCCGTGGGGACGTCGGCATAGACCGTCGCGGGCGTTGCGCCGCGTTCCAGCGCAAGGAGATACGTGAACGGTTTCACCGAGGAACCCGCCGAGCGCGGGGACCATGCGCCGTTCACCTGCCCGGTGCCCGGCGCGAAGTAATTCTCCGAACCGACCAGCGCGAGCACGCTGCTGGTGGCATTGTCGATCACGACAACGGCGCCGTTGTGCACGTTGGAATCGCGCAATCCGGCGATCTGTTCCGCGAGGCGCGCCTGGGCGAATTCGTTGAGATCGAGGTCGATGGTGGTGCGCACGCGCGCCGCGGCGAGGTCGGCTTCGCGCAGTGCGAGATCAATGAAATGCGGCGCGAGGAACTGGCGTTTGGGTGGGCGCACCCTGGGCGGTTCGGCCGTCGCGCGGGCAAATGCGTCGTTGGTGAGCCAGCCGTTGTCGTGCATGCGACGCAGCACGACGCGCTGTCGCGATTGCGTGGCGGTGAGCGAACGGTGCGGGCTGAGCCGATATGGATTCTTGGGCAGGCCGGCGAGGAATGCGCACTCGGCGTCGGTGAGGTCGCCCAGCGGCTTGCCGAAATAGTAGTCGGAAGCGGCGGCGATGCCGACGTTCAGGTGCCCGAAGTCCACACGGTTGAGGTATTCCGTGAGGATGCGTTCCTTGCTCCACAGTTGTTCCAGTCGGAGCGCGGTGACGGCTTCGATGACTTTCGTCCGCCAGGTTCGCGGACGAGGTGCCGCCACTTTCACCAACTGTTGCGAGATGGTCGATGCGCCCGAGACGATGCGCCGATGAACGATGCCGTCGCGAGCGGCGCGGCCGATGGCGAGCCAGTCCACGCCGCCATGGTCGAAAAACCGTTTGTCTTCCGCGGCGAGCATGGCGTGCACGAGGCGGGGTGGCAGTTCATCGAAGGTCACGCGGCGGGTGAAGCTGTTGCCCGAGCGGGTTTCGCGGAGGGTGCGTCCGTCACGGCCGACGAACTCCGTGCTGCCCGCCGGTGGCCTTTCCAAGCCGGGCGGAAGGGGCACGAGCTTCAGCCCAAGCCAGCCCGCCGCGACGAGGGCGAGCGTGGCCCCGCCGAAGCGACGTGGGCTGATGCGGCGAAGAAACTTCATTGCAGCGGGAGGGTGGCCAGTTTCTGTGATTCGGTGAGGCCGCACCGCTCGGGATGATACATCTCCTCGACCTTGGCACAGGGGGCGGTGGCATTGCCCGCCGCAACGACACGGGCGAGGTAACGAATGGTATAACTCCCCGGGAAGACGGAGTCGGCGAAAAATAGCGCGCGGTCTTCGCGCAGTTCGCGGTAGTCGCTCAGCCAGTCCGCGGCCACCGGTGCGCCGCCGCCCATCTGCTGAGTCTTGAAAGTCGGGTTGACCGCTTCAAAGACCGCAGGGAGTGGATCCTCGACGGCTACGTAAGTCGCGCGCTGGCGGATTTCGAGCGTCAGCGTTACGAGCACGCGGTCGCCGACGCGGAGATCTTTCACATCGCTCAGCGTGCCGTCATCTTCGATTTTCGCGTAGCGGCGGTGGAGCGAATAGCCACGATCCTGGGCGGGTTGATCGCGCAGGGGCGGATATGCTTCGACGGTCACGCCGGCGTAGAGTTTGCCGTTTTTCGCGGCATCGAGAAGCATCGGTTCGCGCGAGACCGTGGCGGCGACGGGAAAGGTCTGCGTCTTCGTCTCGGCGCGGGTGCCGAGCTTGAACGGGTTCTTGTCCGCGCCCCAGGCGATCTGGCCGGAGATGGCTTTATTGTCGCGCTCGGTGCGGCTGAGGTAGTCGCCCATGGCGAAGGCCGCCCAGGCATTGCCCTGTGTAGTCCACCAGTGGCCGTCGCGGCGAGTGCGGAAAAGTTCCTCGGCGAAGTTCTCCGCCTGCGGACCCTTTGGTTTGTGGCGGCTCCAGCAGAGCAGCTGCAGGGCAAGGCCACGGGCCGGGCTCCAGAACCATGAATCGTCGTCCCTGGCGTTCGCGGTGTTGAGAAGCTCATCAACCATCGCCGCCGGGCCTTTGCTCTCGAGCACGGCGAGCGCCAGCAGCGCACGATCTTCGCCGGTGAGCAATCCGCGCTTCTCGAAAAGGAGCGTGTGGTAGGCGGGTTCGGCGCGGCCGGCGAGCGCGAGCGCATAGACGACGAGGCAACGCTGGCGGAGATCGTAGAGCGTCTTCACGTCGGCGGTGCCGCGAAGCTGTTCACTCATCCACTTCATCAGCCGCTCGTAGTCGGCCTCGGGCACCGGCTGGCCTTGCTGGCGTGCGAGCGTCAGCGCGAGCGAGCCATAGGCGCTCCCCCAGAGCATCGGTTCGCCTCCCCCCGGCCAGTAGGAGAGACCACCGCTATCGGTCTGCATGGAGAGCAGGCGGTTGACCCCGCGTTGGATGGAGCGGGCGATTTCGTCATCGCTGCGCTGGAGCGACGGGAGCTGGTCGCGCATCTTACGGAGCGTGAGCCAGGGCATGGTGCTCGAAGTCGTCTGCTCCACGCAGCCGTAGGGATAGTGAAGGAGTTGATTGAGTGCCTCCTGCATTTCAATGGCGCGGGAATTGGTGAGCGCCACACGCACGAAGCCGCGCCCGTCGAGGAGCTGTGGATCGACGTCGGTGAGGAGGTTGGTGCTGCCGCCGTCGTAGCGGAAGGTTTTCACGTGGCGCAGCAGTGGCGCGGGATATCCGACCTTCAGCGTGCTCTGCACGGAGTCGCGGTGCGTCATTTCGCCGCTCGAGAAGCGCACCGACCATTTCCACACGGCGGTGCCCGTCTCGACGAATTCCACCGGGAAATCGAGCGCCATCGTGGCTTGCGCTTTGAGTTCGACTTTCTGGGTTTTTGTCGCCGCTTTCACCGAGCCGTCGAATTCCACCTTCACCTCGGCTTCGCCGGTGAGGTCGGTCGTGTTGTGCAGCACGGCGCGGAGCGCGATCTTGTCGCTCACGTTTGCAAACCGCGGCAGGGCGGGTTCGATCATCACGGGCTTGTTGACCTCGAAAGCACCTTCGCCGTGACCGAACTGGTCCTTCGCGGTCTGCACCACGGCCATCACCCGGTAACGAGTGAGGCTGTCGGGCGCGGTGAATGTCGCGGCGAGTTTTCCCATTACGTTGGTCTTCATCGACGCGCTCCAGAATGCACAGGCGAGGAAGTTTTTCCGCACCTGCTGATCGTCGCCGCCGCCACCGATAAGGTAGCCCTTGTTCTCGAACTCGCGGTTCTCCGGATCTTCACTCAGCAGCGAAGGCAGGGTGAGTGCGGTGCTGACCGTGAGCGCGCGAGGCTGGTTGAAGAACTCCAGCGGATCGGGTGTTTCATAACCCGTGAGGCTGAGGACCCCTTCGTCCACCGCGAAGAGCGTGACTTCCGCATCGCGCACCGGCTTGCCCTCGTAGTCGAGCACTTCGGCTTCGATGCTGACTTCCGAGGCCGGCTGGTAAGCCTTCGCGCTCGGCTTCACATAAACGGTGAGCTTCGCGTCCGGACGCGTGACCTTCAGTTCGCAATAGCCGATCCGATATTCGGGCGCTTTGAACTTGCGAGGGCTGTCATCGGCGCCGCGCAGAAGCATGACCGAGACGAAGACGTTGGGCGCATCGCCCGGCTGGAGCGGCACCTCAACGACGGGGGCGTTGCCTTCGAGATGCGTGATAAACGAACGCAGCACCCGTTCGCGTTCGATGGTCACGAGCGCATCGCCACTGATCGGCGTCTTCACGAGAATCTTCGCGATGTCGCCCGAGGTGTAGTCGTCGCGCTCGGGCACCATTTCGACCTGGTATTGGTTGCGATAGGACCAGGCGGTCTCGCCCTGGCCATAGACTTGGAAACTGGTAGTCGTGACCACGGCACGTCCGGCGGTGTCCTTGGCGGTGAGTTCGAGCAGGTATTGGCCGGGCTGATCAGGCACGAGTGGTTTCTCCAGCGAGGCGGGGCCGAAGTTCCAGCGGTCGCCGGTTTTGGTCACGGCGATGGTCTTCAGGTCGCGGCGCTCGAGCAGGGTGAAGCGCGGCTCGTTCCGAATCTCGGTCGAATTGTCCGCGCCCTCGACGCGGTTGTTCTGCCAGTCGATGCGGGTGAGCTGCGCCTGCACGTTCACCGGCTCAGGCATCGGTGTTTCATCCGTGCGCACCGCCACGACGTCGAGCGGGATGGCTTCACCGACATGGAGCAGCGAGCGAAACTCGCGCACGCCGAGGTAGAAGTCGGAGCTGTGCAGGGTGAACGTCCGTGACTGCGAAACGGTCTGCTGGTTCACATCCGTGATCTCCGCAAGCACACGCACCTCGCGTGGCTGCGGTGCTTTTTCATTGAGGGGAACTTTGCCTTCAACCTTGGCCGCGCCTTTTTCGTCGAGCGCGGCTTTGCCTTGGAACGACAGGCCGCCGCGCCGGTCGAGATGCTCGCGCAGGCGGTAGTCCACAATCGCGTCGCAGAAGTTGAAATCGTCGAAACCGAGGGGCGCGAAATTCTCGTCGTGTGCATCGAGCGACCAGGTGAGTTGGGCCTTCGAGAGCGTCTTGCCCATGTAATACTTCGCTGACACGGGCAGCGAGAGATCGGCGGGGCCAGGTTGTTTGGGGCCTTCGCCAATCGCGATCTCGAAAGCATTCGGCTTGTATTCCTCGACCTGAAATTCGTGTGTGGCGATCGCTGTTTCCTGCGTTTCCTCGCCCTTGAACCGCAGTTCGATGTTGTAGAAGCCGAGCGGGGAAGCCGGCAGCGTGACATCTTCGCCAAACGAGCCGAGAGCGCTGAGCGTCACGTCCTTGGTGAAGAACTCGCGTTCACGAGCATCGAGCACGCGGAGGTTCAGCTTCATGCCCGCGGCGAGCGCCTTTTTGCCCGGGCGCCAGTCGCGCAGGATGCCCTTGAGATGCACCGTGTCGCCCGGTCGATAGACGCCGCGTTCGGTGAAGAGGAACGCGCGCAGCGAGTCGGTGCTCGGGCTCTCGTCATCTTCGCTGTAGGCGACATCGACTCGTGCGAGTTCAATGTAGTTGCGCCCGTCCTTGAACTCGATGAGGTGCGAGTCGTTCGCCGTCTCGACGAAAAACCAGCGGGCATTGGTGGCGGCAGGGAGGCGGGCGAGGCCATGTTCGTCGGTCTTGCCGGTGGCGACGGTTTTGTCCTTCTCATCCATCAGCCGAATCTTCGCCTCCGGCACCCCTTTTCCGGTCTTCATCGAGAAGACATGCACAAACGTCTCGCTGGGTGAGCGCTTCCAGACCGCGGAGAGGTCGGTGAGTTGCACGATGGTCTGGCAACCGGGACGCTTCACCTGTCCGGCGGGCGGGTTCACCTGCTCGACGGTGAGCAGCACTACGCCGCCGCGATTTGCGCCGAGCATCTTGTTCCAGTCCAGCGTGACCTCCTGTTCCTCATCGATCTCGGTAGTGCCGTCGATCTCCTGCTGCCAGACGACCTGCCCCGGCAACTTGGTGGGATCGACTTTCGAGTGCGACTCCTCGTCGTTGTCCTTCGGCGCTTCGTAATAACCTTCGTAACCGCGGAAGGCGACCGGGATGCCCGCGCCGCTGAAAAGCTTCGCGCTCACGCGAATCTTCGGCGTGTTGATGGCGAGGAGGTGATACTTCCGCTCGCCCGCGCGCATCTGGTGCGTTTCGTAGGATTCGAGATAAAGCCGTGGCGGAATCGGTTCGAACTCGACTTCCTGGATCGTGCCCTTCGCGAGCACAAACGCCTCCGCGGCTGGCAGCCCCGGTTCGACGCTCACGCGATACTTCTGTCCACGGACGAACTCGCCGGTGTATTCGACCCAGCGGTCCACCACTTTTGCTTCCAGTTTGCCAGGGGCGGGAGTGATCGAGATCCAGCGGGCGAGCGTGGCGGTCTCGAGCGTGCCGAGAACGGACTTGGTGAAATTGATGCGGATACGCTTGGGCGCGTTGAGGACATTCAAGGCTTCCACCCCCGCGGGCTCGAATGGCCACACTTTGCCGATGGGAATCTCCAGCGTGGTGAGCGTGCGCAGATTGCCTTCTTTTGCGGGAAGTCCGGCGGTGACGATCAGACGCCAGCCCTCTCCAGCCGGCAGCGCCTTTGCAGGCTTCACGAAGAGCTGATTTTTGCGCGGCCCGGCGGGCATCACTTCGCTCTTGAAACGCTCCTGCCACGTCAGCAGCGATCGCGGCACCTTTACTTCCCAGTTCGAGAAGTAGCTCATGCCAGGGCGCTTGGCCGCAGGGAGTTCGACCGTGGCCCCAATCGTCTCGCCGCCGGCGCGGGTGAATTTGAAGCTCGCCGCAGCGTCGCTCGGGTCCACGTCCGCATTGAACAGCAGCACATATTCGGGCTCGGAGGCAGCGTCGTTCTGGCTGCGATACGACAGGCTGCTCCACGCCTGAACTGCGAATGGCGGCATGTCGAGGGTGCGCTGCCATTTCTCCAGCATCGCTTCGCCCGACGTCGTTTTGAGCCCATCGCGCAGATGAATCTGGATCGTGGTCGCCAGCGGCCACGGTTCGCTCGGTGTGAAGATCCCGCTGCGGGTGCTCTGCCACGTCCACTTGCCTTCGACGGGCGGGATCGTCTCGATCGGCGCCAGATTGTCCGGCTTTTGCAGATCGCCCGAGGCGACCATGTCGTGGCTGAAGCGCAACTCGAGTGCGCGAGTCGGGGAAAGCGCAGTGGGATTTTCGATGAAGTCAACGGTGGGAGCGGCAGCTCGAAGCGAACCGCAAGCGAGCCCGAGCAGGGCGGCGAGGAGGCGTAGTTTCATGTGCGTGAGTGGTTGCGTGTAATGTCCAGATACGGACGCCTTCCCGTAATCTTTCAGAAATTTTGGGCGATGCACTGCCGATCTTGGCCTTGGGTTAGCGTGGCTTGGCGTGGAAAGTTCCGGTATCCTCGCTCGACGGGAAGGCACGATTGGCGTTATGCCTCGGGCACGTCTCATGCCCGTCTCCGGTTCCCGCCTACTCGCCACTCGCCGCAGCTTGCTGGAGCGGCTGCCGAATCTGGAGGACCAGGCAAAGTGGCAGGAGTTTTTCGATACCTACTGGCGGCTGATTTACGGGGTGGCTCGGAAGGCGGGAATGACCGATGCCGAGGCGCAGGATGTGGTGCAGGAAACGGTGGTGGGCGTGGCGCGAAACATCAGCCGCTACGATGCGAAGGCGGGCTCGTTCAAAAACTGGCTGCTCCAACTCACGCGCTGGCGGATTGCGGATCAATTCCGCAAACGCAGCCCGCAAAACCCGGCCCGGATCGGCGACGATTCGCAGCGCGATACGGCGACGATCGAACGCGTGCCCGATCCCGCGGGAGAATCGCTCGACGCGGTCTGGGAAGAGGAATGGAAACGTTCGCTGGTCGAGACAGCGATGGAGCGGCTCAAACGCAAGGTCAGCGCGAAACATTTCCAAGTCTTCGACTGCGCGGTGCGCAAACACTGGTCGGCCGCGCGCATCGCGGACACGCTGAAGGTCAACATCGCGCAGGTCTATCTCATCAAACATCGGCTCGCCGGGATGTTGAAAAAAGAGGTCGCGGCGATTGATCGCGACCATTGAGGGACTGGCGGCGGGAAAAATTTCGGCGTATCGAAGCGGCGCGATGGCGACATTGCATCTCCATCTTCCAGACGAACGCGAACCTTGCGGCTATCTCGAAGGCCTCGAGGCGACGATGGAGTATCGTGTGATGACGGAGGTGACGCCCGACGAACTGGAGTGGATGCTCAAGCGCGGGTGGCGCCGATTTGGCCACCTGTATTTCCGGCCGTCGTGTCCGGAGTGCGCGGAGTGTGTGTCGCTGCGGATTCCGGCGGGCGATTTTACCCCGAGCAAAAGCCAGCGCCGGGCGTGGAAACGCTGCCAGCATTTGCGGGTGGAGACGCGGCCACCGCTGGTGGACGACGAACGTCTCGCGCTTTACCACGCCTGGCATCAGATGCGGGAGGAAACACGGGGCTGGAAGACCTCCCGGATCAGCGCGGACGAATACACGCGCACCTTTAGCGAAGCGCACCCGTGCGCGCTGGAGATGGATTATTACGATGGCGAACGGTTGGTGGCAGTGGGGTTCATCGATCACACTCCCACGGCGCTGAGTTCGGTGTATTTTTTCTATCACCCGGATGTGCGTTCGCTGGGGTTGGGAGTGGCGAGCGTGCTCTACGAGGTGGAATACGCGCGGCAGCATGGGCTGGAACACATTTACCTCGGCTACCGGGTGAGGGGATGCCCTTCGACGGCTTACAAATCGCAGTTCCAGCCGCACGATTTGCTCATCGACCGCCCGGCGTTCCACGAACCGGCAAACTGGGGGGCGCAGGATTTGTAGGCGTTCTGGGGCACCTTTCCCGAAGACTGCAATGTAAAAACTAGCCCGCCGGATGGGGCGAATGAATCGCTTTGACGGCGGATAATAATTTCCGGAAGGTTCTCAGCCGCGCCCTCCGTGCGGCTTACCCCGAACTTCGAGCGCTCGTTGCCATGCATACCAAATCGCCGAATCGCCGCCGTCAGGAACGCCATCTCACCACTCTGGAGCCTCTGGAGGACCGGATCGCCCCCGCGACGATCTTTGTGCAGAACGCCAACGATCAGGGAGTGGGGTCTCTTCGACAGGCCGTCCTCGACGCCAACTCGGCGTCCTTTCCAGGAGCGGATACCATCAGCTTCGCGAACATCGGGGCGGGCGGGCCATTCGTGATTCAGGTCCTATCGCCGCTACCGGCGATCACGGAGACGCTAACCATCGATGGCTATTCGGCGCCGGGGGCGTCGGTCAATACCGCCAATGTCGGGAGCAATGCGGTGCTGCGGGTGATGATCGATGGCTCCCAGATCGGCTTTGGCAGCGGTTTCGTGCTCGATCCGGGGTCGGATGGCAGTCGCATCAGTGGTCTGGCGATCTCGGGTTTCTACAACGGCGTCAATGAGAGCGGCTACGGCGTTCTCGTCCACGCCAACAACGTGACCGTAAGCGGCAACTTCATCGGGACGAATCTGACCGGCGATCAGATCTATACCGGTGTGAACGTGGGAGGAAGCACGGTGACAGGCAACGGCAACGCGGGAGTAGCAGTCGATTTGTTGTTCGGTTCGGCCAGTTATGCCGGCAACCTCATCGGCGGCACGCTGGCGAAGGATCGGAATATTCTTTCCGGTGGGGCGCTCGGCGTGTTGCTGGGCGACGACTCGCAGGGCGCTTTCGTGCAGGGAAATCTCATCGGCACGGACAAGACCGGCAGTATCGCGATTCCGAATAGCAATTCGGGCGTCGTGATCGTGGGTAGCGGCAGCACCATTGGTGGCACCGGGATTGGCGCCGGCAATGTGATCAGCGGCAACGGGGGGCGCGGCATCGTCGCCGGCACGGGTGGAAACACCGCGATTCAGGGGAACATCATCGGCCTGACGGCGACAGGCACGGGGCCGCTCGGCAATGGCCAGTCGGGCATCGAACTTCAATACGATACGACCAATGTCACCATCGGCGGCACCACAGCGAACGCCGCGAACATCATTTCCAGCAATGCCGGGGATGGTCTCGCGATCGGCAGTCCGGTGGGGGATGGCAGTGCGCACAATGTGACCGTGTTGGGCAACAAGATCGGCACGGATGCGACGGGTGCGATCAATTTCGGCAATCAAGGTAGCGGCATCGGCGTTTATGGCACTTCGGGAGCGGTCATCGGAGGGATCGGCGCCGGGCAGGCCAATTTCATCGCGTTCAACCAGGGCAGCGGGGTGAAGCTCGACGGCGGCATGGGTTTCTCGGTGCATGGCGTCCGGATTTCCGGAAACATGATCGTGCGCAATTTTGGGCTCGGCATCGATCTCGTCGGCGGATCACAAGCCAGCCTGGGGGTGACCCTGAACGACGCACTGGACGCCGACACCGGCCCCAACGATTTTACGAACTATCCGACGCTGGCGAACTTCACTAACAACGGCTCGGTCGTTACGATCGATGGCACGCTACAGGCGATGGCGAACACGACCTATGTCGTCGAATACTTCGCCATGGCGCCCGATCAGGTCGATCCGTCCGGCCACGGTGAAGCGGGCTTTTACCTCGATGTGCAGACGGTGACGACCGATGCCTCGGGCGCGGCGGTGCTCGCTTTTAACAAATCAGTCGCGCTGCCGACCGACTCGTTTTTCTCCGCCACAGCCACCGAAGTGAGCACCAACGAAACGTCGGAATTTTCCAACACGATCGGACCGGCGCGCACCTTCACGTGGACGGGGTCGGCAGGCAATGGCGACTGGTTCACGCCGCAGAACTGGTCGCCGAATACCGGTTTCCCTACCGCGACGGATACCGCGATTTTCAACGGCGGGCCGGATATCGTGCTCGTGAATGGGGACGTGGGGGTGAATGTTTTCCAGCACACCGGCGGCAACGTCACCGGCACCGGGCGCATCGCGGTTCTGCAGAACCTTTCGTGGACCGGGGGCAGCCAGACTGGTCCCGATCTCGTGCTCGACGCGGCGGCGTCCGGTTTGCTCGGCAGCGGAGCGGGCACCATCACCTGGGATGGCGGATCGCTCGACAACTTCGGTGCGATGAGCATCACCGGCAACGGACTGAATCTGAACTCCGGCGGTTTTCACAATCTCGGAACCAGTGCGATCCTCACGCTCAATGCCGGCCTTCGCGATGGCAACGGAAGCGCCAACGGCACGGCAGATTTCTACAACGAGGCCACCGTGGACAAGCTTGGCACGGGCGCGTTTGGCGTGCAGCAGTTTTCCTCCGTGGTGAACGTCGGCCTGATCAAGGCCAGTGCGGGCACGCTGGTTTTTGACACCGTCAGCCTGCAGGGCGGAGAACTGCGCCTGGTCGGCGGCAATATCGGCGGCACCGGGACGATCATTCTCGACGGCGGCATGCTCACCGGCGCGGGTTCGATCACGCAAAACGTGGCGAACAATTTCGGCACGCTCGCCCCCGGCGGCACGGGGGCGACCGGCACGATCGCCATCGGAGGCAATTACATCCAATCCTCCACGGGGACGCTCGCCGTCGAGTTGACCGGAACGGGCGCTGGGCAATTCGACACCCTGTCGGTGACGGGTTCGGCGGTGGTGGGCGGAACGCTCGACATCGCCCTGCTCGGCGGATTCACGCCCGCGAACGGCAATCAGTTCCGCATTCTGCAATCGAGCGCGAACCCGGGGAGCTTCAGCACACTGAGCGGCGCGCCGGGCTTCCTCCAGCAGTCGGACTCGAGCGGTCTGCAACTCGTGGCGAGCAGCCAGACTTTTGTTTGGGACAACGACGCGGGCGACGGGAACTGGTTCAATCCAGTCAACTGGGATCTGAACAGCGGCGTGCCCGGGACGGGCGATACTGCGATCCTCAACATCAACTCGACGATCAACCTCGGCACCGGCACTACGGCGACCGTCGGCACCTTCCGGCAGAGTGCGGGCATCGTTACCGGCCCGGGCGCGTTGAGCATTGTCGCGAACTTCGACTGGGCGGGCGGCACCCAGAGTGGCCCCGGCCAGACCAACCTCGCTGCAGGCTCCTTCAGTGGGGCGACGAAGATTTTGAACGGACGCGATCTGCGCACGTCGGGCACGATCAACTGGACCGGCGGGGATATTCAGTTCGACGCGGGCAAGTTCAACCTCAGCCCCGGTGCGACGCTGACCATGACGAGCGACGCCGACCTGATTGATACCGATGGCAGTGCGACGCTGGCGGATTTCTTCAACGCGGGCAACGTGCAGAAAACCGGCGGCAGCGCAACGACCGTCTTCTCCGGGCTAAGCTCGGTGGTGAATGCCAGCGGAGCGTTCTTTGAAGCGAATGCGCCGGGCACGGTCCTGGAGGTTGCGTCGCCCTTCGCCAACTCGGGTGTCGCGCGTGCGAATACCAGCACGCTGCGGCTTAGTGGGGGCGGCACCGGCAGCGGGGCCTACGATTCGTTCAACGGACAGACGCTCGAGTTTGCCGGTGGAACGCATACGCTCGGCTCCGGCTCCGTTTTCGCCAGCCCGGGATTTTTTGCACTGAGCGGCGGCACGCTCGATCTCGCGGGCGCCAGCATCATTGCCAACAACTTCAAGCAGACTGGTGGCACGCTTACCGGCGTGAAGGATTTCACCGTCACGCAGAGCTTCGACTGGAGCGGCGGCTCCATGACCGGGCCCGGCGCGACCACGTTTGGGATCGGCTCCACCACGACCATTTCCGGCAGCGGGCCAAAGACGATCGATGGTCGTGCCATCAGCGTGCAAGGCACCGTGAATGTGACCGGCAGCGGTCCGATTGCGTTCAACTCCGGTTCATGGACGACGGCGAACACCGGTGTGCTCGATTTTCAGGCGGACGCGTCGATCGCCGATCAGGACGGCTCGGCGACATTCGTGACTTTCTCGAACACCGGTGTGTTGAAAAAATCAGCGGGTAGCGGCACCTCTTCCGTGGTCGGCATCGCCCCCACGAATACTGGCACCGTGCGTGCGGAGGCGGGCACGCTCGATTTTGATAGCGGCCTCTCGCAAACTGGCGGTGCCACCGAACTCGCCGGTGGCGACCTGCGTGGCACTCCCACCGCCTTGACTCTCAGCGGCGGCGAACTGCGCGGCGCCGGGGTAATCACTGGCAGCGTCAATAACACCGGCGGCACGGTGCGCCCTGGCGGAGCGGGGGCGGCAGGCACGATTACGATCACGGGCGCTTACTCGCAAAACACCAACGGCACGCTTGCCGTGGAGGTCGGCGGGATTAGTCCGGGGCAGTTTGACGTGCTCGCGGTCAGCGGCACGGCGTCGTTCGACGGCACGCTGGATCGTTCATTGATCAACGGTTTTACCCCGGCCAACGGGAGTCAGTTTCTCGTCGCGCAGGCCTCCATGTTTGTCGGCTCCTTCAGTTCGCTGACCGGCAGTGCGTTCAGTCTCTCGCAGACTCCTGTCTCCGGCGGGATCGCGCTGGTGAGCGCGGGACAGACTTTCGTGTGGGACAACTCGACGGGGAATGGAAACTGGTTCGATCCCCTGAATTGGGATCGCGACAGTGGCGTGCCGGGTGTGAACGACACGGCGGTGCTGAGTTTGAATCTGGTGATTACGCTGCCGAGCGACACAAGCGTCGGCTCCTTCCAGCAAAGCACGGGCACGCTCAGTGGCACAGGCACGCTGACGATCTTGAACAGCTTCGACTGGAGCGGCGGTTCCCAGGGCGGTGTTGGGGCTACGATCCTGGCGCCGGGCTCGTCTTCGCTGCTTTTCGGTGTGGCTGACAAGTCGATCGATCGGCGTGCGCTGACCAATAATGGCTCGTTGACGTGGCAGGACACGGGTGACCTGCACCTGAACGCCGGCAGCTTCACGAATGCGAGTGGAGGACTTTTCCTCGTGACCAATAGTGAAGTGATCGATGATCTCGACGGGAACGCGACTGGATCAACTGGCAGCTTCATCAATGCCGGGACGCTGCGGAAGAACGGCAGCTCCGGCACGAGCGCGTGGGCGATGTCTGGGGGGGTCTCGAATACTGGAACGGTCGATGTGCAGAACGGCACGTTGAACTTCGACGCCCGTGGTGCCAGCAGCAATCATACAGGGCTTTTCACGACCGCGACGGGCGCCACGATCGGCTTTTCCGGCTTCCAGTCGCTCGACGTCGGCGGCGCACTCGCCGGCACGGGCGATTACACGATCGACACGATCTTCAGCTGGCTCGGTGGCGCGATCAGCACCACCGGCACGACCACCGTCAACGCGACGGGCTTGCTCTCGCTCAGCGGGAGCGCGGACAAGCACCTCGACAACGGAACGCTGGTGAGCAACGGTTCACTCTCGCTCATGGGCACCGGACAGTTTGCCTTGGGCGGGTCCACCGTGAATGCCAATGACGGCATCACGCTGGTCAGCGACGCCACGATCTCAGTCACGAGCGGTGCACCCGTGTTTAACCTCAAAGGGACGGTCTCGAAGGGGAGCAGCACGGGCACGAGCACGTTCAGCCTGGGCATCACCGTCAACAGCCAGGCGGGGATCAATGCTCTCAGCGGCACGATCGACTTCGGCAACGCCTTCACGCAGACCGGTGGCTTTACCGTGCTCAACGGCGGTGGCATCGCTGGCACCCTCACCTTCGCCGGAGGCACGCTCTACGGCGCTGGCACCATCACCGGGACGGTGAACAACAGCGGCGGCATCGTGCAGCCGGGTGGACCGAACGTGGCCGGGACGCTTACCATTAACGGCAGCTACACGCAGGGCGCGGGTGGCACGCTCGAGGTGGAAGTCGGTGACGGACTCATGGGCGGCGTGCACGATGCCTTGGCAGTGGGCGGCCCCGCTTCGCTCGCCGGCACCATCGCACAGCTTCAAGTGGGCAATCTTACCGGAACGTCGTTTCCGGTGATGACCTACGCCAGTGTCTCCGGAGATTTCACCACGTTCAATCTGACGCCGCCGCTGCTCGCGAGCCAGCAAGCTACCGCCTACGCCTTGGTGACGCCGCCTCCGCCGGACCCACTGGTGGTGAATACCGAACTCGATGTGGTGAATGGCTTCGATGCGTTCACCTCCCTCCGCGAAGCAATCACTTTTGCCAACAGCAACACCGGCCCGGATACCATCACGTTCAACCTTCCCGGCTCAGGCGTCCACGTCATGACGCTCGCAAGCGCCCTCCCAGCGATCAATGGCGCGGTCGTCATCGACGGATATTCGCAGCCGGGCGCGAGCGTAAACACCCAGACGATTGGCACGAATGCGGTGCTGCTTGTGCAACTTTCCTACGGCGGCGGCGGCGCAGTTTTCAACGGCCTCACCCTCGCGGCGGGCAGCGGGGGCAGCACGGTGCGGGGACTGGTTGTGAGCGGCTTTGCTTCTGGTAGTAGCAGCGGAATCGAGATCGACTCCGCTGGTAACACGGTCGAGGGCTGCTTCATCGGCACCGGCAGCACCGGCGCCGGTGCTGCAGGGAACGCCACGGGCATCTATCTCGTCAACGCCGCGAACAATACGATCGGCGGCGGCACGCTGGCGGCTCGCAATGTCATCTCCGGCAATGCCGGCGACGGTGTGAAGATCTTTGGCAGCTCGGACCACGCCATCGTGCGCGGTAACCTGATCGGTCTCGCCGCGGATGGCGTGGGCGCGCTGGGTAACCAAGGAAGTGGCATCGTGTGTGGGCCAACGGGAACTATCATCGGAGGCCCCGGGGCCAATGATGGGAATGTGATTTCCAGCAATATTGGCATCGGTATTTCAGGAGGCGGCGACGATCTGGTGATTCAGGGCAATCGGATAGGCACCACCCAGGCTGGCGACGTGGCGCGTGGAAATGGCGCGCAGGGAATCATGCTCTACAACAGCACTAATCTCACCCTCTCGGGCAACGTCATCGCGGCCAGCAGCAGCTATGGAGCTTACCTCGAGTCGATCCATGGGAGCACGATCTCGGGCAACTTCATCGGCACCAACGCCGCTGGCACCGCCGCTTTCCCCAATGACCGAGGGCTGGAGTTGTCGAACAGTGCATCGAATAACACGGTGAGTGGAAACGTGATCTCCGGGAACACGAACGAAGGACTCTTCATCGAAATCGACGGCAGCACGGGAAATTTGATTACGGGCAACTTCGTCGGCACCAACGCTGCCGGCGCAAGTTTGCCCAATGGAATCGGTATCCGTGTCGGCAACGCCGGCAACACCGTCGGTGGTCTCGCCCCTGCCGACGCTAACGTAATCGCCTTCAATATCGGCAACGGCGTGGATGTCGTAGGCCTCGGCACGGTTGGCGTGCAAATCCTGGGGAATGTCATCCGCGGCAACGGAGCCCTCCCGATCGACCTCGGCGCTGACGGCCCGACCGCCAATGACCTCACCGATAGTGACACCGGGCAGAACAACTTGATCAACTTCCCGGTCCTCACCAGCGCGGTAATTAGTCCGACCGGCACCGATGTGACCGGCAGCCTGACGACTTCGGTAACCGGTAGTGTGAGGGTGGAATTTTTCCTCGCTTCCACTGGCATTTTCCTTGGCGCGAAGGATGTCATCTCGACTGCTGGTTCGCCGGTCAGCTTCTCTGCCACGCTCAACGGGGTGAGTTCGGGCGACCAGATCGTGGCGACCACGACGGATACGTCGCTGTCCGGGACTTCTGAGTTTTCCGCTGCTGTGACGGCCGCACCGCCGACGCTCATCAGCATCGAAGATGCCGCCATCGTGGAGGGCAACACGGGCACGAAGCAACTCGTCTTCAAGCTGACCCTCGATCAGGCGGTGAGCGCGCCCATCAGTGTGAATTTCGCCACCGGGGCCTTCAGCGGTGACGCGCGCTCCGCGGCGGATGGAATCGACTACACGGCCACCTCTGGAGTGGCGACCTTCGCCCCGGGACAGCTTTCTACGACGGTGGCGATTACCCTGCTGGGTGACACCATTGCGGAAGGAACCGAACGCTTCAAAGTCGTGCTCAGCAGCCCAAGTGGTGGAAGCCTTGGCCGCGCCGAGGGCATCGGTGCGATCCTCGACGACGATCATCACACCTTTGCGGTCAGCCAGGGGAATGGAAACTCGCTCGCGGTCTTCACCGCCACGCCAACGGGGGCCACGGAGTTGCACACGATTACCGATATTTTCGGAGCCGGCTACCGGGGTGGTGTGCGTGTCGCAGTGGGCGATGTCACCGGAGATGGGGTGGACGACATTATCGGCGGGGCCGGTCTCGGCGGACGCGCCAAGGTGCGGGTGTTCGATGGGGCGACCTTCGAACCGGTGGATACTGCGCTGGGGGATCTTTCCGCTTTCGGGCGCACTTATCGGGGCGGCGTCTTCGTGGCTGCGGGCGATGTCGATGGCGATGGTCGTGCTGACGTGATCGTGACGCCGAGTGCCGGCAGCTCGAATCAGGTGCGCATTTTCTCAGGCGCCGATGGCTCGCTGCTGAACAGTTTTCGTGCATTCGGCAAAGGCGTGGGCGGTGTGCGAGTCGCCGCGGGCGATGTAAATGGCGACGGTCTCGCCGACATCATTGCAGGCACCGGGGTCGGCTCTAGCGTGCGCATCTTCGACGCGATGGCCGGCACTATCCTGGCGGGTTCCGGGCATGAGTTCCGCGTCTTCAGCAAGGGCTATCGCGGCGGGGTTTATGTCTCTACGGGCGACCTCAATGGGGACGGTATCGACGATGTCGTCGTCGGTGCCGCGACCGGCTCTACTTCGGTGCGCAGTTATCTCATGGAGACCGGTCCCCTGGTTCCGGATGCCTTCGCCGGTTACGACAGTAAAACGGCGCGAGGCGTCCGCCTGACCACGCTCGATGTGAACGGCGACGGCATCGCCGACATCATCACTTCCAAAGGCCGCCGCGGCGATAATACGATCACCGTGCTCGATGGCGTGACCAAGCGATCGGTCTTCGAGACGCGGCCTTTTGTGCCGCAGCTCGATGGCGTGTATGTCGGCTAATTGACCTCTTACTTCTTCTTGATCGGCCAGTCCGGTGAATCGGTGCGCTCGCTGCTGAACAATTCGCGCGCCCGCTCCGCGAGCTCCGGCTTTTCCGCCGCGAGATTCTTCGTTTCGCCGAGGTCGGTCTGAAGATCGTAAAGTTCAATGGCCCCATCGAGTCCCTTCAGCCGCATCGCCTTCCACCGTCCATCCATCAGCACGGCCTGACTGAACCCACGCTCGTGGAATTCCCAATAGAACGTGCGTGCACCCGGCCAGGCGATGCGCATCCCCCGCAGCGATTTGGCGAAGCTCACGCCGTCGATTTTCTCCGGCGCCTTGGCCCCGCCGAGTTCGGCAAACGTGGGGAAGATATCCGCGAACCACAACGCATTGGTGTTTGTGGCGCCGGTCGGAATCTTCCCCGGCCAGCGGGCGATGGTCGGCACACGAATACCGCCGTCGGTCAGGTCGCGTTTGATCCCGCGCACCGGGCCGTTCGAATCGAAAAACTCCGGATCGTTCCCCCCTTCCTTGTGCGGCCCGTTGTCGCTCGAAAAAACGACCAGCGTATTTTCATCGAGCCCGAGCTTTTTCAGCAGCGCGAACAGGCGCCCCACGTCGGCGTCGAGCCGTGAGATAACCGCGCCGTGCCCGGCATTCGGACCCGTCCACGATTTGTCCTGATATCCACCAAGGTCCGGCACTTCCTGCCCACGTCCCAGTTTGGTGCCTTCGTTGTTGGCGTGCGGGCAAACGAGCGCCCAATAGAGGAAGAACGGTTTCTCCTTCTGCTGCTCGACCCACGCGAGGGCTTCGTTCGTCATCAGGTCGGGCACGTAGTCGAGCGGTTGCTCGGCCACACCGGCGCCATCCTCTTCCCCGGGACCGCCACTACCGCGGACGGTCTTGTTCCGCAGCGCCACGTGCGTCCCATTCCGCACGATGAACTCCGGGTAGGGATTGTGCGCGTGGACCTGGTCGAGATAGCCGTAGAAATAATCGAACCCCTTCTTGTTCGGCAGACCATCGCTGCCTTCGTGGCCGATGCCCCATTTGCCGATGAGCGCCGTGGCGTAGCCGGCCTGATGCAAAACCTCCGGCAGCACCACGTCTTCGGCCCGCAGGTTTTGTGGTGCGCGATTCTGTTTCCCGGCATTGCCCCGCACTCGCGTGTGGCCGGTGTGCAGACCGGTCATCAGCACACTGCGGCTCGGCGCGCAGACGGTCGAGCCCGCGTAGAATTGCGTGAACTTCATCCCTTCCGCCGCCATCCGGTCGAGATTCGGTGTGGCAATTTGTTTTGCTCCGAAACAGCCAAGTTCACCGTAGCCGAGATCGTCGGCGAGGATGAAGATGAGATTCGGCTTGGCTGGCGCAGGCGCAGCGAAGGCGGCGGAACTCATCGACACCGCTGCGACGAGAATAAGCGCGAGACGGGTGATCGTCAGGAGAGGGCGTTTGATCATGCGATCAGATTTTTGATCACATGCCCGCCAATTTGCGAGAGCTGCTTGAATCGCCCCCCGTGGTAGAAGGTGAGCTTGTTGTCATCGAGTCCGAGCAGGCGCAGCAAGGTGACGTGGAAGTCGCGCACGTGCGCTTTGCCATCCGCCACGGTCATGCCGAGATCGTCGGTGGCCCCGATGGTGTAGCCGGCGTTGCAACCGCCCCCCGCGAGCCAGATCGTCATCGCGTTTGGATTGTGATCGCGGCCATAAGCGGTGCCGCCGCGCACGCCGTTATCCGGGGTGCGGCCAAACTCGCCGCACCACACGATGAGCGTGCTGTCGAGCAGGCCGCGCTGTTTTAAGTCGGTGATGAGTGCCGCGATGGGCTGGTCCACGCCGCGCACGAGATTGCCGTGCGCACGCTCGATGTAGTCGTGGCTGTCCCAGGAGCCGTTGTAGAGCTGCACAAATCGCACGCCCTTCTCCACCAGCTTGCGCGCGAGCAGGCACTTGCGGCCAAAGGCATCCGTCGCGTCCTGGCCGATGCCGTAGAGTTCTTTCGTCTTCGCGTCTTCCTTCGAGAGGTCGAGCACTTCGGGCACCTGCATCTGCATGCGGAAGGCGAGTTCGTAGCTGTCCATACGCGCGCTGAGTTCATCGTGTCCGGGATGGTCGGCGGCATGCGCAGTGTTGAGCTTGGCGATTAAATCGAGATTTTTCCGCTGATGATCCGGCGTGATGTCAGCGCCGGGCGTCAGATCGAGAATGGGGGAGCCTTTCGCGCGCAGTGGAGTGCCTTGAAAGCGCGCGGGGAGATAGCCGTTGCTCCAGTTCGCCGCCCCGCCCTGCGGATAACTTACCTCGGGCAGCACGATGAAGCCGGGGAGGTCCGCGTTCATCGTGCCGAGGCCGTAGTTCACCCACGCGCCGATGCCCGGATCGCCGCCGAAACGATTGCCGCAATTCATCTGATACATCGCGGTGGGATGATTCACGCTGTCCACGGTGCAACCGCGGAAGAAGCAGATGTCATCGGCCACTTTCGCGAGGTGCGACCAGTTTTCCGCCATGTCCGCCCCGCTCTGGCCGGCCTTGGTGAATCTGAACGGGCTGCGCACGTAGTAGCGCTTGCCGCTTTCCATCGCGGACTTTTGCTTCCCTTCACGCACAAACTCCTTGAGGTGCATTCGCTCGAGCATCGGCTTCGGGTCGAAGGTATCGATGTGCGACGGCCCGCCCTCCATCATGAGAAAGATGACGTTCTTCGCTTTCGCTCCCGGGAAGTGAGGCTGTTTCGGCGCGGGAAGATTCGGCTTTTCCGCCGCCGCCAGCATCGAAGTAAAGGCTACGCTGCCGAGCGATGCGCCGAGACTAAAAACGAACTCACGCCGTGTGGGGGCGTGCAACGCGCGTGCACCGGCGCAGGGAAAGAAAGGCTTAGTAAACATAAGCAAACTCGTTTGTGTTGAGCAGTGCGAGGCAGACATCGGCCAGGGCGCGGGTGTGCGCATCGCAATCCGCGGGCTGGAGGTCGGGGACGAAGTCGGCGTTCGCGTGCAGCTTTTCGCTAAAGGAGAATTTTTCTCCCGTGTTTTCCTCGACCGCATCGCGCCGCACATCGAGCGGAGGTTTTGTCGCGGTGGGTGTAACCTTCGCCTGCAAGGCTTCCATCTCGCGCCAATGGGTGAGGCAACTGGCGGCTTCGCCGTCCTTGGCATTTCGCCCAAACACAAGAGCGAAGCAGCGCCGCACGGCTTCGTCTTCGCTTTTCGTTTCCTTCAACACGCGCGCTGCCAGGGCGAGCGCGCGCGCCTGACTGGCCTTGCTGTTGAAGAGCGCGAAGACCTGCGGCGTGACGGTGCTCGCTTCGCGCCGTTCGCACGAAAAGTCGGGCGCGGGTGCGTTGAAAACCTCCATCGCGGGATCGCTCAGGCCTCGCAGTTTCAGCGCGTAGATCGAGCGGCGATTGCGCTGCTCGGGCTTCGGATTCGGCACCCAGGCGGAGGCAAAGGTGCCCATCACCTGGCGCGGTTGCAGCGCGGCTTCGAGATTGATCTCAGGACGATTCGGAATCCCGCCGGGGGTGAGGTTCAACTCGCCGCTCGCGGAGAGCATGGCATCGCGCAGTTCCTCCGCGGTAAGACGGCGCGGCTTGAAGACGGCATAACTGCTGCCGAGTGGATCTTTCTCCGCGAGCGTCTTCAGATCGGGATGCGTGGCGCTGCGGCGATACGCCGCGCTCGTCATGATGAGGCGGTGCATCGCTTTGAACGACCATCCTTTCTCCACGAAGGTTGCCGCGAGCCAGTCGAGCAGTTCGGGATGCGTCGGCTTTTTGCCGGTGCTGCCGAAGTTGTTCGGATTGCCCGCGATCGGTTGTCCGAAGTGCCACATCCAGATGCGATTCACGATGGTGCGCGTCGTCAGCGGGTTGTCTGCGCTGGCCACCCACTCCGCAAAGGCTTTGCGACGGCCTTCGACGCTGTCAGGAATCGGCGTCTTCTGCGCGCTTGCGACCATGCTGAGCACGCCGGGCGTGACCTTGGGGCCTTCGGAAAACGGATCGCCGCCGATGTGGATGCAAGCGTTCTCCAGTTCGCCTTGCGTCATTCGCTCCGCAGGCATCCGCAGAGGCGCAAAGACGGCGCGGTAAGTTGGCGTGCGGCCATCATACACCGCGAGCGCATACGGCTCGTAGCGCTCCATCTCCCACTTCAGCCGTTCCAATCCTTTGCGTGCGACGCGCTCCATGCCGAATTGCTCGGGAGTGAAGCCCTCGAGCTTCGGCGGGTAATCGCCCTCGGGAACATTCTGATCGGCGAGCAGTTTGCGCGCACTTTCAAAAGCATTGGAATAAGCAGCCCGCTTCTTCTTCATGCCCTTGCCCCCCTTCGGCTGAGTGCGTGCCATTTCGACCGCGGCGTTCCATTTCGCCGGGTCCTTGCCGTTCTCCTTGAACCACCGCTGCGCGTTTTCGAGCAGCACGGCGTCGAGCTTCGACAGCGAGGTCTCGTGCTCGGCGCGAGTGCTCGCCAGATACTTGCGCTCCTCGAAACCCTGCGTGTTCTCCATCGGCAGAAAGGGCGCGGCGCGCTCGGCGAGTTGAGTGGTCCCAAACACCGCCTGGATCGAGTAGTAATCGCGAGTCGGCACGGGATCGAATTTGTGATCGTGGCAGCGTGCGCATTGCAGCGAGTGCGCGAGGAAAGTTTCGCCGATGCTGTTGGTCACGTCATCGAGGAAGCGCTGTCGAGCGACCTTCTCCACTTCCATGCCAGTCAGTTCCCACGGACCCATGCGCAGGTAACCTGTCGCGATGAGCTTTTCAGGGTCGTTCGGGTCCAGTTCGTCGCCTGCGATCTGTTCCTTGATGAACTGGTCATACGGCTTGTCGCTGTTAAACGCCCGCACCACGTAGTCGCGATAACGCCACGCGTTGCCGCGCTCAAAATCGTTGGCAAAGCCGCTGCTGTCCGCATAGCGCGTCACGTCGAGCCAATGCTGCGCCATGCGTTCGCCGTAGTGGGGGGAGGCGAGCAGGCGATCGATCAACGCTTCGATCGCTTTCTGCGCGACTGGTGACGAGAGCGACTCACCGCTTCCGCACGCTTTGACAAATGCCTCTACTTCCCCCGGCGTCGGCGGCAGGCCCGTGAGATCGAACGTCGCGCGGCGAATGAACGTCCGCGCATCGGCGTCTCCGGCGGCCTGCAAACCGTCAGGCAGGTGTTTCTGCAGAAGCTCATCCACCGGGCTTTCGCCGTTCGCCATGCGACAAGCGGGTTTTTGCACCGGTTGATAACCCCAGAGCGACTCGGGTTTGTATTTGCGATTCGTCCACTCGGGCGACAAGCCCCCGCTGGTCTTCACGGCCGAACCATCTTCCGCCGCCCACTGGTCGGCGTTGGCCTTCGCGATCTCGCGAGCCTTCGCTTCATCTGGCCAAGGGGCACCACCGGCGATCCAGTCCTTGATCCACCCAATTTGCTCCGCGTAGAGTTTGTCCGGCTCCTTGGGCGGCATGGGCTTCCACTCATCCTCGTGCTGACGCGTCACCGAGAGGTAAAGCGGACTCTTCTCCGGTTGTCCGAGCACGATCGCCGCCTCGCCGCTTTCGCCGCCTTTGAAGGCCGACTCACGGTGGCGCATGTCGTAGTCCGCCTTGATCTTGTCGGGATCCTTGCCGTGGCAACCCAGGCATTTCTCGTTGAATAACGGCCACACGCGGCGCACGAAAAGGGTGCTGGCATCCTCCGCAAAGGCGGTGGTGACAAAAGCGAGGCTGGTGACGAGGAGGCGCTTCATGGAGGGGAGATCAGTCGGGCATGCCGGCGAGGTAGAGCTGCCAGATTTCTTTTTCGCTCAACGCAGCGCGATAAATGAAGAATTCGTCGATGCTGCCGTTGAGGTTCCGGATGGGAAATTGGTGGTTCGGGGTGGGCAGGCCCCAGTTGCCGAGTTCGCAAGGACCGAAAACGATGGGGCGGCCAGGCCGATGCAAGGGGCTGACTTCGCGGCTGACTTCGCGGCCATTCACATACTGGACGACAGTGCCGGTTTGATTGTCGTAAGTGACGGCGAGATGCCGCCAGCGGCCGCTATTCCCGGCGTTGAAAACGACGGGGGAGTAGTAGATCTGGTTTTGCTTCGAAGTCGGTTTTCCCGGATCGGGATAAGCGATCGAGAACATCAGGCTGCCGTTCTCGAAGATCTGCCAGTGCGGTTCGCCGGGTTCGTAGCCGTCGGTAAGAATCAGCGCGCTGTATTTGCGGTCGATGCCATCCACTTTGGCCCAGCATGCGAAAGTGACGGCATCGTAGGTGCCGTCGATGTTCAGGCGCACGCGGGAGCCGGGGCGCTTGAACTCGAGCGCGTCTTTCCCCGGCCAGCGGCCCTGGGTCCACACCGCGCCGACGGCGCCCCCGTTTTTCGTTTGGTCGTTGTCGTGGGCGACGTTGTTCACCAGTCGCTCCCACTCGGGAAAATGGCGCATGGGATAATACGCGATCAGACGGTCGTCCTTGCGTGCCTGCAGCGTCCAATTCCACCAATCGGTTTTGCGCTGTGCCTGTTGTGCCGAGACAAGATCGTGCAACTGGCCGTGTGCGAGAAAGGTCGTTGGATCGAGCGCGGTAAGGTTGGTCCCTTGCAAGCTCTGGCCTTCGTGGAGGCTGACTTCCTTGCCGCCTTCTGGGTGCGCGATGACTTCGCCGTTAAAGACATGGACCTCTGGCGCGTGGCTGGTGGGATCGATGTTCACGGCGAACTCAGTGCCAAGATCGACCAGCTTCATGCCCGGAGCCGTGAAACGAAATCCGTGAGCCGCGGGTGGGACTCGAACTCGCGCCTTGCCGTGACGGCACTCCGCTTCCCATGGTGAGACGAGCGAAACTTCGGCGGGGCCTTCGACGATGAGCGTGGCACCGCTGAAGAATTCGATCTGCGCAAGACCGGAGCGGAGCTTGAGCGGACCGGGATTGACGGTGTCGCCAGTTTGCGGGCTCGTGCCTTCCCATTGCGCGCCCACGGTCTGAGCGAGCACGGCGCAGCCGGCCTCGGTGTGCTCGGTCTGGGCGGTGACGTGGGAAGTGTGTTGATTGTTTCGGAAATAGAAACCGAGACCAAGCAACAGAACGACCGCCGCCGCTGCTGCCCAGACCCACGAGGGAAGGGGGCGACGCGTCGTGGCGACGTGCGGAAGCCATGGATCGAGCGCGGCATCGCGGCTGGCCCAGTCGCGCAGAGCGCTGTCGAGATTGGCGGCGCGGCGAAGAGTCTTCCGCGCCTCGCGATCGGTGCGCAGAGTTTCGTCAAGGCGCGCAAAATCCTGAGGAGAAATGGTGCCCTCGCGCCATGCTTCGAGGAGACGGTGGAGTTCCTCAGAGTTCATACGGCTTCGTGGCGGAGCCGACGGTCGATGCAGTCCAGCAAGGCAAGGCGGATGCGCTGGATCGTTTTGTAAAAGGCCTGGACGCTCTTGCCAGTTTTGGCGGCGATTTCGTGCAGGCGAGCGCCTGGGGCGTAGGAGCCTTGTAAAAGTTCCCGTTGCGGCGGTTCGAGGTTTTCGAGGCAATGCTCCAGCGCAGCACGTTCGCGTTCGAGAGGCTCGCTTTCTTCGATGCCTTCGCGTGCGAGGAGGTCGAGAACCTCGTTGGAAAAGACGAGCCGGTCGCGACTGTGTTTGCGCTGCTGTTTGAGCGCTTCGAAGCGGGCGATAGCTCCGGCCCAGGCGAGGAAACTCGTGCCCTGCTCGAACTGGCCAAATTTGCGCCACGCCACGAGGCTGGTCTCCTGCATGACTTCATCGACATCCTCCCAGCGCGGCAGCAGCGCGCGGACAAACGAGCGCAGCCGGGCTTCGTGCGCGACGAAGAGCTGCACGAAGCGCTCGTAGAGGTTGTCGTCGGGAGAGGGCGGCATGGGAGATGGTCGCCTATGAACCGCCGGCACGCCCGAAATTGGACAAACTTTTTTCGCGGGCTCTGGCCGGGGAACCGCCCGGCTACATGACTACTTCACCGGCGTGCCTTTGCCGGGTTCGCGGGCACCGGTGGCTTTGGTGTTGGCGAGAGAATCGCCAAGGTCGGCACGCATGATGTCGGCGATGGCCAGGAGGCGGGAGAGCTCGGCGGGATTTTTCGCGGCGAGATCGTTCTTTTCGGTGATATCGGTTTCGAGGTCGTAGAGCTCGGGTTGGGCGATTTTTTCCTGGTGATATTTCACCGGGATGCCGCCCTTGGCTTTCGGCTGATCGCCGAGGGAACGATAGTTGTGCGGGAGCTGGAGCTTCCAGCGCCCGCTGGTGAGGGCCTGGAGCTGGTTGTTCTCGTAGTAGAAGAAATAAGTGTCCTGCGGGGACTTCGCGCCGGGTGCGCCGGCGATCAGCGGCCAGGCGTCTTTTCCGTCGATCTTGCGTGGGGGTAGATCGGCCCCCGCGAGCTTCGCGATGGTCGGAAGGATGTCGATCGTGCCGAGCGCCTCCCCCGTTTCGGTGCCGGCGGGAATGGGGCCGGGCCAGCGCATAAGGCACGGCACGCGGATGCCGCCTTCCCAGCAGGTGCCTTTGCCTTCGCGGAGCGGTCCGGCGGTGCCGCAATGCTCGCCGTAGCTGAGCCACGGGCCGTTGTCGCTCGTGAACAGGACGAAGGTTTTGCCGTCCACGCCTTGCTCTTTCAGCGTGCGCAGCACTTCGCCGACGGACCAATCGACCTCTTCCATGACATCGCCGAAAAGACTGCCGGTTTTGCCTTTGAATTTATCGCTCACGAACAGCGGCACGTGGACCATGGAGTGCGCGAGGTAGAGAAAGAACGGGCGCTTGGCGTTGCGCTTGATGAAATCGACGGAGCGCTCGGTATAACGTGTCGTAAGCTGCGTCTGGTCCTCGGGGGTGACGTCGTCATCAATGACCTGATCGCCTTCGATGAGGGGGAGCTTGGGGAACTTGCCCGCGTTCTCGGGATGAAATGGCCACATGTCGTTCGAGTAGGGCAGGCCGAGGTATTCATCGAAGCCCTGGTGCGTGGGGAGAAATTCGGTGGGGCGGCCGAGGTGCCATTTGCCGACGGCGCAGGTGGCGTAGCCTTTTTGTTTGAGCACTTCGGCGATGGTCATCTCATCGGGGTTCAGGCCAAGGGGGGAACTCGGCCCGAGGGCGCCTTGGATGCCGACGCGGCTGTTGTAGCAGCCACTCATCAATGCCGAGCGCGAGGCGGAGCACACTGGCGAGGAGACGTAGAAGCGGGTGAACTTGCGGCCTTCTGCGGCCATGCGGTCGAGGTTCGGCGTGGCGTAACCTTTCGCGCCGAAGGGGCCGATGTCGCCGTAGCCGAGGTCGTCGATGTTGATGATGACGAAGTTCGGGAGGTCGGCGGCGCGCGTAGCGAAGCAGAACGAAACGAGGAGGGAGAAGCAGAGGGCGAGGGAGCGCATGGCCGGAACGCTCGCATTTTCCCCGCCCTATTCCGACTACCAAAAAGCAGCGGGGCCGAACGTCATTCGGACATTCGGCCCCGCGTTGAGTTTAGCGCTCGAGGCGCCGAGGGTTAATTGACGTAGGCGACTTCGTTCGAGAACAGCAGAGCCTGCGCGTAGGCTTCCCACGCGTTCTGCTGGCGACGATCGACGAGCTGGCCTTCGTTCTGGATCGCGCCGAACTTGCCGGCCGATTTGCGCTTGGTCATGTCCTTGCTCGCCTTGGCATTCTCGACCGCGACCTTGGAGACGGCAGGCGTGATCGTGGCGGTGGTCGCGGCACTCGTGTCAGTGCCGGAGCCCTGGACCTGATTCAGGAAGTTCCGCGCGAAGCCAAGCTCCACGTCGGTGGGCAGGCGCTGATAGATGATGCGGTAGAGCCAGCGCACTTTTTCATCGGTGGTGGCGGCCTTTTGAATCTCCGGACGGGCGACGAGCTTGCGCGAGATATCGACGGCCATGGAGCTGTTCATGAGGAAGAGCGCCTGCTGAGGCACGACGGTGGTGGTGCGCTTCGAGTTCGGCATGTCGGGATCGCTGAAATCGAAGGTCTGCATCAGCTCAGGCAGATTGCCGCGGTCGATATAACCATAGACCGAGCGGCGGTAGCTGTAGGGCTCGTCGGTGAGATTGATCGGCTTGCCACCGAGCGTCTTGTCGAGCTGGCCGCTGAAGACGAGGAGCGAGTCGCGCATGGCTTCGAAATCGAGCCGGCGGATGTTCGCGCGCCAGAGGAGGTGGTTCTCCGGGTCCTTCGTCTCGTAGGCTTTGTTCGTGTCCACGCTCTGCTGATACACGGCGGAAAGCATGATCAGCTTGTGCATGGCCTTCACGCTCCAGCCAGACTCCATGAACTTCGACGCAAGGTAGTCGAGTAGCTCAGGATGCGTCGGCTGTCCGCACTGCACGCCGAGGTCATCGGGCGTGGAGACGAAGCCGTCGCCGAAGTGATACATCCAGAGGCGGTTGATGGCGACGCGAGCGGTCAGCGGGTTCTCCTTGCTGGCGATTGACTGCGCGAGTTCGAGCCGGCCACTGCCCTGCTTGAAGGCGATGGGCTGGCGATTCGGCGAAAGGATTTCCAGGAAGCCGCGCGGCGTGATCGGGCCGCGGCTCTGGGCTTCACCGCGGATCAGGATCGCCGAGTCTTTCGGGTTTGGCTTGTCCACCACGACCATCGCCTTGCCGGGGGCACCGGGGTGCGAGGTTTCGAGCAGGTTGAGTTCACCGAAGTTGAGGCGGGACTTGCCCTGCATGCGCGGGAGCCAGCTCAGGTAGTTCGCTTCGATGATTTCCTTGGTCATCATCGGCGCGGCTTCAATGGTGAACGGCCCGCGGAGCAGGTCGGAGAGATCGTCGTCGAAGTTAACCTGCGCGGAGGTGGCGTTCTTCATCGTGGCGATGAAGTTCTTCGCCTGCGGCTGCACGCTGCGGAGCAGGTCGGCGTAAACCTTGATGGCCTCGTCGAGATTCTGCGGCGGATTCTTCTTCAGCGCTTCGATCACGAGTTTGTTCGGACCGTGGCTGAGCTCTTCCTTCATCATCTTCTCCATGGCCTCGCCGACCATGGCATATTTGCCCTTGCCACCCTCGGCGCTCTTCTTCGACATCCGTTGGGCCATTTCCGTGCCCATCGTGTCGAGTTTGGCGACATCGAGTTTGCCTTCGCGTTTGAGCTCGAAGAGCGGGCCCCAGACCGTCACGTTGCGCATGAGGCCGCGTGAGAGGTAGTTGAGGAACTGATCGTCGAGTTTGTTTTCGCGGATGAGCGCGTTGCGTTCCCGCTGGCCTTCGGCGCTGGCGCCCTTGCCCTTGCCGGCCGTGGCCGTGGCGGCCTTGAGATAGGCTTCGGGCTTCTTCCAGAAGTCGCCAAGGTAATCACCGACCACATCGAAGTAGCGGTTCTGCATCTCCTTCGTCTCGGCGGCGAACTTCTGCTGGAAGTCCTTGGTCATCGCCGGCTTGGCCGCAGCCATCACGGTCGGCTCATGCGCCGGTTCGAAGATGCTGTTGAAGATGCCGTGGAGCGCGTAATAATCCTTCGTTGGGATCGGGTCGAACTTGTGATCGTGGCAGCGCGAGCACGCGACGGTGAGGCCGAGGAAACCTTTGCTGACCGTGTCGATGCGATCGTTGATGATGTCGTTCGGGGCGCGGAAACGCTCACCGACCGTGAGGAAACCGAGGGCCGCGAGACGCGCATCGCCTTCTTTCACGCCGGGCAGCAGGTCGGCCGCGATCTGCTCCATCACGAACTGATCGTAGGGCTTGTCGGTGTTGAAGGACTTGATGACGTAATCGCGATAGGTCCAGGCGTTCGGATAGCGGTAGTCGATCGTCCGGTTGTTATTGCGCTCGCCGCCGATCGTGTCGCTGTAGCGCGCCGTGTCGAGCCAGTGCCGGCCCCAGCGCTCGCCGTATTGCGGCATGGCCAGGAGCTTATCGACGACCTTGGCGAAGGCGTCCGGCGATTGGTCCTTGATGAAGTCGGCGACTTCATACGGGGTCGGAGGCAGGCCGATCAGATCGAAATAAGCGCGGCGGATGAGCGCTTCCTTGGTGGCCGGTTTGTTCGGCACCATGTTGTTCGCCTCGAGCTTTTGCAGCACGAAGGCGTCGATGGGCGTCTTGCACCAGGCGGGATTTTTCGTCTCCGGCACGGCGGCCTTCTTCACCGGCTGGTAAGCCCAGTGATTGCGCGCAGCGTCAGTGAGGCCGGTCATCTTCGCGACCGCTTCCTTGTTGCCGGCGCGCGGATCGGGAGCACCCATCTCAACCCACTTCTCGAGGGTCGCGATCTGCTCCGCCGAGAGTTTCTCGCCCTTCGGCGGCATCTGGAGATCGGGGTCCTTGTAGCGAACCGCCTGGATCAGCGGGGAGGCGTCCACATGGCCGGGCTGGATGACCTGGCCGTTTTCGCCGCCCTTCTGCCAGCCGGGTCGCGTGTCGAGCGTGAGGCCGCCCTTGGCTTTGCCCTGCTCGACCGAGTGGCACTTGTAGCAACTTTCCGCGAGGATCGGCCGGACCTTCGTTTCGAAGAATTCGGTCTGTTCCTTCGTGAGCTGTGCCTCGACCGCCGCAAAGGCAGGGACGGCAGCAAAGGCAAGAATGGTGGTGCTGAGGATGCGCATGAGGAGAATCGTGCTTTAGGCGATGACGTCCTTGACGACGTTGCCGAAGTTGTCGGTGAAACGGAAATCGCGGCCATTGTAGCGGTAGCGCAGCTTCTTGTGATCGAAGCCGAGCAGTGCCATGACGGTGGCGTGCAGGTCGTGGATGTGGACCTTATCGACCGCGGCGCGGGCGCCGAACTCATCGGTGGCGCCATAAACGGTGCCGCCTTTCACGCCGCCGCCGGCCATCCAGGTGACCATGGCGCGACCATTGTGATCGCGGCCGGGGACTTCGTTGCCGTTGCGGTCGCGAGTCACGGTGCGGCCGAACTCGCCGCCCCAGATGACCAGCGTGCTGTCGAGCAGGCCGCGCTGCTTGAGATCGGTGAGGAGCGCCGCCGCCGGGCCATCGACTTCGCCGGCTTTCTTGCGCATGGCGTCGTCAAGCTTGTTGTGGTGATCCCAGCCGGTGTGCTCGATCTGGACAAAACGAACGCCGCGTTCCACGAGGCGGCGAGCGACGAGGAGCTTCGAGCCCATGTCGCTGTTGCCGTAAAGCTCCTTGATGTTCTGCGGCTCCTTGGTGATGTCGAAAGCGTCGGTCGCTTCCGTCTGCATCTTGAACGCCATTTCAAAGGCTTCGATGCGGGATTCGAGCTGCTCATCCTTCTGAAGGCTGGCGGCATGCATTTCGTTCAGCTTCTGCGCGAGATCGAGCTGCGCGCGCTGGGTGCCCATGCCGCTGAACTGGTTGCGGATGTTCAGGAGCACTTCCTCCAGCTTCATCTTCGCGTTGTAGTTCACATTCACGCCCTGGTAGAAGCCGGGGAGGAACGACGCCTGGCGCCACTCGGGCTTGCCTCCGAGGGTGATGAAGCCGGGCATGTTCTGGTTCTCGGTGCCGAGACCGTAGAGCACCCAAGAACCCCACGAGGGTTTCGGGAGCTGGAGCGAACCGGTGTTCATGAAGCGCTGGGCGACTTCGTGTGCTGGGATGTCGGTCCAGAGCGAGCGGATGATCGCCATTTCGTCCACATGCTGGGCGAGCTGCGGGAAGACTTCGCTGACTTCGATGCCGGACTTGCCGTGCTTCTCAAATTTGAAGGGCGAGGGAAAAGCGAGGCCGTTTGTCTCCGGGATCTCCTTGTCGGCATACTTCTCCAGCATCGGCTTCGGATCCCAGGTATCGACGTGCGACGGGCCGCCCGAGGCGAAAATGTGGATCACATTCTTGGCCTTCACCGGGAAATGCGGCTGCTTCGGCATCAGCGGGCCACCCTTGGCCGGGGCAGTCGTGGAGGCGCTGGCGCCCGCCGTGCCGGCGAGAACCGAGGCCAGGCACATGGCGCCGTAGCCCATACCGGTCTTCTCGAGGAATTCACGACGGGAGGTGCAAAGAATCGGGATGTGTTCGAGGGGGTTGTAGTTTGGGATCGAGTTCATGGTCGGTCTGGTTTACAAGCGCTGAGGTTTAAGGATGGGAAATACTTAGCAGATGAGACCGCCAAGGCCTCGAAAACCCAACTGTCTCCTTGGGTAGCGCCAAACCTGCCCGGTTCGGCAGTCCCCAACCGGAAGCCGACTACCCAGGTTTACGGGGACACGACGACCCGTTCGTAGGGGTGTCTGAAGGGGGATTCGTTCGGTTTCGGAGGAACTCAGGGATTACCGTAAAGGGGCGTCCTTGGTGGCATGCCCGGCCTCTCGCGTTTGAAGGGAGGGAATTTGAATGCAGAGGCGCTATCAACGCAAAGGGTGCGAAAGAGGAGAGGAAAGTAGTTCGAAGCTCCCGCTTCGATCCGTGAGTTCGCCCGAAGGGCCGCGATCTTTCCCGCACGGCTTCCCCACCTGCGCCCTTTGCGTTGATAGCGCCTTTGCGTTAAACAGAGCGCCCCATGCGAGCTGTCACGTTTTCCTTCCTCCTGCCCGTGCTGGCTATAGCCACAGAGCCTTACGAGCCCAAGCCCGGTTCGCCCGACCGCCCCGCCATCATGGAAGCGATGCGCGGCCCCGTTTCCAAATACATTGGCAAACGCGTCACCTTTACGGGTTCGGTCAAGATCGTGGACGGGTGGGCCACTTTCGAAGGGAACGTCGCGCCGAGCGATGGCAAGCCGGCTCAGGGCGGCAACGCTTACGACCTTGATCTCGATTTCTTCGCGCTGCTGCGGCAGGAAAACAAAACTTGGAAGCTCCTGCACTGGGGCTTCGCGGGCGACATTGGCGTCGCCGAGGAGGCGCGGAAAAAGTATCCCCAAAGCCCGAAAAGCCTCTTCTCGTTTCTGAACCCGCAATAGGCGCACGAGGGAGCGCGGCGCGGCTCAGATCTGGTTATACTTCCGCGAGGTCCCTTTGGATTTCTCCACTGGGTATTTGCTGCGGTTCAGCTCAAGCTTCCGCGCGACAGCGTCTTCGAGGGATACACCCAGATCGTGCACGAGATAAGAGAGCAGGATGGCCACGTCGGCGACTTCCGATTCGATTTCCGCGCGATGCTGTTCGACGATCCGTTCGCTCTCTCCGTCGCGTGCCCAGCGGAAATGATCGAGCAACTCCGCGGCTTCCACGCAGAGGGCGGCACTCAGGCTGCGCGGAGAGTGAAATTGCTCCCAGTCCCGTTCCCGGCGGAATTCGAGCAACGCGTCGATCAGTCGTGGCGATAACATGGGACGGATCAAAGACCGGATGACTGGAAAAAGCGAGCAAGCCGGAGTCGGGGTGAGCCCCGATTCCGACGGGTAAACCGATGCCCGCCTGCACCCCGATCGAAAATCATGCCATCATCGGCGACCTCAACACGGTGGCATTGGTCGCGCTGGATGGGGCTATCGATTTCTGCTGTTTCCCTCGCTTCGACTCGCCGACCATCTTTGCCAGCCTGCTCGACCGCGAACGGGGCGGATTTTTCCAGATCGAGGCGCTGCTCGACGGGGTGAGATATCGGCAGCTCTATCTGCCGGATTCGAACATCCTGCTGACCCGCTCGCTGGCGGAAAGCGGGGTCGCGGAATTGTCGGATTTCATGCCGGTGGCGAATGGTGCGGAGGCTCACAATATCGTGCGCCGGATCAAAACGGTGCGGGGCGAGATCAGCTATCGCATGGTTTGCGCGCCGCGTTTCGATTACGGTCGGGCTGGCCATCGCTGTGAGCGGGATGGGGATGACGTGATCTTTGTCGCGGAAGGAAACGACCGGGTTCGGCTGCGGCTGCGCAGTTCGGTGCCGATGAAAATCGAGGACGGCGCCGCGGTCGCGACCTTCAGGCTCAAGCCGGATGAGTCGGCTTCGTTCATCCTGGAGGACGCGGATGAGGATCTCGACTGCAACACCGACCGTTATGTCGCCGAGAGCTTCAAGCACACGCTCAACTTCTGGCGCGGGTGGATCGGCCATTGCCGCTATCAAGGCCGGTGGCGGGAAATAGTGAATCGTTCGGCGCTGACGCTCAAGCTGCTGGTCTCGCACTCGTGCGGTTCGCTCGTGGCGGCGCCGACTTTCGGCCTGCCCGAGGTGATCGGCGGCGCGCGAAACTGGGACTATCGCTACACGTGGATTCGCGATGCCTCGTTCACGATCTACGCGCTCATGCGGCTCGGCTACACGGAAGAGGCGGCGGCGTTCAATCGCTGGATCGAGGACCGCTGCCGCGAACTGAAGCCCGAGGGTGGGCTGCAGATCATGTATCGTCTCGATGGCGGGCACGACCTCAAGGAAGAAACGCTCGATCATTTCGCGGGCTATCGCGATTCGCGTCCGGTGCGGGTCGGCAACGGGGCTGCGCAGCAGGTGCAGCTCGATATTCACGGCGAGCTGATGGATTCAGTATATCTCTACAATAAGTGGGGCAAGCCGATCAGTCACGACCTGTGGCAGAATCTCGTGCGCCTCGTCGATTGGGTCGCGGCGCACTGGCGCGAGCGCGACGCGGGCATCTGGGAGACACGGAAAGGACCGCAGGAGTTCCTCTACTCCCGGCTCATGTGCTGGGTGGCGATCGACCGTGGCGTGCGCCTGGCGATGAAACGCTCCTTTCCCGCGCCGCTGCGCCATTGGATCGAACAGCGCGACTCCATCTACGAAGACATCTTCACGAATTTCTGGGACGAGAAACAGCAGAGTTTCGTGCAGCACGTTGGCTCAAGCACTCTCGACGCCGCGTGTCTGCTCATGCCCCTGGTGAAATTCATTTCACCCACCGATCCGCGCTGGCTGAGCACGCTCGAGGCCATCGACCGCACTCTCGTCGAAGACTCTCTCGTCTATCGCTACGGCCGCGACGACCCTTCCCACGAGGGCACCGCCGACGGCACCTTTAGCATGTGCACCTTCTGGCTGGTGGAATGTCTCGCCCGCGCCGGCGACGCCAAACGCGCCCGCTTCGTCTTCGAAAAGATGCTCGGCTACGCCAACCACGTTGGCCTCTACGCCGAACAACTCGGCCCCGCCGGCGAACACCTCGGTAACTTCCCACAAGCGTTCACGCACCTTGGTCTCATCAGCGCGGCGTATGCGCTGGATAGGGAACTCGCGGATAAGTAGCCCGGGGGCAATCTGCCAGTGGGCAAAGGCGCCGGATAAGATGCAGTCTACGGAATATTTTGGCAACTGATCCGGCCGAGGTTCGGGTATAATCGACGTTGAATCTTTCAGAATTGTGCCCGCCTCGGATATCTGCCTCCGGCCCCTACGATTTTATTGTTGCTTGACTCCAACCTCAGTGTTGGCCTTCTAGGCTTAGAGTATTCGTTGCATGACAACGACTGATCAGCTTCAAACTTCTAAAGCATTAAGTCTTTACCGCCCCGGATAACAATTATATGAATGCCGCCTTTGTTCAAGATGCAATTAGTGCGCTTCTTGGTTTATTCGATATGCGCGATCTCTCCTTCGACCGAGGAGCTGATGAACTGAGAAAGGCGCAATTGCTGAGACTTGATTCGCCCGGTGGTCTATTTGGCGCAGCTTGGCGTGTCGCGAACGGGGCGAATGCGCTGGCAAGCCGCGAGCAGGATCGTCTGCGCCTGGCACTGCTTTCAACTGCCTACATCGGCTATCAGCATTGCCTCGGAACCGAGCCCAAATTCCGAGATTCGTTTGAACAAACGCGGTTGGCTCTGCCTGGCGCCGTTCCACTGCAGGAGTCTGAAATCATCGACATCTTTGCTGAGACTGTTGTTCTTTCTTCGGCCGACGATGCGCCCAATTTGGATGATCAAGGAGCCGGGGAACACACTGAGTTTGATAGAGATGGCGCCAACATCGCAGCGGTCTTTAATCCGTCCGAGGTGGAATTGGCTCCTAAAATTCAGAAGCGCCGCATTTTCACCGCACCTCCCCTGAAAAATCTTCGGGAACGATTTGAAGATCTCACAAAACACTTCCCCGCTGCCGTCGTCGGAGAAGATGGGCCACGTCAGGAATCCGCGCTCAAGATTTTTCGCGAAGCTCTTGGGGCAATCATGGGCGTGGCAGATCTAGGGCGGACCTTCACAGAGTTCGCTCTCCTCGAGCAAGATTTGCGGCATATCGAGCCCCGCTTGATGCAGCTCAAGCAGAGCGATGATCCGCGAGCAATCCAGGAACGAGCGCGTCAAAGCCGAGGGCTCGCTGAAGCTATCGACTTCGGATCTGCTTCGCCAGAGGACTACCGCTACGCGCGTTCGGCGTGGCTGCTTTCGGCCTTCTGGAATAGTCAACTCGCGCGTTACTGGCCTGCCAGCCGTCCACACGTCGTATATGATTTTCTTGGATATCTCACCACGATTCAGGCCGAGTTGCGTTACTCCGATGCTGATTTTCTTCTGTTGCTCCGGGTGAGCTTCTCCATCACTCGAATAGCGAGCCACGATGGTCTGATGCCGTATCAATTTCTGAGCACGGCACCGGATCGGGCGCGGGAGTGGCTTCAGCATACCATCGGAACGATACTTGCCACGGCTGGGCCTGGTCGGGTTGCACCGTCGAGGGTTTCGTTTGATGCAAGACTTGTTGAGGTGGATCGTCGAGACTATGCAACCACTCTGCTTCGGCATTGGAAGTCGGAATCTGACCGGGCGGCGGCGACCACAATGTTGCTTGAGGCAGGAGCGTGGGATGTTATCCGAGCGAAAAGGCTCCTTGAGCAAATCCTGCCGCAGGAGACTGCCGATTTCCAAATTTGGGTGGAGCTGATCGAAACGATGGCGTCGCGTTCTAAGAGGGTTCGCGTAGTGCGGCCAAACCCATGGGCGCCGGGTAGTAAAAAGGCGATCACCGTGGAGCGTGAGGCGGTGGCCACACTGGCCGCAGATGTCGTGGATCGTCACTATAACGTGCTTGAGGGCGATATTTCGCTCAAGGGCCATGATTTCCGGGAGCGGCGTGTTCCTACCTATGTTTGTTCCGCAGAGTTTGGTCCCCTCGGTCTTTTTAAACTCGACACTGCTGACCGGATCGGAAGGGAGGTGGATAATTTCGCAAAATACGCGCAACGCCTTCACCCGCGTTATCGTGCAAGCCGGTGCGATCAATCGAAGGCGGTGATCACGGAACCGGACGACGACAAACAATTTGTGCAGGGGGCATTGACTTCTTACGTCTTCACCGAAGACGAGACACCGAAAACGTTGAACGCATGGTTTTTGGCAGCCTCCTTGGAGCGAACGGCATCGCTTTGCGACGAGCTTTTCGAGCGTGCTCTTCGTCCTTGGTATGGGCACGCCGCGTCCGCGACGATCGATCTTTTCGGTGAATTCGCAATTTTTAATCACGGCGCAATTGAGCGGCTGTTGCGGGAGTGCCGGACGTTTCACTCGCTTGAGTTGAATGTCGGCGGTGCCGACGAATCATTGGGATGTGCCATTCGTTGGCTATCGTCACTTCTTGGCTACTTAGAGGCGGGCGATGTGGCCGATCCGACCATTGCACATCTGGCTTCAGAGTTACAGGTCCTTCGTTCTTACCGATCTGTATGCCACGGTGATCTGCACCTGGATAATGTATTGGTCGTTGGAAAAGCTGGGGCGGAATATCCATGTATCATTGACTTCGAGGCAACTCACGAAGGTTATATTCTTAAGGATTTCGGTCGCTTCGTGGCGGCAATGGTGTGCCGCACGTTCGAATGGACGTCAGAAGAGTGCAGGATTTTGGAGGAATCGCTGCCGCTCGTGCTATTTGATTGGTCGAAGCAAATACCGGAAAGCGATGTAACACCCAATGTTCGGAAAATTTTGAACGCAGTCGGTTCGGCGCGAAAAGGGATTCTCCGTGCATGGCAGGCCGGATCATATCCATCCAAAATTGAGTTGGTCACCGCTCTGGTGGCGAGTTTTCTTCCGTATGCGCGTTACCCTGATACTCTTAAAACCAACGTTCGGCTGTGTCTTGAATTAAGTGGGCGATTTATCGGAGACCTCCGGTAGGAGGCTGGAAGCGTTGTCTGGAAGATCAACCGATACTAGCGTGCGTCGAGCTTCTTCGCGATAAAGTCCCAGATGTCGGCGTAGCCTTCGGTGGGGTGGTCGGGGAATTTGTTGAGGACGGTGGCGCCGACTTTTCGGGCGACTTTTTGGAAGCCGAGGCCCCAGGCGGGAGAGTGGACCTTGTAGTTGGCTTCGGTGATGTCTTTGGGCTGCGTGAGACCCCACTCGTTTTCGAAATAGATCGGGGCAGCGTCGCGGTGGACGAGGGCGTCGGGGGACCATTTCCGGATGAGGGGAAGGAGTTCTTCGCGGCGCTTGAGCGATTCCTCGAAACTGCATCCGAGGGCGGGCGCACCCCACACGACGCCGGGGACCCATTCCTGCATCTGCTTCGGGTCGATGCTGGGCTGGCTGCGGTAGGCGGCTACGCAGACGACGCGCGAGGAGGCGCGCTCGACGGGATCGGCGGAGTCGGGTTTGGCGCGGTCGGGCGAGCAGCCGACATAGAGGGCGGGGAGGGTGCCTTGCGAGCCGCCGCCGACGGCGATTCGGGCGGGGTCGAGATTCCACTTCGCAGCGTTCGCGCGGATGAACTGCACGGCGCGGCAGGCGTCGTCCATCACGTAAGAAACCGGCGCAGGCACCTTGTCTTGCATGCCGTCGGTGAGGGTGCGGGTTTCGACGCCGACCACGGCAATGTGCTTCGGGAAAAAGTGGGTCAGGTCGGGGACGTGTTTCGCCTCTTTCCAGATGCCGCCATACCAGATCAGCACGGGGAAGGGGCCGGGGCCATCCGGCGGCACGAAGACATCGAGAAGCTGGTGAGGATGCGAACCGTAGGGAACGTCGGCCTGCGTGGGCTTCGGTGGTTCGGCGGCGTAGACGAGAAGCGAGGTTGTAAGGGCGGTGAGGACGAGAAAGTGAAATCGGGAGACGGCTGCGAGCATGAGTGGTGCGGGGAAAATCCGGCAGGCGCGGTGATCTTTGAGGCGTGGCTGGGGGAAAGATGGCAGCCTTCGGCTGAGCGGTTTTTTCGAGCAGCTAAAAGCTGGACTCCAACGGACTCCGTTCACGCCGCGGAGTGGCCGTGGCTATAGATCTTCTTCGCTGCTGCCATCCACCCGCGTGGTGCCGCCGTAGCCTGAGAGGCCTTTCTTTTTCGCACCGCTGGCGAAGTCCCAGAAATGCTGGCCTTCCGCGCTCCAGATCCGGTCCCGGGCGGCGGCGAGAGCCTGGGAAACATTGAGACCGCTCCGATAGAGGAGGTTGAAGGCTTCTTTAATCTCGGCGCGCTGGGCGGCGTTGAGGCCGGCGCGGCGCAGGCCGATGACGTTGAGGCTGGTGACGGTGTTGAGATCGGCGGCCATGACGTAGGGCGGAAGGTCTTTGCTGAACTTCGACAGGCCCTGGCAGACGACGAGTTTGCCGACGCGGATGTGCTGGTGGAAGACGCTGCCGCCGCCGGCGAAGACGCGGTCGGCCATTTGCACGTGGCCGGCGAGCAGGACGTTGTTGGCGAGGATGACGTGATCGCCCATGACGACGTTGTGCGCGAGATGGGAGCCGGCCATGAGGAAGCAGTGATCGCCCACGATAGTCGCGCTGCCTTCGGCGGTGCCGCGATGAATGGTGACGTATTCGCGAAGCCTGTTCCCCTTGCCGATGCGCACTTCGCTTTGCACCTCGGGCCGAAACGCGAGGTCCTGCGGATCGCCGCCGACGATCGCGCCGTAACCAACGAGGTTATCTTCTCCCATCGTCACGTGGGCCCCGATGATCGCGTGAGCCTGGATGGTGCAACGATCCCCGATGCGCGCCGCGCCTTCGATCACGGCGTAAGGACCGACGGTGACGTCAGCGCCGAGTTGCGCGTCGGGATGGATGATGGCGGTGGGGTGGATCAAAGGAGTTGGGAGTTGAAGGTTGAAAGTGGAGAGCCGCGCCAGCGGAGCGACATCGCAGTCACGCCGTCATTGTGCGGCGCTCAACCCTCCACGCTCAACTCTCAACTCACGTCACAAAAGTCCCGCCTGCCGGAAGCTGAACCACGGACGGCGGCCGCCATCGGCATTGCCGACGATGACGTGATCGACGAGTTGCAGGCAAAGCAGTTCCGCGGCGCCGCGGAGGCGCTGGGTGAGCCGGCGGTCGGCCTCGCTGGGGGTGGGATCGCCGCTGGGGTGATTGTGAACGACGACTACTCCGAAGGCGCTGTAGAGGAGTGCCGGGCGGAAAACTTCGCGCGGATGGGCGAGGCTTTCGTTCAAGGTGCCGAGCGAGACTTCCTCGATGCGGAGCAGCTTCAGCTTGGTATCGACGAGCAGAACGCGGAGCGATTCGCGGGTAAGCATCGACATCTCGGCGCCGAGCAACGACCAGACGCGTTCGGGGGTATCGACCGGCAGGCGCTCGGCGTTTTCGCGGGAGAGACGAGAGGCGAGTTCGAAGGCGGCCGCGAGCTGGATGGCCTTGGTCGGACCGACGCCTTTGATGCGGGCGAGTTCCTTCACCGACGCCCGGGCGAGCCCGGAGAGCGAGCGAAATTCGGCGAGAAGCTGGCGGGCGACATCGACGGCATTTGCGCCCATGGTGCCCACACGCAGGAGAATGGCGATGAGTTCCGGTTCGCTCAGCGTGGCGGCACCATGACGGGCGAGCTTTTCCCGCGGGCGCTCGTCTTCACGCAATTCCTGAATCCGCGGGGAACCCATAGGCCTGTTTTTACAAATCCTTCCCGATCAAGGGGCGGCCGGACTTGGCTGCGGTGCTATTGGGGTCAGCGTTCGGATCGCCGCTGGTGTTGAGCTGCGCCTTCATGCTGTCGGAGCTGTAGCGCACGGTGACGAGAAACTGATTTTCGTCCTCGGTTACGACGCCCGGCGGCGGCGCCATTTCGCAGGAAAGATTGAGCGAGTCTTTCTCCTGCAGATTGGGCTGGAATTTCCAGGTGGTCGCCGCGCCCTGGTTGGGAATGCGTGCGCCAGCGAGTTGCATGGCCCGCTTTTGCTCGGCGGTGAGCGTGCTCAGCCGGCGCTCGCCGGTCGAGGGACCATATTTTTTGGCGAGTTCCTTTTTGATCTCCCGATACAGCGCGCTGCCGCTCTCGCCTTTCACGGTGACTGCGATGGCGACCATCCGCCCGTGCACCAGTTCGATATCCCACGCGGTGACTTCCTGCCCGGCGAACTTTCCACCCACGCACTGGATGCGCTGTTCGGTGCTGTCGTAGAGTGCCTCCGGCACGGTGCCACCCGCATCGACGATGGCCTTGAGCACTTCCATCCGGGAAGCACCCCACTTCATGCCCATGATCGTCTTCGGGCGCGTAAACGTCTGGCCGAAACAGGCGGTGGCGAACAGGAGCCAGACGAGAAGGGGGAGGCGCGAGTTCATGCGGATGAAATCGCGACGGCCCTGTCCTGCTTAGGCTCCAAACGGCGTAATCATCTGGTCGAGATTTTCGACGAGTTGATTGAGCGAGTCGCGATATTTGCTGGCGGGCACGACTTCGAGCTGGGCGCCGGCTTCGCGAAGCATCTTACGTCCGGTAGCCACGGCGTTACGCACCGCGCCGGCGGCGAGCGCCTGGGTCACGAGGCGGCTCACGTCGTTGTCGTCGCCTTCGAGGATCTGGTGAGAGATGCGCTGCCGCTCAGGTCCATCGCTCTGCTGGAGCAGATAGAGAATCGGGAGGGTCAGCTTGCCCTTGCGCAGATCGCTGCCGAGCGTCTTGCCGGCTTTGGCTTCGTCTCCGGCGAGATCGACCACGTCGTCGTAAATCTGATACGCCGAGCCGAGCCGCAGTCCATAGGTCTTCAGCGCGGTGATGACTTCCGGCGCGGCTTCGTTCAGCAGCGCGCCCAGTTCGGTCGCCGCCCCGAAAAGCGCGGCCGTCTTCATCTCGATGATCTTGTAGTAATCCGGCACGCTCAGCTTCAGGTCGAAGCGGCGCTGCGTCTGGATGATCTCCCCGCTGCACACATCTGCGGCAGCGTGAGCGATGCGACGGCTCACTTCGCCATTCTGGAAGCCGGTCGAAATCTTCAGCGCGTGCGCGAAGAGGCAGTCGCCGAGCAGCACCGAAATGGCATTGCCCCACTTGGCATTGGCCGTGGGCTGGCCGCGGCGCTTTTCGGCGCCATCAAGAATGTCGTCGTGCACCAGCGTAGCGGCGTGGATGAGCTCCACCACCACGGCGAGTTCGAAATGGTTGGGCCCGATCTCGCCCGTGGCGCCACCGGCGAGCAGCGCGAGGGCCGGGCGCAGGCGTTTGCCGTTCGATTCGATGGCGTAAGCCACGTATCCCTCCACTGCGGGGTCGAAGGCCCGGGCTTGCTGGCGAATTCGTTCCTCGACCGAGTAGAGCTGGGCGTTAATCGGTTCGAGGGTCGCTTTTAGGGCCGCTGCCTTGTCCGCAGCCGTGTCGGTCTTGGTGATTTGGTTCACTCACTGGCAGCATAAGTTTACCGCCGCCAGTGTCAAACCCGCTGCCACACCTTCCTCAGGAAGGCCTCAGCGCTCGAAGCTGATATTGATCACGTCCGCGTCGTCCGCCGCCGCATTGGTCTGGCTCGCCGACCGTCCGGCGACCGATGGACCACGCATTTCCGACTGGAGCCGCTTCACCGTGGCGGTGAGTTCGGCAATCTGCGCCTGCATCTCTGAAGAGTCCATCTTGGAAAGCAGGGGCGGGACCGATTCGCGCTGGCGGAAAACTTCGACGACGGCGCGCAGGCGCTGAATTTCTTTCTGTTGATCTTCGCTGACGACGAGCAGTTCGCCCACCCGGTTGGAACTGGCGTTATTGAGCGTGTCGAGCTGCTCGCGCAGGCGCTCATTTTCGCGTTTCAGCTTCACAATCTCCAGATCGAGCGCGGTCACGCGCATGACTTCGTTGGCCAGCCGGTGGCGTTCCTGGCGCAATTCCCGGATGTGACCTTCGAGCCGGGCAAAATCCCCCTGGGTCTTCTCCAGGATGGCTTTGAAGTGGGCGACTTCGTTGGACTTGCCCGCCAGTTGCCGCTGAAAATCGGCGGCCAGTTCCTGGGCTTGTTCGAAGTCGTTTTGCAACGCCTCGTAGTCCGCCGCGAGGCTGGCTCCGAGCGGAGTCCTTGCTGGCGGCAGGGTGATCGATTTGTTCTGTGTTTCGGGTTCAGTCATATGCTGAAACGGCCCGGGGGAGGAAGCCGCTTCGCATTCTGTAGAAAGCCGAAGGCGTGCCGTGAGAGTCGAAAATCTCGCGGAACGGTTAGAATTACCACAGGTCCCCTAGAGGGGGCCATTTACCTCGGCTTTGAGCAGGTCTTCCAAGGTTTCCCGGCGCGACATCATCTCAATTTTGCCGTCTTCCTCGACCCAAACCTGGGGTGCGCGACCGATGGAGTTGTAATTGGACGACATCGCGAAGCCGTAGGCGCCCGCGTCGCGGATGGCCAGCAAGTCGCCCGGTTCGGGACGGGGGAGCGAGCGCGGTTGGAGGAGTTCCTGGTCGTCGCGGGTGAAGACGTCGCCGCTTTCGCAGAGCGGGCCCGCCACGACGATTGGTTCGCGAGGCACGTTCGGATCGTCCGCGTCGCGGCCGACCACTTCGATATGGTGATAGCTCCCATACATGGCCGGGCGGACGAGATCGACGAACCCGGCATCGACCATGGCGAACGTTGCCCCGGCACCTTTTTCGTTGGTGCCCGTCCGCTTGATGTCGTGCACGCGAGTGATCAACGAGCACCCCGGTGCCACGTAATAACGGCCCGGCTCGATCTCGAGACGGAAGTCGCGCCGTGCCGCCGCGGCGAGGCGCTCGTGGCAAGTCGTGAACAGTTCGTGCAGCGGTTCGACCGGCACCTGCGCGCCGTGATCGCGGTAATTGTGCGGAATGCCCCCGCCGAGCGAGATGGCTTCGAGCGACTTGAACTCGGGCAGGAGCGCTTTGAACTCGATGGCGAGGCGCGTGAGGTTTTCCTGCAACTCCTGCCACTGCGGCCCGCTGCCGATATGCGCGTGCAGCATGGTGACTTTCATGCCGGCCCGTTCCGCCGCGTCCTTCACCGCGAAGAGATCGGTGAGCCAGATGCCGTGCTTCGAACTCGGGCCGCCGGTGTCGCAGGCATTCACATGCCCATGGCCGAAGCCGGGGTTCACGCGGATGGAGATCGGTCCCCTGTAACCTGCGGCGGAAAGATCGCGCACCATGCCGGGCGAGCCGATGTTTGGCAGCAGCTCGTTTTCCAGCACGACGGAGAGCGCGTTGTCGCGGAAGACGTCGGCGGTGAAGCAAATCTCCGGCGGGTTGTGTCCGCGAGCGTGGCCGGCGCGGAGGGCGCGCAGGGCTTCATTGCCGGATACCGCGTCGATCCAGATCCCCGCCGCCTTCATCTCCCGCAGGATTTTTGTCGCCGGGCAGGCTTTCATGGCAAAGCGGGCCTGGATGCCGGGCGCCTTGGTCATGAACAACACCTCGTCGATGCGCTGGTGAATGGTGCGCGCATCGTAGAGCCAGAATGGCGTGCCGACCTTGTCGGCGAGGTTGCGGAGCAGCGTGGGGTCGAGATTCATTTTGGAAAAAGGGCGCGCATCCTTCACGAGCCGGGGCGTTTCGGCAAGGCCGGGCCGCGAGAAGGTGATGAAGCAGGAAAACAGGAAAGCAGGAAAATGGCGGAGCCGTGGGGGGCGAAGGCGGGGTGTTTCGTGGGCCGGAGCCGGAGGCGGGCGAAGGGGGTTCGAACGCGGTTCCTGCTGGTTATCCTTTCCGGGTCGATGGGCGGAAATCACCTCGTGGGCTCTCGAAATCGTCACGCTTCTCCCCGCCGGGCGTGACAAATCCGGCCCGCTGTGCATCGTCCGCGCCTTTCATGCCCTCCGTTCTCATTCTCACTGCCGGTTACGGCGAAGGTCACAATGCCGCCGCGCGCGGTTTGCATGCCGCCTGCCAGCAGCTCGGCATCGATTCGGAAATTGCCGATGCGTTCACCGCCATGGGGGCGAACTACGATCGTTCCCGGCGTGATTATCTGTGGCTGATCAATACGGCGCCGAGGGTGTGGGCCTTTGTGTTCGGCCTGATCGATCGCTGGCCGCTGGTCGAGTTTTCGCTGCCGCTTCTCAGCCATGTCGAGCAACGCCTGGCGGAATTACTCGAGGAAAAGAAGCCCTCGGCGGTGGTCAGCGTTTATCCCGCGTATAGTTACCTCATCGCGAAGCTCTTTCCCGATGGCCGGCGGCCTTTCACCCTCCACACGGTGGTGACCGATTCGATCACCATTAATCGCGTCTGGCATCGCGCACCCAGCGATACCTACATCGTGCCGAACCCCGCCAGTGGCGCGGTGATGCGTGAGCAGGGCGTCCCGGCGGCGCGCGTGCATGAACTTGGTTTCCCGGTGCCGCCCCGGTTCGCCGCTGATCGGCCGGAGCGACCCGACCCCCGCGACGGCGCGCGGGTTCTCTTCATGATCAATGCCGCGAAAGACACCGCGCCGGATGTGGTCGCGCGGCTGCTCCTCGTCCCGCGCATCCACCTCACGGTGACGGTCGGGAAGGACGAAGAGCTGCGCCGGCGCGTCGAGGCGGCGGCTGCAGGACGGCCCATCGAGATTCACGGCTGGACCCCGCACATGCCGGAGCTGTTGATGACGCATCACGTTCTCATCGGCAAAGCCGGTGGGGCGGCGGTGCAGGAGACGATTGCCGCGCAGACGCCCATGCTCATCACCCAAGTGGTTCCCGGGCAGGAGGAAGGGAACGCGCAGTTGCTGTTCGACCATAGCTGTGGTGCGCTCTGCCCCACGCCGGACGCGCTCGCCGCGCAGATCGACTGGCTCTTCGCCAACGACGCGCGCGAGTGGCGCCGCTGGCACGAGAACATCCGCGCCCTGAGCCGCCCGGACGCCGCGCTGCAGATCGCGCGGTTCGTCAGCGCGTAGCAGCTTGCAGGGCGGGTGTCTTCACCTGCCATGGGCGGCCCGACGCGCCAACCCGGCGGGTGAGGCCCTGCAACGGCAAGCCCGGCAGGCGAAGACACCCGCCCAACGAGTGGCGCTCCTCGCCAGGATTTCAAAGAACGAACTGATCGTGCCACGGGTGAGGTTTGATGTGGTTATTGTGTCTGTTTGCTCCTGCTCTACAGAGGGGTGGGGCCTGTCCGGCGACGAAAATAGTGTGTCTGTCCAGTGCTGGGGAATCACGTTATACGATCTCTATGGACTGATGGCTGGAAGGACGTGAGGCGGATGATTCAACCCGCTGCGGGGTTGAGGCATGTGGAACGGGAACCTCAGGGTAGCTCGTGCCTCGCAACCCTGGGTTAGTGGATGGAACACCTTCGGCGTTCGCGCACCGTTCGAGCAAACCAACCGTGGAGATCGTGTTACTGAGTGGCGATGGTCGAGCTGCCCTGACGCAGGCGGCGGCGGCGGGTGGGGACACCCGCCCTACAAACGGGGGTATCGCCGTTGGCGGCTCTGCTCTCGGATTTCAAAGAACGGGCCGACCGTGCCTCGGGTGAGGTTTACAGGGGTCGGATTAAGTTGGATCAGGTTGGATGAGTAGTGGCGAAGGGTTGCGAGTTTGGATTTCGGGTTCTCGATCGGCGCGTGGCTTTGCGAAGGCGAAACCCGAAAACTCGAACCGCTGTTTCGATTGGCCCGGTGTCCCGTCGCCTCTGTTCCTCCTTGTTGCTTTCGTGAGTAAACTTCCACTCCTCTTACGGCCTGAACGATACACCCGAGACGCTTGTCTGGCAACAGGGAGATACTTTGTTCTCGTCGCTTCAAGTCGTCTTTCAGTAGGCTGCGGATTGACAGCGGCCAAGCCACCCAGCCCCACCATGCCAGACGACTTCACTTACGGATGTCTTCCTCATCCACTGTGCGAAGGGTAAGGTGGTCGTCCGCGACATTGCCGAGCGGTTGCGGAAGGATGGGGTGAAGGTGTGGTTTGATGAATGGGTGCTTATCCAAGGACCTGTCCAAGCGGCGGGCTACCTGTGCGAACGTATCGACTTTTCCAGCTTCACTGGTGACGTTGTGGCGAGGATCAAGTCGCGAATTGAAACCGCTTCGCTAGTCATTGCGGATCTAAGCGGGGCCAATCCGAACGTGTATTTGGAGGTCGGGTATGCTTGGGGGAAGGACAAGCCGACGCTCTTCCTCTCGAACAATTCTGATTCACTGAAGTTCGACCTCAAGACACAGCGATGCATCATTTACAAGACCATCAACGAGTTGGCAAAACGGCTTCAAACGGATTTGGAGACCGTTCTATAGCACTTGGAGTGTTCGACTAATCCGGGAGGATGAACCGAACCGAGCCATCAGCGCGGCTGCCCCAGCCCGGCAGGGCGAAAGACAATAGCCCAGCGATTTATCGCTGGGTTTCCAGGGCGGAAGGGAACAAGTCCCGTCAGGGACGAAAGAAGCGGTCTGAAAGCCGACCGTTTCGATTCGAGCTGAACGGGAAGGCGTCGCCAATCCTTCTTTCGCCCCACGGGGCTGTGATGGATTTGTTGACGGTTGTCCCAGCGATGAATCGCTGGGCTATTCTCGGTCGTCCCTGACGGGACTTCTGCCGCAACTCCGGGACTTGCGGGGATGGTCGGACATGGCTTTCCACTGTTGAAATGGTGGGCTATTTTCGGGTGGTCCCTGATGGGAATTGGAATTCAACAAAGCAAAATCGCATGCACTCGTTCGTCAGTTGCTTAATGCACTGCGTGTGGGCGACCAAAGAACGCCGTCCGCTCATCAAGCCGGATTTGCAGCAACGCCTCTGGCCCTACCTTGGCGGCATCGCACGCGAGAACAAGATGAAGGCGTTGGTCGTGGGCGGCATGGAAGATCACGTCCATATCCTCCTCTCGATTCCGTCCACGCTCTCCGTGGCGAAAGCCATCCAACTTCTCAAGGGTAATTCCTCGAAGTGGATTCACGACACGTTCAGGGAACATTGGGACTTCGAGTGGCAGGAAGGCTACGGAGCTTTCAGCATCGGGATTTCCGGTGTTGAGGACACAATGAAATACATTCAAGGGCAGGCGGAGCATCACCGGAAAATGACGTTCAAGGAGGAACTGGAGGTTTTCCTCAAGAAGCACGGGATGGAATATGTGAAACGGGACTTGGAGTGATTTCTTTCGCCCCTGCGGGGCTTGCCGGGTTGGTTGACGATGGTCCCAGCGATGAATCGCTGGGCTATTTTCGGTTCGTCCCTTGCGGGACTCTTTTCAAAGGCGGGCCAGAGATTCAGCAGCGTGCGCGATGTGGAGCGTGCTTTGCAGCCCAGCCGGGCAAAAAAAAATAGCCCAGCGATTCATCGCTGGGAGTCCGAGGCGAAATGGGAACGAGTCCCGTCAGGGACAAAAGAACACGTTCGCATGGTGCATCATTTCTTTCGCCGTTGGGGCTTTGCTGGATTTGATGCCCGCTTTCCCAGCGATGAATCGCTGGGCTATTTTCGGTCGTCCCTGACGGGACTTTTTCACCGTGGCGCTGGCGGACCAGATCGACTGGTTGTTTCCAACGACGCGCGCGAGTGGCGGCGCTGGCATAAGAACATTCGGGCGCTGAGCCGGCCGGATGCGGCGCTGCAGATTGCGCGGTTTGTGGCCGAGCGACGCTAGCTTTGTAGGGCGGGTGTCCTCACCCGCCACCCCGACCGGTCGAGCAACCCATGGCGGTTGAGGACACCCGCCCTACATCGAATGCGTCCCGCATTTTTGGACAAACGGGAATGAACTATCCGCGCACTCGGGGGTTGACTTCTGGGGCGAGGGACCGGACACCTCGCGCGACCATGACCGACCCCGACCCCGTCGTGCCGTCGTCCGATGCCCCGATCGAACGCCGTGACTTCATCAAAGGTGCCGCTTGCTCCGTGCTCGGCGGCGCCTGCCTGCTCGGCCCCATCGCCGCGGGCGTGACTGTGCTTGTGCAGCCGCTCCGGCTGAAAGGCCCGCCGCTGGTGGTGAAACTTTCGAACCTGGACACGCTCCCGGTGGGCAAGCCGCGCCTTTTCCAGGTGCTGGCGGAGAGGCGCGATGCGTGGACACAATTTCCCAAGCAGGCCGTCGGCGCCGTCTTCCTGCTCCGCAAAACCGCGGATGAAGTCGTGGCCTTCAACGCTTCCTGCCCGCACCTCGGTTGCGCGGTCGAATACCGGGCCGAGACGAGTGCGTTTTATTGTCCGTGTCACGACAGCAATTTTTCGCGCGAAGGCGACGTCGTCGGCCAGAGCCCGAGCCTGCGCGGGCTGGATGCGCTCGAAGTGGAAATCCGCGATCGCGAGGTCTGGGTGAAGTTCCTGAACTTCAAGACCGGCGTGCGGGAGAAGGTCGCGGTGTCCTGAGTTTGGTCGCATCCCGTTAATCATGTCTCTCTTCGACTGGCTCGACCAACGCACCGGCTACCGCGGCCTCGTCCGCGCGGCGCTCTACGAACACATCCCCGGTGGCGCCCGCTGGCGCTACGTGTGGGGGAGCACGCTGAGCTTCGCCATCGTGGTGCAATTCATCACCGGCGTGTTCATGTGGATGGCCTACAGCCCGAGCGCGCAAACCGCCTGGGAAAGCGTCTTCTATTTGCAGGAACACATCCCGGGCGGCTGGATCGTGCGCGGCATTCACCACTGGATGGCGCAGCTCATGGTGCCGCTGCTCGTGCTGCATCTCATGCAGGTGGTCATCGATGGGGCTTACAAGGCGCCGCGCGAGATGAACTACTGGTTTGGCGTCGCGCTCATGGGCGTGGTGCTGGCCATGTCGCTCACGGGATATCTGCTGCCGTGGGATCAGAAAGGATTCTGGGCCACCAAGGTCGCGACGAATCTCCTCGCGAGCGTGCCGGGGATCGGGCCTTCGCTGCAAAAGATCGTCGTTGGCGGACCGGACTACGGCCACCAGACGCTCACGCGCTTTTTTGCTCTGCACGCCGGGGTGCTGCCGGCGGTGCTCATCGCCCTCATCGTGGGGCACATCTATCTTTTCCGCCGCCATGGCATCACCGCCAAGCTGCCGAAGCGCAAGCCGGACGCCATGTTCTGGCCGGATCAGGTGTTGAAAGACGCCGTCGCTTGTCTCGCCGTCATCGCTGCGGTGATGTTTCTGGTGTGGCGAAATCGGGGCGCCGAACTGACCGCTCCCGCCGATGCCGCCGACAGCTACTCCGCCGCGCGGCCCGAGTGGTATTTCATGTCGCTGTTCCAGCTCCTGAAGTTTCAGGATTACTTCCCGGGTAAGGACCTCGTCTGGGGCAGCGTCATCATCCCCAGCGCCATCGTGCTGTTCCTGCTCGTGATGCCCTTGTGGGCGCGCTGGCGGGTGTTGCACGGGTTCAATGTGCTCGTGCTCTGCTGTGGCCTCGGCGCGTTCGGCTGGCTCACTTTCCTCGCTTACAAACACGATCGATCCGATCTGCACTACGACGTCGCCGTGCGCGGGGCGCATCGCGATGCCGAACGGGCGAAGAAACTGGCGAGCGAGCGAGGGATTCCGCCCATCGGCGCGCTCCAGTTGTTGCGTGAAGATCCGCTGACCCAAGGACCGAAGATTTTCGCAGCCAAGTGTTCGTCCTGCCACAGTTACGACGATGGCAACGGCCTGGGTGACCCTCTTCCCGACAAGCAAACGGCCGCCGAGCTAAAAGGGTGGGGGACGGTCGAGTGGCTCCGCGCCCTCATGGACCCGCAGCGGCTCACCAGCGATGACTGGTGGGGCGGCACCGCCTTTGTGCACCCGCCGAAAGGTCGCTCGCGCGGCAAGATGGTCGATTACGTTCTCGAGGAAATTCCCAAACTGGACGAAGCCGGCAAACAACAGCTCGAAGATGCACTGGTCGCGCTCGCCGCCGAGGCTGAGCTGCCTTCGCGGAAAGAAGCCGACAAGGCCGATGCCGCCCGCATCGAGAAAGGCCGCATCGCCCTCGGCGAGAAAGGCCTGAACTGTGTCGATTGCCATCTCTTCCGCAGCGAAGGCGGTGGCACCGGTCCTGACCTCACCGGCTGGGGTTCGCGCGAGTGGACCATCGGCATCATCAGCGATCCCACGCACAAGCGCTTCTACGACCGGCGCAACGACCGCATGCCGTCTTACGGCCCGAAAGGCGAACTTACCCAGCAGCAGATCGAACTCGTGACCGACTGGCTGCGCGGGGATTATCGCTAGACCGAGCGCTGAGATTTGTTCCCGTTGCGCCTTCTGCGCCTCTGCGCTTCTGCGTTGAGATCAGCCGCCAGCTATGTAGTCGCCGCAAGCGCTTGGGGCTCCGGCGCGTGCGGACGTTTGCAGTGTGGGCAGATCGCGTGGCTGAAGACGAAATCGTTCTCAGAGTGGATCGTGAAATATTCCTCCAGCTCCTTCCATGAGCCGTCGTCTTCCTGGATGCTCTTGCACGACATGCAAATCGGCACCCGACCGCTCAGGCGCTTTACGTTGGCGAGAGCGTCGGAGAGTTCGCTGTTCAGCCGGCGTTGCTGTTCCAAAAGCTGGTGGATGTGATCCGTCGCCAGGGCTGAGGCGATGAAGGTGGCCAGCATGACCAGCCCGCCCCACAATCCCACCAGCGGGCGCGTGTAGGCGTGCCCGAGGAAGGCGTTGGCGGCATACCAGAGCCCCGCGCCGGTCGCCGAAAGAATCACGCCCGGACTTCGGCCAAACTTCCAAGCCGTCCAGGCGATGGGAATGATATAGAGGATGAAGAGGTCGAGCTCGTCGCCCGTGATATAGTCCAGCCAGCCGATCAACCCCGTCGCCACGAATAACCCCGCGAGGTGCAGTGTGTTCGCTTTCATAGGCGTGCAGAGGCTACGCCAGAGATGCGCGCCGGACAAATTACGACTCTGTAACGCGACAGAACTTGCGGGCTTTTACTTACATTTTAAATGTCGCTCAACCATGCAAAGCCCTGCCGACTCTACGCCGGCCGAAAAATCAAACACCGGGACTCGTCGGATCGTCTGGATCGAGAGCGCTGGCTTTTGCCTGGTGATTGTGATTTCCTGGCTCGATGAGGTGCTCCGCCTGCCCACCTTGCTCTTCGGTGGGCCGTCGGAGTCGCAGTGGCGGGAGAGCGCCTTGGAAACCGCGATCGTGCTGCTCGTCTGGTGGTTTGTGGTGAAGTCCACCCGGCAGATCCTGCGCCGGTTACACCACCTTGAGGGCATGCTGCACATGTGCGCTCGCTGCCATCGGATTCAGTCCGACGATCAGTGGCTGGAACCGAACATTTTCCTTTCGCGTCGGTTCGATTCGCGGACTTCGCACGGCATGTGCCCCGAGTGCACGGAGGAAGCGCTCAAGGAGCTTCGCTGAACGGGAAGCCCGGCTGGTCAGGCAAGTTCGATGCAATGCGAGCCTCGATTCGCGCGATCGCCCATCGTGCGTGCTCGGCGATGAGCGGTTCCGGATCGTTCGCCGCTTTTGCCAGGGCCGGAAGGTCCTCCCGCGTGCCCACATTTCCCAAAGCTACGCAGACATTCCGCAGGAAGCCGCGCCGCTTGATCCGCTTGATCGGGCTGCCGCGAAAGAGCGCCCGGAAACCGTCGTCATCCAGTGCCAGAAAATCGCGCAAAGCCCACCCGTGCACATACTCCCGCGCCGCCAACGCCGACTCGCGCGATTGCTGGGCGAAGCGATTCCACGGGCAGACTTCGAGGCACTCGTCGCACCCGTAAATCCGGTCGCCCAGCGCGGCCCGAAACTCTTCCGGGATGGGGCCTTTATTTTCGATCGTGAGATACGAAAGGCATCGCCGCGCATCGACCCGCTGAGGGGCGGTGATCGCCCTGGTTGGGCAGGCATCGATGCACCGCACGCATTTCCCGCAGTGATCCCGCATCGGCTCATCGGGCTCGAATTCCAGCGTGGTCAACACTTCCGCGAGGAAGAGCCACGGCCCGAATTTTGGATGCAGCAGCATGGTTGATTTTCCCTGCCAGCCCGCTCCCGCCACCGCGGCCATGTCGCGCTCCAGCACGGGGCCCGTATCGACATACTGCCGTTGCTTTCCTCCGCGCTCCGCCAGCCAGTCGTCGAGTGTGTCCAGCTTGGCCTCGATGATGTCATGGTAGTCAGCCCCCCACGCATACCGTGCGATGCGCCCCCTTTCGGCCTTCGGCATCTGGCCGTCGGCATTCCAGTAGTTCATCCCCAGCACGATCACCGAGCGCGCTCCCGGCAGCACGAGCTGCGGGTCCGTCCGCCGGTCGGCATTGCGCGCCAGCCACGCCATCTCCCCCGCACGGCCTTCGCCCAGCCACACGCGAAACGCATCCGCGTGGGGAGGGACGATGGCGGGGGCGATGCGGCAGAGGTCGAAGCCCAGCGCCCGGGCAGCCTCGACCAGTTGGCTTTTCATGGGGTGGAGGCTAGCACGGTGCCACGAAATTTCCCCTGTCCTGCGCTTGCGGCTTGCGTGCCGCTCTGCCACCGTCGTCTTCCCGTGATCCTCCAGTCCGCTTTTCCACAAGCCTTCCAAAACCTCCGCGAGCGTTAAACGCTGCCCCGAACCGTGGCTCAGAACGAAGAATACATTCTCGAAATCCTCCTCGAAACCGCGCTGGTCACCCGCAGCCAGATCGAGCGTGCTCGCAATGAACGGCATGGCGACGAAACCGTGGTGCAGGTGCTCATCCGGCAGGCCGTCGTCACCGAGGAAGACATCAGCCGTTCCCTGGCGAGCCATGCCTCGATGGACTTCGTCGACCTCAACGGTTTGTCGGTTTCACCGGAGGTCATCAACTCGCTCCAGAAAGAAGTCGCCAAGCGCTTCAACATCATCCCCGTGGCCGAGACGGATACGGGCTTGATGATCGCGGTCTCCAACCCGCTCGACTTCGACACCTTCGATGCTCTGCACGCATTGCTGAAGCGGGACCTCGAGTTTGTCTGCGCCACGCCCGACGCGATCCATACCGCTTACCGGAAATACTACGCCAGCGCCGACGAAGCCGCCGATGAACTCGACGCCGCCCTCGGCCATGTCGAAATCACCGGCGAAGGCGGCATCGGCGTCGCGGAAGGCGATGTGGCCGACGCGCCCATCATCAAGATGGTCACGATGATGCTGCTCGAAGCCTACAACATGCGGGCGAGCGATATTCATCTCGAACCGCTGGAGAAACGTTTCCGCGTCCGCTTCCGCATCGACGGTGTGCTGCACGAAATGCAGAACCCGCCGAAGAAGCTGCAGTCGGCCATCACCTCGCGCCTCAAGATCATGACGGGGTCGATGTCCATCGCCGAAAAACGCCTGCCGCAGGACGGCCGTATCCAGGTGAAGATGGGCAAGCGCTCCATCGACTTGCGTGTCAGTTCCATCCCGACGGTGCACGGCGAGTCGATCGTCATGCGTATTCTCGACAAGTCCGCGCTTTCGCTCGGCTTGCCGCAGCTCGGCTTCCTTTCCGACGATCAGGAAGTCTTCGAGAAACTCATCACGCTGCCGGACGGCATTCTCCTCGTCACGGGCCCGACCGGCTCGGGCAAGACGACGACGCTTTACGCCTGCCTGAACTACATCAACAAGCCGGACAAAAAGCTCATCACCGTCGAAGACCCGGTCGAATATCAGATGTCGGGCATCAACCAGGTGCAGGTGAATACGGACATCGGCATGACCTTCCCTGCCGCGCTTCGCTCCATTCTGCGTCAGGCGCCGAACATCATCATGATCGGTGAAATTCGTGACGCCGAGACGGCAAACATCGCCATCAACGCGTCGCTCACCGGTCACCTCGTTTTCTCCACTCTGCACACCAACGACGCGCCCAGCGCCGTCGCCCGTCTGATCGACATCGGTGTGCAGCCCTTCCTCGTCAGCTCCGCCACGCGTGCGATCGTGGCGCAGCGCCTCGTTCGCAAGGTCTGCCCCAACTGCAAACACCCCTACGAGCTGACCGAAGCGGAAATGGAATCGCTCGGGCTGGATTTCTCCCAGCTCTCCGAGTCCAACGTTAGCAAGGGCGTTGGCTGCGACACCTGCAAACACCTCGGCTACAAAGGCCGCGCCGGCGTGTTCGAGATCTTCCTGATCGACGACGAAGTGCGCCACATGGTGAACAACAAGGCCAACACCGTCGAACTCCGCAAACGCGCCCGCGAAATGGGGATGCGCACCCTGCGCGAAGACGGCATCCGCAAAGTCCTTTCCGGCATGACCACCGCGGAGGAAGTCATCTCCGTGACGATGGGCGACGACGGCTAGAAACCGGAGCATTCGTCCAGTAATCGCTCACCATGGCCCTCTTCGGACTCGGTAAATCCACTCCTGTGCCGCCACCGGCTCCTCTCGAGCCGTCTGTTCCGCGTGTCTCCACCGTGCCGGTCACCAGCGCTGGGGCGCTCACGCCGATGGAGGATCTGCTCCGCTTGTGCGTGGACGAAGGCGGGAGCGATATCCACATCACCGTCGGAGCCCCGCCCGTCATTCGGGTGAAGGGCGCACTCATCAAGCTCCAGCTTCGGCCGCTGACGGGCGAAGACACCGAGACGCTCGCCCGCTCCATCGCCAGCGAGAACGTGCTGCACCGGGTGAACAGCGAAGGCAGCGCCGATTTCGGCCTCACCTTCCGCGAGAACAATCGTTTCCGCGTTTCGCTCTTTCGCCAGCGCGGCACGCTCGCGATGGTGCTGCGCCTCATTCCCCGCCGCCTGCTGACGCTCGACGAAATCGGCTTCCCGCCCGTTGTCACCGAGCTGCTCTACCAGCCGCGCGGGCTCATTCTCATCACCGGTCCCACGGGCTCGGGTAAGACGACCACGCTGGCGTCGATGCTCGACGTCATCAACTCGACGACCGATTCGCATATCGTCACGATCGAGGACCCGATCGAATATTTCCACGATCACAAAAAGGGCCTCGTGAACCAGCGCGAGCTCGGCACCGACGTGCCTGACTTCGCCGAAGGCCTGCGCCGCGCGTTGCGGCAGGACCCGGATGTGATCCTCGTCGGTGAAATGCGCGACCTGCCGACGATGGAGACCGCCATCACCGCCGCCGAGACGGGCCATCTCGTTTTCTCCACGCTTCACACCACCGGCGCCGCGCGCACCGTGGATCGCATCATCGACGCCTTCCCGGCCGACCAGCAGCAGATGATTCGCGTGCAGCTCTCCACCAACCTCAAGGCGGTGATCTCGCAAATCCTCCTCCCGCGTGCCGATGGCGCCGGTCGCGTGGCGGCGTTCGAGATCATGATCAATACCCCGTCGATCGGCGCGCTCATCCGCAAGAACGAGACCTATCGCATCCCGAACGACATCCTGACCGGGGCCAAGCACGGCATGGTTACCCTCGAGCAATCGCTCGTGAACCTGTGCAGCCGTGGCCTCATCACCCGCGAACAGGTGCTGGCCAAGTGCCAGGACCCGCAGGCCGCCGAACAGCTTCTCGCCAGCATCCCGCCTCGCCGCTGACCTTATTTTTCCGCCGCACTCCTTCTTCCTATGAACGCCAAGCAAGTCCTCGAAATCTTCGCCGAACAGGGCATCATCGACCAGCAGCAGCTCGAAGACATGCTCGCGGAGGTGAACCACACGGGCAAATCCGTCTCGCAGGTGATGGTCGATTACCAGGTCTGCGACGAGAACCAGTTTTACCAGATGATCGCCGACGCCCTCGGCGCGGAGTTCGTGAATCTTGAAGGTTATGAGCCGCCGGCGGAAATCCTCCGGTTGATTCCGGCGGGCCTCGCCATTCTCCATCGTGCACTGCCGATCGGACGCGAGGGCAATACCATCCAGCTCGCGCTCGGCGATCCCTTCAACCAGCAGACGGTCGAAGATCTGCGTTTCGGTCTTGGCAAGGACATCCAGGTCGTCGTCGCACCCGTCTGGCAGATCGAGGAACTCATCAAGCGTTTCTACGGCACCGACGCCGCGAGCATGGAGGAGATCCTTAAGGAACTCGGCGGCGGGATCGAGTTCGGCGCCGACGGCAGCGGCATCGATATGAAGGCGCTCGAGGCCGAGGCCAACGCGACGCCGATCATTCGTTACGTCGATCTCATTCTCCACCAGGCCATTCAGGACCGCGCGTCGGACATCCACTTCGAACCGTTCGAAAACGAGTTCAAGATCCGCTACCGCGTGGACGGCGCGCTCTACGAAATGGCGCCCCCGCCGCGGCACCTCGCCATGCCGGTCATTTCGCGCGTGAAGGTGATGAGCAATCTCAACATCGCCGAGCGCCGTCTGCCGCAGGACGGTCGTATTCAAAAGAGCATCGCTGGCCGCCCGGTCGATCTCCGCGTCAGCACGCTGCCGACGCAGCACGGCGAAAGTGTCGTGTTGCGCGTCCTCGATCGCTCCGTGGTGAACCTCAACCTCGAAGCCCTCGGCATGCCGCCGGCGATCTACAATTACCTGCTCAAAACGATCGAGCTGCCGAACGGCATCTTCATCGTCACCGGCCCCACCGGCTCGGGCAAGACGACCACGCTTTACGCCGCGCTGAACAAGATCAACACCATCGACGCCAAGGTGCTCACCGCCGAGGACCCGGTGGAATATGAGCTCGAAGGCATCATGCAGGTGCCGGTCAACGAAAGCATCGGCCTCAACTTCGCCCGCGTGCTGCGCGCCTTCCTCCGTCAGGACCCGGACCGCATCATGGTCGGTGAAACGCGCGACCTCGAAACCGCGCAGATCGCCATTCAGGCCTCGCTCACCGGCCACCTGGTGCTCACCACCCTGCATACCAACGACTCACCCGGCGCCGTCACGCGTCTCATCGACATGGGCGTCGAGCCGTTCCTCATCTCCGCCTCACTCGAAGGCGTGCTTGGCCAGCGTCTCATCCGCAAAGTGTGCCCGAGCTGCCGCACCGCTTACGAGCCGACCGAGAGCGTGCTTTCCCAGCTTGGCCTCAGCCCGCACGAAATCGGCGACAAGTCGTTCTACTACGGTCGCGGTTGCGACGTGTGCAACAATACCGGTTACAAAGGCCGTAAAGGCCTCTACGAGCTCCTCGACATCACCGACCCGCTGCGCGAAATGATCAACCAGCGCGCCCCCAGCGTTGTGTTGAAGCAGAAGGCCATCGAACTCGGCATGACCACCCTGCGCCAGGACGGCCTCCGCTGCATCTACGACGGCGAGACGACGATCGAAGAAGTCTTGAAATACACCTAAGCGGGCTGCCCTTTGCAACCTTGGCGCACGTCGCCGTTGCGTGTTAGAGTGCGCACATGAGCATCACCGCCATCGTCGAAAACGGCATGATCAAGCTCCCCGTGCATGTGCCGGATGGGACTAAAGTAGAGATCGTGTTGCCGGAGGAAAAGCCGACGACTGGCGCAAAAACAAACCCTCATACGTGGATGCTGAAGTATGCGGGTTGCATCAACACCCTTCCGGCGGATGCCGCCGAGCGGCACGACGAATACCAACGCGAGCGCATCCAGCGGCAGTCGTCGTGAACCGGGTCTTCGCCGATACCCATTATTTCATCGCGCTCCTTAATCTTCGCGATGCCGCTCATGAGCGAGCCATGCGTTGGTTGCAAAGTGATGGAGTGAGTGAAATCGTCACGACAAGCCGGGTTCTGATCGAACTGGCGAATTTCATGACCCTCCCGCACGAACGCCAAATGGCCGCTGCTTTCATCAGTGATCTCAAGTGCGGATCGGCAATACGGATCGTTCCTGCCAGCGAGGAACTCCTGTGGCGCGGATTCGATCTTTATCGCGATCGCCCCGATAAGGCTTGGTCCCTGACAGACTGCACATCTTTTATCGTGATGCGCGAGGAGGAACTGAGCGAGGCGTTCACTGGGGATAGGCATTTTGAACAGGCAGGGTTTATCCGGCTGCTGGCCCAGGACTAAATTCCACGATGCAATCCTGGCGTCATCGCAGCCCCGGAGATCTTTCGATCGAACTCGACGAAGTCGTCGTGACGCCCGTAGAGCCAGTCATCGCAGCCGCGGCGAAGGCTGCGCGGGCGTGGGCGCGGACCTCGCTGGCCGAGCGTTGCGAATCGCTAAAGCGGGCGCAGTCGGCGTTGGCGGCGGTGAAGGATGACCTTGCGCATGGCATCGCACTCGAAACCGGCAAACCGATCACCGAGGCGCGTGGGGAAGTGGGGGCGGTGCTGGCGAAGTTCGATCTCACGATTGAGGATGCGCAGCAGCACCTCGCGCGGCGGGAGGTGACGGGTGGGCCGCACCCGGCCTTCGTGCGGCAGGGGGCGATCGGACCAGCCGTCGTCATCGCGCCGTTTAATTTCCCGCTGCATCTGGGCAACGGCGCGTTGCTCGCCTATCTCGCCGCAGGCAACCCCGTTATTTTCAAACCCTCTCCCTTCTCGGCCATTGTGGCCGGCAGGTATGCGGAAATTCTGCGCGACAGTTTCCCGCCGGGTGTGTTTGGACTCGTCCAAGGATGGGCCGATGAAGCGCAGGCGCTAAGTCTCGATCCCCGCGTGCGCGCGGTCTGTTTCACCGGCTCGGTGCCGGTGGGGCGGGCGCTTTCGAAAGCATTGGTGGAGGATTTTTCCAAGGTGCTCGCGTTGGAGTTGGGCGGGCGCAATGCCGCCATCGTGTGCGCCGACGCCGATCTCGACCTCGCCGCGCGCGCCGTGGCCGATGCGATGTGCCTCACTTGCGGCCAGCGCTGCAATGCGACGAGCCGGGTGTTGGTCGATGCACGGATCGCCGATGAGTTTTCTGAAAAGCTGGCCGCCGAACTGGTAAAGTGGATGCCAGGCGATCCCCTCGCAGACGCTACCAAACTCGGACCGCTCATCAATCAGACCGCGGTGCAGCGTTACGGCGATCTGCTCGCAACCCATGCCGATTGGCTCGTGCCCGGTCGCGTCGTGGACAAAGTGGGCGGAAAGCAAGGACACTATGTGCTCCCCGCTGTGCGACGTGGCGCGACTCGCGCCGATGTCGAATGCTTCGTGCCAATCGCGGATTTCGACACGTTCGCCGACCTCGATGAAGCCGTTGCCAAAAACAACGCCTCGCCCTTCGGTCTTACCGCCTCGGTTTTCACTCGTTCGGAAGAGACGTTCCATCAGCTCGGCGACGAACTGCGCGTCGGAAATCTCTACGCCAATCTGCCCACGACGTTTTCCCCTTCCACGCTGCCCTTCGGGGGCTGGGGTGAATCGGGCAATGGCCGTCCCGGCGGACGAGGATTCGTGCGCTTCTGCACGGTCGAGCAGGCGGTGCAGTGCGGCCCCTTCGGGGGCTGATCTATCCCTGCGCCTGTTTGATCAGCGCCGCGACACGTTCCTTTACGCCCGCATCCATGCGCAGCATTTCCGGCCACGGATTCGTGTAACCTTCACCCGGCAATTTGCGGGTGGCATCGATCCCCATGTGCGAGCCGAGGCAGGGAACGCTGGGGCCGTGATCGAGCGCATCCGCGGGGTTCTTGATGAACGTGGCGTCGCGCTGCGGATCGGTATTCGCGCAGAGGCGGAAGAGCACTTCGCTCGTGTTGTGCACGTCGCAGTCCTCATCCACCACCACGATGTATTTGCTGAACATCATCTGCCCCATGCCCCACAGCCCGTGCATGATCTTGAAGGCCTGGAGCGGGTATTGTTTGCGGATCGAGACGAAGACGAGGTTGTGAAATACGCCCTCGGCGGGAAGGGCGATGTCCACGATCTCTGGGAAGTTCATTTTGAAGACCGGCAGGAAAATCCGCACGCTGGCCGTGCCCATGTAAAAATCTTCCATCGGCGGAATCCCGACGATCGTGCATGGATAGACCGCGCGATCGCGCCAGGTCATCGCCGTGACGTGAAACACCGGATAGTTGTCCACCGCCGTGTAAAACCCGGTGTGATCGCCAAACGGCCCTTCCGCCCGCATCTCGCCCGGCTGCACGTAACCTTCGATGACCACATCCACATCCGCCGGCACTTCGAGGTCCACCGTCTCGCATTTCACCAGCTCGACCGATTTTTTTCGCACAAACCCGGCAAAAAGAATCTCGTCGAGCCCATCCGGCAGCGGCGCGGTGGCCGAGAAAATATAAGCTGGGTCGCCGCCGAGCGTCACCGCCACGGGCATCCGCTCGCCGCGTTCGTAGTATCGCTTCCCATGCCGCGCGCCGACCTTGTGCACCTGCCAGTGCATCCCCGTCGTCTGCTCGTCAAATACCTGCATGCGATACATCCCGAGATTCCGCTCCCCGGTATCCGGGTCCTTGGTATGCACGCAAGGAAAGGTGATGAAACGCCCTCCATCCTTCGGCCAGCACTGCAAAATCGGCAGCCCCTGCAACGTGGGAAGTTGGACGTGGGATGTTGAATGTTGAACGTTCTCCGGAAAGCGAACGATGTTCTCCTTGCACGGCCCGCCCTGCACATGCTTTGGCTTTGCGTGCAGCAAATCGAGTCCTTGCATCGCGAGGTTCCACGCATGCTTCAGCGAAGTCGGCGGCTTCGCTTTCAGGATCAGCTCCATCTGCCGCATCAGCTCATCCACATGCTCCAGCCCCAGCGCCATGGCCATCCGGCGATGCGATCCCATCGTGTTGATCGCGAGCGGAAACTTCGACACCACGCCATTGACGGTCGGCTTTTCGAACAGCAACGCCTTCCCGCCGCCGGGTGCCTTCATCTCCCGGTCAGCCCATTCGGTGATCTCCAGTTCCGTCGCTACCGGGGTGGTGATGCGGGTAAGTTCCCCGGCCCGGTCGAGCGTGGTCAGGAAGTCGGAAAAGGAAGAGTAAGCCATCGGCGCAGTCGCCCACCTTGGCAGCGGCGGATGCACAACGCGAGCGCTCTCTGGCTGGAAACACGGTCCGCCGGTCTGCACAGCCAAATTTATCCTGCCGCACGAAAGCATTGCAGCCAATCCCCGAACCACGGCTAAGATGGCTGCGCCCTACAAATTATCCACGCATCATGATCACCCGCCGCTCTGTTCTCAAGACCCTCGCCTTCACCACCGGTGCCGCCGCCATCGGCGCCCGCGCCCAGACCGCTCCCGCGGCCCCGGAAGTCTTCAAACTGCCGCCCCTCGGGTATGACTATGACGCACTCGAGCCGCACATCGACGCGGAGACGATGAAGATTCATCACGACAAACATCACGCGGCCTACGTGGCGAAGCTGAACACCGCCGTCGCCGCCGCGCCGGGCCTGGAGAAAAAGAGCATCGAAGAAATCCTCGGCGCCCTCGACAGCGCCCCGGAGGCGGTGCGCAAAGATCTGCGCAACCAGGGCGGCGGGCACTACAATCACACCCTGTTCTGGCAGATGTTGAAAAAGGGCGGCGGCAAACCGGCGGGTGAACTCGCCACGGCGATCGATGCCTCGTTCGGCAGCTTCGAGAAGTGGCAGGACACCTTCAGCGACGCGGCCATGAAAGTCTTCGGCAGTGGCTGGGCCTGGCTCGTCCTGCGCGACAAGAAGCTCGTCATCGAAAGCACCCCGAATCAGGACACGCCGCTCTCCACCGGTGGCGTGCCGGTCCTCGGCATCGACGTGTGGGAACACGCCTACTACCTCAAATACCGCAACGTCCGCGCCGACTACGTGAAGGCCTTCCAGAACGTCATCAACTGGGACTTCGTCAGCGCCCGTTTCGCGGCCGGCGCGAAATAGTCTGCCGCCTTCCGGGATGAACAAACGCACCTTTCTCAAAACCGCCGCTGCTGCTGCCGCTGTGCGCGTGACCGCCGCCGATAGTGATCCGACCGGGCCGGAGTTTTTCGAGCTGCGCACCTGGTCGCTCAAACCGGCAAAACAACCGCTGCTCGACGACTATTTGAGCAAGGCCTTCATCCCGGCCGTCGGGCGCGCGGGCAGCGGCCCCGTGGGCGTTTTCAGCGAGCCGCCGCAGGGCGAGGAGATGGCGATCACCGCCTTGATCGTGCACCCGAACATTGAGCAGGTCGCGGCGCTTTCGACCAAACTCGCCGCCGATGCGGAATACCAGAAAGCCGCGCACGATTACCTCGCCGCGACACCGACCGATCCGATCTACTCCCGCATCGAGAGTTAGATGCCATGAGGGGTTGTCAACGAGGGCCACTCGGCGCTCGAAGTAGTTTGTGAACAACAAAAACAACCCACTCATGACAACGAAGACTCTATCGAAAATCCCAGCCGCGAGCAATGCGCTTGTGCGGCGAATCCA
>JBGAGV010000023.1:68690-138145 GCA_044226525.1 Chthoniobacteraceae bacterium | reverse complement strand
GCCCGAGCTTGATCGTCGCCGCAGGTGCCTGATACTGAGTGCCGGTAACCGCGAGTGCGGCCACCCTTTCGTGAACAACGATTGTTTTATTCATACAGCGGGTGGGTCTAACCGCCCACCCGCTCCCTTTCATGCCATCTGTCGATCCTCGACAGGTTGTCCGCAGCGGTGGCTGGAGGTCTCGAAAGGCTTTCATTCAGCAAAACTCCCACAGTTTAGGAATGGCAGGCATTCTAACTGCTATAGCCATCGGTGATGAAACTCGGGACCAAATCGCATCTCATTTCCGCCTACAGTGCGCTGGCTACGGTAGCTCTTGGTATTTTGGTGTGGGACTACGTGCGCCGCTCTCCCGAATCTGAGGGAACACCGCTCACGAAAGCCAAGGCCAAGTCGGCTCAGCCTGCTGAAGGGAAGGTGAGCGGCACCCAGCTCGCCGCCCGTTAAACGCCCCTACGGCATCTCGTCGCCGAGGTGCTTGATCAACGCCCGCAGCCGGTCAGCCACGCGCGGCGTTTCCAGAACCGCCTGCCGCCGAAATGGATCGCGCACAAAAGTGTGTGCGACGATATCGCAAAGGACGGCAGGGTCGTTCACATTCGCGAGTTGCTGGTCGAGCGTTTCGGGAATGAGCGCCCCCTGCGCTTGATAGTGCGCGCAAAACTCGAGCACTTGCGCGCTGAGGATTTCACCCTCTTCGCGAGTAGCCGGCTCACTCGGCACCTCGCGCACTTTGGCCATCCGAAACGGCTTTTCCTGCACGAATTCGGAAAACTCCACCCGGCAAAGCCCCTGTAGGACGAGATGGGAAGTGCCGTCTTCGTGCCCGACACACGCGCGAATGAGTCCCAGTCCCGCGACATGATGAAAATCATCCGTGCTGGTCGCCTCGGTCACGCCGGGCTTCATCAGCGCGATGCAGAACATGCGGTGATGATCGAGCGCCCACGCGAGCATCTTGCGATAGCGCGGCTCGAAGATGAACAGGGGCAGAAGCGCGTGGGGAAAAAGGGTCGCGTTCGGCAGCACCATGAGCGGTGCTTGCGGCGGGAGATTGATTTTCGTTTCGGCGCTCGTGGTTTTCACGCGGCGGGAAGAGGGTGAGGGTTTCGAGAGCGATACGCAAGACCGCGTGCAACCCCGCCTACGCGCATTTGCAGTTGCCGAGAAGGCCGCATCCGCGCTCCGTTTCCCTCCCCGATTCATGTCCAAACGCAAATCCGCTCCACCCGAACCGAACTCTCTCCTGCGTGTCCTGCCGTGGCTGATCGGCGGGGCTGCCATCGTGGGTGGGACCGTTTACCTTTTCCGGGGCGGCCCGCAGCCGGCGGCCACGGAAGCGAGCGGTGCGGTGGGGCCATTCGGTCCGACCATCGTGAACACGACGTCCGCTCCCGGCACTCCGCCGACGGGCATGGTATGGATTCCCGGCGGAACTTATTCCATGGGGACCGACGATCCGACCACCTGCGGATGCGAAGGCTCGGGGCACGATCCCATGACCGACGCGCGTCCCATCCATCGCGTCTATGTCGATGGCTTCTTCATGGATGCCACCGAAGTGACCAACGAGCAGTTCGCCAAATTCGTGGAGGCCACGAACTACGTCACCATCGCCGAGCGCGTGCCGAAAGCGGAGGATTTCCCCGGCGCGCCACCGGAGAATCTGGTCGCTGGCTCGACGGTCTTTACGCCGACAGCGGAACCGGTGCCGCTCGATTCGCACTACCGCTGGTGGCGTTATCAGCCCGGTGCGAACTGGCGGCATCCCGATGGTCCGTCGAGCGATTGGCAGACGCGGAAGAACTATCCCGTCGTGCACATCGCTTACGAGGACGCGGAGGCCTATTGCAAATGGGCCGGCAAACGTATGCCCACCGAGGCCGAATGGGAATTCGCCGCGCGTGGCGGAAAGACCGGCCAGCGCTTTGCGTGGGGCGACAACCTGCACGTGAACGACAAGTTCATGGCGAACACCTACCAGGGAAAATTTCCCACCAGCGACAGCGGCGCGGATGGCTTCAACGGCATCGCGCCGGTCGCGCAATTCCCGGCCAACCCCTACGGCCTCTTCGATATCTCCGGCAACGTGTGGGAGTGGTGCAGTGACTGGTATCGCGCCGACACCTATGAACGCGACGCCGCGCAAGGCACCGTGCGCAATCCGCAAGGTCCCGCCGATTCGCTTGATCCCGCCGAGCCCGGGGAAAAGAAGCGCGTGCACCGTGGCGGCTCCTTCCTCTGCGCCGAGGAATATTGCGCGCGTTACATGATCGGCACGCGCGGCAAAGGCGAGATCACCACCGGCAGCAACCACTGCGGCTTCCGCACCGTGATGACACCTGAACAATATCGCCAGCAAAAGACGGCGGCGCATTGATGGGGGGATTCTTTGACGGAGCGCTGGCTCCCCGGCGGCAGCGTGCTAAACGTCTGCCCCCCGCTTCTCATGCCCAATCCCCATGCTCATCGTCGTCTCGCCACGGGAGCGCAGTTTGCGCTCCTCGGGATCGTCGTGAACACGGTGCTGGCGGCAGTGAAGCTGTTCGCGGGAATCGTGGGTCATGCGTATGCGCTCATCGCGGATGGGATCGAATCGACGCTCGATATCTTCAGCTCGCTGGTGATCTGGTTTGGGCTGAAGGTCGCGGCGGAACCACCGGATGCGGAGCACCCCTACGGGCATGGCAAAGCGGAACCGGTGGCGGCGATCGTGGTATCGGTGGTGGTGCTCGGCACCGCCCTCGCGCTGGGAATCGAAAGTGTGCGGGAAATTCTCACGCCGCATCATGCACCCGCGCCGTTCACGTTGGTCGTGCTGCTCGTGGTGGTGGTGGTGAAGGAGGTCCTTTTCCGCAAGGTGCTCGACGCGGCGGATCACATCGAAAGCGCGGCGGTGAAGACGGATGCTTGGCATCACCGGGCCGATGCGATCACCTCGGTGGCGGCGTTTATCGGCATCGGCATCGCGCTGCTGGGCGGACCGGGCTGGGAATCCGCGGACGACTGGGCGGCGTTATTCGCGTGCGGATTGATCGGTTTCAACGGCATACGGCTTCTCCGCACCGCGCTGCACGACGCGATGGACCCGGCTCCTGCTCCCGAACTCGAGGAAAGCGTGCGCGCTATCGCGGCCTCGGTGCCGGGCGTTTCGGCACTCGATCGTTGTCTGATTCGCAAGAGCGGACTGGAGTTTTTCGTGGATCTCCATGTCGGCGTAAATCCGGAGCTCAGTGTGCGCGAGGGACATCGCATTTCCCACGCGGTGCGCGATGCGGTGCGGGCAGCGCATCCGGCGATTACGGAAGTGCTGATCCATCTCGAACCCGACGACGACCTGGACGACGACCAGTGAAACTCAGCCGCGGCGCCAGACGTCCGCCTGAGCGGCGACGGAGAGCATTTCGCGAGCACCGTTGATGACCGAATCCAGCGGGGCAGGTGCGACCACGATGGGAAGGCCGAGACGTTCACCAAAGCGGGTGGGCACCCCGGGAATGAGCGCGCCGCCACCGGTGATGATCACCCCCGTTTCGACCAATTCGGCGAGGCGGCTTTGATCGATGGTGGCGATAAAAGTGGCCGTGGCCTCGATCGCTTCACCGACGCCAGTCTCGATGGCGTCGGCAATGACATTCGCTGGAACCGCCTGCCGGCGCGGAAGCGTCGAATTGACCGAAAGAGCCTGAGCTACGACGATGTCCTTCATCCGGCGACCGCTGGCCCTCATGCCGACGTGGCGGATGAGCCGCTCGGCTTCCGGCTCAGCGAGAATGAAACCGGTCTCGCGCTTGACGGCTTCCGATACCTGCACGCGCAAAGCACAGCAGCCACCGCGGACAGCGACGCTGGCTTCGATGTAGCCGTCGGCCATCACCGCGCAGTCCATCACGCCTTCGCCAAAATCGATCACCATCGAGGCACGTTGATCTCCCACATCCGCCCCGGCCCCGATCGCTGCGGCGAGCGGCTCCGGCACCACAAAAACTTCATCGGCTCCCGCCCCACGCACGGCCACCTCCAGCGCAGCCACTTCCGCTTCCGTGGCATCGCTGGGAGCGCAGGCCAGGGCGCGCGCCCCACGCCAGCCAAATTTCTGAAAGCGCCTGAAGAGGTGCCGCAGGATTTCCGAGGCCATCTCCACTTCCACTACCGCGCCAGCCTTCACAGCCGGAGTCGCCCCTACCCGCGCCGGAGCCTCCGCAAAGCCGAGCGCACGCTCCACGCCCACGCGGGCCATCGCGGTGCCAAGATCGATTGCGAGGTCGGGGTTCTGGGTGAGCGACATCAGGCGACGAGGGGACGTTCAGGCCTCGGCTCGCAGCCGGTCGCGAAGAACTTTGCAGGCGGTTTTCATCCTTGTGAGAACGTAATAGACGGTCTGTGAGCGAATCCTCACCAACTGACTTCCGATTACCTGAGACACAAAGTCACTGGGAAGGTCAAGGACTTCTTCAAGGGTGCATCCGCTCAGCCCCTGACACAAAATGGAGGTCATGGCTTTGGTCAGCGTCTGGACTTTCTTTCCCAACGTCACCTTGAACTGGACCCGCCGCTCCGCATCGACCCGCAAAAACACGCCCACCGTATCGGTGCACTCCTCATCCTTGCGGACATCCTCCAGAGAAAACGTCTCCCCCGCCTTCGGTTCGTGCTTTTTGGCCCGCTCGGCGAAGGCAACGAGGTTTTCCCGCCGCTCCTCCTCCGAAAACGAGGCAAAGAGGTCGATCACGGCCTGAAGCTTGGGCGGATAGCGATTCACCGTCATGCAATCAGGGAACGTCCTCAGTGATCGCCCTGAAAATGCCAATCCGAGCGACGTAACACTTTGGTAGCGGTCCATGGGCGGAGCACCGTGAGAGGCGAGGTCGCTACTTGAAGATGGCGGCGATTTCGGCCTGCATCGCCTCGGCGGCGGCGCGGGGGTCGGTGGCTTTGCGAATCGGGCGACCGACGACGATGTGATCGGCGCCGGCATGGAACGCTTCGGCCAGCGTCATGGTGCGTTTTTGATCGTCGCTCCCTTTTTCCGACGCGACACGGATGCCGGGCGTGATGATGAGCGGTTCGGGGCCGAGCTCGCGGCGCAGCCGCGCGGCTTCCTGGCCAGAGCAGATGAGACCGTCGATTCCCGCCTCGATCGCCTTCCGCGCGCGCAGCGACACGAGGTCTTCCACCGCTCCGCTCCAGCCCATCTCGGCCACGTCTTCCGGGCCGCAACTGGTCAGCACCGTCACCGCGAGCAGTTTCATCGCCCCACGCACTTTCACGACTTCGCGATAGACACAACTCGTGCCGTGCAGCGTGCAGCAATACGCGCCACTACGTGCGAGGTTCCCCACCGCGCCGCTGACCGTCGCAGGCACATCGGAAAACTTCAGGTCGGCAAAGACTTTCTTCCCTTTCGCCACGAGTTCTTCGAGCAGCTCGAAGTATTGCCCGCCCATGCAAAACTCGAGGCCGAGTTTATAGAAGGTCACCGCATCGCCCAGGCGCTCGACCCATGCTCGGCCCTCATCGATGCTCGGCACATCGAGGGCGAAGATGAGGCGGTCGCGGGGAGAGATCGGCTTCGTGGAAAGGAGTGAGGAATCAGACATGGATCGATGTCTTTCGCCGCGCCCGGCGCGATGTTCAAGCATCGCCGTAACGCGCGCAGGGTTGGTTGCCGTCACGGGAAGAGTGGATCGCCGTTTTCTCTCAGCCACGCTTCGAGTTTCGCTTTCATCGCGGCGACGCGAGCCGTTTGCTTCGCATCGGCGGACAGGTCGTGCATCTCGTCCGGGTCGCTCTCGAGATCGAAGAGCTGGCAACGCGGCAGCTTCGGATACCAGATGAGTTTCCAGCGTTCGTCGCGGATCATCCGCTGCGTGTCGGTGAAACACGCGAACACTTCCGGCTCCCCCGCCCCGCCCTTCAAGACCGGCAGCAGGCTGCGGCTCTGCACCGAGGGCGGAATCGGCACGCTGGCGAGATCGCAGGTCGTCGGGAAAAGATCGCGCAGATAACACTGCGCCTTCGACCGGTGCCCGCGCGGGATGCCCGGACCGCGCAGGATGAGCGGCACGCCGACGGTGTGTTCATACATGTTCTGCTTCCCCGTCAGCCCGTGACTGCCCAGCGCGAGACCGTGATCGCTGGAGAAAATGAGCACGGTGTTTTCCCACACGCCAGCCTCCCGTAGCGCCACCACAATTCGCCCCACCTGCTCGTCGAGATTCGCGATGACCGCCAGATACGCTGCCAACTCCGCACGCACTTCCTCCGGGTCGCGCGGAATTTTGAGCAGCACCTCATCGCGACCGCGCGCATTGCCGTGGTCGAACGGATGCTCCGGCGCGAAATTCTTCGGCAGCGCAATCTTCGCCGGATCGTAGCGATGTTCGTAGCCGCGCGGCCAGATGCGCGGATCGTGCGGCCCGGTAAAACTCACCTGGAGAAAAAACGGCCCCTCCCTTTTCCGGCGAATGAGTTCGATCGCTCCGTCGGCGATGAATCGATCCGTGTCCGGCGTCAGCCCGGTCCCCTTCTCCGGCTCCGGTTTCCCGTCGTCGGTCTTGAACGTCCACCCGGTATAACCCGTCGCCGGTCGCCCGGCGTGATCGGGCATTTCCGCGCCGCGTCCTTTTCCGCCGCCGCTGGAGAACAGCCCGCTCGTCGTCTCGAATCCGCGCTGCTTCGGCTGCCCATCGTTGTGCCACTTGCCGGAAAACCCCGTGCGATACCCCGCTTGCCGCAAGGTCTCCGCCAAGAGCGCATTTCCTGGATCGATGCGGCTGCCGCGATACTGCACCCCGGTCTGAAACGCGCAGCGCCCGGTGAAAATCTCCGCCCGGCTCACGTGGCAGATCGGATAACCCACGATCGCCCGCGGAAAGACCGTTCCCTCCCGCGCCAGCGCATCGAGATTCGGCGTCTGCACCACCGGCTGCCCAAAGGCGCCAACCGCATCCGGCCTCATGTCGTCGGCGAGGAGGAAGACAATATTCGGGCGCTCGGCGGCGAAGGCCGAAAAGGTCGCGAGGAGGAAAGCGAAGATCTTCACGCTGCCAGCATCGCCACACAGCGCGCGCTTCCAAGCCCGCACTCGTGGGCGGGAGAAATTGCTTTCTGGCGGGGCACGTTTTGCTACCCTCGGGGTGAATCGACCCATGCGAATGACAAAGCTTTATCGCGTGCTCGTGTTTGTGCTGGCCAGCGCATCCATCTCGAGGTTGGCGCTTGCGGCTTCTCTCGTCTGGACGGGGGTGACCGATTCGAACTGGTCCACGACGACAAACTGGAGCCCGAATGGGACGCCGGGCGCGACCGACACGGCTACGTTCAATGGTGCGGGCAACGGGAACACGACGATTTCGGTCGCGGGGGTGACGATCAATACGATCCTTTTCGACACCGCAAACGCAGCGGCCTACACGATCGGCTCGGGCGTGGCGGGCAGCCAGACGCTGACGCTGGCCAACGGTGGCGCGGTGACGATGAACGCGGCGGCGGGACACGACGAGTTGTTCAATGCGACGATCAATCTCGGCAATGCGTCGACCTCGGCGGGCTACACTTTCACCAACAACAGCCTGACCAAAGCGCTGACGGTGGCGGGGAACATCGGTGGTGGTTCGACGACGGGCACCAAGACGCTCACGATCGGCGGCGCCGGAACCACCACGATCAGCGGCGCGATCGGCGGCGGCAGCGGCACGATCGCGGTCACGATCAACGGCAGGACGACGCTCAGCGGCACGAATACGTTCGCCGGTGCGCTGACGGTGGCGGGCACGCTTTCCGTGCCGGTTTTCAACAACCAAAGCGCCGCCGGCCCGCTCGGCAATTCGACCGCGGCGGTGACGCTGTCGCCTTACAGTTCGCTGCAATACACCGGCGCCTCCACGAGCAGCACGAAGAAGCTGGCGATCGAGGCCGGCTACTACAGCACCGTGAAGGTCGCGGATGCGGCCGCGGACCTGACGCTCTCCGGGGTGGTGAGTGGCGGGACGCTCCTCAAGGACGGCCCCGGCACGCTGATCCTTGCGGCGGCGAATACGCACAGCGGGCTCGAGATCGATGCCGGGACGGTGCGCCTCTCGGGCACCGGCACGTTCGCGGCGAGCGGCGGCGACCTTTTCCTCTCTGGGGGCCGCCTCGATCTCAATGGCAAATCAATCACGGCCGCCGGGCTGATCAGCGATATCGCCGGGCGAATCGTCAACAACGGAAGCGGCACCTCGACGGTGACCAACACTTTCACCGGCTATACGTTCTCCGGTGGAATTCTGACGGTAAGTTCGGGCTCGGTCTTCAACGGCGTAATCGCGGACAACGACAACGGCGGCGCAGGCGTCGTCGCGCTGGCAAAGTCCGGCAATGGCGACCTGAGCCTGACCAATGCGAACACCTACAGCGGTGCGACGACGATCTCCAGTGGCACGATCTACCTTTCGGGAAACGGCACGCTCGGCAATACCACGGGCGCGACTACGGTCGCCAGCGGGGCGACGCTCTATTTGTCCGGGGTCAATCTCACCGGCGAGTCGGTCTCCATCGCCGGATCGGGCGTGACGCTCACCGGCTACGGCGCGCTCACGGATGGCGCACTCGAAACCAGCGGCACATGCACCATTTCCGGGCCGCTCGCGCTGACTGCTGCCGCGAAGATCTACGTCTACGACGGCACCCTCGCGATCGATGGCGCGAACCCGATCAGCGGCGGCGCCGTAGCGCTCACGCTCGGAGGTCTGGGCAGTGGCTCGATCACGCGCGTCATCAGCACGACCGGCAGCGTGACGATCACGGACACAGCCAAGTGGACCCTGAGCGGCGCAAACACGTTTACCGGTGCGCTCAAGGTTGACGGCGGAGCCAGGCTGATCGTGCCGACGGTCAACAACGCGAGCACCGCCGGTCCGCTCGGCAACAGCGCCACGGCCGTGACGCTCGGCAGCAACGGCGAGGCCGCCTACTTCGAATACACCGGCGGCACCGCGAGCAGCACGAAGCCGTTTGCGCTCTCCAGCGGCGGCTTGTTTGTCATCGACTCGGCCGCGACGGAACTCACGCTCGGTGGACTGATCTCGGGCACGAGTGCGGCCTTGCTCAAAAGTGGCCCGGGCACGCTGACGCTCGGGGGCGTGAATACTTACAGCGGTGGCACGACGGTTTACTCCGGCACCCTACGCCTCTCTGGCTCCGGCCGGCCCGGCGCGACGACTAGTTCACTCACGATGCAGGGAGGGACGTTTGATCTGAACGGCACCTCGCAGACGATCGGTTCGCTCAGCGGAAGCTCGGGGACCGTTCTCAACAACGGTGGCGGCGCTTCGACGCTCACGATCAACGGAGGCTCGGGCGCGGCCTATTATGGCGGAATTACCGACCATGCCAATGCCACGACCGGCACCGTGGCGCTGACAAAAAGCGGCTCAGGAATCCAGGGCTTGTTTGGCACGACCAGCTACAGCGGCGCCACCAATGTGAGCGATGGAACGCTGATCGTCTCCGGTGCGGCTGGCCTCGGCACGACGGCGGCGGGAACCACCGTCACCAGCGGTGCGACTTTGTATCTCCAAGGCGCGTCCATCGGTGACGAAGCGATCACCATCGCGGGCGCGGGCGACACGCCGAACGGAGCGAAAGGCGCGCTGGCCGGTGATGGCTCACTCGGCGACCAAACGTTCGGCGGCGTGCTGACCCTCTCCGCGGCGAGCACGATCGCGGCGGTCGCCGGCAACTTCAACATCACCAATCCCGGCACGATCACCGGGCCGACCTTTGGGCTCACGCTGGGAGGCGACGGCGGCCATGGCATGATCGCGAGCATCATCGGCACGACCAGCGGCACACTGGCCAAATCGGGCACGAGCACCTGGACGCTGAACGGCGCGAATACCTATACCGGCGCGACGACGATCAGCGGCGGGATCTTGAACATCCAGAACGCGAGCGCGCTTGGCACGACGGCGGGCGCCACCACGGTTTCGAATGGCGCGACATTGCAGATCGAGGGCGGCCTCGCGATCGGCGCGGAGACGCTCACGATCAGCGGCGCCGGGGCGAGCGGTGCCACGGGCGCTTTGGAAAATGTGAGCGGCACGAACACCTTCGCCGGTCTGCTCTCGCTCGCGGCGGCCAGCACCATCTCCTCCGACGCCGGCAGCCTCAGCCTCACGAACACGGGCATCATCAACGACGCGTTTAATCTGACGCTCACCGGGGCCGGCGACGGCGCCATCGCCAGCGTCATCGGCACCGGAGCACACACTGTCACCAAAACCGGCAACGGCACCTGGACGCTGAGTGGCACGAACACCTTCACCGGCGCGCTCGCGGTGCAGAGCGGCACGCTCTCGGTTCCCACCTTCAACAGCGCCAGTTCCCCCGGCCCGCTCGGCAACGGTGCCACGGCCGTCGCGCTGGGCGCGGCCTCGCTCACCGGCACGCTCGAATACACCGGCGGATCCACGAGCAGCAGCAAACCGTTCACGCTGGCCACCAGTGGGGGCGGAGTTTTTCAAATCGACCTCGCCGCCACCGAACTCACGCTTACTGGCGCCATCACGGGCAGCGGGACCTTCGAGAAAGCCGGCCTCGGCACGCTCACGCTGGGGTCATCGAAGGCGTTCACCGGATCGGCCCTCGTCTCGGAAGGCACGCTGAAACTGTCGATCGCCAGCGCGATCAGCGGCAGTTCGGGGATCACGGTCGAGACTGGCGGCGTGCTGCTGCTGGCAGGCACGGCGGCGCTCAACCGCATCACCGACACCATCCCGCTCACGCTCAGCGGCGGCACGCTCAGCATGGAAGGGCTGACCAGCGGCACCGAGACGCTGGGCAACTTCAGCCTCACGCTGGCGAACTCGACGATCGACTTTGGCAACGGGAGTGGCGACTCGCTTTTCTTCACTGGCGTCGGCGCGCACACCACGGGGATCAAACTCGCGATTCTCAATTGGAGCGGAACGCCTAACCAACTTGGCGGTGCATCGAGCGACCGGCTCCTCTTCACCGGCGCGAATCCGAACGCCTTCACGACAGCCTACCATTTCGCCGACGTGTCGTTCAACGGTGTGACGGGTTACCTCGCGCTCCAAGCCGACGCGACGCACTATGAGATCGTCGCGATTCCGGAACCGACCACGGGGGTCTTGCTCGGCGCGATGCTGCTGGGCGCGATGACCCGGCGTTACCGCAGGAAATAATGGCGCGGCGGCGACGGTCACAATCGTGCCGCCGCTGGCCCGCATGAGCTTTGCTCGCTCACGCTCGTGTCGTAAGACAGCCCCGCTTTCCCGGAAAAAGCTCGCCTCCCCTGCCCAGCGTGTGGTTGAACACGCGGGCGGGGAGCCTTCCCTGCCGGTCATCTTCCTGAGCGCCGTTACCCGTGAGTTGCAAAGCGCCCGCCAGCTCGCGGCCGATACGCTTCGCCTCATCCACTACCAGCTCCTGCGCGAGCTGGGGGAAGCTGCAGCCCGGAACGTCTGGCGGCTCACTGGAACCGCACTGAAGCAAAATACCGAGCACCGAGCGAATGGACGGAATGGAGCGTTTGCCTGCCCGGTCGGGGAGGACGATAAAAAGCGATCATGAAAATGTGGCCCTTTGTGAATCGGTGGGGGAGGCGAGCAGCCCACGGACCTCATCGTCTGACAGAGAAAATCCGCCCCGATGCGACCCTGCATGGCGACAACAGACACAATAACCCGTCGCTACTTTTTCAGCGTTCCTTCACCCCGCGCCTCTGAAAGGACTGCCTGCCCGGCACCCGAAACAGACACAATCAACACACTAAATTGCGAAGTTGGCACCGCGATCCCGTCCCCCAACTTCCAACTCCCTCTTGCTGGTTCCCAAGTTGCTGAGCCCCCCTCGTCGGCGAAGTTGAACTTCGCGAGACTCTCCAGAGCCGAGTTTCCATGCGTTCTCGCCCGCCGAAAGTCTCGGCTCAGGAGAGCTGAGCTACAAAGTAAAAATCCAGCCTGATCCCGATCAAATCCGACCTTCTTTGTTCTTTGAAAACCCAATGTGAGTCCGGCGTGCCGGCTGACTCACCCGCGCAGGAAGTAACCGCGCTGCTTTTCGCTGATCGGTTTCCCGAGCTGTTCGAGGACGAGGAGCATGTCTTCCCAGACCTTGCGCTTCTCGGTGAGCGACTGGTTTCGCAGGAGGTAAGCCGGGTGGTAGGTCACCATGAGCGGGATGCCTTGGAATTCCATCCAACGCCCCCGGGCGCGACCGACGGGGATCTGTTCGCCGGTGAGGCCTTCGAGGGCGGTGGCACCGAGAGCGACGAGGGCACGCGGCTGGATGATCTCGATCTGCTCGCGCAGATACGGCAGGCAGGTCTGCATTTCGTCTGGGCGCGGCTTGCGGTTGCCGGGGACGCCAGGTGGCATGTCGGGCCGGCACTTGAGGACGTTGCCGATGTAGATGTCCTCGCGCTCGAAGCCCATGGCCTTGATGATCTTGGTGAGCAATTCACCCGCGCGACCGACAAACGGTTCGCCCTGCTTGTCTTCGTCTTCCCCGGGCGCTTCGCCGACGAACATCAGCTCAGCTTCGGGATTGCCCACACCAAAGACGACCTGCGTGCGGCGGGCGACGAGGTTCGGACATTTCGTGCAGGCGAGAATCGGGCCGCGGATGGCTTCGAGACGCTCGGCCTTCGAACCGGTCGCGGGAGCGAGGCGAACGAGGGGCGCAAGCGGCGCGGCGGGTGTTTTCACCACTGGCGCAGGCGCCAAGGGAGCGGGAGTCGGCGAGGCCGTTTTCGCGGGCGCGGGGGCGGGACGAGCGGAAGCCACGGCAGCCTTGGACGGAGCGGCGGCGCGCGTCTGGCGCAGGCGTTCGAGCGCCTCGCGCGGCGCGCGGAGCTTCGCCCCGGAATCGTGCAGGGATTGGAGCGTGGCGTGAACGTAATCGAGAGCGTCGCTCATGGAAGGTCAGGACAGTTGGGCGGGGACACCAGCATCGCGGAAGTCGGGCGGGATGGGCGACTCGAAATTCAACATTTTGCCGGTGCGGGGATGGGCGAAGCCAAGCCGCCACGCATGGAGCATCTGGCGAGAGAAATCCCCGCGTTTGCCGTAGGTCTCGTCGCCGAGGATGGGATGGCCAAGGTGTTTCAGGTGCACGCGAATCTGATGCGTGCGTCCGGTATGCAGGGCACATTCGACGAGCGTGCCGCAGGGCAGTTCCATCAACACGCGCCAGCTCGTGTGCGCGGGTTTGCCGCGTTCGTCGATGGCCATCTTTTGCCGGTTGGTGCGATGGCGCCCAATCGGCTCTTTGATTTCCCCGCTCTTCCAGCGGAACTTGCCCGAGGCCAGCGCGAGATACGTCTTCACGATCTCGCGCCCGGCGAACTGCTCGACCAGCGCACGGTGCGCGAGATCGTTTTTCGCCGCCACGAGGCAACCGCTGGTTTCCTTGTCGAGCCGGTGGACGATCCCCGGCCGTTCCACTCCGCCCACTCCGCTGAGTTCCTCGCAGTGGTGCAGCAGTGCATTCACCAGCGTGCCGTCGGGATTTCCCGCCGCCGGGTGGACGACGAGCCCGGCAGGTTTATCGATGACGATGAGGTCGTCGTCCTCGTAGAGCACCGAGAGCGGGATGTCCTGCGCGATCACTTCGGCCGGTTCCGGCGGCGGCTCGGTGACGCAGAGTTGATCTCCGGCGCGCAGCTTCACGCCCGGCTTGGCGGGTGGCTCGGAATTGACGGTGATGTGGCCGCTTTTCGCCAGGGCCTGCAACCGCGCACGCGACAGGTCGGGCAACTGCGCGACCAGAAAATGATCGAGCCGCTGCCCGTGGGCTTCAGGAGGCACAGTGAGAAGGCGCGACTCGGACATGGGGCGGACTCATACAGCATCGGCCCGAAAATCTCCTTCTCCTTCTTCATCAGCTTCTTCTTCCCCTCCGTCGGCCGCTTGATCGATCAGGAAGATAACAGAACTCCGTGGCTTCCTCGACGCTTCTCCGTAACAAAAATGCAGGATTCGCACGACAATTGCTCCATGCCGAGACCCAGCGCGCGCTGATGACTCTCCCCTCCGACTCGCAGACTATCGGCCTGAACTCCACCAGGCCGGTCTTGCCGCCGGGCTCGCCCTTGCAAGCCTGTCCGGCCTGCGAGGCGTTGCTGGATATCACCATTTATGAACCGCTGGACATGATCCAGTGCACGCAATGCCGTGCGCCATTTCAGGTCCGCGGGGAGGTCGGGCCTTTCCGTATCGATGGCGTCGCCGGGCGCGGCGGCATGGGCGTCGTGTATAAAGCCTACGATCCCAGCCTCGACCGGGAAATCGCGCTCAAACTGCTGCGCAAGGATCGCAGCGACGACGCCAGCTACCTCGAGCAGCTCGAAATGGAAGCCGCCATCACCGCCACGGTCGCCGACCCGAACGTGGTGCGTGTGTATGCCACCGGCAGCGATCGCGGCCGCTTTTACATCGTCATGGAGCTGGTGGAAAAAGGCTCGCTCCAGGACCTGATGGATATCCAGGGGAAGATCGCCGAGGAGCAGGTCCTGCAGATTGGCATCCAGACGGCCAAGGGGTTGCGCGCGGCGAACAAGGCGGGGTTGATTCATCGCGACGTGAAACCGGGAAACATCCTCTTCTCCGACGCCCGCACTTCGAAGATCGTCGATTTCGGCCTCGCCGTTTTTCAGCGCGACGAAGAGCGGGTGCGCGGAGAAATCTGGGGCACGCCGCACTACGTGGCGCCGGAGAAGCTCGACTTCAAACCGGAGGATTTCCGGAGCGACATCTACTCGCTCGGCGGCACGCTTTTCCACGCGCTCGCAGACCGTCCGCCGTTCGATGCCGAAGATGCAAACCTGATCGTGCTCAAGCACCTGAAGAGCCAGCCCGTGTCGTTGCAGGCTTTTGCCCCGTGGGTTTCCAACGCCACCGCCCGGATCATCAACCGCATGCTGGCGAAGGAACCCTCGCAGCGCTTCGAAAGCTACGATGAGCTGATCGAGAGTCTCGAATACGCCTACGAGCAGCTCATCCATCGCGACCCGAAAACCCCGGTGCGCACCCGCGTGGTAATGGAGTCGTCCGAGGATGAGCGCCGGTGGTCGAGCGTAGTGATCGCGCTGGCCGTGGCTGCGCTGGCCACCCTGGTGGGAGGATATTTCCTGCTGCGGCCGAAGCCGGTCGCGGAGCGCGACGTGCTCGCCGAACGCCTCGCCCCACCGGCCGGCATGCCGCGCGATCTGCTCGGTGCACTCGCCGCGCAGAAGGTGCGAGCTCCGCAGGCGTTTCACGCCATCGCCAGCAACGAAAAGCTCGCGCCGGTCGATCGCGCCTGGGCGCAACTGATCGAAGGCGCCGCCTGGCTTTCGCAGAGACAGACGGATCAAGCCCGGATCGCCTTCGCGGCCGTGCCCCCGCTCGCGCAGAACATGAAGGATCAAAATGCGAGAGCCTTCCTCGCTAAATTGTCCACCCAGCTCAAAGAGCCCGCTCCCGTTTCAATCAGCGAAGCCGCGAAGCTGGACGACCATACGCACGAAGCCGCCGCCTTGTTGCTCTACGGGCTGCACAACTGGCAGCATGGTCAGCCGGAAACAGGCCGCGACTTCCTGAAAAAATTCACCTCCTCCTCCCCCGAGGGCTCCACCGCGTGGCTGGAACAGCTCAAGCCTCTGGCCACCGCCTTCGTGCAAAAGCTGGCGAAATTCGAATCACTCGCGAGCGAATACAGCCGGACCACCGACCTCGGGCGGCACAACAGCCTCTCCGTCCAGCTTCGCGCCCTCGACCCAGCGCTCACCCCCCGCGCCGAAAAGTTACTCAACGCCACTCCGGCTCCGGCTACATCTCCTGCTACCCCACCCCCAGCGCCAGCGCCGACTCCCTCAGCCACGCCCGCCTTTCGCTAGGAGTGCATCCAAAACAACTTCGGCAGCCGTAACTACTACGTAAAGCCAAACTTGAAATCCTCACCGATAGCCCCTTCGGCCATCGCAAAAACTTTTATGAGGCCTTGTCCGCGCACGGCCCCTGCTTCATCAATTCTGTAGCTCTTCCCGATGACTTCCCTGTCCGACTCCCAGAACATCGACCTCAACCCCAACGGCGGGTCCAACCAGCCCCCTGATCCCACCCTTCAAGCCTGCCCGAATTGTGAGGCCGTGCTGGACATTTCCGATCGCGAACCGCTCGAGCGGATTGCCTGTCCGCAGTGCGGCACCGAGATGCTCGTGCGCGGACAGATCGCCCACTACGTCATCACCGAAATCGCCGGTCGCGGCGGCATGGGCGTCGTCTATAAAGCCTACGATCCGAGCCTTGACCGCCACGTCGCCATCAAACTCCTGCGCAAGGACCAGAGCGCCGACCGCCAGCTCATCACCCAGCTCGAAACCGAAGCTGCCATCACCGCGGCAGTGAACGACCCCAACGTCGTGCGCGTCTATGGCACCGGCGTGGACCGTGGCCGCTTCTACCTCGTCATGGAGCTGGTGGACAAAGGTTCGCTCGACAACCTGATCGCGCTCCAGGGCCGCGTGGCCGAGGCACAGGTGCTCGAGATCGGCATGCAGGCCGCCCGCGGTCTGCGCGCGGCCCAGCAGCATGGCCTGATTCATCGCGACGTAAAGCCGGGCAACATCCTTTTCGCCGACGCGCACACTGCCAAGATCGTGGACTTCGGCCTGGCCGTCTTCCAGGAGCAGGAGGAAAGCGTGCGCGGCGAGATCTGGGGCACGCCTTACTATGTGGCCCCCGAGAAGCTCGACCAGCAGCCGGAGGACTTTCGCAGCGACATGTATTCACTTGGCGGCACGCTTTTCCACGCCCTCGCCGGGCGCCCGCCCTTCGAGGCGGAGAACGCCTCGCTCGTCGCGCTCAAGCATCTCAAGAGCCAGCAGGTGAGCTTGCAGTCGTTTGCCCCGTGGGTCTCCAACGGCACCGCGCACATCATCAACCGGATGCTCAACAAGGACCCAAATCAGCGGTTCCAGAGCTACGATGAATTGATCGACAGCTTCGATTACGCCCTCTCTCAGCTTCACCATCGGGGCGGGGCAACCGCCGTTCGCACCCGCGTCGCGCTGGAGACCGAAGAAGATCAGCGCCGCTACACCTGGGTTTTCCTCGGGCTCGCTGCCGTGGTGCTCGTCATCGGACTCGCCTTCGGAATCAATTACTGGCGCCATTCCGGTCAGCCGAAGGCCGTGCCGCGGGCATCCGTTCGCACTGGTGCGCGTTACGAACCGCTTCAAAATGGGCTCGAAGCGCTCGCGACCGGCAAAAAGGAGGCCGCCGATATCTTCGCCAAAGCGGCCCAGAACCCGGCGCTTTCTCCCGCCGACCGCGCCTGGGCTCAGATCTTCACCGGCGCGAGCATGCTCGTCGCAGGCAAAGGCAATGAGGCCCGTAACATCTTCAACCACATCGGCGATACCGCCGCAGCGGTGAAGGACAAGGAGATGAGCGACCTGCTCACCGACATCGGCAGCCGCCTCGCCGACACACGTCCGGTTTCGACCGAACTGGCCAACCGTCTCGACACCAGCGGCCACGAAGACGCCGCCCTGCTCCTCTACGCGCTTCACAACTGGCGCTTCGGCAAGACCGACGACGCCATGACCATGTTCAAGAAATTCCGGGCGGCTGAACCCAAAGACACGGCCGAGTGGATTGCACAACTGAAGCCGGTGGCCGTCACCTTCATCGAAAAAGAGACCGCATTCCAGATCGGGGTAGCCCGTCTCAATTCCGCCGGGATGCCTTCCGAGCGCTACTCGGCGGCCGACAGTTTGCGCAAGATCGACCCGGCCTTCAGCAAGCGCGCCGACGACGCCATCAACAAATACCGCGAGGAAATCGACAAATATAAGGGGGAAATTTCCCGGCCGCCTGGTTCGGGCATCTTCCGCCTCGCCAATCGCGCCCACGGAAAAGTCATCGAGATCCCGAATCACGATGGCGCCGACAATGCCAAGGCCAAGATCACGGACGGTGGTGGCGCGACGCATCAATGGTGGAAGGTAATCGGCGTCGGCCCGGACACCGTGAAGCTCGCGGCGCTGCACAGCGGCAAGTTGCTCACCGTCGAAGGCGACGGCACCGTCGAGAACTCCGTCGTCGTGCAGGCCCCCGACAAAAACCTGGCTTCGCAGAAGTGGCACGTCATTTCCAAGAACGACGGCTGGTTCAAGCTGCAGAGCGAAGCCAGCAACCTCGTGCTCGCGCCCGAATCGAACAAAAAAGAAAACGGCGTGCCGATTCTCGCCCGCGCCGATGTCGAGCAGCCGGAATTCCAGTGGCGCTTCGATCGCCAGGCCTACGCCATCGGCGAATATTTCGGCTCTCTCATCAGCGGTCCGCAGCGCGGGACGTTCGAGTTCAAGGATGGCGTTTACACCATCCACAACTCCAGCCGCGACATTTGGGGCAACTCCGATCAGTTCGCCTTCGCCTGGCGGCAGGTCGGCGGCGATTTTGAAATCTCCGCTCGCCTCGTCGAGATCGGCAATCTCCAGTCCACCACCAAGGTAGGAATCATGATTCGCACCGGCCTCGCTTCCGACGATGCCTGTGTCGCCGCGCTTGCCATTGCCAATCCTGTCGGTAACCCGCCCAAGCCCGTCGTCAACACCACCGACCACGCGCAACGCCTCAAAAAGAACACCGGCATGACCGACACCCGCAAGCCGCTCGAGAAGCTGCCTTGCTGGCTGAAGCTCGTCCGCGCGGGTGAGACCATCACCTCGTTCCGCTCGCTCGATGGCACCACGTGGGAAGAAACCGGCTCGACCAAACTCGAAGGCTTCAAAGGCAACGCCTTCATCGGCCTCGCCGTCACCAGCCACAAGGAAGACCAGCAGGTCACGGCGAAGTTCGATCAGGTGAAGTTCACCCCGGTGAAGAAGTAGAGCCCCGTTTTTCCTCTTTCTCTCATCACTCGGGGGCGAGAGAAAGAGCCGGCAGTTGACGCTTGGCAGAACTGGATCGCCTCACGCACGCTGCCACCGATGCAAACCCTCTCCCTCGGTCGCAGCGATCTCCGCACCAGCCGCCTCGCCTATGGCTGCTGGCGCATCGCCCGCACCAACGACCCCGCCACCGATCTCCAGACCGCTCGCGCCGCTGTCGAAGCCGCGCTCGACGCCGGTTACACCCTTTTCGATCACGCCGACATTTACTGCGACGGGCACGCGGAAGAAGCCTTTGGCCGCGTCCTCGCCGAGATGCCCGGCGTCCGGGAGAAGATCGTCATCGCCAGCAAATGTGGCATCCGCAAAAGCGGCGATCCCCTGCCCGACGCCCCCTATCGCTATGACTTCTCGCGCGACTACATCGTGCGCCAGTGCGAAGGCTCGCTCCGCCGGCTCGGCGTCGATTGCATCGATGTCTATCAACTGCACCGCCCCGACTGGCTGATGGACGCGCGCGAAGTCGCCACCGCCTTCGATCAACTCCATCGCGCGGGCAAGGTGCGCACCTTCGGTGTGAGCAATTTCTCCCCCTCGCAGCTCTCGCTCCTCCAATCCGCCTGGTCGCAACCGCTCGTCGTGAACCAGATCGAGATCAGCCTCTGCCAGCTCGCGCCCTTCTCCGACGGCACGCTCGACCAGTGCCAGGAAAAGCAGATCGTTCCCCTCGCCTGGAGCCCGCTCGGCGGCGGCCTTCTCGCCGACGGCGCCAGCGACATCCTCGGCCATCAGCAGAAGTATACCGTCGCCAACCTGCTCAGCACCATCGACGCCATCACCAAGGCACACAGCACCACGCGCGACGTTATCGCCCTCGCGTGGCTCCTCCGCCACCCGTCCGGCATCGTCCCGATCGTCGGCAGCATCCGCCCCGAACGCATCCGCACCGCGGCCAAAGCCTGCGACCTCGCGCTCACGCGCGAAGAGTGGTATCGCCTCCTCACCGCCGCGCGCCCCGACCCGCTGCCGTAATCGCCGCCGCGGTCGAACTATTCCGCAGCCACTACCTGAGGTTTGGTTTTCGATCCGGGGTGTTCGAGCACTTCAACTTCGACCCGCGCGATTCCCGAGCCGGTCATGCCAAGTTGCTGAGCGGCGGCACGGCTGACGTCGATGATCCGGCCTTTCCGAAACGGGCCGCGATTGTTGATTCGCAAGACTACGCTGCGCTGCGTCTTGATCGTGGTCACACGGACCTTCGTGCCAAAGGGCAGCGTGCGATGCGCGGCGGTCATCGAACTGGGGTCGTAGCGTTCCCCGCTCGCGGTTTTTCGGCATTCCTTCCCATACCAGGACGCCAAACCTGTCTGCTTCGGACGCGCCTCACTGGAAGCGTTCGCGCAGCCTGTCAGGCAGATGGTGGCGATTGCGATGACAATGCGATCAAACATAGGGCCTTCCTTACCTGCAATCGCACCCCAGGAATAGCTTACGCTTATCCGATTAGTTGACAAAAAACAAACCCGGGAGGGTCAGGTGAAAACAGCTTAGCGCTTCAGCGCTGGGATCAGCGACGCTTGATCAGCGCGTAATACGCGCCGCACAGATCGCGTCCGGCTTCGTCCTGAAACCACGCGTGGAGTTGCGTGCGCCCGGCTGGCAGCTTTGCTTGGAAAACCAATCGGTCGCTGCCGGGTTGCGCCTTCGCAGTGAGTTGTTGACCGGCGATGGTGAGCTTGCCGCCTGCGATCGGAAATGCCTTTCCACCCTCCGGATCAGCAGTCGTCAGCGACCGGTTCAGTGCGAAGGGCCAGCGCGAAACCGCGATTTCATATTCACCCGCCGTTCGCACCTCCACATTCCAAGGCCCACCCTGAGGACCACCGGCGCCGTCGCGAATATGGCCGGCATTATCCGCGTAGGTGTCCTGCCAATCCGAGCTGCTCAACTCGACGGGATTCTGCTCGCCAGCACCGAGCGCGAGCGGAATGAAGTCGTTCAGCTTCGGCTCGATGCCGGCCCACCATTTTTCGTAATGCGCGCGCATCTTTTCCACGACCTCCGGCTTCGCCGCCGCAAGGTCATGCGTCTGCGCCCGGTCGGCGCGAACGTCGTAAAGCTCCGTGCCGTGGACGAGCCGCCACTGATTCCACACCACGCAACTGCGCCACTTCTCCGGCGGCACTACCTGCCCCGGCGCCTGGCCGAACTGCACGACAAACATCCGGTCAGGTAATTTCGCCCGGCCTCGCATCACATCGGCGAGATCGGCCCCGTCGAAGTGCGCGCTCTTCGGTGTTTCCACGCCACAGAAATCAAGCAGCGTCGGCGCGAGGTCCTGCACTTCCGTCGGCGTATCGATATCACCCGCCGGACGAAGGCCACCCGCCGGCCACCGCACGAAGCACGGCACCCGATGCCCCCCATCGTAGTATTCTGTCTTGTGCCCGCGCAGACCGGCATTGAAGACGCGCACCCCCGCCGTGCCGCCGTTGTCGGTCGCGAAGATCACGATGGTGTCGTCCCGCAATCCGCTCTGGCGCAGGAACGCATCGAGCCGGCCCATGTTTTCATCGATATTCGCGATCATGCCAAAAAACTTCGCCGGCATTTTCGGACCGAAGGGTGCGCTGTATTTCTCCGCCACGATGCACGGCCCGTGCGCCGCGTTCAGCGGCAGATAGCAGAAGAACGGCTCCCTCGCGTTCTTGCGTTCCCGCATCCATTTCATCGCCTCGTCGAAACAAAAGTCGGTGATGTAGCCGCTGAATTTTCCGCGCACGTCGCCACGATAACACTCGCCGTCGAAGAGCGTGTTCGCAAACTCCGGCGCGCTCGTGAAACCCCAACCCCGCAGCCACACCGCCGTGCCGAAACCGCGATCCATCGGCCGGTGCGGATAGGAATCGCCGAGATGCCATTTGCCAAAGATGCCCGTGCGATACCCACCCGCGCGCAGCATCTCCGGCAGCGTCGGAATTTCCGGCCGGATAAAGCTCCGTCCCGCCGTGACCGAGGAGGCCGCATTGCGAAGCGCATCGCTGCCCGTCATCAGTTGCCCACGCGTCGGCGTGCACATCGGCGACACGTGGAAATCCGTGAACCGCACGCTTTCACCGTGCAGCTTGTCGATGTTCGGCGTCTTCAGGACCGGATTCCCGTGGCACGAAAAATCGCCGTAACCCGCATCATCCACGAGCACGATGAGCACGTTCGGTTTTGCGCCGGCGCCAAGGGCACTCGCGCACCAAATGAGGAGGGTGAGATAAACCAAGTTTCCCCAGCACGAACGCAGGGACGGTGGATGGAGGAGCGGCCGGAATGCTGGGAGTCGCATAAGAGAAAAAGGAAGCATGGGACAGAATTAGACGCCGATCAAAGCGGAGAATCGGCTGGGCAGTTTCGGGTGGAAGGGTGACGCATTTCCCGCGCGCAGATTATTGTGTTTATTGTGTTCGTTTGGAACGGGGCCTTGAAACTTTGAACCGGGATCTACCCTTGCGAGCGGTTGAACGACACGTGCCACTGCGACCGGCTATTGTGTTTATTGTGTCTGTTCCGAGCGTTTCACGGAACGGGGCGGCCTGAAGCGGAAACACGAGACGATATCCGAACCAAGATCAGACAAAATCTCCCGCCTGCCGCGACTCAAGCTACGCATAATTGACTCCGAGCACTCACCTTGGCCTGAAAATCCCACGGGAAGGTCCATTTGTCAAGTCGGAACTCTTTCCTCAAGAGTATCTTAGCCAGGCGGAAACTCCATTTCATCCCGAGGATCGAGCCGCCCGCTCACCCTCCCTACAGGACGATTTCTCCGGCATCGCCTGCCCGCATTTTGAGATGGTCGCCGTCGTCGGAGCGCAGTAGGCCTTCGCCACGTTTCCACCTTCCGCTCCCCTTCTCATGCGCTTCCTTCGTCCCGTCATCTGCCTCGGCCTCGCGACGCTCACGCTGCCCGCGCTCGCTCAAAACAAGGAAAAGAAACCCGATCGTCCCACGCCTCCGACGCGGCCGTTCGACGCGCCGGGCGCGCCCAAGTTCACGCGGCTCGATGGCAAGCCCGGCGCGACGCCACCCGTGGATGCGGACGGCGATTTCGTCGTCGGGCCGGACTACACGCCGGCGCCGGAGACGAAAGCCATCGAAGGCGTGCCGCAGGGGAAGGTGACCCAGTTCGAGATCGATTCCAAAGACTGCAAGCTCTTCAACCCCGGCATCGCGCGCGAGGTATTCGGAACCGTCGATCCGAACAACCCGAAGACGCTCATCGTCGAGACCCATCCCATCGACTACAAGCGCACCGTGACGGTCTATGTGCCCGCCCAATATGCGGCCGGGACGGCGGCGCCATTTATCGTCGGCCACGACGGGCCGCGCGGAAAGCCGGACCTGACGCTGCCCCACATCCTCGACAACCTCATCGCGCAAAAGCGCGTGCCCGCGATGGTGGCCATCCTGATTTCCAGCGGCGGCGGCGATGCGCAGGGTCACGAGCGCGGCCGCGAATACGACACGATGTCCGGGCTCTATGCCGAATTCATCGAGAACGAAGTGCTCCCACTCGTGGAAAAAAACGCCGGCGTGAAACTGACCAAGGATCCCGAAGGCCGCGCGACCATGGGCAGTAGTTCCGGCGGCTCCGCGGCTCTCGCGATGGCATGGTATCGCACCGACCTTTATCATCGCGTGCTGACCACCTCCGGCACGTTCGTGAATCAGCAGTGGCCCTTCAATCCCGAGACGCCCGATGGCGCCTGGGGTTTCCACAGCAAGCTCATCCCCGAGAGCCCCGTGAAACCTATCCGCATCTGGATGGCCGTCGGCGACCGCGACCTGCTCAATCCCAACGTCATGCGCGACGACATGCACGATTGGGTCGAAGCCAATCACCGCATGGCCAAGGTCCTCAAAGAAAAAGGCTATCACTATCAATACGTCTATTGCCTCAACGCCGGCCACGGCATCGGCCCTGCCCGTCCCCAACTCCTCCCCAGTGCGCTAGAATGGCTGTGGAAGGGGTATGTCGGGGAGAAGTAGAATGCGCCTGACTGCGCTCGTTCCCTTCCTGGTTGCGGCTGGCGTAGCGCGCGGCGTGCAGATTCCGCATTATCGGATGGATTCGTTTGCCTTCCTCTCAGACGTCGTGGTGCTGGTGGACGAGGAGGACCTTCAGGTGAAGGAGATCAAACACGAAAAGTGGACCGAATACAAAACGGCGGTCCGCTGCACCAGTGTGAGAACCTTTAAGGGCGAGTTGAAGACCGGCTCCCCATTCGTGGTCGAATATAGTTCGACCTTTCATCGGCACTTCGCTGAATACACGACCCTTGGCACACACGCGAAAGTGCCGGCAGGTCGAGCGCTCCTTTTTCTAAAGAAGGAAGATGATTCCTACTCCGTAGTGACCGCCAAGCTGATTCAAGGTAACAAGGTGTTCCAGTTCGGCCAATTTCTCAGCAATCCGGGACCGCTGGTTCTGGCACGACAAAGACCGGAAAACATCGAGCTTCCAGCCGGGCACGATTATTCGGAAACGAAACTCATCGAAGACCTGCTCATTGCGCTGAAAAGCGCGCTGACACTCAAAGAACCGCAGCCTGTCGATCTATTCTCGACGCTGATGCGATAAGTCATCGCACCGACTGGAAAACGCCGCGCCTTAACGGAAAAGCGTAACTCTATTCCTTCTTGTTTTTCCCAGCGGCGCCCACCGGTTTGCGAATGACCACCGGCACCGCATTCTGCTGCGGGGCACCGGGCGTGCTGCGGCCGTCGGCGACGATCTTTTCCAAGGCCTTCGTCATGCGCGCAACCACCTCCGGATTTTCCGCGGCGACGTTCTTCTGCTCGGCGAGGTCGCCGTCGGCGATGCGGTAGAGCTGCGTGTCGGGCCAGCCTTGTTTCACCGCTTCCGGATCGCGGGGCGTGGACCAACCGCCGCTGCCGGGGCAGAGCTCCAGTTTCCAAGCGCCGTCGCGGAGGGCGAAGACGCCATTGATGGAGTGATGCACCGCGGAGGTGCGGGCGGATTTGCCGGCGCCGGTGAGGACGGGCAGGAAGCTGAAGCTATCTTCGCCGGCATTGGCGGCGATCTTCGCTCCGACGATTTCCGCGCAGGTGGCAAAAACGTCCGTGAGGCACACCAGTTGATCGCTCACCGCCGGCTTCACCTTGGCCGGCCAGCGCACGATGAATGGCACCCGATGACCGCCATCCCAGATGTCCGCCTTGTGTCCACGCAGCGGCCCGTTCGGCGCGTGACCTTTCGCCTGCAAATCCTCGATGTGCGCGGCGGGCGAGCAACCATTGTCGCTCGTCACCACCACCAGCGTGTTCTCCGCTACGCCCGCCTGGTCGAGCGCGCCGAGCACTTCGCCGAGCGCCCAATCCGTCTCCATCACAAAATCCGCATACGGCGTGAGCCCGCTTTTTCCCTGCCACTCCTTGCTCGGCACGATGGGTGTGTGCGGCGCGTTCAGCGGCATGTAGAGGAAGAAGGGCTTTTTCGCTTTCGCGCGATCCGCGATCACTCCAGCCGCCTTTTTCGCCAGCGTCGGCAGCACATCCGCCGCCTCAAATTCCGCGGCGGCGGGTCCGAGCCGCGTCTTCTTTCCATCGGTCGGATACATCGGAAAATCTTTCTGCACCGTCGGCACGACGGTCACGCGATCGTTCTCGATAAAGGTGTAGGGCACCATGTCCAGCGAGGCACTGATGCCGAAGTAATAATCGAACCCGACGCTCGTCGGCCCATTCGCTATGGGCTTGGTGAAGTCCACGTTGTTCACCTGGTCCGGCTTTTCGATGGCCAGTTCCGTCACGTCCTTGCCCGGCTGTTTCGCCCAGTCCATGCCGAGGTGCCATTTGCCGACGCACGCGGTCTGGTAGCCTTGCGCCTTCAGCAGGCTGGCCATGGTTTCCCGCCCCTGCTCGATCAACCGCGGCGAAAGCCCACCCAGCACGCCGGTCTGCAATTTCGTGCGCCAGTTGTAGCGGCCCGTCAGCAGGCCATATCGCGTTGGCGTGCAGACGGACGACGAAGTGTGCGCGTCGGTGAACCGGACGCCCCCGCTCGCCAGCCGGTCGAAATTGGGCGTGGCGATCTTGCCTTCCGGATTGTTGCACTTCACATCGCCGTAGCCGAGGTCGTCGCACAGCACGACCACGATGTTTGGCTGGTCCGCAGCCCGGGTGAAAGCGGTAGTCGCAAGGACAGCAAACGCGGCGAGGAAGACGGGGAATTTCATCGCCGCGAGAATGAACTCTCGCGACGACGCGGCAAGTATCCATCCGGGCAGGTCGCACCTGCCCCAGGGATTACATCGCTACGTTCGAGCGCATGGTCTCGAAAACGGGCGCGTTATCCGCCGGATGAATGTCGATGAACATCGGGAGGTCGATGCCCCCGTCCATCGCCGCGATCGCCTGATGAACGGCATCACGCGCGACCATCGCCAGATCGTGCTCGTTGGCGGTGACGACGATTCGTTCATCGAGCGAGGTAGGATTGGTGAGATGCACCACGTATTGCTTCATGACTTCGCCTGATGAATCGGCGGTCACGAATCCGTCTGACGTATCAGACCCGCCGTTACCGGTCCGGTGACACGTTCTCTCCGATCGCCTATTTCGCAGGCTGCTGCTTCTTTTTTCCGCCGCCGCCGAGTTCGGCCCGGTAAAGACCGCCGTAGGCTTGCTTCGGAATCGGGTCCGGCACTTTCAGGTCCACGCGCAGTTGGGCGAGCTGCTTTTTCAAATCCTCGACGGTCGCGGCGTAAGCGGGATCGTCGGCGAATTGCTTCAACTCCTGCGGGTCCTTTTCGCGATCGTAGAGTTCCCAGTAGTCCACATCCGGGATGTAGAAATGCACGAGCTTGTAGCGGTCGGTGATGATCCCCTCGTGCGGGCGGACGTGGTGCGGCTGCGGATACTCGTAGTAGTGATAGTAAAGCGACTTGCGCCAATCCGCTGGCGTGGTGCCGCCGAGAAGCGGCTTGAGGCTGCGGCCCTGGATCTCCGCGGGCACCGGCAGGCCGGCCGCTTCGATGACCGTCGGCGCAAAGTCGATCACGCTCGTGAGGCTCCCCACCACCGCGCCGGGCTTCGCCACGCCGGGCCAGCGGACGAGCAGCGGCGTGCGCACGCTCTCTTCGAAGATCCACCGCTTATCGAACCACCCGTGCTCGCCGAGATAGAAACCCTGGTCGGCGGCATAGACCACGATGGTGTTTTCCGCGAGGCCTTCGTCGTCGAGGTATTTCAAGACCTTGCCCACGGCGTCATCGACCGCTTTCACGCAGCCGAGGTAGTCGTGCATGTAACGCTGGTAACGCCACCGGACGAGATCCTTACCCTGCGGCTTATCGGCGAGGAACTTCGCGTTCCGCGGGTCGTAGTAAGCGCTCCACACGGTGGCCTGCTCGGTCGTGAGCTGCGGCGGCGCGATCAGCTTCATGTCCTTTTCGGTGATCGTCTTTTCCAGCGTCATGTCCTGATCGCGCACCGCGAGACCGCGGTTGGCGTAGTCGTCGAAAAGCGTCGGCGGCTCGGCGAACGGTTTGTCCTGGTTCCAGCCGAGATAACGAAGCGGCGGGTCCCACTCGCGATGCGGCGCCTTGTGCTGCGTCATGAGCATGAAAGGCTTCGATTTGTCCCGCTTTTTCAGCCAGTCGATGCTCGTGTCCGCGATGATGTCGGTCACGTATCCCGGCACCTGAATCTTTTCCCCCATCCGGTTGAAGCCGGGATTGTAATAGACCCCCTGCCCCGGAAGAATCTGCCAGAAATCGAACCCGGTCGGATCGCTCTCGAGGTGCCACTTGCCGATCATCGCGGTCTGATAACCCGCGGCCTGCACGAGCTTCGGAAACGTCATTTGCGAACCATCGAAGCGGCTGTTCGTGTTGTTCCAGAAACCGTTCGCGTGGCTATATTTTCCGGTCAGCACCATCGCCCGGCTCGGCCCGCAGATCGAGTTCGGCACGATGCAGCGATCAAACCGGACACCTTCCTTGGCGAGCCGGTCGATATTCGGCGTCTCCACGAGATGCCGCGGATCGCCATACGCACTGATGGCCTGATAGGCATGATCGTCGGAGAAGATGAAGACGATGTTCGGCGGCTGCGCGGCGAAGGCCGACGAGACGGCGAGCAGGAGCGAGAGGAGGAGGCGTTTCATGTGGTGGAGAAGTTAAGGGCGGGTGCGACCGGCCTTTTGTGCTTTGGCGAGGAAGGCTTTGATTTCTTCGGCCTTGGCTGGGTTTTCGGTGATCAGGTTTTTCTTTTGCGAGACGTCTTCTGCGAGGTTGAAGAGGGCGCCGTTGGTCATGTCGAGGTCGTTCCCAGCCTGCGCCGCGCGCCCTCCATAGCCCGGGCCGCGCATCGGCGGGATGAAGACCCAGTCACCCACGCGCGTGGCTTTCGGCGTCTCGACGCCGCCATTGTGCGCGATGAAATCAAGCCGGCCGGTTTTGCTTTCGCCGAGGAGCGCGGGCAGCACGTTGATGCTGTCCGGAGCCGCGTCGTCGGCCAGCTTCATGCCGGTGAGCGCGGCGAAGGTCGCGAGCATATCCAGGTGCGCGAGGAGCGCGCCGGATTCGCTGCCTTCGCGGATGTGCCCCGGCCAGCGCGCGAGGAAGGGCACGCGATGCCCGCCTTCGAAGAGGGTGCCTTTCGTGCCGCGCAGGACGCCATTCATTTTGTGCGCCGAGGTGTCGAAATCTTCGTAACCGTCGTCGTTTACGCCGCCGTTATCGCTGGTGAAAATGACCAGCGTGTTTTCGCTGAATTTCAGCCGGTCAAGCGTGGCGAGAACCTTGCCGACGGACTCGTCCAACTCCGCGATGGAGTTGCCGCGGATGCCGCACTGGCTCGCGTTTTTGAAGCGTTCATTCGGCACGCGCGGCACGTGGATGTTGTGCGTGGCGAAGTAGAGGAAGAACGGCGCGTCGGCCTTCTGCTTTTCGAGGAAGGCGACCGCTTTCGACGTGAACGTGTCGGCCATGTCTTCATCGCGCCAGCGCGCGGACTTGCCGCCGGTCATCCAGCCGATGCGGCCCACGCCGTTCACGATCGTCATGTCGTGACCGTGCGTGTGCTTGAGCTTGAGCAGCTCGGGGTTCTCCTTCCCGGTCGGTTCGGTGCCGATCTTTTCCTTGTAGCTGACCTTGATCGGATCGGCCGGATCGAGTCCGACGACGCGGTGATTTTCGAGATAAACCGTCGGCACGCGGTCGCCCGTGGCGGCCATGATGAAGGAATAATCGAAACCAAGTTCCAGCGGACCGGGCTTGATCTCCCCATTCCAATCCGGCCCGCCCTCCGGTCCGAGGCCGATGTGCCATTTACCGACGATGCCGGTGTGGTAGCCAGCCTGTTTCAGCATCGAGGGCAGCGTGACGGTGCCGGGCTTGATACCGAGCGCCGCATCGCCAGGCATGATGCTCGACGCTTCCTTCTGCCGCCACGAATACGTGCCGCTCAACAATGCGCGCCGGGTCGGCGTGCAAGTCGAGGCGGGTGAATGCGCGTCGGTGAATTTACAGCCGCTACTGCGGAGGCGGTCGAGATTGGGTGTCTTCACCAGCGTGGCGCCGTAGCAGCCGAGGTCGCCGTAGCCGATGTCGTCGGCGAGGATGAAAACGATGTTCGGTTTCTCGGCGGCGTGCAGCGACGCAGCGAGGACGAGGAAGGCGAGGAGAAAACGCATGAGAGGGTCGGCTATTTCACCGCAATCCCCCGCGATGCCAACCACGCAATTGGGTAATCGCCGCGAACATTCGCGGGACGCCGGCGGTGCGATCCGCTATATCTCTTCCATGCCCCTTCCGAATCTCCCCCGCCGGATTTCCGCGCTGCTCCTCGCGCTCGGTGTGATGTTGGGATGCGCGAAGGCTGACGAGACGAAGCTGGAACGCTCCTTCTGGCTCCACGCCTCGCTCGGACTGTTTACGCAACGCAACTACTTCGGGCCCGACTTTCCCGCCACGCCGATGCCACAGCAATCGGAAGTCGAGAACGCCGCGCGCGTGCTCACCGGCTACGCGGCCAATCGCCTCTATCTCATCTATCATCGCGAATTGCCGATCGAAGATGCGCGGCGGCTCTTCGTCTGGTGGCGCCAGGCGTGTCCGCCCGAAGTCGAGATCGTCCCCGCGCTCGTGCTCCGCATGTATGACCAGCCGCAGACGCCGGTCTTCTCGCCCGAAGAACTCACCACCCTCGTCGATTTCTTTCACGACGAAATCAACCCCGATCACCTTGCCGTTTACGACATCGCGCCACGGCGCGACCCGAGTGCAGCGCTTCCTACGCTTACCCGAAAATTCTCGCGCGGCCTGATCCGCGTCGGTCTGCAACCGGACGAACCGCTCGACCCCGCGTTTTCTTCCGCCGTGGTCGATACCTGGAGCGGCTTCTGCCACGGCACACGCAACGTCGAAGACTGGCAGCAACCCGGCTTTGGCGCTGAGACCTTGCGGAAATGGGTGGTTGAAAAAAAACGCGAGCCGCAGTCATTCGTATGGGACTTGATCGTCGTTGCCTGGGACTACACCGCGACCGAACGCGGCGGTTACCCCGGCTATGACGACGCGGAAAAAAACATGCCGCTGCCGACCGGTCGCAACCGGCTTGCGGCGGAGATCATTCGCAACACCGCGGTGCCCACTTCACTACGGGGATTCAGCAGCGACCTCTACATCCTCCACGAAAACTCCCGCACCTCCGCACACGATGGGCGCAAGAATGCCTTCTACGAATGCCTCAAGCGCGGCGAGGATTATCACGGCATCTACTCCGCCCCACTGCACGAGATTGTAGAGATTTATTCCGCTGCGCGTTAAGCGACGTCCAGCCCGCGCATCGTGCCGGTGCTCGACGCGAACTTGTCTGCATCGATGCCGATCCGCTGGAGCATGGAGACGAACAGATTGGGCAGCGGGTAGTTCCGCTCGCGATCGAAGGCGAGGTGCTGGCCGTGCTTGAATCCGCCGCCGGCAAAAAGCACGGGGAGGTTCGTGGTCACGTGGGTGTTCGCGTTGCCGAGATTGCTTCCGTAGAGGACCATCGAGCGATCAAAGAGCCGGTCGCCGCCTTCCCGAGCTGCTTTGAGGTCGTCGAAGAGGCCATCGAGCAGTTTCATGTGCTCGCGGTCGATCGTCTCGAGCTGCGCCAGTTTCGAGGCGGATTTCCCGTGATGCGACAGGTTGTGATAACCGTCGGTGATGTGCGCGCCTTCGATCTCGAGCGCGGGCGAATTCACCGAGTCGAGCAGCAGCGTCACGAGCCGCGTGGAATCGGTTTCGAAGGCAAGGCGCGTGAGGTCATACATCAGCTTCGCCTTGTCCATGTATTCGCGCGGGCTCTCCGGGTCCTTCGGCACCGGCACGTTCACGACCGGCTTCGGCTTGCGCTCCCATTCCTTCGCGGCGCCCATGCGTTTTTCAAGATCGCGCACGCCGGTGAAATATTGATCGAGCCGCTCGCGGTCGCGCGGCCCCACGTCGCGCTGGAGACGCTTCGCCTGATCGGCCACCGCGTCCATGATGCTCTGACCGAGCGCAAGTTTGCGCTGCTGCTCGGCGATCTGCTTCGGCGTGCCGTTGAGGAAAAGCCGCTTGAACACATCCGACGCTTTTTCTTCACACGGAATGAGCGTGCCGTTCCCCGTCCACGAGAGGCTGCGCAGCCCTTGCTGCACGTTCACGCCGAGGGTGATCGAGGGAAAGCGGGTCAGATGCCCGATGCGCTCCGCGGCGTATTGATCGAGCGAGATGGTATTGCGAAAGCCGCCGCTGCCGGGATGCGGCGCCGCGGTAAGGAAGCAGTTGTCCGCCGGATGGCCGCCATCCACGTCGGGATGCGACACGCCGCTGAACACGGTGAAATCCTCACGATGATCGCGCAGTTCATCGAGATAAGGCGACAGCGCATAACCGCGTCCGGCTTGCTCGGGGAAAAATTTTTCCGGCACGAGCCCGAGGTTATTGCACACCGCAAGGATGCGGCGCGGCGGCCGCGTCCTTGCTTCTTTCGCGAAGGCCGGGATCATGGCATCGAGAAATGGCAACGCGAGCGCGACGCCCGTGCCGCGCAGGAATTCACGGCGCGAACAGGCGCGCTGGATGGAGACGAAAGATGCGTTCATTTGTTTTGGAAAAGTTCGCTCTGGACGATGGCTTGAATCAGCGAGCGCACGCCAAACTTACTCGCGGCTGCTTGATCGAGCACCTGCTCGATTCGGGGGCGGTCGCCGAAGCCGACGGGCGCACCGGTCGCGTAAACCGTGAGTTGTTTGGCAAGGTTGCGCGCGATCTGCCGTTCGTCGGAGAGCAGCAGACGTTTAAGTTCGGCGATGTCGGTAAATTTGCGTCCGTCCGGCAAGGCCCCGCTGGCATCGACCGGCTGGCCTTCGTGGAAGGCAAATGCCTGACCGTTCTTGCCGATGCCGGGCACATGCTCGCCTTCACCCAGCGCGCGGTAGTGATCGCGCCAGCCGCCGAAGACATCGAAGCTCTCCAGCGCGAATCCGGCGGGATCGATCTTCGCGTGGCACGATGCGCAGGTGTCGAGTTTGCGATGTTTGTCGAGCTGCTGGCGAATCGTCGTGGCGCCACGTGTATCGGGTTCGACGGCAGGAACGCTCGGCGGCGGCGGCGGCGCGGGTTTGCCGAGGATGCGCTCCATCACCCACACCCCTCGCAATACGGGCGAGGTCGTGGTGCCATTCGCCGTCACCTTCAGCACGCTGGCCTGGGTCATGAGCCCTCCGCGCGAACAGTCCGCAGGCAGCGACACCTTGCGCAGGCCCACGCCATCGACCTTCGGCAGTTGATAATGCGCGGCGAGGCGTTCGTTGAGGATCGCGAAGTCGGACGACACCAGATTCCGCGCGGGCAGGTCATGCTGCACGAGTTCCTTGAAAAAGAGCTGCGTCTCCGAAGTGGCGGATTCGACGAGCAGATCGTCGAGGTAATAATCGGGATACAACCCGCTGTCCGGCGAGGTCGCGCTGATTTTGCGCAGATCGAGCCAGTAATCGAGGAAGGCATCGACGAAGCGGCGTGACTTGGGATCGTTCAAGAGGCGCTCGGTCTGCGCGCGGAGCACTTCGGGCTGGTGGAGTTCGCCACGAACCGCAACGCCGCGCAGGGTTTCGTCGGGCTCCGAATTCCACAGGAAATAGGCGAGCCGCGTCGCGAGGGCGAGATCGCCAAGATGCCCGGGCTTTTCCTCGAGGCACACGAAAGCGGGCGAGCAGAGCACACCCGAGTAACCCGCAAGCATCGCATCGGTGAACGATGCGCCCGACTTCAATGCGCCTTGGATGACCTTGAGGAAGCGCTGCACATCTTCCTCCGACGGCGGCTGACGATACGCGCGTTGCATGAAATTCCGCAGCAGACGCTCCGCATCCTTCGCTGGGTTCGTCGAAACGACTTCGACCGCGCTCCCTACCTTCTTCATGGGAAGCCCATCGAAGAGCAGCTTCTGACCGGCGCCCGGCCATTCTTTGATGATTGGTCCTTCGACCTCCATCCATTTGAACGCCACGCCGGGCTGGCCGTCTTTTTCGGCGAGTGAGTTGCGGTAATTCGGCGGCCGCGAACGGAAGAGGCGCGCGGCGTCGGGGCGAATCGTTTCGCCAGCGAGCAGATCGACATCGAGTTCACGCACGGTCGGTTCCGGATTCACATCGAAGCTGCCGAGCAGGCGCAGCAACCGGGGCGGCGTCTCGGAGTAAATGGTGATCGGTTCCGGTCGGCGTCCCTTGGACACCTCATCGAGATTCGGCTTCCACCACTTCTCCTTCGCTCCCGGCCCGACCCACACGGAATACGCACTGAAGCGAAGTTTGTAGCGACCCGACACTGGCGCCTTGAACTGCTCGAAGTGCAACTCAATCGGCTCGTAGCTGCTGGCCACGACGCCCATCGCTTCGTGCTCGCGCTTTTCGGGATCGGCCTTACCGGCGGTCAGCGGCACTTTCCCGGCCCGCACGTCGGGTTGGGCGGCAAAATCGAAGACAGGAAAGGTCGCGCGCTCGGGGCTCTGGTTGAAGACGGTAAACTTCATGCGACCCGCAAAGTTCCGCTGATCGCGCGCGTAGTAGCGCACGGTCTTTTTCTCCGGCTTGGCGAGCTGCGTCGCCATCGCCTCGCGCAGGGCGTAGTCCGCCGCGCCGAGATAACGTGCCATCTGCACGTGCGAGATATCGAGCGCGTCGCCGATTTTGTTAAAACGAAACGCCTCGCCGTCCTCCGGGAGCATGTCCCTGATTTGCAGCCATGGCGTGTGTAGCAAGTCGCGCAGGGTGTTCTCGTATTCGAAGCGATTCATCCGGCGCTGCGTGGCGCGACCGCTTTTCGCGATACGCGCCTGCTCTGCGGTGAGCATCGGCTCGGCGAGGTCTTTCAGAAAAGCGTCCCGCGCGGCAGGCTCGGGGCGCGTGCTTTTCTTCGGCGGCATCTCGCCGTCGCGCGTGCGATCGTGGACCTTCACCCACAGCGCAAAGGTCTTCGGATCGTCGAGGTAAAACGGCAGCGCCGTAAGATCGAGCCCGCCTTTTTTTGAATCCGCATCGTGGCAATCGTAGCAGTGCGCTTCGAGGAAGGAATCCCCCGGACGAGTCGCCGCGAAGGAAAACGCCGAGCTGGCGCAGAGAAGCGAAAAGAAGATGACGATACGATGCATGAACTCGCTGCCCAATCCCACGCTGCCGCGTTTCTTGGCCGGAACCTTACAAACTGACACAAGTGGTAAGCACCCGGCTCCTCATGGCTTTTTCGGCAAGACGCGCAGAATCGCGTCCGTCGCTGCTTGCGCAAGCGTGGCATAGGCCGGTGGGGTCCAGTGAAATTGATCGCCACGTGCCAGCTCCAGTTTCGGCGCGAGCAGAGCGTAAAAATCGTTCACCGGCACATGCAGTTCGGCCATCACCTTCGCCGCGCGCGCATTGTGATCGAGAATGGTGGGATTGATCGCGGGATCGAGTTCGCCGGGCTTTCCCTTCACCGTCACGGGCGTGATGCTCGCCCAGATAATTGCCGCCTTCGGGCACTTCGCGCGGATCGTTTCCACGTAGGCTTTCGTGAGTGGCTCGAACGTCCCCTCTTTGATCCGACCCGGCTGCCAGCCATGCAGGCCGAGGTTGAAGTGCACGACATCATACGGGCCATGGTCCAGCACCTCGCCGAGCAGCCTGTTCGTATTGTCGCCCTGGCAATACGGGTTCACCCACGCATCGACATAGGCTTTGCCGTCGAGCGCCTTCAGCACGCCGGAGAGATAGCCGTTCAGAATCGAATCGCCGATCAGCAGCACCCGCGGACGCGATTCATCCGTGCGCTTCGCCTGGTCAAGCCGCCAGCCCTTGCCATCCGATTGCAGCCGGGAGTCTTTTTCCTGAGCCTGCAAGGTAGCGACGAGAAACAGCACGGCGAAGAAACGGAGGAGCATGGTCATGGGAGAAGAATCACTCGTAGCGTAGCGCCTCGATCGGGTCGAGGGCGGCCGCTTTGCGCGCGGGATAGTAGCCAAAGAAAATCCCCACTGCGGCGCTAAACACAAATGCCGAGACAATCGGCCCCATCGTGACCGACACCGGCCACGCAAACACGGAGGAGAGAATCTTCGCCGTGCCAAGCCCCAGCCCGATTCCGATCAAACCACCCAGTGAGCTGAGCGTGATCGCTTCAATGAGGAACTGGAGCAGGATGTCATTCCCCCGTGCGCCGATGGCGAGGCGAATGCCGATCTCGCGCGTCCGCTCGGTCACGCTCACCAGCATGATGTTCATAATGCCGATGCCGCCGACGATCAGCGAAACGCCGGCAATCGAGCCGAGCAGCATGGTCATGACCTTCGACGTCGCGGTCGCCATGGTCGCGATTTCCTCCTGGCTGCGCACGAAGAAATCCGGATCGCGATCGGCGCCGAGGCGATGGCGCTGGCGGAGCAGATCGGAAATTTGGTCCTGCACGGCAGAGAGAGGTTTCCCTTTCTCCACGCTGAGCGTGATGCGCGGGAGCGTCTTTGTGCCGAGCACGCGTTTCATCGCGCTGGTGTAGGGAATCACGAGTGTGTCGTCCTGGTCGCTGCCCATGACCGAAGCGCCTTTCACCCCAAGCACACCCACGATGATGAAGGGCACGTTACGCACGCGAACCGTTTTACCGAGGGCAGCTTCGGCGTTTCCGAAAAGCTGGAGCGCGGTCGTATTCCCAATCACTGCGACTTTCGCCGACGTGCGCACATCGCGCTCGGTAAACGGTCCACCGTAGGCAAACGTCCAGCGGCGGATGTCGAAAAACTCGGGCGATACGCCATTGAGTCGTGTGGACCAGTTCTGGTTACCAAAGGCCACCCGGGAGTTGCCCTGCACCTCGGGAGTCACCGCCTCCACTTCATGAATCTCGCGTTTGATCGCGGCGGCGTCTTCCAACGTCAGCGTGCCTGCGCCACCGAAGCCACTGCTCATGCCACCGCGGCTCACGCTGCCGGAAAAAATGAGGATCACGTTGTCGCCCATGCTGGCGATCTGTTCCTCGACCTGCGCCTTCGCGCCATTGCCGATACCCACCATGGCGATGACTGCCGCCACACCGATGATGATGCCGAGTGCCGTGAGCAATGAACGCATCTTGTTCCGGCGCAGCGCGCGGAAAGCCGTCTGGAGGATCACGCGAAACCTCACGCCAGCACCTCCTCGATCGGATCGACCGGCAGCTTGATCAGTTCTTCCGCCGCGTTGAGTCGATTTTCCACGCGGGTATCGCTGCGCACCCGACCATCGCGCATGACGACGATGCGCTTGGAATAGCTGGCGACGTCGGGTTCGTGCGTGACCATGACGATGGTAATCCCCTGCTCATTGAGCCGCTGAAAAATGCCGAGGATTTCAATGCTCGTGCGCGTGTCGAGGTTGCCCGTCGGTTCGTCGGCCAGCAGCAACACGGGGTCGTTGATGAGCGATCGGGCAATGGCCACGCGCTGCTGCTGTCCGCCCGACAACCGGCTCGGCGTATGATCCGCCCGTCCAGCGAGGCCGACCATTTCCAGCATGCGCATGGCCTTTTCCTCCTGTTCACGTGCGGAAAGCGTGGAGCGGCGGTAGAGCATGGGCAGCTCGACGTTTTCCAGCGCGCTGGTGCGCGAGAGCAGATTGAAGTTCTGGAAGACGAACCCGATCTTGCGATTGCGCAGGTCGGAAAACTCGTCGCGGGTGAGGTTCGAGACATCGACGCCATCGAGGTAGTAGCAACCACCCGTTGGCCGATCGAGACAACCAAGGATGTTCATGAGGGTCGATTTGCCCGAACCGCTCGTGCCCATCACCGCGACAAATTCGCCCGGTTCGACCGTGAGCGAAACCTGACGCACCGCCATGACCGGCTGATCGGCGGCGTGATAAGTCTTTTCAATCGCGTCGAGGCGGATGATCGGGTCCATACTACGGCCCGCCTCGGCGCGAAGGTCCGCCGCCCGGAGGCCCGAACGGATTCGCGGTCGGGGCCGAAGACGAAGGCTTGCTCAGGACGACGCCAGTCACGACCGCCTCACCCTCGTTCAAGCCACTGATGACTTCGGTGAACGCCCCGTCGCTGATACCGGTCGTGACCTCAAACGGCTTGGGTGCGCCTCCCTCCAGCCGGTAGAGATTGCGCTTCCGCTCGACGGCACCGCCATGCTCGCCTTCACCACCGCGCGGACGCCCCGAAGGTCCACCGCCGCCGGAGGAACGGCTCCGCCCTTCGCCGCCACCACCGCTCGGCCCCGCCTGGCTCATCGGACCAGCCTGGCCAGTTTGACCCAGCTTGAACCGCAGAGCCGCATTCGGGACGACAACCACGTTCTTCTTCTCTGCCAGCAGGATGGAGACATTTGCGGTCATGCCCGGACGCAGTTCCTTCTTCTCGTTCTTCACCTCGACGACGGTCACATAGGTTACCACGTTATCGACAGTCACTGGCGCGTAGCGAACCTGCACCACCTTGCCGTGGAACGTGCGGTCCGGGAAGGCATCGACCGTGAAGGTCGCATCCATGTCCTCACGCAAGCCGCCGATATCGGCCTCGGACACATTTGCCTCGATGTGCATTTCCGATAGATCGCCCGCGATCGTGAAGAGCACCGGCGCCGTCATGGAAGCAGCGACGGTCTGGCCCACGTCCACATTACGCGAGACCACCACGCCATCCACCGGCGCGTAGATCGTGCAACGCGACAGATCGATCTGCGCCTTCTGCAAAGATGCGGTGCGAATTTCCACAGCCGCCTCGGCGGAATGCAAATCAGCAATGGCCTTATCGAGGTCCGATTGGGGAGCGATCTTATTGGCCGCAAGCTCCTGGAGGCGCTTGGAGTTGAGCTGCGCGAGCTCGAGTGTCGCACGAGCGTTGGCGAGTTCGCCCTTGGCCTGCGCCACAGCCGCCTCAAATGTCGCGGGATCGAGCTGCGCGACCACCTGCCCAGCTTTCACCGGCGTATTGAAGTCCGCAAAGAGCTTCTGGATGTTACCGGAAATCTGGCTGCCCACCTGCACGTTGACCACGGCGCTGAGCTGGCCCGTGGCCGTCACCGCATTGCGCACATCCGCGCGCTTCGCGGCAGTGGTCTGATACTGCACTTTCTCGTCACCCCGTCGAATCCACCAGACCGTGCCGCTGCCGATCGCAGCGAGCAGGAGGACGAGGATGATCCATCTGGAAGAAGAAGAACGCTCGCGGCGCTTCATCGGTGCGCGCGAGGTGGTTCGGGAAGCTGTCGAGGCATCGACGGATGATAGGTCACCGGGCTCGGAGCGAAAGTCTGACCGTGAAAGCATGGATGAAAATTTAACCCCGGAGTTCCGGCGCGGTCGCGCAAGAGAGCGAGATGGGTCGGAATGTTTAGAGCCAAAATCCAAAAATCACGAGTCCCTTTGCATTCGATGCGTTTACAAAAATGTAAGGTGTCTCCGCCCCAAACGATTGCCCGCCTTCCCGCTCGCATGGTAGCTTTTCACATTCATGGCCGACTCTACCGCGCCCCTTCTCCACACCTGCCAGTCCTGTGGCACTCTGATCGACATCGAGGATCAGGAACCCCTGACCCTCGTGCATTGCCCGTCCTGCGGCACGGGGCAGCGGGTGCGCACACAGTTCGACCATTTTGAAATTCAGGAAGTCCTCGGCGCGGGCGGCATGGGCGCAGTCTATCGCGCCTGGGATACGACGCTCAGCCGCCCGGTCGCGCTCAAGCTGCTGCGCAAGGAATACAGCCAGGACCCGGAATTCACCGCGCAATTTCAGCGCGAAGCCGCCATCACCGCCGGGATCAATCATCCCAATGTGGTGAAGGTGTATTCCTGCGGCACCGATCACGGCGTGCTCTACATCGCCATGGAACTGGTGGACAAAGGCTCCCTCGACGACCTCATGGTGCTGCAAGGACGCGTCGCGGAAATGCAGGTGCTCGAAGTGGGCGCGCAAATCGCCCGCGGCCTCGATGCCGCACTCCGGCAGGGTCTGATCCATCGCGACATCAAGCCGGGCAATATCCTCTTCTCCGACGCGCACACCGCGAAGATCGTGGATTTCGGCCTCGCGTCGCTACAGGAGCACTCCGGCAAAGTCGCCGGCGAGGTCTGGGGCACGCCTTACTACGTCGCGCCGGAGAAGCTCGAAAACGAACCACGCGAAGATTTCCGCAGCGACCTGTATTCGCTGGGCGCCACCATGTTTCACGCCCTCGCCGGGCGTCCGCCCTTCGAGGCGGAGACCGCTTCGATGGTGGCGCTGAAGCATCTCAAATCGCAAAAGGTCAACCTCCAGTCCTTCGCCCCGGACATTTCGAGTGCGACGGCATTTGTGATCAACAAAGCCCTGAGCAAGGAACCGGACCAGCGTTACCAGAGCTACACGGAACTCGCCGAGCATCTCGACTACGCTCGCGCGGAACTGACCAAGAAAGGCGGGATCAGCAGCCGCAACCGGGCCCGTGTCTCCATGGAGAACGAAGACGACACGAGAGCCATGAGCTGGATCACGTTCACCGTGGTCGCACTCATCGTTGCCGGCGGCGTGACCGCGTGGGTGATGCGCGACAAACTCTTCCGTCCGCGCGAAAAGGCCTCTTCGTCGGCCATCGCTTCCCGCAAGGCGCTGCCCATTCACGAGGAGCGTTTCACGGCCACGCGCGCCGTGCTGGTCAAGGGCGATTTCGCCCGAGCCGCCACGGGGTTCAGCGCGTTCGAGGACGAGCCCGAAGTTATTCCTTCGATGCTGAACTGGATCACCGTGCATGAGGCTCTGGCGCGTCTCCTCGGCGGCGACGAACCGACCGCGCGCAAAGCCTTCTCGCGGCTCGCGGCCCGGGAAATCAAAAGCCACTCCCCCGCCGAGCGGAAGCAGGAGCAATTCTTCATCGAGCTCGGGAAGACGCTCGAGAGCGACAAACCCACCTCCGCCGAAGCCGCCAAGGATTACGATAAGACCAATTACGAATCCGTCGCGCCGCTGCTGATCGGGTTGAAGGATTGGATGCTGGGCGACTACGAGCAAGGTGGACAGTTGCTCCGGCAATTTCAGAGCACCACCCCGGAGGCGAGCGTCGCATGGCTGGCGGACTACAAGCCGCTCATCGCGCCGTTCCTCGAAGAGATCACCGTGTTCCGCAATGTCGCCCCGGCGATGAAGGAAACCGATCCCGCCAAAGCGCAGGCCGGGCTCGCCTCGCTCAAGACCGCCAAGGACCAGATCAAGCTCACCGCCGCCCTGCGCGAGCAGGTGGAAGCGGCCATCGCCCGCATCGAAAAAGAAAGCGCCGCCGCCGCCGAAATGGCCAAGGAAGAACAGGCCAAAAAGGAAGCCGAGGAAGAGACCCAACTCAGCGCCGCCCGCGCCAAGGGCAGTGCGCTCCTGCCGCAATACCGCTTCGCCGAAGCCCGCGCCATCATCGAAGCCGCCAAGCCGACGACGGAGAAAAACAAAAAGACTTACGACGCGGTGATGCAGCGCATCGACACGCTCGTGAAGTTCAAGACGCAGCTCGGGCAGGATCTCGCCACCGGTTACACCGGCCCCGCCGCACGCAGTAACGGCACCCCCATTCCCGCGGGCAAAATCATCGGCAACGAAACCCAGCTCGAACTGCGCTCCTCCTTCGGCGCCCTGCCCATCGCGTGGACCGACCTGTCTATCGACACCTTTATTGCGATGGCGAAGAGCTTCATCAAACCGACGCTTCCGCCCGAGGAAGCCGGCGAGCGCCAGTGGAATCTCGGCAATTTCGCCCTCGTCATGGGCCGCATCGAAGACGCGAAGACCGCTTTGACCGCCGCGGCCGAAGCCAAACCGGACTACAAGGCCGCCGCCGCCGCGCTCCTGCCGGCGGAGAAAAAGGACGACGATAAAAAGTAGGGCGCTTGCCTATCGTGGCCGAACCGGCCCGTCGTGCGCAGCGAGCTTGCGCAGTTCGTCGCGTCCGCTCACCACACGGATCGCGAGCCGATACATCCGGCTTTGACCCGGTTCGAGGAATTGCCGGGCCTGCGGATGACGGTCGCGCGCGGAACCGAGCAGCGAACCGGAGAAGGCTTCGAGGGCCGACGCATAACACCCGCGCGGGCCGAAATGCTGCCAGTTGGCCACTCGCGGCAATGCCTTGGCAGGATAGCTGATTTCGACCCCGAGCTTCAGCCGGGGGTTGATCAAACCAATGTGGGCCAGCCCCGCACGATCGCTCGGGACTTCCACGATCAAGCCGCGCTCGACGCAGCCAACGTGCTCTTCCAGAGGCTCAGGCACGCGCTTGAGCCGGTTCATTCCCGCGGCGCTCAGTGGCTGGACGATGTCCTCACCCGGCGGCGGCGGGATCATCCAGTATTCGGCCGGGCCGCGGTAGATGAATCGCGCACCACCATCGAGCAGCGGGTAACCGAAATTGCAGTGGTAAAGCCAGTGATGCGCGGCGCGTGTTTCGCCACGATTCGTCACCTCATCCTCGATCACGATCACGGGTTCCCCGAGTGTGCAGCGAATGGCCCGGCGAATCTCGAAACTCGGGCCGAAGAGGCGCGCATCGCGAACGAGCAGGCCCAATTCCATGTCCAGGCGTCCGCGCCACGGATCGGGATTACGCAGCGTTTCGATCATCGCGACCTGCTGTGAATAGCGGCCGTGCAGCGAAGTCTGCGCGCCGTCCTCCACGCGCGCTCCGCCGATGGAATGCGGTCCGCAAGTGGTCACCAATCCCCCCGCCCACCCGACCAGCCATTCGTTGCCCGCCATGTAGGCCGGGCTGGGTGGCAGCAGCCCGTTCGGCGTCAGATAAGCGAGGCCGAACTCCCGATAAGCGGCATCTACGATGTCCCCGCCGCGATCGAGTGCGACGGTGAAACGCAACCCCGACCCTGTATCGAAAAACGCCGCGCGGACCGGCTGTCCGCCACCCGCCCCAGGCGTATCGAGCGTGCCCGTGCGGATGCCGCCGAGCTGATGCACGTTTTCGAATTTTCGCGGATCGATCTTCACCACGGGGGCAGCGCCATCGTGCCACCGTCGAGCACGATGGTGGTGGCATTGATATATTCAGCCTCGTCGCTCAGCAGAAACGCTGCGGCCTGCGCGATGTCTTTTGGCTGGCCCAGCCGGCGCACGGGAATGCGTCGCGCTACTTCGGCGTAAAGCTCCGCGATGGGCTTGTCCCAACCTTCACAGGTGGCGGCCAGCATTGGGGTGTCGATCGTGCCGGGGCTGATTCCCACCACCCGGACCTTGCCCGCGTGATCGACCGCCAGACAACGCACGATCGCCTCCAGCGCCGCCTTCGACGCGCAATAGAGCGCGTGCGCCGGAAACCCGATGTGCGCCGCCACCGACGTGGTGATCAGGATCACTCCCTTCCCCTGCTTTTCCATCACTGGCACAGCGTGCTTCGCGGTCCACAGCACGCTCTTCACGTTCACGTTCATGACCTTGTCCCACGCTGCCTCGGTAAAATCAGTCGCTTTCCCTTTCGCCCACACGCCTGCGTTGCAATGCACCCCATCGATCCGCCCATAGTGCCACAGGGCCAGCTCCATGAGCCGCTCCACGCTCTCCTCACGCGCCACGTCGCAATACGCAAACCGCACTTCCTTCCCGTCGCCGCGCAATTCGGCTTCGAGCAACGCACCGCGCTCATCCTGATTCGACGCCATCACCACCTTCGCGCCAAGCGAGGCGAAGTGCCGCGCGCACCCTTCGCCGATGCCCGAGGTCCCGCCGGTGACCACGATGACTTTGCCGTCTAGCGCCATGGCAGATCGCTCTCCTGCTCGAACTTCATGAACTCGATCACCGCGCCATCTTTCATCACAAACGCCACGGTGAAATTCGGCGATGGGTTGAACGGCTCGATGAGCACATCCTCGCCGCGTAGCGCGGATTCGAGGTCATCGACCCGATACGCCACATGCGGCAGATCACGCACCGGCCCCGTGACCGGGCTGTCCTTCTCAAAGCGCAGATACTCCACCTTGCAGGGATGTTTGCGCGGGTCGGTGACCCACACCTTGGTATCTTCGACGTAATATTCTCCCGGGTGACTTTCGTCGGTGGGCAGGCCGATGTGATGGAATTGTCGCATGACTATGGAGTGGAGGTGCGCACAGCGATCGCACGGTCGGCCATGCGGAGGAAATCATTTTCCGGCGCATAACCGAGCACCGTGCGCGCACGGGTGATATTGATTTCGAACGAGTGATATTTCGGGCAGGGAATCTCCACCGTCGGCACGCCGAGTTTTTTGCCGAGGTAATCCGCCGCAACGCGATAATCGAACGGCGACGGCCCGGAGATATTGAAGGTCTGCCCGAGCGCGGAAGGATTGCCGAGCATCCGATCGAGCGCCTGCATGACGTCATCGACATGCACGATGTGCCGCCGCAACGGGCGCCCTTCCGCATCGAGCAAAATGGGCATGCGCTCCTGCTTCTCGCGCGCAAGCGCGACCACCTCCTCCGGCACCTCGCCAAATCCGTGCCCCGGCTCGGCGGGATTCACGTTCTCGAGCAGCGAAAAGTGATTCAGCAGATCGTCTCCTTCAAAGACCCACGACGAACGCAGCACCGTCACCGGCACCCCGTATTGAATCGCATACTGCTCCGCCATCGCTTCCTCGATCACCTTGGAAAACGCATAATAGCCCGGATACGCCGCGCGCGGGTGATTCTCATCGATCGGGATGGGCTGCGGATAAAACCAGATCCCCAGCGCGGCATCGCCACCGAGCAGGATGAACTGTTTCACGCCGTGTTTCCGGCAGGCTTCGAGAATGTTGAACGTTCCCTTCACACTCACGTCGAAGAAAGTCGCCGCGTCTTCCTTCGCGGTCGCGAGTTGCATCACTACGTCGGCGCCACGCACCACTTCCTCCACCGTCGTTGCATCCACGATATCGCCGGAAACACACGTCGCGCCATCGACCGGCGTGCGATGCACCAGCGCCCGCACGTTCATCCCACGCCCCGCCAGCAGCCGCACCGCGTGGCGGCCAATCTTTCCCGAAGCGCCGAAGACAGCGACAGTGGATTTCGAACGGGGGAAATTCATGAGGAGGATCGCCGACGCTGGCAGGCCTTGACCGAAAGAGCGACTCCAAAGAACCGGCTCGCCCTGCTTCCCCTGAGCGCGTCCTCCGGAGGGAATGCATGAATCGTCGCAAACGGAATTGCCTAGATCAGCCGGAGAGTCACATCGGAGCCGGTCAGTGGGGAGAGCGCAACCGGGCTCACGACCGGAATCGGGCGTCCGCCGATTTTGAAAGTGCCGATGGCGTGGGACTCGAAGCCGAAACGGTCGCCGCCAGCCGCAGAACCCACGACCTGACCACCAATGATGATGCTGGCGATCCGGGCGAGGCCGGTGGCGCCCGGACCGGGGAGATCGCCCGCATCGCCAAATCCCGGCAGGCCGGCATCCTTCACTCCTGCGATAAGGCTGCTCGCGATCCAATCGCCAGCCACCGCCACCGGACCGATCTGAGCGTCGCCATCGTTCGCAGTGAGGCCGATCACGTTGTAGCCGGCCAGAATCTGGGCACGCTCGACTCGTCCGCCGATCTTAATTTTGCCAATCGCAACGTCCGTCGTTCCTGAGGGCGTCGCCGGGCCGCTGGCGGTGACGATGACCGGGATGATGTCCCCTCCGATGCCCACGGAACCGATCAGGCTACCCTTCACGACCAGCGAGCCGATCTCGTGAATGGCGCGGACCGTCGCACTGTAGGTGACGCCGGTGAGCGCGCTGTCGTCGCGACCCGCCACGATGGAGCCACCAATGGTGACGCTGGCAATGCGATCGGCGGTGATGAAACCAACGCCGTTGATCGCCACCGGGCCAGCGTCGGAACCCCGAATATCTCCCCGGATTTTCACGGAACCCATCGCACCGAAGCTGGTGATGTAACCGCTGTTGTCGCTGCTGCCGCCGACGAGAGAACCGCCAACTGTGACGCTGGCGCAATTGGCGTAACAAAGCAGAACGCCAGAGTCGTAGCCTGAGCCCCCCAGGATGCTCCCGCCGATTTTAACCGGGCCCATGTCGCCCGCGCTGCCGATGAGACCGGTGTCGGTATTCGTTCCGCCGACCAAGGATCCCCCCACCACGACGGAGGCAAGTTTGCCGCCACAGGTCACGGTCGCGGAGTTAATGCCGGAGCGACCAACGACACTGCCCCCAATTTTCACCGCACCCATGTCAGACGAGCTGTGAATCCGGGCCGCGTCGTTATTGCTTCCACCGATCACGGAACCGGTCACGAGCACGCCCGCTAATTGAGCAGCGCTGTCGATCTCCCCAGCAGCCGCTCCCGTGCCGCCCATTACGTCCCCGCCAATTCGCACGACCCCGAGATCCCCGGCGCTGCGAATGGCTCCGGCGTGATCGTTCGCGCCCCCGATCAATGAACCGCCAATCGTTACTGCACCGAGTTTTGCGCCGGCGCCGGTCGTGATAATTTCACCGGAGTCGATGCCGCCCGCCCCGTGCACATCCCGGCCAATCTTGACTGGGCCCATGTCACCAGTGCTGGCGATATAGCCAGAGTAATTGCCTCCCGCCCCTGCCAGCGAACCGCCGATCGTGATGGATGCAATTCGTCCGAAGCTAAGAATATGACCGGAGTAAAGCCCGCTGCCGCCCGCGAGATCGCGGCCAATCCTCACCGGCCCCATGTCACCGCCACTCGCGAGGTAACCGGTGCCTTGATTTGAGCCACCGATGATGGAGCCGGCAATCGTAACGGACACCAACCGGGCGCCTGCATTGATGGTGTGAACCTCGCCGGAGGCAAACCCGGCGCCGCCAATGAGATCGCCGCCGATCTTCACCGGGCCCATCTCGCCTGCACTCGCGACGTAACCGGCGTTCTGGTTCGAGCCCCCGATGATCGAACCGCCAACCGTCAAAGCCGTGAGTTTGCCGCCGCTGACGATCTCGCCCGAATCAAATCCACCTCCACCCTCGATATTGTGCCCGATAATGACCGGCCCCATATCACCGCCGCTGCGGACGGCACCGGTCTCGGCAAAGGCGGCACCACCAATCAATGAGCCGCCGATGGTCAAAGAAACAAGCGAGCCGCCGCAATCGATCTTGCCGGCGTGCTGCAGCGAACCACCGCGGAGATCGCCGCCAATCCGCACCGCGCCGATGTTCCCCAGGCTTGCAATCGCTCCTGAGTAATTACCTGCCCCGCCCACCAGCGAGCCACCGATGCGGACATCCCCGACATTCCCCAGGCCGGAAATGCCGCCGGACGCATCACCGTCACCACCAATGAGCGAGCCGGCCACCGTAATCGGCGCGAAATTCGGCCCTTCAATCACCGCGGATTGATCCCCCACACCTCCGCGGATATCCCCCCCGATTTTGACCGGGCCGAGGTTACCGCCGTTGGTGATCGCGGCTGAGAACTGGCCACCACCGCCGATCAGCGAGCCCCCCACCGTCACATACGCCAGCGCGGAATTGCATCGAATCCCACCGGAGTTGCTCCCGCTGCCGCCCTGCATCTCGTGACCGATCTTCACCGCACCCATCTCACCAAGGGTGGTGACGATGGCTCCGGTTTCGTTATTCGAACCGCCGATGAGAGAACCGGCTATGGTCACTGAACTAATGTCCATGAAACTCGCAATGCTGCCGGCGCGTGGCTTCGCGCCACCGACCAGGGAGCCGCCGACGAAAACGCCGCCGAGCTTGTTTCCGGATGCGACCGCACCTGATCCCTGGCCGAGGTCGCCTCGAATATCGCCACGCACTTTCACTGAGCCGATGTCGCCGACGCTATGGATCGACGCGGAATCCTTTCCGAAGCCACCGACGAGAGAACCACCGACGGCGACCGACGTGATCTTTCCTCCGCTGATGATCTCAGCAGAGCTGTCTCCAGCGCCCCCTCTGATGCCGCCGTGAATCACGACGGGGCCGATATTTCCGAACGCCCCGACCTCAGCGGAAAAATCGCCACCACGGCCTGCGACGGAACCGCCGATGGTCAGGGAGGCGATATTCCCTCCGCTCAGGATCGAGGCGGAAAAATTGCCGCTGGCGCCCCGCACATCGTGTCCGATTTTTACGGCGCCGATATGGTGAGCGCTGGAGATTTCACCCGAAAAATTGCTCGCACCACCGATCAGGGAACCGCCAATCGTCACCGCACCGAGGCTGGCGTTGGTGCCATAGACGTGGATGAACGCCTCCTGCAAATCGCCCGTTACCTTGAGCCCGCCCAGCGTGCCCTGAATATCGCACTGCTGATCGCCAACACCACCTTGTGTGGCGAGACCGTAGCGACCCATCGAGGCCACGGAGAGCATTTTGACAGCCGGAACCGTAAGGCTGTTACTCCCGGCATCGATGTCGCCGAGATCCCCTTTGACGATCACGGTGCCAAGATCATTGAGACCGGCATTGATGCGACCGACCGCGGCGAGACCATCTCCGCCCGCCATCCTGGTGACTTGGAATGAAATGTTCGCGCCGTGAAACGAAACATCGCTCAAGTCGAGAAGCTGCAACTGACCTCCGACGATGGTTGCATGACCGGCCAGATTTCCAACGCTGGCGATGATCTTGACCCGATCGCCATCGACGTCGTTAAACGTGAACACGGAGGCGGGCGCGATACGCGCCTCAAGGATCTCAAGTAACGAAGCAACCGTTTTCACAGCTAACCATCGCCCCCCAGGCGCTTGGAGCTATGCACCGATTGTTTAACTCTCCCCTTGCCTTGCCCGCCAAAATTCAGGGCGCCAACCTACTGCTCAACCGTCACATCTTTCCGATTTGCACGACCGTGAGCCCGCCATCGACGGTGATGATTTCCCCGGTGATGTAGCTCGCCGCCAGGGAGCAGAGGAAAGTCACGGCACCGACACAGTCCTCGGGTTTGCCGATGCGTCCGAGGAGAATTTTCTTTTCGTAGTGAGCTACGAGGCCGCTGTCACGGGATTCGAGCCACTGAGCATTGAGCGGCGTCTTGATCAGACCGGGAGCAAGGCCGTTCACGCGGATGCCGTGAGGCGCGAGGGAGACGGCAAGGGAACGGATAAGCATCACGAGCGCGCCTTTCGACGTGTCGTAGGCGGTCGAATCGGCTTCGCCTTGGAAACCATTCGTGGAGGTCGTGATGACGATGCTACCGCCGCGCTTTTCCGCGACGAGCCGTTTCGCGAATTCTTGCGCGACGAAATACGTCGCGGTGATGTTGAGTTGCACGGTGCGATCCCACCGAGCGCGATCCATTTCGAGGAACGGCACATCGAAAAAGCTCCCAGCGTTGCACACGAGGGTGTCGAGTTGCAGCTGCGCGGTGAAGGCGGCGGCAACGAGCTCCGCAGGGCCGCGTGGCTGCATCAGATCGGCCGCGACGTAAGCTGAATCAGCGGGGATGTTTTCCGAACGCGCCGGCAGGCCGTGGAAAACCACACGTGCTCCCGCTTCGCGCAGGCCATTCGCAATGGCGAAGCCGATGCCTTGAGAGGAGCCAGTGACGAGTGCGGCACGGTCGGTGAGGGAGAAGGCGGACATGTGATGGCGTGATGGCAGGAACGAGCGGTGATTTCAATGGGCTTCGCGCCGCGGCTCCGCAGACTACCTTCGTGCACGGCCAACACAGGGTGATGCTTGCGCAATCCGCGTGGAGCAGGTGGCCGGGTGACCACACCATTATGGCACGTCATCTACCACATTAACCCCTACTGCTCTCCCACTACCTATGTTTTGCTATCAATGTGAACAAACCGCGTCCGGCAAAGGCTGCACCATCACCGGTATCTGCGGCAAAAATCCCGAAACCGCCGCACTGCAAGATCTGCTGGTCGATGCAACCAAAGGCATCGCCAAGTATGCGCACCGGGCTCGCACCCTTGGCGCGCAGGATGCCGACGTGGATATCTTCACGAGTGAAGCGCTCTTCACCACGGTGACGAATGTGAACTTCGATCCGAAACGGCTGGAGGGTGAATTGCTTCGCGCAGCCCAGATGCGTGACCGGGCGAAGTCGCTCTACGAGCAGGCCTGCGCCAAGGCGGGACGCTCCCCCGAGAGCGTGAACGGCTCAGCCAGTTGGCAACCCGCCGCTTCGCTCGATGGGTTGGTGGAGCAGGGCGAACTGGTCAGCATTCGCAAGCGGCTCGACACGCAAGGCGCGGATCTCACGGGCCTGCAAGAGCTGCTGGTCTATGGGGTGAAAGGCGTGGCGGCTTACGCGAAACACGCGCACACCCTCGGCCAGACCGATCCAGAGGTGTATGCCTTCCTGCACGAGGCGCTCGACGCGGTCACCAAGCCGAATCCGACGGTGGATGAACTGTTCGCGCTCAACATGAAGTGTGGTGCCACCACCCTCAAAGTGCTCGAACTGCTCGACCGCGCCAACACTTCGACCTACGGACATCCGGTGCCGACGGAGGTGCTGTGGGGCGCGATTCCGGGCAAAGCCATCCTCGTCTCCGGGCATGATCTCAAGGATCTCGAAGAGTTGCTCAAGCAGACCGAAGGCAAAGGCATCAACATTTACACCCACGGTGAGATGCTGCCCGCGCACGGTTATCCCGAGCTGAAGAAATACAAACATCTCGCCGGGCATTACGGCGGAGCCTGGATGCGCCAGCGCACGGAGTTCAGCCAGTTCCCCGGTGCGATCCTGATGACGACAAATTGCATCCAGGAACCGCGCAATGATTACAAGGGGCGCATCTTCACCAGCGGCCTCGTCGCCTGGCCGGGCGTCCAACACATCGGCAACAGCGACTTCGCACCGGTCATCGACGCGGCCCTCGCCGCGCCCGGATTCACCGATGCCACCCCAGCGAAGAAGATCACCGTGGGTTTCGGCCACAATGCAGTGCTCGGGGTCGCAGGCACGGTCATCGATGCGGTGAAAGCCGGCGCGATCCGGCATTTCTTCCTCATCGGCGGATGCGACGGCGCGGAAGCTGGGCGCAACTACTACACCGACCTCGCGGCAGCCCTGCCGAAGGACACCGTGTGCCTCACGCTCGGTTGCGGGAAATTCCGCGTGCTCGGCGAAGACATGGGCGAGATCGGCGGAATCCCGCGTCGACTCGACATGGGTCAGTGCAACGACGCCTTCTCCGCGGTGAAGGTGGCCATGGCGCTCGCGCAAGCCTTCGGCACGGACGTGAACGGTCTTCCTCTGTCACTCGTCCTCTCGTGGTTCGAACAGAAGGCCGTGTGCATCCTGCTCGCCCTGCTGCATCTCGGCGTGCGCGATATCCGCGTCGGCCCCGATCTGCCGGCGTTCATCACCCCCGCCGTGCTCAACGTGCTGGTGGAGAAATTCGCCATCAAGCCAATCGGCAAGGTGCAGGACGACCTCCACGCCATGCTGAACAAACACGCGGCTTAAACGCCGAGCACGCTCTCGTCCTTCAGCTTCAACCACTCCCGGGTGTTCGTGTCGGCGATTCGCGCGAGCACCTCGGGCGGCTGGGCTTTCAGCGCCGCGACTTCCTTTTCGTAAGTGCTGATGAGGGCGATGCGTTTGCTGCCGAGTTTCGCCGCGTAGCTGTAGTAAGGAGAATCGCTGCCCCAGATGAACTTGCTCGGGTAGGCCGCCGCGAGATCGGCGATGACGCGCGCCGGGTTTGTGTAGTCGGAATCGAACCGCCGGCTGCGCTCGGCAATGTAAGGCATGTCGGCCACCGCGCCGTCGCAATGGATGCAATGAGCGGAACAGTCGAACCACGTGTTCGGCAGCGCATTGACCCGGTCGAGGCATTCCTTATCGTAGCGGCACGAGTGCGCGAGACAGAACCGCACCTGCGGAAATTTCTCCGCCACGTCGAGGATATCGCTCGCCTGGGCCCACGGATCGTCCGGGCCGACGCTGGAGTGGATGATGAACGGGATATCCCACTCCGCCGCGAGTTCGACGAATCCCCTGCCCTCCTCGCCCAGCGTGCGAATGAACGACTGGAGCATCGTGCTCTGAATCTTCAGCCCGTAGAATCGGTATTCGCTCCGCAGCTTGCGCAACTCGGCGAGCTGCCCCGCCTGCTCGCGCATCGGGTCGAGCATCATGAAGGGCAGACACCGCTTTCCCTCGTCCGGGAAGAGATCGTTCATCTCCTGCAAGAGACGCCGGTTCTCGAAGGCATAGGGCACTTTTTCCAGACCACCGTAAACGATCTCGCCACGCCGCAACGCTTCGATCTTCAACGAGAGATTGAGCACAAAGGGGAAGACAACCCAGCGATCCACGCCGAGGGCGCCGCCTTCGGTCGTCATCGTCACCAGATGTTGCGCATACGGAAAATCGCCGCGGAGATAAAACATCAGGTCGGCGCCAACGTGGTTGTGACAATCGATGATCATAGGCTTTGGGAAAGAAGGTAGAATCAGCGCTGTTCTTTGTGCTTATCCCGCAGACGCCGCAGCATCTCCTTGATATCGATGCCGCCCTGGATCGCGACGTAGATGGTGGTGGTCGAATACCACAGGACGCAAGCCCACATGAGGATGAACCAGATCAGATGCCCGTGAGTCATGAGGTTTGCGCGCGAGGTTTAAGCAGTGAACCGATGACCATGCCAAGCGCGGCGGCAACGAACGCAGCGATACCGGCCTGATCCTTGCCGATGGTGGCGGCGAGCTTGGCGGTGGACGGAATCTTTTCCATCACGAGGTGCGCCGCCGGCACGATCGCGCCGAGCAGGATCGCGCCGAGTGCGCCCCAATCGTTCGCGCGGCGCCAGTAGCAGCACGCAATGAGCAGCACGGACATGCTTGAGAGATAAATCGAGCCGGTTAGCAGCAGGAACGACCAGATGTCGCCTTCCACTTTATAAATCAGGCCGAAGAAAAACAGATACACACCGATGATCGCGACGATGCATCGGTTCCACAGGATGGCGCGACTGTGCGACCACTCGGTGCGGCGGAAGGGCGCGAAGATGTCGTTATAGATCACGCTACCCCAGCTCAGCATGTAGCTGGAGTCGGTGCTCATGTCGGCCGCCAGCATCGCGGCGATCAGCAGGCCCATGAGCCCGACTGGCACGAAGGTCGCGAGGAAGACTGGCATGGCGTGCAACGACGGAGTTTCGAGCTGCGCCAGCGTGGCCGGCGAAAGCGTCGCCAGGGCCGCGATGCCCCACAGCCCGGGAATCATCCAGCGACATACGAAAAAGAAGCTCGTGCGGGCATAGACTTTGCGACCGGTGCTGGTGTCCTTCGCTGCGAGCAGACGCGCGATCGTCGTCTGCCAGGTCAGCGTCGCGGCGGTGTTCGCCAGGATTTGAAAAACGATGAACGACCAGCCGAGGTTTGGGTTCGCGAGGGGATTGAATCCGCCTGGGCCATGATGCTGCTCGATCGTGGCGACGATCTTTTCCCACCCGACGTGGTGCAGAATCATCATCGTCACCACGAGCAGGCCCGCACTCATTACCACGAACTGCAGGAAGTCCGTGACCAGCACCGAGAGCATGCCGCCAAGGATCGTATAGATGGCAACCATCAGCAGCAGCGCGCCCATCACCCAGACCACGTAGCGAATGTCGAAGCCGCACACGAGGCACAGAAAATCGCCGCCGATCTTGAGGAAGACGCCCATGTTCAATAGCCCGCCAAGCACGATCACCACGCCCGCCAGCCAGCGCACAAACTTTCCAAAGCGCTGCTCGAATAGCTCCGGTAGCGTCATCGCGCCGGAATCGCGCAGCGGCTTCACGCAGAAGCCGCTCGTTCCGATCACGAACATCGCCACCGCCTGGCACAGCCCGGGAAACGCGCCGGCAAAGCCGTTCTCATAGCCCGCCTGGGCCGCATACATGCACGTGATCACGCCAAACTCCGTCGCCGCCAGCGACGCGATGCCGAGGTAAACATTCATCTCGCGTCCCGCCACGAGGAAGTCCTCCACACGCGTCACATACTTCCGCACCACGAGCCCCGCGATCATGGTGATCAGCAAATAAAGTCCGACAATGGACCCATCGATGGGCCAGGAAAAATGCGGCATGGGGAACGGAGGGCACGCAGACAAGCAAATCCCGGCCGCCGTGACCAGCACCGGATTTCAAACAGCCGAAGACCGTCGGCATTGACGCTCCCACACATCACCGGGTAGAGCACGCAGCTTCCCCATGAAAGCTTTTCCCCTTCTGCTCCTCCTCCCCCTTGCCGCAGTGGCGGAGGAACCGCTCTTCGTCGCGAAGCCCTTTACGGCGGAAAATGGATTCAAGGGAGTGGAGGGTCCGGCTTGCGATGCGCGTGGCAACATCTACGCAGTGAACTTCCAAAAAAAGGGCACCATCGGCCGGATGACTCCGGATGGTCGGGCAGAGCTGTTCGTCACACTGCCCGAAGGCAGCACCGGCAATGGCATCCGCTTCGACCGCGAAGGCGCGATGTATGTCGCCGACTACTCCGGCCACAACGTGCTCCGCGTGGACATGAAAACCAGGGCGGTCAGCGTGTTCGCGCACGAGGCGAAGATGAATCAGCCGAACGATCTCGCGATCGCGGAGGACGGCACGCTCTACGCCAGCGACCCGCACTGGGCGCAGCCCCCAAGTGGACAAATCTGGCGGATCGATCGCGATGGCAGCACTCACCTGCTCGGCAGCGATCTCGGCACGACCAATGGCATCGAAGTAAGCCCGGATGGCAAAACGCTCTACGTCAACGAAAGTCGGCAGCACGCCGTGTGGGCTCACCCGATCAAAACCGACCGTTCCCTCGGTCCGCGCAAGCTCGTGAAACAATTCGAAGCATTCGACCTCGATGGCATGCGGTGCGACGTGGAAGGGAACCTTTACGTGACCTTGAACGGCAAAGGAACAGTCGTGAAACTCTCCCCATCTGGTGACGTCCTCAAGGAGATCGACGTGCTCGGCCCGGATCCAACGAACATCAGCCTCGGTGGACCCGATGGCTGCACGGCTTACGTCACGGAAGCGAAACGGCAACGGCTGGTCACCTTCCGCGTGGATCGGCCAGGGCTGGAGTGGCAGCGGTGGCGGAGCGGGAAATAATCTGGTCTCCTTCCGGAACCAGTAATCGGTCGTGTTCATTTCCTACGTTCCCTCTTCATTCGCGATTATGGATGATGCACTCTCCGCTCACTGATCCTCGCTTCCCTTCATGAACGACCGTTTCGCCAAGTCCCGCCAGCTCTTCGAACGCGCCCAGCGCAGCATCGCCGGGGGCGTCAACAGCGGCATCCGCAAGATGGAGCAACCCGTGCCGCTTTACTTCGAGCGCGGTGAAGGCTCCCGCCTGTGGGATGTGGATGGGAATGAATACCTCGATTTCCAGACCGGCCAGGGTGCGCTGCTTTTTGGCCACGCCCCTGCCGGGCTTGCCGACGCGATCGCGGCGCAGGCGCGGCTCGGCACGCACTGGGCAGCGCAATCGGAACTGGAAATCGATGTCGCCGAACGCGTGCAAGCCATGGTGCCGAGTGCCGAACGCGTGCGGTTTAACAACTCCGCCACCGAGGTGGTGATGAGTGCGCTGCGCCTCGCGCGTGGGCTCACCGGCAAGCCGCTCGTGCTGAAGTTCGAGGGTCACTATCATGGGTGGTCGGATGAAGGTCTTGTTGGCTACGGGCCGCCGCCGGATCGCTGGGGCAGCGACGAAGAACCTGCTCGCCTCCATCCCAGCAAAGGGGTCATTCCGGAAGTGCTGGATCAATTCGTCGTCGCGCGTTGGAACGATCCCGAACATCTGCGCCGCCGCGTCGATCAGCACCGCGGAAAAATCGCCGCGATCATTTTCGAGCCCGCGCTCTGCAACACGGGGTGCATGGAGCCGGTCGAGGGATTGTTGCCGACGATTCGTGAACTCTGCGACCGAGAAGGCGCGGTCATGATCGCCGACGAAACGATCACCGGCTTCCGCTTTGGCGCGGCGTGCGCGCAGGGCTACTACGGGGCTTCGCCGGATCTCACCGTGCTTGGCAAAGCGATCGGGGGCGGCGTGCCGTTTGCGGCCCTGGCGGGAAAGGCGAAATTTTTCGAGCCGATGGTGCGCGGAGAAGTCGTCCATGCCGGCACGCTCAACGCCAATCCACTCTGCCTCGCGGCGAGCCGCTGGTGCCTCGAGCAAATCCGGGCGCTCGGCCCGCAGCACCCGGCAGGTTTGCAGCGCCTCGGCGCAAGGCTCATCGCCGGGCTTCTGAAGCTCGCGGCCGAACATTCCATCCCGCTTCAACCGCAGGGCCTCGGCCTTGTTTTTCACACCGCGCTGCTCAAGCCTGGTGCAGCGGACGGATCAATTCGCGACTATCGCGATTACGTGCAACGGCACGACGCGCCGCGTTGGGCGCATTTGCGCCGCTGCCTGCTCGAGAACGGAGTGCGGGCTATTGAACGCGGGCTTTGGTTCATGAGCCTCGCGCATACGGATGTCGACGTGGACGAGGCACTGCGCCGCGCCGCACCCGCCTTCGCGCAACACGCCGCCGAGTGGAAGGCATGAGTGCACCGCGCGTCCTCTTCGCGGGACTTTTCCACGAAACGCACACCTTCCTCGAAGGCACCACCGGCCTGCGGGATTTCCAGGTGTTGCTCGGCCCGGACATCCTGCGTTGCGCGGGCGATAGCTCTCCTATGGGTGGCGCGCTCGAATCGGCCGTGGAGTTTGGCTGGAACGTGATCCCCACGGTCGATTTCCGCGCTTCGCCCAGCGCCACGGTCACCGACGAAGTTGTCGAAACCTTCTGGCGCGAGCTCGCCGCGCGGATCGAGCCAGACCTCGACGCGGTCTATCTCGTTCTGCACGGCGCGATGGTTTCGCAATCGCTCACCGACGTGGAAGGTGAAATCCTCGCACGACTTCGCCAGCACGTCGGGGAGGTGCCCGTCTTCGGCGTCTTCGACCTGCACGCGAATTTCACCGCCCGCATGGCCGATCTCTCCAACTGCCTCGTGGCGTATCGAGAAAATCCGCACACCGACGGGCGTGCGTCCGCCAAGATCGCCGCCGAGCTTTTGCAACGCAGCCTCACCACCAGGCACGTGCCCCGCATGTTCTGGCATCACCCGCCGCTCATGTGGCCGCCCACGGGCACGGGCACCGCGTCAGAACCGATGCAGTCGTTGGAGATGACCGCGCGCCAGATGGAAGCCGACACGCCGGATTTCTGGGCGGTCAATGTGATCGCGGGATTCTCCTTCGCCGATACGCCCGACACCGGTGTGAGCTTCGCCATCGCCGCAACGGGAGACGAAGCAGCCGCCCGCGCTGCGCTTCAGCAACTCAGCATGCTCGCGTTGAAATCGAAGGACGCGGGCAACGTGACCGATCCACCTATCGACGAAGTTTTCGCGCAGCTCAATCCCCTGCCCTCGGGGCTCACCGTGCTGGTTGAACCGTCCGACAATATCGGCGGCGGCGCACCCGGCGACGGGACAGGCTTGCTGCGCGCTCTGGTAGAAAAGGGCATCCCTAATGCGGCCATCGCAATCAACGATCCCGAAGCCGTGCGACAACTCACGCCGATTCAACCCGGCGGACGCACCACGTTGACCCTTGGCGGGAAAGGGAGCGCACTCGACGCGGGGCCGTTCAAACTGGAGGTCGAACTCATCCGCCTCGGGAGTGGAAAATTCGAACTGGAAGACAAGCAGAGTCACCTTGCCTCGATGGCTGGCGATCGCTTCGACATGGGGCCGTGCGCCGTCGTGCGCCACGGCGGGCTCACCATTCTGCTCACCAGCCGCAAAACGCCGCCCTTCGATCTCGGCCAGTGGCGCAGCCAGGGGATCGAGCCGCGCGAGCTTTCCGTGATCGTGGCCAAGGCAGCCGTCGCGCATCGGCGCGCTTACGATCCCATTGCCGCACGCATGCTGTGGGTCGATACACCCGGTCCGTGCAGCAGCAATGTTTGCTCGCTGCCGTATCGCCGCGTGCGGCGGCCCATCTTTCCGCTCGATCCCGTATGACCCATCCACTCATTTCCCATCCGCGCGAGGCGGATACGCCCGTTTCGCACCTGCCGTTTAGCCCGGTGGTTTGCTACGGCGACCTCCTCTTCATGTCCGGCCAGGCCTCGGTCGATGCCACAGGCCAGATTATCGGCGACAGCTTCGAGGGCGAATTTCGGCGCACAATGGAGAACGTCCGCAAAGTGCTCGAAGCCGCGGGCAGCGACCTCGCCCACGTGATTCAAAGCCGCAATTACGTGCGCGATGCGGAGGACCTGCCGCTCTACAATCAGCTCTACCGCGAATACTTCGCCGACCCCTTCCCCGCTCGCACCACCATCACCAACTGCCTGCCGGCGACGATCCGTTATGAAATCGAGGTCGTGGCAGTGAAACGAGCAAAGTGATTTTTGAAGCAGGAAAACAGGAAGCTCCCTTTCGTTTTTCAGCCCTTTCTTGTTTTCCTGTTTTCCTGCTTAACCTCACTCCATTCATGACCCCACCCAAGCTCATCTTTGACTGCCATCTCGACATTTCGATGAACGCGATGGAGTTCAATCGCGACCAGCGCTGGACGCAGGAAAAAATCCGGCGCAGCGAACTCGCGGACCCGTTCATCACACCCGCCGCCGAGCGGCATCGCGCGCGCAATACCGTCTGTTTCCCCGAGCTGCGCCGCGGCCGAATTGGCATCATCGTCGCGACACAGATCGCGCGTTATTCCCCGCGCTTCCACAATCTCCCCGGCTGGAAAAGTCCAGAGCAGGCGTGGGCGCACACACAGGGGCAGCTCGCCTACTATCGCTCGATGGAAGAATGCGGCGAGATGCTGCAACTGCGCACGTGGCCGGAAGTCGAAGCACACGCCACGCGCTGGCAGAATGCGACTGATGAAGAAGCCGCGAAACTGCCGATCGGCTACCTGCTCAGCCTTGAAGGCGCCGATTCCATTCTAAGCTGGAAGCATCTGGAAAAATCCCGCGCGGACGGACTCGTCGCACTGGGGCCGGTGCATTATGGACCGGGCATCTACGGCAGCGGCACCGATGACGAGGGACCGCTCACCGCGCGCGGCCGCGATCTTCTTCGCGAGATGGAACGTCTCGGCATTATCCTGGATGTCACGCACCTCTGCGACGAGAGCTTCTGGGACGCGCTCGGCCGCTACTCCGGTCCGCTCTGGGCGAGCCATCACAATTGCCGCGCACTCGCGAATTGGAATCGCCAGCTCACCGATGAGCAGATCAAGGTGCTCATCGAGCGCGGCGCGGTCATCGGGATGGCCTTCGACGCCATCATGATGGTGGACGGCTGGGCGCACAAACGCTCGAAGCCGCAGGATTTCGGGCTGAAGATCGAGAAAATCTGCGAGCACATCGACCACATCTGCCAGCTCGCCGGCAATGCCCGGCATGTCGGTATCGGCACCGATCTCGACGGCGGCTATGGCACGGAGCAGACCCCCATGGACCTCGACAGCATCGCGGACCTCGTGACGCTCGGGCCGCTCCTCGCGGCGCGCGGCTATGCACAGGCCGACATCGATGGCATCTTCCACGGCAACTTCTTCCGCCTCCTGCGTGAACATTTGAAATGAGTGCGCAACTGAGCAGCGCCACGCGTGTCCGCTACGCGCTGCTCGCCGTGGCGACGGCGAATGCGTTCCTGCTCTACCTGGATCGCATTTGCATGACCACGGTCGTGCATTCGGAGTCGTTCATGCACGAGCTGGGGCTGAACGACCAGCAGGTCGGCGACGTCCTGTCTTCATTCTTCTTCGCGTATGCGCTCGGACAACTGCCCGCTGGCTGGCTGGCGGATCGTTTCGGCCCGCGGCGTATGCTGGTTGCCTACATCATTCTCTGGTCAACCTGCACGGCACTGACGGGGTTCGCGGGCGGGCTCATGGCACTCGTCTTCGTGCGACTCGCCTGCGGCCTGTCCGAAGCGGGCGCGTATCCGGCCAGCGCACGAGTCATCTCGCGCTGGTTTCCGTTTCATCATCGTGCGCGAGCAAATTCGCTCGTGTCCTTCGGTGGCCGCGTCGGCAACGCTCTCGCGCCGTGGCTCACGGTGTGGGTTATCGGTCACTTCGCCGGCTGGCGGCCCGTGCTATGGATCTACGGGTCGATCGGCTTCGTGCTCGCCTTGCTCACGCGGTTCATCTTTCGCGACGACCCCGCCGCACACCCGTGGGTCAACGAAAGCGAACGCGAACTCATCCAGGACAGCGGCCCTCCACCCGCCCAATTGGACTATCGTTTCCCATGGCGCGCGCTCGTGTCGCACCCCGGTCTGTGGCTGCTCAGCCTCGCCGGCATCGGGATGAACTTCGGCTGGGCGCTCCTCGTCACCTGGCTGCCGAAGTATCTCCAGCAAGTGCGCGGGCTCAGTGAAAAGGAGGCGAACTTTTACGTCACCATCGCGCTGTCGTGCGGCATGCTCGGCGTGCTTTTCGGCGGCTGGTGGTGCGACGCGCTCACCCGCTGGTTCGGCCCGCGCTGGGGACGACGCCTGCCGGTCGTGATCGGGGGCTCGATCAGCGCGCTCGCTTACCTTCTCAGCCCCACCCTCGACAGCGCCCTCGCCGTCACGATGGCATGTGGCCTCGTCGCCTTTTCGACCGACAGCGCCGGGCCGGCGATCTGGGCCTTCAGCCAGGACATCGGGCGCCATCACGTCGCCTCCACCATGGCGTGGAGCAACATGTGGGGAAACCTCGGCGCATCCGCCGTGGCGAGATGGATCCCACTCGCGCTGGCCAGTTCATGGCACTACGCCGACTGGAGCGAAGTCTTCTGGATGTGCGCGGGCGGCTTCGTCGTGCTGGCCACGGCGATTCTGCTCGTGGACAGCACGCGCCCGCTTATCGCGCGGGACGCCTAGGGCGACTCCGGCGGTCGATAAATCAAGACCAGCGAAACGCGCTGGCCCTTGGCGAGCTGCCACCCTTCCGCCGCCCAGCGCGGCCACTGCGCTGGCCATTGGCCGGCACGGGCGTCGGCGATTTCGCGAGGCATGACCACCGCCCGAGGACCGGGCCGCGCGAGCCATTCATCGACTCTGGATTCCTTCAGAGGCTCCATGAAACCACGAAGCTGCCCCCGGGAATACCAGACGAGGCTTGGCTCCTGATACCCGACCGCGCCGAAGGCCGTCTCGGGCGGTAATTTGGCACCCGCCTGCCGCCATAGTTGCCAGGAGGGAAGCGATGGCGCGATCAACGGTGAGCCGATCAAGGCAAGTAGTAATGCAACCGTGGCGGTGGCGCTGGCGGTTTTCCAAAGCACACGGGAAGAGCGCGCCTGGCCCCACCAAGCGGCGAAGAGCAGCGCAAGGAAGGGAAAGGCCGGCAGGGTGTAGTGGGGTAATTTGGTGCGACTGAGGGTGAAGATGCCGAAAATGAACGCCGCCCCCGACACCAGATAGCGCTCGATCTCCCCACGGTTTTCCCTGGCACGATAATGCCGCCAGGCCGGGACCAGCCAGATGGTCCAAGGAAACGCACCGGGCCAGAGGACGAGGAAATAAAGCGGCAGCGAGAGAAGCCAGCCGGTCAACGACCCGGCTCCATGCCCTTCGAGAGGCATTACCGAGCGCTGAACCACGTGTTTTCCCAAACCCACGGCAGCGAATTCACCATGAGTCCGCATGAGGGCGGGCATGCCCCAGGCACCGACGATTGCGATCCAGATCGCCATGCCACCAAGCCACTGCCGCCAGCCCCAGCACCGGGTCATGCTTCGGTCCGCGAGCGCAATCATTGCCAGCGGCACGAGCGCAATCGGTCCCTTGGCGAGAAAGCCAAGGGCCAGTGCCAGCCAGCACACCAGCCACCATCGGCGGGCCTGGCCTGCTTCCGACGCACGCAGGCTTTCCCATCCAGCCCAGGCCGCAACGGCCACGCCCAGAATCATCGCGAAGTCGGCCACCGCGGCTCGAGCATGGATCATCACCTGCGGGCATAACGTGAAAATCACCGCGGCGCGCACCCCGGTCGAGGTATCGCGCCAGCGCACGCCCCAGAGCGCCAACACGACAGCGGTGAGTGCAGCGCACAACGCCGATGGCAGGCGCACCGCAAAATCGTTTTCGCCCAGCACGGCGCAGGCAGCACCTTGCAGCCAATAAACCAGCGGCGGTTTATCATAACGCGGAGAACCGTTGAACGTCGGCAGCACCCAGTCTCCTCGCTGTCGCATTTCGCGAGTCGCCTCAGCGAAGCGAGGTTCATCCCGATCGATCAAAGGCAGCGCCCAGTTTCCGGCACAGTGCAACGCGAACGCCGCAGCGAAGATTACGAACAGGTGGCGAAACGAAAATCGGGCAGACACTTCTGGGCCATTAACCAAACACCCCGTGGTGATGAATACATTTTCATCGCTGTCATCCAGACGTAACTAACGAAGCCGGGCTCCCGCGTGCTACTAAGCACCTGTGCCGCATCACGCATCCATCCGCCGCGCTGTCATGATTCTCTGCCTGCTCACGGTGGCCTTCGTGGCCAGCTTTCGTGTGGATGACGCGGTCGAGCAGTCGATGCGAGACGGACAGAACCGCACCGTTCGCCTGTGGGCGAAACGCATCAGTCGCTGGGGCGACTGGCCGGTTCTCGCTGCGGTGGGAACCGTAACACTCGGCGTGGCGGCATGGCGCCGCGAACGGCGGGTGACCAGACTAGTGTCAATCATGGTTCTTTCTTCGACCATGGCCGGCCTGACGGCGAACGCCGTGCGTGTGACTGCCGGGCGTGCGCGCCCGGATGCGGATCATCCGGCTGGCTGGTATGGCCCGTGGCGGGAGGGAAAATGGGTCGCAGGGCAGCGAGATTTTTCGTCATTCCCGTCTGCCCACACCACCGTCGCCCTCGCTTTTTTCACGCCACTGCTCTGCGCTGCCGCCCAACGCTCGGGAATCGTCCTCACCGGCCAATGCCTGGCCCTCCTTGCGGCGGTCTCGATCGGCTGGGCGCGGGTATATCTTTCGGTCCACCATCTCTCCGATGTGGTCGGCGGCGCCGTGCTGGGAACGATCGTGGCCATGCTGGTCGCCGGCACTCGCCCCGGCTGGCATCTACGTCAGCGAATGGTCCGGGCGATGACCCACCCTTTCCGGCGCAGCAGATGTGCTGAAGCTATTCCGCCCACGCCGATTTCCCCCGCTCTGCTTCCCTCACCATTTGCGTTGCCGGAAATCGAGTGGATGGGGTCGGCACGCTCCAACCAGCCCACACGCACTGAATTACCCAGCGAAAGTGACGGCGGAAAGCGCGCCCGTTTCGTGACGGACGCGCCCCCGTATGTGATTGGGCAAAACTAGTTAGCTCGCGCTGATCTCACTGATCTTCACCGGGCGGCCCTCGGCGGCCGATTGGTCGGCGGCGGCGATGACGCGGTGGGTGTTGAAGGCGTGTGCGAGGCTGGTGAGCGGCATGTCCTTCCCCTGCTCCAGCGCGTCGAAGAACGCCTGGAACTGGGACTGATAGGGATGATCGCTGACGTCGCCGCTATCGAGCATCTTCATGCTCAGCGAGGACCACGCGTGTTTGTTCAAGCCGGCGAGTTTCTGGCTGTGGAATTTGTTGTCGAGGATCGAGCCTTCGCTGCCGACGAGATGGCAATGGAAGTAGTAGGGCTGGAGGCAATCGACAATCGCCGCGCTCTTGCCGACCGCGCCGTTCTTGAACTTCAGAATGGTCGTCGCGCTCGTCTTGTATTCGTAAGGCGTGAAGACCGGATTCGCGCTCTGTGTGGCGTAGCTGGTGACTTCCTCGACTTCGCTGTCCATGCACAGCAGGAGTGCATCAAGCGCGTGGCAGCCGGCCGTGAGCAGCGCGCTTCCGCCGAGTTCGCGTTTCGTGTTCCAGCGATACTGGCCATACCACGGTCCGATGCCGTGGTAGTAATCGACCTCGCCATAGTGAACCTTGCCGATCAGACCCGCGTCGATGGTCGCCTTCGTTGCGACGAACTGCGACGACCAGCGGCACTCGAAGCACACGCACACCTTCGCGCCGCTTTCCTCGGCGGCCTTTTTCATCGCGACGATCTCGCTCCACTCGATCGCAAGCGGCTTCTCCACAATGATGTGTTTGCCCGCTTTCGCCGCGGCAATAAATTGCTGCGCGTGTTGGTTCGGATAGCTGGTGATATCGACCGCATCGATGTCGGGGTTCGCGAGCATCTCGGCGATATCGCTGTAAGCGGTAATCGATCCGCCATGTCGGGCGCTCAGTTCATTCGAATCGAGCGGGCGCGAAGACCAAACGGCTTTCACCTGCGCGTTGGAGGTGGCATTGATCGCGGCGATGTGAGCGGTAGCGGCCCAGCCATAGCCGATGACGGCGACGTTGTATTTTTTCATTAGTTGAGAGTTGAGAGTTGAGAGTTGAGAGTTGAGAGTTGAGAGTTGAGAGCCGCGCGTTCTTCGGCGGAACGGCCGGCGCAGAGTGGGTGAGGGAGAAGTCGAACTGGGAGTCGGGGCTGCGAATGAGAGCGACGAGGCCCTCAATTCTCAACCTTCAACTCTCAACTTTCCCGCTACTGTTCCCCTTTAAGGAACGCGACGAGATCCGAGATGTCCTGCGGTTGCATGGCCGCGTCGAGGTTCGGCGGCATGAGTGAACCGGGCAGCGCGGTGAGCGTTTTGATGTCGGGGCGAAGGACCGTTTCCTCAATGCCGCCCGGCTGCCGGATGGTGATGCTCGTGGGCGTTTCAGAGATGAGGATGCCGGCGAAGGTGCGCCCATCCTTTGCTTCGCACGAGTAGGGCGTGAAAGCGGGGGCTACTTCGGCCTCGGGCATGACGATGTGAAAGACGATGTTGTCCTTCGGCTGGCGGCGAATGTCGAAGAGATCGGGGCCGACATTGACACCCTCGCGATCCAGGCGATGGCAGGTGGCGCAGAATTGCTTGAACAGCTCGCGACCGTGCGCGGGCTTGGCCGCCAGTTCGATGGCCTTTTTTGCGCGCTCCAGCGAAGCCGCGCGGTCGCCCATGCCGGCGTTGAAAACCTTCTCGGCCCGTTCGCGCACTGCCGCGTCTTTCGCTTTGGCAAAAGCCTGTCGACGCGGCGTGGTCAGCGCGCTGGCGGGGAGGCGTTTCGATTCCACGGCTTCCAGCACACCCTCGAGTTGATTGCGGGCGAAGAGCGCGTTGAGGATGGTCTCGCGCAGCACCGGGCTGTAACGCGGCCACAACCCCTCCGCGAGCAAGACGGTCGCCGCGCGATTGCCATCGAGCAGCGCGAGGCTGCGAACGAGCGCGGCTTGCAGCATTTCCTCGGGACCGGTCGCCAGCGCCTTCTGCAACGGCTCTGCGGCCACCTCCCACTTTCCCGTCCCGAGCAGGCGCGCGAAGATGAGTCGTTCCGCCGCGGGCACGGTCGCGTTTGCCACGTTGGCGGCGGCGTATTCCAGCAGCTTGCCGTAAGCGGCGTTCCCGCGAGCTGCCGCTGGATTGCGTTCATTGAAGCCCACCCAGACCGCCGCGAGCGCCGCGCTCGGGCTGGCCTTCGTTCCGCTCAGCGCTTCCTGCAAGGCGGCGACATCGCGGAAGCAGCGGCCAAGCGTGCCGAGCAGCTCCAATTCGCCATCGCTTTCACCTTTCAACTTCGGCCACACGGCGCGCAGGAATTCACCCTCGCGTCCGCCAACACCACTCAGGATCGCACCACGCGCCCACTTGTCGCCGGCGTCCCTCGCGGCGATTTGCGCAAGCGTGGGAATCGCAAAGTCCGCCTTGGAATCGCCGATTACCAGCGCGGTGCAGAAACGCACGCGAGCGCTCGGATCGACAGCGAATTTGGCAGCGAGGGCGGCATCGGTGGCTGCCGGTTTGATGGCGGCAAACTCATCCTTGAACGGAGCCAACGGTTTGGCGGTCCGCGGCGTCTTGCTGGTGATGCGCCAGATACGGCCCATCGTGCGACCGCTCTCAAAATCAGCATGCTTGCGCACTTCCTCGGGCAGGTAATCAGGGTGCTCGATCACCTTCCGATACATGTCGCACAAGTAGAGCGCCCCATCGAGGCCACGCGTCACATAAACCGGGCGGCACCAATCGTCCTTCGACGCGAGGAACTCATGCCCTTTGATCAACGGCACCGCGGTGAAGGTCGCGCCATTCGGTTCGAGTCGATCACAATGCACCAGATTACCGGTCGGGTCGCACGAAAATACACAGCCATCGTAACGCTCCGGCAGCGCACCTCCACGCCAGACAAGAACGCCGCACGCTGCGCTGAACGAGCCCGCATGCGAATCGGCCGTGGTGATGTTGGAACTGATGGGGAACAGCCGCACGCCATCGCCGCCGCCTTTCATGGCGGTCTTAACCAGACGCTCGTTGCAGTCCTGCACCATATCGCTGAAAGCGAGGTTCGGATTGCGCGCGAGCCACTTCGACGGCAGCACCACCTCCTGCACCGGCAGGCGATTCATGCAGATGAAGCGACGACCGAAATCGTCGAACGACTGGCCGAATTGCGATTTACCATCCACGTTTTCGATTTCGAGTGTGTCGGGATTGAATCGCACATCGGCCGTCATTTTCAGCGCGGGACGCTCGGGATGTTCCGGACAAGTAATCGTGCCGCCGCTCAAACCCGCCGCGAGATAGATCCAGCCATCCGGCCCCACCCGTGGCGCATTCACGCGGAGCTGCGTGCTCTTGGCGGTTTCAAAGCCGGTGAAAAGCACGCGCTTCTCATCGGCTTGGCCGTCGCCATTTGTGTCGCGCATGAAGAAGACGTCCGGCGCGCACGTCACGATGACGCCATCCTTCCACGGCATCACGCCATTCGGATACGTGAGCCCGGCGGCAAACACCGTGCGCTTGTCCATGCGCCCGTCGCCATTCGTATCTTCGAGCAAGGCGACGACGCCCTCCGGCGGGTTTTCCATGCGCGGATAACCGCGGTTTTCGGTCACAAACATGCGGCCCTTCTCATCGAAGGCCAGCGAACAGGGCGAAGCAACCAACGGCTCGGAAGCCACAAGTTCCACGCGCAGATCGTCGGCGGGCTCGAATGCCTTCAGCGCATCGTCCGGCGAAAGCGGAGATGGCACCGCGGCAAACGCGGCGAGGGGCAGTGCAGCGAGCGCGAGACAGGCGACAGGACGGCGTGGGATCATTGGCGTTGAGGTGGTTGGTTTCCGTAGAGCCAGCCTTCGCCTTTAAAGGGCGGCGCGAGCGGGATTTTCGGGAGAGGGACCGGCTTGAGTTGGCGGGCGAGTTCGAGGCCGACATCCCGGATCTGGTCGCCCGCCGTGATGTCGAGATTGCTGTAGGCAGTGAGCCGCGTCTCGTAGCCGCCGCCCGTTTTTGGATCGAACGCTTCCAAGGTCGGCACGTAACCCGCGCATCCATTCGAGAGTTCGACCGGGAAAGTCATCGGGAAGCCGCTGCCTTTTTTCCAATCGAGCCCGTATTGGCAGAAATACTCGGCCGGGCTCGACAGGCAGACCACCGGGCCAACCTGGATCGCCTGCCCCTCCACTTCCACCTGCGGCCATTTCGCAATGAGCGCATCGAGCATCACGGTTTCCTTCGCCCAGACCCAATCCGGGCCGGCGATCTTCGGATCTTTCTGCACCAATTCCAGCGCCGCTTTGAGCCGCTCCGGCGCCGGCTTGCGACGCGGAATGCTCCACAGCCTCGTGCGAACTTCGATCGGCACCTCCGCCACGCGCGTCTGCGACATGCCCACGAGCACTTTCAGCGCCTCAGCTCCGACGCGTCCGCCGACGAATTGCGCCCACGCGTCACCGTCTGGGTTTGTGTTCGGGTCGAGATTGTTCACCTGCGTCACGTCGCCGCAGGTCCCTTGGAGGAAGACCACCTTGGCGTCCGGATAGAAGCCTTGGATGGCTCGCTCCATGTAGTAAATCCAGTTCGCACCGATCCACGGTCCGCTCGTCGTGGCGTGGCAGGCGAAATTGACCACGCAGCCGACGAGCTTTCCGTCCGCATTCCACGAACCGATCACCCCTACCTCCGGATCGACCGGGCCGGCGAAATCGACATTGTTCGGATTCCCCTTCCCCGGGTGCGAATAGGCCAGCCCGTTTTTCATCCGGATCCGGCGGTTGAACGCGACCGTCTCTTCGTGCCCGCGCCCAAAACTCAGCGTGCCTTCCGCCCGTGTCTCGTGGGCCGCTACGACGGCGTCCGCGATCGCGTCACGCACCTTCGTGAGGTAGCCTGCATCAGCCATCGATGACTGTTTGTAGGCGAGATCCTTCACGAGGTCCGAGGCGTGATCGTATTCGCCCGGCAGCACCATCCCGACCGGCCCGGACGAGTGCGAATGTGACGCACCGATCATCACATTCTCCGGCGCGATGCCACAGCGTTTCTGGATCATGCCCCGCGCCTCGAGCACGAGCGAACGCGGCACCACGAGCGAGTCGAGCCCGACGAGTGCGACCTTCTTCTGGCCGTCGTCGAACACCACCGCGCGAGCCTTGCACGGATCGTGGATGCGTTTCGAAAACGACTTCCCGTAACCGCCCGGCACCTCCATGCCGATTTCGGGGGTAATGTCGCGCTCCGCAAAGCCACTCTTCACCGCCGCGTGAAGAGTCGTAGAAACAGCGAGGGAGACAGCGACGAAAAGGGCGAGGCGGGTCATGGGGGCGGAAATCATCATCGCGGATAACCCGCAGGCCAGATTTATCTTTTCGTTCTCTTCGTCTTTTAGCGTCGACTACGTGAAATAACCGCTGCCGGGCGCGCTACCGAAGCGCCGTGCTGGGGCGACTGGGGCGAGGGGCGATTGCCATTTGATCGCCCTCAAGCTGCTAAATCCCGTCGTGCCCGTCGCACCGACGAAATTGCCTGGCCTGTGCCGGCTGACCAGACTCCCATGGACACTCTGACGCTCTGGATACCGCCGAATTTAAACCGAGGGAGTGCCGGCGGTGGGACTCGAACCCACACACCCTTGCGGATAATGGATTTTGAGTCCATCGCGTCTGCCATTCCGCCACGCCGGCAATGAGGTCGCAATCCCTACACGACGAAAGGCGAGGCACGCAAGCGGTCAGTTCGGATTCGTGTGAGGAATGATAGAGACCATGGAAACAGAGAGGACTGGCGGTCGCCTACCGATCGTTTCGGTCGTCCTGGTCGTGGGTGAAGAAATTCTTCAACTGGGTGCCGCGGCGTTCGAAGCGTTTGCCGAGGCGGTGGAAGAAGTCGTCCACCCCGCGGAAGGGTTCGCCGGGGTGAGACCAGCGGCCTTCACTCTCGGGGCGGCGCGTGGGACGACCGTTATCGACGTAATCGCGGTCGCGGTCGCGGCTGGCAGAGTGGTTGCCGCCGCCGCTGGGAACGAAGTGCTCCTGGTCGATGATGGTGCCGGTATCCGCGGCGATGCGCATGTTGGCGACCTTGCTGCCGTGGTCGTAGAGGTCAAGATGCCAGATGGGGGCTTCACCGGGAGCGGCGCAGCGCAGAAGGTAATCGACTCGATCAAACGGAATGACGCGCGCTTGCATTTCCTTATCGGCGACCGTGAAGGCGCCATCGGAGTCGAGGTTGAGCCGATTGAGATCCATCGGCGCACCGGGGCCGCCAGGTTTCGCCGTGGGCGTGCGCTGCGCGATGATCGAGCCGCGCTGCACTTCAACTTCGGTCAGGCCGCCGCGAGCCGAGGGATCGCTGGCGGTGACTTTCCAGACCTGCGGTTGAGGGACGCCGTTGCGACCGCGCAATTCGACGACGCGGTTGAGGAGTTTCTCACCCTGCTGTTTGCCGAAAAGGCGCAGGGCTTTGTAAGCCGTGTCGCTGTCCGCCATGGCAAACCCGGGGAGAGCGAGGAAAACGGAAAGAAGGCTGAGTCTCATGAAAGTGAAAGTGTGCACCAGCCAGACGGTGCGAGCCAGTGGGGAATTCAAATGAGATAAGGACTTGTCAAACCGCGAATGGACGCAGAGGGGCAGGAATTCAACGCTTTTTCGGGCTGGAGGAGACGAGAAGCCCGGGGCCTAATCGGAACACGCCGTGGATTTTCGAGCCCCCCTTGCGGCTTTCCCTCTCACCGCAGTGTAATTTAACAAACTATCAGTGCGCATCCGCGTTTCTTCCTGATTTTGCCCGTGCGGAGTGGCCTATCTCGGAAAAAGCGAAAAGCGCCGG
>JBGAGV010000023.1:0-68669 GCA_044226525.1 Chthoniobacteraceae bacterium | reverse complement strand
AAAAAGCGAAAAGCGCCGGGTTCACGAAGGAACCCGGCGCTTTCGGGAATTGAGCTTAGGCTAGGCTAAGTCGACTTAGAACACGAACCGGAGGCCGGCGCGGATCTGCGTCACATCGTGCTCTTCAGCCCAGATGTAACGGCCTTCGCCGAACACGCCGATCGTGTGCGTGACGCGCCATTCGAGGCCGCCACCCGTGTGCCAGCTGCCGTAGGTGCCACCATTGGTGGTGACGCCGCCGCCCGCCAGGATATAGGGGGCGATGCAGATGCTGCCTTCGATCGGGAAGCGCAGGAGGATGTCCGCGTCGATGTTCCAGAAACCATTGACGTCGCCGTCCGAGACATTGCCCGAGACGCCCACGCCGAGGTTGCGGGTGAAGTAGTAGTTCACGCCGAGACCGCCGCCGAAGCCATCACCGTGGTCGCTGCGATGGACCGAGTCGGAGTAGCTGCCGAACACATCGAGCTGGAGCTCGGTGTCCTTGAAGCAGGGCTCAGGCGTAGCCTTGAACTCCTTCATTTCCTTGCCGGCGAAGCTGGGAGCGACGAAGGCCAGGGAAGCGAGGAAGCTGAATGCGAGTTTCTTCATGTGTTGTGTTGTCCTTGGTATTGTTAGGTTTGTGCACGAGCCGGGGCTCGGATGCGCGCTTTTTTATGACTTTCGCGCGAAGAGGCAAGAAATTTTTTTCATCCTCTTTTACGAGCGCCGACGAGAAACCAGCGAAACGCACAAACTTAGCCCTCATGCTGTTTCAAGTGCATTGACCGTTGGGGGTTACCGCCAGGGCGGCGGAAAAAGCTCGCTTCGAAAGAGGCAGCTTCCATGCCGTCATCCTCCCCAATCCCCGCGGCCCCAAACCCCTTCGCTCCAACCCGGAAAATCGCCCTTTCCCGGAACCGTGGAAAATCGAGTTGTGTTTAGGTTCAACCTTCCTAGAGTCCGCGTCCCTTTTTTCCCAAGCATGCACGTCTGCGCTCCCGAACTCCGCATTTTCTCAGGCTCTGCCCACCGGCAGTTGGCCCAGCGGATCTGTGCCTGCATTGGGGCAGAGCTCGGCGACGCCACGGTCACGTCGTTTCCGGATGGCGAGACGTTCGTCAAGATCAACGAGAACATCCGCGGTCGCGATGTGTTCATCGTCCAGCCGACGTGCCCGCCCACGAACCAAAACCTCATGGAGCTGCTGATCATGGTGGATGCAGCGCGCCGGGCGAGTGCAGATCGCATCACGGCGGTGATTCCTTTTTTCGGCTATGCCCGGCAGGATCGGAAAGACCAGCCGCGCGTGCCGATCACGGCCAAGCTGGTGGCAAACCTTCTCACGGCGGCCGGCGTGAACCGAGTGCTGACGATGGACCTCCACGCTCAGCAGGTGGCGGGCTTCTTCGACATCCCGGTGGACCATCTCTATGCCGCGCCGGTCATCATTCGGCATCTGCGTTCGATGGACCTTAAGGATGTGATGGTCGTTTCCCCGGATGTGGGCGGAATCAAAATGGCGCAGGCTTACGCGCAGGCGCTCGATACCGGACTCGCCATCGTGGCCAAGCGCCGCAAGAGCCCGACCGAGACCGAAGCGGTCAATGTCATCGGCGAAGTCGAGGGCAAGCGGGTCTTCCTTATCGACGATCTTACCGAAACGGCCGGCACGCTCAGCAGCGCGGCGAAGCTTCTCAAGGCCCATGGCGCCCGCGATGTGTTCGCCGGGGTCTCGCACGCCGTCCTCAGCCAGCTCGCAATTGATCGCTTGAAGAAATCCGAAATTAGCGAACTGATCTGCACCAACAGCGTCCCGGTGCGCAGTGGCGACGGTTTTCCGATCACCACCCTTTGCATCGCCGAACTCCTCGGCGAGGGCATCAAGCGAATCCACGGCAGCGAATCGGTCACCGACCTCTTTAACATCACCAAACCCTAACCGAGTCTCCACACCTAAAACATGGCTAAACAAACCAAAATCAAAGCGGCTGTTCGCAGCCAGATCGGCGGCCGTGCCTCGCGTAAGCTCGCCACGTCGAATCTCGTGCCGGCTAACGTCTATGGCAAGGACGTCCCGAGCGTGAGCCTTCAGCTCGACAAGCGCGAAATCACCAACGTCCTGGCTCATGCCACCAGCGAGCACATCCTCGTGGACCTCGAGATTTCCGAAAACGGCGGCACCACCAATCGCCTCGCCCTCATCCAGGAAGTGCAGCACCACCCGCTGCGCCGCGATGTGGTCCACGTCGATTTTCACGCAGTGAAGGCCGATGAGGTGATCCACGCGGCCATCCCGATCGAACCTGTGGGCGAAGCCGACGGCGTGCGCAATTTCGGCGGCGTCATGGAAGTCGCTCTGCACGAGATCGAAGTCGAGTGCTTGCCGAAGGATCTGCCGGAAATCCTCCGCGTCGATGTGTCGGCCCTCGGCCTCGGCCAGTCCATTCACGTCCGCGACCTCGCGCTGCCCGAAGGCGTCACCGCCCGGGCGAACGCCGATCTCACGGTCATCTCCGTGGCCGCTCCGCGCGTCGAGGCCGAACCCGCTCCGGGTGCCGCGGCTGCCACCGCCGAGCCCGAAGTGCTCAAGGAGAAGAAGCCCGAAGCGGGCAAGACCGAAGAGAAGAAGTAATCTCGTGGGGTGTCTGCGTTGCCATTCCAGCTCATCGTCGGCCTCGGCAATCCGGGTCGCGATTACGCGGACACCCGCCACAATATCGGCTTCATGATCGTCGATCGCCTCGCCGCCCAGGCTCGCGCCGAATGGCGCACCGAAAAGCGCTGGCAGACCGACGTCGCCCGGGCCGGAGCCACCTGGCTGTGCAAACCTCTGACTTATATGAACCTCAGCGGCGAAGCAGTCACGGCTCTCACCGGGTTCTATAAAATTCCGCACGATTCCGTCCTGGTGATCCTCGACGACATGGCTCTCCCCTTTGGCAAACTGCGCTTTCGCCCCAACGGCAGCGCAGGCGGCCACAACGGGCTCCAGTCCGTCATCGATCACCTCGGCACCAATGCCGTCGCCCGCCTGCGGGTCGGCATCGGTGCCGCGGAACCTGGGGCCGCTGTCGGGCACGTGCTCGGCAAGTTCAGCCCCACGGAGCGAGCCGCTCTCCCTGAGACGCTCGACCGAACGCTGGCCGCCATCGACTGCGCGCAGACGAAGGGCTTGCCAGCGGCCATGAATGCCTACAACTAAGTCACCCTTATTTTTACTCACCCAACCGTTACCGACATGAAAAACCGTTACGAAGCCCTCCTCATCCTCAGCACCCAAGGCAAGGAAGAGGGCGCCAAAGACATCATCGACCGCCTCGAGAAGCTCTTCATCAAGGAAGGCGCCGTCATTGAGCAGATCCAGCGCCTTGATCAGCGCAAGTTCACCTACGCCGCCGGCAAGCTCGATCACGGCTACTACGTGAACTTCATCTTCTCCGGCGACGCCGGTATCTGCGAGAAGATCAAGGCCAAGCTCGACTTCGACGAAGAGGTCTATCGCCAGCACTACCTGCGTCTCAAGGCCCGCAAGGCCGAAGCCGCTGCCGCCTAAAGTCCCTCCCCCGGAACCCGGCACACGGCCATGGCCAGCTACAACAAAGTGATTCTCGTCGGCAACCTGACGCGCGACCCCGAGGTGAAATACACCCCAAAGGGCACCGCGATCACCGATATTGGCCTCGCCGTGAACCGCAACTACAGCACCGAAAGCGGTGAACGGCGCGAGGAGACGACCTTTGTGGACGTCACCCTCTGGGGCCGCACCGCGGAAATCGTGGGCGAGTATTGCAAAAAGGGCCGTCCCCTGCTGGTCGAAGGCCGGCTTCAACTCGACACCTGGGACGACAAGGCGACCGGACAGAAGCGCAGCAAGCTGAAGGTCGTGGGCGAAAACATTCAACTCCTCGGCGGCCGTGAAGGCGGCCCCGGAGGAGGCGGTGGCGGTGGGGGTGGAGAATATGGTGGCGAGGAAAGAGCGCCACGTTCGTCTGCCCCACCTCCGCGCCGCCCGGCGCCTCCGCCGCAACGGCCGCAGGATCCCGACCTCGATCAGCCCGAGGACGATATTCCTTTTTGAGTTTCCGCCAGCGGGCGGGATGCTGGATGCAGATGAGGACGGGTTCTCTTTGGATAAGCAGAGCTCTCCGGTGGCTTAACCTCCAACATCCCACACTGAACATTCAACGCCCAAGGGATCTGGCGGCGGGCGGATGCGCTCACGGATGTTGGGCGTTCGATCTTCGATGTTGGATGCTTCCATATCGCTTTTGAGTTGATTCCTTTCTCCCCGCTCAATACCCCAGCGACACTTTACCAATCGACCTTCACCCCGGAATGAAGCTCCGCATCACGCTCGTCCTCGTTTCCTGCCTGCTCAGTGTGCTGACAGGTCTCGTCCTCAGGCGCGGCTCGGTCGGCGAGGCAAAATCGACCACGAAACACACCCGCCCGCTCATCGGTCTTTCGCTCGATACCCTCAAGGAAGAGCGCTGGCAGGGCGACCGCGACCGGTTTGTCGCCCGCGCCAATTCGCTTGGCGCGGATGTGGAAGTGCTCTCGGCAAATAGCGACGACAACCGCCAGATCAAGGACGTCGAAGCGCTCATCACCAAAGGCGTCGATGCCCTCGTCATCATCCCGCACGACGGCGCCGCCTGCGCCAAAGCTGTCGAACTCGCGCATGACGCTGGCATCCCGGTGCTCGCCTACGACCGGCTCATCACCGGTTGCGATCTCGACCTTTACATGACTTTCGACAACGTGAAGGTCGGCGAATTGCAGGCGAAATTTCTTGCCGACGCCTTTGCGAAAAGCCCCGGCAAAAAGCGGCTCGTCCGACTCTACGGCTCGAAGACCGACAACAACGCCGCACTCTTCAAAGAAGGCCAGGATCACATCATCGCCCCGCTTGTCGCCAAGGGCGATGTGGAGATCGTGCACGAAGATTGGGTGCAGGATTGGCGTCCCGAAAACGCGAAGAAAATCGCCAACGCCGCCATCACCAAAGCCGCCGTGCCCGCCGGCACGCTCCCCTTTGACGCGATCCTCGCCAGCAACGACGGCACCGCCGGCGGCGCCATCCAGGCGCTGATGGAAGAAGGCCTCTCCGGCAAAATCCTCGTCACCGGCCAGGACGCCGAGAAAGCCGCCTGTCAGCGCATCGTCGCCGGTGCGCAGAGCATGACGATCTACAAACCGCTGAAAGAGCTCGCCAGCAAAGCTGCGGAGGCCGCCGTCAAACTCGCCCAACACCGCCCCATCGTCGCCAAAGCCGAACTCGACAACGGCAAAGTCAAAGTCCCCAGCATCTTCCTCGAAGTCGTCTCCGTCACGAAAGACAACCTGCGCGAAACGGTCATCGCGGATGGATTCCTCAAAGAGTCAGACGTGTTTACCCCGTGAGTGCCCCCATCCTCTCCGCTCACAAGATCACCAAACGCTTCCCCGGCGTTACGGCGCTACGCGACGTTTCCTTCGACCTCCAGCCCGCGGAAATCCACGCTCTCTGCGGCGAGAACGGCGCGGGTAAATCGACGCTCATCAAGCTCCTCAGCGGCATCCACCCGCACGGCAGCTATGAAGGCGAGTTGCGCGTGGAAGGCCTCACCGCGGAGTTCCGCGGCATTGCGGATGCAGAGCGCGCGGGCATCGCGGTCATCTACCAGGAACTCGCGCTCGTCGATGAACTCACCGTCGCCGAAAACATCTTCCTCGGCGCAGAGCCGAAACGCGGGCTCTTCATCGACTGGCCACGCGTCCGGCGCGAAGCACGCGAACTCCTCGACCGCTTTGGCGTGGCGCTCGATCCCGAAACCCCCTGCCGCCAGCTTGGCGTCGGCCAGAAACAGCTCGTCGAGATCGTCAAAGCGCTGCGAAAAAATTCCCGCATCCTCATCCTCGATGAGCCCACCGCTGCTCTCGCCGAACACGAAGTGCAGGTGCTCCTCAATATCCTGCGCGATCTGCGGAAGCGCGGCATCGCCAGCATCTACATCTCGCACAAGCTCGAGGAAGTGTTCGCGCTCGCAGACCGGATCACCGTCATCCGTGACGGCTCCACGGTTTTTACTTCGCCCGCGTTCAACACGAATCGCGCCGAAATCATCCGGCACATGGTCGGGCGCGAAATCACCGAGCTTTTCCCGCGCCGCGCCAAGATCGGCACAAACAAGGAAACGATGCTCTGCGTCGCGCACCTCAACGTGGCCGATCCGGTCACTCGCAAGCCGCGCCTGCACGACATCACCTTCAGCGTCTCCGCGGGCGAAGTGGTCGGTCTCGGCGGACTGATGGGAGCAGGCCGCACCGAACTCCTCATGCATCTTTTTGGCGCATGGGGCAAACGCCTCAGCGGCAGCGTGGAGCTGGCGGGGGCTGCGCTGCCGGCTTTGCCGCCTTCAGAGGTGATTCGGCGGGGACTCGTGCTCGTGAGCGAAGATCGGCGCCGCTACGGCCTCGTGCTGGATCAATCCATCGGCTTCAATCTCTCGCTCAGCTCCCTCAGCAGCCTCACCCGCGGTGGCTTCATCGACGCCAGCGCCGAGTCCGAGCACAATATCAATCTCTTCTCGTCCCTGCGCGTGAAGGCGCCAACCCTGGATGTCCCCGTCGGCAAACTCTCCGGCGGCAACCAGCAGAAGGTCGTCCTCGGCAAGGCGCTGATGACCGGCCCCAAGGTCATCTTCCTCGACGAACCGACGCGCGGCATCGATGTCGGCGCGAAGCTGGAGATCTACGAGCTCATCAACCAGCTCACCGACGCGGGCAAAGCCGTCGTCCTGGTCTCCAGCGAACTCCCCGAACTCATCGGCATGAGCGACCGCATCCTCATGCTCCACGAAGGCCACATCACCGGCGAATTCCCGCGTGCCGAAGCCACCCAGGAAGCCCTGATGCAAGCCGCTCTCGGCCATCTCCCCGGCGAATGAACAACCGTCTCGGCGCCCTCCTCGCCGCCTTTCTCGCCATCTGCCTGTTCTTCATTTTCAAGGTGCCGGACTTCGGTTTCGTCGGGCCGCGCAATCTGTCGCTGCTGATGGTGGATTTCGCTATCACTGCGACACTCGCGGTAGGCATGTTGCTGGTCATCCTGCCCGGTCACATCGACCTCAGCGCCGGCAGCGGAGTGGGTTTGATCGGCGGCGTTTCCGCCGTGCTCATGACCAATCGCGGCTGGCCTCCCGCTCTCGCCATGGTCGCGGGACTGGTCGCAGCGCTCCTGTTGTGGTGGGCCATGGGCAATCTCATCGTCTGCCAGCGCATCCCGGCGTTTATCATCACGCTCGGTGGATTACTCGTGTTCAAAGGCCTGTTCTGGCTCGTCATCGGCAGCCACACCATCCCCATCAGCGTCGGAGGGAAGCCCAATCTCTATTCCTCTTTGACCACCTTCTATCTTCCACCAGTCGCCGGCTACGCCCTCGCCGCCGTCGTCATCATCGCGATGGTTTTTACCACCTTCAAAGCCCGCGCCCAGCGCGTCACGCATGGGTTCCCCGTCGATGATGATGAACTCACCTTCCTCCGCCTGTTCATCGCCGCGCAGCTCATCATTCTTTTCGTGCTCATCACGAATCAATTCCGCGGCGTGCCCCTGCCCGCCGTGATTCTCGGAGCCGTAGCGTTCGTCGTCTGGCTGCTCACTCAGCACACCCCTTGGGGCCGGCACCTCTACGCCATCGGCGGCAACGAAGAAGCCGCGCTCGTCTCGGGTGTGCCGGTGGAGCGCGTCACCATTGCCGCCTTCACGCTGATGGGTGCCATCGTGGCCCTCACCGGCCTCATGCAAACCGCCTACGGCGGCGCCAGCACCACGACCGTCGGTGAATTGATGGAACTCGACGCTGTCGCGGCCTGCGTGATCGGCGGCACTTCGTTAAAAGGCGGACGCGGCAGCGTGCTCGGTGTCCTCTTCGGAGCACTCATCATGGCCTGCCTCATCAATGGTCTCACCCTTCTCGCCGTCCCGCCCGAAATCAAGTTTATCGCCCGCGGCGCTGTCCTCATTGCGGCCGTGTGGATGGATGTGAAGCTTTCACGTTAGGGGTGAACAAAAAGGAGGCGCCGTCGTGCATCCGATTTGCCCTTTCCGTCGTTCTCCCGGAAATGTCTGTCCTCCTTTCACTCGGTTCCACCGCGACCGCGTGGGCCTTCCTGCCGCCTCGGCTGATGAATGACCCCGGCGGGCTCTTCGGATCCGTGCGTGAAGCGACCGATGCCGAACTCATCGCCCGCATGGCCGCAAGCGAGGCCGATGCGGCCGCCGCTTTTTACGACCGGCACGCGCCGCTGCTCTTTTCCGTGGCGCTCCGCGTCGTCACCGACCGACGGGAAGCCGAGGAGGCACTCCAGGACGCGATGCGCTGCGTCTGGGAAAATGCCCCGCTCTACGAACCTTCGCACGGCAAGCCGCTGAGCTGGGCCGTCGTCATCACCCGCAACCGAGCCATCGATCGTCTCCGCCGGTTGAAGCGGCAAAGCGAAGCCGTTGCGCGCATCCGGGAAAAGATCGAAAGCGATGTGTCGCATGGTCCACCCGCCAACTCCGAAGCGATTTCCAAAGAAGATCGCGCCCAACTGAACACCGCATTAACGACGCTGCCCCCGCCGCAGCGGCTCGCCATCGAACTCGCCTTCTTCGGCGGTCTTTCCCAGTCCGAAATCGCGGAGGAACTCGGCGAGCCGCTCGGCACCATCAAGGCACGCATCCGGCGGGGCATGCTCACTCTGCGCGAAGTGCTGGAGGAAACCCGATGACGCGCAAAGACCTCGAAACCCTCACTGCCGGTCACGCACTCGGAGCGCTCGATCCCGCCGACGCCGCTCAACTCGAAGCGCTGCTCGCGCACGATTCCGAAGCCCGCGAAGAAGCCGCCGCTTTCCTCGACACCGCCGCCGCAGTCGCCCTGGCGGCCACACCGCTCGAAGCCCCCTCACCCGAGTGCCGCCAGCAACTCCTCGCGATGATCCCCGGTGTCGCCCAGGCTTCCCCTCCTCCACCCATCGTCGCCCCGCCCGGCTTCACCTTCACGCTCCGCAGTGACGAAGGATGGATGGACATGGGCGCGCCTGGTTTCCGCGCGAAGATTCTGTCCGGCGGCGACGGGCGTGGCCATCAGGTCATTCTCGCGGAACTCGCGCCGGGCGGCAGAGTTCCCGAACACGATCACCACAGCTCCGAAGACCTTTTCATTATCTCGGGGCATCTCCGCACGGAAGGCCGCACGCTTGGCCCCGGTGATTTCCTCCACGCCGAGCCCGGCACGCATCATCACGAATTGATTTCGCCCGACGGCTGCACGGCTCTGCTGATCTTCGCCGCGCACGCCTCGTAGGGCACGCCTCGCTGCAACTCGATCTGGCGCGTTCGAGCGGGACATCTACCCTCCCGCCATGCCTGTCCTGCTCAAGACCGCCCTGCTCCTCACGCTCGCGAATATCTTCATGACCTTCGCGTGGTATGCGCACCTGCGAAACCTTGGCGCCAAACCGCTGGTCATCGCCATCCTCTCGAGCTGGGGCATCGCCTTCCTCGAATACTGCTTTCAAGTTCCCGCCAACCGCATCGGCAACACCGCCTACGATCTGCCCAAGCTGAAGATCTTGCAGGAAGTCATCACCCTCGGCGTCTTCGTCCCGTTCGCTACAATCTACATGAAGCAACCGGTGAAACTCGACTTCCTCTGGGCCGGCCTCTGCCTCTGCGGCGCCGTTTATTTCATCTTCCGCTCCTGAACCATCACTTCCCCGCTTTGGTGCGCGGGCTCTTTTCGCCTTCGCCTTCCAGCACCACTCGGAAACCGTAGTTATCGCGCGAATCCTGCGGCGGGGTGTGCACGCGGCAGCTCGAGAGCAGGCTGATCCGCACGGTGCCGTTATACCATGAGGCACCGCGCGCCACCTTGTCTTTCGACTGCGGGCTCCAGGAGTCGTCCACCCACTGCCAGACGTTGCCGCCCATGTCGTAGAAGCCGAGCGGGTTCGCGGGGAAGCTCCCCACCGGCGAGGTTTCCGGGAAGCCGTCGTTGTAGTCTTTGATCGAAGTCTCCGAATCGGTTTCGCTTCCAGCGTAATTGCCCGCACCGGAAGGCGGCGGCCATTGTTTGCCCCACGGATAGACGTCAGGCACGCTCAGGTCGCGCTCGGCGGGAGTCGCGCCAGCCTCATCCGAGAGACCGACGCCGAGGCTCCACTCACGGTCGGTCGGGAGCCGGTAACGCTGCTGCTTCGAGATGATCCCCTGCTCCCGTTCTGTCCTGGTCAGCCAGTCGCAGAAGGCCACGGCATCGTCCCAACTCACATTCACGACAGGCTGATCCGGCCCCTGCTCGAAGCCCGGCCTGCTCCACGAAGTCGCGCGAAGCTCACTCGCCTTGGCATAGGCGGCGTAATCGCGCACCCGCGTCGGCCAGAGGCACATCCGCACGTCCGCGCCGGGCAGTGGGATGAAACGCATTTGCAGGCTGTTGGCGAATGGCGGGAGGGATTTGACGGGAGCCGGCGCGGGGGTGGCTGGAGCAGGCGCAGGCGTCGCAGGCGTCGCGGGCGCCGGGGTGGCCGGCATGGGGGTCGGCCCGGGAGTCGGACTTGGAGCAGGCGCCGGCGTCGGCTGCGGGCTCGGAGTCGGTGCAGGGGTCGCGACGACGGCAGGCACCGGGCTGGGGGTGGGAGCGGCAGGCTCCTCGCTGGGTGCGCGATGGGGGCGTGTATCACGCCCGAGCCAAACGCCGATTCCCACCACCGCGAGAATGGCGACGCCCAAAAATGCGATCCAGCGCCACGACATTTCCATCGAACCTTCGCCATCCAGCGGCGCCACCGACGCGGGAGATGGCGCCTTCGCTTCAACCCTTGCGGGCAGCGCCACAACGGGCTCGTTTGGAACCGCAGCAACCTCTTCCCGCGGAACGGATGCAGGCGAACCCTCCGCTGCTTTTTCCGTCGGAGAAATGGCGGGCGGTGGTTCCGGCTTCGCCACCGGTGCCGTGGCGTGGTCAGCCGACGGTGCCAGCCGCCGCGCCACTTCGCGAGCGCTCGGCCGTTGGGCAGCCTCCCGCGAAAGAAGGGCGGAGATCGTTTCCTCCCATTCCGCCGGAATCGCCCGCGCCTCGCTGACCGAAGCACGCCGACGCTCCGTGATGCTCGGCGCGGTCTGCGTGGTGACCTGGAAAAGCTGGTAGCTGAGATTTGCCGACAGGAACGGCGGTTTGCCCGCGAGCAACTCGTAGAGCGTCACCCCAAGCGCGTAGAGGTCGTCCGCGAGATCCGCCGGCTCGCCGCGCATCTGCTGTGGGCTGAGATAAGCCGCCGTGCCGCTCGTCTCGCGCCCGGTGAAATGCAGCGGCATGGCCTCGACCAGCGGCGGGATGCCGAAGTCCGTGATTTTGACCGTTCCACCTGCATCGACGAGCAGGTTCGTCGGCTTCAGGTTCCGATGCGCGATGCCGCACTCGTTGTGCGCATCGGCCAGCGCATTGCAGCACTGCTGCATCCACTCGGCGATTTCCTCCGGCTCGAACCATCCATGCGGCTTTTCCGCCCGAAGCTTCTCGATGCTCTGGCTGGGGAAAAACTCCATCGCGACCGCCAGCAACTCGCGCTCCTGATCTTCGACCAGCTCGAAAGTGCGGACGATGTGAGGATGCTCCAGCGTCTTCGCTCGCTCGATCCCGTCCCACAATTCCGCCAGCACCGTATCGCCGGTGAACGCCGCGCTCAAAAGTTTCAGCGCGCACGTGCGGCCGAGTTTTTCATCGTGCGCTTCCCACACCACGGCGAACGTCCCCTTCCCGATCACCCGATCGAGCGTGAAACGCTCGGCGACCAGATCGCCATGGCCGAGCTTGCGCAGATGCCGGTTGGGATCGACGGGCGGTGCAGCAGACTCAGCCGGGGGAACTTCCGGCATCGGTTGGTCCGGCTTTTCGGGCTCGCTCGACGGCGGCTCACTCGGGACTTCCGGTTCCGGCGCAGTCGTTGGCTCCACTGGCACACTGGGTTCAGAAGGTGCATCCGACTCGGGAGTGAGATTCAGCTCCTGTGTTTCGGATGGCGGCACGACTTCAACCTCCTGCGCGGCGGGCGCAGGAGACGGCGATTCCTTTTTTTTCTTAGTGCGTTTAGGTCGAGATTTTCGGCCCATGCCAGAACTCCGATGCTTGTCTCCGATTCGCGAATCGGCAATCAGCAATGCATGACACCCCGCATTCTCTTCACCCTGCTCGTCTCCGCCTCCGTCGCGCTGGCGGCGAAAAAGCCCGCGCCCAAAGCCGTGGAGGCCGATATCGTCATCTTCGGCGGCACCTCCAGCGGAGTCGCCGCGGCGGTCCAAGCCAAGCGCATGGGCAAGTCCGCCGTTATCGTCGAATGGACCAAACACCTCGGCGGTCTCACCACCGGCGGTCTCGGCGCAACCGATATTGGCAACAAAGCCGCCATCGGCGGGATCGCGCGCGAGTTCTACGAGCAGATCTCCGCGCATTACGAAAAGCCGGACTCATGGACCTGGCAAAAGCGTCCGGAGGAAGATTCCAAGCGCGAGAAAAAGACCGATCCGGTAGCCGAAAAAACTGGCCGCGCCACGATGTGGACCTTCGAGCCGCATGTCGCCATGGCTATCTATCACCGCTGGCTCAAAGATGCCGGCGTGCCGGTCTTCCTCGATGAAAAACTCAAGAATGTGAAGAAAGACGGCGCCCGCATCGTCGAGTTCACCACCTCGAGTGGAAAAACTTTCCGTGGCCAGGTCTTCATCGACGCCAGCTATGAAGGCGACCTCATGGCCAAAGCGGGAGTCAGTTATCACGTCGGTCGCGAAGCCAATGCCACCTACGGCGAAACGCTCAACGGCGTGCGCGTCGAGACGCCGCAGCATCAGTTCCATGTCGCGGTCGATCCCTACGTGAAACCGGGCGACGCTTCGAGCGGGCTCATCCCGCTCATTCAATCGGGCGACGGTGGCAAACCCGGCGAAGGCGACAAGAGCGTGCAAGCCTACAATTTCCGCCTCTGCATGACTCGCACGAAGGAAAATCTCGTGCCGTGGACCGCGCTGAAACCGAAAAACTACAACGCGAAAACTTACGAACTGCTCGCCCGCTACATCGAGGCGCTGGAGAAAGCCGGCAAACCTTCCACCGGCATTTTCATGGGCCCGACCCCGATGCCGAACGACAAGACCGACACGAACAACGCCGGGCCGTTCAGCACCGATTACATCGGCAAAAACTACGCTTACCCGGATGCCGATTACGCACAGCGCGAGAAGATCGCCGCCGAGCACCGCGACTACATCCTCGGCATGCTCTACTTCCTTTCGACCAACGAACGCCTGCCCCAACACGTCCGCGACACGGTGAACAAATGGGGCCTCGCCAAGGATGAATTCACCGCCACCGGTCATTTCCCGCCGCAGATGTATGTCCGCGAAGCGCGCCGCATGATCTCCGATTATGTCATGACCGAGGCCGACTGCCGCTGGGAGCGCAAGTGCGACGATCCCGTGGGCCTCGGCGCCTACAACATGGACTCGCACAACTGCCAGCGCATCGTGCAGGGCGGCGTGGTGAAGAACGAAGGCGACGTGCAGGTCGGCGTCGCCGGACCGTATCCGGTTTCGTATCGCTCCATCGTGCCGAAGGCGGCGCAGTCGGAAAATCTCCTCGTGCCCGTCTGCCTTGCCGCCTCGCACATCGCCTACGGCAGCATTCGCATGGAGCCCGTCTTCATGGGCATGGGTCAGAGCGCCGCCACCGCCGCCGTGCTCGCCATCGATGCCAGAACGACCGTCCAAAAAGTCGATTACGCCGCGCTCAAGACGCGCCTCCTTGCCGATGGCCAGATCCTCGAATGGACGGGTCCGGCGCGGAAATCCTACACCGCCATCGATCCCAAGAAACTCCCCGGCATCGTGCTCGACGACACGCAGGCGGAGTTCAAGGGCGAGTGGACGCACTCCACCAGCGCGCACTACATGGGCACCGGTTATCAGCACGACGGAAACACCGACCGCGGCACGAAGACCGCCATTTTCCGCCCCACGATCAAGGAATCCGGCGAATACGAAATCTTTCTCCTCTACCCGCCGCTCAACAACCGCGCGACCAACGTGCCCGTGACCATCGCTCCGAAAACCGGCGAGGTGAAGACCGTCAAGGTGAACGAAAAAGAAGCCGGCGCGAACAACGAAGGCTCGCTCGGCAAGTTCCAGCTCGAAGCCGGCAAATCCGTGACCATCACCGTTTCCAACGAAGGCACCGACGGTTACGTGGTGGTCGATGGCGTTCAACTCGTGAAGAAATAGGGTGGACGCAACCGACGACGACCTCGCTGTCCCGCTCTGCGTGGACCTCGACGGCACGCTGATCCTGAGCGATCTCCTGTGGGAAGCGCAGATGCAGATGCTCCGGCGCAATCCCCTCTCGCTCGTGAGCATGGGATGGTGGGTCCTGCGTGGCCGGGCGGCGCTCAAGCGACAGACCGCGCTGCGCGTGAAGCTCGATGCTGCTGCGCTCGCCGTGCACGAAGACTTCCTCAAATTTCTCCATGAGGAAAAGGCCCGTGGGCGCAAACTCGTGCTCGCCACCGCTTCCGATGCCACCGTGGTTGCCCCGGTGGCCGCCCACTTCGGCGTCTTCGACGAAGTCCTCGCGAGCGATGGAAAATGCAATCTCCGCGGCGTCGCCAAAGCAGCCGCGCTGACCGAGCGTTACGGTGTCAAACGCTTCGACTACGCCGGTAATTCCCACATGGATCTGCCCGTGTGGGCCGCCGCTCGGAAAGCCATCGTCGTCAACGCCACCGACACCCTCACCGCCAAAGCGCGCGCCCTCGGCAACGTCAGCCACGTTTTTCCTCCTGAGGGAAAAGGCGGCTTTCGCGTGCCGTGGAGTTATTGAAGCCGCTCTAAAGCTGCGCCTGCGATCCGGCAGGTTTCGGCGCGAGGCCGGTTTCGAAGCGGGTCGGCTCGAGATCAAGGAACTCTCGCAGATCGATCGCAGCCTCCTCGAAGAGCGGGTCCTTCAACTCATGAAGGACCTGCACGCGGCGCATGAGAAAGGCCTTCGTCCAAAAAGGATATCGTCCAAAGTTGGCGATGGCATCACGCGTCTGGGGATTCGCCAGTTGCGGAGCGGTGTGAGGAGCGATCTGGACGAGTGCTTTCAGTCGAGCTTCGCGCCCCAGTTCGACGGCGAACGGCTCTCGCAACGCATTGAAGAGTCGCAAAGCCATCGCTTCATCGCCGCATTTGTCGGCCAGCGCCTGTGCCCCGGAGATGGCCACGTGCACAAGTTCCGGACGCACCCAGGGATCGGTCCGCCATGCCGTGAAGGCGGTGACGAATGCATCCGTCGCCTCCCCAAATTTCTGTTGTCGGGTCAGCAGAACTCCACGCAGAGCCATGCCATCGGCTGGACGCAGCTTGCTCACCTGGTCGATGTAGCCGCGCGCGTTTGGATCGGCCGCGAGCGTCAGCACTTCGGCACAGGCTTCCAGCGTGAAAAGATTCGGCGGCGGCATCAGTTTCTTCGCGAGGAACCCAGCCGCGCGTTCGTATTCCGAGGGCGCGTAGAGCGAAAGAAACTCACGCCAATATCGGCGCAACTCCGTCTCCTTCTCCACGGGCAGATTGTCCGCGTGATACATCGTGTGAAAGGCGAGTTCATTCAGGCTGACCTTTTCCCAATCGACCTCCCCAGTGAACCGCAGCGGCTGAGTAAGTTGCCGGGTCCGGGCAAAAACCACCAGTTCATCCGAGAGGTTCACTCGGGCCGAACGGCCGATCGCGCGCGCAAAACCATATTCGAGCGAGTTGCGGTCGTCCGTTGCTACCGGGTGCCCGGAATTCACCACCCGCCGGGCCATCTCTTCGTTGGCAAGGAAATGAGCGAGCAACCCCTCGACTGAATTGACCCGCCACACGTCGTTCAATGCCGTTCGATAGGGCTCCGCTGCAATTCGTTCGCGGAGTTTCGTGGTATCGAGCGTGACCGGTTCGCGGGTGGCCACGAGCACCAGATCATTCGCCTGTGTGCGCCAGGTCTGGATATGCGGGAAGACCGACCCGAGCGAGGCATAGATCGTCTGCACCGCTTCTCCATCGATTTCGTAGGCCTGCACCCATTGCAGAAAAACACCACCCGGTTTCAGCCGTTGGATCGCAGCGCGATAGAAATCCTGCGTGAAGAGGCTGGCGATCCCGGCGCGATATGGATTCGACGGCTCGGAGAAGATGAGGTCGTAACGCTCGGGCGTAGCTAGCAGAACTTCCCGCGCATCGCCCATGTGGATGGCGACTTTCGGGTTTTCGAGCACGTTACAGTTCACCGGCGCGCAAGCCTCCGCGATCTTCACGATGGCTGGCTCGAGTTCAACCACATCGACTCGTTCCATCGCCGGCACCTGCCCGAGCCAGCCCGCCGTGCTGCCGGTGCCGAGGCCGATGACCATGCTGTGGCGCACATCCCCGTGCAGCAGGCAGCCGAGCAATCCGCTCATCACCTGCGTGCCGGAGTCGTAGCGCGCATTGCCATCGATCTTCCCGTTGACCACAAAGGCGTAGGCTTCCTGCGCACTGAGGGCGACGCTGCTTTCGATCCCGTCGGTCTCCCAGATCAAAGCACGCCCGACCCCATTGGTGAGCTGATGCCAGGTGGTCGGATTGCCAATCGCCGGGTCGGCACGGCCCGCCCCAATGCCACTATGCCGCCACGCCGCAGTCGGGCCCGTCGCCGAGAAAATGGCGATTACGGCAACCGTGGCCGCGCTGAGCGAAACCAGCGCCAGACGCGAATGTTTCCGAAGCTCCAGCACTGCCGCCACGGCTGCCAACAGGGCGAGCAGAAGCGTCACGGCCCGCCACACGCCCAGTGCGCCCAGGGCCGGCAGAAGACCGAACCCACCCGCCAGCGAACCGATAATGGCACCGAACGTGTTGGCCGCATAAGCCTGCCCCGTGTGCTGAGCCACGCCGTTCCGCCCCTGACCGAGCAGGGCAATGAGCATCGGGAACTGGTAACCCGCCACAATCGCTGCCGGCAGCACCACAATGCTCGTCACGATAAACCAGCCGAACACATGCCCCGCCAATCCCATCGATCCCAGTGAACGGAGCAGCAGTGCGAGATTGGCGAGACGGTCGCCCAGGAGAAATGGGAGTGCGAGAGCCGCCGCTTCCAGCGCGCACGTCAGGGCAAAACCTCCGAGTGCCGCAGGTCGCGTCGAACTGCGCATCGAATAAACACCACCCCCCAGTCCAATGCCGAGCAACGCCACCACGAGGATGAGACCGAAGGTAAAAGTGGACCCACCCAGGATCGGCCCCAGGATGCGATACCACACCAGTTCCATGAGCATGAAAGCGAAGCCGACCAGCGCGGCGGCGACGACGACAAACCGATAGCTGGCGGTGGCCGCGCGCTCTTCCACCGGCACCTCTTTCGCTTCGATCTCGGGCATGGCGCGTCCGACCACGCGGGCAATGAGTGCAATGATGGCATTCAGTCCGCACGCAATCCACAGGGCGTTGCGGTTCCCGAAGTGCTCGACCAGCCAGAACGTCGAAAGTGCGGCGCCGGTTACCGCTCCGAGCGTATTGAAGCCGTAGAGCAGCGCAAGGCTGCGGCGCCCGAGGTCATCGTCGCTCGACGCCGCCCGCCCTGCGGCCGGGAGCGTGCCGCCCATCAAAAACGTCGGCACAATCAACACCAGCGACGCGAGGAGCAACCGCACGACGGTGCCAAGCCCGTGACCCAGAACCATCGTGCCACCTGTCGCCGCGTAGAGGTGTCGCACGAGCCACACGAGGCCGGGCGTCACAGCTGCGGAAAGCGCGATGAGGACCTCCAGATTGCCATAGTAAAGCAGCGGTCGCCTGGCCGCTTCAGCCCGACGGCCAAGCCAGGCGCTCCCCAGCCCCAGTCCCCCCATGAAAATACCGAGGACGGCGGCCGAGGCCGCGGTCGAGGCGCCGAAAATCAACCGAAACTCCCGCAGCCAGACCGTCTGATAAATCAGCGCGCAGAAACCCGAACAAAACAGGAGGCAGGCGACGGAGAAACGGCGATCTTGGGAAGGCATGGGCGGTCAGGTCAACGCAGGTCGCGTGCCGATTTGTTTATCCAGATCGCGAAAAACCCGACAATCCACTCGTCGCGATGGCCGCTCAAGCCAGGTTCACCACGTTCCGCGGGCTTCCCTGCTGCCAGGCGTGGATATTGCCAGCAGCCACTTCGAGCAGGCGAGCCCGGGCTTCCCTCGTCGCCCACGCGATGTGGGGAGTGATGAGGCAATTTTTTGCCGTGATCAAGGGATTGTCCGCCGAAGGGGGCTCAATGCTCAGCACATCGAGGCCTGCACCAGCGATACGATCGGCTTCCAGTGCTTCCGCCAAGGCTGGCTCATCGATCAAGGGACCACGGGCCGTGTTGATCAGAAACGCGCCCCGTTTCATCTGCTGGAGCCGCTCGGCATTGATGAGATGTTTTGTCTCCGGCGTCAGCGGACAGTGGAGCGAGAGCACATCGCTCTCGCGAAAGATCGTCTCGAGATCGGCGGATTGCGCCGGCTCGCCGGCAGGAATCCCGGAGCGCCGGTGAGCCAGCACCTTCATGCCGAAAGCGGCCCCGATCCGGGCCACGGCGGCACCGATCCGTCCGTAGCCGACGATGCCCAGCGTGCGGCCGGAAAGCTCGATGAGCGGGAAGTCCCAATAGCACCAATCGACGCTCCCGCTCCAACGCCCGGCACGAACCGAGTCGGCGTGATGTCCGGTGCGATTCGTCAGTTCGAGGATGAGCGCGAAGACCGCCTGCGCCACGTTGGCCGTCCCGTATTCGGGCACATTACAAACCGGAATGCCCCGCGCCCGCGCAGCCGCCGAATCGACCACGTTGTGCCCCGTCGCGAGCACCCCGATGTAGCGCAGCTTCGGCAACGCATTGATCGTGGCGGCGGCGAGCGGCGCCTTGTTGGTCAGAACGATTTCCGCCTCTGCTGATCTCTCGACGATCTGGGTCACTGGGGTGCGATCATGCACGGTGATCGCGCCGAGTTTTGCAAAGGCGTCCCACCTGAGGTCGCCGGGGTTAGCCGTGAAGCCGTCGAGGATAACAATATTCATCGGGATACTAAAGCAGAGGCCATCGGAAAGCCCCACGAAGAAGTGGGACCTGCACTCGAACCGCAGTCCGGTCCGGAAAGCTATTCGTCGTCCTTCACCACGACGAAGCGGGTCTCGCCCTTCGTCGAAACGCGCAGGAGCACCTTTTTTTGCTTCTTGAGCTGTTCGCTCATTTCAACGGCATCATTGGCCGAACTGACCGGCTTCTTTTCGATTTCGAGGATCACGTCGCCCACCCGCACGCCCGCCGTGTAGCAGGCCGACTCGTCGTCGATCTCGGTCACGATGACGCCCTTGGTGCCTTCCGGGATATTGTATTTGCGGCGCGCTTCACCGTCGATGTCGCCCACGGTCACCCCATCGAGCACGTCAGGATCGGTGGAATCCGAGGGCTCGGGCAGAGCAGCACGGGCCTTTCCGGCCGGGAGTTCGTCGAGCACGATATCGGCGCTCTTTTCACGACCGTCGCGCAGATATTTGACCTTCACCTTTGTGCCCGGAGCCATGCTGCTCACGGTCATGCGAAGTTCATTCGGGCCGGGGATTTTTTTGCCGTCGATCTCCGTGATGACGTCACCCGCCTCGATGCCGGCCTTTTCCGCCGGGCTCTTCGGCTCTACGGAACTGACAAGCGTGCCATCGGTGTCGCCGAGTTTGAACTGGCTGGCCAGGGCCTCATCGAGTTGCTGAATTTTCACTCCGAGGCAACCGCGCGCCACCCGCCCCTTCGTAAGCAGGCTATCCATGATGACGTGCGCAAGATTCGCCGGAACCGCGAAGCCGATGCCGGCGTTCGTGCCGGTGCGGGAGTAAATCGATTGGTTGATGCCGATGAGCCGCCCCTCGATATCCACCAGCGCCCCACCGCTGTTGCCCGGGTTGATGCTGGCATCGGTCTGGATGAAGTTTTCGTAGCGGACGATGTCGAGATTGTTGCGCCCGAGCGAAGAAACGATGCCCATCGTCACGGTCTGCGTGAGGCCGAACGGGTTGCCTACTGCGATCGCAAAATCACCGACGCGCAGCTTGTCGCTGTCGCCAAAGGTGATCGGAGTGAGATGCGCCGGCTTGGTCTCCAGCTTCAGCACCGCCAGATCGGTATCCGGATCGGTCGCGAGTTTCTTAGCTTTGTATTCGTGCCGGTCGTTCTGGAAGGTGACGAGGATATCGTCAGCGCCATCGATCACGTGATTGTTCGTAAGGATGTGCCCCTCCGCACTCACCACCACGCCCGAGCCGAGGCCGAGGGCTTCCTTTTTGAAATTGTCGGCCCCATTGCCACCCCGCCGCCCACGACGCGGGGTCTGCTCTTCCTGCTGTTCGTCATCCGGATCGGGCAGTCCGAAGAACTTTCGGAAAAACGGATCGTCGAACATCCGGCCACGATTGCCGCCCATGCCCGGTTTGATGTTCTTCGACGTGCTGATCTGCACTACGCTCGGAGCCACCTTTTCCACCACGGGGGCGAAGCTCGTGATGACGCCCGTCTGCCGACTGACAGGGGCGGGATCAATCTTGATCTCCGGAGCCTTCGCCGCCTCCTGGGCGATGAGGGAGGGCAGAGACATCGTGGCGAAGACTAGAAAAACGAGCGAGGGTTTCATGCGGGATGAAAAGTTGGCAAGCAGGAGATACGCCGTTCAACCCACGGCGCAAACCGGTCTTTGATCCGGTCCTTCACCCAGCCCGGCGAGAACCTTGTCATAACAGGGAGCCAGCTCAGCGGTTTGGGCTACGGTGATGCCGAGATCGCGGATCAGTCCGTCCTGTAGCGAATAGACCCAGCCGTGCACGCTCAGCTCCTGCCCCTGCGCCCAGGCATCGTGAACGACCGTCGTCTGGCAGACATTCACGACCTGCTCGATGACGTTCAATTCGCAGAGCCGGTCGTGCCGGGATTCCTCGGGAGTCTTCTCGATCAACGCGAAATGCTTCAGCCGCACGTCCTGAATGTGCCGCAGCCAGTTGTCCACGAGGCCAAACCGTCGCTGGAGCAGCGCGGCTTTCACGCCGGCGCACCCGTAGTGGCCCACCACCAGCACGTGTTTCACCTTGATGACTTCGACGGCAAACTGGAGCACCGACAGAAAGTTCAGGTCGGTGTGCACGACGACATTCGCCACGTTCCGGTGCACGAAAACTTCGCCCGGCAGCAGGCCGACGATCTGGTTCGCTGGCACGCGCGAGTCGCTGCACCCGATCCACAAAAATTCCGGGCTTTGCTGTCCAGCCAGCTTTTCGAAGAAGTCAGGCTCTTTCGCCCGGATGCTCTGACTCCAGGCACGGTTGTTTTCCAACAGATGATCGGGCTTCGGCATGTGCGCCCGGAAATAGCGTCATGACACGATTTGCCAATGCCCTTTTGCAAAAACACCCGTGAAATCATCGCGCCTCGCCTCTGGACGAGGCGCGCAAGGGCATTACCTTGCGCGCCTTTCTATTTCTCCGTGCCCAAGGTCTTCCTGAAAACTTACGGCTGCCAGATGAACGAACGCGACTCCGAACAAGTCGCGCGCGACCTCGTGGCACGCGGGTATGAAATGACCGAGAATGAAAAGCACGCCGACGTGGTCCTTTTGAACACGTGCAGCGTCCGCGACATGGCCGAGCAGAAGGCCCTCGGCAAGATGGGCATGCTCGGCCGTCTGCGTGCGAGCAAACCCGAGATGGTCTTTGGCTTCCTCGGCTGCATGGCTCAGTCGCGCGGAGATGAACTCACCCGCGATCTTGGCCACGTGGACCTCGTCGTCGGGACCCAGAAGTTCCATCGCGTGGCCGATTACGTGGACCAGATTTGGCAGCGGAAGGTGGCGTTCCGCGACCGGCTGATGGACGATACCCGCTTCTCGATCGTCGATGTCGAGGAAGAGCCCGGCTCGCAGGAGAGCATCCGCGAACATGTCCTAGCCGAGCGACAGGCCAGCGCGTTTGTCTCGATCATGCAGGGCTGCAACATGCACTGCACCTTCTGCATCGTGCCCACCACCCGCGGCGCGGAACGTTCGCGCCGGATCGAGGAGATCGTGCGCGAAGTCGAAGGGCTCGTCGCGCGTGGGGTCAAGGAAGTAACGCTACTCGGGCAGATCGTGAACCTCTACGGACGGCACGAGTTCGACAAAGTCGATGGCCGCTCACCGTTCGTGCAACTGCTCGACGCAGTCCATGCCGTGGAAGGGCTGGAACGGCTGCGCTTTACCTCCCCTCACCCGATTGGTTTTCGCGATGATTTGATCGAGGCCTTTGCGCGCCTGTCCCGGCTCATGCCACATGTGCATCTGCCCCTGCAAAGCGGGAGCGATCGTATTCTCAAGGCCATGCACCGCGCTTATACCGCGGAAAAATACCTCGTTCTCATCGATAAGCTGCGTGCGGCTCGCCCGGACATCGCGTTGACGACGGACCTCATCGTCGGCTTCCCGGGCGAGGCGGACGAAGATTATCTCGCCTCCCGGGACCTGGTGCGCCGCGTCGTTTTCGATAACGCTTTCATCTTCAAGTATAGCCCTCGCCGCGACACGCCGGCGGCGACCATGGAACAACAAGTCCCAGAGCGCGTGAAGGAAGACCGGCATCAGGACATGCTCGCCACGATCAACGAAATGGCCCGCGAGAAATGCGAAGCCCTCGTGGGGCAGCGCGTCGAGGTCCTGTGCGAAGGTCCGAGCAAATCAAATCCGGATCGGCTCCACGGCCGCTCACCGGGAAATAAGATCGTCATCTTCGAAGGGAGCGAACGGCACGTCGGGCAGGTCTTTGACGTGCAGATTGAACGCTCGGGAGGTTTCTCCCTCTACGGCACACCGGCGATTCTCTCGTAGCGCGGGAAACCGCCTTACATCACGATATGCACCTTTTTCGCCCCGCGCAGGACTACTCGGCGCCGATCGAATAAGTCTTCCAGCGCCGCCGCGACTTCGCGGCTGCTCCGAGCAGAAGAAGAGACGGCGGTGATCAGGTCGCCGAGGGTGAGAGAACTACGGTGGGTGGATTTGAGCGAGCGTTTCACAGGGCTCGATATGGCTTGGGCCGTGCCACGCCGGGCCACTTCAGATACGCTCCCAGGGGAGTGTCAAAACCCGGGACGACATGTCTTGAAAAAAGACACCCATCCGCGTGGCGAAAATCGCGTCATTGGGATGCCGCCAGCCGAACCATGAATTCCGATGTAAGGGCATGCCGGAGTTCCGCCCACAAGCCAAAGTCGCCGCCCTGTTTGCCGTCTTCCTGATCACCGGAATGCTCTATCTCGGGAAGGAATTCCTGATGCCGCTCGCGCTGGCGATCCTCATTACGTTCCTGCTCACCCCCATCGCCGCACGGCTGGAAAAGTGGCGCCTCCGCCGAATTCCCTCGGTGCTGATCACGGTCGCAGCCGCTTTCGCCTTGGGCGGATCGGCGATCTATGTGATGACCGATCAAGTCCTCGATTTGGCCGACTCCATGCCGCTCTATAAAAAGAACCTGAGCGCAAAACTCGCCGTGCTACGGGATGCGGGTCATGGGCCTTTTTCGCGCGCGGCTGGCACGTTCCAAGAGTTGAGCAAGGAAGCCTCCACCGAGGATGCCAATGCCAGCCAGGAGCGCGCCGTGGCCGTGCAAGTGGTCCCGCCGAAACCGACCATTCCCTCGCTGTTCTTCGACCTCATCGGCCCGGTGCTCAAGCCACTCGGCACCGCTTCGGTAGTGGTCGTGCTCGTCATCTTCATGCTCCTCGAACGGACCGACCTGCGCGACCGGTTCATTCACCTCGTCGGGAGGGGCCGGCTGCACCTCACGACCGAGGCGCTCGACGACGCCGCCTCTCGCGTGTCGCGTTATCTCGGCGCGCAACTTCTGGTGAACATTACCTACGGCGCCCCCGTCGCCGTCGGGCTCTATTTCATCGGCATCCCGAATGCCGTCCTCTGGGGCATGCTCGCCATCTTGCTGCGCTTCGTTCCCTACCTCGGACCGATGATCGCCGCGATCTTCCCGATCGCTTTGTCTTTTGCCATCGCACCGGACTGGGGCGCTCCGGTTGCCACCATCACACTTTTCGTCGTCATCGAGTTAATCTCGAACAATGTCTTCGAACCCTGGCTCTACGGAGCCAGCACTGGCCTGTCGCCGATGGCGATCATCGTGTCCGCGGCCTTCTGGGCGTGGTTGTGGGGCGCGGGTGGGCTGCTGCTCGCCACGCCGTTGACCGTCTGTGCCGCAGTCCTCGGCAAATACGTGCCCGGCTTCCAGTGGCTCGATGTCCTGCTCGGCGATCATCCGCCGATTCGCGCGGAAGATCGTTTCTACCAGCGGGTCATCGCCGGCGATCTCGTCGAGATCACGCAAACAATCGAACGCCACGTCGCCAAAGGCGAGGAAAGCGAGCTGATCGAAAACGTCATCTTCCCTACGCTGCGCCAGATCGACGAGGAATACGAACGCGGCATTGCGACTCGCGAAGAACGAGAGGAGTATCTTCAGCGCGTGCGCGAAGCGCTGCATGCTCTCGATGGCTACGAGCCTTCATCCAACCCGGAAAAACCGGCCGCACTTCTGCTTCCCGGCCGGACCGAGTCCGATGAAATCGCTGCCAGCCTGGTCGCCTACCTGCTCGGCCGGCAGGGCGTCGCCGCCCGCACCTTCTCCCACCGCACGCTGTCGAGCGAACTAATCGGCGCCGTGCAGACCGCGCCGGATCTCCCGATTTGCATCATCGCCCTGACGCCTGCCGCCGTGCGAGCCGGTGCCGGCCTCATTCGTCGCATGGAATCCCTGCCGCGCCTGCCGATCCTCGCCGCAATCACCAGCACCGAGTTTCCCATCGACACCGCCCATTGCGAGATCGTGCGGACCGTCCACTCCGCTGTGCCCCGGCTTACGTGTAGCGCTCCCAGCCTGGCGGCCGCTGCTTGAACCACTACCCCTCGGCAGGCGGGGCGAACTGTGCCACCGCCCGCATCAAATCCATAACGACATACGGTTTGGGCAGGACGGCATCGAAGCCGTAGGCCGCACAACGAGACATGATGGGGTCGTTCGAGTAACCGCTGGAAACGATCGCGCGGATCGTGGTGTCGCGCTCCCGCAGCCGGCGAATGGCTTCCTTCCCACCCATGCCCCCGGGAATGGTGAGATCCATGATCGCCAAGTCGAACGGTTTTCCAACCGCCAGTGCCGCCGCGTGCGCTGCGAGGAACGCATCGCCGTCCGCGGTCGAGACGACCTCGTGCCCCGCCATGCCCAGCACCGCTTCGATGAGCATACGAATCGCCTCTTCATCGTCCATCACCAGGACGCGCAGGCGACCGCCGCCAACTTCTTCACCGGTCTCAGCTCCAGTCGAAACAATCGCCGGCTCCGGCGCTTCGACCCGCACCGCGGGCAGATGAATCGTGACGGTGGTTCCCGTCCCCCGAGCCGACTCGATGCCGATATAACCACCGTGCCGCTGCACGATGGAATACGACGCCGCGAGCCCCAGGCCGCGAGCCTGTTTCTTCGTCGTGAAGAATGGGTCGAACACTCGATTGAGATGCTCCGGCGCAATCCCGGTGCCAAAGTCCTGCACTGTGATGGTGACATAATCGCCGGCCGGAAGCCGGCTGACATTCGGCGCGTTCTTCGCGCGCACCACGATGTTTCCACCCTCCGGTGTCGCCTCGACGGCATTGATGATGACGGCCCCCAGCATCTGGCCCAACTGCCTCGGATCGGCCAGAAGATCCCACAGATTTTCGGAAAGTTGAAAGTCGCAGTGCACGTTCGACCCGCGCAGCACAAATGAACCGGTCTCCTGGATGAGTTTGCGCGCGTGCACCGCTTCTTTGATCGGCGCCCCGCCTTCGGCAAACGTAAGCAAATACCGCGTCAGTTCTTGCGCCCGTAACGCTCCACGCTCGGCCTCCGACACCGCCGCGAGCATCTCCGTCGAAAGATTCTCTCGATGCCGGAGCAGGGAGAGATTTCCCAGCACCGCTGTGAGCATGTTGTTAAAATCGTGCGCGAGCCCCCCGGCGAGCAAACCCACCGACTGGAGCTTGCTGGCGCGCACCAGTTCCTCCGCCTGTGCTTCCTCGATCGCGCGCAACCGCTGCTTCTCCAGGCACGCACCGAGCCGGGCACGCAAAAGCACGGCATTGATCGGCTTGGGCAGGTAGTCTTCCGCACCGAGCTCGATACAGCGCGCCACGTGGTCCACATCGGTGAGCGCCGAGAGCATGATCACCGGGATCTGGCGAAGCTCCGCGTCGTTCTTCAATACCTGCAGCATTTCGATGCCGCTCATTTCGGGCATCTGGATATCGAGCAGGATCACGTTGAACCTTTCCCCCCGGAGCAACTTCAGCGCTTCGATAGCCGACTCCGCTTCGACTGGCTCGCAGCCTTCCCGTCGCAGCCGTTTTACCAGCACCTCGCGGTTCAGCCTTTCGTCGTCGACGATGAGAATGCGTCCCCCTTCCAGCGATGGTCCTGCCGTCCGCGACCTTCCCATGTCGGAAGGGCCGGACGAATCCGAAATCCGCGTCCCTTTGCGAAGGATGAAGAGAGGGCACGTGCGAGCAGCCTCCTCGAAATTCCGCGCCGCGGTGCGAATGAGCTTCAGATCATCCTCGTAGATCGCCAGGCGGGCATCGCCCGCATCGGCGAGCGATTTTTCCACAGAGCCCAGCATCTGCGCCTGTAGATCCCGCGTCGCTTCGGCGATCGGTTCATAGTCCTGCTCCGAAGGGCAGCCGATGGCAAAAGCCTCCTTGCCCTGCAACATCGAAGCCAGGGCGAGGCCGCCATCGCGCACGGCGCTGAGCCCGGCCGCAATATCGGGATGCGCTTCCTCGTCGGCGATCTCGATGAGCATTTCGCTCAGGCCGATGATCTGATTCAGCGGTGTGCGGAGATCGTGCAGCAAATGCGAGAGCTGCCGCTCCGGGTCTGGTGTTCCCTCGGGCCCTCGTTCGCTCATGTCGCAGCGCCAGCGAGGAGCCCCTCGATCTTGGCCAGCAGACGGGGGAAATCGACCGGCTTGGTGTCGTAATCGTTGCAACCTGCGGCGAGCGCCTTGTCTCGCTCTCCCGCCATGGCGTGCGCCGTCAGTGCCAGCACGGGAATAGCCTGCGTTTCCGGCTGTTGCTTCAGCCGGCGCGTCGATTCCCAGCCATCGAGCACAGGCAGACTCATATCCATCAAAATCAAATCGGGCCGATGCTCCCTTGCGGACGTTATCCCCTGCTCGCCATCGACCGCCATGATGACCTGATAACCTTTGCGCTCGAGGCGGCGCGAAAGCATGTCGCGGTTCATTTCATTGTCTTCGACGAGGAGCAGTTTTTTCATGGGTGAATTCAGGCGGTCGCGGCGGACTCTTCCGCTCGGGTGACGCGAGCGATGCGGGAACTGATCGCGGTCAGTAACTCTTCCCGTCCGCACGCACCTTTCTGCAAAATGCGGCTCACCTGGCCATCCAGGCGCTCGCGGTCTTCCGCGTCGATGTCCTTGGCCGTCATAACGAGGATCGGAATATCGCGCCATTCGGGATGGGCGCGCACCTCGCGGGTAAAATGAAAACCGTCCATCTCGGGCATCATCAAATCGAGCAGGATGAGCGCCGGCCGCGTCTTCGAGAGCTGTTCGAGCCCCTCCCGGCCATTGCAGGCCTCGACGACCGTAAAATGTTCTTTCTCGATCGATGTCCGCAGCATCTCGCGCGTGATGGCATCGTCTTCCACGACCAAGATCGTCGGGTCATTTTGTGGCATGCAATACCGGCGCAGCGTGCGCACGAAGGCCCCACGATCGATCGGCTTGAGCATGTAATCATCGACACCCAGCGAGAACCCCATCTCGCGATTATTTACCATCGTGAGCATCACCACCGGGATGCTGGACAGCTCGGGGTCGCCTTTGAGCCGTGTGAGCACCGACCACCCGTCCATCGTCGGCATCATCACATCCAGCACGATCGTCGAAGGCCGGAGCTTCCGCGCCAACTCCAGCCCTTCCTGGCCGCTCTGCGCGCACACCACAGAGAAGCCTTCCTTTTGCAGGAAGCGCCGCACGAGGTCGTGAACGGTTGGATCGTCGTCGATGAGAAGCACCTGCGCCTGCCCGGGAGCCGCTTCGCACGTCACCGCCGCAAATTCAGGCGCAGCCGCCTCCGTCTGAGCGGTGGGCAACTCGACCGGAAGCCGCAGCGTAAACACGGAGCCTTTGCCCAGTTCGCTTGCCACCATGGTGTCGCCCCCGACCATCCGGCTGAACTCGCGCGTAATGGCCAATCCAAGCCCCGTCCCTCCAAACTTGCGGGTGGTGGATGCATCCGCCTGCGTAAAGGCTTCAAAAATCTTCGCGGTCTGCTCCGGCGTCATTCCCACGCCGGTGTCGCACACCCGCAGGACGATCCACTCGCCTCCATCGCGCGTCTCGCGCTCTGCTTCGATTCGCACCTCGCCATTCTTCGTAAATTTGCCCGCGTTGCCCAGCAGGTTAAACAGACTCTGCCTCACCTTCGTCAGGTCCGTGTGCATTGTGCCCAAGCGGGACGATGTCACTACCTCGAATTTGTTTCCGTTTTTCGCCACGACCGGCGCCACCGTCGCCGCAACTTCGTTGATCATTTCCTGCACGTCGAAGGTTTCCGCGTGCAGCTCCATTTTCCCTGCTTCGATCTTGGCGATATCGAGCACGCTATTGATCAGCCCGAGCAGATGTTTGCTCGCGGTTTCGATCTTCGTGAGGTCCTGCACGAAACTTTCGAGTTGCATGTCCTCCGCATCCTCCCGCATCAACTCACTGTAGCCGATGATGGCGTTCAGCGGCGTGCGCAACTCGTGGCTCATGTTCGCCAGGAACTGGCTCTTCGAGCGGTTCGCTTCCTCCGCCACTTCCTTGGCTCGACGCAACTCCTCCTCCGCGCTTTTGCGAGCCGTGATGTCCTCGACCGTGCCCTCGTAATAGAGCGCCTCGCGATTCTCACCGCGGATGACTCTCACATTTTCTGAGATCCAGATCACCGTTCCATCCTTGCGGTAAATCGGCGACTCGAACCCCCACACCGCGTCGTTCTCGTTCATCAGCCGGATGAACTCCGTCCGCCGATCCGGATCGACATAAAGCTGCCGGGCAATCTCCTTCACGTTCGACTGCAACTCCTCCACCGATCCGTAGCCATAAATATTTGCCAGCGCTGGATTTGCGAGCAGATAGCGCCCGTCCGGCGTCGTCTGAAAAATCCCTTCGATCGCATGCTCCACGATGCTCCGGTAAGTCGCCTCGGACGGGCCTTGGGAAGGTTGCGATGGGGTGGTGATAGACATGAAAATCGGTGACCGCCTGCCGGAAAAGCGAGACTAGTCAGAACCGCGAAAGCACAAACATTGCCAACCGATTACCGCTGACACGAACGGTCTCAGATCGTCTCCCCGTTTCCAACCCAGCCGGCGCCACGTCCCGGCAGGCGGTCGCGTTCCGGCCAGCCCTCGCGTAAATACGACCAGTTCGACCTCGGCACCTGAATGACCGTCGTGATTTTCTCCACGCTCTGCCTGCTTCGCCAGCGCAGCCAGGCTGGCACGGTGCCACCGAACTGCCTGCCGCCCCTTTAGAGCTTAAACCCCGGGCTTCCGCCCCCCGGGGGGGATAGCATTTCGCCTAGTCGCTCGAAGCCCCCTTATCGCGGCCCCCCGCCCGTGCTCTGCCCCGAAGTGCCCGTTCCGGAGCCGCCACCGGCGCCCGAACTTCCCGTGGATGTTCCCGTGCTGCGCGTTGTCCCCCCCGTCGTGCTTCGGGCATTGGTGGAGCGCTGCGTATTGCTCTGCGCACTCGTTCCATTCGGCATGTTGGCGGTGCCAGCAGGCGTGGTTCCATTCGTGGTCGTGCCCGGTCGGTTCATTCCGGTCTGAGTCGTCGCTCCTGGCTGCGTGGCGGTATTCAACTGGCTCGCCCCTCCCGACGGAATGGTTCCCCCTTGTTGCGTGCCCTGGGTTCCCGGTTGGCTGTTTACCGGCTGCTGAGCGCTTTGCGGCACCGAAGATTGCCCGGTCTGCGGGTTGCGCTGCGCCGCCACGACCTGACCCGTGCGCGGATCTGTCGTCGTTGAAGTGGTGCGACCGGTGCGTGGGTCGGTCGTCGTGGTTACGGGCAGCCCGGTGTTGGGGTCTTGCGACTGCGTGACCCGCGCACCCGTCGTCGGATCGGTGGTGGTCGTCACCGACAAGCCGGTGCGTGGGTCCGTGCTTGAACTGACCCGTTGCCCCGTCTGCGGATTGGTGGCGGTATAGACTGGCAAGCCCGTCTGCGGATCCGTGGTCACCGTGGTGCCGGCGCCCGGGACGTTGGGCACCACCACACTGGCGCCACCCGAACCGCCACCACCGAAGAATAACCCCGGATTCGCTCCGCCGTTCTGGGTGGTAATCGTGGCCGACCGGTTCGTCGTTGTCGGAATCGGAGAGCCAACTGTCGGAGTGGTTCCAGGATTGCCAGTTACTCCAGTTTGACCCGGCACTACCATAGCAGCGGCATTCGGCTGACTAGCCGCGCGAGGTGTGTCAATCACCTTACCCGAAAAGGTCAGCGTCTGCTCGGCTCCCAGCGTCGTGGTTCGCCCATCCTTGAACTGGATAGTGCCATCCGTCCCGATGCGTGTGCCGTCTTCGAGCGTCAGGTCGCGTTCAAGCCGCTGGCTACTTCCGTTGCGGGTCACAATGACATCCGCTCCCGAGATGGTGATCCCATCGCGGCCCGCGACGCCGACTTCATCCCCCGTAACGCGATCGATGCGACGATCTTCCGAGGGGCTGATGTTGGCCTGGGCAAAGGCGCTGACGCTGACGAGGCAGGTCGCGATGGAGAGGAAAAGGGGTTGCAATTTCATGCCTGCTGAATCGCTCGGCATCACTGCGGCGGTCGGTGCTCCTGGTCCCGCCCGCCTAAGCCGTCGGGCTGATTCTTTCATCGGGCTGCACTACTTCGCCCGTCGATCACTTCGCAAAATCTGCACCACCAGCGCCAACCCGCCCGCCGATGCCGCGAGAAAAAACAGGATCGCAAAACCGGGATACCCGAAGATTCGAAAGGTTGTCTCGATTCGCATCAGCATGGCCGCGCCGACGATGAGCGACGCGAGGATCAAGCCGAGCGCGATCCGGTTCGCGATCTTCTGCAGACCGCTCATCAGGAAATCGGGATCGATCGTATCCACTTGCACGCGCAGCTTGTTCGTCGCGACCAACTCGAGCAGTTGATTCAGCCGGCCCGGAAGCCGCTCGACCAGTTCCTTCGTCTCGAGCAGCGCGCTCATCAGGTTGGCCGGCGAAAGGCTCTGCCAGGTGCGGTGACGCAAGACGCTGGCGCCGTTACGGCGGATCGATTCGTTCGGGTCGAAAGCGGGGTCGAGGGTGCGCCCGACCAGATCGAGATTGAGCAAAGTCTTGCCGAGCATGGTGAGCTCCGAGGGCACGCTCAGCCCGCAGTCGGCGGAGATTTGCGTCACTTCGAGCACTACCCGGCCCACTTGCATCTGCCCTACCGTGGCATCCTGCTGCTGCGCCACGAGATCCGCGATCCGGCGATGAAATTTCACCTCATCGTATTGGTCGCGGGGGTGTCCCATTTTCGCGGCCACCTCGGCGGCGCGATCACTCTGTCCATCGGCGATGGCGAGAAGCAGCCTGAGCAAATGCTCCTGCATAGCCGGCCCGACTCGCGCGACCATGCCGAGATCGAGGAGCGCGATCCGATGATCGTCGGTAAGGAACACATTCCCCGGATGCGGGTCCGCATGAAAAACACCGAGGACCAGAATCTGGTGCAGATAAGCGCGAAACAATTCCTCAGCGAGCGCCGGCCCGTCGACGTCGAGCCGGGCAATCGGGCTGAGCTTGGTGATCTTCTTCCCCGACACCTGCTCCATGGTCAGCACGCGCCCCGTGCTGTAATCATCGATCGGTTTGGGAATGACCAGTCGCTCAAACTGGCTCAGCCTCTCGCGCATCAGATGGAGATTCGCGGCTTCCTGTCGATAATCGAGTTCGCGCAGCAATGACTTGCGCAACTCTTCGACGATCTTGCTGAACTCGAACCGCCGGCCCGCCGCGGTATGCGCATCGAGCACCTGGGCAATTTCGGCCAATGCGTCGAGGTCCTCGGCCACCTGCTCGCGAACCCCGGGCCGCTGCACTTTCACCACGACCGATTCACCGCTGCGTAACACGGCCCGATGCACCTGCCCGAGCGACGCAGCCGCGAGTGGTTTCGCCTCGAACTCCTGAAACGCCTTGGAAAGGCGCGCGCCAATTTCCACCGCGACGATATTCTCGACCTGTTCGAAGGAAAACGGCTCCACGTTGTCCTGGAGGCGCGCCAGCGCTTCGAGATAGGCCGCTGGAATCAGGTCCGCACGCGTGGAAATCAGTTGCCCGAGTTTGACAAAGGTCGGACCAAGCCGCTCCAGATCGGCGGCGAGTTCCGCCGCCTTCGGGGGAGTCGGGGGCGCAGCGGTGCGAGGCAGCGGATCATCGACAATCGGTGAATCGCTGACCAGATCGCCGCGACCATATTTCACGAGGAGCGCCACCACATCGCCGTAACGCCGGAGATGTGCCGGAGAAAGGGAGAGGCTCATGACGCGACAGCGGTTCCGTGGGCTTCGAGAGGGCTCTCAGCGGGCCCGGCTATGACCTCGCCCCTCGCCATGAAACGAGACCCGTGACACGGGCAATCCCACGTCTTTTCCGCACCGTTCCACTCCACGATGCAACCAAGATGCGGACAAACCGCCGAGCACAGGTGCAACTCGCCTTGGTCGTCGCGATGCACCGCCACCTTCTGCCCGTCGATTCGGACGATTCTCCCCTCCCCGGTCGGCACCGCTTCCGGGTCGCTCGCCTCGGCTGCCGCCAGCATCCCTTTCGCGAGATAAAAGGGGTAATCTTTATTTTCGCGAAGGTAATCCCACGTCGCAGACAACTTCTTCCGGCGCACATCGAAAAGATCCGTCCACGGATTCGCCAGACCTTCCACCCAGTCGCGTGCCATGATCGCCCCCAGGGTGCCGAAGGTCATGCCATTGCCGGCAAAACCGGTCGCGATGAATTCTCCTTCACAAGTCTCGCCAATCAGCGGCAGTCCATCATGCGTCTCAACCACCTGCCCGGACCAGCGATGATCGAAAACGACGCCTGGGATAAACGTGCGCGCTTGCTGTTCCAGCCGAGCGAAAGCCTGCTCCGAGTCGCCTTGACCGGTCTTGTGGTCGTCTCCCCCCACGATCACATAGTCGCGCTGCTCTCCTGCATGGATACGGAGGTAGGAGTAAGGATCTGCCGTAGCCCAAAACAATGCCCGCGGATACTCACCTCGCGGCACCGAACCTCCGATTGCATACGTTGAATAACTAGCAAGTTTCGTCTGGCGCAGGAGAGCGCTGAACGTCGGACTCCGCCCTTGGAGCGGCACGTGGGTCGCCAGCACGCACTGCTCAAAGCGGATTTGGCAACCATTCGCCTCGGCCCACCGCGGTGAGTCGCTGAATTCATCAACTGAGGTTTTTTCGAAGATCTGACATCCCCGCCGCACGGCTGCCGCGGCCAGCGCTCGAAGATAACGAATCGGATGAAACTCGGCCTGATTGGCAAACCGGATGCCCGGCCGCCCCATGATTGGGACGTGCTCGATGAAGTCGGAGTCGAGACCAAACTCCGACGCGAGATGTGCCTCTCGATGCAACTCACTAGCCTCGTCTTCCGCCCGATGATCGAACGCCGAAAACAAATAGCCCGGCACGTGCCGCAAAGCGCAGTCGATCTTTTCCTCCTCGGCGAGAGCGAAAATCTGCTCCATCGCGAACTGCCCGGCATCCCATGCCGCCTGAGCATGATTTCGACCGAAGGTCTCCACGAGTTCTTTCAACCGCAGATCGGTCACGCAGGTGAGGTGTGCGGTCGTATGTCCCGTTTCGCCACCGCCGATCGTGCCGCGATCTACGAGGGCTATCTTGCGCCCGGCGCGCGCCAGCAGATAAGCAGTGGTGATGCCGGTAATCCCGCCCCCCACCACCAGCACATCCACCTCAAGATTTCGATTTAACGAGGGATAGGAATCGCCCGGTTCAGCCAGCCAGAGAGGAGTAGTGTCCATGCTCCTGAAATCGCCATCAGCCACGTAGGTGGTTGGGCAAATCAGGTGAAAATGAGAACCCGCCCTGATCGAAATATCAGCAACGCCATTGCGAGCAACCGGCGTTCTGTAGCGCTGCGAAAGGCAGGTGCATCACGCACCTATGAAACTCAAAACACTCCACGATCTATTCGTCCACGAACTCAAAGACCTTTACAGCGCCGAGACGCAGCTCGTGAAGGCCCTGCCCCAAATGGCCAAGGCCGCCACGAACGAAGAACTCCGCGCCGGCTTTGAGGAACACCTCGAAGAAACCAAGAACCATGTCGTCCGCCTCGAGGAAATCGCCGAGGCTTGCGAGTGCAAGCTCAGCGGCCACACCTGCAAAGCGATGAAGGGCCTCATCGAAGAAGGCAGCGAACTCATCAGCGAAGATGCCGATGACCACGTTCGCGATGCCGGCCTGATCGGCGCCGCTCAACGCGTCGAGCACTATGAAATCGCCGCTTACGGCACCGCTCGCGCCCTCGCGAAGGCCCTCGGCCACGATGAAGCCGCCGATCTTCTCGAGGAAACGCTCGAAGAAGAAAAAGCGACCGACGAAAAGCTGACCGAACTGGCCGAGAGCACCGTCAACGCCGAAGCCGAGCACGCCGGCAACGAATAGTCCCAACGGGCGACTTCCCGAAAGAACCGCCAAAGCAAACCTTGGGGCGGGAGGCCGCGACGTAAAACTCGCGCTTCCCGCCCCGCAACTTTCAAACCTATGCCTCAAGGCGCCAAAACCAAATACACCAGCAAACAGAAACGCAAAGCCGAGCACATCGAGAAGAGCTATGAAAAGCGCGGCATCTCAAAGAAAACGGCTGAAGCCCGTGCCTGGGCCACCGTGAACAAAGAGAGTGGCGGAGGAAAGAAGGCGGGCTCGGGGCGGGGCAAAAAAGAAACCCACAGCGCGAGCAAAAAGGGTGGTCAGAAAGGCGGGCGGGCGACGGCGAAAAAGAAATAACTCTTTGGCTCAGCACTTTTGATTGCCCGGGGGGGCATCGCCCGGCAAGTGGGCGTGCTTAGCGGTTTTCCAAGCGGAGAGCCGCGAGATTTTGCACCACCGCTACCAGCTCGCCCGAGTTGACGGGCTTCGCGAGATGCAGTTGGAATCCGGCTCGTAGCGCCCGGGTGCGGTCCTCGGAACGAGCCAGTGCGGTGAGGGCGACCACTGGAACGATGCGCCCTCCTGGGAGCGTGCGCAGGGCCGCGATGAATTCATACCCATCGTGCTCCGGCATGCCGATGTCGCTCACCACCACATGCGGGGCAAAACTCGCGAAGGCTTCGAGCCCCTCCTTCATGGAGTTTGCCATCTGAACCGAGGCCCCACAACGCTGCAAGACACGTCCAATCACCTCCACGGAGTCCACCTCGTCATCGACGACCAACACTTTGATCCCCGTCAGATTGCTCGCCTCCAGATCAAGACTCCCGCTCGAGTCGTCCGCTTTTTCAGACGTGTGATAGGCCGGAAGCAACGGCAGCAGAATGGTAAACGTCGCTCCCTGCCCCGCACCGGGACTGGCGGCGTGCACCGTGCCACCGTGGAGTTCGATGAGGTTTTTGACAATCGATAGGCCGAGCCCTAAACCGCCATGCCGCCGCGTCGTGGAAGCGTCGGCTTGCTGAAACCGATCGAAAACTTGCGCGAGGAATTCCGGTGCAATCCCTTGCCCGCTATCCGCCACGGAGATTTCCACCTGCGACTGTTTGCGCCGCACCACCACGTGCACCCGCCCCTGCCGCGGCGTAAATTTGATCGAATTGGTCAGCAGATTCCACATCACTTGTTGAAGCCGGTTTCGGTCCCCCATCACCACCCCTTCCACGCTGGAAAAAGCGTGCGTGAGCCGGATCGACTTGGCTTCCGCCGCGCCTCGCACCGTCTCCATCGCGCTCAAGACGATGCCGGGCAGATCCACCCGCTGCAAATCGAGGCTGATTTTCCCGGCCTCGATCCGGCTCATATCGAGCAGGTCTTCGATGAGCTGCGCCTGTGCCCGCACGTTCCGCTCGATGACTTGAATTCCCTGCGACAGTTCCTCCGCCGTCGGATTTTCTTTCAAAATCTGAATCCACCCCGTGATCGCGGACAGCGGCGTGCGCAGTTCATGCGACAGCGTGCTGAGAAATTCCACCTTCATCTGATCCGCACGCTGCAATTGCTGGTAAGCCTGGGCCAGGTCTCGCTGCACCTTCTTTTGCGCGGTGATATCGCGGGCAATCTTGGAGGCTCCCACGATTTTCCCGTCGCGATCCCGAATCGGAGAGATCGTCAGGGAAACATCGATCACCCTGCCATCCTTGCGCACACGCTGCGTTTCGAAGTGCTCGACTCGTTCCCCACGTGCGATTCGCTCCAGAATCGTGACTTCCTCGTGCAACCGGTCCTTCGGAAAGAGCAGATCGATCGGTTGCCCGATCATTTCATCCGCCGTGTAGCCGAAGATACGCATCGCCCCCTGGTTCCAACTGGTGACGATGCTGCGAAGACTTTTGCTGACGATGGCGTCGTCGGAGGAATCGACAATCGCCGCGAGCAGCAGATCGGCGGAAAGGAAAGTGGCTGGATCGGACACGCGAAAAAAATGGGCGGAATGAGCGGTGAGAAACGGAGGTGGAAGGCACCGCGGATGTGCCGATTTTAAGCGTGGGATGAAATTCCCGCCAAGCCTGCGGTATCGGCCCGCACAGCCACCCTCTCCAGCAGCGGCGATTCAGTCCCCTCGCCATGCCACAGATGCAACGCCCCAAGAAGCCCGCGCAGCTTCGTCAAAAACAGGCTCGCCAACCCGGTCTGCAAACGGAGATGGACCCGCCGCCGGCCTCGTGGGTCCGCGGCCCGGTGGGCGAACCGAAACTCGCCGGTCGAGTGGCGCTGATTTCCGGCGGAGACAGCGGCATTGGCCGCGCCGTCGCCCTCGCCTTCGCCAATCAGGGCGCCGATGTAGCGATTCTCTATCGCAACGAGCACGCGGATGCGAAGGAAACCGTCCGCAGCATCGAGGCCGCGGGAAGGCGTGGTTTCGCCCTTGCGGGGGATATCGGCAGCGAAGCCTTCTGCCGGCGAGCCGTGCGCACGGTGATTTCCAAACTCGGCCGGCTGGACGTGCTGGTGAACAACGCAGCCGAGCAGCACCCGCAGGATCGCCTTGAAGACATCACCGCACGCCAACTCGAACGCACCTTTCGCACGAATATCTTCTCCTTTTTCTTCCTCTCCAAAGCGGCTCTGCCGCACCTCAAAAAAGGCGCCGTCATTATCAATACCACCTCCGTCACGGCGTATCGGGGCAGCGCTTCCCTGCTGGATTATTCCTCCACGAAAGGAGCCATCGTTTCATTCACTCGCTCGCTCGCTCACTCCGTGGTGAAGCGCGGCATTCGGGTCAATGCTGTTGCGCCGGGTCCGATCTGGACACCTCTCATTCCCGCGACCTTTCCGGGAGAAAAGGTCGAGACGTTCGGCTCCGACGTGCCGCTCGGGCGGGCCGGTCAGCCGAACGAAGTGGCACCGTGTTACGTGTTTCTGGCGAGCGAAGAGTCCTCGTATATGACTGGACAGGTTCTGCACCCAAATGGGGGCGAAATCGTCAACGCGTGAGAAAAGACCCGGGCGAAGCGCTGCCACAAACGGCGACGTCCGCCCCGGAACGGAAGGACGATTTGGGGGACGTGAAACTGTTAAGTCCATCTCTGGAAGCAGCGGCCTTTGCACTGGGAGTGAGTCCAGCAGAAGCGCCCCAAATTCTGGCTCGCATCCGCAACGGTCGGATCGCGACGCCCTCTCCGGCCACGACGACGCGTCAGGCCACTCTCGTTTGCTCGCCCAGCGAGGCTCGCAAACAAAAATAAGGCCGCCTCGAGGGCGGCCTTATTTCGCTTCCGTTGATCCGGAATCCGCTTACTGGCTCTTCGCCTCCAATATGGAACGCTCTGCCTGAGCCGGAGCAGACGGCGTGGGAATCGGTCCCGCCCACAGCGCCTGGTCCAAGCCTCCGACCTCCCGGGCTTCGCCGCTGCCGCAGCGATGAATGAAGTAGATCGAACTCTTCGAGCCGGCCGTTCCTGGGTCGGTCCACACCTCCACGATCTCTTCTCCATCTCCTCCTTCAGCCAGTAGTAGCCGGGTTCGAACGGAGGCGTGTGCGCGTATCGCATGATCCGGAAGATGTGAGTTGATTACTTGCCGACCTTATTTTGCAGCTCTTCAGCCATGGAAAGGTGCGTCTTCAGTGTCGGCAGGGTCTGCGCGGCGAAGTTCTTCACGTCCTGATCGGTCGCTTCGTTCGCGGCCTTTTCAAAAGACTCTACCGCCTTCTTGTGATCATTCACCATCGCCTCGGCGAAGGCCTTGTCGAAGTCGGCGCCGGTCTTGTGATCGAGGAGCTTTCCTTTGCCTTGTGCCATCAGCGACGGTGAGCTTGGCACCTCGACGTTCTTGGTGTCGGCGAGCGATTTTAGCTTGGCGTTGGCCTCGGAGTGGTCCTTGACCATGTGTTCGGCAAACGCTTTCAGATCGGCGTTGCCCGTTTTGCGCACGCCCATTTCCCCCGCCTGGATTTCGGCAAGACCGTCTTCGTAGGCATTGGTGAGGAAGGACTTGTCGGAGCTGTTCACGGCGGCTTCCACCGCAAAGCTCCGGGCGCCGAACAAGAGGACCGCCGCAGCGGCCAGCAAGAATGTGTGTTTCGTTTTCATGATTAATAGTTTTTGAGTCGAAAACGGATTCGCCCCCCTGTGGGCGGACGCGGGCATGGAACAGCCCGATGACACAGAGAAAGAACCGATAAGAATTCCCCGCCTCCCCGGTTTGAACACCGCAACTACGCATGGCACGTTCCGGATTCGTGTTCGCTCGATCATCCATTTCCTTTCTTTCGCTTGCCCGTCGAGGCCGAGTGGTCCTTACCTGCCTGTTCGCGGCGAGCGGCATCTCCTGGGCCATCGATGCCGCACATCCCGGCGCGAAGATTTACAAAAGCCTCTGTGCCGAATGCCATGGCGACAAAGGCCAGGGCGTGCCCGATAAATACGACGAACCACTGCACGGCAACCGCACCGTCGAATCGCTCGCCAAGCGCATCGCGCGCACGATGCCCGAAGACAATGTCGGCGCCTGCATGGGTGAAGACTCCAAACAAGTCGCGGCTTACATCTACGAAGCCTTCTACTCTCCCCAGGCGCAGGCGCGGCTGAATCCCCCGGAGTTCGACCTCGCTCGGCTCACCATCTCCCAATACCGCACTTCCGTGGCCGATATCGTGGGTCGCTTTCGCCCCGGCTCCGAGCGGCCTCCCGGCAATGAACGCGGCTTGAGCGGACACTACAACGGTCTCGCCCCCGAAAAGCCCGAACCGCCTGCCACTGCCGAAGAGCCCACGCCGGACCCAAAGCCCGCTACCCCGGCACCGGCCAAAAAGGACGACAAAAAGAAGGACGCCCCCAAAGCCCGTTTTGATCGGAAAGACGCGCAGATCGCCTTTAGCTTCGGCGAAGGCAGCCCTGCCGCGGAGAAACTCGCTCCCTACGAATTCTCCGCGCGCTGGGACGGTTCGGTGCTTGCCCTTGAAACCGGCACCTACGAATTCATCGTCAAAACCGAAAACGGCGTCCGGCTTTTTGTGAACGACACGAAAACAGCGCTCATCGATTCGTGGGTCACGCCCGGCCCCACGGTGCGCGAGGAAAAGAAGACCGTCTTCCTGCTCGGTGGACGCGCATATCCCATCCAGCTCGAGTATTTCAAATTCCACGACAAAACGGCGTCGATCCAACTCCTGTGGAGACCGCCGCATGGCGTGATCGAAATCATCCCGCAGGCCAACCTCGTCCCCGATCGTGCCCGCCAGACGATGGTCGTTACCGCGGCTTTCCCCGCCGATGATCGCAGCGTCGGCTACGAGCGCGGCACGAACGTTTCCAAGGAATGGGATCAGGCCACCACCGACGGTGCCATCGAAGTCGCGGAGCACGTGGACAAATTCCTCGAGGAACTCTCCGGCACCAAATCAACCGCGCCCGATCGCGTTGAAAAGCTCAAGCTCTTCGCCCGACGCTTTGCCGAGGCCGCCTTCCGGCGTCCGCTCAACGAAGAAGACTATCACCGGCTCATCGAAAAGCAGTTCGAAGCCGCCAAAGCACCGGACATCGCGGTGAAGCGAGTCGTGCTCTTCACCCTCAAATCCCCCCGTTTCCTCTACCCCGAGCTGCCGAACAACGACGCGCCGAATGACTACGAAGTCGCCTCGCGCCTCGCCATGGACCTGTGGGATTCGATCCCCGACGCCAAGCTGCTCCAGGCCGCCGCCGAAAAGAAACTGCGCACTCACGAGCAGATTGCGGCGCAGGCCAACCGCATGCTTGGCGACCTGCGGACCAAAGCCAAGCTGCATGGTTTCTTTCACCACTGGCTGGAACTCGAGCGCGCCGAATCGATTTCAAAGGACCCCAAGGCGTTCCCCAATTTCGACGACCACATCCTCGCCGACCTGCGCACGTCACTCCTGCTTTTCCTCGACCGCGTGGTGTGGAGCGATCGTTCCGACTATCGCGAACTGCTCCAGGCCAATTACCTCCTGCTCAACCAGCGCCTCGGCAAACTTTACGGGCGCGAGGTGAACGGCGACGGTTTCGAGGAAGTCACCTTCGATCCAAAACAGCGCGCGGGCGTGGTCACACACCCATACCTGCTCACCGCTTTCGCTTACAGCAAGCAGACTTCGCCCGTGCACCGCGGCGTCTTCCTCACCCGCACCATCGTGGGCATGACGCTCAAGCCGCCGCCAATGGCCATCGCGTTCGAGGACGCGAAATTCGACGCGCACCTCACCATGCGCGAAAAGATCACCGAGATGACGAAGAACGCCTCGTGCATGGGCTGTCACGGCACGATCAATCCGCTCGGCTTCAGCCTGGAAAACTACGACGCCATCGGCCGCTGGCGCACGAAGGAGAACGATAAACCGATCAATCCCGTGAGCGATTTCGCCACCGACGAAGGCGAGACCATCCGTCTCACCGGCGCGCGAGACCTCGTCAAATTCGCCGCGGAAAATCCGGGCGGTCATCGCGCTTTCATTCATCACCTCTTCCACCACACCGTGAAGCAGGCGGTCGGCGTCTATGGGCCCGACACGCTCGAAGACTTGCGGCAATCGTTCGCCGCCTCCGGGTTCAACGTCCGCAAACTTCTCGCCGAAATCGCCGCCATCGCTGCCTCGCGCGGCCTGCCTGAATCCGCACCCAAGCCATGATCACTCCGCTCAATCGCCGCCAGTTTCTCCACCGTTTCGGCATCTCCGCGACGGCCCTGCCGTTTCTCGCAGGCCTCCCCAGCCTCACCGGCGCGCCCATTCCGCAGAAACGCCAGCGCGTGGTGATCATGTTTTCGCCGAACGGCACGCTGCCGAAAGAATTCTGGCCCGAAGACAACTCCACCGAGTTCACGCTCAAGCCGATCATGCAACCGCTTGATCCATTCAAGGATCGCACCCTCGTGCTCAACGGCATCTACAACAAAATCCGCGGGGACGGCGATAGCCACATGCGCGGCATGAGCTGCCTGCTCACCGCGAACGAACTCCTGCCCGGGAACATCCGCGGTGGTGGCGGCAATCCCGCCGGTTGGGCGAGCGCAATTTCGATCGATCAGGAAATCAAGAATCACCTGCAAAGCCGGCCAGACACCAAGACCCGCTTCGGCTCGCTCGAATTCGGCGTCGCGGTGCCCGATCGCGCCGACCCATGGACGCGTATGAGCTACGCGGGCGCCAATCAGCCCGTCGCGCCGATCGACAATCCCTACCAGATGTTCGGCAAACTCTACGGGCGAATGAAAGATCGCGACAGCCTCGTGAGCGTCCTCGACGACGTGCGCGACGATCTCACCCGCGTCTCCGCCAAGCTCAGCGCGCGGGACAAGGTGATGCTCGATCAACACGTCACCCTCGTGCGCAATCTCGAACAGGAACTCCAGCGCAACGACGCCGAGGCCGGTCTTCCCCATCCCATGCCGGAGCTCGATCCCAGCATCGAACTCGTGAACGACAACACCCCGCAGATCAGCCGCATGCAGATCGATCTGCTCGTCAACGCGCTCGCCAACGACATGACCCGCGTCGCCACGCTGCAATACATGCGTTCGGTCGGCCAGGCGCAGATGCGCTGGCTCGGCATCCAGGAAGGTCACCACTCGCTCTCGCACGAGCCGGACACCAACCAGGACGCGTATTCCAAGCTGCAGAAGATCAATTCGTGGTTCTGCGGCGAACTCGCCTACCTCGCCAAGCGCCTCTCCGAAACGCCCGAACCCACCGGCGATGGCACCATGCTCGACCATACCCTCATTGTGTGGGTGAACGAACTTGGCAAAGGCAACTCGCACACACTCGACAACATCCCGTGTGTGCTCGTCGGCGGCGCCCCCGGCATCAAGACCGGTCGCAGCCTCCACCTCGACAAAGCGGCGCACAATCGCCTCTGGCTCACCGTCGCTCACGCCATGGGCCACACTGAGTTGAAGACCTTCGGCAAAGCCGATCTCTGCGAAAGCGGCGCGCTGGATCTCGCGTAGTGGCCGGTTCGTTGGATAAGCGTGCCATCGTCGAGAAGATCATCGCCGCGCTCGCCGCCGAGCTGGCGGGCTACGAGCGCTCGGCGCGCGCCGCTCATGCCGAAGCCACCGACGAACAGAGCAAGGCGGAAAACAAATACGACACCCGCGGACTCGAAGCTTCCTATCTCGCCCAAGGCCAGTCGCGCCAGGCCGCCGAGATCGTGCAGGCGATGCAGCAATACGAGTCGCTTCCCGTTGCCCCATTGAAGGCAGACGAACCGATCAAGGTCGGTGCACTGGTGGAACTCACCCGCGGCAGCGAGCGAACCGTTTACTTCATCGGCCCGCGCGCCGGCGGCACGGAAGTCGAGTGCGACGGCGAGACGGTCCTCGTCGTCAGCCCGCAGTCGCCCATCGGTCTGCAGATCGTGGGCAAGTGCATGGGAGAGCATCTGCTCATCAAACTCGGCCGAAACTCGGACACCTGTCAGATCACCGCCGTCTCCTGACGCCGTGCGATGGACGAGCGAGACGGAAACTCAGCGCGCCTTGCCTTCGTCCAGAAAATCGAGCCCCTGCTCCAGCCAGGTGGCTGGCGGCATGGCGTGTCCGCCACCCGGTGCTTCGAGATAGACGGCGCTCGCGAACCCTTCCTTCCGAAAACCGTTGTCAAAGGCGGACTGAATTTCCGGGCGGTTAAAATCCTTTTCGCCCGTCACCAGCGCAAACCGCCCCCGCTTCTTCGCGATTTCCAGCACCTGGTCGTCCGGGATGAAGCTCGGCGGGTAAGCCTTCCCTCCCGGCATCGGCAAGTCGGTGTAAAAATTCACCCCCATGAATGGGATCGCGCCCGTGAAGATATCCCCGAACGCCACGCCCACCATACTCGCCACGCGTGCGCCACCAGAGAATCCAGAAATATAGACACGCCGCTCATCGATTCGAAACCGCTTCCGCATTCCCACGCCCGCATCCACCGCCATCCGCACCCGATCGAAGATATTGCGCGGATTGCCCGAATTCAGCGCCCCGACAAACAACAGCTTTTTCTTTGCAAGCACCGCCTCCCAGTCTGCCGGGATATTCGCCGCTGCCCCCGCGCCAATCCACACGAACAATCCCCAACGCTCTTCCGCTCGATACTCTTTTGGCACGATGAGTTGAAACTTCTCCTTCGCAATCTCGAATGCCCCCGGATTCTCCAGCGAGTGCAGCCGCCACTTCACTTCCTCCGCCCCCGACTGCACCGCCGATTCGGAAAACTGAATCACCTGCCTGGCCGGCGTGACCCGATCTTCCCCATGCGTGGAGGACATCGCCAAGACCACGGCAACAGCGCCCCCCAGAAAAACGCCAGCTTTTGAGCGGCGAGACGGCGGGCCCGCCATCGAAACGCATTCACTACAGCACATGGTTGGTCGTCATTTTTTCTCAGCCACCAAAATCATGGACTTCCACAAGTAGGAAATCCTCCCCGCGCCGATAAAGCGAGTGACGCGAAAGCCCTCCTCCGACAACAAGCGCGACAACGTCTCGCGAGACCAGAACTTGATGTGCCCGCCGTCCCACAGCGCCGTGAAATGAGCGTCGAGCTTCCCTGAAATCGCGAGGGCCAGATTCTTGAGGTAACCATGATACGGCGTGCTCACCACGAGATGCCCTCCCGGTTTTAACACCCGGGCCGCGAATCGCGGCAGCGCTCGCGGCAGAAACAGATGTTCGACCACCTCCGTAGAAACTACCGCATCGAAGACCGTGTCGCCGAGGCTCGCCGGTTCATCCTCAACGCCCAGCACGTGAAACGGAATCTGTGGATACGTCCGGCGTGCAAAGCCAATCCCATCCTCACTCGGATCGCACCCCACCACGTCCAGCCCCGCCGCCGCCAATGCACCGCACAAGGCCCCGTTGCCGCACCCCAGATCGAGCACCTTCTTCGCCCCCCCTGCCCGACATACCGACAGGATCGGCCGCGTCAGATAGTCCGCCGTGTGCGGCGCCTCTGCCGTGCCAAAGTTGTATCGGAATCGAACCGGATCAGTGCTCATGCGCAATGACGACAAATCGTCACCGGTCAATAATACTCATCAGACCTCCAGCTTCGTTCATTTTCGTGGGACCTGTCATCCAACCACAGACGCGCCATGTCGAGTCCACTGCGCTCTCCGAGGCGGGAATGGCGGCAATGCGGGCTGCACAAAGTGGGTTGGGCGAGACTCGAACTCGCAACCAACGCCTTAAAAGGGCGCTGCTCTACCATTGAGCTACCAACCCCTTCCGCGAAGGGGATGGAGAGGTAGATGCACCCGGGCGGTTGCGCAAGTGATTGATTGCAGAACATTCTTTTGGCACCTAGCCTGCTATTCCCACCGCCAGCCATGCTCACCTACGCCTACCAAGCTCGCGACTCCTCCGGGAAGGTCATCTCCGGTATTCAGGAAGCGCTGAACGAAGAGAACGCGATCAATACCTTGATGGCCCGCGGGCTGATGGTGCTCTCCATTCAGCAAAAAGCCGGCGGCAAGGTCGCGGCCCCTCGCGGTAAGGTCAGCGACTCGGATCTCGTGCTTTTCACGCGCCAGCTCGCCACGATGGTGGATGCCGGTCTGCCCCTGGTCACCGCCCTCACCGCGCTCTACGAGCAATCCGACCCGAAAAAGCAGGCCGGCCTGCGCCGCATCATCGGTGAAATCAGCGCGCTGGTGCAGCAAGGCGAATCGTTCAACGAAGCGATCCAGAAACATCCGCGCATCTTCCCCCGGCTTTATGTCGCCATGGTGAAGGCGGGTGAAAGCGGCGGTTTGCTGGCGGAGATTCTCGATCGTCTGGCCGGCTTCCTCGAAGCCGCCGCGCGCCTGCGCAAAAAGGTGAAGAGCGCCATGACCTACCCGGTCATCGTCATCTGTATCGCTTTTGCGATTACCACCTTCCTCATCGTGCAGGTCGTGCCGGTCTTCGGCCAGATTTTCTCGGACTTCGGTGCGAAGCTCCCCGCCCCGACGCAGTTCCTGCTCGATCTCTCCGACTTCATCCGCGGCAACTGGTATTTCCTTGTCGGCGGCATCGTGGGGGCGATTTTTGGCGTCAAAATGTTCCTGCAATCGGAGAGTGGCGGCAAACTGTGGGACCGCTGGAAACTGAAGCTGCCGGTGTTCGGTCCGCTCGTGCACAAGATTTGCATGACCCGCTTCGCGCGCACCTTCGCTCAGCTCATCCGCTCCGGTGTGCCGATCCTCGAAGTCATGGACATCGTTGGCGACACCTCGGGTAACTCCGTGGTCACCGAGGCGATCAAGAAGGTGGGGCTCGATGTCGAGAAGGGCGATCACCTCACCAACGCGCTCGCCCGCCAGCCGATCTTTCCGCCCATGCTCGTGCGCATGGTGAACGCCGGTGAATCGACCGGCAAGATCGACGTGATGCTTGAGAAGATGGCCGACTACTGGGACGAAGAAATCGAGGCGATCCTCGATGCTCTTACGTCGCTGATCGAGCCGATGCTCATCGTTTTCCTTGGCGTGGTCGTCGGCGGCATCGTCATCGCGATGTTCCTGCCGATCTTCAAGCTCAGTGACGTAGTGTCAGGTCAGAAATAAGGAGGATCACACCGTAGGCGATTCCGCCAAGGGCGAGAAAATTCCAGCGCCGACGATCGGCGATGGCCCAGCCGATCTGGTCACGCAGCGTGTAAGGCATGCCGACCCAGAAGAGGGCCGCCGTCAGCCACACGTAAACGAGGCTCACCAGCCACAGGCGGGAGGCTTCGGGACGCATCCAGGCCGCTTCGAGCAGAGCTTCCGCACCGAGCAGCACGATCATGCCGAGCGAACGCACCGAGAGAAATTCCGGCACGTAGCGCCAGGTCAGATAAGCCGCGATGGGGGTGGCGATTTTCAGCGTCGGGCGCCAGTTCGAAAATTCATGCAGATCCATCGTCACCACGAGCCACCAGAACCAGCCTGCCGCGATCGCCAGCAGCACGGTTCCCCAGAAGGCCGAGCGGGGAAACGCCTTGAGCCACGCCTGCGCCGAACCGGGCTGGAGCAGGGCAAAAGCATGGGTGACGATCAGAAAAATGCCGACGAGGAGCAGGGCAGTTTCGAGCGAGAGAGGGTAAATCATGGAATCGGCGGCGAGGTGCGGAGGAAAGCGCAGCGGCACCGGATGACAAGTGCATTCAGGAGCCGGCGGCGGCGAAAAACACCCACTCGCGGTTTGACTCATTTCGCCGATACCAAAAAAAACACTCCCCCGACCGTTTCTACTGCACTTGCGGCTTTCCCTGACGCCCCCTTTCGTGCACTAGTTCAAATTCTCGCCATGCCAACCCCGGTTCACCTTTTTGCTTCGCGCTTCGTCCAACGTAGCGCCCTGCTCCGGTAGCCATGGGAGCCAATTCGACATCCGACATTCTGTCTCCCGCCAGTTTTCAATTCGATCGGCGGTTGCTGGACGAATTTCCCGCCATGGTGTGGGTGGACAACGCCAACGGACATCTGGTCTATGCCAATCGGGCGGCGCTGGAATTCAGCGGGCGCACCATGACGCAAAATGTCGGACTGGGCTGGCTCGAAACGGTGCATCCTGCCGATCGCGAAAAATTCCTGGCCGCCTATCGCTCTGCCCGGGAAGCGCGGCGGGTTTTTGAAGCCGAATATCGCCTGCGGCGCCGGGATGGAGCGTATCGCTGGGTTCTCGACCGGGGCCGTCCACTCTACGACGACAACGAATTCGTCGGTTACATCGGCTTCAGCTACGACACGTCCGACCGCCGGGACCTCGACACCGCTCGGCACGATGTGGAGGAACAGGTGCGCGTGCTCGGACTGGCCACGCGCGATTGGGTCTGGCACTGGGACTCCCGCAGCGATCGCGTCGTCCACAACACCGCATTTTCCGAAGCTCTCGGCGATGTGCCCGGCCCGCGCGCCGCGACACAATCGTGGTGGCAGCAGCGCGTGCATCCCAGCGACCTGAGCCGGGTCATGCAGTCGTTCGTCGGCGCGGTGCACGCCAATGCCGTCGATGTCTCGAGCGAATACCGCTTCCGCCGCCTGGACGGCAGTTACGCCTACGTGGAAGACCGGGCGTGTTTTATTCGCGATTCCCACGGCGCCATCGTGAGCGTGCTGGGCGCCATGCGGGATATCAGCAAGCGCAAGCGCGTCGAGGAGGCGCATGCGCGCTTCACTCGCATCCTCGAAAGCACGAGCGATTTCGTGGCGATGTCTTCCTCCGGCGGCCTCATCCATTACGTGAATGCCGCCGGGCGCGCCTTGCTCAACTGGCCCCCCGACAAACCGGCCGCCGGCATCCATTTTAGCGAGATCCATCCCCCTTGGGCCGCCGAAATCATTTTCGAGAGCGGCATCCCGACCGCGATCGCTGAAGGAACCTGGACGGGCGAAACCGCGCTGCTCACCCAGGACAAGCGCGAGATTCCCGTCTCACAGGTCATCATCTCGCACCGCAACGCCCACGGCGATCTCGATTTCCTTTCCACGATCATCCGCGACATCAGCGAGCGGAAGCGCGAAGAAGTAGCCCGCATCGAATGGGCGAACCGCTACGACGCCGCCATTCGCGCCAGCGGGCAGGTGCTCTTCGACTGGAACTCCACCACCAACGAAATCACCTACGGTGGCGATCTCGCCCAGCTCCTCGGCTACTCCCCCGCCGAAATGGCCGGCGGCCTCGATCGCCTCCGCATGCTCGTGCATCCGGATGATGTCGCCGCGTTCGACGAGGAAGTGCAGCGCGTCACAGCCACCCGCGAACCGTTCCGCCACGCGTTCCGCGCTTTGCATCAGAGCGGACGGATCGTGCATGTCGAAGCCAAAGGTTACTTCTTCATTGATCGCCTCGGGCAGATCGGACGAATGGTCGGCTTCCTCGCCGATGTCACCGCGCGTGAACTGGCCGAGGAGCAGCTTTCCAAGGCGCAGGAAAGCCTCGAAGCCCGCGTGGCCGAACGCACCGCCGAACTGGCGGCGGCCAACGACCTCATCCAGGAACGCGCCCTGCAGACCGAAATCGTCGCCCAACTCGGCCAGCGCGCCCTCGCCGGCACTGAACTCGCCGAGTTGCTCCGCAACGCCGCCGAACTCGTGCGCGAAACGCTGCACGTCGATTACGTCTCCATCCTCGAATTGCTCCCGGACGGCGGCCAGCTCATTCCCATCGCGCAGGCGGGCTGGCCCGATCCCAGTCCTAATATCGTCGGCGTCGGCAAGACCTCCCAATCCGGTTTTACGCTGCATGTCGGGGCTCCGGTCATCGTCGAAGATCTCGCCACCGAGCTCCGCTTCACCCCATCGGAATCCGCTCTCCAGGCCGGCGTGACCAGCGGCGTGAGCGTCGTCATCGAATCCGGCCCCAATCCGCTCGGGGTGCTCATCGCCCTGACGATCGAGCGACGGTCCTTCACCCAGGACGACGTCAATTTTCTCCAATCCGTGTCGAACGTGCTCACGGCGGCGATCGAGCGCTCTCGTTCGGAGGTGCGAATTCGCACCGCGCAGGAGCAGGCAGAAAGCGCCAACCGCGCGAAGAGCGAATTCCTCTCGCGCATGAGCCACGAGTTGCGCACTCCGCTCAACGCGATTCTCGGCTTCACCCAGTTGCTCGAGATCGATCAACCCTCGCCGAGCCAGGCTGAGAGCATTCTGCACATCTCGCGCGCCGGGCAGCATCTGCTCGACCTCATCAATGAGGTGCTCGACATTGCCCGTATCGAAACCGGGAGGCTTACACTCGCTTCCGAGACGATCGATCTCACCAGCTTCCTCCACGAAGTCTCACGTCTGCTCGCCCCGTCCGCCGAGCGGCAGCAGGTCGCCTTGCAGGTCAATGTCTCGATCGATCGGCCGATGCATGTCACCGCCGATCGCCAGCGGCTCAAACAGGTTTTCATGAACCTGCTTTCCAATGGCATCAAATACAACCGCCCCGGCGGTTCGGTCCGCGTGACCTGCACCACCCGGGGAGCGGTCCATCGCGTCACCGTGTCCGACACGGGCCCCGGCATTCCGGAGGAAAAACTGGCACGGCTTTTCGTGCCCTTCGAGCGGCTGGGCGCGGAGTCGTCTGGCGTGGAAGGCACCGGCCTCGGTCTCGCCCTGTCGCAGCGGATCGTCGTCGCACTCGGAGGTTCGCTGGGCGTGGAGTCGAGCGTCGGTGAAGGCAGCAGCTTCTGGATCGACCTGCCTGCGGTGCACCTGCCGGCCAACGAAGATGAACCGCCCCCGGATGCTCCTCTCACTCCACTCGAGGAGCCGACCACGATCCAACGCAAGGTGCTTTACATCGAAGATCAGGATCTGAATCTGCGCCTGGTCGAGCGAATCCTGAACAACCGTCCTGGCTACCATCTCATCACGGCCATGCAGGGCGGCATCGCGCTCGATCTGGCACGCGAGCATCGCCCCGACGTCATCCTGCTCGATCTCAATCTGCCGGACATGAGTGGCGATGAAATCCTGCAACATCTGAAAGCCGACGCCGCCCTTTCCGACATCCCCGTCATCATGGTCAGCGCCGACGCCATGGGCGATCGCATCGACGAGTTGCTCAAACTTGGCGCATCGGGCTATCTCACAAAACCCTACAAACTCCGCGAATTTTTCCGCGTCATCGACGAGGCCCTCGAATAGTGCGCCTCCCAAAAAACAAGCCCGCCACCGGCGGACCGATGGCGGGCTTGAAACTATACGGAATGCTTGGGCGGCTTACTTGCTCGCCATGTATTTGAGCAGGTCCACGCAGCGGTTGCTGTAGCCCCACTCGTTGTCATACCACGAGACGAGCTTGAAGAACTTGCTGTTCAGGCCGATGCCGCTGCCGGCGTCGAAAATCGACGAGTTCGTGTCGTGGATGAAGTCGGTCGAAACCACTTCGTCGGTGGTGTAAGCGAGGACGCCTTTCATGTAGGTCTCGCTGGCCTTCTTCATCGCGGCGCAGATTTCCTCATAGCTGGTCTCCTTCACCGTCTTCACGGTGAGATCGACCACCGACACCGTCGGCGTCGGCACGCGAAACGACATGCCGGTGAGCTTGCCCTTCACCTCGGGAAGGACGAGCGCGGTCGCCTTGGCGGCGCCGGTCGAGGCGGGGATGATATTGATCGCGGCGGAACGGCCACCCTTCCAGTCCTTCTTCGACGGACCGTCCACGGTCTTCTGCGTCGCGGTGTAGGAGTGGATCGTGGTCATGAGGCCTTCCTCGACGCCGAAACCTTCTTTCAGGAGCACGTGGACGACCGGCGCGAGGCAGTTCGTCGTGCAGCTTGCGTTCGAAATGACGTGGTGCTTGGCGGCATCATACTTCTCGTGGTTCACGCCCATCACGACGGTGATGTCTTCGTTCTTCGCCGGAGCGGAGATAATGACTTTCTTCGCGCCGGCGGCGATGTGGCCCTTGGCCTTTTCCGCGTCGGTGAAGAGACCGGTCGATTCGATGACGTAGTCCACGCCGAGTTCCTTCCACGGAAGCGCCTGCGGGCCTTCCTTCACGGCGAGGCATTTGATCTCGTGGCCATCGACCACCAGAATGTCGTCCTCGGCGAGATCCGGCTTCGATTTCTTGCTGGAGACCGTTTCCTTGGCCTTACCCTGCACCGAGTCGTATTTGACGAGGTAGGCGAGGTTGTCCGCAGGGACGAGGTCGTTTACTGCGACGACTTCGATCTCCTTGCCGAGGAGACCCTGGTCGCAGATCGCGCGAAAGACGAGGCGGCCGATGCGGCCGAATCCGTTAATACCGAGTTTAATCATTGGTTACTGTTGATGTCGTGGTTGGTTGCGAATTTGCAAGGCGCTCCAAGGGAAAAACGCGGCAGTAAAGCGCCTGAAGCGAGCGCGTCAACGTCCGCTTTCACGACATGCCAAAAAGGCGGCCCGAAAGCCGATCCTGCGCTAGCTCAGAAGCTCGACCGCTCCCGTGGGGCGCTTGGCGAAGGCGTGGACCTCTTTCCCATCGGCCGTGATGTGTCGCACCACCAGCCGGTCCGCGCCGATTTCCAAATGGGTAAACCCGTGCACGTTCTGCGCGAACCGGTTCGCAGCCGTGGAGACGTGATCGTCCTTCGTGCGCAGGGTCGTGCCACCGCCGCCAGTCACCACAAAGGAGGTTGGGTGCCCCTCGAACTCCAGATGCTCCAGATCGTGAATATGCCCGCAGAAATACAGGTGCGCGGCGTGTTGCCGGAAAAGGGCGTCCCATTCGCCGATCAGCGCCTGCCCGTCTCCGGCGTTCGAGTAGAGCGGGTGATGTCCGCACACGACGAGAAACGGCGTCGTGCGAGGTTTCGCCAGTTCCGCGCGCAGCCATTGCGCCTGCGCGGCGCGCTCCTCCATCGTCAGCGACAGCCTTTCCCCCGCCGCTTTCTGATAATTGCTATCGAGTGCGATGAACGTCACCAGCGGCTGCACCTGCGGGAAGTCGAAGCGATACCACTTCGCTGGCATCGTCCAGCGGGTGCCGGGATGCGCCGCGGCGTAAGCGAGCTGGCAGTCCCCCTTGCCAGCGGGCTCGACGATGTAATCGTGATTTCCCAGCAACGCATAACAAGGGCCCTTGAACTCCGACGCAGGATACATTTCCTCAAACTGCGTCTGCCACCGCGGGCAATTCACCCCGCCGTCGAACTGCCCGTAAAAATTGTCGCCCAACAAAAAGAGCGCCTCGGGCGAAATGGCGTGCTGCTTCGCGTAGGCCGTCATCGCGCCGGAAACCTTCCGCTGCGGCTCCGGGTCGAGCGCGCCCCAGTCGCCAAACAAAAACATGTGCCGTGCCTTTTGATCGACCGGCTGCGCAAAAACCGGCACCCGCCCCATGAGCATGGCGGCGGCACTAAATCCGAACGTCTGCAGGAATTGCCGGCGGGAGGGATGCAAAATGGGCGACATCCGCGGACCGTGTTCTTGAAATCGGCGAACATCAACCTCCGGCCACCCACCGAATCGTAGATTCTCCGTGCTCCCCACCGCGCCCCGGCTACGGTCCGCGCCCCCAATGGCCAGCCTCCGTGCCCTTATCCACGAAAGCCGCGCGACCCTCGTGCTCGCGGTGCCGCTCATGGCTGGGCAGCTTTCACAGATGCTCATGGGCCTTATCGATAGCGCCATGGTGGGCCGCGTCGGTGTGGTGCCGCTCGCCGCAGCGGCGTTCGGCAATTCTGTGCTCGGCGTGCCGATGCTTGTCGGGATCGGACTCCTCACCTCGGTGTCGGTGCGCGTCGCACAGGCGCACGGCGCGAACGAGCGGGCCGAGACAGGCGAGGCCTTGCGGCACGGGGTGGTGCTCAGTCTCGCCGCCGGGGCGCTGCTCGCCCTGGCCGTGTGGGGCCTGAGTCTGATTCTTGATCGCTTCGGCCAGCCACCCGAAGTCGCGCAGCAAGCACGCGCCTACGTCATCGTCATGGGCGTTTCGCTCATTCCCATGCTCGCCTCGCTCGCCCTCAAGCAGTTTAGCGAAGCGCTGCATCATCCCTGGCCGCCCATGTTCATCCTGCTCGGGAGCGTCGTCGTAAATGCCGCGCTGAACTGGGTCCTGATCTACGGCCATCTCGGTTCGCCCACCTTCGGCGTGGTCGGCTCCGCCTACGCCACCCTGCTGTCACGAATCCTCGCCGCGTGGGCCATGTGGATCTACGTGCGCCGCGCCCGGCGTTTCGCCGAGCATACTCCGCCGCGCTGGTTCCGCGGGCTGGTGCGAGAAAAACTTCTCGGCCTCGTGCGGATCGGCGGTCCGACCGCCGGCATGCTCATCCTCGAAAGCAGCGCCTTCAGCATCGCCGCCATCATGATGGGCTGGCTCGGCAGCACCGCGCTCGCCGCGCATCAAATCGCTCTCTCCTGTTCTGCCACCAGCTTCATGCTGCCGCTCGGCCTCAGTCTCGCCACCACCATCCGCGTGGGCCAGGCCGTCGGCGCTCGCGATCACGCTCGCCTGCGCACCATCTGCGTCAGCGCGCTCGGTCTGGCCGTGGTCATGATGATCGGCTGCGGGCTCATTCTCGCCCTCGGTCGCGGTCCCATCTCACGCACCTTTGTCGATGATCCTGCCGTGCTCGATCTCGCCGCGATCCTGCTTGTGGCGGCGGCGCTCTTCCAGGTCTTCGACGGCCTTCAAGTCGTCGCTTCCGGCGCCTTGCGCGGTCTGGCCGATGTCAGCACGCCCGTGATCTTTTGCCTCATCGCTTATTGGCTCGTGGCCCTTCCGGTGGCGTATTTCGCCGCCTTCTCGATGGGTTACGCGGCACGCGGCATCTGGTTCGGCCTCGCCATCGGACTGGCCTTCGCCGCCGTGCTGCTCACCGCGCGTGTGTTCTGGCGCACCCGGGCTTAGCGCGTCTTCGGTGGCTGCTTCCCCCCGGTCGCTTGAATCGAAGCCGGGCGTAACGGATCCGGGGGCGGCTTCGCCGCCACCACGGGAACAGGCGTCGCTGGCGGCGCCTTCGCCACCTCCGGCTGCGACGAATGCCTCACAAGGTGCAAACCAAGCGCGGTGAGGACGGCGAGCCCAATCACCACCGCCGCCGTGGTCGGCCAGCTCGCATCACGCACGCGCCATTTCCGCTGTGTGGGCGACGGCATCCACCCCACCGGCACGACTTTCTCTTTCGTCTCGGGCAATCGAATCGTGGTCGCGGAACGCGGCTCCGGCGGCACGGGCGTGGGTTGCGGGCCGTGAGTCGTATCCGTCTTCGGCACCGAAATCTTCACCACCGGGGCCGGCTCTCCCCGGTGTGCCCAGCCATCACGCAACGCGCGCACCAGCTCCGCGATACTCTGAGGTCGATCCTCCGGCTCTTTCGCGAGGGCCGCTGCAATCGTGTCCTCCCACGATTGCGGAATCGGCGCGCCGACATGGCGCAACTCTTCGCGCCGCTCGCTCATCGAGGGCGGGATCACCTCCAGAATTTGCAGGTCCATCTTGCCGCGGAAAAACGGCGGGCGTCCCGTGATAAGATCGTAAATCGTCGCTGCGAACGAATACACGTCGTCCGCCACCCGGGCGCGATCGCCGATGAGTTGCTGCGGCGATCCATACGGCAGCGAAATCCCTTCGACGCGCGTAATCGCGCTGCCACCGAGCGTCTCCGCCAACGGTTGCGAGATGCCGAAATCCATCACCTTCACCCGGCCCGTGTGAGTAAGGATGAGGTTCGACGGTTTCAGGTCGCGATGCACCACCCGCGCATCGTGGTGCGCATACGTGAGCGCCGCTTCGAGCTGATCGAGCCACGGCAGAATTTCCTCCGGATCGAAGCACCCCGCCGGGCGCTCCGCCTTGGCCAGCGCCAGCGTCTCCCCCACTACGTATTCCATCGATACCGCCACCCGTTCGCGTTCCTGGTGCAGATCGTAAATTGCCACGATGCCGGCGTGCCGCAGTTCCTGGCAACGCCGCGTCTCCCGCTTCAAATTGGCCACCGCCTCCGGATCGCGCGCGTGGGACTCGAGGATAAACTTCAGCGCCACGTCCTTCTCCAGCACTTCATCGCGCGCCTTCCATACCACCCCCATCCCACCCCGCCCCAGGATGCGATCCAACATGAAACGTCCGAACACGCGCTCGCCCGGCGCGAGCAGGCGCAGCGTGGAATCGGTGGAGGCATCGGGCACTTCGGACATCGGCGCGAAGTGTGTGCCGAACGACGCCACTTGTCACGAACCACCATCCTCGTTTCACTGGCAGCAAATGATCCGCGCCATCCTCTTCGACATCGGCAACGTCCTGCTGAAATTCGACTTCTCCATCGCCCTCCGCAAAATCGCCACGCACAGCGACGTGAGTGACCCCGCCCAGGCCGTCGATTGTCTCGACCGGGTGAAAGGCCCTTACGAAGCCGGCCAGATCGACCGCGCGGCCTTCCTGCGGGGCGCCTTCGACGCCCTCGGCTATCAGGGCACCGAAGCCGATTTCATCGCTGCGCTGGAAGACATCTTTGAAGTGAACGAACCGATGGTCGCGCTCGTCGATCAGCTCGCCGCAACGTTCCCGCTCTACCTGCTCAGCAACACCAACGACATTCACCACGCTTTCTTCACGAAGCGTTACCCTGTTTTCGCGCAATTCCGCGGCGGCACTTTCAGCCACCTCGCCAAGGCCTCCAAGCCCGGTCACGAGATCTACCAGATTGCCTGCCGTGAACACGGCCTCGATCCCGCCACGACCTTTTTCATCGACGACCTGCTGCCGAATATCGAAGCCGCTCGCGCCCTCGGTTTCGTCGCTCACCACTACCACCACGCACAACACAAGGCGCTGCTGACGCAGCTCCGCGAGGCAGGCGTGACGGTGTAAGCGTCAGCGTTTCAGATCGCCCGCCTGATGCGTGAGCGCGATGGCGGAATCGATCTTCGGCTTCGCGTTGCCGCCTTGCTGGGCCAGTTCGATCGCCTCGGAAATCGCCTTCATGGCCCGCTGCTTGTGCTCACGGGCGGCAAGCGCATTGTTCGCCTGCTTTTTCACGCCGATTCCCGCCGCCGTCGCTTTGGTTCCATTCGTCGGATTGAAATCCTTCAGCGTTTTGCGCGCTTGCTCCAGCAGCGGCAGCGGTTTGTCGGACGCCTTCGCTTGTTGCAGCAGATCGATGACGTGCTCGATCCTCGGCGCTTCGGCCAGAGTGGTCGCGGGAACCAGGAGAGTTCCGCTTACGATGAAAGACAGGAGGGCGTTTTTCATAGGACGTCGATTGAACCAAACCTCCCCTTTCCTGCGCAAGCCTCCTGATGCCACGCTTTGGGAGAGTCCCTGCGCAGTCCTCCCGAGCAACCGGTTCATTCCTGTGGTAGGGTAAGCGGATGCCAACCGAAGACCCGAATCTGCCAGGACTTGAAGTGCGCGCTTATTTCGTGCGCGGGCGCAACGCGCTCGTCGCCCGGGCCGACTTCGGCGAACTCTACGTGGACTACTACCTTCACCAGGGCCAGCACGGCTGGCAGCACACCCCGAAGCACGACGAGATGCTGAAGGAAGGCCTTGCCGCCCTCACGCTCCACTGCGCCTCGCGCCCGTGGAACGAATCGTGGGCGTGGACGATTCACTTCACCGATCCGCTCCTGAATCTCTTCATGACGGGTGACAATCGTTACGGCAAGATCGTCGGCCAGCTTTTCACCGAAAACGTGAAGGACGACGGCCGCCCGCTTTTCCTCGCCGATGTCGTCCGCGAACGCGGTGAACCCCGCCGCAGCGTGGTGGAACTCGATCTCGACTCGTCCGACGTGCTCGGTGCCGTGGAGCGTTTTTACCTAATGAGCGAACAACGCCCCGCGCGTTATTTTCGCCACGGTCCGGAGGATTTCGTCATCGTCAGCGCTCAGCCTCAGTGCGACCTACCCTGGCTCGAAAGCCTCGACGATGCTGCCATCCGCATCCTCGATCAGACCGAACAACTCAGTCTCCTCGAAGTGCGCCGTTACCGGTGGGAATGTGGTTGCACTCAGGAGCGAATGCTCGGCGTCCTCGCCCCCGTCATGCGCAGCGACCCGGACGGGCTCTTCGGCATCGATCCGACCATCCGGATGAGTTGCCCCCGTTGCGGCGCGCGTTACGTCATCACGCGCGAAGCGCTCGAAGCTTACGTGAGCACCGACGCATAAGTCGTATTGGTTCCATGGTTCCCAGTCTTCCCGAAGACTACCTCCAGCGTTTTGGCGCCCTCGGCCGGCTCTATGGTCACGCCGCTCTCGCTCGCCTGCACGCCGCGCACGTCTGCGTGGTTGGCGTTGGTGGCGTGGGATCCTGGACGGTCGAAGCTCTCGCCCGCTCCGGCATCGGCGCGCTCACGCTCATCGACCTCGACGACGTCTGCATCACGAACGTCAACCGCCAGCTCCCCGCCATCGATGGCTCCATTGGCCGCCCGAAAGTGGATGTCCTTGCCGAACGCGCGCGCCTCATCAATCCGCACTGCGCCGTCACTCCCCTCGCCGAGTTTCTCACCCCCTCCTCCGCGGGGCGCCTCCTCGATGCTCCCTTCACCTTTGTCGTCGATGCCATCGACAAACTCGGCAACAAAACGCTCCTGCTGACCACCTGCCACGAGCGACAGCTCCCCGTCATCACCATCGGCGGCGCGGGCGGCAAACGCGATGGCACCATGGTCCGCGTGCGCGACCTCGCCCACACCGAGCAGGACGAACTGCTTCGTCAGCTCCGCCGCAAACTTCGCCGTGAACACGGCTTCACCGTCGGACTTCATCGCAGCGACCCGAGTGTGCAGGTCCCCTTCGACATCCCGGCCGTCTTTTCACCGGAAAAACCGGTCTATCCCTGGGCCGACGGCACCTGCTCCAGCGCACCCGAACCCGGCAGCAGCCTCACGCTCGATTGCGCCAGTGGTTTCGGCTCCGCCTGCGCCGTCACGGCGGCTTTTGGCCTTGCGGCAGCGGGTGAAGTCGTGCGCCGCATCGCGGGCACGGAAATCACTTCATCAGTCGATCGAGCACATTCCGCGTGATCTGCTCCACGGCTTTGTCGCCGCCGCGCAGCCCGTGCGCCCAGTCGGTCGAGCCGGTCGTAAAAACCGTGCCCCCCTTGGTGTAAACGCCGAGGCACGCCGCACCGGTGCGGCCTTTCTCCCACTGGTCATACCACTCGCAATCGTCGGGATGCCACCGCGCGGGGCACGAAGCCAGCACCGTGAAACTCTCCGGCGTCCCGTCGCGATGCGTCGGAAACGGCAGACCGTCTTTCCACGTCAGCTCACACCCGTCGCATTCGTAACCGACGATCGTGTCCTTCGCACCGAACACTCCCCCACGCTTCAAATCCGTCCCCGCAAAGATCCAGTGCTCGGGCCGATGCACCGTGTATTCCGCCGGCTCGTCCATGAATTGCCCGTGGCTCTGCCGATACCCACCCCAGAGAAACCCCACTCCCGTGAGCTGGTTCTCCGGGCGCTTCACGAGATGATGACTCCACGCCGTCGAGAGCGTGCGCCAGTCGCCGGTCTGGAAAACTGGATCGACGAAATAGTGCTGCTTGAAACACACCAGCGCACGCCCCTCGTTTTCGCTGCGCACCTGCCAGCACACCGAATTGCCACTGAAAAACGCCACGTTTCCACCCTTCGCGATGAACCCCTCCAGCGCATCGCGCATCGGCGCCGACCAGTATTCATCGTGCCCCACGCTGAGCACGAGCTTGTAGTGCGCGAGCAGCTTGGGCCGAAATTCCAGGTCGCTGTTCACCCCATAATCGAGCGTGTAACCGTGCGACTCCGCCCACTCGACGAAGGGCTGTTCCCACCGTGCAAATTGCGACGCCGGCGGCCGATCGAACGACACGCGACTGCCCTGATTTTTCCCAATCCCGTTGTAGGCATAGACGCTGAACCCGCCCCAGTTGTTGTAAGCGTTGTAGGTGTTCGTGCAGAGCTGGAGCAGAATCGGGGTCGCCTTCCCCGGCTCTGCTGCGCGCACCACAAAAAAAGCCGAACTCTCCGCCGTCCGCGTCCCGCGCTGGGTCCACACCCCGCCGCGATCCTCCGCGCGCAATCGCACCTGATAATACCCGCTGCGCCAGTCCTTTGGAATCTCCACCCGAAACGTCTCCGGCCATCCGCACCCTTGCGACGACGCATTGTCGGGCACCGGCTGCTCGCGCCCCGGCAGATCCTTCTTCGTCCATACCGTCTCTGTCTTCGCGCCGACCCGCGCAATCTCCGCCGTAAATTTCGGCGCACTCGTCGAAACATGCAGCGTCACCGCCTCGCCCGGCGCGACACTGAGCTGCCCGGCATACCCTTCGATGAAAAGGCTCGAGACATTTTCCGCCCGGGCATGGGCAAGCAGGAGAAACAGCAGGAGGAAACGCATGGTGACGTAAAAATCCCGCACTCGCCCACAACTTGGCAACTATGGAGCGCGGGCGCTTTATGGTAATCAACCACGCCGTTCCCGTGCGCTTCGCTCTCTCCAGTCTTTTCCTCCTTACTACCTGCGCCACGCTCGTCGCAGGCGGCGCGTTACCGCCGGGAATGGAATTCTCACCTCTTCCCGGGCAAGCACCTGCGCCCGCGGACAACCCCACCACGCCCGCCAAAGTCGCTCTCGGCTGGCAGCTATTTTTCGATCCGATTCTCTCCGCAACGAGGACCATCGCCTGCGCCACCTGCCACAATCCAAAACGCGGATGGACCGACGGCCGCGCCGTCCCGATCGGGACCAATCTCGCGCGGCTCGATCGCAACGTTCCCACTCTGCTCAACGTTGCCTTCAACGGCCTCGTCACCGGCGCAACAATCGATCCCCGCACCGCGCCGATGTTCTGGGATAGCCGCGTGCACGGCCTCGAAGCACAAGTCCTCGTGCCACTCCGTTCACGCGGAGAAATGCGCGGAGATGCCTGTCTTGAATCCAACGCTCTCGCGCAAGCAGTAGCCCGGGTGAATACCCTCCCCGTCTATCGCGCGCAGTTCCAAGCGGTCTTCGGGGAAGACGCGACCGCCCTAAATCTCCCTCGCGCGCTCGCGGCTTTCGAACGCTCTCTCCTGGCGACCGACACGCCCTTCGATCGTTATCTCCGCGGCGAAACCGATGCACTCGACACCCGGCAGTTGCGCGGCATGAATGTCTTTCGCGACGCCGGCTGCCAGCATTGCCACGGCGGCCCGATGCTTTCCGATTACCAGCTCCATTTCATCGGCCTCGCCGACCGGCGAGAGGTTCGCACTCCATCCCTCCGTCAGGTCCGCGGCACCGCTCCTTTCATGCACGACGGCAGCATCCGCACCTTGCGCGAGGTGCTCGTCTTTTACGAAGCCCTCTCCGATGCCGCCAGCGAAACCCTCGACGGCGGCGACACCACGGCGCATCCCCCGCTCGATCCGTTGTTCAAACATCTCAACCTCGTCGCCGACGATTTCCCGGCGCTGGAAGCTTTCCTTGGCTCGCTGAGCGAGGGTTATTACGCTCCCAACATCCCGAGCCGCGTCCCAAGCGGCCTGCCCGTCGGCGGCCTTGAAGATTAGCGCCCCGTTCCTTCCTGCGCCGCACTCGCCCGCGGCAAAGCGCAGAGCCGCCGCGCTACCCAGGCCGGCGTGGTGTTCTTCACCACCATCTGCAGATCGACCTGCTTCTTCTTCCCGTCGTCATCGTAGTAGAGCGATTCCGTATTGTTGACGATCGCCGTCACGTTGCCGCATTCGTCGAGCACCGGGCACCCGCTCGATCCCGCCGCAAAGTCCGCGGTGATGCACGTGAAATACTCGTCGCCATGCGCCGCGCGCCAGACCGTGTGCCGCGCGACCGTGCCCGTCGTCAGCATCCAGAAATGTTCATCCGGATGGCTCATCACCGTCACCGGGGAACCGCTCGGCACCGCCTCGGTGCCCAGGCTCAGCGTCGGGAAACGCACCGCCACCGGCACGTCGAGTTGCAGCACCACGAGATCCTGCACCGGGTCCGCCGCCAGCGCCGCCGCCACCGGAAAAACTCGCCCATCACGGGTCATCGCCACAAAACCGAGCGAATCCTTTTCCGTCACCACATGCAGGCTGGTGAGCAGTGCCCCAGTGCTCGTGATGAAAAATCCGCCCGCCGCACTGCCAAACTGCACGTGTTTCTTTTTCCCCTCGCGGTAAAACTCCCCGAGCACCACCGTCGCACTTTCTGCCCGCGCCACCGCATCGGCCATCGGCACTTTCGCCGTGCTTGATTTTTCCAGCGGCAGATCGCACCGCGTGGCCGCCATCTTCAGCACCGGCAGTGGCTTCGCGGTCATCAACTTGCGGCCCTCGGCTTCGAGATAACGAATGATCTCACGATCGTCGAACGGCTGTCCCGCCACGGGCGCCCGCGGCGACGGATCGGGCTCGCGCACGGCTTCCTCAGCAGGCCAGCCATGAACGGCGAGGAAAAAAAGCAAAGCGTAGGTGAGGCGCATGGGAGCCGGAACGTCCGAGACCGGATTCAAATTTCAAGGCCCCAAACGATCAACCTGTGTGACCACGCCCCTCGGCCTCGTCACGCTATACGTCCGCACAGCCACATTTCCCCTTCCCTCGCTCCACTCGCTCTCGCACCATCCCTCGACTCGCATGAACCTCCGCCTGCTCCTTCCCTGCCTCCTCGCCGCCGCCCTCCACGCGCAGACCCCCTCCACTCCCGCGCCGAAAGCGCCTTCCGCTCCGCCGGCTGACCTCGTCTGGCATGACGTCACCACCTGGGGCCTCGAAGGTCGCGGCTGGCCCGACCTGCCGCGCGAGCGTTGGTTCCAGCGCCTGCCCGATGAAGCGCACGGCAAAGTCACCGATACCGTGTGGAATCTCAGCCAGGACAGCGCCGGCATGATGGTGCGGTTCAAGACCGACGCCACGAACATCTGGGCTCGCTACAAATTGCACAAGCCCGCCAGCGGCATCGCCATGCCACACATGCCGGCGACCGGCGTGAGCGGCGTCGATCTCTACGCACGCGACCGCAGCGGCAAGTGGCGCTGGGTTAATGTCACTAAACCCACCGCACCCGATGTAACCCAGCAGCTCGGCAACGGCCTTGCCCCCGGTTCGCGCGAATACGCCGCTTATCTCCCGCTCTTCAACGGCATCGATAAACTCGAGATCGGCGTGCCGAAGGATGCGAAATTCGAGGGCCTCACGCCGCGCGAAAAGCCGATCGTCTTCTACGGCACCTCGATTACCCACGGCGCGTGCGCGTCGCGGCCCGGCATGGTCCACACCGCGATTCTTGGCCGCCGGTTCGATCGCCCCGTCATCAACCTTGGCTTCTCCGGCAACGGCAAAATGGACGCCGCCGTGGGCGATGAACTCGTGAAACTCGACCCCGCCGTGTATGTCATCGATTGCGTGCCAAACATGGACGCTACCCTCGTGACGCAACGCTGCGCTCCACTCGTTCACCAGCTCCGCGAAGCACGCCCGAACACGCCCATCGTCCTCGTGGAAGACCGCCGCAACACCAACTCGTGGATTCTCCCCGCACGGGACAAACACCACACCGACAATCACGCCGCCCTCGCCAAGGCCTACGCCGAGCTGAAAAAGGAAGGTGTGGAGAACCTCTACTACATCGGCGGCGACCGCCTCCTCGGCGACGACGCCGACGGCTCCACCGACGGCTCGCATCCGAGCGACCTCGGCTTTGTCCGGCAGGCCGACGTGTTCGAGCCCATCCTGCGCAAGGCCTTGGGCAAATAACCCGTAGCTCGGCTCTCCGGAGCCACGTGTTCCAGCCTCTTTCGAGGACAGGATGGTCCGCGTTAATTCGCGCTTTCCGTCCGCGCCATTTGCGGGTTCAACAATCCGCGTGAGCAATCCGATCCCATTCCTGCGCCGCATCGCCTTTGCGGAAGGCATTTCGTTCCTCATTCTCGTCGGCATCGCCATGCCGCTCAAATACCTCGCGCACCTGTCGGCTGCCGTGAAGGTTTTCGGCTGGATGCACGGCGTCCTTTTCATCGTCTTCTGCATCGCTCTCGCCCGCGTTTGGATCATCGCCAAATGGCCCGTCCCCCGCTGCGCCGTTATCTTTACTGCCGCCCTGCTCCCCTTTGGCCCCTTCCTCGCCGACCGCCGCATGGCGCAATGGGAAGCCGAATTCCAGAGCCGCGAGGCCTGACTCTTCGCGTTCTTTCCATCCTTCACCGGACTTGCTCCGCCCTCACCAACCACGATAGCCTCGCACCCACCATGAAATACGCCCCTGCTATCGCCGGCATCCTTCTCGGTCTCGCCTTCCTCGCAGCTTCGGTCCCCATCCTTTTCCATCTGATGGACGAGAGCAAAATGCCCCCGATGAGCACCGAGGTTCAGGCGTTCATGGGCGTCTTCGGCCCCAGCGGTTACATGACCTTCGTCAAATGGTGCGAGTTGATCGGCGCCATCCTGGTGATGATTCCGCGCACCCGGAACTTCGGCCTGCTCATCCTCGGCCCGATCATCGTGAACATCCTCGCGTTCCAGATCTTCATCAACAAAGGCGCCGACCTCGCCAACCCGATGCTCATCGCCTGCTGCGTGCTGGCCGCCTTTCTTCTCTGGTGCGGTCGCAAGTCGTTCGCCGGGCTCGCGAGCTGATCTGCTCGACTGCGCCTTTTTTTGCCATCGAACCGTCGCCCGTTTTGCCAAAAGGGGATGGATGTGGTATGATCGGGACTAAGGCTGGAGTTCTTAATGAGAACTCACCAGACTTGCTGAAGTGCTCGGGAATCCAAGCCGGATCGCGCTATTTTCCGACCTGCGTCTACAGAGGTAATCCGACTTAATCCGGGTTGATCCAGCGCCTTGGGTTTCGAGGAATCCGGAGCGGGTCGTCGCGCCGCATTCGCACCTCCTTTCTCCTTGCTTTTGAGACTATCGTTTCCGCCAACATCGCCCCGCCGTTCAACTCTTCTAAGGGAGAGGTATCCCACGGGATGATCTGTGCGTAAGTCCATCACCGACCGGATGCAGCCTACCTTACGTCTCGCCCTTCCTGCCGCCCTTCTCCTCGCCCCAGCGCTCTTGCGCGCCGAACTGCGCGCGCCCGGCGCCCTCACCTACGAGCGCGATGTGCGGCCCATTCTCAAACACCACTGCTTCCATTGCCACGGGGAAGGCGAGAAGCTGAAGGGCGATCTCGACGTCCGTCTGCGTCGCTTCCTCGTCGATCCTCATGGCGACGACAAAGCCGTGGCCGTCGTCCCCGGCCAACCCGACGAGAGCGAACTCATCCGCCTCGTGCGCGAAGGCGAGATGCCACAGAAAGGCAAACGCCTCAGCGACGCCGAAATCGCCACGCTGGAAAACTGGGTGAAGCAGGGCGCAAAAACCGCCCGCCCCGAACCGGACAAAGTCCCGAGCGTCTGGGTGAGCGAAGAAGACCGCGAATTCTGGGCCTTCCAGCCGATCAAACGCGCCCAACTACCGAAGGTGAAAGACGCCGCCCGCGTGCGCACGCCGATCGACGCCTTCCTCCTCGCGAAGCTCGAAGAAAAGGGCCTCGGCTTCAATCCCGACGCCGACAAAGCCACCCTCCTGCGTCGCGTAATGCTCGACCTCACCGGCCTCCCACCCACACCGGAAGAAACCGCCACCTTCCTCGCCGACGATGCCCCCGACGCCTACGAGCGCATGGTCGATCGCGTGCTCGCCTCGCCGCACTACGGCGAGCAGTGGGGACGCCATTGGCTCGATGTCGCGGGCTATTCCGACAGCGACGGCTACAACGACGCCGACACCGCCCGCCCATGGGCCTTCAAATACCGCGACTACGTCATCCGCTCCATCAACGCGGACAAGCCGTTCGACCAGTTCATCCGCGAACAAGTCGCCGGCGACGAGATGGTGAAGCAGCCGTTCAAGAATCTCTCCACGGGCGACATCGACAAACTCACCGCCACCGCCTTCCTCCGCATGGTGCCCGACGGCACTGCCAGCGCTGCGACCGCCGATCAACCCACCGCGCGTAACGCCGTGGTGAGCGAAACGATCAAGGTCGTCTCTTCGTCCCTCCTCGGCATCACCGTCGCCTGCGCGCAGTGCCACGAGCACAAGCACGATCCCGTGCCGCAGCAGGATTACTACCGCATGCGCGCCATCTTCGAGCCCGCGCTCGACGTGCAGAAGTGGCGCGTTCCGGCCGCCCGCCTCGTCTCGCTCATGACCGATGAAGAGCGCGCCAGGGCCGCCGAGATCGAGAAGGAGGCCAAAGTCGTCGATGCGGAGCGCAAGGTGAAAGAAGACGAGTTCATCGAGAAGGTCCTCACGTGGGAACTCGAAGCGAAGCCGGCTGAACTGCGCGAACCTCTCCGCACCGCGTATCGCACCGAAGTCAAAAAGCGCACGCCCGAGCAACTCAAGTTGCTCAAAGAGCATCCGACGATCAATCAGCTCAGCCCCGGCTCGCTCTACCTCTACGACCGCACCTACAAAACAAAGCACGAAGCCGAGCTGAAAGTTTTCGCAGACAAAGCCGCTGAGATTCGCAAACGCAAACCGGTCGAGCAGTTTATTCCCATCCTCAGCGAAGTGCCCGCCGCACCGCTGCCCGAGACGCATCTCTTCTACCGTGGCGTCATCGATCTCCCACGCGAGAAGGTCGAGCCGGGTGAACTTACCGTGCTCGCCGCGCTACGCCCGACCGAGATTCCGGAGAAAGCCCCTTCGCTTCCCACCACTGGGCGCCGCCTCGCCTTCGCCAAGAGCATCACCGACGGCAAACACCCACTTACCACACGCGTGCTCGTCAACCGGGTCTGGCATCACCACTTCGGCCACGGCATCGTCGGCTCGCTCGGCGATTTCGGCCACCTCGGCGATCGCCCTACGCACCCCGAGTTGCTCGACTGGCTCGCGGATGAATTCGTCGCCAAAGGCTGGAGCCTCAAAGCCATGCACCGGCTCATTCTCACCTCGACCGCCTATCGCCAGTCGTCCGTGCGCGAGGCGCAGAAAGATCGTCTCGATCCGGACAATCGCCTGTTGGGCCGCATGAATTCGCGACGCCTCGAAGCTGAGACGATTCGCGACGCCATGTTGCTCGTGAGCGGCAAGTTCAACCCGAAGATGTTCGGCGCCCCAGTCCCGGTGATGATCGATGAAACCGGCCAGGTCGTCGTGGGCGTCAATACCAACGACACTGCTGGCCGTCCCTCCGGCAAATTCGTTCCGCTCAACGGCGACGAATTCCGCCGCAGCCTCTACGTGCAGATGCGCCGCAGCCAGCCGCTCGGCATGCTCGAAACCTTCGACCTCCCCCGCATGGAGCCGAACTGCGAACTGCGCAATGCCTCTACCGTGGCCCCGCAATCGCTCGCGATGATGAACAGCGACTTCACCCTCACGCAGTCGAAATACTTCGCCGAGCGTGTCGTCCGCGACGCCGGCACCGATCCCGCCACACAGATCAAACGCGCGTGGGAACTCACCTTCGGAGTTCCCCCGACTGCCACCGAACTGAAGGACGCCACCACCTTCCTCACCAAGCAAGCCGAGACCCTTAAAGCTCACCCCGTCGCCCTGCCGAAGCCTCGCCCCGGCCAGGAACCTCCCCCCGCCGACCCGACATCGCAAGCTCTCGCCACCTTCTGCCAGGCGTTGCTCACCTCGAACCAGTTCCTCTATGTCGATTAATCCCTTCAGCGGCTGCTTCACGCGCCGCCATTTCATGGAGCGGAGCGGTTTCAACCTCGGCGCCATGGGCCTCGCCTGGCTGCTCAAGCAGGACAATCTCCTCGCCAAACCCATCGACCCCTCGGCGGAACACTTCGATCTGCTACCCAAGAAACCGCAGCACCAGCCGCGCGCTCGCGCCATGATCTCCATGTTCATGCAAGGCGGCCCGAGTCAGGTCGATCTCTTCGATCCCAAACCGGAACTCACCAAACACAGCGGCGAGAAATTCACCGGCGACCTGAAATTCGACGACGCCGCCCACGCCAGCACCAAGCTCCTTGGCAGCCCGTGGAAGTTCGACAAGCACGGCCAGAGCGGCACCGAGATCAGTGAACTGCTCCCACATTTCGGCGGCATCGTGGATGACGCCACCCTCCTCCGCGGCATGCAGACCGGTGTGAACAATCACGGTCAGGCCATCTATGCCTTGCAGAATGGCCGCATCCTCGGCGGGCGCCCCTCGCTCGGTTCCTGGCTCGGTTACGCCCTCGGCTCCGAAACGCAGGAACTCCCCGCCTTCGTCGCCCTCACCGATCCGCGCGGGCTTCCTGTGCTCGGCGTTGAGCATTGGACGAATGGCTGGCTGCCTTCCATCTACCAAGGCACGGCCGTCCGCGCCATCGAACCGCGCATTCCTAATCTCGACCCCGCCCCGCATCTCCGCGGCGAAGCGCAGGAAAACTATCTCGGTTTTCTCGACAAGCTGAACCATCAGCACCTCGACCGGCATCCCGGCGAGAGCGATCTCGAAGCCCGCATCGCAAGTTACGCGCTCGCCGGCAAACTCCAGACCGCCGCCAAGGAAGCGCTCGATATTAGCAAAGAGACCGAGGCCACCAAGCGCCTCTACGGCATCGACGATCCCGCCACCGCCGAATTCGGCACACGCTGCCTCATCGCTCGCCGTCTCATTGAACGCGGCGTCCGCTTCGTGCAACTCTACACCGCGAACCAGACGTGGGATCACCACAAGGGCATCTACGGCTCCCTCCCCGCCGCCTGCAAATACGTGGACAAAGGCGCCGCCGGCCTCGTGCTCGATCTCAAAGCGCGCGGCCTGCTCGATTCCACCGTCGTCCATTGGGGCGGCGAAATGGGCCGCCTGCCCGTCATTCAATACGATGGTGGCCGCGACGTCGTCGGCCGCGACCACAACACCTACGGCTTCTCCATGTGGGTCGCCGGCGGCGGCTTCAAATCTGGCTGCGTCTATGGCGAGACCGATGAATTCGGCCACAAGGCCGTGAATAACATCGTCACGAATCACGACTATCACGCCACCCTGCTGCACCTCTTCGGCTTCGATCACACGAAGCTAACGTATAAACGCAACGGCACCGCTTTGTCCCTTACGGACGGCCAGGGTGGCCGCGTCGTGAACGAAATCCTCTCCTGATCTCCTCTTGCAGGTTTTCCTGAGAGAAGGCGCGTAGCGTGAATGGCACTTAGATAAAATGGGGAACGGACGGAATGGACGGTTTGGAGATTCGCCTCCTCAGGACGAGAATCGGAGCATGACCAAAGCGATGTGTGCGTCGAGCCGCTTAAGGAGTCCGCATTCGCCCACAGAGGTCATTCAACCCATCCCCCCCCACGCGCCGCGGGGCATCCTGAAACCATCAACGATCCACCCTCCAACCGTCCCAAACGAACAGACACAATAAACACACTATTTGCCGATCATGGCATGCGCAGAAACCTTCCGGCGCAAAGAGGCATTGAAAATGAAAAAGCGGTCGGAAGAA
>JBGAGV010000022.1:0-147837 GCA_044226525.1 Chthoniobacteraceae bacterium | reverse complement strand
CGTCGAACGAACCATCGCTTGGTTACAAAACTATCGCCGACTTTGCATCCGCTGGGAAAAGTCCACCTTGGCCTTCCAAGGCTTTCTTCATCTTGCTTGCTCGCTTCTCCTCATCAAAGAGGTTTTGGGATAGCTTCTAGACGGCACACAAAAAATGTGGCTTTAGGCGATCAAATTTGTGGTCGCATATTTCGGGGAGTTATTTTGGGTCGTCGAGTGAGCGATTTAGGCAGTGATTGGCGATGTTTGGTGCAGTTGTGTAACCCGCGACCATCGTTTGCACTTGGTGTAGCACTGACTCGACACGTTCATGACAGTTCTGCATATAAGGCAGACACTTGATGGAAGATAAAGATACCAGCTCCCCGCGTTCGCCGCTGAGACACAAGCCGTTGCGCCAAGCGGGGCAATCTGTCGAGGAAAGAAGAATGGATATTATGTTTGACGCGATGGGTGAGGTCGCGATTTGCATGATGTTGGTCTGCGGGGCAATTGCGGAGTGGTGGCGGTTTTGGCGGAAAGATCAGTTCCACCCTTGGCTGTATACAGTCATGGCTGCAGTTGCTGTAGTCATTGTCACTATGCGGTTCCGTCGCGCCTTGCGGGAGTTGCGACAATATAGAGAGGGCCGGGACGGGGAGCGGACCGTGGCTGAGCGGCTCGAACATCTGCGTGAGAGTGGCTTTCGCATCCTCCACGACTTGGTCGCGGCTGATTTCAACATTGATCACGTTGCCATTGGCCCGAGTGGAGTCTTTGCGATCGAAACGAAAACGCTCAAGAAGCGAGGCGGGCGAGAAGAGAAGGCTGAGTTCGATGGTCAGACAATTTTCATCAAGGGAGTTCCCCTTCCTCGCAATCCGATGGACCAAGCGTCCGCCAACGCCAAGTGGCTGGCCGAATTCCTTCATCAATCGACCGGTCAACGTTTCAAGGTCACGCCGGTTGTAATTCTTCCGGGATGGTTTGTGACGCCATCTAAGGGATCGATGCGTGACGCTATCGTGATCAACGACCATCAGAAAGGACTTCAGTCCTACCTTGTTCAACGTCCGACGTGTTTGTCGGCCGAGCAGATTGCATTGATCAGCACGCATCTTGGGCTGTTCATGCGGCGTCCTGATTAGCGGAGCTGCGATCAACTACGTAAACCAAAACCGCACGGCGTGGAAGAAGACGGGGGCGGCGAAGCAGAGGGAGTCGATGCGGTCCATCATGCCGCCGTGGCCGGGGAGGAGTTCGCCGTAGTCTTTGACGCCGCGGTCGCGTTTGATGGCGGACATGACGAGGCCGCCGAAGAAGCCCATCGCGACGATGAGGGCGGCGAGGGCGGCGGCCTGGAGGGGGGTGAATGGGGTGATCTTCCACAGGGCGGCGCCGAGGGCGGTGGCGCTGAGGCCGCCACCGAGGAGGCCTTCGACGGTTTTGCTCGGGCTGATGCGTGGGGCGAGTTTGTGACGTCCGCAGAGTTTGCCCCAGACGTATTGGAACACGTCGCTCATCTGCACGACGCACACGAGGAAGAAGAGGAGCTTGGCGCCCTGGCCTTCGAAGCCGGGGATGCGGAGCAGGAGCAGGCCGGGAGCGTAGCTCACGAAATAGACGCACACCATCAGCCCCCACTGCACCTTGGCGGTGCGCTCGAGGAACCGGTCGGAATCACCGGCGAGCGCATTGCGGATCGGGATGAAGAGGAACGCATACACCGGGATGACCAGCACGGTCATGTTATACCAGCCGATGGCGAGCGTGTAGTAATGCAGCGGGGTGATGACGAAGAAGGCCCAGAACAGCGAGCGGTGATCGCCCGATTTCGTCGGCGTGAGGGTGATGAATTCGCGCAGGGCGAGAAACGACATGAGGCCGAAGAGCACGAGCGTGGTGGTCTTGCCGAGCACCACAGCGGTGCCGAACACGCCGACCATGATCCACCACGCAAAGATGCGGGCGTTGAGATTCGAGATGACCTTGGCGGCGGTCTCGCCCGGCATGGTGCGGCGAAGAATCCGGCCGATGACGGTGGCGAGGGTGAGGAAGGCGAAGAGGCCGCCGAAGAGCCAGCGGGTCTGGAGGTCGGGCGGCGTCATCGGGAAATGGTTCATGGCGCGCGGAGGGTGATGACGGCTTCGCGGGCGCGGGCGAGGAAATCGCGTTTGGTTTCGCCGGGTTCGAGCCGGATGGGGGCGCCGAAATAGACGGAGCAGAGGATCGGCACTGGGAGCACTTCGCCTTTCGGCAGCACGCGGTTGAGGTTCTCGATGAAGACGGGGATGAGCTCGGCCTCGGCCACTTCGCGCGCGAGGTGATGCAGCCCGGGCTTGAACTCGCCAATCTCGCCGGAGGGATTGCGTCCGCCTTCGGGGAAGATGATGAGGGAATCGCCGGCCCGGAGCGCTTCGCACATCGGCACGAGTGGGTTGTTTTCGCGCGTCACGTTTTTGCGCTCGATGAGCACGGCGCGGAAGACGGACCCGGCGAGCCAGTGGCGCAGTTTGCTGCCCGTCCAATAATCGTGCGCGGCGATGGGGCGGGTGTGTTCGCGGATGGGGCCGGGGAGCGAGGCCCAGAGCAGGACAAAGTCGAGATTGCTGGAGTGATTCGCAAAATAGACGCGCAGCCGCGGCACCGGATCGCACCCACGCCAGCGCGGGATGGCCCCGGTGAAGAGTCGGGCAAGCAGGGCGAAGAGCCGGGCGATCATGGCAGCTTGCGGTAGAGCCGCACGACGCGGCGGGCGGCGGTGAAGAACGCGCCGAGGGCGATGAGCCACAGCGCCCAGGTGAGCACCGGACGATGGAGGATCGCGCCGAGGCAGCCGACGGTGAAGAAGAACATGCGATGCGGTTTCGCGAAGGGCCCGCAGAAGTCCTGGCCTTGTCCAACCGACGCACCGAATGCGCGCACATAGGCAGTGAGCACGGCGGCGCTGGCGGCCATCCAGCCGAGCCACGGCGCATGCGCGGCATATCCCGCACCGACGAGGAGCACGATATCGGCGTAGCGATCGGGCGCTTCGTTGAAGAGGTCGCCGGCTTTGCCCTTGAGCCCGCCTTCCACGGCGACCATGCCGTCGAGCAGATTGCAGAGCAGGCGGAGTTGCGCGCCCGCGACGCCGAGGAGCAGGCCGGCGATCCACGGCAGGCATCCGCATGGAGTCGCGGCGAGCGCGGCGGCGCCGATGCTGGCGAAGACCATGCCAGCGATGGAAATGCCGTTGGGCGTGACGCGGCGGCGGACGAGCGCGGACGCCAGCGCTTTTGCCCAGCGCGTGTCGCGCGATTTGAGAGGCCGGCGGGATTCAGTCATGAATTTGCGCAGGCTACCGAATTTCCCGCTCGCGCGGCAAGCCGGGCGCGTGTTCGTAGAACCCCCGCATGAGTCTTCGCCTTCACATGCTCCAAATCGCTCGCCTCGCGCCTCGTGTGCTGGGCGATTCGACCGACCTCGTGCGCGCGTTTTTGCGCAGCCGGCTGAATGAAAACGGGGCGGGAATGGATCGCGTGGGGAAGGCGGATCTTTATTATACGATCTTTGCCATCGCGGGCTTGCAGGCGTTGGAGGGAAGTGGGGCGGGGGATTTGGGGCAGCCTGAAGGCTGGACACCAACGGCGGAATATCTGCGGACGTTTGGCGAGGGAGAGGGACTGGATTTTGTGCATCTCGGGGCGCTGGCGCGGTGCCGGGCGGCGATTGGCTCGCACGAATTTGCGGCGGAGGTGCTGGCGCGGTTGGAGAAACATCGGTCGCGCGATGGGGGATATGCGCTGGAGCAGAACGCAGAGCGGGGGAACGCGTATGGATGTTTTGTCGCGCTCGGGGCGTATCAGGACTTGGGCGTTCCGCAGCCGGAACCGCTGCGCATGGTGCAGTGCCTCAAGCTGCTGGAGACGCCGGATGGGGCGTGGGGAAATCTGCGCGGGATGAAGCAGGGCACCGTGACCGCGACGGCGGCGGCGGTGACGATGCTGCATCAGCTCGGAATGCCGATGAATGCAGGCGTGGGCGAGTGGCTGCTGGCGCAGGCGCATCCGCAAGGCGGCTGGGTGGCGGTGCCCGGCGCGCCGATTCCGGATCTGCTTTCCACGGCGACGGCGTTGCACGCGCTGGCGTGCCTGGAGTGTCCGTTGCCGGAGGCGATCCGCGAGCGGTGCCTCGATTTCATCGACTCACTTTGGAATGCGTCGGGCGGTTTCCACGGGCATTGGGCGGACGATTTTCTCGACGCGGAATACACGTTCTACGGCCTGCTCGCGCTCGGGCATCTCGGCCTCGGCGCGTAAGGAATCGCGGTGGCCGGCCGCCGTGCGACCGGCTCCGCGGCAGTTGCGTCTTACAGCTTCTTGATGCTGATATTCCGGAACGCCACGGGGTCGTTGTGGCCGGCAAAGCCGAAGAAGCCGCTGGTGCGGTCCTTGCCGGGGTGTGGGCTTTTAGCCATGACGGTTTCCATGTCCACCTTCGAGAGGTCGGCATCGAGGATGACGGTGCCGTTGAGCTCCACTTTGATGGTCGAGCCCTTCACGGTGACTTCCTCGAAGTTCCACTCGCCGATAGGGTGCTGATAGCCGCGGGCGGCGGCGACCATCCCATAAGCGCTGCCGTGAGCCTGGCGCGGGTCGATCTTGCCTTTTACCTGCTCGTAATTGTCGTCGAGAATCTGGCACTCCGTCATGCCGACGTAAGCGGTGTTGCCCTGGCCGGGATAACGAATGGCGAGGCCGTTGTTGCCGCCGGGCGGGAGCTTGAATTCGAGGCGGGCGACGAAGTCGGTCAGCTCGGTGTTCCAATAGGGCGTGCCGCCTTTTTTATCGAGCCAGTGGATTTCTCCGTTCTCCACGGCGAGCGCATCGGTCGCGCCGGCCCAGCCGGTCATGTCCTTGCCATTGAAGATCGATTCGAAGCTGGCGGTGCCTTTGGCGGCGAGGATCTTGTTTGCTTCGTCGCTGCCGATTTCGCGCACGAAGACATTGCGCCAGCGGATCTCGCTGCCGTGGGTCTGGAGCTGGATGGGGCCGCGTGGGAGGATGGGCAGGCGCAGCTCGGCGGATTTCTTTTTGTCGAAGTAGTTTTCGAGGATGGCGTGATCGACCACGAGCTGGTCGTTGAGCCACACGCTCACGCGACTGCCGACCATGACGATGCGGAAGTGATTCCACTCGCCGAACGCCTTGTCGGCTTTCACGAGCGGGTCTTTGCCGGGCGAACCCTTGTCGTTATTCCACAGGCCGCCCGAACCGAGGTTGGCGCCAAGTGGGAATTTTTTCTCCTCGGTGTAATCCCAGATCTGCACCTGCGGCACGCCGCGGAGGTAGATGCCGCTATCGCCGAGCGGCTGCATTTTGTAGTCCACGAGCAGTTCGACGTCGCCGTAGTTCTTTTCGGTGGTGAGGTAGAGGCCCTTGCCGTCGTTGACGAGTTCGCCGTTCTCCACACGCCAGTGGGCGTTCACGTCTTCGAGCGATTTGGCTTTGTATTCGGCGAACTGCTCGGGCGTCGCCGTGGCCTGCTCGCGGGGATCGCGAGTGCCCCAGCCATACCAGCCTTGGAGGTCCTTGCCGTTGAAGAGCGCGGTGAAGCCCGCCGGCGGTTCATCGGCGTGCGCAAAACAGGCAAGGAAGGCGAGGGGAAGGAAAAGGCGAAAACGTGGCATAATGGTGTGGTTTTAACCGGTGAGAGGGAGGTGCCTTAGGGGAGGTAAGAATTAAAAGTTAAGAATTTAGAATGAGGGCAAATGCTGCCTCGGAGCATTCTTAATTTTTAATTCTTAACTCTTAATTTGCGCTCAGCAGATCGACGAGGACTTCCCGATTGCGGAGCATGAACAGCGAGTAGTGACCTTCGTTTTCAAGATAACGCGCCGTGCAGGTGGGAATGCGTGCGGCGAGTTCCTCGGCGAGCGAGAGGTGGAAGTTGCGGTCGTCGTGCCCGTGCCAGAGCCGCACCGGCACGCGGATGGTCGCGGGATCGAATCCCCACGGTTCGGCGTAGATGCGGGCATCGTGAAAGACGCCGTCTTCGTGGCCCATCCATGCACCGGTAAAACCGGCCCACGCGTGATCGAGCATGGCAGGATCGTCGAGCGCCGCGCGGTCGCACGGTGGGATGGCGCGGATCATGACGTTCCAGAACCAGCGCGGCGGGCGTTGCTTGATGGGGCCGCGCGCGAGGCGAAAGGCGTGCTGGAGCACGCCGGGGAATCGGCGGTAGGTGGCGAGCAGCCATCGATACGCGGGCATGAGCGTCGAGGTATCCTGACGATCGGCGAGCGGCGGCGCACCGCTCACCACGGCGGCAGCTTTCACCCGCTCGGGCAAAGCCCACGCACTGACCAGTGCATACGGCCCGCCGCCGCTCACCCCGAAGACGTGGAAACGTTCCAGGTGGAAATGATCCGCGAGCGCAGTGAGCACGTCCGGCCAGTCGCGCAGCCTGCGCTCGACGTGCACGTCCGAGTGGCCGACCCCGGGGCGGTCGATGGCCAGCACGCGGATGTTCAGTTCGCGCGCGGCCCCATCGAGCACCACACCTTGCAGGCCGCCATTTGGCCAGCCGTGATAGAAAAACATCGGCGTGCCTTCCGGAGCGCCGTAGCTCCGCACCGCCACGCGGCGGTTTCCGGGCACGGGCACGAGGAGCGGTTCGTCGGTCATTCGTCGCGCGACGTTAGCGCAGGCCCGCGGGAGTGACTACTTCTTCAGCCGCGCTGCCGTGGATGGAAGAACCGAGACATCGCGCACGGTCGTGCCCGGCACCCAGCGGCCTTGCACGAGCACGGTCTTCGGCGCGGACGGCACACCGCGTTCGTTGCGGCGCAGTTGCGCATCGACGAGGTCGATCATGCTCGCACCGACGATCCGGCCATTCTGGTGAATCCCCGCGAGGCCTTCGTCCGTGTCCGTCAGTGCGAGGTGAGCGAAGCCGACGTCGCGTGGCACTTCACGCCCGATGCGCGAGAGGTATTCGATGCAGCGCGGCTCCTGCGAGAGAATGGCGTCGGGTTCGTTTTTCTGGAACCACTCGGTGAATGCACTCGCAAACGCTCCATCGCTCCGCAGCGACGGCACGCGCTGCTTCGCCGGCAAATCCTGCTGATACACGAGGTAGCCTGCGCTCCACTTCTGCTGCACGCGCATGTCTTCCTCTTCGGTGATGGCGAGACCGATGCGGCGGTAGCCGAGCTGGGTGAGTTCCTGCAGGGCGACGGTGATCGATTGATACTGATCGTTCGAGGCCCGTGGGATCTGCGGCTCAACGAGACTGAATCCGATCGTGGCGGCCGCGAAGCGTGTCCAATCCAGCCCCAACGTGCTGCCGCCCGCCGGCAACGGTGCGACGAGCAGGCCGTGGATGTTGCGGTTGAAAAGAATATCGCTGAGCCGCTGCGAACTCATGCCCGGCTGGAGCGCCCACCATTCTTCCATCGTGTAACCGAGGGCTTCAGCGCGTTGCTTCGCGCCGTCGAAAAATTCCACGAACGGCCCGGGCCGCCGCCAGCCATCGATCGTGGGGTAAGCGGTGATGTAAGCGAGCGTGGTCTGCTGCGGCACGCGGCGCACGTCGCGGAGCTGCGTCATGAGGGCGCTTACGAGTGGGTTGGGCCGGTAGCCGAGCTCTTCGGCGATGCCCCGGATGCGATCGCGGGTGGCGGGAGAAATTTTCGGGCTGTTGCGCAAGGCAAGAGACACCGCCATACGCGAGACTCCCGCGCGGTCGGCAATCATCTGCATTGTGACAGGCTGGGGTTCGTCTGGCATTTCGCGCATCTAACGCCGCAGATGGCTTTACGGCAAAACCAAAATCAATTTGGGATTCAGGATTTCAGAATCAGGATTTTTGAAGCGCCTGCGGGGGGGGCAAAGAGGAGACGAAATCCCAAATCCCCCCATCTTAAATCCTAAATTCTTCCCTTCCCCCGCCGCGTGCTCCGTGCCATCCATTGCGCCGTGCGCTCCGCGCTTTTTACCATTTTCGCTGTCACCGTCGCCGCTGCCGTGGCGAAGGACCCCACGCCTGCGCCGGTTTCGCGCAGTGAATCGGTGGTCGGGACGCCGGATATGAACCGCTCGTTTCATCTCGAACAGCTCTCGCCGTTTGGCCGCTCCACGACGTTCCAGACGAAGGCGGCGCGGTCGGACACGTTTTATCTCCACCAGAAGTTCAGCCCGAAAGCCTACGACGCGCGCGCCTTCGAGACGAAGGGCTGGTGGGCGGGCAATTTCAAGTTTTCCACCAAGGACGCCGCCACCAAAGGTCGCTACGAAATTCCGAACGCGACGAAGACGACCGACACGAAGACCGCGCCGGTCAAAGACGCGCGCGAGTCTGGCAAGACGATGTCGGTGCGCGATCTTCCCGATGGCAGCCGTCCCTATCTCGGCCGGGAAGCCGAGAAGATGAAGAAGCCACTCGATCCGAATAACATCCCGAAAATCACCAACGAGATGCACGAGTTGAAGACGATCGAGGATGTGAAGAATCTGCTGAACAAGAACCAGTAGGCGAATGCAGGGATTTTGGGATTCCGGGATTCCGGGATTCGATGGTCCCCGGTGCTCGCGTCTCCCCCCCGCTGGTTCAAGGTCGTGTCGTGACCATGGAAACCGGGACTCCCCTATCCCGGAATTTCTCGGCCCGTCCTCTTGCCAGCCCCGCTGCGAAAAGCTTAACCAACACCCGATGCTTTCACCCGAAGAGCAACTTGCCCAGCTCAAGCGCGGCGCCGCGCAGATCATCTCCGAAGAAGAACTGCTCGCGAAACTGCGCCTTGGCCGTCCGCTGAACATCAAGCTCGGCGTTGATCCCACCGCGCCGGATATCCACCTCGGTTTCACCGTGGCGCTCACAAAGCTGCGCCAGTTTCAGGATCTCGGCCACCACGGCATCCTCATCATTGGCGATTTCACGGCGATGATCGGCGACCCGACCGGGCGCTCCAAGACACGCCCGCCACTCACGCACGACCAGGTGATGTCGAACGCCTCGTCGTTCAAGTGCCAGGCGTTCAAGATCCTCGATCCGCAAAAGACGCGCGTCGTTTTCAACGGCGAGTGGTTCGAGATGATGACCTTCGAGCAGGTCGTGCGGCTGAACTCCCGCGTGACCCTCCAGCAGATGCTCCAGCGCGAAGATTTTCGCAAGCGCTACGAGAGCGGCGAGCCTGTGCACCTGCACGAGATTCAATACCCGATCATGCAAGGCTGGGACTCGGTGCAGATCAAAGCTGACGTCGAACTTGGCGGCACCGATCAGCTTTTCAATATTCTCGTCGGACGCGAGCTCCAGCGCTCGGAAGGCCAGCCCGAGCAGGTCGTCTTCCTCAATCCGCTCCTCGTCGGTCTCGACGGCGTGCAGAAGATGTCGAAGAGCTACGGCAACTACGTCGGCGTGAGCGAAGATCCGAAGACGCAGTTCGGCAAGCTCATGAGCATCACCGACGACACGATGGCCACGTATTACACGCTGCTCCTCGGCGAAGACGTGCCCGCGGGTCATCCAATGGATGCGAAGAAGGCGCTCGCCCGCCGCATCGTGGAGCGTTACCACGGCGAAGCCGCCGGGCACGAAGCGCTGGAAGATTTCAACACGCGCTTCAGCAAACGCGACCTCGCCAGCGCTGATCTCCCCGTGGTGAGTTTCGCCGGCGTGAACGGGGACATCGTTTCTCTCGTCGTCCACGCCTACACCACCGGTTTCCAGCAAACGCGTAGCCGCGGCGACGCCCGCCGCCTCGTGGAGCAGGGGAGCATCACCCTCGCCGACGAAAAGATCACCGATCCGAAAGCCACGCCTGCCCTCGCTGCCGGCGCCGTGCTGAAACTCGACAAGACCCGTGCCGTGCGCGTGGGTTAAGGCTTGCCGGGCAATCGGAGCTCCGTGCACCGCCGCTTTCGCAAAGGCTCGAACCGCTTTGCTCATGTGGTGCTCTTTGTGTTCTGTGTGCTCTTCCCGGCCTTTGTGACCGGCATAGCGCCGGTCAGCGTGACTCGGTTCGCGCGGGATGGTCAGGAGATCGTGGCGCGCACGCGGGTGAATCTGCTTTTCATCATCCCGTATCGATGGATGCGGGTCGATGGGGTGACGGCGGTGGCGGATCGATTTCACGAGGGTGAGCTCACCACCGATGCCCGGCTCGGCCGGGACGACAACCGCCGTGCGGTGCGGTCGGAGGATGAAGCGTTTCTTGTCATCCGCGGTCGCAGCGGAGTGGCTGAAGTGTGGGTCTCTCCCGCAAATATCGGCGACGTGATGAAGAAGGCTCAGGCCTTTCTGGCGACCCCGAGCGAACGGGAATTGCGCCTCGTGACGGTGGCGAACTGGAAATGCGGGGTCATCGCCGGCGGGCTCGTAAGCCTTCTCACCGTGGCCTATCTCATCGACGTTGCGATCCGGCTCTGGGGCTTCTGCGTTCGTCTGGTCACCGGAAAGCCTCGCGAAAAGACGGTCGCAGCCGCGCGCCGATAAAGCGCCGGATTACGGGATCTTGAGCAGCTCTTCCTGCGTCCACGAATCCTGCCGCTTCGCCTCCGCGGCGCGAATGGTTTTGACCTGCTCGGGCGCGATCGGGTCGGCGCCGTGTTCCCATTCGCGGCGGAGATAGGTAAGGATGGCGGAAAGTTGATCGTCGCCGAAGACGCCCATGGGCGGCATATCGAGACTGTAGGTGGCACCTTTTACCTTGAGCGGACCGCGCACGCCGTGCAGGGCGATGCGGGTGATTCGCTCCGGCGAACCGAGCACCCATTCGCTGTCGAGAAGAGGCGGGGCCAGACCGTCGAGTCCCATGCCGTGGGGCTGATGGCACGCGGCGCAGACGCCGGCGTAGAGCGCCTTGCCGGTTTCGAAGCGCGCCTGTTCTTCCGGCGTGAGTGGGCGCGGCGGTTTGAAGCCGGTGGGGGCGGGTTTGCCGGGCCACGTCACCATGGTGGCGACCTTTTCGGTGCCGGTGGTGTCGAGCAGAGCGGGGCGCGCATCGAGTTTCAGTGGGCGACGCGCGGCGGAAGCGGCGTCGGTGGCGAAAGCGGTGAGCAGCGGAGTGCGCTGGGCAGGTTCGAGCGTTTGCACGAGGGCGAAGAAACGAGTGACGCGCGTGGGATCGCGCTCGGCGGCAACGCTGCGCGCAAAACCGGCGAGCAGTCGTTTGGCGGCGGGACTGGTGGCCTTCCCGGCGACGAGTGTTTCGAGCAATTCGAGTTCGCGTCCGGAAGCACCGCTCAGGACGGCGTCGGCGAGGAAAGCGTGAGTCGAGGCGCGCAGGGCGAGTGCGACCATCGCGGCCTCCGCTTTGGCATCGCGGGCTTCGCCGAGCGTGAGGGCGAGCTGAAGCTGCACCTGCGGGTCGGTTTCTTCCGCAGAAATGGCGATCAACTTCATCACCGCATTTTCGCGCGTGCTCCCGGTGAACAGGCTTTCCGCGCAACGCACTGCCGCATTGCGCACGCGCGGATCGACATCGGCCACTGTGGCGCCCACCACGGGCCAGTTCGTCTTTTGCATGCCGTCGAGTGTCCAAAGTGCGTGGAGGCGAGCGAGCGGTGCGCCTTTGATCGCCAATTCTTCGAGTGCGGGCACGATGGCGGCATCGGCGCGCTCGACCAGCAGGCGCTGGGCGGTTTCGCGGGTCCACGCATTCGGTGCGGAGAGATGCGACACGAGATCCTGCGAACTCGCGTTGGCGAGGTTCACGGGTTTGCGCTGGCCTTCGCTCGTGGGAACGATGCGCCAGATGCGGCCCAGCCCGCGCGGATCGACCAGCCCACGCTCCTCGCTCTGCTTGCGCAGATAGGTGGTGAGCGAAATGCGGTGCTGGATGACGCCGCGATAGAAATCGACCACATACAGCGCACCGTCCGGTCCAGCGGTGAGATTTACCGGGCGGAAACGCTCGTCGGTCGAGGCGAGGAATTCGTGGTCCTTGTAGGCTTCATGCGACTCGATAGAGCCGCCCTTTGCGGAGATCACGTCGCGCTTGATGAGGTTCGCCGAGGGCTCGCAGATAAAGGCATTCCCGTAGCAGTCCTCGGGGAGCCGGTCGCCGCGATAAATCAGGGGCGCACACGCCGCGGTGAATTCCTTCAACTTGAAGTCGCGTAGCATCTCGGGCCGGTAGCCGCGATTGATCCCCGGATTCACCCGAATCGGCCACACGAGCTGCTCGATTCCCACTTTCACATTTGCGCCGGAGGGGCGGGGGAAGTGCGCATTGCGAATGAGGTAGTGCGAAGGTGCGAGGTCGCCGCGGAGGTGGTCGCTATTCGAGTTGTGGAAGAGGCGGCCCCAATCGTCCTGCGACAGGCCCCACTGCCCGCGGAAGCTCGATACCCCGCGCTCGAACGAGCCCGCGCGATAACGAAACTTCGCCGCGTGAGCGCCGCAATAGATCCAGTTGTCCAGCGCCCAGAGCGGCGCGTTCGGAGCACGCTCGGGATTCGCCAGTTCCGGCCGCGCCGGATCGACTGCGATGCCGAAGTCCCGCGCCACCTCGATCTTTTCATCCGCTTTGCCGTCGTGATTTTTGTCCGGGCAATACCACAACATCGGCGGGGCTCCGATGAGTGCGCCATCGCCCACGAGACAGATGGCGCGCGGCATCACGAGCTGGTCGAGAAACACGTCGCTCTTGTCCATCTTCCCGTCGCCATCCGTATCGGTCAGCACCACCACGCGGCCGGTGGGTTTGTCTTCATCGTGCCCGTCGAGGTCGGGCATGTAGCTGCGCATTTCCACGACCCACAGCCGCCCGTCCGGTCCGAACTGCGCCGCGACCGGGTCGCCTACCAGCGGCTCGCTCGCCACCAGCTCAACTTTGAATCCCGGCGCGATCTGAAACGTCTTCGCTTCCTCCGCAGCGGAGAGCGCGGGCGAAGGGGGAATCAGATCCTTGGGCACGAGCTGCACCTGCGCTTCGCCGGGTTTGTCGCCGAGCTGGGCAAAGGCCGCGGCGGTGAGGAGGGAGAGAAAAGCGGTAAGTCGGCGCATGGGTGGTGGGTTAGTCCATCCAACCCCGCGCAACTACGTAACCCGTGACGGATTCCGATACTTTCGTGATAACCGGGCAAAAACGCGTTGCGCAGAGCGCGAGCCGCAGTTTCTCTGGCGGCCCTTTTCTACGCGACCCCACACTCAAAAATCGAACCTCATCTCATCATGTCTCGCTGGTGCAAACTCGCTATTCTTACCGACGAAGTCTCTCAGGACCTCGATACCGTCATCCGCTTCGCCAAGGAGTTTCAGCTCGATGGCATCGAAGTGCGCAGCCTGTTCGGCCGCGCGTTCAAGGACCTGACGAAGAGCGACCTCACTGATATCGCCAAGGGAGCGAAGGACGCAGGCGTCGCCATCGCGGGCGCGGCGTCGCCGGTCTTCAAGTGCAACCTTGATTCCGACTCGGAAATTGCGGACCACGTTGAGCTGTTCAAGCGCAGTGTCGAGGCGGCGCAGATTCTCGGCACGGACATCGTGCGCGTGTTTGCCTTCCTGCGCCGTTCGCATCCGGCCACGTCGGACGATCTCAAGCGCGCCGCGTCGCACTTCCCGAAGCTGCTCGACATCGTGCGCGGCACGGGCATTCGCGTGGGCATCGAGAACGAAGCGAGCTGCATTGTGGCGAGCGGTCCGGAGACGAAGGAATTTCTCTCGCACCTCCCTGACGACCCGCAGCTCACCGTGGTATGGGACCCATGCAACGTGCTCTACATCCCGGGCACGAACGATCCCGTGCATGACGATTTCCCGGTCATCGCCGATCGCGTCGGCCACGTGCATTTCAAGGACGCGAAGCGCGACAACGGCAACCCGGCGCCGACCTGCCTCGAGTTCGGCACCGGCGAGATCGATTTCCCCGGTCAGCTCAAGATGCTGAAGGATCGCGGTTACAATTCGTGGGTGACGCTCGAAACACACTGGCGCACCGTGCCGCTCGATGCCGAGACGCAGCATCTGCCGGCCGGCTACGGCTTCTCCGCGAATGCCGAGCCCGCCAGCCGCATCTGCCTGAACCATCTCGAACGCTGGATTGCGGAAGCATGAAGCTCCTCGCCGCGCATTACCGCACCGGCGCCACCTTCGAGTTTGTGCTCGAAGGTCGGCGCGTCGTGAGCAAAACCGCGCGGCGCGGAAAGGCGAAGCTCGTCTTCGGCCCTGGGCTCTTCGACCTGCAAAACAACGGCTACGGCGGGATCGACTTCAATCATCCCAGCCTCACGCCGGAGCAGTTTTGTGAAGGCGTGCGGGCAATGTGGAGGGAGGGCTGCACCGAGGTGCTGCCGACGCTCATCACCGCCGCGCCGGAGCGGTTGGCCGGGCTCTTTCGTGTTTTCGTCGAGGGGATGAAACTCGATGCGGATGTTGCGGCGAGTATCCCGGGGTTTCATCTCGAAGGTCCGTTCATCAGTCCCATCGATGGGGCGCGTGGAGCACATCCGCTCGCGCATGTGCAGCCGCCGAATCTGAAAGTCTGGCGGGCCGCGCAGAAAGCGGCGGATGGACGCATCGTCCTGCATACGCTCGCGCCGGAGACGAAGGGAGCTGTGCCTTTCATTCGCAAGTTGCGCGAAGAAGGCGTGGCCGTGGCGGTCGCGCACACGATGGCGAATCGCGCCGAAATTGCCGCTGCCGCTGAAGCTGGCGCGGCCATGTCCACGCATCTGGGCAATGGTTGCCCGCAGATGATGCACCGGCATCAAAATCCGATGATGGCTCAGCTCGGCGAAGATCGACTCATTGCCTGCCTGATCGCCGACGGCATTCATCTCCCCCCGGAGGTCTTCCACATTTTCTGGCGCGCGAAGGGAGCGGGAAATTGCGTCGTCGTGACCGATTCCATGGCCGCCGCGGGCGCGCCGCCCGGGCGTTACACCATCAGCGACCTTGTGGTCGAAGTGGGGCGTGATCGTGTGGTGCGCCAGCCGGGTTCACCGAATTTCGCTGGCTCCTCGCTCACCATGGATCGTGCCTTGGCCAACACGATGGCCTTTACCGGCGCGAGTCTGGCGGAAGCGTGGGACGCTTGTTCGGGCCTCGCGTGGAAGGCGATCGGTCGCAGGCCGGCCACCTTCTCCTGGGTCATCGCGGATGCGAGTGCAGGCTTCGATGTGATCGCCGCCGGTCGCCGGCAGCGGGTGCTGGCGAGCCACGCCTAGCGTGGAAATTTGGTGTGCGGATGGATTCTGACAGGGTCTTAGGCGTTTTCCCTGATAAAACTCTTCATTTGCAGTGTATTCCCCCTTTGCGCGGGGGCGGCGTCTCTGCTTCGTTCCGCGCCCAATGTTCAGACCCTACCCCAAACACCTGCTCCCCTTCCTCGCTGGCTTCGCGCTGATGGCAGCCGCCTGGGCTGACACCGTCACGCTCAAGAGCGGCGAGAAGATCGAAGGGAAAGTGACGACCGAAACCGACGCTGAACTGACGATTGAAATCGTCAGCGGTGGCGTGGTGGACGAGCGCAAAGTTGCCAAGGCCGATGTCGCCAAGGTGGACAAGATGAGCGCTGACGAAATCGCGTGGGGGCCACTGCAGAATTTGAAACTCGGCGCAAATTCCCTCCCCGCCGAGCAGTATGACCTGATTATTGCCCCCCTGAAGGACTTCACGACGAAGTATCCGGAGAGCAAACACCGGAGCGAAGCAGAGCAGATCCTCGGCGATTTCGACGGCGAGAAAGCGCGCGTCTCCGGCGGTGAGGTGAAACTCAGCGGCAAGTGGATGACGAAGGAGGAAGTCGAGCGCGAGCGTTACCAGATCGGCGCGACCATCGCGCTGAATTATATGAAGTCGCAGGCCGCGCGCGGAGATGCCGTCGGTGCGATGAACACTTTCGAGGTCATCCAGAAGCAATTCGAAGGCGCGCGCGCCTATCTCGAAGCCGTGGGGCTCGCCCGCCAGGTGACCGCGTCGCTCAAGGCCGCCGCCACCCAGCGACTCGCCGCCCTGCCTGCTGAAAACGCCGAGCGCGAGCGCGGCCTCAAGGCGAATGCGGGCATCGAGAAAGTGCAGCTCAAGCAGGAAATGGAGAGCGAGAAGCGGAACAACGAAAACGCCCTCGCCGATGCCAAGCGTGCCGGGCTCAAGTGGCCGCCCTTCCTCCGTCGGAGCGAGGCCGCGATGAAAGACCTCGTGAAGCTGAGCACCGACACGCAGAGCAAACTCTCCCAGGTGGACCTCGCGAAGGCCGCCCAGTCCATCCAGCTCGCCGCCGATATCCGGGCCGATCTCGATCGCCAGGATGCGGAGGCCGCCGGCAAGAAAATCCGGCAGGCACAACAGCTCTGGCCGAAGAACGAACTGCTCGTCCGCCTCAACGCCGAGCAGACCGAACTCGCCGCCACACTCAAGGCTGCCGCGACTCCCACGCCTTCGCCCAATACGCCCAAACCCACGCCGAAGGCCGGTCCCAAGGCCACGCCTGTTTCCGTGAACGCTCCGGCGGTGACCGAAGAGCCGGCGGAGTCGTCCAACAAGCTCTTCCTCATCGTCGGAGCGGTCGTTGTCGCCGCGCTCGCTTTCGTCGGCTGGACCGCGTATAAGAAGGTCGTTCGCAAGTCGAACGAGATCATCGAATAACTTTTTTCTTCACACGCCATGAACCGCACTGCCCGCATCGAACGAGTGACCGGCGAGACCGACATCACCATCGATCTCACCATCGATGGCCGCGGCCATGGCCATGTGCAGACGAAGATTCCGTTCTTCGATCACATGCTCTGCCTGTTCGCGCGGCACAGCCTCGTGGACCTCAATGTGCAGGCCGATGGCGACATCGCCGTCGATCTCCACCACACGGTGGAAGATACCGGCATCGCGCTCGGGCAGGCCTTCACGCGCGCCTTGGGCGACAAGCGGGGCATTCGCCGCTACGGCCACGCCTACGTCCCGATGGACGAGACGCTCGTGCGCGTGGTAGTCGATTTCAGCGGTCGCCCTTTCCTCGACTATCGCGCCCCGGAGAACCTGCCTTCGATCAACGGGAACTTTGCCTTCACCCTCGTGGAGGAGTTCCTGCGCGCCTTCACGAATAACGCCGGCATCAACCTGCACGCCGAGATCCTGCACGGTCGCGACGCTCACCACATGGCTGAAGCCATCTTCAAGGGCCTCGCCAAGGCCGTCGATTCCGCCTGCCAGCTCGATTCGCGTGTCGAAGGCGTGCCGAGCACGAAGGGGCTGCTCTGAATTAAGAATTGAAAATTAGGAATTAAGAGTTTTCCGAAGCGGGCGGGTGGCGTCTGTTGGTCCTCTTAATTTTTAACTCTTTAACTCTTCACTTCGCTTGATCGCCTTAATCGACTACGGCAGCGGCAATATCCGCAGCGTTGAAAACGCCCTTCGCCACGAAGGCGCGGACGTGCAGCTCATTTCCGATCCCGCGCGGCTCGCCGATGCGGCGGCGGTCGTGCTGCCTGGGGTCGGCGCGTTTGGCGATTGTGCCCGCGGCTTGCAGACGCGCGGGCTGTGGGAACCGATCCAGCAATGGCTCGCGGCGGATAAGCCGTTCCTCGGTATCTGCGTCGGCTATCAGCTCCTGTTCGATGGCGGCGAAGAATCGCCCGGCGTGAAAGGCTTCGGCTTTTTCGGGGGCCAGGTGAGGAAATTCAGCACTCCCGGTCTCAAGGTCCCGCAGATCGGCTGGAACTCGCTCGACCTCACTCCGCACCCGCTCTGGAAAGGTCTCGGCGCGAACCCGCACGTCTATTTCGTGCACTCCTTTTTCCCCGAGCCGACCGACCCGGCTGTTACCATCGCGAAGAGCACTTACGGCGAGACTTTCGCCGCCGCCGCTGCTCGTGGCCGCGTTTCCGGGGTTCAGTTCCATCCGGAAAAGAGCCAGACCGTGGGGCTCGGCATCCTGCGCAATTTCATCGCCGGAGTCTGAGGGCTCAAGGAGCGGCGACAAAGAATGTCGCCGCTCCTTGGAGATCTCGCAATCACGTCCCGGGTCTGATGGAGAAGACTGGACGAACCGGCGAAGGCTGGCAGGTTTGCCGACTCCATGAGTTCCAAAGTTCGAGTCCGTTTCGCTCCGTCGCCCACCGGCTACCTGCATGTCGGAGGCGCGCGCACCGCGCTGTTCAACTGGCTCTACGCGCGCAAACACGGCGGCACCTTTGTCCTGCGCATCGAAGATACCGACGCGGCGCGCAATACCGAACAGGCCATGCAAGCGATCTTCGATGGGCTGAGCTGGCTGGGGCTCGATTGGGATGAAGGCCCGCACAAGGATGGGGACTGCGGACCGTATTTTCAGAGCGAGCGCGGCGACATCTACGCGCGCTATGCGCAGAAGCTCGTCGATGCCGGCAAAGCTTACACCGACGACACCGGCGCGCTGCGCTTCCGTCTGCCGCGGCAACCGCTCGCCTTCGACGATCTCGTCTGCGGCCACATCGAAGTCGATCGCAGCAAATCGCAGAGCCGGGACGGTTCGCCCGAAGCCGACATGACCATCCGCCGCGCGGATGGCGGCTGGATCTTCCATTTCGTCAACGTGGTGGACGATATCGAGATGGGCATCACGCACGTCGTGCGCGGGGAGGATCATCTCTCGAACACCCCGAAGCACATCGAACTTTACCAGGCACTCGGGGTGGAGCCGCCGAAGTTTGGCCACATTCCGCTCATCCTGAATCACGACGGCTCGAAGATGAGCAAGCGCGACCAGGGCGCGGCGGTGGGAAGCTACGTCGAAGGCGGTTATGCGCCCGAGGCAGTCGTGAACTACATCGCGCTACTCGGCTGGAGCCCGAAGGACGGCAGCGAAAAACTGAGCATCGACGAACTGATAGCGCGGTTCGATTTCACCGCGGTGAACCGTAAGGGCGCGCACTTCGACCTCGAAAAGTGCAACTGGCTCAACGCGCAATATCTCATGCATCTGCCGATGGAGCGTTATCTCGCGCTCGCGCGGCCGTGGCTCGAGAAAGCCGGCCTCACTGCGGACGACGCCGCGCTCACGCCCATCCTCGCGCTGGTGAAGGAGAAGGTGAAATTCTTCACCGAACTGCCCGACTGGATCGGCTTTTTCTTCACCGAAGAATATCCGTTCCTGCCCGATGCCGAAGAGAAGCTCCGCAAGCCCGGCGCGCTGGATCGCCTCGCGCAACTCGCCGAGGCATATCGCACCGTCGAGCCGTGGAATGCCGCCACGCTCGAAGCGAAGCTCAAGGAACTCGCTGCCACGCACGGCGTGAAAGCCGCCGAGTTCGTCCATCCCGCGCGCACCGCGGCGAGTGGCAAGACCGTTGGCCCGAGCCTTTATCACATGCTCGAAGTCCTCGGGCGCGATCGCGTCCTCGCGCGCTTCGCCCGTGCCGCCAGCACCTTCGCGAGCTGAGCTCACCTGCGGTGAAAGAAGTTTACAACCTCGAAGACCTGCGCTGCTGGCCGGCCGCGACCGCGGATGCGCAGCCGCCGCTGCGGCTCGCGGTGATTGGCGATCCCGTCGCGCACTCCGCTTCGCCGCCGATGCACAACGCCGCGCTCGCCGCGCTCGGCATCGACGTCCGCTACACGCGCCTGCACCTGCGCCCAGAGGAAGTGGCCGAAGCGTTCCGCCTGCTCGCCCCGCAAAAATTCATCGGCCTGAACTGCACCATCCCGCACAAGCCCGCCGCCCTCACGCTCGTGGATGAATTGGATGCGAGCGCGAAATTTGCCGCCGGGGTGAACACGGTCCTCGTGCGGCCCGACGGACGCCTCACCGGATTCAGCACCGATGGCCCGGGCTTCGAGCGAGCCGTGCTGGAATCCTTCAACGCCCCGTTGCGCGAACTGCGAGTCGCGGTGCTCGGAGCGGGAGGGGGAGCGGGTCGCGCTGTGGCGATGCAATGCGCCGCCGCTGGTTGCCCGCGCGTGTTCCTGCAAAACCGCACCACCGACAAACTCGCTCCGCTCTTGGAAAGCGTGCTCGGTTTTTTCCCCGCGTGCCAGGTCACCGTCGCTCTGCTCGACGAGCTCCGGTCCGGTGACATCGATCTTCTCGTCAACTGCACCGCCCTCGGCATGAAACCCGGTGAACCCCCGGTCGTCCCCCCGGAGCGCCTGCTCGCGCGCCACTTCGTTTTCGACACCATCTACACCGCCGCGCGGACACCCTTCATGCTCGCCGCCGATGCCGTCGGCGCGCGTTCGGTGAATGGCCTGCCCATGCTCCTCCACCAAGGCGCGATCTCCTTCGAGCATTGGTTCGGCCGCACCGCTCCGGTCGAAGTCATGCGCCAGGCTCTCATCGCCGCCGCGCCGCGTTAAAAGGTCCGCCTGCCCGTTCGGGTGGGTGCTGAAAAAGTTGTCGCCCCGACTTGGGAGTCTAACCTCACGACCTCCAAAGAATAATTCCCGCTGCGGGTGAATACGCGAGGGACGTTCCCGTCTCAGCTTCACTCCCGCTCCTGGGAGGAAAACTCAAACATCCAGAACCCATAACAACATGAAAGCACTCCTCACCCTCGTTTCCGCTCTCGTCCTCGCCGGCACCGCGTTTGCCGGGGAGTATCCGGACATCAGCATCGCTGAACTCAAGAAAGCCATCGCCGAGAAGAAAGTGACGATCCTCGACGTCAACGGCTCCGACTCCTTCAAGAAGGGCCACATCCCCGGTGCGATCGACTTCAAGGCCGACAAGGCCGGCATCGCCAGCAAGCTCCCGAGCGACAAGTCTTCGCTCGTGGTCGCCTACTGCGGTGGCCCGACCTGCGGCGCATACGCTGCCGGCGCCAAGGCTGCCAAGGAACTCGGCTACACGAACGTGAAGCACCTCTCCGCCGGCATCTCCGGCTGGCTCCAGGCCAACGAGCCGACCGAGAAGTAATTCTCGCGTTTTAGCTGAACCAATTTGCGGGCGCTCCTGTGCAAACGGGAGCGCCCGTTTTTTTTGGAAAATTCGAAATCCCAAATCCGAAATCCGAAACAAACGGCGAACTGAATGGGGAAAATCAAAAATCTCAAAACACGCCCGCGCTGAGCGTTTCAGAATTTCTTCCCCGTTTTCCAACGATTGGGATTTGTTTCGGTTTTCGTGCTTCGAATTTCGGATTTTACCAACCTGTCGGTGGTCCCGTCATCGTCTGCCGCAAAATCGCCACAATCGCCTGCTTCTCCGCCGTGGGAAGATACGCATACTCGGGCGCGGGCTTCGTCCAGTTCAGCGCCGCGCCCATCTGGCGATAGATCCGGTCTTTTAGCTCCTTCGGCAGCGCCGTGAAGATCGGGCTATAGATGAGATAGCTGCACCGGTAGCGAAACATTCGCGTCTTGAGGTCGAAGTCTTTCAGCGATGCGCCCATCGGGCCTGCGTGGCGATTGCGGAGGAAATCGGCTTTGAACGCAGCATCGCCAGTCACGCCGCCCGTGGGCAGGGGGGCTTCGTCGGCGAAGAGAACGTAGCGGGTGACGATGCGCGCCTGCTCGTCGAGTTGCGCGGATTGTTCGGGTGTGAGTTTGCCCTTGCTGGTGTGCAGAATTCCGCGCGCGGCGTAGCCCGCATGCACCACGCGATTGATGAATCCGGCCTGATGTTCGTGGACGAGTTGGGGCAGAATATCGCTCGTCGGCAGCAGATATTTCGATGCGTCGAACCGCGTAGTGGGATCGAGGGATACCTTGGTGAGTTCGCCGCCATTGTAGCGCCCGAACGTGTTGCCCCAGTGATCGGCGATCGCGCTTTTGCCCGTCACATACCAACCGCCGAATCGTTCGCGAAACGGGATGTCGTGCCCCGTGCGTTCCTGCCGGAAGGAATCGAGACTTCCGCCGGTCGGTCCCGGCACCACCGATTTGATCACGATGCCCGGCACGCCGCTCGTGTCATCGTCGGAGTGGCAATTCATGCAGCGCTCCGAGCGTTCCGCGCGCACCGGCTGCCCGCCGCGCGGGATGTCGAAGATGTAAAAAATCGCCCCGAGTTCCGGATCGAGCGACACGATCTCGATCCTCCCGCCCGGGATGAATCCCACGTGCAGATCGTCCGTGAAATACAGCGCCCGCGGATTGTCCTGCCGGATGAGCCGCAGTTGCAGGCTCGTCGTCGAAAACACCAGCATCTGCGACGACACCGGCACATTCAGCTTCCCCAGCAGGCTGCGCAGAAAGGCGAGTTCGCTCGATTCATCCAGCACCAGTTTCCCGCTCTCCAGATCGTCCTTCAGCGCCGTGAACCGATCCTTCAGCCCGCGCTGATGATATGAAAACGGCTCCGCATCGAGATCGAAATTCGCCTTCCCGCCAAACGCCGGCCATGCCGCAAACAGCGGAGCGAAAAGGGAAAACAGAGATCGGTTCATCGAGGGTGCCCTTGGAGTAATCCAGCCGGGCATTCGGGACAACCACCCACTTGGCGGACCTGCCTTGGCAGAAATAATTTTGCCGGGTGCATCCACCGCGTATCTTTGGACCGGATTAACTGACGAGCAGCCCGTCAGACCATGCATCATGAAATCGCGATTGTTCTCAATGGCCCTTGGATTTGTCCTACTCGTGTCGGGTGCCCAGGCGGCTCCGCTCTTCTCCGGCGCGGGCGGTAATTATGGCGGCATTCTGGAGGCGAATGTCGGCAGCGATCCCGACAATAGCGGCCTCTTGATTGTCGAGATGAACGACCGGGGCGCTGCCAGCCTGAAGCTTTTCTGGCAGGGGCAGGTCTATGTTTTCAAAGGCGCCTTCGCTGCCAACCAGCAACTCACGCGTCAGTTTTCCAAGAAGGGGACGACCGATGGCACCAAGCTGAATCTTTTCTGCGCGCTCGATCCGGCGGGCCGCACCATCGGCGGCGTGCTGACCGATCCGACGGCGGATGGCGGTGGGTTCACACTGTCCGGTGCCAGGCCCGATGCCACCGTCGTGTCCCAGCTCGCGCCCGGCCTTCGCACCGCCTTCATCGATCCCACAGCGGCTCCCTCGGGCGGAATCGCCGAGGATGGTTTTGCGGTGGTCGCGATTGGCAGGACGGGCGCGCGCAACACTCGGTTTGTGGGCACGCTGCCGGATGGCCAATCCTATTCGGCGGGCTCGCCCTTGCGCGGCAAACAGTATGCGCTGCGAGCTGGCTTGTATAGGCAAAAGCCGACCGTCGCTGGCGGGCAATTGCTCGGCCTCGCGGATGCGGACGCGGGTTCGTCCGCGCCATCGGAAGCACGCTCGACGCGCGGTGTGAGCGGCTCGGTCGCCACGCTCGTCGCTTCGTTTCGCTGGCACAAAAAGAAGAACACCAAAATTCGCACGAACTCCTATCCGAACGGCATCGATCAACGCATCGATCTCGACACTCGCGGCTACACTCGCGACCGCAACCTGGCCACCGTGTTGACCGGGAGCCGGTTGCCCGCCAATGCCACGCTGCGCCTGACCGACGGCAACCTCGGCACCACCGCGAGCGTGGCCCTGAACGTTACCTTTCTCGGTGCGAGAGTGACCGGCCCAAATCCAAATCGTGTGAGGATCGGGGTGAATCCGCTCACCGCCCGATTTGGCGGGACTTTCCGCCACCCTGATACGGGTGAACTGGTGCGATTCCGCGGCGGCTTCAGCAGCTTTGTGGGGGCGACTCCGGGCGAGGGGCGCGGCGCGTTCCTGAGTCTCGGTCCCGCGCCGCGCACCGATCCGGCCAATGCGCACAGCGGTTCGGCGCGGATCACCGTGAACTGATCGCCAGCTTCGGCGCGTCGAAAATTTCGCGTAACGTTCGTGCTGTGGGTGCGTCTGATGGGACGCATGAAACCCGGTCCCAGCTTCCTCGGTCTCACCGTTAGCTTTCTCATCCTCTCGCTCATTTTCCTCGTGATCGAGCGGTTGCTCGGGACGAAGCGCGGCAAGCCGTGGATTCGCAAAGGATGGGGCGTGGATGCGCTCTATTGGTTTCTCACGCCGCTGGTCAGCAAGGGCTTGAGCAAGGTGGTGGTGATCCTGCCGGTGGTGTTGCTCATTGCCCTTGGCGCGCTCAGCCTGCCGGAGATCAAGGCAGGCCATTTCCACGGGTTTGGTCCCGTCTCCCGCCAGCCGCTATGGTTGCAAATCATCGAAATTTATCTCCTCGCGGACATCGTTTCGTATTGGACTCACCGCCTTTTTCACACCGGCAAATGGTGGCCGTTTCATGCGGTGCATCATTGTTCGGAAGACCTCGATTGGATGAGCAGCGTGCGGGTGCATCCGGTAAATGATCTCGTCTCTAAATTCTGCCAGGTCACGCCACTGCTGCTGCTCGGGTTCAATTCCATCGCCACGCTCTCCGCGGCGCCGTTCTTCACCTTCTACGCCATCCTGCTCCACGCCGATGTGAACTGGGATCTCGGCCCGCTGCGCGGCATTATCGCCTCGCCGGCCTTCCATCGCTGGCACCACTCCAAAGACCGCGAGGCGTGGGACAAAAACTTCGCCGGGCTCTTTGCCTTCATCGACCGCCTCTTCGGCACCTACTACATGCCGAAAGGTCGCTACCCGGAAAACTTCGGCGTCACCGAAGACTTCCCGCAGGGTATTGTCGGTCAGATGATCGAGCCCTTCGCGCGCCTCACCGGAAAGCATGTCGTGATCGAATCGGCGACTGGTTCACAGATCATGGAGCCGGACGCCGTGGCGGCGGCAGAACAGAAACCAGCGTAGCCGATCGCGGCAGTAGGTCAGCAGGCTCAGCGGGCCCCACGGCAGACCGTTGGCTTGCGAGTGTCCGTTGCAGAGCGCGGTGCGCAGATCGCCGGCACCGCGGCCAGGATATTCCGTCCAGGTGCGCCCGATGGCCCAGAGAAAGTGTGCATCACTCCCGCCGTATTCCGACCGGGGATGCGAGTGGGTGCGGTTCACCCGGGTGGTGCGGTGGTTGTTGAGCAACTCGGTGGGAGTAGAATTGCGGGTCTCGACGGCGTCGAAGGCGATCTCGAGAAATTTACGGCCAACCCCGGCAAACTCCGGCAGTCCGGGAAGCCATGCAAAGGGGTGAGGCGCCAGCGCGATGCCGCCCTGCTCGTGGATGGCTGCCACCGTTTCCGCGGCGTCGAGATCGCGGGGGATCGGGCGTTCGATCCACAGGCCGATAATGTGCCCGTCGCGACTGGAAACCTCGATGCCAGGGATGAGTTCCAACTCGTGCAGGTGATCGTTCTCGGGTCGAGTGGCAAAGTCGCGCGCCCGTTCCCAGCCATCCATCGTATTGTGGTCGGTGATCGCGATGGTATCGAGCGGCGTCGCCACGGACACAAAGTTGAGCACCATCGCGGGGCTCATCATCCCGTCGCTGGCAGTGGTGTGAACGTGGAGGTCGGCTGATCCCATGCGTGAAGGAAGATCACCCTCCGTGCCCGTGGCCGCCCGTGAGTTGGCGAGTGCCAGCCTTCATTTGGCCTCCGGCGCCAGCTCCGGCTTCAGCCGCACCATCAGCCGCTGCCATTCGCGATAGATCGCCTGGGACAGTGTAAGTTTCCCGGCGCGTTCCAAGGTGTCGAGTTCCGCGATCGGCTGGCCGCCGTAATGTCCGACCCATCCGCAAGTGACCTCGCGTGAATCGCGTAGAAATTTTTCGAGCTGCGGCACTCCGCACGATAGAGGAAAGATCTCCTCGATCACTACCGGCTTGCCCGCCGCGCACACGCGTAGCGCCTCCATCGCCTCCTCGGGCAGCTTCTCGTCCGGGTAGATGTGCGCGGCGATGAAGTTGAACTGCCCGGCGACTTTCTCCGGCACGAAGCCGGACAAATGCCCGAGCTTCCGCGACCACGGCAGCAGCCCCGCCGTGATCAGCGCCTCGCGATCGTGTTTCCGAATGGCCGTCGTCATCCGCTCGACCCACTGCGAGACAATCTTTTCGCGGGAGCGTCCTGCCGGATCGAGCGCGATGTATTGCAGAAAATCGTAACCCCCGAACGAACTGCCCGAGCGCCATTGTCCCGGCTCGCGTTTGCCCGCGGGGGAGATCGCCTCGTTCATCAAATCGTAGCAGAATACCGCGCGGCTTTTTGCGCCCGCCTCCGCGATGGCTTCCCAAAACGCGGCCTGCGCCGCCCAGCGCCCCGCTTCGTCGAGCGCATCATACCAGGCGGGCGTGTCGCTGGGCCGATAACAAGCCAGCCCCGTCACGTCGAGATACAGCCCTGTCTCCTCCGCGAGCTGCAACAGTCGTGCAAAGTGCGCGAGGCCGTGGGCATTCGGCTGATCCGGCGCATCCATGAATTTCCCGACCTGCAGATGCACGCGCACCACGTTGGCCCCGAGTGCGTGCATCTCGGCAAAATCGTCCGCGAGTGTTTTCCAGTCCGTGTCCCAGAAATCCTCCATCAGCCGCCCTCCATTGCCGTAGTTGAATCCCCACGGATGGAAGGTCGCGCCCGATGGATTCAGGACAAACCCACGTCCGTTTCCTGATACATGCACTCGATCCATCGCCGCGGCGCAGCAGACGAGGCCGAGAAGAAGAGCGAGCGGCTTCATGCCGCGATTACAAAACCGTTACGGTCATCGGGCGAGATCAAAACTTTCCCATGCATCCGCGTGCGCTATAATTTCCGAAACCCTCCGCTATGGCGACCCTTCGCATTCCTTTTCCCGAATCCGGAACCACCGTGCCCGTGCCGCTACGCGGCGGCCGCATCACCATTGGGCGTCTGCCCGATAACACCGTGCAAATTCGCGACCGCACCGTCTCCGCTCATCACGCCGAGATTGTCGAAGACGGCGACCACTACCGGCTTCACGATCTCGAGGCGACGAATGGCCTGATGGTGAACGGACAGGCCGTGAGCGATTTCCATCTGCGCGAAGCCTGCCGCATCGCGTTTGGCGGAGTGGAGTGCGAATTCGATCCGAACGGTGCCGAGGAAACGGCCGAGTCGATCCACCTCATCTCGCAGTCCGAACGCGAGGGGCTGATCCGGGAGGTGGCGGATTTGAAGAAGCAGGTGGAGGCCATGCGCCACGAGCGCGAGGCGCTGCTGAAAGCTCACGCGGAAAGCGCGGGCGCGATGGTGCCGCAGGCCGACTTCGATCGTGTGGTCGGAGAGAATACGTCGCTGGTTGAAATCGTCGGCGAGCGGGATCGCGAGATCGAGCGGCTGAAATCCGAACTGGCCGTGATCCGGCATGACCGCGATGTCCTCCAGCGTGAATTTGAAAAGTCGCGCACCGCGGCTCCCGCAGTCCGCGTCGTTCCGGTGAAGGCGAGCCCCGCCCAACCTGCCGCGGCCTCCACGCCGGCCGCGCCGGCACCGGCCCAGCCGAAGGCAGCGGTCACCCCGCCCGAAGCGCGCCCGAAAGCGGCTGAGCCGAAATTCGATCCGGACCTCGCCCAGCCGCTCTTCCAGCGAGCCAAACCCGTGGCGCCTTCCGCCCCGGCAGTGCCCGCCGCCGCTTCGGCAAAACCGGCGACCCCGGGCAAGCCGCCCATTCCATTGCAGGCCGCATCGGCGACGACCGTTACCCAGCCGAAAGCGACCGCACCGCTCAAACCTTTCCCCGCTCGGCCCGGCTCGCCGGCGGCGGTGCCCAAGGTGGTTCCGAAGACGCAGCGGATTTCATAAGGAGTTAAGAATTCAGAATTAAAAGTTAAGAATGGAGACGGAGCCCACGTCTTCGTCGCGCGGCTTGCTCGCGGAGAATTCTTAATTCATCATTCTTAGTTCCCCATGAAAGCCCCCACTTTCCTTTTGCTCTTGCTCCTCGCGGTTTCGGGTCTCGCCGAAACGGTCCCCGATCGTGAGGGCGCGGTGCGCAAGGATCGGGCGGCGATGGAGAAGGGAACGCGCTGGATTTACAACGACGTCGAGGTCGGGTTCGCCGAGGCGAAGCGCACGGGTAAACCGTTGCTCGTCGTCCTGCGCTGCGTGCCCTGCATGGCATGCATGGGGATCGATCAGGAAGTCGCCGCCGAGAACCCCGAGCTGGCCCCGTTGCACCAGCAGTTTGTCTGCGTCCGGGTGATTAATGCGAACGCGCTCGATCTGGCGCGCTTCCAGTTCGACTACGACCTTTCCTTTTCCGCGTTATTCTTCAATGGCGACGGCACGGTGTATGGTCGCTATGGCTCGTGGAAACATCAGCGCGATCCCCAGGAAAAGACCACGGCGGGTTACAGGCGCGCGCTCGAAGGAGCCATGGCGATTCATCGCGGCTACCCTGCCAACCGATCTTTGCTCGCCGGCAAGCAGGGGCTGCCAATTCCATTCAAGACCCCGGTGGAGATCCCCGCGCTGTCCGCGCGTTATAAGATCGCGCTCGATTGGGAGGGCAAAGTCTCCGCGAGTTGCGTGCATTGCCACATGATCGGCGACGCCATTCGCACGTCCTTTCGCGATCGCGGGCAGACCATCCCGCAAACGTGGATCTACCCGCAGCCCGCGCCGGAAACCATCGGCCTGACTCTCGCGGCCGACCGCGCTACGCGCGTCGAATCGGTCGCTCCCGATTCCGTCGCCGCTCGCACCGGCATGCAGGCAGGCGATGAGCTTGTCTTACTCGGCGGCCAGTCGCTCATCTCGATCGCCGATGTGAGTTGGGCGTTGCACACCGCTCCCGACGCGGGCGAGTTGCCTGTCGTCATTCGCCACGGTGAAGCCGAGCGCCCGCTCAGCTTCCACCTCCCGGCGGGCTGGCGGACCAGCTCGGATATCAACTCACGCGTCGGCACCTGGGGCATGCGTGGCATGGCGCTGGGTGGTCTGCGCCTCGCCGATCTGAGCGACGAAGAGCGCACGAACCGCGGCCTTTCGCGTGATGGGCTCGCGCTTTCCGCCATCGCCGTGGGCAAATTCGGCAAACACGCCGCTGCGGGAAAAGCCGGATTTCAAAAGGACGACGTGATCGTCGAGATCGACGGCGCCAAAAGCCGCCTCAGCGAAGGCGAAGTGATCGGGCGCCTCATTGCCAAAAACCCCGGCGAGCAGGTGAAGACGACGGTGCTCCGCGGCAAGGAGCGGGTGAAACTGATGCTGCCGATTCAGTAGGGGCGCTCGATCGCTCACTGCGCCTTCAGCAGCACGTCCTTGAACTCAACCAGCATCGGTGGACCGGCATGAATCTGGAAGGCGAGAATGCCTTCGGACAAACGGGCCGGATCGTTATCGACGAGGTCGATGGTCTGGAAGCCGTTGAGGAAATGCTGCACGTGGTTTCCGCGTGCCACGATGCGATATTCGTTCCACGTCTTCTCCCGGTAATAACCTTTGGCGATGAAGTCGCGGTTTTTGTCGCCCAGGGAGCCGACAACTTTGAGTTTGTGGTCGGCGCCCGCTTCGACTTTTTCGCCAACGTTTACGAGAAATTTGCGGCCTTTTTCTTCGTAGAGGAAACCGACCTTCCCCTGCTTGTTTTCAATCTCGGCCTGATAGCCCGAGACGACCCAGTGGCCGAGGTCCTTGCTGCGGTATTGCACGCCGCTGTTGCCGTTCTGGATGCGGAACTGGAGCTTCAACTCGAAATCTTTCAGCACGCCGCCGCGCCAGATCAGGAAGGTGTTCCCTTTTGGCAGCGCCTGCAGCGTCGTCTCGCCGCGGATCACTCCATCCTTCACCGACCAAAGCCGCGGGTCGCCGTCCCAGCCCGTCAGGTCGCGTCCGTTGAAGATCGGCACCGAGTCAGCCGCAAATGCGGTCAAGCCGAAGAGGGAGAAGAGCAGGGCGGCGCGGAACATGAGCCCGTGTTTAGGCGGAGCGGGCAGACAGGGCAAGCGTGGGCGATCGAGGCGGTTTGGGTAGACCGCGCTCCGTCCTTGGCAAGACGCCTGGCTTGGGTAGGCTGCGCGCCCTTTTTCCCACACCACCCTTATGAAGACTTTCCAAATCGCAGTGCTCGCCGGCGACGGCATCGGACCCGAAGTGATGGCCGAGGCGATCAAAGTGCTCGGCGCCATCGAGACGAAATTCGGCCTGAAGTTTGCCTTCACCGAGGCCCGCGTTGGTGGCATTGCGATCGACGTGGACGGCAAGGCGCTGCCGGAGGAAACCATCCGCGGGTGCGAAGCGAGCGACGCGATTCTTTTCGGTTCGGTGGGCGGACCGAAGTGGGAATCGCTTCCGCCGAATGAACAACCCGAGCGTGCGGCGCTACTGCCGCTGCGCAAACACTTCGCGCTCTTCGCGAACCTGCGCCCGGCCGTCTGTTTCCCTGAACTGACCCACGCTTCGCCGGTGCGTAGCGACCTGGTGGCGGGCGGGTTCAATATCCTCTGCGTGCGCGAATTGACCGGCGGCCTCTATTTCGGCCAGCCGAAGTATTCGCGTGAAGAGAATGGCGACACCATTGCGGTGGACACGATGGTTTATAAAAAGAGCGAGATCGTGCGGATCGCCCATGTGGCCTTCAAAGCGGCGCAGGGCCGCGACAAACGCCTCACCTCGGTGGACAAGGCAAACGTGCTGGAAAACTCGGTGCTCTGGCGCCGCACGCTGATCGAAGTTTCGAAGTCGTATCCGGACGTGCAACTGAGCCACCTCTACGTGGACAACGCCGCGATGCAGCTTATCAAGAACCCGCGTGGGTTCGATGTCGTGCTGGCCGAGAATCTTTTCGGCGACATCCTCAGCGACGAGATGGCGATGATCGCCGGCAGTCTCGGCATGCTGCCGAGCGCGAGCCTTGGGCTGAAGGAAACGCCGACCGGACGTTTCGGCCTGTTCGAGCCGAGCGGCGGCACCGCGCCGGATATCGCCGGCAAGGGCATTGCCAATCCGATCGCGCAGATCCTCAGTGCCGCCATGATGCTGCGCTATTCGCTGGGGGAACCGGCGGCGGCCGATGCGATCGAGAACGCCGTCAAAGGCGCGATCCAATCCGGTTTGCGGACCGGCGACATCTGGACGGAAGGCACGCAGAAGGTGGGCACGTCCGAGATGGGCAACGCGATTGCGGCGGCTATTGCCAGCTAAACAGGCTGCTGATGCCCGCGTCGCGAATGGCCGGAAAATCGGCCCCGCGCGCTGAAATGATGATATAGAGCCGCTCCGTCGGCGTGAGGTCGCACAGGCACACCGATTTGCCAAAGCTCCGGCCGCCGAGCGTGTAGGTGAAGCAGAACTCCCAGCTCCCTTTGCCATTGAGCGTAAAAGGGCTGGGACGGGTTTCGAGCTTCAACTCCTCGACGCCGGGCGGGACGAGCGTCTGGGCCTGTTTGGCAAGGACGGGGGCAGATTCAGGAGTGGCGGGGACTTCCTCCGGTCTGCGGCGGACGATTTGCCAGATCATGTCAGCTTCTTCCACTCCGCGCGGCTTGAAGGTGAGCAAATCGCCTCCGCCACTGAAGGCCCAGTTGCCGGGAGGCTGATAGCGGATGCTTTTGGTGGTGTCGGTAAAATAGAGCACCGGGAGGTTCATCCCTTCCAGTTTGCGGCTACCCTCGCGTGGGGTGAGATCCAGCGCCGCGGCCCGGCAGGGGAGCAGCGGAAAAATGAGCCAGACCAGATGCTTCATGACTAACGGGCAATCCACCGTCCGCGCTCATACACCCGCGCCACGTGAAATCCAGGCGGGTTGCTGTCCTGGAGTTTGTCGTCGTAATACCAACGGCGGTTGGGCGGGCTGTAATCGGCCGCGCTCCACGGGCGGGTAGCCTGCTGACTCGAGTAGAGCTGCGCCAGCGAGCCATAGATCGTCAGGTAATCGCCGCTCCAGTTTTCGTGGAAGCGAATGAAGTTCTCGATACCGCCGCTGTAGCTGGAAGCCGTCGAGGGAACGTTGCCGGCGACGATGCAGGTATTGATGGTGGTGTTGTTGGCGTTGCGGGCGTTGCCGTTGACGGAGTTCGCGTCGTTCCAGCCGTTGGAGAGGATATTGACCGCATCGCCGACCACGGCGGAAATCGCGCGCCCAAAACCGGAGACGACGGGACTGGGCTTGTCGTTCGGCGGGGTGTAACTGGTGGCGGTATTCGAGGGAGGCTCGGTGGTCGAGGTGCCGGAGACACTCCGCCCGGAGTTGTAGTCGCCCTGGATATAAACGGGATTTGGCGAGACCACGGTGAGTCCGTTGGCGGGTAGCTTGGAACCATTGTAGAGGCGCACGCCTCGCGAGCGCGAACTGGTGACGTCCTGCACCTTCGCGCCGCTGACCGTATCGACGACCTTGGTCGTCACGCTGCTGCCGACGCTGGTGTCCTTTACGTAAAGCAGCAGTCCGTCGCCACCGCCCACGGTGTCCTGCAGGACGCTGCCTGCGCCGGTGATCTTGGAAACATCGACGCTCACGAGCCGCACGTTGTCCCCATCGCGCACGTCCTTGATGGCGGTGTTGGTCGTGATGGCGCCGATGATGGCGGCGGCATCCGGGTGGGTGGCGGGATTGAGCGCGGTGGTGCCGGTGCCGCGATAGACCGAGACGTTGTTGCTTGCGTCCACGGCGATGCGGTAGTCGGCGTTGGCGGCGAGGCGCTCACTCGCAGCGGAAGTGCTGGTGCTGTTGGGATCGTCGATCTGCAGCGGATCGCTGTAGCCCGAGACCTTTTCTTCGATCATCTCGTGATAACCGTCGTTGTTCGGGTTCGTGTCCGCCGTCGTGCCGTCGGGGTTGGTCGGCGAATTGTCATTGCTCGTCGGATCGTCGAGGAAGCGTGGGTCGAGTGACGTCCGAGGGGTATCGAGCAATTTCTGCTCGGTGCCGACGTGGGGCGGGTTGTTGGTATCCCAGTTATCGCTCAGGCCGCTGTTGGTGATGGTGGGAGCGTTGTTATAACGCGGGTCACGGAGAGGATCGGAGGTGGACGTGCCCTTATAGTTGAGCGTCTGCGAGCCGATGTAGGTGACGTCCTTGAGAAAATGGAGGTCGTTGTGCGCGGTGTAGAGGTCGCCCCCGACGTAAACCGTGCCATCGACATACATCGGCGCACCGGGGTGAAATTCAGTGATCGGCTGGGTGCCGAAAAAGAAGTTGTCGAAAAGATTGCGCCCGGCCCGGACGAAAATTCTTTGCACCGTCGTGGACGATGGACCGGTCGGCCCCGCATAGGTCATCGTCACCTGGGCGACGTAGTAGAGACGGACCCGCAGGCTGGAGTTGGTGCCGTTCTCGGGGACCGGGCGATTGGTGTCGGGGCTGACCGGTGCGAGCATGGGGTCGGATGCTTTCACGCTCCAACTCACGAGCGTCACGTTCGGCGGAAGCGGGAGATTGCTATTGCTCGGGAGCGAGAGTTTGGCCGCGAGCGCGCTCGTGGAAAGGCCGCCGGAGCGGTCGGTCGAATCCGTCACGGTGATCATGGCATTGCGCCATTGATCGTAGAGCGACTCCAGCACCCCGTCGGCATAGGCGTGAGCGGCCAGCCGATTGGAGGCGCGCCAGGTGATGCGCGCGTTGTGGTTCGTCACGGAGTAGATGATCCCGACGAAGGTGGAGATCACGATCATGGAAAAGAGCACCGCCAGCAAGGCGCTGCCGAGGCGTGTGTTTTTCATTGGTTGATTCAGTTGGTGTTGGTCAGGGACGGGGGGACGTTGCGCGGCGGGATGACGGCCTGAAGCGTGGCGGTGCTGTCCGGGAGCCGGTGAGCGCTATAACGCTGGTCGGAGCATTCCATCGAGATGCGCAGCTTGAGCTGGTCGGAGATGAGGCTCGAACTCGTGTCGAAGAGCAGCCCAAAGGGCTTCGGCGAAGTGATGTCGCTCCGCACGAGGCGATACGTGCTCCGGTTGGCTCCCTCGAAGTTCGGATAAAAGCGCAGTTCCTGGTTCCAGACCACGTAGGCAGCTTTGCGATAGAAACACGCGGTGGTCATTTTGCCTGTGCCGACGCTGAGCTGAAAACCGATGCCCGGGTTTGCATCGCAACGGATTTTCCCGACGGTGTTACCGGTGGTCGGCGCCGTGATGACCGAGGTGATTTGATATTCACGGGCAATCAAGGGGAGTGTGAAGCGGTCTCCCGCCTGCGGCACGTAGGGTAAATTTCCTCCCACGCCGAAGTCGAAAGAGAGATCGGTATCGCTCGCCGCGGCGTTTTGCGTGAGCTTGTAAGGGCCGCCGGCGAAGTCGTAAAATCGCACTCCGTTCGTGCGGTTGCTGATGTATTTGCCCGTCATGGTATCCACATCGCTCGAAGCTGCCGAGGCCGTGTCGGTGTAGTTGCTGCCGTCGAAGTTCACGAGGACGAACCGCGATCCCGCTTCGTGCAGATCGGAGAGCATTCGCTGCGTGGAGACGCGGATGTTGTCGTGGCTGTGATTGGTCGCGAGGTTGCGAATGATCAGCCGCATCGACGTGGAGGTGTAGGCGATCAACACCAGCGAAATGATGCCGACCACGCCCGCGGTGACGAGCAGTTCGACCAAGGTGAATCCCGTGCAGGAGCGAAGGCGGGTGCGCATGGGGTCAGATGGTGTCTGCCGCGCGGATGGTGGTGAGCGACACGTTGTAGCTCTTGCCGCGGTAGGTATAAACGACCGTGACGACCGCTTTCACCATGCGACTCGAAAGATCGGTGACGGTCGTGGTGCGGTCGGCCTTGATCCGGATATCGAGCGTGGTGTAGGCGCTGCCCAGACCGGTCTGGGCGTTAAGAGGATCGTCGCCGAGGCCGAAGTTCGAGTCAGTGGTGGTGCCCGGCGTCAGGAGAGCGGGACGAGTGCTGTTCAGTTGCCAGGGGACGGTGAGAACCTCGTCGATCTTCTGCTGGGCGAGGGCGAGCGCGAGGGTCTGGGAGCGGGCGATGTTCGCCTGCCGATTCACCGCGGTCATGGTGAGGAGGGCTCCTAGCGAGAAGATGAGAATGACCGCCGCAGCTACCGCCGTTTCCACCAGCGTGAACGCCGAAAGCGCCTGATGACGGTTGTGTCTCATATTTTATTGACTGCAATTCCCAGCAAAAGCCGAGCCGTTGAGAAAAGCTGGCTGCGCCTATTACCCGAAAGTGGCAAGCAGGAACCTTGCCGGTCTATTCAGGTCGGGGGATGCCCTGAAATTCCGATTTTCTTCTGTTGAAGGCGGGTGGTGTGGGTCATTCTGGCCCTTTCAACATGCCGCGCCGCTACCCCTTCTTCCTGTGAAAACAGGCCGCGCCCGAGCCCCTTCGCATACTCCTTTAGGAGTAGATCGCACAAAATCTGCGGTGGGTGTGAACGCGATATGCTTTCTGTAGGCAGACGAATGCGTTTCGAGCTTCCAACGATCAAATCTTCCGCCCAGGCCGGTCTGCGCCGCCTGCGGTCCTCGCGCGCCGGTATCGCCATGATGGAAGCGGTGATGGCGACGGCTATGGTGATGACGATCGCCGTTGGTGTCACTCAGATGTTTCTCGTCTCGACTCGGATGGCTGCTTCCAACCGTGTGCTGACCGCTGCCCGGATCGTTATTCAGCGCAATCTGGATAATGCACTCACTCTCCGCTGGGACTCGACCGTGACTCCTTCCGTGCTGGCGATTACCGCCGGCACTGGCGTGACCTACGACGACGACGGCAACAACGTGAACGGTGAAGGGACGAACAAAGTTGCGTTGCTCATCTCGAAGGATCCGAGCGACGTCTCTTACACCATGATCCCGGCCACCATGACCCGCACGGTCACGGCGGTGACGAACACGCAGGGCGCGGATATTCGGCTGATCAGATTCTCGCTCACCTACACTTTCCAAAACCGAACCCAGGTCGTGCAGATGAGCACCATGCGGGCAATCGACGATTAAGTTATGCGAGCGAAGCGCACTTCCCAACTAGGGTTTACCCTGATCGAGCTAAGCATCTATACGCTCCTCGTGGCCGTGCTGGGTGCGGTCAGCTACAGTTTTTTGCTTTCCGGAATGACCCTCGCGACCAAAAATTCCAATCTGAACCGTTCGCACGAGGATTTGCGGTTGGCCTTCGATCGCATGGCTCATCAATTGGCCGGGGCGAACAATGTCGCTACTTTGATTGACACTACCGGCGCCACGGTGAGCGGCCCGGTGACGGCGGTCACGACGCCGATGACGGGCACCCTGACCGGCCCGGCTGCGGGCTTTAAATTCGATCAGGTGGTTGCTGAACCCTACGTGCTTGAATCGCCTCAGACCGCGAACAACCCGCTGGCCGCCGGCACGATCAGTTCCACGGCGACGTCGATTAATGTTTTCTATCCGAAGTATAATCTGACCCACGTGCAGCATCTGACCCCTTCGGCAAGTGGCACGGCTGTGCTTGCTGAAGGTTATATCCTCCAGATTCCCCAGCCCGACGGAAGTCAGATTCGCTGGCAGATTTCCTCGGTCGGAGCTCGGGATGCGACCAATGCTAACTGGTATAAGGTGGGGCTGACCTTCACCGCAGCGATTGGAAAAACGATCAGTTGGAGTGTGAATCAGCCTCAGATGGTGAAGGTGATCCGTAATCAGGCCTTTCTGGTCGCGGACGTTTTCGATCCTAAAGGCAACTTGTTTCGCGAACTTCGCTACTACAAGGATTTCGAACCGATGCCGACGCTGAGTGACAAGACGAAGTATACCGTTCTATGCAACCAGATCGGCATTCTCACCGGCGAGGACAAGCCATTTTCCATTCTGGATTACAATGGCGACAAGATGGTCCAATCGACGCTGCGAGTGCGTGAGCGAGACAATAAACAGGGAATTGGTAACGATAGATACGCCAACTATTACACCTACTTCCAACTGCTCGTAAATCTTCCATCGCGGTTTCGTCCGCGCACCACGCAATAACTAATTATGAAGACCAACTCTCGATCTTCGACGGAATCCGGACAAGCCATCGTTGCTGCGCTGATCCTCATGGCAGTCACGGTCGGCCTCGCGGCGTTTGTCGTCCAGCGAAGCGCCGGCAGCGCCCGGATGAGTGCTCGGTCCAACGACTATTCGGAGACCGAACGGACCGCCGACGGTCTCATTGAATATGCTTTTGGGGCATGGAAGACTGCGACGCTGGCGAAAGGGGCTCCGCTGGGCGCGACCTTTAATAACAACGGAACGGCCACGGCCCTCGCTCTGAGCGAGTTAAACGGCCTGACCCCCACCACCGCGATCCCGGCTGGATATTCTACCCTCCCGGTCGATGACTCCGACGGCGATGGGACGTGGAAGGTGCAACTGGTGGATTACATGGGAGTGCCCGTCACTCAGCCGCCGGGCCGCCTGCTGGTTGCCTTGCCGGATTACCCTGGCTGGCGTGGCTATGCTTACAGCTACCTCGCGAGTGTTCGGCTGCGCGCCGCTACCGGCCTCTCCAAGGATGAAAAGATGAAAGCCAACGCGGGCACGCGCCGGCTTTTCCAATACATCGAAGTGCCTCTGTTTCAGGCCATGTATTTCTTCGAGCACGATCTCGAAATTTATCGTCCGGCGCCGATGATCGTGGGTGGTCTGGTGCATAGCAATTCCCGGCTCTTGATGAGTGGCTCCAGTGACCAGAGTGGCGTCGAGTTGGAGTTTCAAGGAAACGTTTCTTATGCGGGTGGAAACGATACTTATAAGGGCTACACCGCCACCGAGCCGCCCATCGGTGGCCTGGCCTGGTCGGGTTCCACCGCCAGCACGATGGAGGCGCCCACTTTTTCCCGGGGCGGCGAATCGGCGCAGCTCTCCAAAGTCTCTCGCTACGAACCCCTCGGCAACAAGCCCGCCGCGGTGCTCGATGCCGCCCCGACTAGTCCGCTCGCGCCCGATGGCCAGTTGATCGGTCCGGACGGCGATTCCGACGGTAATCCCAACAATGATTCCTACCACGAGTTGATTGAACCCCCCTCGGGCACCAACGACGTTACCGAAATCGCCAAACGCCGCCTTTATAACAAAGCTGGCGTCATTGTCTCGGTGAACGGCTCAACCATCACGACCACCGGCACGAACCCCAACTACAATAGCGTGATCTCGGTCTCGACTCAGAACGGCGCCACGCTGACCAGCACGCAGGTAGATAACATCAAGAAAGCCCTTACGAAAAATTCCATCTGGGATGAGCGCGAAAACAAGATGGTGGACGTGGTGAACGTGGATGTTTCCAAGGTCACGCCCGAGTTGAATGGAGCCGCTGGTTTCAACGGCGTGCTTTATGTGCAGGACGTCACCCCGACTTCCACCGGCGATACCGAGCCAAGGACGGTCCGATTGCAGAAAGGGGGAACGCTGCCGACCAATGGCCTGACCGTCGCCAGCCAGAACCCCGTCTATATTCAGGGCGATTACAATACCGGGACGACCTATCAAACCGATGGCACCCCGAACTCGACCAACGTCCCGGCGAACAGCACGGGGAATCCCGATAACACCGACAGCCCGATGGTGTCTGGCTACAGCCGCAAGCCTTCTGCCGTGATCGCCGATGCGGTCATGTTTCTCTCGAATGCGTGGAAGGACAGCAATGCCGCAAGTAGTTCATCTTCGCTGAGCAACCGAGTCGCATCGAACACCACGATCAACACGGCCATTATGTCGGGGTTCCTTCCATCGGGTTTCGATCCGGATGGCTCGGGGAGCGCCGCGGCCTATGGTTACTCCGGCGGGGCGAATAACTTTCCGCGGTTCCTCGAAAACTGGTCGAACAAGTCGATGACTTATTACGGATCGATGGTGGAACTGTTCCAGAGCAAGACGTTCATCGGCAAGTGGAACACGGGGGATATCTACAGCCCGCCGAAACGCCGCTGGAACTACGATACGATGTTCAGCACCACGCCGCCGCCCGGGAGCGTCGATGCGGTCGTTATTATTCGTGGCACCTGGGCGCGACTTTAATTTTCATGCGTCTTCCGATTTATTTCTCGATCCTTGGTCTCGCGCTCACGGCCGCCTGGGGAGACGTGGATCTTTCACCCAACTCCGCCAGCATTAGCATCGGCGGGTTCGCTCTCCGGCGGTTGCAGTTTGTCGATGCCGGCAAGAAGTTTTGTATGAGCCTCGACTCGGACGCCGAGGTGTCGGCGACCGCGGGCGGCACGCAGGTTCGCTTCAAGGGAATCCAGGGAGCGTCGGTTTCATTTGTCACCTCACCTCTCAAACCCGCGATGACCTTCGAGGGCGAAAACTTGGTGCAGTATCAGCGTGCGGCGGTGAGTTTGCTGCCGCAGAGCGCCGAATCAGTCGTGCGGGACGAAGCGGCGTCGTTTCCCGAGTCCATCGAAGGGGGAACATCGTATCGGTTTGTTTTCAGCTATTCCATTGCCGGCGTGCCGATGCGGGAGAGCATCACATTTGTGAATATCGGGGTGCGGCAGCAGATCGTGGTGAAAGCCGGTTCCTTTCAAAAGGATTTCGAGGCGGTTTCCAGCCGCGGCGTGAACATGATCCGCGACTGGCATTTGCTCAGTCAGTCGGAAGAGCAGGGGCTGAACTGAACCGCTCCGCTGGAGAAAGGACCGGGGGCGACTTTGGGTTCGGACGTGCCAGTGCGTCATGTTTGTAGGGTTTTCACCCACATACATGAGCGGCACAAAACTACATTGAATGCACTAATTTCGTGGTAGTTGGAGAATGCCGTGGTTGAACGGGGTATGCTCGAAAGGGAAGGCCTATGTGCCTCCATCCATCTGCCTTTCGTCAGGCGCGCTCCGTTTTTTTAGATCCCATCCACTCGGGCGAGCGATCGCACGCGCAGTCTGGTCAGGCGATCGTGGCGGCTCTGATCCTGGTAGCGGTCACAGTCAGCATCGCGGCCCTCGTGGTCCAGCGAACGACGGGAAGCGCCCGCATGAGCGCCCGCTCCAACGACTACGCCGAGACCGAGCGGGTCGCGGATGGATTGATCGAGTATGCTTTCGGGGTGTGGAAGGCATCCACGCTGGCCAAGGGGGCGCCTTTGGGAGCGACCTTCGATAATAATGACAAGGCGACCGCTTTGGCCTTGTCGGAACTGAATGGCCTTACACCGACCACGGCGATCCCGGCCGGCTACACCACCCTGCCGACCAATGACCCCGATGGGGACGGAACTTGGAAGGTAACGCTGGTCGATTACATGGGCGTGCCCGTCAGTGCCCCGCCGGGTCGCTTGCTGGTCTCTTTGCCGGATTACCCGGGGTGGCGCGGATACGCCTACAACTACCTCGCCAGTGTGAGATTGCGGACGAGCAGCGGTCTTTCCAAGGAGGCGAACATGCGGGCGGGCGCGGGCACGCGCCGCCTCTTTCAATACATCGAGGTGCCTCTCTTCCAGGCGATGTATTTCTTCGAGCACGATCTCGAAATTTATCGCCCCGCGCCGATGATTGTCGGCGGATTGGTGCACAGCAACTCGCGATTGCTCCTGAGCGGATCGAAAGATCAATCCGGGGTGGAACTCGAGTTCCAAGGAAATATCTCCTATGCGGGAGGCAACGACGACTACGCCGGTTATACTGCCACCGAACCGCCGATCGGTGGACTGGCCTGGTCCGGCACGACCGCAGGCAACATGGAAGCGCCCACGTTTTCCCGCGGAGGGATATCCGATCAGCTTTCCAAGGTCACCCGCTATGAGCCGCTCGGCAACAAGCCGGCCGCCGTGCTGGACGCTCCCCCGAGCGGTCCGCTCGCCGCCGATGGGCAATTGATTGGGCCGGATGGCGACTCGGATGGCAACCCTGACAACGATTCCTATCATGAATTGATCGAACCCCCGGTGAATTCAGCCACCGATCCGAAAGAAATCGCCAAGCGCCGCCTCTATAACAAAGCCGGCGTCATCGTCTCCGTGAATGGCAAGACGATCACGACCACCGGCACGAACCCCAACTACAATAGCGTGATCTCGGTCTCGACTCAGAACGGCGCCACGCTGACCAGCACGCAGGTAGATAACATCAAGAAAGCCCTTACGAAAAATTCCATCTGGGATGAGCGCGAAAACAAGATGGTGGACGTGGTGAACGTGGATGTTTCCAAGGTCACGCCCGAGTTGAATGGAGCCGCTGGTTTCAACGGCGTGCTTTATGTGCAGGACGTCACCCCGACTTCCACCGGCGATACCGAGCCAAGGACGGTCCGATTGCAGAAAGGGGGAACGCTGCCGACCAATGGCCTGACCGTCGCCAGCCAGAACCCCGTCTATATTCAGGGCGATTACAATACCGGGACGACCTATCAAACCGATGGCACCCCGAACTCGACCAACGTCCCGGCGAACAGCACGGGGAATCCCGATAACACCGACAGCCCGATGGTGTCTGGCTACAGCCGCAAGCCTTCTGCCGTGATCGCCGATGCGGTCATGTTTCTCTCGAATGCGTGGAAGGACAGCAATGCCGCAAGTAGTTCATCTTCGCTGAGCAACCGAGTCGCATCGAACACCACGATCAACACGGCGATCATGTCCGGATTTATTCCCTCCGGTTTCGATCGGGATGGATCGGGTGGTGCGGCGGCCTATGGCTACTCCGGTGGGGCGAATAACTTTCCGCGGTTCCTCGAAAACTGGTCGAACAAGTCGATGACTTATTACGGATCGATGGTGGAACTGTTCCAGAGCAAGACGTTCATTGGCAAATGGAACACGGGTGATATCTACAGCCCGCCGAAACGCCGCTGGAACTACGACACGATGTTCAGCAGCACGCCACCGCCGGGGAGCGTCGATGCGGTTGTCATCGTGCGGGGCACGTGGGCGCGGCTGTAGACGTCGCTTGCTGTCGGCGTCCAACCTTCAGGCCGCTCCGCCTACCGCCCCAACTTGACCCAGCGCTGCGCCGCACTGCTCTTGAGGATCGCTTCGCACACGCGAATCTCCTCGTGCCCGTCCGCCGCTGAGGCGAACAAAGGTGCTGATTTCCGACCGCTCGCGATGTGCTGATAAACCGCGCGATAGTGCATCTTGTGTGCGTCGGAGAAACCTTCCGGATGGCCGCCAGGATAGTCGGTGAAACCGGCGATGTCCTCAGTGAAGCCAGCGGTGGCGCGCTGCAGGATCTGATTCGGTTCGTCACGGCGGCCGACGTAGAGTTCGTTGGGTTGCTCCAGATTCCACCGCACACTGCCCCCGGTGCCGTAGAGGCCGAGGTAGAGGGAACACTTCCAGCCCGCGGCGACCTGGCTCACGGCGAGATTGGCATGCGTGCCCTTTTGATAGTTCAGCAGCACGCTGGCGAAATCCTCCGTGTCGACCTGATAGGGGACCATCTTTTTTGGATCGAGCTTTGCGAAGGTCTGCACCTCGCCTTTCGGGCGCAGCCGCTTTTCATGCGCACGCCCGAGGGTGGCGAAGACCGAATCGACGCGGTCGCCGAGGATGAAGCCCAGCGTGTCGATCCAGTGCGTGCCGATGTCGCCGACGGCGCGCAGCTTGCCGCCTTCGCTGGCCAGCACACGCCAGTTGTAGTCGCTCGGCATCAGCAGCCAGTCCTGAAAGAAATGCCCCTGCACGTGGACGATCCGCCCGAGGTCGCCACGCTGCACCATCGCGCGCATCTGCAGCACGGCGGGGAAAAAGCGGCACATGTAATTCACCGCGAAGACGAGGTTGCTCTTCTCCGCGACCCGCACCAGTTTCGCGGTCTCTTTGGTCGTCATCCCCAGCGGCTTTTCGCAGATGACGTGCTTGCCCGCCTTTAGCGCCGCGAGCGATTGCTCCACGTGCACGCGGTTCGGCGAAGTGATATGGACGACATCCACATTCGGCGACGCCAGCAGCGCCTGATAGTCGTAGTCCCCATACACCTCCGGCACGCCCCATTTCTGTGCGAGTGCCGTGGCACTGCGCGTGGAGCCGCACACTGCCGTAACCTGAGCACCGATGCGCCTGACCGCTTCGATGTGAACGGGACCGATAAATCCGGTGCCGATGAGACCGCAGCGGAGTGAGGAGAGGGAAGGGGAGTTAGACACGGTGAGATGGGAAATCCGAAATTCGAAATCTGAAATCCGAAACAATAAGGAAAGGATGGAAATACCTAAAACGGTCGGGGCGAGCGTTCCCTGATTTGTCCTTTCTCCCATTTTCCGATCATTCGAATTTGTTCCGAATTTCGGATTTCGTGCTTCGGATTTTGAGTCCTCAGTAAACGTCGCGCTTGTAGCGCTTCGCCTTCTTCAGCCCTTCGACGTATTCCTTGGCCTGCTCCTCGGTCTTCCCGCCGTGGGCGGCGATGAGGTCGTGGAGGGCTTTATCCACGTCGGCGGCCATACGTGTTTTGTCGCCGCAGACGAAGAAGTCGGCGCCTTCTTCGAGCCACTTCCAGACTTCAGCGCCATGCTCGGCCAGCTTGTGCTGGACGTAAACCTTATGCTCCTGATCCTGCGACCACGCGCAGGTCATCTGGAGTTTGCCGCCGGCGATGTGCTTCTCGAACTCGTCTTTGTAGAAGAAATCGCCCGAGCTTTTTTGTTCGCCGAAGAAGAGCCAGTTTTTGCCCGGCGCGCCAGACGCGATGCGATCGGCCACGAACCCGCGGAAAGGCGCGATGCCGGTGCCGGGACCGACCATGATGATCGGGGTGTGCGGATCGGTCGGGAGGAAAAAGTGCTTTTGCTGGCTCTGGAGATAGATGCCCGCCGTGGAGCCCGAAGGCCAGCGATCGGCCATGAAGGTCGAAGCGACGCCTTTACGCGCGCGCCCGCGGATGTCGTAGCGGACGGTGGCCACGGTGAGGTGCACTTCGCCGGGATGCGCGGAGAGCGCGCTGGCGATGGAGTAAAGCCGGGGTGGCAGGCGGCGCAGAAGCTTCACAAATTCATCCGGTGCGAATTTGACGGCGGGAAATTCGGTGAGGATGTCGAGGTAATCGTGCGCTTCCCCCTTTCCGGTGAGGTAGGTCTTGAGCTTGTCTGCGGCCTCCGGCGCGATGAGGGGGGCGAGGTCGGTGGCGCCTTTCGCAATGCAGGCTTCGACGAATTTTTTGTCGGCGAAATTGATAGCGTAGTCATTGGTGAGCGCGTCGAGGAGCGGCTTGGGCGCGCCGTCCTTGCCGGGGACGGCTTCATCGCCCTTCAAGCCGAGCACCTTTACGAGCGCCTCGGCCAGTTCGGGGCAATTCGTAGCCATGAGGCCCAGTGCGTCGCCCGGCAGGTAGCTGAGGCCGGAACCCTCGAGCGAGATGGCGTGATGACGTGTTTCCTTTTTCGACCCCGGGCCGTTGAGCTGCATGTTGGCCACGTGCAGTGCAGGAAACGGGTTTTTCATCGAATAAGGCGAAGCGGGAGCAGCGGCAGTGGTCATGGTCCGGCAAAACTAGTGAGCCGGGCGGCGAGAGCCAAGAGGCAAATGATGGGAGCAAGAGCCAAGAGCCAAGAGCCAAGAGCCAGGAGCAAGTGATTCCGGGATGGGCGCGTTGCGGGCGCGCGAAGAGGCGCGACATGCGAGGTTCGTTTCTCGCGGGAAAAATCACGAGGTCGAGCGGCCCTCTCGGCTCTTGGCTCTCATCCCCCCTTCCCTCTTGCCAAAACAGCCGAGCCTGCGACTTTCGCCGCCCATTTTTATACCTATGAGCGAAACGACCAGCCCTGCCCCCCAATCCGTCCAGATCAACCTCGGCGACATGAGCCTCAAGTATCTGGGCGCCGTCCAACGCGCTTTTGATCTCGCCGCCTGCACCGTGGGTGCGCTGCGCTGCCAGACGGAGAAGGACTACGATGAATTTTCCCGCGCTCTGCGTTTCATGCCTTCGCAGCAGCATCACATCGGCTTCGACGTCATTCGCCCAGCCGCGGAAGTGTGGCTGGTGCGCCAGCTTCTCGGCGAAGTGCTCAGCCTCATCGTGCCGTTGCTCGAAGACGCCCGCTCGGTCGCCGCGCTCGCGCAATGGAAAGCGACCGGCAGCACCGACCAGACCCGTCTCCAGCAGATCCTCGGCGAAGATCGCCAGACCTTCCTGCGCCTGCCTTTCGACGAGAAGCTGAAGCATCTGCGCGACCTGTTCGGCGTTGCCTCGCCGAACGAGGCGGGCGTGATGAGCTACCTCAAGCTCGGCCAGGCATTGGCCCGCGGTGGCAGCGTGACCAAGGACGACACGACCGAGGGCAATGATCTCGTTGTGCGCCTGATGGCGATCGATATCCAGCCCGCCCAGGCCAAGCCGGGTGAAGCCAATGCCGGCATGACCGGGCGCGTGCTCGATGTGCCGAAGCGTTTCGCGGTCGGGCAGAAGATCGAGTTCAAGAAAGAAGAAGTGCTCAGCCTCTTCGGCGGCGTGGCGCTCTTCGTTTCGGCGATCATGGGTTCGCTCCAGGGCTTCGTGCAGAAGACCCTGCCGAACGAGCAGCAGCCGCAGAGCTGACGCTCTGTTCTCAAAGACGCCGAAAGTGGCGTCGTCACAGTTTCGCAGCCCCGCCGAAGCGGGGCTGCGTCGTTTTCGGAGGGCTGCCTGAACGGCCAGTCGGTTCCCGCTTGCGGCACGGTCTTTCGTGCCGCACACGCGGGCTCTCCCTCGTTATGAAATTTCTCATCCCACTGCTCTCCCTTCTTCTCGTCGCTGGCGCGCCGGCCGCGACCAAGCCGAACATCCTGTGGCTCGTTGCCGAGGACATGGGGCCGGCGCTCGGTTGCTACGGGCAGAAGGAAGTCAGCACGCCGAATCTCGATCGCCTTGCATCCGAGGGCATTCGCTACACGCGCGCTTACACCACCGCGCCCGTCTGTTCCGCGAGCCGCTCGGCGTTCATGACCGGGATGTATCAGATCACCATCGGCGCGCATAATCACCGCTCGCATCGTGACGACGGTTTCGCGCTGCCGGAAGGCGTGCGCCCCATCCCGCTATGGATGCGCGACGCCGGTTATTTCACGGCAAATCTCGTCAGCCTGCCGGCGGATTTCGGATTCAAGGGCACGGGCAAGACCGACTGGAATTTCACTGAGCCGCAGAAACCGTTCGACTCCAAATCGTGGGACGACCTGAAATCGCACCAGCCATTTTTTGCGCAGATCAATTTCCAGGAAACGCACCGCACCTACCACGCGCCGAAGCACGCCGACCCGGCGAAGGTGGAGATTCCGCCGTATTATCCCGACCACCCGATCACGCAAGATGATTACGCGCAGTATCTCGACGCCGCGACGGAACTCGATCGCAAGGTCGGCCTCCTTCTCGCGCAGCTCGAGAAGGATGGTCTCGCCGGGAATACACTCGTGCTTTTCCAGTCCGATCACGGCGAGTCGATGGTGCGCGGCAAACAGTTCTGCTACGAAGAGGGCCTGCACATTCCACTGATCGTGCGCTGGCCGCAGCACCTCAAGGCCGGGCAGGTGAGCGACCGGATGGTCGCGGCCATCGACTTCGCACCGACGTTCCTCTCCGTCGCCGGCGCGCCGATTCCGCCGAAGATGGAAGGCCGGGTGTTCCTCGGCGAAAACGCCGCGCCGCCGCGCGACCTCATCTTCGGGGCGCGCGATCGCTGCGACGAAACGGTCTTCCGTTTCCGCACCGCGCGCGATGCGCGCTATCGCTACATCCATAACTTCACCCCTGATCGCCCCTTCCTCCAGCCGAACGCTTACAAGGAAAAGCAGTATCCTGTCTGGACCCTGCTGCCGAGGCTAAACGCCGAAGGCAAGCTCACGCCCGCGCAAGCCGCTCTGTGCGCCCCTACCATGCCGCCCGAGGAGCTCTACGACCTCCAGGCCGACCCGCACGAGATCAAGAATCTCGCCCACGATCCCGCCCATGCCGAAACCCTCAAACGCCTCCGCGCCGCCGTCGATCAATGGATCGCCGACACGCACGATCAAGGCGCCCAGTTGGAGCCCGAGGATGTGGTGAAAGCGAAGGGCGCGAAGAAGGCGAAACGCTAGCTTTTCGGAAGCACTTTTGATATCTTCCGAGACGATGAGCGAGTTTCGGCCGTTAATCCACCAACTCTATCGCGAGGAGATTCGCGAGGCGCGGGCGCTTGGTCCGGAGGGGCGGTTTCGTGAAGGGGTTGAAATTTCCGAAATGAATCTCGAATGGGCAGCGAGTCTTGGAAAAGTGGAAAGGGCGCGTCGATACCGGATTGCGCCGTCGCTCGATGAGCAGGGTTGTTACGGTCCGCCGGTCCCGAGGAGATGACGCCTATATTGAACGGTGGGCGCCTGGGCATGGGACGCTTGCCCGATTGGACGAGATTCGGCGTTCGATCCCGATCGATATCTAGCCTTCGTTCTACTCCACCTGCAGCGCGCCTTCGAGTTGGGCGAGGGCGGTGGCGAGGGTGGATTCGTTGCGGGCGTGGATGCGCATCAGCGGTTCGCCTTGGGCGACCGTGTCGCCGACCTTGCGGATGGCGCTGAAACCGACGGCGTAATCGACGGAATCGCTGGCCTTGGCGCGGCCCGCACCGAGGAGGACGCTGGCCCGGCCGATGGAGCCGGCGTCGAGCCTGGTGATGCGGCCGGATCGCGGCGAGAGGATATCGCGGACGATCGGAGCGCGGTGCACTTCGGTGATGCGCTCGAGCGCGGTGGCGTCGCCATTCTGGGCTTCAACCATGGCGACGAATTTTTTCCACGCGGTGCCGTCTTCGAGCCAGCGAGCGAGGGCGGCGCGTGGGGAGTTGGAGACTCGTTCGGCGAGGTCGAGGGTGAGCGCGACAAGATCGGCGGGGCCGCGGCCTTGGAGTGTGTCCACCGACTCGGCGACTTCGAGGGCGTTGCCGACAGTGCAGCCGAGCGGTTCGTCCATCGGCGTGAGCAGGTGAGAAGTCTTCACGCCCATTTCATTGCCCACCGCGGTGAGCGCGCTCGCGAGCGCTTCGGCGTCCGCGCGAGTCTGCATGAACGCGCCGCTGCCGAATTTCACGTCGAGCACCAGGCGGTCGAGCGTCTCGGCGAGTTTTTTTGACATGATGCTCGCGACGATGAGCGGGATACTGGGGACCGTCGCGGTGACATCGCGCAGGGCATAGAGTTTTTTGTCGGCGGGGCAGAGGTCGGCGGTCTGGCCGATCATCACGACCCCGAGTTTGGCGAGTTGCGCGGCGCTTTCGGTTTCGCTGAGGCCGACGCGGAAGCCGGGAATGCTTTCGAGTTTGTCGAGCGTGCCGCCCGTGATGCCGAGGCCGCGGCCGGAGATCATCGGCACCCAGAGTCCATCGCACGCCAGCAGGGGGGCGAGGGGCAGCGAGACTTTGTCGCCAATGCCGCCGGTGCTGTGTTTATCGACTTTCGGCGGCGAACCGGGCGGGTGCGTGAGCACGCGTCCGCTGTTCATCATGGCCCGGGTGAGCGCGCTGATTTCCCCCGGGTTCATCCCGCGAAAGAAAACCGCCATGGCCCACGCCGCGGCTTGGTAATCGGGAATCTCGCCGGTGGCGTAACCCCGGATGAACTCGGCGATTTCGTCCGCACTAAGAGTGCGGCCTTCACGTTTGGCTTCGATGAAAGAGGGAACGTGCATCAGATGTCGAGGTGGCTAGGTCTCGCTGTGTTGGAAAGCGGAATTCGCATGGCGGGTGAGGGGGCGCAGAAAAGACTCGCCGGAAGGCCAGCCTTCGCGGAGCTGGAAAAAGTCGGCGAGCGAGGCAGCGATGTCGGCGAAGGTGCGGCGGGTGCCGAGCGGTGCATGCATGCGGCGGTGCAGCACGAGCAACGGCACTTCCTCGCGCGTGTGATCGGTGCCACGCCAGGTCGGGTCATTCCCGTGATCGGCGGTGATGATGACGAGATCGTCCTCATCCACCTGCGGCAGAAAAGTGCCGAGCCATGCATCGAATTCCGCGAGGCATTGCGCATAACCCGCCACGTTGCGCCGGTGGCCGAAGTGCATGTCGAAATCGACGAGATTCGCGAAAAGAAAACCGCCTTCGGAGTCGGCCCACAGATCCTCGATGGCTTTCATGCCCTCGGCATTGTTGGCCGTCGGCGTCGAAGCCGTGAGGCCGCTGCCGGCGAAGATGTCGCTGATTTTTCCGACCCCATGCACGGGCAGGCCGGCATCGCTGATCGCATTAAGAATGGTCGGCGGGGGCACCATGGAAAAATCGTGCCGCCCACTGGTGCGCTTCCACGCGCCGGGTTCGCCGACAAAGGGCCGTGCGATGACGCGGCCGATGCGATGTGGGTCGCAATGACGCCGCGCGACCCGGCAGATCTCGTAGAGTTGCTTGAGCGGGATGACCTGCTCGTGCGCGGCGACCTGGAGCACGGAATCCGCGGAGGTATAAAGGATCGGCTTGCGCGTGCGGACGTGTTCGGCGCCGAGTTCATCGAGGATGACGGTGCCGCTCTGCGGATAGTTGCCGATGAACTCCACGCCCGCGTCGCGCTCGATGGCGCGGACCAGTTCCTCGGGAAATTTGGGGTAGGTGCCGAAGGGTCGATCGATGACGGCACCTGCGATTTCCCAATGGCCCGTCGTGGTGTCCTTGCCCGCCGATCGTTCGCGCATGCGGCCCCACGAGGCGCGCGTGTCTTGCGAGCGTGGATCGAATACATCGCCGGTCAGCACTTTCCACAGGCCGAGGGAAAAAAGATTCGGCAAGGCAAGGTCCGGCTGCGCGGCAAAAATGTGACCGAGGGTATTGGCCCCCTCGTCGCCGTAAGCGGCGGCATCCGGTGCATGGCCGCAGCCGACGCTGTCGAGAACGATAAGAAGTGCGCGCATCACCTTCTCCTATGGCGGAAGGAAGGCGGAGGCGGAAGTTTTTGTTGCAGCAGAGGGGAGGGAAGTGGCGGTGGTGGGACGGGATTGGGTTCAGGCAGTGGCATGCTGGTGGAGGCGGACCACGTTTCGTAGCCGTTGACGACCCATTCCAGCCGGCCGGTTTCCACGTCCATGAGCAGCCCGTGCACCGGGATCGCCGGACCGATCAGCGGGCTTTGCCGGATGAATTGAGCCCCGCGAATCACGTTCTGGCGCTCGCTGGCGAAGAGGCCGAAGAAGCCGACGAGATCGTCGGGCAGACGTTCGCGCGGCACGCCGATTGCCTTCATGCGATCGATTAATTCGGACACGCTGGTGCGGCGAACGCCGCAGTCGGTGTGACCGATGACGGCGATCTCCCGGCCACCCTTGACCGCGCAGGCGAGGGCGAGCGAACGCATGGTGCTGCCGAGCGGATCGGCGACGACGTTGCCCGCGTTGCGCAGCCAGATGAACTGCTCCTCGCGGAGGCCGAGCATGTTTGGAAAGTGTGCGTTCAACCGCGGGTCGATGCAGGTGAGTGCAATAAGCGGCGGTGCGCCGGGAAAGTCATCCGCGGGCAGATGAGGCAATTTCTCCCCGCCGGTGACGCGGAGATTCCAGGCGACGATGGCTTCGAGAAATCGCACCGGCTATTCGTCGCGGAAAATGACTTCCGGGGTGGGCGGGACCGGAGGCAACGGATTGCCGTCGCGCATGGCATTGCGCAGGGAGGGGATTTGCTTGAGCAACTCGTCGAACTTGACCCCGGTGAGACTTTCGAGGACCGGCGGAAGTTGCGCGATGATGCGGGCGATGTCGCCCGTGACGCGACTCGCGCCGCCGGAGGCGCTGTCCCCGCTGCTGATGACCACCATCTTCTCCATCTTCGCCAGCGGTTCGCTGACCTTCCCGGCGATCTCAGGCAACACCTTCACCAGCAGTTCGATGACGGCGGCTTCGTTGTATTGCTTGTAAGAATCGGCCTTGAGCCGCATCGCCTCGGCGGTCGCGGCACCCTGGGCTTCGATGATGGCGGCTTCCGCGAGACCTTTCGCTTTCTGCGCCTCGGCTTCGGCCATGCCAGTTGCTTTCGCGACTTCGGCGGAGGCCAGACCCTTGGCCTTGGCGGCTTCGGCGGCGCCTTGCGCTTCGGTTTCGAGCTGAAATTTCGTCGCCGCTGCGAGCGCCTCGACGCGGTAACGCTCGGCGTCGGCGGGGCGTTGCACAGTGGCTTCGAGTTCGCGTTGGCGGCGCAGGATTTCCTGCTGTTGCAGTTCGATCTGCTTTTGCTTCTCGATGATCTGCACCTGCACCTCCTCGGCTTTCACGAGCTGGCCGGTTTTGTATTTCTGCAGGTCGTAAGCGAGGTCGGCTTCTGCCTTTTTCTGGTTCACCGCGGCGGTGTATTCGGCGGTCTTGGAATTGTAGTCGCGCTGCGCTTCGGCGATCTTGGTGTCGGCAATGAACTTGGCTTCCTGCCCGGCCTGCTGGGCCTGCGAACTCTTGATCATGGCATCGCGATCGGCCTCCGCCTGGGCGATCTGCGCGTCGCGTTTGACCTGCGCGATGCGCGGTTTGCCGAGCGCTTCGAGGTAACCCTGCGAATCCTTGATGTCGCGGATGGTGAAGCTAACGATGCCGAGGCCCATGTTCGCCATGTCGCCCGCGGCGACTTCCTGCACCTTCTGCGCGAAGGCGTCGCGGTTCTGGTAGATGTCTTCCACGGACATCGTCCCCAGAATGGCGCGCAGATGACCCTCAAGCGTCTGCATGGCGATGCTTTTGATCTCGGTCGTGTCCTTGCTGAGGAACTGCTCCGCTGCCGTGGCGATGGAGACGTCGTCGCCTTTGACCTTGATCTGAGCGACGCCGTCTACGCGCACCGGCACGCCTTTGCTGGTGTAAACTTCCGGCGTCTGCACGTCGATGGTGAGCAGTTCGAGCGAGAGCACGTCGGACTTTTCAATGACCGGAATGATGAAGGTGCCGCCGCCTTTCACGATGCGGAAACCGCGCAGGAAAGCCTGCCCACCCGCGTCGAGGTAGCGGTGTTTGCGGCCGGAGACGACGAGCACTTCGTTCGGGCCGACCTTGGTGTAGCGGCGCGCCCAGACGAAGCCGAACAGGAAGATGACGAAGACGATGCCAAAAATGGCGAGGCCGGTGAAAGCCGCGCCGTTGCCGAGGACATCGAGGAGGGAGGCGATGGAAATCATAGGTTGGGAAAAGTTCGATCAATCTTTGATGACATAAAACTGCGAGCCCGAGACGCGGACGATGCGGACGCTGGTGCCGGAGGGGAGTTCCACGTCGTCGTCGCAGCGGGCGCATGCGGTGTAGCGAGTGCCGCCTTGCACGTAAGCGATTTCGCCCACCCCGCCCGCGGCAATCGGTGTGATGACGGTGGCGCTCTGTCCGAAAAGCTCGGCGACGCGGCCTTCACTGGAACTCTGCGTGGCGCGAAAGATTTTGCTGAAGGCCGCCACGACGATGGTCGCGACGATCAAACCGCCCACGATCGCCAGCGGCACGCTGAGCCAGACGGCCCGTGTCGCTTCGAACCGCGAAAAGATTAGACCGAAGCCGCCGAAAGCCGTCACGAATGCCGCGAGCGTCGTCGGGCTGAGCTTCGAAAAGCCCGGCATGTCTCCATGCGCCGGGGAGAGCTCGTGATCGTGGTGCAGGGCGCCATGCGCATCGTGGCCACCCGAAAAATCCGCCAGAAACGCACTCACGACGGCAAAGACCAAGCCGACCCCGAAGCAGATGAGGAAGAGGAGTGAGAGATCCATAACCCGAGCGCGCTGGATTCAAGCGCAAGCTCCGCCCGCGCGGCAAGCGGGAACGGAAAAGGGAGGGCGAAGCGGTTGCCGGGTCTCTACGTTTTCAAGTGATCAGGTGGCAACCGGTGTCCTCGCGCGTCCGGATTCGGGCGGGAACCCTGATGAGCTGAAAACTGGATAATCTTTACCCGAGATACTTCCGTGGCGGTTCGTCGCGCACGATGACGGCGACTTCGATCTGGCTGCGGATGGGAGAGGCGGAGATTTTCGGGATGAGGACTTCCTCGACCTGAAAGATGCCGGCGTAGTCGTTCATGTTGATCGCGATGTGCGCCGGGAGGGCGTCGCCGGCGCGAATCTCGACCGAAGTGATGGCGTCGGCGGAGTGGCGATGCATGTCGCCGACCACGGGGCCGGTGGAAAGTTCCTTGGTGCGCTTGGCGCGGCCGCGGGTCATGTCGGTGCCGTCGCCCACGAGCAGCGCGCCGGCTTCCACGGAAAAGACTTTGTCGTAGCCCATGTGGCCGATGACGATCTCGTGAATGAGCGCGCGGAGCAGGATCTGCTTCCGCAGGTTACCGGGGTAGGCCCGCTGCAGGTAGCGGATGATGAGGTCGCGCCCAAGATGGAGCGAATGCCATTCATGCCGGTCGCGCGTCACGGCCATGCCGACATCGTGAATCAGTCCGGCGAGCGCTACGGAAAATTGCGCATCATGGTAATCGCCCTGTTGTTCGCGCACGAGCGACGGCATCACGCCCGCATCGTGCAGCAAGGCGAGCAGCGTCAGCGAATGCAGCGTGGCGATTCGCATGTGAATCGGGCCATGGTCGTTGTAGCCGAGACGGACGACGGAGACGTGATTGGCCGTTTCCTGCAAGGCCTCGAGTTCGGGATCGTTGAGCAGATCGTTGAGGATAGGGCGCACCCAGCCTCCCACTCCGGCGAGCAGGGAAGAGTCCAGTTCGGTGCGCTTGGCAGGTGTCGTCGTGCGGCGGTGCTCCATGGTGAAAAACAAATGCGGCGTCCGACCATCGGCCGCCAGTAACTTCTCTTGCCATCTATGCTACACCTCTGCTCGATGCACGCCGTTTTGTTCAACTTTTCCCCATCTGCCCGATGAATCGCCTCAGGGAAATCACCCACGCCTCCGTGCAATGGTTGCTGGCCCATCCGCTGCGGCGCAGCCACTGGATCGTGCTCGCAGTGTGGCTGCTCGCGCTTTCGGCGGGGATGCTCGCGCTGGGGGAATACGTGGCTCTGAAGACCAATCAGGACGTGTCGCTTTACGATCAGGCGGCCTATCTCGCGGTGGCGGAAAAAAACGAGACCGCGTGGTGGCCGGCCGCGACGGACGGCATTCGCAACCCGCTCTTTCCGTGGCTGGTGGCGAAGACGACGAGCGGAGATCGCATGGCCGTTTTTCCTGCGGCGCTGAAGCTCAACGTGCGCTGCGGCGTGTTGCTGGTGATCCTGCTCGGCGTATGGGCGGGGCGCCGGCTGCCGTGGCTGGCGGCGGTGCTGTTGGTGACGGTGGGCGGGCTCGGCATCGTGCTGCCGATTTCCACTTACGTCGGCACGGAGGTCCTTTTTTACGGTCTCTTTTTTGCAGCGTGGATGCTGGCGTTTGAGCTGCTCGAAAGGCTCACGTTGGCAAGGTGTGCGATCTTCGGAGTCGCGTTGGGAATGGCATATCTGGCCAAGCCGGGGGTGACTTTGCTGTGCGGCGCGTTTGTCGTCGTGGGCTTGTTGCGCTGGTGGCGCAGGGAGGAATCGTCGGGCTGGAAGGGGATGCAGCCGCTGCTCGGCGCCGGGCTCGCTCTCGCCATCGCTGCGGTGATCATGCTGCCGCGCGCGCTCGATGCTGCGAAGCAATTCGGCGATCCGCTGCAAAACACCGCGGCCACCTGTTTCTGGGAGGAAAACTGGGACGCCTGCTACGCGAAGCTCGGGTATCTCAACCCGCGTCTCGCCCACCGGCTGCCGCCGGGAGAGTGGCCATCGGCGGGGAGATACTTTGCGCGCAACGGCGTCGCCGGGGCGTGGGCGAGGCTCACCAAGGGGATGGGCGAGCAACTCGGGAATGTCCTGGGTGCGGACGAAAAGAGCCTCTGGTTTTCGCGCAGCCCCTCGGCCAAACGGCCCATTCGCCGGATCTTTCCGTATCGCGGGATTTTTCTTCTGCCGCCGCTCTTGCTGGTGGCGGCGTTCGGCATCGCTGGAATGAAGCGTCCGGAGCTTGCACCGATTCCCTCGTCTGTCTGGTTCCAAGTGGCGTTTGCCGTGCTGCTGTTGGGAGCGAGTTTCGGGGCGTTTAGCTGGTATTGGGTCATCGCGCCCGGCGCGAGGTTCATTCTGGCGCTCTACCTGCCGGCGCTGGCTTCGACGCTTCTCGCATCGGAAGCCCTGCGGCGGCGACTCGCGACGGGTTGGGTCGATGCAGCCAGCGCGGGCACGTGGCTGGGGATGCTGGGCCTCTTCCTCGTCCACATGTGCATCATCGCGACACATCCTATTTTCGACAAGGTGCGCGGGGTGTTTTGATGCTACACTAGCCGTTCGATGCTGCCTTGGTTTCAAGATCGCTTTCCCCTTTATCTCGCCCCGATGGCGGGGGTGACCGACATGGTCTTCCGCCAGTTGGCGAAGCCGTATGGCGTGGATGTGATGGTGACGGAATTCGTGAGTGCGGAGGGCATTTTCCGGCGGAACGAGCGCACGATGGAATATCTCGAATTCGACGAGCCGGAGCGCCCGCTCGGCGTGCAGCTTTTTGGCGCGGACCCGGCGCATCTCGGTGAAGCCGCGCGGATCGTCATCGACTGGAAACGCCCCGATTTTCTCGACCTGAACTTTGGCTGCCCGGTCAACAAGGTCGTGTCGAAGAACGGCGGTTCCTCGCTGCTCCGCGATTGCCCGTTGCTCGAACGCGTGGCGCGCGGCGTGGTGGAGGCGGTGGCGCCCTTTCCTGTCACGGCAAAGATTCGCATCGGCTGGTGTGAGCAGACGGTCAATGCCGTGACCACGGCCAAGTTGCTCGAACAATGCGGTGTGCGAGCGATTGCCGTGCATGGGCGCACGCGCGCGCAAGGTTACGGCGGGGAAGCGGATTGGGAGGTGATCGCCCAGGTCGCGGCAGCGGTGCGGATTCCCGTCATCGGCAATGGCGACATTGCCACGCCGCAGGACGTGAAGCGCCGTATGAGCACGGGCGTGAGCGGGGTGATGATCGGTCGCGCCGCCATGTGCGCGCCGTGGATTTTCCGCGATATCAAACATCACCTCGCCACCGGCGAACTGCTCCCGCCACCCGCGCTCGAAGCGCAGTGGGCGCACGTTATCGAGCATTGCCGTCGCGAAGTAATCCGGCAGGGAAGCGAGATTCACGCGATGCAATCGATGCGCACGCAACTCATGCACTACTCGCGAGGGATGCCCGAGGCGAAGCGCCTCCGAGAGCGGTTCGCCAGGGTGGCCAGCATCGCCGAGATTGAAGACATTGCCGCAGGACATCTCGCCGCCGAGCCAGCGCTTGCTGCGTGAAGCCGCGCATTTAGAATTCCCGCATGACCGCCGAAGCCGCCCGCGATCAACTCGTCTCCGTCGAGGATTACCTCGAAGCGGAGCGCACCGCGCCGCAGAAGCGGGAGTATCTGAGCGGCGTGTTGTATGCGATGGCTGGGGCGGGGAATCGGCACAATCGGATCGCGGGCAACATTTTTGCCGCCTTGCACAGTCAGCTTCGCGGGAAACCGTGCCAGCCCTTCAATTCCGACACGAAGGTCCGAATCCGGCAGGGAGACGATGTGCGCTTTTATTACCCGGACGCCCAGGTGGTCTGCCGGCAGAATCCGCTGGATGACCCGTTTCAGGACGAGCCCGTGCTGGTTTTCGAGGTGATGAGCGATGCGACCCGGCGCGCGGATGAACAGGAAAAGCGGCCCGCTTACTGCACGATCGACTCGCTCCAGGCTTACGTGCTGGTGGAGCAGGACCGCGCCGCAGCGATCGTCTGGCGGCGCGGCCCGCTAGGCTTCACGCGGGAAGAGCATGCCGGGATCGAAGCCGTGCTGGAGTTTCCCAAGCCTGGCCTGCGCCTGCCCCTCCGCGAGGTCTTCGAAGGAGCCCTCTAAATCATGACCACGGCCGCCGCTCCCAATATCAAAATCGGTAACGAAAAGCTTCTCAAGCTTTCCGAAAAAGCCGGGAACAAACTTTCCTCGCTCCTCACCCGCCAGGGCCGCCCGCAGGGCGCGCTTCGCGTGGCGGTGATCGGCGGCGGATGTTCAGGATTGCAATACAAGATGGATCTCGTCGATGGGCCGGCAAACCGCGACATCCTCATCGAATCGCAAGGCGTGCGCGTCGTGATCGATCCGAAAAGCGCGCTCTTTGTGAGCGGGAGCGAACTCGACTACAGCGACGATCTGCAGAAAGGCGGGTTCAAGGTCACCAACCCGAACGCCGCCGCGCACTGCTCCTGCGGCGAAAGTTTCAGCGCGTAGCCGGCGCGCCGGGTGCGGTGGAGCGAACGCTCTACTGCGGCCTGCGGACAGGATTGAGCGTCGAGGAGCCGATCGAGTTGAGATCGAGCGTATAGCCCTCGCCGTAGTTCAGGTCGGAGCCCTGGAGGACGACGCCGAAGAAGTCGCGGTGCTTGTTCTGGGGGCCGAGGTAATAACCGTAGTAGATGCCGTTGCCGAGGGTGAGGTAATAACCGCCGAGACGGCCGACGATGCCGCCTTGTGCGACCCACTGCACGTTGCCGCGGCGAATAGGGCCGTCGAGGAGGTAGGTGAAGGTCTTGGGCGTGGAGCTGATGGTCGGCATCTCGAGAGTCAGCGTGGCCTGGCTGCCGCCGAGGCTGAGCATGGTCGAGCCGGTGGCGGCCTCGGTGTAAGGAGCGCCGAGGACGGTGTAATCCTGATCGACTGAGGCCAACCGGGGACTGAAGCCGCGCGGCACCGTCCAGTGCAACGTGCCGGAGACCTTTTGGGACGCGTTGCGGTCGAAGACCATTTCACCGGCGAGGCGGGAGATGATGCCGCCTTTACTGGCGCCGAAGTAGAAGGGCAGTCGGCCGCCGTCGAGCAGGGCGCCACCCTGGTTGACGGCCGTGCCTTCGCCCAGATTGCCGACAAAGGTAAAAGAGCCGCGGGAAGTGATGGTGGAGGTGAGGACTGCACCGATTTTCGGGCCGGCGCCCTCCGCGGGCAGTTTCGCCAGCATGGTATAACGGCCCGCCTGCGGAGCCGGGTGGGTGAGATCGTAGGGCGAGCGTTCCAGCACGCCGGTGAGCGAGGGAAGGGTCACGGGCGCACCGATGTTCGCGGCGAGCGTGGGTGCGGCGGTGTCGTAACCCGCCGCAGGCACCAGCGTGAGCAGGCCCGGCGTGCGGAAACCATAAACGATGAGGCCGGAATTGAGGAGGGAGCCCCAGAACGGACGCCGGGTGGCCTCGGCGCGCAGCGTGCCGGTGCAGGCGCCTCCGGCCGTGATGGTCACATCGATGCGGCCCCTGGTGTTGCTCGAGGAATCCGTGAGCAAGCCCACATAGGTGCCTGCCGTCGGGAGCGGATAGATCGTCACCTTCGAGGTGAGCGACTGCGAGCCATTCGTGGCCGTGTAGTTGAAGGCGATCGGCGCGGTCACTCGCGCACGCGGCGTGAAGATGATGCGCCCGTTCAGGATGCGCGTGGTTCCGCCGCTGACCGGTTGAGTGACCGACGCGATGGTGAGGACCCCGCTCAGGTCGGTGTGATCGTTGGCCAGCACATCGCAGGTGATGGCTTTGGTGCTGGCAAAGAAACGGTCGTCACTGGCGGCGATGGCCGGCACGCCGGTGCCTGTGATCGGGAAGACGAAACCGGCATGGTCTGGATCGTCGCTCTCGATCACCACGTAAGCGGTAAACGGCCCGGCTGCGGTCGGGTGGAAGACGATGGAGAGTGCGGACCTGAACGGCACCTCCAGCAGGGGATCGATGGTGATCGGCAGCGACTCGGAAGCGAACGAAAAATCCGGTGAGGGTGATTCGTTGAAGAGCAGGACCGAAATGCCGCTGATGTGCAGCGCGGCGCCGCCGGTATTTTCGATCGTAAATTCGACCGGTGCGCTGGAACTGCCCACCGCCACCTGACCGAAGTTATAGACCGGTTGCGCTTCGGGATTGCTCTGGATGGGAGTTTCCGCCACCGAAACCGCGATGGCTGGGACCGGTGAATTGCCGGTAATGGCGAAGCTGAAGTCAGGGGAAGACGAAGCCGGGAAGGCACTGTGAATCACCAGATTCCCCGAATAAACGCCGGGAGCCGTCGGTTCGAAATAAATATCCAGAAACAGGCTCGTGCCTGCGGACACCGTGATCGGGAAGCTCTGGGAGGTGCCGCCGCTGCCGGTTCCGCTCCCGCTGCCGGTTCCGCTCCCGCTGCCGGTGCTGCTGCCGGTGCTGCTGCCAGTGCTGCTGCCAGTGCTACCCGTGTCGCCCGTCGTGGTCGCGTTGACCCGGAAGCCTGCGGGCACATCGATGCTGGAAATCGTCAGCGTAGGATTTCCTTCCGGATTAACCACGATGAGCGGAAGCGTCTGGGAACCTCCCACCGGGGCCGAGCCGAAGTCCGCTGCCGGCGCCGTCTGCCCGTTGGTGCGCGGGCCATCGAGTTCCACGGTGAACGGCTGTGGTTCCACGATCTGGCCCGTCACGGGGAAGCTGAAGGCCGCCAAGCTCCCGGGGGCGTTGCTGTTGATGACCACATCACCTGACCGAGAGCCTGTGGAGAAGTCGGAGAGAGCGAGACCGAAGGTCGCACTGGCGCCCGGAGCGATCTGCACCGGCACACCTCCGCCCGGGATGTAGATCACATAGCCGCTTGGGGCGGAGACATTCGAGATCGTCAGCGGGGCCGCCCCATCGTTGGTGACGACCAAATCCTTCCGCAATTCCCGCCCCACCGGAGTCGAGCCAAAATCGATCGGAGTTACCTGCGCATCGCTCACCGCCGCTCCGCCGAGTGTCACTGCGATGCCGGCGGACGCCTCAAGGACCTCGAGGCTGGGCAGGCTGGCAACGAGAGCAGGGGTGTCCGGGATGGGGGTGTTCACTCCCACGACGTAGGAGCCACCTGCGTTGGTGGTGACTTCACTGATAATGATCAGCGCCGTCTGGCCCGCAGGAATCGTGAAGCCATAGCTGCTCACGTTCGTGTATGACGCTCCTCCGTCGGCGAGGTAATTCGTAGGGATGCTGGCAGGGTTGAAACTTCCCAGGTAAGTCACGAAAAATTCTGACGCGCTCCCCACGGAACTGGTCCAAACCTGCACGTCCTGCGCGACCCCAGTGGTGTTGGGGATGCTGATGGAATCGTAGTGGTAGGACGTCCCCGCGTTGAGGGTGCCCGGATAGGGATTTGACGTGCCAATGCGCGAAGCGGATCCACCACGGCTCACCCGTCCGATTTGCGTCGGGTCAGCCGCGGTCAAGGTGCCGGTGTAAATCTGCCGGGCAAAGGTCCGGGTGCTGATGTTTAGCATCGGATACCCGCTGCCCGCCTGGCCGGGATTTGTGTAGCCGGGCGATTCGGTGCTGGTCGCGACGGTAAACATGCCCGTCTTCACGCCGGGCACGGTGCTGGTGACATTCAGTGTTACCGTCGCGGTCCCATTGGCCGCCAGCGTGCCCCCGGTGAGGCTCACGATATTGGTGCCAGCCACGGCAGTCACCGTGCCGCCAGCGGTTGAGCTCAGCCCATCAGGCGACGCAACCAAAAGTCCGGCCGGGAGCACATCGGTAAATGTGACGCCGGTGAGGGGCGACGAAGTGGGATTGGTGAGCGTGTAAGTCAGCGTGGTGACGCCTCCCGAAGGGATCGAAGCGGCCCCGAAGGCCACACTGACGCCGGGGGCCGGGCTATAGACCGCCGCGACCTGCGTGCTCAAACCGGCCTGGCCATTGACCGTGACGACGGCGGTCAGATCTCCAAAGACGAGGCCTGTCAGGCCCGTCACGGTCAGGCTGGTCGTGGTGGCAGCCGTCACGGTGCCGGTTCCGGCGGGGGAGAAGGCTACGGTGTTGTTCCCCGGGGTTGGATCAAAACCAGTGCCGTTGATCGTGAGTGAAGTGGAACTGATCAGGAAAAGCGCGGTATTAACCGTGACGACCGGTCGCACCGTGTTCACCTGGACGGCGGCACCACTGCTGCCGTTGCTGTTAGTCACGACGGCGCTGAGGGGACCGCCCCGCAGCCCGGTGACGCTGGTGACAGTCAAGCGCGTTGCAGTCGCCGATGTGACGATGCCCGTGCCACCGGGGGAAAAAGTCACGACGTTGTTGGACGGAGTCGTGGCATTGAAGCCGGTGCCGTTGATGGTGATCGTAGTGGTCGTTGCGTTCACCGCCGTCGTGGCGAGCGTCACCGTAGGCCCCGGATTCACCACCGTGGCCACCTGGGTGCTGGCGCTGGCGGCGCCGTTGGTGGTGACGACGGCATTGAGGGCGCCATTCGTCAGCCCGGTGATGCCAGTCACGGTGACCGAGGTCGAAGTGGCCGACGTAATCGTGCCCGTGCCGGACGGGCTGAAGGCCACGCTGTTATTGGCCGCCGTGGTATCGAAACCCACGCCGCTGATAGTGAGCGAGGTGGCGTTATTGGCGAGGTTGGCCGTGCTGGAAGTAATCACCGGGATCACCGTGGCCACTTGCACCGCGGCGCCGCTGTTGCCCGCGGGAGTGGTCACCACCGCCGTGAGCGGGCCCCCTTTCGGTGCGGTGTCGAACGCGACGTTTAACGAAGTCTGACCCGCCTGCCCGATCACATGGGCCGTGCCGCTGCTGAGGGCGACGGTATTATTCGCAAAGGCCGCGTCGAAGTTCGTGCCGGAGATCGTGAAGCTCGCCGCGTTCGCGTTGAGGTTCGCGGTGCTCAAAGTGACGGTCGGAAGCGCCACGGCGCGAGTGATCGTCGTGGTGTAAGTCTTGGTGGTGGTGCCATCCTGCGCGGTCACTTTCACGTCGATGGTGTTCGTTCCGACATTGAGCGAGAGCGGCCCGCTCGCGCTACCCGAGTTCAGCGCGGTGAAGCCGCCGCTGTTGACCTGCACCTGCAAGGTCGCGTTCGCATCGGCTTTGGTCGCCGTGACGGTGGTGCTGCTGGTCGCGTTGGCGACGTTGAAACTGTAGCTGGTGGTGCCGGCGGCAAACGAGATCGACCCGGCGCTAAAGCTCAGCGCGGACAGATCGGCGTTGCTGGAGGCAGCGCGGGTGATGGTGGTCGTGTAAGTCTTGGTGGTGGTGCCATCCTGCGCGGTGACTTTCACATCGACGGTGTTCGCTCCGACATTGAGCGAGAGCGGCCCGCTTGCGCTGCCCGAGTTCAAAGCGGAGAACCCGCCGCCGTTGACCTGCACCTGCAAGGTCGCGTTCGCATCGGCTTTGGTGGCCGTGACGGTCGTGCTGGTGGTCGCATTGGCGACGCTGAAGCTGTAGCTGGTGGTGCCGGCGGCAAACGAGATCGATCCCGCGCTAAGGCTCAGCGCGCTGAGATCGGCATTATTCGAAAGAGCTGCGAGGGTCGTGAAGCTTCCCCCCGAGCCGTTGACCGTGGTGCCGTTGATGGCGTTGGCCCGATAAAAGTAGGTGGTGTTGGGGCTGAGACCGCTGATGGTCTGGCTCACCGTCGTGCTACCGCCGGTGACGGTGATCGGAGAGCCGCCGAAGTTGATGCCGTAGCCGGTGGTCAGGCCGAGATCGAAGTTGCTCACCGCCGTCACGCCCTGGGGATCGATGGTCCCGTTGATCGTGGCGCTGGTGGTAGTGACCGACGTGGCGGGACTGGTGGAGACGGTCGGCGCGGTGAAGGCGGCGCGGGACTTGATATTGATCGCCGCGTGAATGATGGCGGTGCCGTTGCTGGTCCAACTCACGGGCACACTGGCCGCGCCGGGCTTGGTCGAAGTCTTGTAGAAAGCGCTGTGGGTGAGGATCTGCTGGGAATGGACCTGCGTCTGACCGCCTCCCTGGGTCACGGCGGTTGCTTGGTAAGTGTCCACCATGTCGATCACCAGGTCGCCCGTGGCGCTGGTCACGGTAAGGCCAGGCGAGTTGCCGCTGCTAAGGTTGTTGAAGCTCTGCGGGCTCGTCACCGGGGTGGTCTGGTCCACGTTGGTGTAGGCGCTGGCACCGATGAAGGCGGTGTTGCTGCCGCCGTTGGACTGGATGGTGCTGACGATCTTGTCCCCATCGGGCAGCTTCAGGTAGAAGATACTGTCGCCTGCGACGGCGCCGTCATCCTTGTGCACGCCCAGCGTCATCGTCTGGCCATTGTAGGTGGGAGCGGGAATGGTGGGCACGAGGTCCTGGGCGATGTGGACGACCAGCAGACGGTTGGTGCCCGCCGGGACTGTAAACGCCAGCGAGGAGGAAAGCTGATTGCTGGCGGGAGTGCCGATAGCGAGCACGCTGGGGCCGGACGCCGAGATCGTGATCCCTGTCGAGGTGATGGTGTTGGTCGTCGTGCCGGGTGAAGCAGCGCTATCGCCGCTCCAGTTCGCCAGCGCGGTGAGACGCTGCTGCCAGATTTCCCGCGTGGCCGCGCTGGTCGGCCCCGTGTATTGCACGTTGTCCTGTTGAGAGGTGTTTCCGGGGAGCCCGATCGCATCGGTGCCGTTCGTCAGGCCCGGCGGCAGTCCAGAGATGGTCAAGGTCGGCGTATCGACGTTATTCCAGTTGGTGGCACCGACCGAGGCTCCGCTGTTGTTCATGGCGGAGATGAACGACGGGCTCGTCATCGTCCCTTGGTAAATGATGATCTGGTCGCCCGAAATGAGCAGCGGGTCCGTCACCGTCCACCCGGTGAACGAGCAATTCGTCGTATAGCTCGTGCTCGTGGTCAGGTTGGTCAGTTCATTTGGTGGCGAGTTATCCGAGCCACCTATGACGAGCTTGAGGAGCGAACCCTTCGGCACCACGCTTCCCGTGACCGTCCAAGCAACATTCCCATCGCCCGTGAGGGTGGAGTGAAAAGCATTGGTGCTCGGGATGATCCCTACATCGGTGATATTGACCACCGTGCCGACCGGAAGGTCCACCAGCGGGACGAGTAGCACGGCATCCGTTCCTGGGTTCATGCCGGCGACCACGATATCACCTTTCGCAAGAGTTTGAGCCTGAGTTTGAGAGGTGAACGCCAGCAAAAGTGTGGCGAGCAGGACCAGAAGGGTGCGGTTCATACAAATCGGGGTCGAGGAAAGTGTGTGGATGAAGGAAAAAAGACGGAGCCGCAGACAAGTGTGCTTCATTGTCGATTTCCCCGGGTGGGGTTGGGAGCAACGCCAGAGAATTCCTGGAATGTGGGTAGGGTGGGCAGTCGGTCTCATGGTGGTTCGGTGCGGTCAGTGAACTGGGCTCTCTGCCACGATGCGCGCAGGGGGCTCGGCAGCTATGAATCTCCTGATCTCCCATCCAACATCGACGATCGTCTACATCAAGACGAAAATTAATGGGAATTGGGGAGGTGGCTTTTTTTCCTCAGCCAGCAGGCCGCCGCGCCGACATCAGGGCTGGCCCCGCCGCTCGCCGTGGCATATTCCTCGACTGACTGTGAGTTCCGCACACTCCGCCTCTTCCGCTCCCTTGGCGCGCCGCCAAGCCGCCACCTTCGGCCTTGCGCACTGGCTCCTGCTCGTCCTCGTGCAGGCGGAAAATGCCGGCTTTGGAAATCTCCGCTGGCTGCCCTTCATGCAGGCGCAGAACGCCCTCGCCGCCGTGCTCGTCGCCTTGCTCGCCTGGGGCGCCTCCCGCGCCGCGTGGAGCCGCTGGCTCTTCTGCGCCGTCTTCGCCCTCGTCTCGATTTTCGTCGCTTTCGACCCCGGCTACTACCGCCTCTTCGCCGACCACTTCCGCCTCTCCATGGGCGAAGGCCTCCGCACCATGGACCCCGCCCGCGGCTTCAGCTCCCTCGCCTCCGTCGTCGAGGGAGCGAAGGCCCCGCTCATCGTGAATGCCACCTTCGTGCTCGCGATGCTGGGATGGCTGGGCCGGCGGTGGCTGGGTGGAAAACATCGAACCCTCACCCTTCCACCTCCAACCTCCCATCAGCCCGGCGGCGATCGGTTACGCCCTTCGATGTTGAGTGTTGGATGTTGGATGTTGGGTGTTTCCACCTTCGCGCTGCTGGCCTTCCTTCGCGTCCCTCCCGCCCTCACCACCGCCTCCCACCACCCTCTCTTCCCCCTCATCCAGGAAGCGCTCCTCCCTCGCGTCACCGCCAGCCTCTCTACCAAAGCCGGCGATGATGCCCCCCTCGACGCCCAGCCTTCCACTTCACCTGCACTCGCTGCTGCTGCGGCCAAAATCCGCGCTGCTTCACCAAAACCGAACTTCGTCCTCATCATCCTCGAATCGGTCGGCGCGCGGCAACTGCTCACCGCTGACGGCCTGCCCGATCCGGTCAATACCCCGCACCTCGCCGAACTCGCGCGCCACGCCGTCGTCTTCGACCACCTCTACGTGCCGTATCCCGCCACCGTGCGCACGCACCTCGCCATCAATACCGGCGGCTCTCAAGTCACTTGGAGCAACGTCTTCGACACCCTCACCCGCGAATACACCGGCCCGCTCGTCGGGCGCGATTTTTCCCGCGCCGGCTACGCCACGTCGCTCTTTTCCAGCGAGCGTCTCGACGTGGAAGCCATGGACCAGATGGAAGCGCTCGCCGGCTGGGGCACGCTCTACGACTTCGGCCGCGACGTGAAGAATCACACCAGCGCCAACGTCCTCAACTCGTGGAGCGCGCGCGAAGAGTTCACCATCGGTCTCATCGAACCGTGGCTGGAAGAACATCGCGGCGGCCCCTTCCTCCTCGCCTACATGAACGGCGCGACCCATCATCCCTACTCGGTGCCGCGCGGTTTCCCCACGCCCAATGGCGTCGCCACCGATCGCGCCCGATATCTCAACTCCATCCATTATTCCGACGACGCCATCGGCCAGGTGGTGGCCATGCTCAAGGCGCGCGGGCTCTTCGAAAACACCATTATTGCCGTCACCGGCGACCACGGCGAAGCCTTCGGCGAACACCCCGGCAACTACGCCCACAAGAACGCCATTTATGAGGACAACGTCCGCTCGTTCCTCCTCCTGTCGCATCCCGCGCTCGGAGGCACCGAACGCAGTGATCGCGTCGGCATGAGCGGCGACCTCTTTCCCACCCTCGCCGCACTCTCCGGCCTGCCGGTGAAAGTCCCCGGCCTCGACCTGCTCACCCGCGATTACCCCGCTCGCGCCATCGGTTTCACCAAGGGCGCCTTCCCCGAGCAGTGGGGGCGTCGCGATGGTCGCTGGAAGTTCATCGAGAAAATCCGCGAACGTCAGGCCGAGCTTTACGACCTGACCACCGACCCCGCCGAGCAGCACAATCTGGCCGACGCCCACGCCAATCTCGTCGCGCGGTTCAGCGCGCAATGCGAGCGGTGGTATCTCCGCGTGGATGCCGAGTTCACCGCCCAGCTTGCTGGTTATCAATCCTCCAACGTCGGCACTGCCGACCTTCGCAGCTACGGCCCCAAGGTCATCACCGCCAGCGCCGCCGCTCCCGCCGCCGACACCCGCTGGATCAGCGACAACCGTGAGCACACCTTCACCGTCGTCTGGCGCGCTCCCGACGGCACGCGCTACGTCGCCGGACAAAAACTCGCCGCCGCCCAATCCAAAACCCTGACGCCCTGTCCCGCCCCGCTCCCGCTCACCCGCGGCGAGTGGAGCGTGAGCATCGAGGACGCCGGTCACGAGTTGCTCCGCACCCACTTCACCGCGCCATAGGTCCGATAGGTCTTATTCGTCCTATCTTAACTCATCGCCGCGACGGCTTCATCGGTCGCTTCCTTCAACACCGCGATCCCTTCTTCCAAGGCTTCCCGCGTGATGCTGAGGGGCGGCGCGATCTTGACCGTCTGACCCCACGCACCCACTGGCGCGAACAGCAGCAGCCCTTTCCACATGCAACGCTCGATGATCGCATGCGCCAGGTCGTGGTTCGGCTCTTTCTTGCCGCGCACGAGCGTCTGCATGCCGGCCACCAGACCCTTCGCCGTCACATGACCGATCACGTCGCGATGTTTCGCTTGGATGGCTTTCAGACCATCGAGCAGCACGGGCTCCAGCGCGGCGGCGTTTTCCGTCATCTTCTCGCGGAGAATCTTGTTCACGCTTGCCATCGCCGCGGCGCAGCAGACTGGGTTGCCGGTGTGCGTGCTCGTCATGGAGCCGGGGCCAAATTGATCCATCACGCTCGCACGGCCGATCACCGCGGAGAGCGGCAGCGAACTGCTGATGCCCTTGCCGCAGCAGATGAGATCGGGCGTCACGCCGTAGTGCTCGAAGGCCCAGAATTTCCCCGTGCGCCCGAAACCCGCCTGCACTTCGTCCATCGTCAGCACGATTTGATGCTGGTCGCACCACGCGCGCAGTTTCTGCACGAACTCCACCGGCGCGAAATCGGGCCCGACGCCCTGATAGGATTCCATGATCACGCCAGCGACATTCTCCGGCTTCATCCCGCGCGCTTCGATCGCGGCGAGGAAGTTCTCGAAGCTCGTGTCGGTCTGCCAATAACCATCCGGGAACGGCGCGGTGATGATGGCGGGGTCTTCATTCACGATCCAGTTTTTCTGACCGGCCATGCCGCCCGCCTGCTGCGATCCGAGCGTGCGCCCGTGGAAGCCGCGTTCCCAGCCGATGATGCCGATCTTTTTGTTCCCACCGACCTTGATGCCGTGTGCACGGCTGAGCTTGATCGCGCATTCCGTCGCCTCGGAGCCGGTGGTGAGCAGAAAGACTTTCTTCAGCCCCGCGGGCGCCACGCTCGCGAGCAACTCGGCGAGTTGGGCGCGTTCTTCGCTCGGGAAGCAGTAGTTGTGAATCAGTCCCGTGTTGACCTGGTCGATGATGGCCTGGCGCACTTCCGGCGCGCCGTGCCCGGCATTCGTCACCAGCACACCGCTGGACCAGTCCAGCCAGCGGTTCCCGTATTTATCGAAGATGGTGATGTCTTCCGCGCGATCCCACACGATCGGCGGCTGCCCGCGCATGGACTGCGGTTCGAGCTCGCGCAATTTCTCCAGCGTCGCGACCGATTCCGGATGCGGGATCGGCGTCGCGATGCGGCGATATTTCGTTTCGACGTGGGGAACGTCGCGGGGAGTGATGCTGAATTCTTTGCCCATGATGGTGATAGTTGGTCGCGTTTCCTAATCCGTCGAAGCGCAACCAGCTACGCAGCCCGTCACAGTTTCCGATACTTTCGTGTTTGGAACCTCACTCCCGCGACGCCCCGTCTCGGCCGCTTATTTCGTGGCTTTCGGGCGATTCAACACGTCGTCGTGCGTGCTCGCGGCGATGGTCATCACCTGCGCGACAAGGTCTTTCGGCACCTTCAATTCTTCGAGGCTTTTTTGCAGATTTTCCGCCACGGCTTGGAAGTGCGTCTCGGTAAGCTGAAGCCCTTCGTGTGCGGTGCGCAGGTCCTTGCCCGTCCACGGGATCGGCCCGCCGAACGCCGCGGAGAGAAACTCCTTCTGCTTGCGGCGCTGCCGCTTCATGTCCACGTCGTCGAAGATGTGTTTTACGCGATCATCGGCGAGCATCTTCACGTAGAAGAGATCGACCGCGGCATCGATGGCCGCTTTGCCGCCGAGCTTCTGGTAAAGGCTCGCGTCGCGCTTTGCTTTCCACGCCGTGCGGCTCGTGTCGTCGGCGAAGGCATACGTGCGGCCTTCGTATTCGAGCGTGATTTTCGGGTCAGCCGGTTTGCCTGTGACCGGGCAGACCTTGTTGATTTCCTGCGTAGCCGAGCTGGGCGCGGCCTCAGCCGCACGGCTGACGGTGGCAAGAGGCGAAAGGCCCAGAACAAGGGCGAGAAGAGACAGACGGATGGATGGCATAGGGTGTTTGGAGTGGGTGGAAACAAACGGAGAACGTCCCCGCCTGTTGCAATGTGGTATATGGAATACCTCTATTAAGCGCAAGCATTTTCATCTCCACGAATGGGTGGGCGCACGCCCGGTGCGCCCCGTTGGTGTCCAACTTTCAGGCGGCCCGTCTCAGCCTCGCCGAAGGCGTTCTCTCTTGAGCTATACCCGCAGGAAAATCCGCCGCCGGTGCAAAAACCACGCGAGCAGAAACACCAACCCGAGGCTCGTCAGCGCAACCACCAGGCTCCCCAGGCCCTGTGCTCGCGCGTCGAACCACGCTTTCACATCGCCCCCGACAAACATCTCCGCCGCCTGCGAGTAACTGATGAACTTGCCCGAGAGATAGAGCGTGATCGGGTTCATGCCGATCCACACGAACGGCTCACACCACCGGTCCCACTTGCGCACATCCACGATGTAATAAAACAGCGCGAGCATCAGTGCGCCATACCCGCTTGCGATGAGGATGAACGACGAGGTCCAGATTCGCTTGATGACCGGAAACTGCACCGCCCAAAGACACCCGACCAGGACGCTCGCCACCCCCGCCGCAACCAGCCACAACACTTTTCGCCGCTCGTCGCGTTCGCTCTTGAGCAACCGCCCCGCGAAGATGCCGAACAGGCAGATGGGAATCGCCGGTAGCGTGCTGAGCAGGCCTTCGTTGATGTAATAGAGCGACATCTTCTTGCCCGGCAAAAAGCGGAAATCGACGTAGTTGCAGAGGTTGCGCCCTTCCTCGTAAACGCCGCTCACCTGCTGCGGCACGGCGGCCGCGATGGCGGCGGGATCATTCGAGCCGATCTGCCTCGCGACCTTCTCCACCGTCGCTTTTTCGAGCAGCAAATCTGGGAACGGAACAAACGTCAGCAACGCCCAATATCCGATCAGCAACCCAGCCGCGACGGCTGCGATCGCTTTCAGCCGCGACGCCAGCATTACATAAATCGAAGCCGCGCCGAGATAGCACAGCGAGATGCGCTGGAGCACCCCGCCGAGCGAAATATCGGGCCACGGATGCGACAGCCCGCCGCTGTAGAGGAAGCCGAAGAGGTAAAGCAGCACACTGCGCCACACGATCCGCTTCATCGCCGCACCGCGTCCTTCTTTCGCGAGCGCCTTGTCCAACGAGAAGACGATCGAAACGCCCACGAGGAAAAGAAACAGCGGGAAGATGAGGTCGTAAAAAACGAGGCCGACCCATTGCACATGCGTGAGCTGGCGCGTGAGGAATTGCGTCACCGCATTGTCGCCCATCTTGCTCAGCCCCTTTACCAGCGTGCCCGCTCCGAGGATCCAGAACATGTCGAACCCTCGTAGCGCATCGACGGAGCGCAGGCGAGTGGAAGGCTGGAGGGTCTCGGCGGGGGCTTGGACTGGGGCGGTCATGACAGAGTGAGACTGCGCGCCCGGCGGTTTCTTAGCCTGCGCCTACCGCGGCTTGTTCTCGACGGTTTGTTTCCCGAATTGCTTCTCCATCTTCTGCCGATGGTCTTCGAGGGTGCGTTGCTGCGCCTCGGGATCTTCCGGTGCGGCGCCCGTGTCGTGCGTGTCCTGAATCCATTGTTCGAGTTTCCCGCGCAACTGCTCCAGCGTCGCCCGATGCGCCGGGGCCGATGCGAGGTTATGAAATTCCCACGGGTCGTGTTGCAGATCGTAAAGCTCCTCCGCCGGACGATGCAGAGCCATGAATTTCGACTGGTCGGCGTTGAGTTTCCCGGCGGCGAACAGCTCCTTCATGAGGTTGAAATTCGGGTTCGTATGTTCCGCATAGACCATCGTCTGGATGTAAGCCCGCTCGGGTTGGAAGTTGCGGATGTATTTGAATCGCTCGTTCCGCACGGTGCGCACGCGATCGACCGTGTCGTCGATCCGGTCGCGTGCAGTGAAGACGTATTCGCGTTTGCGTGCGTCGGGTCCGAGAAAGGGCTGGCCATGAAAATTTGCCGGCAGCTTCACGCCCGCGAGGGAGAGCGAAGTCGCCGTTACGTCGATCAAGCTCACGAGATCGTCGCTCTTTTCACCCGCCGGAATCTGCCCCGGCCAGCGCACCATCAGCGCGGTGTGAGTGCCCTGTTCGTAGCTGAAATATTTTCCACGAAAACATTCCCGTCCGTGGTCGCCGAAGAAAAAGACAATCGTGTTGTCGCGCAGCCCTTCACGTTCGAGCAGATCGAGCACGGCGCCGACTTTCGAATCGAGGTCGTCGATGTTGTCGTGATACGCCGCCCAGTCCGCCCGAGCAGTGGGATGGTCGGCGAGATAGGGCGGCAGCGCCACCTTGGTGGGATCGGTTGGCTTCTTTTTCAGCCGGTCGTAAGGGCGGTGGGTTTCGTGAAAATTGAGCTGTGCATAAAATGGCTGGTGAGTCTTCAGCGCCTCCCATTTCGCCGAATCGAACGGCTTGTGGTCCGGCACGAAATTCCAGTCCGTCTTGCCCGCGCCGGAGAAGCCGAGCTCCGGCGGCAGGTCATGGATATTGGCGGTGAAGTAACCCGCTGTGCGGAGCCGATCGGTGATCAACTGCACTCCTTCCGGCAGCCGGAATCCGTCATCGCGATGGCTGCGATGATTCTGCGCGCCAAACGCAATCTGATACATCCCCGTGCAAAACGCGGACCGCGATGTCGAACAAACCGGGCCCGTGCTGAACGCATTCCGATACAGCCGCCCCTGCGACGCGAACCGGTCGAGGTTCGGCGTGATGGAATCGGGGTCGCCATAGCAAGCCAGATCCGGCCCGATGTCTTCCGCGATGAGCCAGAGAATGTTTGGCCGCGTTTCAGCGGCGAAGGCCGTGGCAGCCAGCAACGTGAAGGAGACGAGGAACGCTCGGAGCATGATCCCAGTCGTAGCTTATCCGGCGGTCTTTCCGTGCTGCTCTTTCCGGTGGGCGCAAAGCCAGGTTCGCGGACCGGCGATTCACTTTTCCTGCCCGAGTTGAACGATCTCGAAGTCGAGGCCGAGACCTTCTAGCGCGGCGTCGCGGATGGCGTGATCGAGCAGACCCCAATCCCACTTCGGGCGCTGGGGCTTGGTGGCGTCTGGTTTGGGTGGCAGGAAATGCAGCGCAAATTCACCCTTCGCCTTGTCGATGGGCTCGACCTTCACCTGGTCGCTGTGCCTGGCAAAAACGGCATCGACGCGCGTCGCGTTATCCCCCTTCGCATAGTCGGGCACACGGAAGTGCAGCGTGGCTTCATAGGGTTTGCCGTGGGCGGGAAAAGCCTCGTAGATGGCTTGCGCGATCTGCTGCGGCGTGACGGCTTGCGCGTCGAACGAGATGTTCACGATGCCAAACTCGTAGGGAGAGTAGTTGGTGACGGTGGGAACTTTCTGCACCGCCTGGTTGATCAGTTCGCTGCACGCGCCACACTCGACCCCCGCAATGTAAAACGTCAGCGTCGTCGGTTGCACGAGACCTTTGTCGCCTGCGAACAGACCGGTCGTGAGGACAAAACAGAGGAATGTTAAGGAGCGAAACATCGGGAGGATCGCCACATTCAACCACGCAAGCCGCGCGGGCTTGGTGCGAAAATCTACGAATGGCGCGCCTGCCCCACGGCGAGCCTGCTACGGTAGCGAATCGAGTTGTGTTGCGACCGCCTGATCGTAGCCCGGCAACAGCCCTTTTGCCTTCACATGATCGCCGCCGGCTTTCCTCAGCAGATCCTGAGCGATGGAGTAAACCGATGAAAATTTCCCGTCGCCATCGGCATCGATCCAGATCGGATTCGTGGAGCCAATCACGCGTGGGACGTAGGTTTTACTCGCTGGCTGATACGGTCGCGGGATTTCCCAGAATGGTTCCGTCACGCCGGGCCCGGTTGCGAGCGCGACGAGATACACATCATGCGCGGGTTTCGGAAATTCCCACCGGATGCGAACATCGTGACCTTTTTCGAGCGTTTGTTCCCGAAGCAGGATGCCGTTGGCATAGAGCTCCACATGATCCGCCTGCACCCACGACGGCCCGTGCACGGCGATTTCCACTCGCATGGTGCTGCCCAGCCCGGTGGCGAGATCACCCACCTTGAAGCGGTCGTCCACTTTCATGTCGGTGAGGAGCCCCAGGCTCACAAGCAGCCGGCCGCGGTGATAACTCTCCCAGACGGTATCCAGATCGAGTCCAGCCGGGTTGGCGTCGTCCACCGCGACATAGGTGCGGCCCTGGCCGAGGATGTAGCGGTTCACGTCGTGGCTGTCGCTGGACCCGACTGCGGAGATGCGATGGCCTCGGTTCAACAACGCGAACCAGTCCCGATACAGCAGGTGAATGTCCGACTGCATGGCCGCGGAGGTGATCACTTCAATGGCGTCGATGTCCATGGCGGCCGCATTTTGATGGCGGCCGATGTTGGGATCGAACCGCAGGCCCGCGAAGGGCACGAAGCCGCTGTGCATGTCGCGCGGATGATTGAGCGTGATCACTTTCACTCCGGGCGTGCGGCGGATCGCGGGAATCAGCGTGGCCCAGTCTGATTCGTTGGCGTTCACGACCGGCGCGCCCGGTTGAATCGGGAATGCATTGAAGTGCCCGTGCTTCGTCGTCACTTCATTTCCCACCACTGGCGTGAACCAAGCCGGTGCGCCCATGTTTGCCGCGACGGACGCATAGTCGGTGTGATGATTGTGATCGGTCGAGATTGCCAGTTCGATGCCTTCGCCCGCGATGGTCAGCATGCGTTCCTCGATCGTCGCGTCGCCATGGCCGCTGTAGGTCAGCGTGTGGATATGACTGTCCGCCGCGACCCAGCCCCGCGTGTCCACTTCGCGCTTCAACTGTATCGCTACCGGGAGCGCTTCGTCTGCCTTCAAACTCAGCCTCCGCTTCTCCATGCTCCACTCAAATCCTCGGCCCGCATACAGCACATACTCGCCCGCCGGCACCGAAAGCCTCGCCTTCCCATCGCGCGTGTAAACGACTCCCGTTCGCGCCGCGACTGCCCCAGCCGGTTCGGCGAGCAACGGCTGCAACGTCCCATCCGGTCGCGCCAGCGTCAGTCGGCAAGGCATCGCCGATTGATGCTCGGCGTCCGTTACGTGCACCTCGACCTGCGCCGCGTTGAGATACGATTTCACCGGCTGTGACTCGATGATTACCGGCCCGACTTCGATATCGTCCAGAGCCGCCGGGGTTTGGATCAGCAGCGTATTCTCGCCGTCGATCAACGCCCCGGGCGGCAACGCCAACACCGTTTCCATCGGCGTCTCCGCTGTCGTGAGCGTCCCGACTTTCCGGCCATTCAAGATCAGCGGCCAGTTCAGCTTCACGTTGCTCTGCCAGATGCGGAGCGTGTGCTCGGTGGGGTTGGCTTTGGACGGAAAGCGAAGCTCCAACTTCTCCGCATCCACCTTGCGATCCTTGAACTCTTCCCACTCCCACTCGCCCGGTTTGCCGAGATGCAAGCGCCGGGATTCGAGCGTGATCTCGGCAGCGGGCAGGGCACCCGCGATCAGCAGAGCAATGGGGAGAAACAACGAATTCATGCAGCCCAGATGACGCTGCCGGGGACTCGTCTCTTTGCTTAAATCACCGCCCGCTGCTTAGATCGGCCGGTCGTAAATGCGCGTGAAGACCTGCGGCGAGTTCGGATCGCAAATGGTGATGCCATCCGCGCCGAAGCGCGCCGTGACGGTCGCGCCTTTTCCTTCCTGCATGTATTTGAAGTTGAGGTCGCGCACCTTCGCCGCAGCATCCACGATGGCGCAGGTGATGCGGGCTTCTTCCGCCGTGGGATAAAGCGGCGCCATCTCATCGCGCGTCTTTCGGCCGAACTTGATTCCGCACACGGCGACAAGCGCCACAGTGAGCGAGTCCACGCCGTAGCCGACATACGCCTTCGTCCCGTCCGCGCGCACCACGTCGCGCGTGAAGTGATTGTTCGAGGTGCGCGAACCGCCGCCCGCGTTCCACCAGCGAAAGCCACGGTATTGCTGGTCGCTTTCCACTTTTCCATCCGCGCCGACGATCTCGTGGCCTTGGTTCACCGGCCCTTCAAAATCGGCGGGCGTGATCCAGTTGTTGTGGAAGTTGATCGACATCCCGTTATCGAAATCCACGCGCACCTGCACGGCGTCGTAGGCATTGATGCCGTCGCGCACGAGCCGCTTCTTCTGCCCGACGGCGGTAAGTGAAACCGGCTTCGACTTGTAGTAGGAGTAGATGAGATCGGTCCAATGCGGCCCCACGTAGCTGAACGGATCGCTCGACTCGACCCACTTGAACGTGCTCGTGCTCACCTCGAGCGGCTCCTCGAGGAACGCCGTGCCGTAAAGCGGCGCACCGATGCGTTTCTGGATGTCATCGCGCACCCGGAGATGGTCGGGGTCGTAGCGTTTGTGCATGTCCACGCCGACGATGAGGTTCTTCGCCTTCGCCGCCGCGATGATTTCATCCGCCTCACTGGTGGAAAGGCACATCGGCTTTTCCGTGAGGACGTGCACGCCTTTCGCCAGCGCGGCGAGAATGGGCTGCGTGTGCAGATGATCCGGCGTGGCCACCGCCATCACATCGAGATCGGGAAAGTCGCGCAGGATGTCGTTCCACGGTTCGTCGCCGCAGTAAGTCTTCGGCGTGTGCCCGGTCCATTCCGCGAACGCGGCGGCCGACTTCTCTGCCGATTTCTGCGAGCGCGTCGCCACCGCCACGAGATCGAATTTCACCGGGGCCAGCTCGCGCGAATATTTGTCCAGGCCCACTCGCGCCAGTTGCCCGGCGATGCCGAAGCGCTGCAAATCGGCGTAAGCGCGAAGGTGGACGTCGCCGCCAAACATGCCGGCGCCGACGAGTGCGATCTTGATGGTGGGTTCCATAGTTCGCCGGTTCTATCACCCCAGTCTCGCGCTCGCGCCGTCTTTTATCACGGCTTGCGATACTTTTGTGCATTGCGGTTGGAGTTCAGGATCAGGCCTGCTTTGATGAGCTTTCTCCCGAATGAAAGCCGTCCTCGAAAAAACTCCGCGCGCGCAGTGGGAATCCTTTCACTGCGAAGTCGTGCGCGGCACGAGCTATCATGCGATGTGGCATTTTCATCCCGAGTATCAGCTCACGCTGGTGATCGAGAGCCGCGGGCATCGCATGGTGGGGGACAATATTTCGCCGCTGCATCCGGGCGATCTCGTGCTGGTGGGATCGAATCTACCGCACGTCTGGCACCAGGCCGGCGCGGGGAGCGCGGGAAATCCGAAACTGCCAGCGGGCGGACGGCGTAGCGGGAAGGATGAGGTGCACGCGATCATTGTGCGGTTTCTCGATTCGTTTCTGGGCGAAGAGTTCATCGCGAAGCCGGAGTTGGAAGAAGTGCGGCAGCTTTTACGGCGATCGGCCCGGGGCTTGCAGGTGACGGGGAAAACGCGCGATCTCGTGGCGGAGCGGATGCAACGGCTGGCGGAGGCGAGTGGCTTGCAGAGGATCGTGCAACTCCTCTCGATCCTCGAAATCCTCGCGGCGTCGCGCGAACTCAAGCCCGTCGCCAGCGCGGGATTCGTGCCGACCATCGCACACGCCGATCAGGACCGGATGCAGCGTGTGACCAACTTCATCAACCGGCACCTCGAAGAGCCGATCGACCGCGATCAGGTCGCGGCGGAAGCGCACCTGAGCCCCGGCGCGTTCAGTCGCTTTTTCAAGCTGCGCACGGGCAAAACCCTGCCGGAGTATGTGAACGCTCTCCGCATCGGCCGCGCCTGCGAAATGCTGGCGGAGGATCGCGCCAAGATCACCGACATCGCGATGGAGTGCGGTTTCCGGAATCTCGCCAATTTCAACCGCCGCTTCCGCGACCTGACGAAACTCTCCCCGCGCCAATATCGCGAACGTTTCCGCGAGACGGCGGCTTAGGTTCGGTGCGAGCAGGGGTTGTTGGCCATAACCGCTTTTCCTCCCGATGCGTTCCCTCCTTGTTCTCGCGCTCCTTTTTCTGGCTCACCTTTCCGTTGCCGCCGAACCCACCCGGCTCGTCGGCGTCGCCAAGGTGGACATCACGCCGGATTATCCCGTGCGCTTGAGCGGTTACGGCAGCCGCCGCACACCGTTCGAAACCGTGGAGCAGCATCTGTTTGTGAAAGCGCTCGCCATCGGCGGCGATACGGAGGGGCCGGCCGTCCTCGTGACGGTGGACAATTGCGGCGTGCCTGCGGCGATGCGCACCGAAGTGCTTCGGCGCCTCGCGAACAGGACGAAGGTGACGGGAGACCGTTTCGCTGTCGCCTTCAGCCACACCCATTGCGCCCCGATGCTGACCGGTGTGTTGCCGAATCTGTTCAGCATGGACATTCCCACCGAGCACGTCCCTGCCATCGAGCGCTACACCCGCGAATTGACCGACAAAATGGAACAGGTCGCCCTCGCCGCGCTGGCCGACCGCCAACCGGCAGGGCTCGCGTGGAGCATGGGCGAAGTAGGTTTCGCCATCAATCGGCGGACCGCCACCGCGGTGCGTCCGGTGGATCACGCGCTCCCCGTGCTGCGTGTCACGTCGCTCGATGGCAAGGTGCGGGCGATCTTCACCGGCTACGCCTGCCACTGCACGACGCTCGGTTTCAATATCGTCCACGCCGACTGGGCCGGGTGCGCGCAGCAGGCGCTCGAGCGCGACTTCCCCGGCGCCATCGCCCTCACCGCGCTCGGCTGTGGTGCTGATCAAAATCCCGATCCCCGTCGCACCATGGAACTCGTCGTGCAGCACGGGGAAGCCCTCGCCGCCGAGGCCCGCCGACTCTTGAACGCGGAGATGAAGCCAATCGCCGGGGTGCTCCAGTGCCGCACCAAGGAGATCGCGCTCCCGTTCGCTACCCTGCCGACGCGTGAACAATGGGAGACTCTGGCCGCCAGCCCGAACGCGAGCGTCGCCTATCACGCCCGGAAAAATCTCGCCCGCCTCGACCGCGGCGAAACGCTCGCCACCGAATTGCCGTATCTCGTGCAGGTGTGGAATTTCGGCAGCGACCTCGCCATGGTCTTCCTCCCCGGTGAAGTCGTGGTGGACTATGGCCTGCGCCTCAAGCGCGAGTTCGACCACGAGCGGGTCTGGGTGAACGGCTATTCGAACGACGCCCCTTGTTACATCCCCTCCGAGCGTGTGCTCGCCGAGGGCGGCTACGAAGGTGCCTCCGCCATGGTCTATTACGACCGCCCCACCAAGTTCGCCCCCGGCATCGAAGAACGAATCATCGGCGCCGTGAAGGAGTTGATGCCCAGGCCTTTCGCGGGCAAACCTTAGACGTTGCCGCTACCGTGAGCTGACAAAGCTCATCCCTGGTAAAGCGGCCACCAGCCTCACCCTCAGCCAGCCCGGTGGTGGGCGCGAGATCATCTTCGTTCCGACCTCATCGCCTGCCTCAAAGGCGGCGGCTGAGACAAACTTGGAACCGACGGAATGGACGAACCCGACGGTTCGCTCGAACGCCCCCTAGGGACGAAAAGAGAGAGGTGATCCAGTCGCTTCTAAACCGCAACCCAAGCGTTACCAGCAAAGCGGCGACGGCACCTCCGAGAAACAGACACAATAAACACAATATTTCGCGCGGCGGGCATACTTCGCCCGGCCACGATGGGCGGAGCTACGGCGCCCATCCATCAGAGAAAATCGCGATTCAACCCGGGCCGGATCACGGTGAGATCTGACAGACACAATCATCTTTCCCCGCCCCACCGGTGACCGGGATGAGAGTCGATCCCATTTCGCCCTCAGCGACCTTCGCGTCCTTTGCGCCTCCGCGTTTCAAATGAACCGTTCCATCCAAACAGCGTGCACCGAAGCGATCCGGCGTAATCCGGGTTGTTCCGACCGTGAACTTTCGTAACGGCGGGATGGTCCGAAGCGGCTGGCTACTTCTTCCCGAACGTCTCGGTCGCAGCCTTGCGAAAGGCGCCGAGGCTCTCCTTGCCATTGCCGGGGAACCCGGCGTGCTGGACCATGAAGATGGTGATGAGACCGAGCTGCGGGTCGACCGTCATGTTGGTCGCATAAGCGCCGCCGTGGCCGTAGGTGCCGCCGCCGGTTTGGAAACCGAAGCCGTAACTCTCCTTGAGATTCTCGGGAGTCTGGCGGCTGGTCATTTGTTGGATGGCAGCCTCGGAGAGCAGCCGTTTGCCATTCACCACACCGCCGTTGAGCAGCATCTGGCAAAGCCTGGCCATGTCCTGCGCAGTGGAGAAGAGCCCGCCGGCGGGCATCGGCTGGCGCTGGTGATCGTCGAGCGGGTAGTGAAGCTGCGTGATAGTCGTTTCTTCGAGATCGGTCTTCGCTTCATTCGGCTTGTAGGACTTGGCGAGGCGCCCGAGTTGCTCCTTCGTGGGCCAGAAGGTTGTGTCTTTCATGCCGAGCGGATCGAACAGCCGCTTCTGCATGAAGTCCTCGTAACTCATGCCGCTCACCACTTCGATGATCCGGCCCGCGGTATTGATGCCGGCGTTGGAGTATTTGTAACTGGTGCCAGGCTCGAAGAGCAGCGGCATGAGCGGGTGGCAGAGCGCCGCGACACGCAGCGGAATCAGGTCGAGGGTGGGCTGCTCGATGCCGGACTTGAATTGCAGCCCGCTCGTGTGGCTCAGGATTTCACGCACCTTGATGGGATGCCCCGGCCGGCGCAGCAGCAGGTGCTCTTTGTCCTGCTCGGCGGCGAGCCACACGTCCTTGAACTCGGGCAGGTATTTCTCCACCGGGTCCTCGACGTTCACCTTGCCTTCATCGACCAGCATCATGAAGGCGGTCGCGGTCGTCGGTTTCGACATCGAGGCGATCCAGAAAAGAGCGTCGGGTTGCATCGCTTTCTTTGCCCCGACATCCATGGAGCCGACGGTATCGACGCTGAGCACCTGGTCTTTCGTGGCGACGAGCGTGACGGCGCCAGCGAGGCTGTGGCTTTCGACGAAGGGCTGGAGCGAGCCGACGATGGCGGCGTTTTCGGCGTGAGCGGTCAGGCCGAGCGCGAGCGCGGCGACGAACGAAAGGCGAGGGCGGGTCATGAGGAAAGGAAGGCGAGCTTACAGCCGCCGGATCCACGGGAACCAACCCTTCGGTGTAGGCGAGGGCGCAGGGGTAGCCGCCGCGATGGGGCGTGGGCGAGCCGGCGGACCCGTGCGCGGGGCTTTGCCAAAGATGCGCACCGGGGTTCCGATTTCCACGATGTTGTAGAACAGCGCGGCTCGGCTGGGGGGAAGGCGGATGCAACCGTGCGACGCAGGATAGCCCGGCAACCGCCCCGCGTGCATGCCGATGGGACCGTCAAAGCGGAGGAAATGTTCCATCGGCGCTTGCACAAACTTTGCGCCAGCCGGCACGGGGGTGTCGCAATCCGCATCGCCGATCAGCACGCGGCCCGAACCATCGACAATGCGCCCGTAGAGCGACGATTTGTGATCGTGGTCCTTTTCCAGGACCGTGAAATTGCCGGTCGGAGTTTCGTGTCCGGCGCGCCCGCTGGAGATGGCGGTCTCATAGACGCGCTGTCCATCCTGGAGCACCCAGGCCTTCTGGGTGGTGAGATCGACTTCGAGCGCCAGGGGCGGCGGGTTCGCCGGAGCCGGAGCGATTGCCGGCGAGGGAGTAGCCTCCGGGGCTGGAGGGGAAGAGGGCGCAGGCTCCTGAGCCTGGACGACCACGACGAGAGCGAGGGCGGTGAGGAAGCGGATCAAGCCGTTCATACTGCCTGTCGAACGGGAATTCCGCCAGTCTTCTCGATGACAGCGGTAAAGTCGGTCAGCACGCGCGAGAGTTCAAAGCGTTCGATCCAGGCGCGCCCGGCGCGAGCGAGCCGGATTCGTTCGGCCGGTTGGTCTGACAGCTCCTGCAGGCTGCGCACAAAAGCGGGCACGTCGCCGGGGGGCACATTCACACCCGCGCCACTTTCTGCGAGGGCGCGGGCGAGTTCGCTGTCTTCATCCGCCACGCTCAGCACGGGCCGCTCGGCGGCGAGAGCGGGCAGCAGCTTGCTGGGGAAAAAGGCGTGTCCGCTCCGCGCGACCTGCGTAATCAGCGCCACGTCGCAGTCCGCCAGAAGTTCACGATATTCGTCTTCGGGCAGGAGGGGGAGCAGATGAACATTGGCCGTGTCTCGCGCGTGCCAGGCGATTCGATCGCGGTCGGCGCCATCGCCGCAGAGGACGATCTTGATTCGTGGATCGGTGACGCTCCGCGCGGCGTGCACGATGAAATCGAGCCCTTGCTTCATCCCCATATTGCCGCTGTAAACCGCGAGAAAGTCATCGTCGCGAAAACCATGCTTCTGTCGGAACCCACCGCGCGCGGGAAGCGGCGAGAGACGAATGCCGTTGGGGAAAAGGAGACACTTTTCCTCCGGCACTCCCTTGGCCATGAAGGCAGCGATCATTCCGCGGCTGATTCCCGAAACCCGCCCCGCGCGGCGGTAGGCGAACCGCTCGAGCGCATAGAGTGCGCGGGTGAAGAAACCGGGATTCAGCATGCCCAGACCGACGGCGGCATCCGGCTGCAAGTCCTGCACGTGAAAGACGAATGGTGCCCCATGAGCCCACGAGGCCAGCGCCGCCGCGGCGCCGAGCAGCAGCGGTGGGGAGACGACGATCAGCAAGTCCGGCCGCTGCATCGCGAGCACGCGCAAGGTGGAGGCGAAGACGAAGCTCGCTTCGTGCGGGATGCGTTTCCAGCGTTTGACGATGCGCGGGACGTAGTGCCAGCAGCGATGCACGGGGACGCCGTTGACTTCGTCGGTGCGATAGAGCACCCCGGCGTCCTCGGGCCGCTTTTTCCACGCGGGGTAGTAGGGAAACGTGGAGACCATTTCGACTTCGTGTCCGGCCGCGCGCAGGTGTTCACAGAGCGCGGCATTGCATGGGCCGATGCCGGTGACTTCCGGGGCGTAGTTAATTCCCCAGACGATGATCCGCATTTTTCTTCTTCAGTTCGTAAGTCTTCGCGACGGAGAGAAATTCATACATCGCGTGCAGCCGGGCGAAGTAATAACCTTCGCGTCCATCGAGAAAGCCTCGCTGCCAGATATAAACGAAAAGGAAGCGCAGCAGTGGGCGGCACGGAAGTTTGCGCGACCAGCGTTTTAGCTTCTGTCGCCAGCCGAAGTCGCGGCTGGGCGCATCGGCCAGGGAGACGTGCGCTTCCCAGTTCGAGTAGAGATTATGCCGGGTGACAAACGATTCGATGGTCGGAAAGGCATAGTGCGCCATCTCGGAGCGGAGGCGGCCGACCGAGCCATCGATCACCACGGGTTCGTGCACTTCATTGTCCGTGGCATTCATGGCTGCGTCGGTGAAGCGTTCGTAACGTGCGTGGCGATGTTTGAAGAAGCGCAGCACCCAGTTCGGATAATAGGCGTGATTCAGCCAGCGGCCGAGGAACATGAACCGGCGATTCACCCAATAGCCTGCATGCTCTCCGGAGCCGGTCGCGATGTCGCGCAGTTCGGCCTCCGCCTCGGGCGGGAGGGTTTCATCCGCGTCGAGGGCAAAGACCCACTCGTGTTTGAAGGGGAGCGTCTCCAGCGCCCAGTTGCGTTTCTTCGGCCAGCGGCCGTTGAAATGAAATTGCACCACCTTTGCCCCGGCCGCGGTGGCGATTTCGGCGGTGGCATCGGTGCTCTGCGAATCGACAACCCAGATCTCGTCCGCCCACGGAATGCTCGCGAGGCAGCGCGGCAGATTCTCGGCTTCGTTTTTGACCGGGATGAGAAAGCTGACCGGAACGCGGCTCACGAGGCCGGGGGCGGTTGCCGCACGACGCGCGCGGGATTGCCTGCCACGGTGCAGCCGGCGGGCACGTCTTTCGTCACCACACTGCCGGCCCCGACGGCGGCGTCTGTGCCGATGGTGACGCCCGGGAGCACGATGGCCCGGGCCGCGACCCACGCCCGGGCTTCGAGGCGAATGGGACGATGGACGAGTGGGAAGGAGGGATCGCGGTGATCGTGCGAAGCGGTGCAAAGAAAGGCGCCTTGCGAAACGATGGCCCGCTCGCCCAATTCGATCGGCGACACGTTGTAAGCCTCCGCGCCATCGGCGAGGCACGCGTCATCGCCGAGCGTAAGCTGCCACGGTGCCCAGATGATCGCGCCGGGATAGACGTGCGTGCGAGCACCGACTTTCGCTCCCCACAGGCGCAGCACAAAGGCCCGCCACGCATGCATCGGTCGCGGCGTCCAGCGGCAGAGCAGCAGCCAGCACAGGCCCCACAAGCCGCGGGCGAGTTGGTGGCTGAGCGAAAAGGAAGACTTCATGTGGATTCAGGCGCCGCAAGTTTTAGGAGAGTGGCCGCCGTCTGGCGAATATCAAACCGCGCCTCGGCGCTTCGTCGGGCCGCGGCGCGCATCGCGGCATGATCCGCGTTCAGCCAGCGTCGCAACAGATGGGTGGTGCCTTCGATCGTGTCGTCGTCCGCAAATCCACCGCCGTCGCTAACGACTTCGCGCCAGATGTTTACCCGGTTCGAGATCAGCACCGGCACTCCACAGGAGAGGGCCTCGACCACGGCGATGCCGAAGTTTTCCTGGTGCGAAGGGAGGATGAAGACTTCCGAAGCCGCGAGAGCGCCCCATTTTTCTGCATCCCAAAGCGGACCAGTAAAAGTAACCGGCAATCCTTCCGCCTGCGTCTGCAGGCGGCGCAGGAGCCTTTCGTCGGAGCAGGGACCGGCCATGACAAGGTGCATGGGCGGTGCGACTCGTCGGAAGGCTTCGAGAAGCAGGTCACAGCCTTTCTTTTCGTGCAGGCGGCTGAGGAAGATCATCAAGCGCTGGCCCCGGAGGGTGGGGAAACGGCGCAGGAAGTTTTCGCGAGCTTCCTCGACGCCGGACGGAGGGCCGAGCGTGCCGAGCGGGATGACGATTTCCCGGCGAGCCAGCCATGGCGAGAACGTCGTGCGACCGAGGAGGCGTTCTTCTTCCGCGGTAAAGATGACGCCTGCGGCGTCGCGCACCACGCGGTGTTCCATCGCCAGCCAGTAAAGAACCTTGCGGGCATGCCGCCATGGCCACGCTCGGCGAAACCATGGGTCGAGCATGCCGTGGGGGAAGAGATAATAAGGCACACCGCTGCCGCGAAGTCCCAGCCGTGTGCCCGCCCCCTGCCATTGCCACAGCCCGTGCACGAAGGCGCACGAGAAGCGATGCCGGTTCTCCTCCAGCCATTGCGGCAGCGCCGGCGTCCAGCCGTATTTGCCCGATCCACCGAGGGCATGCACCGGCACCGGCCAGCGATCGAGCCACGGTGCATCCGGGGAGTCGAGCGTGACCACTTCCGCTGCATTGCCCGTGGCGGCATAGCATGAGCAGACCTGCCGCTGTCCTTCGGAAGGGCCGCCGTCCGCGGGGTTCAGCGAATGGTGCACATGGAGCATGGCCTTTTTCATCGGCGCAGCAATTCCTCGTAGATGGCGCGATAGTTGTCGATCATGCGCTGGGTCGAAAAGCGCGCCGCATTGGCGAGACCCGCCTCCACCATTCGGCGGCGAGTGGATCGATCTTGCGCGAGCAGGGCGCGGACGTGAGTCGCGCCGGTCGCAGCGTTTTCCGGTTCGGGGAGGTAGGCAGCCGCCTCGCCGCCGACTTCCGTCATGGGTGGTTTGCCGGTGGTCAGCACACGGCAGCCACACGCCTGCGCCTCGACGATGGGCCACCCGAAACCTTCCTCGAACGATGGGAAAAGCAGCAGTTCCGCCCCGGAATAGAGGGCGGCGAGTGCCTCGTTTTCCACATGGCTGCGTTGCAGGACGCGTGCGGGAAGAGCGGCTCCCGAACGCCCGACGAGCAAAAGCCGCGGCGCATCCGGACCGAGCGCCTCGTGAATGGCGAGCACACCGGCGCGGTTCTTATACCACTGCGTGCCACCGACATGGATGATGTAGGGCTCGTCCGGCACACGATGGCGGGCGAACACTTCGGGATCGAAAGGCTTTCCTTCGCGCCGCGCTTCCGCCGCGTCGGCGACGTCGGCGACGGGCGCATAGGGATGATTCAAGCCCATGTGAGTGACTGTTACTTTTTCGGGCGAGTGTCCCGTGAGCCGCAGGACATCGCCGCGCGTCGCTTCCGAAATACACGTCAGCCTTGGGGCGCGCTTCAGATTCCCGAGAATCCAGCGCTGCAAAATCCGGCCGGTCCAACCCGTGCGGTTCCGGGGGAACTCGCCTTTCGCCGAGCGGATCGCGAGCATGTCGTTGCAGGTTACAAGGTGCGGACGTGCCGCGACGTGCGGCACATACATGGCGTTGGAGTGATCGCAGATGTGCACCACGTCCGCGGCGCGCGCCGCCTGCCGCAGGCGCGGCGGAAAAAGCACGAATTTGTCGAGATAACCGAGCCATTTGCCCAACCCGTGTGATCCGCGATGAAGCCGCCCGATGCGCGATTCCGGTCGGATGATTTTTGCCTCCACGCCGGTGGTGCTCAGTCCGCGCTGCAAGGCGTCGGCAAAACGCAGCATGCTCTCCTGTCGATCGGTTTCGTAATTGCCCACCAACAGGATCTTCATGGCGCTTCTTCACCGTTTCCGTGCAACCGTTCCGCGTAGCGCGAGCGACCGCGAACTTTGGTTTCGCGGGGTGGATCGGGAGCCGTCGGTGGCGGCGCGCTGAGCCCTCCCGGTTGAGCCGCGGCGAGTGCGAGCCCCGCGGTGAAAACCGCGAGGCCCAGCGCGGTGGGCTGGCCGAACTGCCCCGTCACCAGATCCGTGCCGCTGACACCGGCGAGCAGCAGCGGAAGGGTGTGATTGCGCTGATAGGCCGAGAGCGCGGCGCCGATGACCATCATCAACGCCGTGCAGCGCAAGGCCAGATAGCCGGTGCCGAGGATCGGACCGCTCTCCGTGAGCACGCGTTCCCATTCGCCTTCGCCCAGCAGGAACTGGCGTTCGCCGCTCAGCATGCGCGCACCCGCGTTCGTGCCTACGCCCAGCCCGACCCCAAGCAGCGGTGCTTTGACCAACGCTCGGCCAGCGGCAGCAAATTCTTGAAAGTAGCGTTTGACGATGCCCTCGCTCAGGCCACCGCCACCCTCGAAGCGCCGCTTATGCACGTCCAGACCTTCGTCGAAGAGCGTCGTGAATTTGCCGAGAGCCACGACGACGAGCAACGCCACGATCACCGGGCGAAGGGCGGCGCCGAACTGCTCCGGCTTCATGGCCGCGATGTAGAGGACCATGGCGCAGACGATCGCGACCGAAATGACGGCCGTGCGGCTGGCGGAGACGACGACTGCGAGCACCAGCGACGGTGCTGCCAGGAGGGTAAGCCAGCGTGGATAGATGCCGCGCGAAAGCAGGTCGTAAAGGAGGAACGCGGCGCACAGAGCGAGGTAAGTGGCGAACCCGGTCGAGAACGAAAACGTCCCCGAGGCGCGCACCTTCCCCTCGACAGCGAAGAGCTGTGCGCCGAGTTCGCCGCCTGCTCCCACGTTCCATTGAGAGCTCGGCCCGCCTTGGAATTGGAGAACCGAGAGAATCATTTCCGGGCCCATCATCATGAGGAGGACTTTGCCAAACTGGCGCACATCCTCCTGCCGCAACACCCGGGGCAACAGCGCAATCAAGGGCAGATGAAGGAAGTCGGCGCGCCAGCCATAAAGAGAGACCTTCAAGTTTCCGATGCCGGTGAAAGAAGCGGCGAAGCACAGCAGGCCGAGAATAGCTGTGGCGAAAACAAAGTTCGTGCGGGGAAAAATGCCCCGGCTCATGGCGGCGGCGTAAATCGCGACGGCTACCGGGTCCCGGACGATGAGCAGCGCGGTGGACAAGCCGGGCACCAGCCATTTCCGCAGCGCCCCTTCGAGCAGCAGCAGCCAGAAATAGAGCCAGACGAGCTGGCGCAAGGAGCGCAACGAGTCGTTCATGAGCCCCCTCCGATCACGCCGAGGATCTTTGCCGTGTAATCGCTCCAGGTGCGTTGTGACGCCATGGCCTGGGCGGCTTCCCGCATGCCGGGCAGAGTGTCGCGATGATCAGCCAGCCACGTGATTCGCTCGGCCAGCGCGGCGGGATCGCGAATCGGAACGAGCCAGCCGGTGCGCCCGGGGTCGATGAGATCTTCGCCACCGGCGTTTGTGGTGACGATGAGAGGCAGCCCGCGGCTGAGTGCCTCCTGCTGCACGAGGGCACGACCTTCGACAATGCTTGGGAGCACGAGGGCGTCGCAGGTGTCCATCAGAGCGAGGACCTGGGCGTGCGGCCGTGGCGGTTCATGGGTGAAGTGTGGCCATTCCCTGCGGTAAAAATCCATCGCCGTCAGTGGGGCGCCCATCACGACCAGTTCGATGTCGTTCCGTCGCAGCAGGCGAAATGCGGCGAAGATGTCGGCCAGGCCTTTGCGCTGCGACATCGCGCCGGCGAAGAGGAGACGAAGCGGTCCTGGGCGGCGGGAAGCCAGTGGCGCTGGCGATGGGGAGCCGAATTCAGCGATGAGGCTGCGCGTGCCCGGCGGCAAGGTGGCCTGCACGAAACGGCTGGGACAAATCACCAGCTCTGCCAGGGCCATCTCCTCGGCCTTTCTCGCCAGTTTTGCGGCCGAATCCCGCGGCGCGCCGAGAGTCGGCGCCCAGGTGGGATGGCGTTCGGCTTCCTCGCGCAGGAGGTGTTGCACGGTTTCGAAGTAGGCGATGGGTAGCTCGTAAAAACGACGCAGGCCCCGCTCGCGAGCCGCGCGAAAGGTGGCGAGTGCTCCGTCTTCGTAAGCATACACGCCGGTCGCGCCGTCGAGTCGCCGCGCTACCGCCGCGTCGAGCGCGCGATACACTCGATCGACGGAAACTCCCAGTCCGAGCAGCCGCCCGACTTCGAGCCACGGGTGTTGCGAAATGCGCGTGCGCCGCACGGCTACGTTGCGCCGGCCGAATGCCAGCGTCGTGTGAAATCGTGCGAGTAATTCTTCTCGATCAAGCGCCTCGGCCAGCGCGCGATTGAACGCGTTCACGGTGGGGTGGCTGAGGACGATCATGCTCCCGCAGCCTCCTCCAGCACCTTGAGATATTGCGCTGCGATGGCGCGGGCTGAGTGTCTGGCCAGATGGTCCGGGGCAGCAGCCCGGAACTTTTCGAGGTCTGCTCCCGGTGCAAGCAGGTCTCTGATGCTTTGGGCGAGCGCGGCGATATCACCGTGCGGAAAAGTGATGCCGCAGGGGCCGATGGCGTCGGGCAGGCCGCCACAATGCGCGCCGAGGGCGACGCAACCGCACGCGATGCCCTCGAGCGCGATCAGGCCAAAAGGTTCCTGCCAGCGAGATGGAGCGACCAGCACGCGATGCTGGTTCAACAAAGTCACCAGTTCTTTGCCAGTTCGCAGGCCGGTGAAGATGACTTGGGCATCAAGTCCCAGTGTTGCGACCTGCCGATGAAGCCTGGTTTCTTCCGCTCCGGTGCCGACCACCGTCAGTCTGGGCCGCAGACCTTGATGCTGCAAGACTGCCAGAGCTTCGAATAGAAGATCCAGCCCTTTGTCCCAGACGAGCCGTCCTAGAAAAATCAATTCGCGGTCGCGCACGACCGAATCGTCGCGGCCAAACAGTTCGTCACGATACGGATTCCCAATCACAACGGTGGGCGCCAGGATGTGCTCACTCATGGCGCGGCTCACCGAGATGTTTCGGGCGTTGCGAGCCACGAACTGTTTGAGCTGGTCGCGCCAGCCAATCGCTCCGGTTACCCGGGCGATCCACGTGTGATGGGCGACAACCCAAGGGCGTTTGACCAGCAGGAGCGGCCACGCGGTCCGTAGCGAGATGTTGTTGTGAAAATAGACGTCGCACCACCTGGTAAGCTCGAGCAGCATCCGGGGCGATGGTCGGCGATAGATACGAAAGGAGAAGGGGCTTCCGTCATCGTCTTGGGTGTGAGTGACCACTCGCACGTCGTGGCCGGCTGCGACGAATTCGCGCGCGAGCACGCGGCTGACCTCCTCGATGCCTCCCACGCTGGGGGCAAAAAAATGTGAGGAGAACAGGATCTTCATGGGCGCGTGCGAAGATGAAAAAAGCGGCGCCATGCTTTCAAGGTCTCCAGGCACGGGCGGCGGACGTCGAGAGGGTGCCGGGCGCCCGGGCCGAAGAAAAACAGACCGTGATCGATGTCGAGAAAACGAGCGGGCGCCGCGTTGAGTCCGGCCAGACGATGGCAGAATCGCCTGACCGTCGGAATTCCGGCATCGTCAACCGCGATGAGCGCCTCGCGGGCTTCGCTCAACGCGAGGGTGAGCACGTGTTCCCGAAAGGGAGGGAGAGCGGGGGAATCGACGAGCACCAGATCGGCGCGTGCCAGCGCTTCGCGTGCGGGCGTGGGCAGCTTCCAGCTTTTAAGCGGTGCGCCGGCCAGCCAGATCGTTTCCAGAGGCAGGTGAAAGGTAGTCAACTGATCGCGGCGCCCGGCGGGGATATCCGCCAAGGTCTGTTCCAGCCACGCCGCGCAGTCTTCCACCGCCCAGACTTCGCAATCGGCGTCCAGGAAACAGCGGGTGCTTTTACCGGTGCCAAACTCGAAGACTCGCCGAATTTTCAAATGTCTGACGGTGTCGCCGAGCAGGGCAAGGGAAGGACCGGGCAGGGCATAACCTGCGTCTTCTCTCTGGGAACTTTGCGCGAACTCAGGCAAGGTCGTATCGATGAACTTGCGCAATGCCTCCCTATCCATGGTGGTTTGTGTCGGTGAGCTCGGCGAGAAAGCGTTCGGCGATGCTTGGAAGGTGAAGCCGTGGCGGTTGCCGGTGGGCGGCCATTAGTTGTCCGGGCAGATCTTCGGCCATGCGCAGGAGCAGCGGGTCTGCCTCGGTGTGTGGCATCGTGGAATAGTGGACGTCGTCGCGGTTCACGATCACGGGCAGTCCGGCGTCGAGCATGGCGGCTGTGCTGGCACTTTTCCCGATCAGAACCCAGGGAGTGGTCGCGATGCCGAAGTGCGAAGTGGCGAAGAGGTTGGCAATCGTCTGGGGCGACTTCGCTCCGAGCAGATGGAAGGTGAAACTTCCGCGATATTCCTGAGCGAGTTTTTCCCAGAGCTGCCGGCCGGTGCCGATGTGGCCGACGTGAGAAATGGTGAGGGGTTGTTCGACCTCGCGTAGCCGGGTAAACAGGGGTTCCGGAGGCCAGACCGGGTGCAGCGTGCCGAACATGATGAGCGCGAGATGATCACACGGCGGCCCGGGCGTCGGATCTGGCAGAGGCAGCGAACCGAAGAGAGGCAATCGCTCTGCCGCCAATCCACGTTGGCGCAACAACTGAACGTAGGCGTCGTTACTGGCATGGATGCGACGCACCGTAAGTGAGCGTAGCATGGAAAGAATGCCCCCGCGTTGCATCCAGCCGATGATTCGATCCTTCCACGACGCATCGGTTTCGTCGCCCAACCACAGTTCATGCATGAAGACGTGCACGGGCCAGCCGGCCAGGATAGCGCGGAGGTGCGGCGCGATGCGCCCCGCCAGCCCACGCGACTCGAAGCCATAGCTCACGAATTGAAGGCTCACCCAATCCGGCGAGAACTCCTGGAGCCACCGGCGTGCCTCGTTCACACGCTCGGGCCACCCCTGCCCTGCGGGCAGGCGAAGGAGTCCGGACTCGCGAATCGGCTGCGCGAGCATGCGCTCGTGCAAGGCTAGCCGGACGACGGTGTGGCCCTGGCACGCGCATTCTCCCGCGAGCAGGGTGGTGTAATCGCCCACCCCATCGCGACCCGGCTCAAGACTGCTCGTCACAAAAGCGATCTTCATGATCCCGAGGGCACAGCGCTGAACTCGACCACATCTGCGCCGGGGTCGTCGATTGGCGTAACAACGTAGCCTGCCGCGCGCAGCATTTTTTCACTCGCGTCGGTTTTCAGTCCGAGTGCGGCGAGCCGGGGCTTGTTTGCCTCGAAATAAACCTGGCGCACACGAGCTTCACGGAGCAGCCGCTCCGCCCCTTCAAGCACCCATGGCTCCGCGCCTTCCACGTCGATTTTCAATACCTCAATCCGCGCTTCGGCTGCCAGCACCTCGTCAAGCCGCCGCGCCGGAATGCTTACCGTGTGGGCGCCGGACGAAGAGGCGACCCCACCCCAGCCGGTTTGTTCGACCGGGCCGGGATCGAAAATGAGTTCGCCGCTTTCCCGGCCGGCAGCACAGGCCTCCACGCGGATTTGCTCCGCGAATTCGTTTTCTTCTACATTTCGCCGCAGCGCGGGAACATTTCGTGGCGATGCTTCGAAGGCGATCACCCGATTCGAAGGTCGCGCGGCGGCCCAGAGCAGCGAAAAATAGCCATAATTCGCCCCGACATCGACTAGGAGGCCGCCGGCACGTGCCTGCCGCAGGATTCGGCGACTGAGGGCCGCTTCGTAGAGCCCCGTGTATGCGATGCTGCCGTGAATTTCATCTCCGGGCTCGAGCCACATGCACACCCCGGGAGCGTCGGCCAGGGGGGCGCCCGCATAGAGCTCCGGTCGGGAGGCCGCCCGTGCCCGATAGAGGCGATAGTAGAGCGGGACCCGTAGCGTCGGAGGAAGGAAGCGAAGCAGCCATGGCCGTTTCATGGTTTTAGCAAACATTCCGTGTGAAGAAGGTCGAGCACCTCCTGAGGTTGTGCGATTCGGTCGCGCGACGGTTCCCGTCCGAGCAGGCGTGTCTCCGGATGCCCCCATTGCCGGGCGTGGGCGGAGGCGGAAGGAAATTCCCCACCGAGCAAGGCGATGCATGGTTTGGAAAATGCCGCCGCAGCGTGCATGGCCATGCTCGAATTGCAGATCACCAGCGAAGCTCCCCCAATCGTCTTGAAGGTGTCCTGCAGCGAAGATGCGCCGGTCCGATCTTCCGCGTGAGGAGCCACGTCAGCGATGGCCGTCGCGAGAGGGCGGTCGGCTTCATTCCCCACGATAATGATCCGTCGAGGTGCGAGTAGCTGGGCGAGTGCGGCGAAATGTTCGGGTGGCCAGCATTTTGCCGCGTAGCCGCCACCGGGGGCCATCACGATCGCCCCGTGCGGCTTCACTTCGACGAATAATCGTGGCCGCTGTTCCGGAAGGGAGACCGCGCCGAGCAGCCTGGCAAAGCGCAACCCCGCGGCGGCGACATGTTCGTCGGGCCGGTAGTCGATGGATTGCTGGGTGGCCGAATGCCCGCCGGCGTAACCGCGCACACCGAGCCGCCAGGGAATCCCGGCGCGCATGAGCAGCAGCGAGCCCTGGCAGGAACCCATCACGTCGATGCCGAGGTCGAATTTTTCCTCAGCCACTCGGCGCGTTTCAGCCGAGCGGAGGTAGGAGAGCAGTGCGGTCAGATTCTGCGGCTGGACCAGATGATTTCCCCAAGGGGCGTTGATGGGCAGGACGGCATCGACATCCGGACTACCTGCGAAAACCTCGGCCGCCCACCCCCCAACGCCCACGACCAGACGCGAGGCGGGGAAAAGTTGCCGTAACGCGGCCAGCAGCGGAGTGGTAAGCAGGACGTCACCGATGCCATTGTTCCGCAAAACGAAAATCGACCTTGGCTTCTGCGGCGGCGTCTTTGCTCCGGGAGCGATGGCGGCAAAAGCCTGAGTCGTGAGTTCGAGTGCAGAACGTTTCCAGCCCATCGGTGGCAGTGTTTTTATCGCCGCACGGAAGTCAGAAGGCCCGAACCGGACTCGGGGCGATCTTCGAGGTGAATGATCTCGTGACCGCCGTCGGCCAGCAGACGACGCAGGTCAGCGAGGCTATGGTCCGCATCGACGTGGTATTCCATGCAGATTCGCCCTGTGCGCTGGAGCAGGGATCGCGATGGCAGGATGGACCATTCTCCACCTTCGCAATCCATTTTGAGCAGATCGATTGGGCCAGGGCGTCCGATTTCCTCGGCGCAAACGGATTCCACGTCCAACGTGCCATCGAAGCTGAGGCGGCCCAGTCCGGAGTCCGCCCCCGGGTCGAAGGCGAGTCTGCCGTTCTCGGCGGCTACGGCTTGTTGGTGTGGGACAATGGAGGTCCCTTCGGCATTCTTTATCAACCATGAGAATGCGGGAGGGGACGGTTCGTAGGCATGGATACAGGCATCGGGAAAAAGGAGTGCGCAGAGAGTGCTGAAGGTGCCGATATTTGCGCCGACATCGACGATCTGTGCAGGTCTGAAGTCTGTGGGCAGCGTGAACATGCGGTAGCCGTCTTCGACGATCACCTCGCGATAGCAGGTTTTTGCACTCGATCCCCCGTCGGATAGAAGGCAGGCGTGGCGACCCTGTGCGGCAATCCAGAACGGAGGACGCAACGCTGCCAGCCGCCAATGTCGGAAGCCGGAACGCCGCCAGAGTGTCATCAATCGCAGTATTTTGGCGAGCTTGGGATGAGAAACGGGCATGGACTGAGCGATCAGGGGCGATGGAGAGCCGTCGGGGCCGGGTTCCAGCGCTCGCTGGCGCGGCGGACGAGTTGTGGAAGGTCGCGTAAAAGAGCCGGCCGCCGCACGACTTGTGGCCCCAGATAGCGAGCGGCCACTAGAGGATTCGGGCGAAAGTGCAAATTGAAACAGAGGCTCGCGAACAGCCGGCTGCGCGGATCACCCGAGGCAAGGGTGGCCGCCTCCGCCCGGTGTTCGATCCACGTCGTGCGAAGCAGGCGCGATCGCCAGCCGTGTCGATAGAGAAAGGCGCCGAACTCGAGATAGCTTGAACCGTAGCTGAAATGCTCGACCATCCGATGGCCGTGGAGAAAAATTTCGCGGGGATAGATCGTCGCCCCATCGGCGATGGCCCAGCAGTCGTTTTCATCGCTTACCGGGCCGCCAATGCCGGCGGGATGAAGTTGTGCCGCAGCCTGGTGTGGAGCGTGGAGACGCCCGTCAAGAAAGCCGCTTTCGTCGCATGCCCAGACGGCGCGCGAATCGCGCGCGATGGCCTCGAGGCAGGTCGCGAGATGACCGGGAGGAAATGTATGATCGTCATCCATGCTGCGCACGTGGGTGCCGGTGCAGGCTGCTGCGGCGGCGTTTCGATTGGCATATAGCCCCCGGCGAGGACCGGCCTGCCAGCCTGCGCCGGCCTCCTCGGCGGCGGCTCGCGAGCGGTCGATGTGGTCTGGGTCGCTGTCGTCCGAGACCACGATCTCGTGGGGCGAGACGTCCTGTGCTCGCAAGCTCGACAGGCAGCGGCGCAGACTGTCGGGTCGATTTCGCGTGACCAGGGCAACGCTGAGGCGAATGCGGCTGCTCATGACGTAAGGGCGAGCCACAGTTCGCGAGGACTTCGCATGGCGCACCAGACAGTGTGGCGGTGAAGTGCGAAGCAAGGGGTTTCCGCGGTGTTGACCCCCGCCCGCGTCGTGTAGGCGTGGCGATATCCGGCGGCAGCGACTTCGTCCGCCAGTCGCGCATTCCACCCGCCCCACGGATAGGCGAACTGTTCGACGGCCACGCCAAAGCGATCTTCCAATCGATGTTTGCTGCCGACAATTTCTTCTCGTGCCTGGTCTGCCGGAAGGGTGGTGAGGCGAGCGTGGGTGAGGGTGTGCGATCCGATGGCATGCCCGCCGGAGAGCCACTCTCGGATGTGGCCTTCATCCATGAGACTCGCACCTGTGCCGTCCCAATCGTTTCTTCCGCCGAGCCGGCCGGCGACGAGAAATTGGACTGCGCGAAATCCGTGGGTCCGCAGCGGATCGAGCGCCATGAGAGAAGTGAGGTCGCCGTCGTCGAACGTGATGACGGTCTGCTCGAACCCGCCGGCGCGCAGCTCCGCCAGTTGACGGGCGAAGAGGCCAGATGGCAGCGTCAATCCCCGCCGGCGGGTGAAAAGGGGCGGGCGGCCAAGACGATGATAGAGGAGCGCCGGAGTGCCCAGCCTGAAGTCCGCTTTGAAGGGGGCGAGTTCGCAGTAGTGGTCGGGCGTCATCGAAACTGCGCGCGGTAGCGATGTTCCCAATAAAGGATCCAGGGGAGAACGATCGGAAAGGTGACTCCGCGCCAGCAAACGGCAAACGTGCGGCGGCGCCAGCGCCCGGGTTCTGGCTTGGTGACGAGGTGTTTGGCCGAGCGAAGCAGATTGACGAATTCGCGCGCTGCCGTAGCGGGCCACGATTGCGATTGGCCCGTTTTGACGCGGTAGAGTGACATCCATCGGATATCCCAAAGGCGGCGCCAAAGGCCGCGCCAGCCGATCCAGCGGGGTGGGTGATGGACGAGAGCGTCGCGCGCAAAAGTGACCCGCAAACCGGCCTGCCGGATGCGCCAGGCCAGTTCCATGTCTTCGCCGCCGGCGATGGCGAAATCTTCGTCAAACCCACCCAATCGCTCGAAGAGTTCGCGGCGAATGGCGAGATTGCAGCTCCAGAGCACGTTGCCGTCGGTGTTCTCGATGTGCTCCTCGAAGGGAGTGTCCTTCGCACCGGGAGCGACGGTGCGTCCTTCGATCACATCGGCACCAGTTGTGGCTGCGGCAAGCGCTTCGATCCAGCCCGGCTGGGGTTCGCAATCATCGTCCAGGAAGGCAAGCCATTCGCCTCGCGCGTGTCGCGCGCCGTGGTTGCGATTCGTGGCGGGGCCGCGGCGGGGGCCCGGGATCCACCGGATGGTCGGGAAGTCTCGCTCGATAAGGTGGCAGGTTGCTTCGTCGCGGCTATCGTCGGTGACGATGACCTCGGCCGAGCTGTTCAGAGAATGGAGGCACCGCGCGAGATCGTCCGGTCGATGACAGGTGGGGATGATGATTGAAAACGTCGGTGTCGTCATTGCCGCCGTAGTTGATAGAATAGAGCGGTCAGGCTGATCAATCCGGCCAGCGGATCGCCGGCGCGAAGGTCGGCTCGAACCATCACCTTGACCGTATAAGCGAGTTGGCGCAGCCAGTTCCGTCCCTGGATGCCATCGGGCGAATTCCAGCGGGCGTAGCGCCGGAGCACGCCTGGAATGGAGTCGCTGGTGATGCAGGTGCCGTGCAGAGCGGGGTCGGCGACGACCTCCCAGTCGGCGGCGATCAAACGCCGGCCCAGGTCTGTATCCTCGTCGCGGCGAAGTGTGGGATTGAATCCCCCGACGTCTTCCACGGCGGAGCGGCGCAACATGCAGAGGGCCGTGCTGAGCGAGGCGCGACGGTTGAGGGTCACCACGGCGTCTGTTTTGAAAAGGTGTCGTCCGCGCCAGCGATCGGCGCAGGTGTGTGGCGTTGTCTGCCCGATGCGTGCGAAAACCGCGGCCACTTGCGGATCATCGAACCACGGTAGAGCACCTGCGATGAAGCCGGGCGCGGGCTCAAGGGTCGAATCACACATGAGAACGAGCGGCGCCCGTGTTTCCCGGAGGATGTGATTCCGTGCGGCGCCGCGGCCGAGATTTCTGGGGAGGATCACGACGCGGACATCGCCAGATGCGGTGGCCGTCCCATCGGTCGAGCCATCGTCCACCACAAGGAAATCGTCCGGAGGCGGCACTTGGGCGTGCAAGGCGGCGAGGATCCGCGGGAGGGTGGTCACGGCTTGATACGCGGGGATAGCGGCGACCACGCTCATGCCGCAGCGAGAACCTCGTTGTAGACTCGCCGATGATGCTCGAAGAACTTCGTTTCGGCAAATTCGCGGTGGCAGCGGTCACGCGCGGCCTCGCCGAGCCGCCGGCGCAGCGAGGCATCCAGAAGGGCTCGGTTCAGCACCTCGGCGAGCGCTGCGCCGGTGATTTCGCGTGCCAGCAGGCCGGTCACGTTGTCCTCGATTTGTTCGACGGTCCCGCCTGTCGGGGTTGCGACTACGCACGAACCGGAAGCCATGGCCTCAAGGACGGCACAGGGGAAATTTTCGGCTGGCGAAGCAAAGAGAAAGATATTTGCGCGCGCGTGCACGGCGGCGAGGGCGGTGGGAGAAGCAAGGTAGCCGAGCGGTTCGCAATCCCAGCCGGAAAGGTCCCCGGCTGCCGCCTCGGCATTTTCGCCGACGAGCAGGATGCGACCGCTGGGGGGGAGCTGGGAGAGGGCTTCGCGAACCATCGGAAACCCCTTTTGTTCGTCGGCGAAGTTCCGGTTCACGAGCAGGATCGTCGGGCTGGTTTCGGCGGATCGGGCCGGTAACGCCTCGACAAACTCGGCATCGACCGCATTGGGCAGGTGGTGCACCCGCCAGTTTTTCCCAACACGGCTTCCCCTCACGATTTCGGCAATCCACCGTGATGGAGCGATGATGTGCAGAGGCAGCGGTGAGAGATGCCTGAGCTTGTTCGTAAGCTGCTCGGTGGTGTGGTCGACGGAACCGAGCGGCCAGCGGCCGAGTTGCGGGCACTGGCCGCAGGCGGCCTGATAGCGCCCACAGTCGCGAGGGTGATCGCACCCGCCGGTCACACCCCAGAGTGCGTGAAAGGTCCAGACGAGCGGTTTGTGACGCACCACATCGGCGAGCGATTCGATGCTGGCATACCGACCATGGAAGTTATGAATGTGCACCAGATCGTAGGGTGACCGGGCGAGGCGCCGAAAAGCGCGGTTGGTCCACTGGGTGCGCGGTGCGAGGCGCTCGACGAAACGATGGAGCCGGGTGTGGCTGAGGCGGGCGAGCCACCGTGGATAGAACGACTGCACCCCGGGCGGGAATGACTTGCCTTCCGCCACCGCGAGCCGGGCTTCAGGAAAGCCTCGCAGCAATTGGCGGATGACCGTCTCGGCGCCTCCCAGCCGGACCTGATTATTGACGTGGAGGACTTTCACCGGTGGCGGATGCTTGAGGGGAGGGTATGTCGGAGAATAGCCCAATGGTCGCGCCACGTGAAGCGGGTGATCCGGTGCAGGGGAGAACCGAAAAAGGCGGTCCAGGCAAAGAGACCGAGCGGCCACGAGTCGCGACAGACCGTGTGCCAGATTCGGCCGACGACACGCTGAAACGGTGTGTTGGGGAAGGACTGACTGGCGGCGTTCGCAGCCAGTAAAGACTCGAGCCATGCCTGGGCGTCGAGAAGGGAGGCACGAGCGGCGGTAAGCGGCCACGAGGCAAGTCGAGCGTGCAACTCCAATTCCTCCATATTCGCGATCAGGCCGAGGGCGGCGAGTTGAGCCCTGTGAATGGCCGCGACTGCCGTGCGCATCGCATCGGGTTGGCGAGCGCTGACGCCGCCCGCGTGAATCCGGTAGCGTGTCAGCGGCTGTGGGATGATGGCAAAACGTGCGCGGCTGGCGAGACGGGTCCAGAGGTCATAATCCTCGGCTGGAGCGAGTTCCGGGCGGAACGGCGAAAGCGTATGGCGGCGAACCGCGACGCTGGAAAGGGCGAGGCAATTCTTGAAAAGGAGAGTGGCCGGGATTTCCTCCGAAAGCAGTGGCGAAACGAAGTTACTGCCGTGAGGGGCTCCGGTCTCATCGATCGGGATGATCAGAGAAGCCACTACTTCCGTATCGCGCAGGGTTGCGACCTGTCGTTCCAGGCGTTCGGGTTCGGCCAGGTCGTCGGCGTCGAGAAAAGCCACGATTTCGCCACGTGCTTCGGTGAGTGCAAGGTTGCGGGCGCCGGCGGCATTGAGTGCGCGCTCGCAGTGAAAGAGGCGGATGCGAGAGTCTTCCACGGCGGCGACTACCTGCCGAGTTTCATCAGTGGAGGCGTCGTCGACCACGAGGAGTTCGAAACCGGCGAAGGATTGCGCCAGCACACTGTGAATGGCCGCTCCTATGAAAGGAGCAGCGTTGTGTGCGGGCATGATCACTGAAATCAGCGGGTTGCTCATGCGAGACCCATTTCGCGAAAGGCGGCAGAGAAGCGATGCTCCCACGTGTGCTCGCGCAATGCGCGCGCGCGGCCAGCGGCGGCGATGTGGCGGCGCCTGTCGTCGTGGGTGAGGTAGTGGCGGCACTTGTCGAGCAACTCCTCGCGCGTCCGCCATGTCTCGATTTCGATGCCGGGAGTGAAGAAGTCGGCGAGTTCGTCGGTGTGCTCGGCGAGATAGAAGCCGCCGCTCATCGGGACCTCAAAGTCACGGAGACGGACTTGCGCGATGCGCTGTGCCCGATGTGTTTCGCCGACGGTGGCGAAACCAAGGTTGATGCGCGCCCGGCTGTAGAGTTCGACGAGGGCGGAGTCGCTGAGCACGCCCCCTACAACGCTTGAGGGCAGACCACGAACCCGCCGGAACGGATTGCGCGAACGGTGCACGAGGTGGTGCTCCCAGCGTGGGCCCCACACGCGCACGTCGAGACCCTGCTCGCGGAGCCACAGCACGATGTCGGGACGGTCGGCATAGCACTGGCCGGCGAAGGCGATGTCGAATTCGAGGGGCACGTCGCACGGATGGTAGATGCGCGGGTTGGCGGCTTCCTGACAGTAGAGCGGGCGCGCACCGAGTGCTCGGTAGTCGTCGAGGCGAAAGCGCTCGGGGACGAGACACCAGTCGTAGTGCGGCGCAATTTCGTGCACGAGTTCGAGCTGGTAGCTGGCGTTGCAGAACCAATTCACGGTCACGACGCCGAGCGCACGCATTTCGTCGAGCACGCGCGGCTCGATGCAGGCGTCGTAGAAATAGGTGAAGAGCATCCGAGGCTGTGCGGCGCGGACCTGCGCGAGGAGTTCGCGGCCGAGGCGAGGACGGTTTTCGGCGATGAACGCGTCGTCGGTGAGGTGACGAAAGGTCTCCGCCATGTCGTAACGAAATTCGACGACTTCGTGGCCGAGCGCGACGAGCGAATCGTGAAGATTGGCGCGCCAGAGATTGCTCGCGAAGTCGGGATTTGGCGACGAGTCGGCGGCGTAAAAGATACGCATCAGCTTCGACGGAGGGTGCGGCCGTAGTTGATGGCAGGAGTTTCAACCCAGCGATGGAGCGCGGCGGAGAGGAAGAACGTAAGCGGTGCACCGAAGCCGATGAGGACGGCGAGCATCTGCGGCTGAGTGATATGTGGAACCAGCGCGAAGGCGGCGGCTTGCAGTGACCAGATCACGAGCATGTGGCCAAGGTAGGTGCTGTAGGAGACGCGGCCGAGGAACTGGAGCGGTGCGGAGTTAAGCAGACGTTTCGGCAGGCTGTGGCGGCTGAGCGCGACGGCGAGCGCGAAGAGCCAGATGGCAAGCGGGAGATTGAGTGTGAAAGCGAGCGCGATGACGGCGACACCGAGCAGTGCGGGGGCAACACCGCCTCCGTAATCGCGGAAGGCACGCCAGAATTCGTGCGAGGCGATGCCGACGGCGAAGAGCAGGAGCTTCTGCGGGAGGAAGGCTTCCATCGGAAACCACACGCTGAGCGGCGGCGAGTAGCGGAGCATCCAGCCGAGGCCGGCGACGGCAGCGAAAACAACCCATGCGGTCGCGCGACCGCGCGTGAGCGCGGCAAAGAGGAGCGGGGCGATGATGTAAAACTGCCATTCCAGCGAGATGCTCCACGCGGGCCCGAGGATCGCGACGGCGGCGGCAGGCAGGCGAGACTCGGGGACGACGCTTTGCAACATCGGCACGTGGACGGCGAGGTGCGTGCCGAGATGCGCGGATTCGCTTTTCCACGTGAGAAGAGCGCGTGCGGCGAGTTGCGGGTCACCGAGCGGCGGGTGCGCGACCACGGCCGCTCGAAGCGGCCAGAGCGCGAGCGCGGCGACGACACAGACGATGTAGCATGGCCACAGGCGAAGGAAACGGCGCGCGATAAAAATGCGAAAGGTTTCGCGCGAGTCGTGCCAGAGTTTGTGAATGACGAAGCCACTGAGGATGATGAAAACATCCACAGCGTAATCGCCGCGCGCAAAAATGCGCCAGCCGCGGCCGAGCGTGTCGGTGCTGTAGCCGGAGTGTGTGAGTGCGTGGCACAGGACGACCCACCAGCTCAACAGGCCGCGGAGGCCTTCGAGTTCGAGGAGGCGCTTGAGCGGGCGTGGGGTCATCCGAGCAGGCGGCGTTTTGTGCGGCGCAGGATCTCGAAGAAGAGTTCGCGGCTCGGCGTGGGCGGTGGTTTTGGTGGGAAGACGAATGTCTTGTCTGCAGGGCAGAGCGCGGCGAGGTGAGGTGTCTCTCTCGTGCCGATCTTTTCACTCCACTCGAAACCTTCGAACATTTGTTCGCGGAAGGATGTGACGATCTCGTCGTAGCCTGCGCAAAGCGAGTTGTAGAAGAAGGTCTGGATGGGGAGGAAGTCGGTGAACGGCAGATGCGCTTTGCGCATCCAGCGTAGCTCGCCGTCGGCGAAGTGCAGGAGGTTCCGGTGAACGTGGAAGTTGTAGAGGTATTCGTAGAAGACAGTTGGGAACTCAATGTAGCCGCGCGGAGCGACCCGCGTGAGCTCGGCGACGAACGCGGAGACGTTTTCGACGTGTTCGAGAACGTGCGAGCAAATGACGTAGTCGAAAGCACGATCGTCGAAGGGAAAGCGGGCGCCGTCGTAGAAGACAATTTTTTTGTCGGTTGCGAGAGGGGGAGTGTGGCCGCGCTGAGCAGCGGCTTCGCGCTCGTCGAAGCGGCGTTCAAGAAGGACGTCGGCGCGTGCGTGCGGCGTGCCCCCAGGGCCGACTTCGAGGACACGCTCGCCATCGCGAATATGGATGCGATCTGGGAAAAACATTTACGCGAGCACTTCGATCGGCGGACGCTGCGAACTGACGAGAAGACCAGTGCCACTGGCGCGGAAGGGCTGCTCGCCGGCCGCTACTTCACTGATGGTGACGTTGCCGACGCCCTCGACATAGTAAAGTGGGCGCTCGTGCGTGGAGATGCCGATGGCGAAGTTCAGCGCGCCGGCGGCGAAGGGGATGTCGCACGCAAATTCGACGGCGTAGCGGCCCGCTGCGAGGTCGCTCGGTGCGGACCACCATGTAATGAGCGGCGCGCCTTCGGCGCTACGCAGACCGGCGGCGGTGATGACGTGCGGTTGTGCCTCGCGCACCTCGAGCTCGACGCGGATGCGCCACGGTTCGCGGAGACGAAAGACGGCACTGGCTGCGCCGCTTGCGTTGTGCGTGTGTAGCGTGAGGGCGCGCGCGGGTGAGGCGGGATCTCCTGGTGGAAGTTCAGTCGTGGAGGTGAGCGCGGACTGGTTCAGTGCGAGGTAGCGCGCGAGCACGGGTTCGACTTCGCCTTGCTCGACGATGGCACCGCGGTCGAGCAGCAGAGCGCGAGTGCAGAGCTGGCGGACGGCGGCAAGCTGATGTGAAACAAAAAGCACCGTTGCCCCGCTGCGGTGAGCGACCTCGTCCATCTTGCCAAGGCACTTTCGCTGGAAGGCCAGATCGCCGACGGCGAGCACTTCATCGACGATGAGGATGTCGGGCCGCAGGTGGGCGGCCACGGCGAAGGCGAGACGCACATACATGCCGCTGGAGTAGCGTTTGACTGGCACATCGAGGAACGCCTCCGTTTCGGCAAAGGCGACGATGCTATCGAACTCGCGAGAGATTTCACGCCGGCCCATTCCGAGGATGGCGCCGTTGAGGAAGATGTTTTCCCGGCCAGTCAGCTCGGGGTGAAAGCCGGTGCCAACTTCGAGGAGCGAACCGACCTTGCCGTGCAGATCGATTTCGCCAGTCGTCGGCGGCGTAATCTGGGAAAGAATCTTGAGAAGGGTGGACTTTCCGGCGCCGTTGCGCCCGATGATGCCAAGCACTTCACCACGCCGGACTTCGAAGCTCACGTCGTGCAGGGCGTGAAATTCAGAGACGCGGGGCGGTGTGGAAAAAGGCTGGCGAATCTTTTGCGTGAAAAACTCGGCAAGGGTGGTCGGGCGAGGGCGTGTGGGCGCGAGGCAAAAAACCTTCCCGACGCCCCGGGCGGAAATCGCGAGGTCAGATGACATCGGCAAATTGCCGTTCGCGTCGGCGGAAGGTGAGGAGCCCGGTGACGAATATCACGAAGGTGATCGCGGCGGAGCGGGTGAGGGCGTGATAATCGACCGGGCCGCCGAGCAGGGAAGCGCGGAAGGCCTCCAGCAATGGAGCAAGGGGGTTCAGGAGATAAAGTTCGCGCCATTCGGCTGGAATGGCGGTGACGGCGTAGCCGACGGGGGAGGCGTAGAGAAGGAGCTGGAGACCGACCGGGAGGAGGTGAATCACATCGCGGTAGGCGACAGCGAGGGAGGCGCAGATCAGCCCGAGGCCAAGGGCCAGCCCGAGCAAAAGCAAAAGCACGAGCAAGAGGGAGCCGGAGATCGCCGGCGGACGGCCTTGTGCGAACATGAGGACGAAGCCAGCCAGGAGGCCGACGGCGAAGTCGAGCAACGACGAGATCGTGCTGGAGAAGGGAAGCAACAGGCGCGGAAAGAAGACACGCGAGACGAGGGCGGAATTTCCGACGAGCGAGTTGGCGGCTTTGAAGACGGTGCCGTGGAAGAGATTCCACGCCAGCAGCCCAGCATAGCTGAAGAGGACGTAGGGCACGCCACCGGAGTCGAGCTTGGCAACGCGGCCGAAGACGAAGGCAAAAATCCCCGCGCCGAGAAGTGGCTGGAATACGACCCACAGCACACCGAGGGCGGTCTGGCGATAGCGCAGTTTGACGTCGCGCATGGCGAGTGCCCACAGGAGATCGCGGAAGCGCCAGAGCGCGCGAAGATCGAGCGCTTCCCAGCGGCGCGGTGGGCGGATGCGGACCAGCGGCAACGCTTCGTGGCTCATGCGGCCGCGCTGGTGCGGCTGGTGGTTTGGAGCGCGGCGCAGGCCGTGTCGGTCATCTCGCCGACGAGCCGGTCGAAATCGTATTCGGGTGTCCAGCCGAGGATATAACGTGCGCGGCTGGCGTCGCCGCGGAGTTCGAGTGATTCGCTGCCGCGGAAAAGACGCTGGTCGCTGACGACGTAGTTTTCCCACGCGAGCCCGAGCCGGGCGAAAGCGCGTGCGCAGAAATCGCGGACGGTGTGAGTGACGCCGGTGGCAATGACGAAGTCCGCCGGTTCTTCCTGCTGAAGCATAAGCCACATCGCGCGCACGTAATCGCGGGCGTGGCCCCAGTCGCGCCGGGCGTCGAGATTGCCGAGGGAGAGTTCGCTGGCGAGGCCGGCGTGAATGCGTGCGGCGCCGGTGGCAATTTTCTGCGTGACGAACTCCGGGCTGCGGCGGGGGCTTTCGTGGTTGAAGAGAATACCGCTGCTGGCGTGGAGACGGTGGCGTTCGCGGTAATTCCGGGTGAGATCGAAGCCGGCGACTTTCGAGATGCCATACATGCTACGGGGCACGAAGGCGGTCTGCTCGTGCTGCGGAGTTTCGCGTGCCGCGCCGAACATCTCGCTCGTGCCGGCGAAATAAAATCGGCACGCAGGCACGGCGCTCTGGATGGCGGAGAGCAGATGCAGCGTGCTGGCGATGTTCGCATTCAGCGCGGCGAACTCGTCGTCGTCGAAAGAATGGCTGACGAAGCTCGATGCCGCGAGGTGATAGCACTCATCGGGGCGAACGCGCTGGAGGATTTTGAAGAGGCTGCCGAAGCTTTCGAGAGAACCGGGGTGAAGCTCGATGCGGTCGAGGAGATGCGCGACTCGGGCGAGCCGCGTTTCCGGCGATTCGAGCGCGATGCGGCGGACGAGTCCATGCACGCGATAGCCTTTTTCCAGGAGCAACTCCGCGAGATACGAGCCGTCCTGGCCAGTGATGCCGGTGATGAGAGCGACGCGATCGGGCATGGCACTCTAACCGGCCGCAGCCTGCCCCTTGGGGGGGCCATAGTATTGCGGGTAGCGGTAGTAGTAATACTCCTGCATCGCCTCGGAGACGTCGTTGCATACGATGCCGATGATGTTGGCCTGGCGTTCTCGAAGGAACTGGATGGCCTTGCGACTGACCCGTGCGCTGGAGGAGGTGAAGCGGAAGACGAAGATGGTGGCGTCGGCCTTCGGGGCGAGACTGGTCGAATCATCCGCGGCCATGACCGGGGAACTGTCGATGAGGATGTAATCGTAGCGCGAATAGATCGCCTTGAGAAATTGATCGGTGGCGTTGCTGAGATAGAGCTCACCGGGATTCGAGACCCCGCTGCCGCGCGAAAGCAGCGCCAGTGTGGGGAGGTGCGTGGATTGGACCGCTTCCTCGAAAGAGCAGGCACCGGTGAGCACGTCGGTGAAACCGCGTTTGTTGCTGAGCTGGAAGGTGTCGTGAATCTCACCGCGACGGAGGTCGCCATCGATGAGGAGCACGCGAGAACCGGCGAGCGCGATGGTGACCGCACAATTTGTCGCCACCGTGCTCTTGCCTTCATTGGGTGTGGCGCTGGTGATAAGAAAGGTCTTAGGCGGGGTGCCCTCGACCGGTAGAAAGTAGATTGAGGAGCGCAGCGAGCGAAACGCCTCGGCGAAGGAATGCCGCGAGTCGTTGAGCTTGAGCAGCTCGACCGATCCCGCGGCTTTGCGGCGGGTGGCATTAGGGATCTGCGCGAGGACGCGTTCCGCAAAATGGACCTGAAACTCGCTAAACGACGCGACGCGATCGTCGAGCTGGTCGAAGAGCACGAGCACGAGCAGGCCGGCGAGCAGGCCGAACGAAATCCCGAGCGCGACAGTGCGCACCACACCGGGGCGCTGCGGCACGGAGACGCTGGCTTTCTGCCGGATGGAGACGACGTCCTGATCGACGTTGCGATTGATCTCCACGTTGCCTTTCGAGCGGTTGAGCGATTCGAGCTGGGTGCGCTTCTGGGTGATCCCGTTCTGGATGCTGTGATAGGAGGCGAGGCGCTGGCTCAGGTCGAGGGCTTTGGCACTCCATTCCTGAATGGTCTTTTCGAGATTCTGAATCTCGATGCGGGCGGCTTCCCTCCGCCGCTGCAAATCGTCGATGCTCTGTTTGCGGAAGGTTTCGATGAGCTGTTCCTGCTGCGCGATCTGCCGATCGAAGTCGATCATGATCGGGTGCTTGGGCTTGAGATCCTTGGCGTAATCGCCACGGTCGGCGCGCAGCAGTTCGAGGCGCTGGCGGGCTTGAATATAGGCGAGTTCCGGGCCTTGGAGGATCGGCTTGCGCAGATCGCCCTCACGCTGCGCGGTGGGATCAATCGGCGTGCTGTCGGCACGCTGTTTGCGCGCGATGTCCTGGTCGAGTTCGAAAAGTTCGAGGAGTTGTGCCTCGGTCTTCAACTCGGCGAGCTGGGTGTTCAGCTTGGAGAGGAACGCGCCGGCGCTGTTTCCCTCCTGCTCGAGGAAGCCGATGTTGTTCTCCCGTTGAAAGGTGATGAGCGCGTCTTCTTCCTTTTTGAGGTCGGCTTCGACGCGGGCGATTTCCTCCGAGATGGCCGTGCCCATCGTCTCGCCTTTGTCCATGCGCATCTCGCGCCGGGTGGCGATGAATTCCTGCATGACCGCATCGATGAATTTCTGCGGAAACTCGGGTTCGTCGCCAGTGGCGGTGAGGACAAAAATCGAGGTCTGAGGCAAAGGCGCGACCACGAGCTTGATGGGGCCGATGGGGGTATTGGGCGAGGTGGTGCGGACGCGGTTTTCGGCGCGCTGGCGAACGGCTTCGTCCTGCATCAGCTCGCGCTGGGTTGTCATGAAGAAACCCATCTCTTCGGAGTAGATGGCACCTTCCGGCAGGCTGATTTTGCCGCTGACCATCATGCGCCCGCTGGAGCTATAGACGATCTTTTGCCGCGCCACGAACCAGGCGCCGGTGGCCAGTCCGACGCAGGTAGTGAAGACGACCAGCCACCAGTATTTGCGCAGCAAGGCGCGATAGCGGTAGAGCTTGGTGTGCAGCACGAACCACCAGGAACTCGGGTCGTGCTCCCGTGGGGTGGCGGCCGGCAGGGTGGGGTCCATCACAGGGTCCTAGAAATTGATGAACTTCTCTGGGACGATGATCGTGTCGTCGGGCTGCAATTCGACGTCCTTGTCGAGTTCCCCCCGCGAGGTAATGGCATCCACATCGATGATCTGCGTCTGCGGTGCGCCGGAGGGGCCCCGGCGGATGAGCTTCACCTTTTTCTTGTTGGCGAAGTCGGCGAAGCCTCCGGCTTTGACGATCGCTTTGCTGATCGTAAAGCGTTCATCGGGCGGAATCTCGATCGGTCCCTGCGTGCGCACCTGGCCGGTGAGGTAAATCCGACCGAGCGATTTCGAGCTGATGGCATCGAGGCCGACGATGACCGTCGCCTTGTGAAAGTATTCGCGTTCGAGCATCGGCTTGATGGCGGCCGCGAGCTGGTAGCAGGTGCGACCGGACGCAGGGACGCGCCCGATGAGCGGCACTTCGACCTCGCCGCTGTCGGCGACGACGATGGCGACGGGCACTCGCCGCTCTTCGACGACGCGATAGCTCAGCCGGTCGCCTTTGCCGAGGCGGCGTAAATTATCGAGCACATCCATCGACGTCGTATTGGCCACGATGGCGGACGCACTTGGGGTGCTGGGAAGCGGCCCGGTGCCGAGGGACGCACCCTCCTGGGCGGAGAGCGGAAGGGTGGCGAGGAATGCGGCAAAGAGTCGGGCGCGCATGGCTCAAAAATCCCACACCACGTTCAGCAGTCCAATATTCTGATAGTAGCTCCGGTCGGGCAGGTCGGAATCCTTGTCCACGAAACGGTAGCGCAGACTGAGGGTGACCGCGTTCCCCAGGCGTCGCGAGTAGGCGGCGCCAATTCCCCACCGAAAAGCGTGCTCGGAGCCCTGGTCACTCCCGCCGGATTCATCGGCGTTTTCGAGGAAGGTTTCGAAGTCGATACTGGAGCGGGAGTTGAGGCGCCAGTTGGCGGTATAGCGGGCGAAGATGTATTCAGCGTAGTTTACGGCCAGGCCGAGGCGCGCTTCGTGGCCGATGCTGAGCGAATGGCTCCAATATTGGTTCAGGCGGTGAGCGATCGCGCCGGTGGCATACCAGCCATGGTAGTCCGTGCCATCGCCGCTGGTGCCGTTGCCATCAAAGTTCATCCCTTGGTAACCGCCAGCGACGCGCAGGCGAGTGTAGGGAGAGAGCACCATTTCGATGAATGGGCCGGCCGTCCAGGTAAAGCCATCGTTGTTGTAGTCGGTCTGGTAGGTGACGAAGGCCGCGCTGGTGTCCAGCCCGACGTTGATCGCATCGCTCAGTTTCAACAAGGCGCTGCCGAAGATCTGTTCTTCAGTCCGATCGAGAAAATCGAATTCGTCGCTGAAGGTGGTGTAGGTAAAGTGGTCGTAGCCGAGGACGAGTTGGAGATCGTTCAGATCCCAGAATGCGGTGACGCCGGCGGTGTTTTGGAGGCGATCGAAGCGGGCGGCGTTGCTGAGGGTGACTTCGTCGATCGGATTCTGAACGATGGCGAAGCGGTCGTGGAAGTTCAGCCGAAGGACGTCGCCCACATACAGGTCGAAAGAGATCGCCGAGCCGGGATCGACCAGAACGCTGCGGGAGTTGAGATCGTGATGTTTGAGGTAGGTGGCGACGCCGATTCCGAGACTGAGGTGCAGGGTGTTCAGCTTGGACACCCGCCACATGGCATCGACGTTCAGGTTGGGCCGAAAGACCACGTCGCTTTCGCGGTGGTGTTCCGAAATGCCGATGTTGTCGTTGAACTCGATCTCAAGGGTGGTTGAGGCGTCGAAGAGCACCGGTCCCAGCTTCATGTTGTGGCGCAGAGGAATGGACATGTCCTTGCGCATTGCCGCCGCATCGGAACCCGTGCTGGAGGGGCGGATGGATTCCTGGGCGCGCACCATGGAAGTGAGCAACAGAACCATGATCAGCCAACGCCAGAGCGGGGCGTGGTGAGAAAGCTGCGCAACCGACACGAGGCAAACCCTCATCGGTGCGTTGGATTGGAATAAGGTGCTTTCATGGACTGCAAACTGAGGCTTGGATGTGATTATCCGAGGGAACTCGCATATTCGACAAACCGCCCCAGACGAACGCCCGGGAGAGCGAAGACCGGGCTAAAAGCCCGACCGACGTATAGTGGCTCGTTCGCGTGGCTCCCTTGTAAGATAAATTGCTTAGTTGACAAGCAAATACCCGCATGACCTGATATCACCGTATGCGGCTGTTCTTGTGCGCATTCTCCGCGATTCCCATAACGGCCTGTTTCTTTTCCTCTTTTGAGGCTGCCGAAGCAGCGACGGACTCTTTGGCGTCCCTTCGTGAGCAGGTCATCAGCGCTCCATCGTCGGCACCGGCACTCATTGGCAGCGCCTTGCAACCAGCGGAGCGCGTCATTCCGCGCGTTGCGGCAGAGGTAACGACGGCAGTGGTTGAGTCATTGGGGCCGAGGCCCGGCTCGACACAGGTTTCCAAGGTGGTTTTTGCCGCCGTCCGGGCTGTCCCGGAGCGGGTGCTGGATATCGTGCGTGCCGCAGTGGTGGCGGCTCCCGCTTCTGAAGCGGATGCCATTTGCGCGGCCGCGGTGCTGGCTATTCCCGATCCATGGAAGATCGTCATGTATTCCAAAGCGCGTTCGGTCGCTCCGGCGCGCGGCGGTGAAAGGGATTTCAAGGGCGAGCCCGACTTCAAAGGAGAACGGGATTTCAAGGGTGGTCCGGCTGATTCGGATCCCACGGCTTCTTTAGCCGATGGTCGGGCGATGACCGTGGCGGAAGCCGTCATTCAGACTGCCTTGGATGCGCGGGCGGACCTGGCACCTTCTGCTATCTACGCGGCCGTTGAGGCCGTGCTCCGCAACGCGCCCGGTTGGCGGATCACGGCGATTTACGATCCGCATGGCATTTCTGGGGTGGGCTCGGCAGGCACGAACAACTACGCCAACGAACCGCTGCGCCGCAAAACGCCGACGCTGGCTCCGAGCCCGGGACCCTCTTCGCCGCCGATCACGCCTCGCGTGCCGGCCACGCCGCCGCCGGTCAGTCCTTGAAATGCCGATGACGATCCTGCGTCGCATTTTTTTGGCCGCGTTGTTTGTGAGCGGACTCGCGAGTTCTGCACAGGCTGTGGTATTCGATTGGGATGCGAGCTACGGGACCTGGGGGGGCGCGGGTAATGATCCAAATGGCGGCAGTTCGGCCACGCGCAATTTCGACAATGACTCGGGGCACACGGGCAACGACGTCTCCATCACGATCGCCAACCTGAACGGAGGTGGCTTCAGTTGGACGGGTGGTGGGATGTCGGTGGATACGGCTCCGAATACCGGGGGCCTGAACCCGAACGAGAACGCTCTCCAGTATGAAGTCGCCGATACGAACAACGTCGGCCTCCGAACGACGATCACGTTCAATTACACGGCGGGGGTATATAATGTGGTGTTGACGCTGTGGGACATCGATAAGACAGCTGGGCAGTGGATTGATGTGATCAGTTCGATTACGGCGCAGACGGTTGGCGGGGCGACGATCGGGCCGACATCGGTGGTAGGCAGCGCGGCCAATTCGGTGACGGGGAGCGGCACAGGCTTTGTGGTGACCGGCACGGGGAATGCCGACGGGAACACGTCGGATGGCAATGTGGTCCTCACTTTCGGCAATACTCCGATCACGTCGGTCACTTTCTTGTGGCGGAATACCGACCCGGCTCTGGGACAGCAATTCATTGCCCTCTACGATTTCAGCTACGTTCCGGTGCCGGAGGTGGGGACTAGTTTTGTCGCGCTCGGTTTGTGTGGCGGGGTAGGTCTGACGGTGCGGTGGAGACGGCGACCCCAGAACGTCTAGCGGGCTTTGGGCCGCAAATATCTCTGGCTCGTTTTGCTGGTCGTCTTCTCGACGACGGTCTTTTGGCTGGGGCGTGCTCCGGTGCGCCGCTGGCAGCAGCGGCGTTTGCTGGCGACGGCGGAAGCGTTTCTCCAAAAGGGTGACCTGCGGAGCGCTTTTCTGGGAGCGCATCAGGCCTTGCAAAACGATCCGCGCGACGCTCGCGCGGTGGCCGTGCTGGTGAGAGTTGCCGACGCGACCCGTTCGCCGGAAGCGGTGCTGTGGCGGCAGAGGCTCACGGAGATTCTGCCGGGCCGCGCCGATCTGCTGATCGATCTGGCGATGGTGGCGACGCATCAGGGCGAGTATTTCATCGCGGAGCAAGCGCTCGGCCGGATCGAGGGCAAAGCTCGCGAGACCGTGGCGTTTCACCAGACGGCGGGAGCGTGGGCGGTGAGTGTGCGCCAGTATGGGCTGGCCGAAGATCATTTTCAGAAAGCGCTCCGTCTTGCGCCGAAGGACGATTCCCTCCGGCTGAACCTGGCGTCGTTGCAGTTGGGCCTGTCGGCGAAGGCGGACGAAGCGCGCGTGCTCCTTGAAGAGTTGCGCGGCAAACCGGAGTTTCATCAGGCGGCGACGCGTGCCTTGCTGACCGATGCACGCCGGGCGAATGACGTCGAGCGGTCCCTCGCGCTGGCGACGGAATTGCATCGCGGCAAAAGGGAGACGATCGACGATCGTCTGCTCTACTTGGAGGAGCTGCAGCATGCGAAGAGTCCGGCATTCGAGGAAGAGTTGCGAGCGTTGCAGAAGTTGCGCGGGAACGACCCGGGCGTGGTCTATGCGGTGATGTTGTGGATGAGTCGGCATGGATTGGCCGCGCAGTGCCTGACGTGGGGCGATGCCTTGCCGCCGAGTGTGCGCGGTCAGATGCCGGTGCCGCTGGGTCTCGCGGAAGCCGGTGCCAGCGTGGGTGACTGGAAGCGCGTGCGCGAACTGGTCGGTGGAGCGGACTGGGGCGAACTCGACTTTCTGCGGCTCGCGATCGAAGCGCGGGCGGTCGATCAAGTCATGCCCGGCGAGCACGACCGAAATTTCACCGCGCGCTGGGAACGTGCGCTCAATACCACCCGCGGCGATCCCAATGCGCTCTCCATGCTGGCCCGACTCGTAGGCGGCTGGGGATGGAAAACGGAGGAAGCGCAAACGTGGTGGCGTGTGGCGGTCGGACGGGTGGGCCAGCGGCCAGCGCTCCAGGCGCTTTTCCGCATCTACATGGCCGAGAAAAACGCGCGGGAACTCTACCGCGTAGCACGCCGCATTCACGAACTGGAGCCAGCCAGCCCGGCAGCGAAGAACAACGTGGCGATGTTTGCGCTGCTGCTCGGCCAGGATCTGCCGGAGGCGCACCAGTTTGCGGCGGAACTGCACGCGGCCTTTCCCTCCGAGCCGATCTTCGCTTCGACTTACGCATTCTCGTTGCTGAAGCAGGGCCAGCCCGCGGAGGCGCTGAAAATCATGGAGGCTCTGCCGGTGGATGCCTCGACCGACCTTTATCGCGGAGCTACGCTGGCCGCAGCGGGCCGACGCGAAGAAGCCGCGCCCATTCTCCGGCGCGCGCTGGAATCGCCGAAGCTTTTCCCGGAGGAGCGGGCGCTTGGAGAGCAGGCGCTGAAGTCGCCATGAACTGGCGCCTCGTCCTTTCGGCGTTCCCGCTGCTTCTGGCCTGGGTGTGGACGTGGTGGCATCTCTCGATCGAGTGGCGCGCGCATCCACACTATGAATACGGCTGGGGAGTGCCCGTTCTTTTCGCCGTGCTCGTCTGGCAGCGCTGGGGTGGTTGCATGGAGCGGACACCGCGCTTCGCGTGCGTGTTCACGATCGTAGGTATGCTCGGGTGGATGATGGGTGAAGCCATTCGCCAGCACGATCCCATCTGGCGGATCGCCGGCGGGCTGATGACGGCGGGATGCACGCTGCTGAGCGCGGGATGGCTGTTGAATGCCGGGGGCTGGGCGTTGTTGCGGCGGCAAGGGTTTGCGCTGGTGTTTGCGTGGATGGCGGTGCCGTGGCCGATGTCGATCGAGTTGGTCCTCACGCAACGGCTGCTGCACCTGATCACGTCGGTCTCGGTTTTTTGCGCGACGGTGGTGGGTTTCCCGGTCCTGCAACACGGCAACACCATCGAGGTGAGCCGGGGTATCGTCGGCGTGGATGAGGCGTGCAGCGGCATTCAATCCCTGCAAGCCGCGCTGATGGCCACGCTTTTTCTTACCGGGTATCTACGACTCGGCCTGGCTCGGGGGATCGTGCTTGGGATCGGGAGTTTCGTGGCGGCGATGCTTGGCAACCTGGCGCGCGTGCTGGCGCTGGTGAGTCTGATGTCGCGTGGAGGGCCTGCGGCGGTGGCTCATTGGCACGATCCGATCGGCACCACGGCGACACTCGCCATCTTCGCGGGCATCTACGGTCTCGCGGTGCTCCTGCGGCGGACGGAAGGCGAGCCGGCCACCCCGGAAGTGAGGGCGCGCGTGCCCTTGCTATGGGGGAGCGGGGCGGTGTTCGTGGTTCTGGTGAGCGCGATCTTCGCGCTCCGACCGGCGCTCGGTGGGCCGGTGGTCCGCGTTCCCTTCGCAAGGATCGATCCCAGGCGGTTGCCGGAAGGCTGGACGCTGCAAGGGCTCGAACCAAAGCGGCCGGAGCGTGCTCTCCTCGGCTTTTCCGAAGCGGAAGCGTGGATCTTTCGGGCGCCGGATGGCCGCGCGGCGTGGCTCTATCACTTCCTGTGGGATGGCGATGGCATGCCCCCGTTTGCCTTCTCGCACACGCCGGGGATGTGCATGCCGTGGTCGGGCTGGATTCCGGTCGGCGAACCGGGTTTGGAAGTCCTCCATCCGGCCGGCGACTCGCTGCCGGCGACCAGCTTCACCTTCACGCAGGGCAATGCCCGCGTCGTCGCGTTTCAGATCGTCTCCAGCGGCGGGCAGGTCCGCCATTTTACGGCTTTCGATCCCTACTCGGGGAACCGCTTCCGCCGCCTCGTCTCCACGTGGCGCGCGCCCCGGGAGCACATCGATGAGGAGATCCTGCTCTACGTTCCCGATCTCACGGACCATGCCGCCGCGATCGAATTCGCCAGCGATCTGCTCGGGCGCCTGCTTACCGGGCAGAAGTGACCTTGATGTCCATGCCGGCGAATTGCTGCGCGAGCCCGGCGGCATCGGTGTCTTTCACCCAGGTGGGCATCCAGGCTTGGTTATCCATCAGGTAAATGCGGCCGCCATCGTTGTAGGCGACCACGGCATGGGCGCCGCCCTGATTGCGCGTATTGGTGAAGGCGCCGCCGATCGTGCCGAGGGACTCGTAGCTGAAGGTCACGATCTTGGACGGGATGCCGGCGGCGCGGAATTTTTTGTGCAGCGCCTGGGCGAAGACGAGACATTGGCCGTCCACGCCTTTGCCGGGGATGTTCATGTCCTTGGCGATTTTGCGGGCCGGAGTGCTGCCGATGCGGATGTCGGCGTGGGCGGCAGGGCTCAGGGCGAGGAAGGCGCCGGTGAGAGCGGCGAGAGCGAGGGAGCTGAAGTTGATCTTGTTCATGCTTCCTCTCAGAGCAGGCCGCGCTCACCCGGTGCCAAAGCCGACTCCGTATTCCCGCCCGCCGCAAATCCCGAGGCCCCTAGGGAAAACCCCAACGGCCCCTACATAATGCCCCTATCGCGTGCGGAAACCGGGTTTTCGGCTTTTGCTGACCGCGCGAAGCTGCCAGATTTCCCCGCATTATGAGTGACAGCCCTCGCCCGATCCGGATTCTCCTCGCCGATGACCACCAGATGGTGCGCGATGGAATGCGCCGTTTGATCGAAGCCCAGCCCGGCTGGAGCGTCGTCGCCGAGGCCGACAATGGCCGCGATGCCGTGGCGCTCACCGTGCAGCACCAGCCCGAGGTGGCCGTGCTCGATTTCTCCATGCCCGGCCTGAACGGTCTCGAAGCGACGCGGCAGATCAAACGCCAGTCGCCGGATACCGAGATTCTTATCTTCACCGGGGGACACAACGAAGAGACCATCCTCTCCGTTTTCGAGGCTGGCGCGCGCAGTTTTCTGCTCAAGACCGACCCGAAGGAAGACATCCTCGCAGCCATCCGGGCGCTCGCTCAGCACAAGAGCTACTTCACCCCCGAGGTGGGCGAGATTGTCTTTGCCCGTCTGCTCAGCGGACGCAAGGGAAGTCCCGAATCTCAGCCGGAACGCGGCCGGCTCACCGCGCGGGAGCGTGAGATCGTGCAACTCGTCGCCGAAGGCCGCAGCAACAAGGAAGTGGCCGATACCCTCAAAATCAGCGTCAAGACCGCCGAAACTCATCGCGCCGCGATCATGCGCAAACTCGAATTGGGCAACCTGAGCGACCTCGTGCGTTACGCGATCCGGAATGGCATCATCCAGGCCTAGCCGCGACCACCACACTGCGGCGCGGGACAGCGCCGGGTGCAGCGGGGATTTCATCTACGAACTGGCGACGCGTGGACTTTCGCTTCCGCCGGAGGCGTGGCTGCTTGATCTCGCCTGTGGGGCGGGGCACTTCGGAAGCTGGCTGCGCGCGCGGGGATTCAGTGGAACGCTCGATGGGATGGACCTCGTCGCTTACCCGGATTTTGCGGCTGGGGTTTACCGGCAATTCTTCAAGGCCGACCTCGAGGGCGACTTCGCCGCCGCGCACCCGGAGCGATATAATCTCATTTTTGCGAATGAGGTCATTCACATGCTGGAAAACTCGCGCGCCTTTGTGCGCAGCGCGGCGCACCTGCTCGCGCCCGGTGGCACCCTCGTCTTTACGAGCGCGAATCCCCTCTGCCTGCCCAGCCTGGTCCTGCTCGTCGTGAAGGGAACCTCGCGGAATTTCCTCGATGGCGCCCCCCGCTACCCGAGCCAGATCACCCCGCTCCTGCCGATCGACGCCGGGAGGATTGTCCGCGAAACCGGCCTTGAATTCGTCTCGCTCGACTTCAGCCACCGCTGCCGCCTCCGCGGCGCGACCCTCTTTCAAAGCCTGCTCCCGTTTCTCGGCGGTCGCTTCTTTAGCGATCACTACCGCACCGTCGCCCGCTGGAACCCGGAAGGCTGAGATCCGCCACCCGGAGCAACTTGGATTAAGTTGGATTATCTCTGTAGCGGCAGGGTTGGATGAAACGGAGTGGCGGTCGATGGTCGCGGGCCACTGGGGCTGGAGTTTCGCCTTCAGGTGGTTGGTTCGGCCTTCGGCTGGAGCCGGACCGCCTGAAGGCGGAACTCCCAACGAACCGGCTAAAGCCGGAACTCCGAACGGCGGATGACGGCGCTCGCGTCCAAGGTAGGAGTCGCCTTGAACTGGCTCGAACTGGCTTGAACTACTTGGAACGGACACCGCGCGGTTGAAATTCGGAACAGGCCGGATTAACCCGGATTCCCTCTGTAGCCCGTGGCCGGATCGAGCCGGATCGAGTCGGATTTTCTCTATGAGCGAATGCCAGCGTGGAAGTTGATTGTGTTTATTGTCGCCATGTTTCCGCCTCGACCTGCCTTGGCAGTGTGTCTGTTGCCGGGGTGCTGACGCGGTTTGGCAGGCACCCGAAACCCGAAACGCGGAGCTCGAAACGGCCCGTAACCGCCCTTTCCGTGGGAAGTTTACATCGATGACTCGCACCCGGCAATTTAGCCCCGCAACGCTCGTCCGAAAAACAGCCCATTCCGTCGGTTTCCGTCGGTTGTGGTCATTTTTCTGCGACTCCGCAGCTGGAAGTGGCCACCCGTTCGCCGCGGGCACCGAAAAGCTGCGCCAGATCGCCGCGAAATACGCGCAGGCGCTCAAGGGAAGCGAGTAGCGCCGCCGGAGCGCGCGAGCGTCGGGTCTGCAGGTGACGGGCCGACGGATTTATATACTTGACGCATTAGAAGAGTGGGTTAGATATGAGGCATGAACGCGAGCGAACTGCCTCAAACCGCACTTGAAGCCATCACGTATTTCGCTGACATGGACCGCGCCCATGCCTTTGCGGTGGCTATGCGCTGGCCGGACGGGATTCGCTGTGTGCACTGCAATAGCGACCGTATCGGCAAGCTGGTGATGCCTCGCCGCATCTGGAATTGCCTAGACTGCCGCAAGCAATTCACCGTGAAGAAGAACACCATTTTCGAGGATTCTCCGCTTGGCTTGGACAAGTGGCTGTCAGCGCTTTGGATTCTGGTAAACGCTAAAAATGGCGTCTCTTCGTGCGAGCTTCACCGTTCACTTGGCATAACCCAAAAGAGCGCGTGGTTCGTCGCGCATCGTCTTCGCAAGGCCATCCAACAGGGCACTATCGTCAATCTTGGGGATGGTGCCATTGTTGAAGTGGACGAGTCTTGGATTGGCGGGGAGGCGCGCGGCATCGTCAAGCAGGCCAAGAAAGCAGGAAAGAAATTCAATCCCAAAAGCGGCAAGTCTATCGTGCTTGGGATGCTGGAGCGTGGCGGTGGGAAACGTGCTGCTTCGCGCGTGGTCACTGAGATTGTGCCCAGCGTGAACCGTGGCGAGCTAATCCCTCGCGTGCGCAAATACGTGCTGAAGGGCGCGACTATCCACACCGACCAGCACGGCGGCTATTACGAACTGCGCGAGGATTTCACGCACAAGGTGGTCAATCACACGCTCGCTTATGTGCACGAAAACGTGCACACGAACGGCATCGAAAATTTCTGGTGCCTTCTGAAGCGCACGATTCGGGGCACATACGTGCACTGTGAGCCTTTCCACTTGGCCCGGTATCTGGACGAGCAAACCTACCGTTTCAATGAACGCCGCGAAGACGATCAGGGCCGTTTCCTGCGCGCCATGCGTGGCGTAGCTGGGCGCCGTCTGACGTGGCAGGAATTGACCGGGAAGCCGATCAAGACTGCTTGCGCCGACGATCAGCCCTTTCCGTAGCATTGTGCTTCTCCATGGCCGATTCCACCACAGCCTTGGCCTGTTCGGGGGGCATGGAGAAGATGCGAGCGGCAGCTGCCTGAAAGTTAGCAGCCGCCTGCGGGCCTTCGTGCGTGGGGGGCAAATCAGGAATGACTGCATCGTTGCCAGGATGGCCAGATGAGTCAGACGGCTTATGCATGACGGCAATCTACTTGCGCCACTGCCAATCGTCAATTACTGTCCGGCTCTGGAATGACGGGGGCCGAGTCACCGCCTACCGGGCTACTTGTAGCCCGGCGGTAGATGCTCCGCCACCCCCGCCATCCAAATTCGGTGGACCGGGGGCGCGCTGTGGACCGCAGCGCCCCCGGCCACCTAGCTCTGTCAGAACCTATCGGGCAACCCGCTCGCCAGTGGCGTATGGCGTTCGGATTCGACCGGTTTGATGCCTGACAAATCGTTTTTCCACCGGAAACGGGAACCCCTTTTCTCAACCGTCCCGTCTTCGGATAGTTGCTCCAGCACGCGGCGAACGGAGCTACGGGGCACGCCCGTAGCCTTGATGAGTTCCTCGACCGTGGCACCGGTCCCGTTGCTGGCCTTAAGAAAGTCGGCGACAACCCTGGCTGCCTCGCCCTTTTTCAGCCGGACGCCTCCGTCCGACTTGGCCGGTGTCACCGTGGCGTGCGTCGCAATACTGCCCTGCAATTTAAGGCGCACCCTTTCGAGTTTATTCTCCAACCCGCTCAGGATGCCCCGCTTGTCATCGTAAATCATCTCGGCGATCTCGACCTCTTTACAGGCCTGCTCAATCTGAGACTCCAATAGCGGAATAAGCAGTTCTGCTAGGTCTTGATCGATTGTGATTTCGGCGGCCATGATTAGTGAATGCGCGTTGAGTGGCGACCATCCTGAATCGGATATGGACCGTGGTCAAGCCCTTCGTCCAAGTTTTTTGGGCCGCCATCCAGGAGACGTGCCATGCCTAATGCGTCAAGTAACTAATCCGGCGGGCCGAGACTACCCGTTCGGGTAGTCGATTGCGGGTATTTGCTTAAATTGCTGCACATCAAGGAAGTCACTACAAGGGCGGGCGTCTTCGGGCCGGATGCGGATGGCAAACGGCCGAGGACCACGCACCGCCGACATTGAAGAAGCTTCACCCAGCTCCCACGCCTATTTTTAAAGAGACCGAAGACACCGCGAAGCTCGCGCACGCCCGCGTCGCGAGCCTGAGCGAGACGGAGATGCTCGTGCTCGGCTGGTTGGAAAAGCGGGTGACGAACAAAACGATCGCGGAGCGGATGGGGCGCAGCCCGCGCACCGTCGATGGGCACGTGGAGGCGATCCTGCGCAAGCTTCAGGTCCGCACGCGCACGGCGGCCGTCGGCGTCCTGCACGAAGCGCGGGCGAATGCCTGCGACGAGGCCGGCCCGCTCCCCGTGCAGCCGCCTCCGCCGCGCAGATCGGCGCATCGACAGCGCAAAGGCAGGCCGCAGCCAAAGACGCAGGCCCTGCTCGCGCTGCTCTGCCTCGCCGGGCAAGCCGCCGACGCGATGCTCGCCTGACCTTTTTTCCAAATCGAACTTTCCGCCCAGACCTCGCCGACCACGACCATGAAAACCATCCGCACGCTCCTCCTCGCCTTCGTGACCGTCTTGCTCGCGCTCGCTCCGCAGGCGGGGGCGCAGTCGCCGGGCTTTACCATCACCGGCGGGAGCAGCGGCTCGCTCAGTGGTTATACGCTCGGCTCGGAGTTCACCGCGGTGAGCGCCTCTCAGATCACGCATCTGGGCGCTCTCTCTTCCCTGACGACGAGCCGGCTGGTGGGCTTGTGGAATACCTCCGGCGCGCTGCTCGCCTCCACGACGGTCCTCACCACCGATCCGGTGACGGGAGCCTTTCGTTACCATGCGCTGACGACCCCGGTGACGCTGACGGCGGGGCAGCGCTACCTTGTGGGGGCTTACTACTCGAACACCGACCCAATCACTTATAACGCAACCGTCACCACGGACGCCCGCGTGAACTACTATGGCTACGCCTACTTAAATAACGTGGGTCTGAGCTTCCCGAGCATCCGATTCACGGCGACGACTAACGCTGCAGGCTATTTCGGCGCGAGCTTCATGCTTGGGAGCCCGTCGGGAGTCTTTGGCAACACAGGCAGCCTCGCCACGACCCGCTACAGCCACACGGCGACGCTGCTGCCCAACGGCAAGGTGCTCGTGACCGGGGGAAACAATGGCGGCACCCTCGCGAGCGCGGAGCTCTACGATCCGGCAAGCGGGACGTGGACGGCCACCGGCAGCATGGCCACGGCCCGCCAAGACCACACGGCGACGCTGCTGCCCAACGGCAAGGTGCTCGTGGTCGGGGGATACAATGGCAGCAGCTATGTCGCGAGCGCGGAGCTCTACGATCCGGCGAGTGGGACGTGGACGGCCACTGGCAGCTTGGAAACGGCACGCTACCTTCACACAGCGACGCTGCTGCCGAACGGGAAGGTGCTCGTGGCCGGGGGGATCAATGGCAGTCCTCTCGCGAGCTCGGAGCTTTACGACCCGACGAGCGGGACCTGGACGGCCACCGGCAGCTTGGAAACGGCACGCTACCTTCACACAGCGACGCTGCTGCCGAACGGGAAGGTGCTCGTGGCTGCGGGAACCATTGGCGGCAGTTCTCTCGCGAGCGCGCAGCTCTACGATCCGGCGAGCGGGACGTGGGCAACCACCGGCAGCCTGGCCACGGCCCGCCACAGTCACACGGCGACGCTGCTGCCCAACGGCAAGGTGCTCGTAGCCGGGGGAGTTGGCAGCAGCACTCTCGCGAGCGCGGAACTCTATGATCCAGCCAGCGGAACGTGGACGGCCACCGGCAGCCTGGCCACGGCCCGCTACCGGCCCACGGCGACGCTGCTGCCCAATGGGAAGGTGCTCGTGGCCGGGGGAATTGGCAGCAGCGCTCTCGCGAGCGCGGAACTCTACGATCCGGCGAGCGGAACGTGGACGACCACCGGCAGCCTGGCCACGGCACGCCGGTATCACACGGCGACGCTGCTGCCCAACGGCAAAGTGCTCGTGGCCGGGGGATATGGCAGCAGCGCTCTCGCGAGCGCGGAACTCTTCGATCCGGCGAGCGGGACGTGGGCGGCCACCGGCAGCCTGGCCACGGCCCGCTACATTCACACGGCGACGCAACTGCCCAACGGCAAGGTGCTCGTGGCCGGAGGACACAATGGCAGCAGCCCAGTCGCGAACGCAGATATCTACGATCCGGCGAGTGGGACATGGACGGCCACCGGCAGCTCGGCCGCTAACCGCTACTACCACACGGCGACGCTGCTGCCCAACGGCAAAGTGCTCGTGACCGGGGGACACAATGGCAGCAGCACTGTCGCGAGCGCGGAACTCTACGATCCGGCGAGCGGGACATGGACGGCCACCGGCAGTCTGGCCGCAGCCCGCTACGGTCACACGGCGACGCTGCTGCCCAACGGCAAGGTGCTCGTGGCTGGGGGACAAGGGAGTAGCAGCATTCTCGCAAGCGCGGAACTCTACGATCCTGCGAGCGGGACATGGACGACGACTGGCAGCTTGGCCGCAGCCCGCTACTCCCACACGGCGACGCTGTTGCCCAACGGCAAGGTCCTCGTGACCGGGGGAGCGGGGTTCGGCAGCACTCTCGCGAGCGCCGAACTCTACGATCCGGCGACCGGGACCTGGGCGGCGACCAGCAGCCTGGCCGCAGCCCGCTACTTCCACACGGCGACGCAACTGCCCAACGGCAAGGTGCTCGTGGCCGGGGGATATGGCAGCAGCGCTCTCGCGAGCGCGGAACTCTACGATCCGGCGAGCGGCACGTGGGCGGTCACCGGCAGCTTGGCCGCAGCCCGCTATCAACACACCGCGACGCTGCTGCCCAACGGCAAGGTGCTCGTGACCGCAGGATACAGCGGCGGCGCTCTCACGAGCGCGGAACTCTACGATGTGGGACAGGGCTACTCGGCGAGCTGGCGGCCGACGCTCACATCCGCCTCCTTCAACGCGAGCGGCCAGCTCGTGCTCGGCGGCACCGGCTTCACCGGCATCTCCGGTGGCTCGGGCGGCAGCACCAATGATTCGCCGACGAACTACCCCGTGGTGCAACTGCGCTGGCTGGATAATGAGCAGAGCAGCTTCCTGAGCCGCGACGCCACCGCCGGCGTGTCGGCCACCGCTTTCACCTCGGTGACGGGCGTGAATACGGCGCGCACCGGCTATGCGCTGGTGACGGTGTATGCCAGCGGCATCCCGAGCACCGCCACGGTGGCGCTTAGCCCATCGTCGGTCGCGCCGACGGTGAGCGCGCCGACGAGCGCGAGCGTGACGTCTTCCACCGCCACCCTCGGTGGCACGGTGGACAGCGACGGTGGGGCGACGATCACGGAGCGGGGCGTGGTGGTTGCGGTGACGGCGACGAACAGCGACCCGACGATCGGCGGCACCGGCGTGGTGCAGGTGACGGCGAACGGGACGACGGGGGCCTTCACCGCGGATGTAAGCAGCCTGAGCGCGGGGACGAGCTACACCTTCAAGGCGTATGCGATCAATAGCGCGGGGACGACTTACACCAGCGCGGTGGGCTTTGCTACGCCGCTGACGCAGGGGGATCTGGCGTGGACTTATACGAGCGCGGCGGATGTGCCGGCGATCGGCAGCACGGTGACGCTATCGGGCGGCACGGCGACGCTGGCGCTGGGCTTCGCGCCGGTGCCGGGGACGGAGCTGACGCTGGTGCGGAACGTGGGCGGTGGATTCATCAGCGGCACCTTTGGCAACCTGGCGCAGGGGCAGACGGTGACGCTGAGCTTCGGCGGGGTGTCGTATGACTTCGTGGCGAACTACTACGGCGGCACGGGCAATGACCTGGTGCTGGTGTGGAAGACCAACCGGCTGGCCGCGTGGGGCTTCAATAACGTGGGCCAGCTCGGCGATGGCACGACGACGGCTCGCAGCGTGCCCGTCTCGGTGACGCCGGGGGCGTTGGCGGGGAAGACGGTGGTCTCCATCGCGCGCGGCAGTGCGCACAGCGTGGCCTTGTGCTCGGATGGCACGGTGGTGACGTGGGGGCAGGGCTTCTACGGGCAGCTCGGGAATGGCGCGTCGGCAGATTCTTCCACCCCGGTGATGGTGAAGACGACCGGGGCGCTGGCCGGGAAGACGGTGGTGGCGGTCACCGCGGGCGAGGCTGGCAGTGCGGCGCTGTGCTCGGACGGCACGGTAGTGACGTGGGGTTTTAACCACGTGGGCCAGCTTGGCGATGGCACGACGACCAACAGCAACGAGCCCGTGCTGGTGGGCGGCCTCCTCGCGAGCAAGAGCGTGGTGGCGCTGCAGCAGGGGAGCCGGCATTGCCTCGTGCTGTGCTCGGATGGGACGCTGTTCACGTGGGGACAGGGCACGATCAACCAGCTCGGCAATGGCTCCGCGACGGACAGCAACGTGCCGGTGGCGGTGACGATGAGCGGGGTGCTGGCGGGCAAGACCGTGGTGGGGATAACGGCGGGCGGGTATCATAACTTTGCGACGTGCTCGGACGGGACGGTGGCCGCATGGGGCCGCAATGCGGAAGGCCGGCTCGGCGATGGCACGACGACGGACCGCAACGAACCGGTGCTGCTGAGCATGACCGGGGCGCTCGCGGGCAAGACGATCACTACGCTCACCGCCGGCGAAGATTTTAGCGTCGCCCTGTGCTCCGATGGCACCTTGGCCTCATGGGGGCATGGCACCGAGGGAGAGCTGGGCAACAGCGGCTCGTCGAACAGCGCCACTCCGGTGGCGGTGGTGACGAGTGGTGCGCTCTTTGGCAAGACGGTGGTCGCGGTAAGCGCCGGGGGATTTCACGCCCACGCGCTGTGCTCGGACGGGACCGTGGTCGGCTGGGGCTACAACGTCGTGGGCCAGATCGGCGACGGCACGACGACGAACCGCACCTCGCCGGCGACGGTGAATAGCGGGGTGCTGGCGAGCGGGGAGCGCTTCAGCAAGCTCGCCGAAGGGCGGATAACGCATCACTCGCTCGCGGTGGTGGCGTATGTGCCTGCGAGCACGCCGACCGTGACCACGCCAACCAGCACGAGCGTGACCACTTCCACCGCGACGCTCGGCGGGAATGTGGAGAGCGAGGGCACCGCGACGGTGACGGAGCGGGGCGTAGTCTTCTCCAAGACAAGCGAGAATGCCGACCCGGCGATCGGCGGGGCGAATGTGACGACGGTGCCCGAGGGCGGGACGGCGACGGGCGTCTTCACCGTGGGCGTGAGCGGGCTCAGTGAGGAGACCGGCTACACCTTCAAGGCGTATGCGACCAATTCGGCGGGCACGGGCTACACGAGCGCGGCGACCTTTACCACCGCGGCGTCCTTCCTGACGATCCAGCCGGACGCGGCAACGAGCGATTACGTGGGCTTCGTGGGGACGCTGGAGAAGACGCTCGATCAAAGCGGTCTGAGCGCGGGTTACACGGAAGGCACGACGTCGTTCGCGAGTGCGACGGCAAGTTCTGTGACCCACAACGCCTCGGCGGTGTGGTATGCCTCGGGGCTGGCGAAGACGGTGACCTACGACCTCGGGGCGACGTATGACGTGACGAAGTTTGCCATGTGGGGCGCGGGGCCCGAGGCGATCAGCACGTTCAACCTGCTGGCGTCCAACGATCCGACTTTTGCCACGTCCACGAACCTTGGCACGTTGACGTTCACCAACCCCGGCCACGAAGGCGCAAGCCTCGCGGAGACGTGGGAGTTTTCCTCCGTGCGGGCGCGGTATTTCCGGCTCGCGGTGCTCACGCAGACGAGCAATCGGACGATCTCGATCGGTGAAGTGGTGTTCGGCGGTTCGCTGTCCACCACCCCGGAAATCTCGGTGGAGCAATCCGGCGTGGACCTGGCGAGTGGGGCGACGAGGGATTTCGGCGCGGTGAATGCAGGGGGCGCCTCCGAGCTGACCTTCACCATCCGCAACACGGGTGGAGCGGCCCTGAACCTGACGGGTTCGCCCGACCAGGTGACGGTAAGCGGCACCGACGCATCGCTCTTCAGTGTGACGGCCCAGCCCACCTCGCCGGTGAATGGCCCGAGCGGGTCCATAAACTTCACGGTGCGTTTTGCTCCGACGAGCGGTGGAACGAAGTCGGCGACGCTCACGATGGCCAGTAACGACGCGGACGAGGGCACCTTCACCATCGTCGTGACCGGTGCGGGCGATGCGGCGGCGCCGGACACGAGCATCACGAGCGGGCCGTCGAACGTGACAAACCGGACGGGCGCGACGATCGTTTTCAGCGGCAGCGACGATGCCACGCCCTCTGGCAACCTCACCTTCGAGGGCCGGCTGGATGGCGGCAGCTTCGAGGCGATCACCAGTCCGGTGGAACTGAGCGGACTGGCGGATGGCTCGCACACCTACGAGGTGCGGGCGATCGATACCCTCGGTAAGGTGGATGCCAGCCCGGCGAGCGTAACGTGGGTGGTGGATACGGTGGCGCCGAGCTTCACGCTGCCGGCCCCGATCACCGTCACGGCGACCGGTCCGTCCGGGGCTACGGTGACTTATTCCGCCAGCGCGAGCGACGCGGGCAGCGGGCTCGCCAGTTCGAGCTTTACGCCAGCCAGTGGCTCGGTCTTCCCGGTCGGGACGACGACGGTCGAAGCCAGCGCGACGGATCACGCGGGCAACACCGCGACGGCGAGCTTCACGGTAACGGTCGAGGTTGCGGTTTCGTTAACGGCGGTGGACGACCGGTTCGCGGCGACCAATGCCAGCCTGCTTCTCGATGTGCTCGCCAACGACCGCGACGAGGGGAATCGCACGTTGACGCTGGGCGCGCTGACGCAGCCAGCCATCGGCAAGGTAACCGTGGAGGGACGCAAGATCCGTTTCACGCCTCCGGCGAAGACGACCTTGGGCAGCGCGGTGACGTTTACTTACACGGTGACGGCGGGCGGCGATTCGGCGACGGCGATGGTGACGGTGCTGCCGCCGCCGACGGGGAATTACCTTGGCCTGCTTTCGCGAGCGGGTTCGGTGCGTGGGCGCATCAATGTGACGGTGACGGCGACGGGCATGGCGACCGGTTCGGTGCGGCGTGAGGGCGTGGCCTTCTCCTTCCGCGGCAGTGTCACCGGGCCGGGCAATGTCACCTTTGGCCGCTCCGCGGCGACGGTTCCGGCCTTGCTGACGATTCCGCTCGGCGATCTCGACGGTTCGGGCCAGCCGACGCTGGCCGTCAAGCTAAGCGACACGACGCCGGGCCAGTTCCTCACGGGCACCGCGGAACGCTCGCCCTACGATGCGACGCATCCCGCGCCGCAGGCGGGCCGTTATACCCTTGTCGCCAATCTGCCGAGCAGCGGCACCGGCCCCCAAACGGGCGCGGCCTTGGTTTGCAATATCGCCAGCAACGGCATGGTGAAGATGGGCGGGCGTCTCGGCGACAACTCCGCGGGCACGCAAGGCGGCAACCTGCTCTCGGGCGGACGCTTCCCCTTCTACGCGGCCACCGGCAGCGGCGCGGCGCGGCGCGACCTGGTGGGCACGCTGGTCTTCGATCGCACCGCCAGCCCGGCGGTGAACGGCACGCTGCACTGGAAGGTGCCGGCGGGAGTGCTGCCGAGTCTGCCCACCGGGGTGAATCAGGACTACGATGCCTATGGCCAGCTCTACACCGCGACCGATACCGGTGTGGCGATGTTCAGCCCCACGGCGTTCACGGCCAGTCTGACGCTCGGCCTTCCGTCGCCGCTGGTGCGGCGGGTGAGTCTCGACGGGATGGCGCGAGGCGGCAGCCAGCGCATCCTCTTCAGCGGCGGCTCGCTCTACCTCAGCCCGGCCAATGGATTCTTCACCGGCACGGTCTCGGTCAATCGCGTCAACCGCCCGTTCTTCGGAGTGGTGCTCCAAGGCGGCGGGGTGAACACCGGCCGGGGTAACCTCATCGACTCGAACGCCATTCGCACCGTCACCCTCGCACCATAGAGCGATCATCCGAGGCGTTGGTGCCCAGCGCGCAGTGTCCAACCTATACGCAGGCGACCGCCTGGCTCCTGCGGGAGCTGGGTGGTTTCTCGTGGTCGGAGAGGGTGGGGCGGGTTGAGAAAGGACGCGCGGACGCGCGGTTTGGCAGGAACCCGACACACGAAACTCGGAATTCGAAATGGCCCTTAACCGCCAATGTATGAGAAATTTACATCGATAGCTCGCACCCAGCAATTTCGTCCGGTCGCGCGGGATCGACCAACGGGCGATTCCATCCGTTCGGTCAGTTTGGGGTAATGAATGCGCTCAGCAGGTGAGCGCGCGGCTTCATGTTTTTTTTTTGAGTGTCGCAGTCGAGTGTCATTTCAGCAAAATTAAGGCTTGTCCTGATCAGTGAATACACTACACCGCGCTGGAAAAAGGGCCTGCCTGTGCGGGCTCGACTGCGTGGAGCTTTGCTTTTGCGTATGCCGAAGCAAGGGGAAGCGCGGGGCGGACGGGGAGTCCGCCGCTCCGACCTGCATTTGATTCCGACCATGAAAACAACCACACTCTGTCTGTTTGCCCGCACCCTGCGGCGCTTTTCGATGCTGTTGCTAGCGCTTGGCGCGCTGGCGTTTACCGTGCCCGCTCGGGCGCTGATGACGGCGGATACGCTGGGCAATTTCGACGGCTCGACGACGGGAAGCTACCCCCGAGGCAACCTGGTGCAGGGAAGCGATGGAGACTTCTACGGCCTGACCAGCCAAGGCGGGGCGAACGATCGCGGCACGGTCTTCAAGGTGACGGCGGCCGGGGTGCTGACGAAGCTGGCGGACTTCAGCTCCGCAGCAACGGGGGCCTACCCCTATGGCAGCCTGGTGGAGGGCACCGATGGGGACTTCTATGGCCTGACCAGCAGCGACGGGGCGAACGGCGTCGGCACGGTCTTCAAGGTGACGGCGGGCGGGGTGCTGACGAAGCTGGCGGACCTCGACTATTCGACGACGGGGGGCTACCCCTATGGCAGCCTGGTGCAGGGCAGCGATGGAGACTTCTACGGGCTGACGTCCGAAGGCGGGGCGAACGGCGTCGGCACGGTCTTCAAGGTGACGGCGGGCGGGGTGCTGACGAAGCTGGCGGACTTCACCTATTCGACGACGGGAGGCACCCCCCTCGGCAGGCTGGTGCAGGGCAGCGACGGGGCGTTCTATGGGTTGACGCCAAACGGCGGGCCAAACGGCTTCGGCACGGCCTTCAAGGTGACGGCGGGCGGGGTGCTGACGAAGCTGGCGGACTTCACCTATTCGACGACGGGAAGCTACCCCCGGGGCAGCCTGGTGCAGGGCAGCGATGGGGCCTTCTACGGCCTGACCAGCCAAGGCGGAGCCAGCGACAGCGGCACGGCCTTCAAGCTGACGGCGGACGGGGTGCTCACGAAGTTGGCGGACCTCGATTACTACGCCGTCGGCAACTCCACCGAAAGCACGCTGGTGGAGGGCAGTGATGGGAACTTCTATGGCACCACGCCCAATGGGACCAACTACTACGGTAGCGGCGGGGTCTTCCAGCTCACGCCCTCGGGCACGCTCACGCTGCTCGCCCGGGCGGCTAATTACTACGACATCAGCGACATTCAGGGCTCCAGCCCGCAGTCGGTGATCGTCGGCACGGATGGGAATCTCTACGGCATCTGTCAATACGGGGCCGACAACTACGGGATGGTCTTCCGGCTCAATACGGCGCTGCTGCCGGAGAGTGGCTGGCTGGTGGGGACGGGCGGCCACTATGCCGCGCCCGGCTCGGTCACGACGTCGGCCACGAATGGGACGCTCCTTGCCACGTATCCGGACGTGCCGGTGACGCGGTCCTTCACGATCTACAATCGCACGATGGCGACGGTGACAGTGAGCAGTATTGCGCTGAGCGGCGAGGCGGGTTTGACGCTGGATGCGGGCACACTGCCGGTGGTGCTGGCGCCGGGGGAGACGCGGGAGTTCACCGTCACCTTTGTCTCGTCGCTCGCGGCGGATGGGATCATCACAATCCAGAGCGACGAGGCCACGACGCCCGGCTACACCTTTGCGGTGCGGGGCGAGGTAAAGCTGCTACAGAAGCTGGCGGAGTTCGACTCGACGACAGGAATCCAGCCCTACGGCAGCCTGGTGCAGGGCAGCGATGGGGACTTCTACGGCCTGACGCAATACGGCGGCGTGAACGGGGCTGGCACGGCCTTCAAGGTAACGGCGGCCGGGGTGTTGACGAAGCTGGCGGACTTTGACGAAGCGTCCGGGAGGGCGCCCCTCGGCAGTCTGGTAGAGGGCAGCGATGGAGCCTTTTACGGCTTGGCGCAATACGGCGGGGGCAACGGTATCGGCACGGCCTTCAAGGTGACGGCGGGCGGGGTGCTGACGAAGCTGGTGGACTTCGACTTCCCCACGACCGGGGGCAACCCCCACGGCAGCCTGATTCGGGGCAGCGATGGGGATTTCTACGGGGTGGTCACCTTTGGCGGGATCAACGGTGTCGGGACGGCCTTCAAGATGACGGCATCCGGGGAGCTGACAAAGCTGGCGGACTTCGACTATGCCACGGTGGGGGGGAACCCCTGCTTCAGCCTGGTCGAGGGCAGCGATGGGGCCTTCTACGGCCTGACGGAATACGGCGGGGGCAACGGTATCGGCACGGCCTTCAAGATGACGGCGGGCGGGGTGCTGACGAAGCTGGCGGACTTCGACCCCGCGACGACAGGAGGCTATCCCAAAGCCGGCTTGGTGCAGGGCAGCGATGGGAACTTCTACGGGGTGACCAACAGCGGCGGGGTGAACGGCTTTGGCACGGTCTTCAAGATGACGGTGGCCGGGGTGCTGACGAAGCTGGCGGACTTCGACTCCTCGACGACGGGAGCCAACCCGCAGGGCGGCCTGGTGCAAGGCAGCGATGGGAACTTTTACGGCCTGACCCCCAATGGCGGGGCGGAAAATGCCGGCACCGCTTTCAAGGTCACTCCGACTGGAGAGCTGACGAAGCTGGCGGACTTCGAAAAACTTGCCAACGGCGCCTACGCCTACGGCAGCCTGGTGCAGGGTAGCGATGGGAACTTCTACGGGCTGACGACCTTCTTTGGCTCGAGCTACTATGGCACGGTCTTCCGGCTCTATGCACCGACCGTGCCGGCGCTGCTGAGCGATCACTTCACCGGCAATTCCGGTGGTGTGCCGGCGGGCTGGACGCGGCTGGGGTTCTCGGACCCGGCGGGGACGATCGTCGAGAGCGGGACCACCGCGACGATCACCGATGGACGGGCGGGCGGTGGGCCGACGCTGATGACTTCGACGACGACGACCGGGGCGCTGGATAATTTCAGCTTCACTGTGGACATCGCGAGTATGACGTCCACTTCGCCTGCGCAGCCCGAAGCGATGATGGCGATCGGCTCGCTCGGCAGCGGGTATGCGCTGATCACGAAATTCAACGCGGTGACCGGGGCGGTGACCGCGCAGCTCTTCGGCCCGACCAACGGGCAACTCGCGCTCGGGACCGTCTCTGGCTATGCCGGCGGAGCGATTAGCTTCACCATCAGCGGCGATGCGGATAGCTTCCGCGTGACCAGCACGGTGGGGGGCTACGACTCCGGCGACCGCCTTTACAGCGCGGTGGGCGCGGCGAATTTCGATTCGATCGACGACTTCGGTTTGACGCTCGGCCTCGCGCTCGGCACCGAGAGCGCCGACGGCGGCAACACGCCCAACGGCACGCCGTCCTCCGTGGCTTACGATCGCGTCGTGCTTACCGGCAAGGAGCACATCGACGTGCCGAACACGCCGCCCGTGCTTCACCTGCCCACGTCTCCGGTGATCGCGGAGGCGACGAGTTCCAGCGGTGCATCGGTGAGCTTCAGCGTGAGCGCCAGCGATGCGGAAGACGGCGCGCTCACCCCGAGCGTGTCGGCCTCGAGCGGCTCGACCTTTGCGCTGGGCGACACGACGGTAAACGTCAGCGCGACGGATAGCGACGGCGAGACGACAAGCGGGAGTTTCATCGTCCGCGTGGTGGACACCACGCCGCCCAGCGGCGGGACGTTCAGCTTCTCTCCCGACAGTCCGGTCCTCACCCACACGAGTGTGACGCTGCGGGCCGACGGCTGGAGCGACTTGAACGGTCCGTTGACGTATCGGTTCTTTTACTTCAACACCCCGTTCGGTTCGGCCTCGACGTCGAACACGCAGTCGTTTTCCTTCTTCATTCCCGGTGATTACACGGTGAAGGTGGAGGTGGCGGATGCCTTTGGCAATACGACCACGGTCGGGCCTCTGTCGCTCTCGTTCGTGCTGGCCTCGCAGACGATCACCTTCAACCCGCCCACGACGGCGATGACGAGCGACACGATCGCGCTGAGCGCGATGGGTGGAGGCAGTGGCAATCCCGTGACCTTCTCGATCGTGAGCGGGCCGGGCTCGATCACGGGCAACTCGCTGACCTTCTCCGAGCCAGGCAGCGTAGTGGTCCGGGCGAGCCAGGCGGGCAGCGATACCCATGCGGCGGCGCCGGATGTGGATCGCACGATCGTGGTGAGCGCGGCGGGTGGGGTGACCGCCGTCGATGACCGCTTCGCCGCGACGACGGCGAGTCTCGTCCTCGATGTGCTGGCGAACGATAGCGATCTGGCCAACCGGGCGTTGTCGATCAGTGCGGTGACGCAACCGGCGATGGGCAAGGTGACGATCGAGGGCACCAAACTCCGGTTCACGCCGAAGGCGAAAACCACGGTCACCTCTGCGCTGACGTTTACTTACACGGCGAGTGCAGGCGGGGATTCGGCGACCGCGACGGTCACGCTACTGCCGCCGCCCGCGGGCAACTATCTTGGCCTGCTCTCGCGGGCGGGCGTGGTGCGCGGGCGCATTACCGTGACCGTCACCGCCACGGGCATGGCGACCGGTGCGGTGCGGCGGGAAGGGGCGGGCTTCTCTTTCCGGGGCAGCGTCGTCGGGCAGAGCAACGCCACTTTTGCCCGCTCCAGTGTGCCGGTGCCGGCGCTGCTGAGCATCCCGCTCGGGGCATTGGATAACCTGGGCCAGCCGACGCTGGCGGTGAAGATGAGCGATACGACCCCGGGCCAGTTCCTGACCGGCACGGCGGAGCGTTCGCCTTACGACGCGACGCATCCCGCTCCGCAGGCAGGCCGTTATACCCTCGTGGCGAACCTGCCCAGCGGAGGCACGGGGCCGCAGACGGGAGCAGCGTTGGTCTGCACTGTCGCGACCAACGGCGCGGTGACCTTCGGCGGACGACTCGGCGACAATTCGGCGGGCACGCAGGGTGGCAATCTGCTCTCCGGGGGACGGTTCCCATTCTACACGGCGACCGGCAGCGGAGCGGTGCGGCGCGACCTGACCGGCGAGCTGACGTTTGATCGCAGTGCCAGTCCGGCGGTGACGGGCACGCTGCATTGGAAAGTGCCGGCGGGAGTGCTGCCCGCCCTCGCCGCGGGCGTGGACCAGGACTACGACGCCTACGGCCTGCCTTACACCGCTACCAATACCGGTGTCGCGATGTTCAGCCCGGCGGCTCCCATCGCCAATCTGACCATCGGCCTTCCTTCGCCGTTCGTGCGGCGGGTGAGCCTCGACGGGGTGGCGCGTGCCGGCAGCCAGCGGCTCTACTTCAGCGGAGGCGTGGGCTACGTTAATCCGGCTAACGGTTTCTTTAGCGGCACGGTCTCCGTCAATCGCATCAATCGCCCCTTCTTTGGGGTGGTGTTGCAGGGTGGGGGAATCAATGCTGGTTCGGGCAACTTCATCGACTCAAACGCCATCCGCACCGTCACGCTTGCTCCGTAAGCACTGCTTACGGTTTTACCGTGGTGGGATTCGCTCGTTCCCACCGGTGCAGGAGGTTCGGGCGGTCTTTGATCAGCTCGCGGAGCCGGAGTTGAAACTCCGGCTCGCGCGGAGCGGCGTCGAGGATCGCACTGAAGAGATCCTGGTCCTCGCCCGCCTTGGTGCGGTGCAAGGCATCTTCCCAGGCGGGCAACGCGAGTGAGGGGATGAGCGCTGCCCACACCCGGCCTTCCTCGAGCGGCACGGCGACGTGGTGCGGTTCGAGGGTGCGGGCACGGCGAAAATCGGCGAGGGCCATGAGCACCTGGCGTTGATTCGCCGCGACGGTCGCGCGGGCGTAGTAGCCCTGCCAGTCGAGGGGGGCGCGTTCGATCATGCGATCGGCGGCTGCCTTGGCGGCGGGGAAGTCTCCCTCGGCGACGAAAGTTTCGGCGAGAGCGAGTTCATCGCGCACGCGCAGCCAGCAGATCGACGTGGCGATCAGCGCGAGCCCGATCCCGCGCCACAGCCACGCCGCGACGGCGGAGGGCGGGTCGGGCAGGCTATCCTTTCGGGCTAGCGCAAGGAGCAGCAGGGCGAGAAAGGTGGAGCCGGGCCGATGTGCGGGGACGTCGATGAAGCCGTGAAGCGCGGCCCCGATGGCCCCGGCGAGGGCGGGGGTGCGCAGGCGCCGCTGCGTGCCTCGGGCGAGGGGGAGAGCTTCCCGGGCAGCGAGGATCAGGATGGCTGCCGCGAGCGCGACGCTGAGCCAGGACATTTCCGCGGCGAGCCAGAGCCAGTCACTCTCCGGGTGCCACACGGCGCTGGTGTTGAGCGAGGCATGGCGGAAAAAGGGGAAAAGCGCGCGGAAATTGCCCAGCCCCGATCCGCACCAGGGTGAACCGCCGATCAGGTCCAGGGTGTCGCGCCAGATGAGGGGGCGAAAGGCAATTTGCGAATCGCTTCCGCCCGCGAAACGGGCGGCCATGGCCTGGCTGGAAATCAGCACCGATGCCCCGGCAGCGAGCAGAGCGGCCGCGCCAAGAGTGGCGATTTTCCACGAGCGTTTCTGCCACGCGGCGATGGCGGCCCACAGTCCGCAGGCGCCGAGGAAAAGCAGAATGCCGCCGCGTGAGTAATTCACGATCAGCGCCCCGCCGAGCACGGCGGCACAGGCGATCCAGCCGATCGCTCGGGGTGGGTGCCGGCGGGCTGCGTCCAGCCCACAGCCGAGGGCGATGACGCCTGCGAGGGCGAATACCGTGCCGGTGTGGTTGCGATTGGGAAAGGGGCCGAAGGCCGGAGTGGAAAGCCAGCCCGGGATGGCCCGGTGCATCGCCTTGGCCACCAGTGCGACGGCCGCGATCACCGTGAGGCCGAGCGCGAGCGTGCGGAGCGTGAGGCGCCGGGCGTCGCTATCCAGATCGCGCGATTGCAGCCAGCCGAGCCAGGCGAGTCCGGCGGCGAGCCAGGCCAGTGCTTCAAGCGTGAGCCACGGCTGCGGAGTGAGAGTGGCTGGAAGTGCGATTCCCTCTTCCACTAACTTCATGCGCCACGGGGGGGATGAGAAGAGCTTCTGCGGAAGGAAAGCAGCGCCGGCAAGGGCCAGCCACAGAAACGCCAGCCACCCAAAGCGGCGCGTGGGCCATTGCGCCGCCGGCGCCAGCAGGAGCAAGCCACCGGTGGCGCCGAGGACGGCCGCTTCCGCTACGCGAGTGGTGCCGCCGCCCCACCAGATCGCACCGAGCACGACCCCGGCGGCTGCGAGGAACGGCGCCGCTTTCACTTCGCGCTGCGCGGAGGCCGGATCATCTGCCCCGCGGTGCGGGCGATGATGCTGAGATCGAGGCTGAGCGACCAATTCTCGATGTAAATGAGGTCCGATTGCAGCCGCGCCGCGATGTCCTCGTGCGTGCGCGCTTCGCCCCGAAAACCGCGCACCTGCGCGAGCCCGGTGATGCCCGGCTTGATGAACGAGCGGACGTGATAATTCGCGAGCACCTCGGCGAATTCGCGATTGTGCTCGATGAGGTGCGGGCGCGGCCCGACCACGCTCATCTGCCCCCGCCACACATTCACAAACTGCGGCATTTCATCGAGGCTGAAGCGCCGCAGCCAGCGCCCGGCGGGGAAAATGCGCGAGTCTCCGTCGGTGGCCTGCACGGTTTCATCGCCATGGGTGGGATGCATGGTGCGGAACTTAAAAATCTCGAACTCCCGGTTTTGCAATCCTGCACGCGCCTGCCGGTGCAGCAGTGGGCCGGGCGATTGCAGCCGGTGGAGCATCCACACGACGACCGCGAGGACGGGCAGGACGAACACCACGACCGGCCCGGCGACGACGAGGTCGAGCGTCCGTTTGAGCACGCGGTTGAACGGGTTTTCCAGCGGTTCTTCAAACAGCATGAGCAGATTCACGCCTTCATCCACGCGGCTCACGATCGGACGGTGAATCTGCTCGGCGAAATTGTTGACGATGAGCAGCCGGATGCCGCGCAGTTCGCACTGCTCGACGAGCTTGCGCGCGAGTTCCGGCCGGGCCAGCTCGAGCAGGATGACCTGCGAGATTTCGCCTTCGTCGAGAATCGCTTCCAGCCGATCCAGCCCGCCGAGGAGCGGCACTTTCGGCGAAGGAGATACCGTGGCGTCGTCGGTCGCCAGCAGACCCGATACGCGCACGCCGAGCTTTTCCTTGTGCGCCAGCCAGTCTTCGAGTCCCCCGACTCGCCGGGCCGGACCGACCAGCAGTGTGCCCGACACGCGGGTGCCGCGGAAGAGCCACTGGGCGATGTGCACCGGCAGCGCCACGTTTGTCCAGAGAAGCGCCGGATAAAGCGCCACGGCAAACACGAGGAGAAAGGCGCGTGAAATGGCGAGATCCTTTGCCACGACGACCAGCAGCAACAGCCCGCCAAGGGCAAACACGAGCTGGCGCAACGCGACCGGGATGTGCCGCACCGCGCTGCTTTCATAAAGCGCCGCCGTCGTTTTCTCCGGCGAGCGCAACGCCCCTTCCAAGGCAAACCCCGCCAGCACGGCGATCCAGTAGATCGCGTAACGCTCGGCGAAGAACAGGGTGCCCTCCTTCAGCGCCGCCATCGCGCCATAAACGAACCAGAACAGCACGGTGATCACGATTCCCTGCCCGACTGCCACCAGCGTGCGGATGCCGTGGATGCGCTGGACGATCACGACAGGATCCCCGGATTCCCGGAATGAAGGGCGTCGCTGTTTCTGGATCGGGGCATTGCCCTATCCTAAGTCAGGGCGGCCCTAAAATCCACTGCCTGCGCTCCGGCGCGCTAGGTCTTCGACAAATGCACGATGCCGCGCTCGATCGCTGCGGTGGCCGCCTGCACGCGGTCGAGGACGCCAAGTTTTTCGAAGATGCGCGTGGTGTGGAATTTCACCGTGTTTTCCGAGATGCCGAGGTCACTGGCGATTTCCTTGTTCGAGCGGCCGCGCACGATCATGGTGAGCACTTCGATCTCGCGGTCGCTGAGAGGATCGCGCGAGGCGCGGCCGGCGAGGACATTCGCGATAACCGCCGGGAAATAGCGGCCGCCTTTATGGACGGTGCGGATGGCTTCGATGAGTTCTTCCGGCTCGCTCGACTTTGGCAGATACGCCGCGGCGCCTGCCTGCACGGCGCGGTGCACGTCTTCCTCGGCCTTGTAAACGGACAGCACGATGATGCGGGCATCGGGAAAATCTTTCACGATGGCCGCCGTGGCTTGTGCGCCGTTGAGCTGCGGGAGCTGGTAATCCATCACGACGATGTCCGGCTTGTGTTTCTTGAAGAGATCGTAGGCCTGCTGGCCGTCGCTGGCCTCGGCCACGACCTGCATGTCGGGCTCGAGATTGAGCGCGCTGGTGAGCCCCAGCCGCACCACGAAATGGTCATCGACGACGAGGAGCTTGATCTTTTGCTGCTTGGTGGAGGATTTGGGAGAGCTCATGAAGTGGTCGGTCTGGGGATCAAGCGCAGCGAATTCGCCGGGTGCAACGATTCATTCCCGCCCGTTTCGGCAGGGATGGGCACGTCGAGCTGCACGGAAGTGCCTTCCCCGGGCCGGCTGGTGATGCGGATATCGCCCTGCAATTTGATGGCGCGTTCCTTCATGCCGAAGAGGCCGAAGTGTCCGGTCTCGGCGGAAGGCGCGTGGTCGGCGTCGAAGCCTTTTCCGTCGTCGCGCACCTTGAGGGTGATGCGATCGTCGTCGAAGTGCAGCGCGAGGTCGATGCGGCGGGCCTCGCCGTGCTTGAGCGAATTGGTGACGGCCTCCTGCGCCACACGGAGCACATGGCTTTCGACCGTCTGTGGCAGCGCGCGCCGCTCGCCGGTGGAGTGAAATTCGACCTTGGCACTGTCATCGGTGTTGAGACCCGCGACCATTTCGTTCAGCGAGGTGACGAGATCGCTGTGTTTGTCGGCGGCTTCGCGGAGGTCCCACACGGCGCGGTGGGTTTCCGCCTGGCTGCGGCGGGCCATGGCGCTGGCCAGGGTCAGGGCGGTGCGGGCTTTTTCGGGCTCGGTATCGAGCAGGCGGTCGGTCGCCTTGAGCTGCATGGTGATGCCGAGCAGGTCCTGCTGCACGGAGTCGTGCAACTCGCGCGCGATGCGCAGACGCTCCTCGGCCACGGCTTCACGGGCGAGGTGCTCTCGGATCTGGTCCGTCTGCACCGTCACCCGCCGGCGAAGCGTGGTGGCCCAGACGCTCGAGGCGAGCGCGAGCGCCGCCAGTGCTCCCACGACCATGATGATGCGCTGAAAAGTCCACCAGCTCGGCGTGCGCGCGATTTCGATCGCCTGCGGCCCGGAAATGAGCAGATGGAAGGAAAGCGGCTGGGCCAGGGCTGTGTTGCGGAGCTGTGGTGGGCGCGAGTTCACGCACACGCCGGTGACTCGCAGCCAGCTGTTCTCGCCGAGCGAAGGCATCCGCAGTTTGCTGTTCCCGCAACGGGCGAGGAAGACGCGTTCGGCACTTTGCAGGACCAAGGTGGGACCTTCGCCCGCCGACGACACGCCAAGCAGCAGCGCCTCGATCTGCACCAGCCGGCCGTCCAGTTCCCCGGTGAGTGCTTCGGTCGGGGTGACCATCGGGGGCGTGAGATGGAGCTTTTCCGCGGCGGACCGCCACACGCTGTCCTCCAGCACTGCGCTGCCTTCATGGGAGGCGGGAAAGCCCGCCACATCGACCGTGTCCCCGACCGTCGCCGTCGCGTTGCGGACATCGGCCCAGATCCCACCGCTCGCATCCTCCACAAACATCCCTTTCTCCGGCTCGACGACGGTGACTTGTCCGGTGATGCGCCGTCGGCTGGGCTCCATGTCTTCGTGCGCCAGTTCGCGCACGGCGGCGATGGTCTCGGCCTGTTCCTTGAAAGGCGGGGTGGCGGGTTGATCGACCTGCACGTCCTTGAGCGAGCCGATGAAAAGCCGATTCGTGAGCATCGGCTGGCGCTCGAAGGGCGTCGCGTTGAAGACACCAAGCACCCGCACCGTGGCCCCGACGAGGTGTTGCGGCAGGCCGGTGGGATTGCGCCAGCCGGGCATCGCCACGTTGAGTCGATCGTGTCCGTCCGCGAGTGTGATGAGCAGCGTCTCCTGCGCGGTGCCGGTGAAAGGTTCGGTTTCAACCGCCCGCACCACTCCGGCGACTTCCACGCGCACGTCCTGATAACGCGCGAGCGCAAGTTGCGCGATGGTCGCGGTCTGCGGTTCCGGCAAGGGCGCATCGCCGACAATGTTGAGCCGGATCAGGTCCTTTTTCCGCGAAGTCACCAACGGCACCGACTTGCCGGGCGCGGTGACACCTTCGAGTTCGATCAGAGCACCAGGCTTAAGGTCCGGCCGGTTCGGTTTCTCGCGCTGCCCGCGCACCGAGACGCCGCCCGTGGCGTCCTGCACGAAAAAGATGATCCCGTTCGGCGCCACGTAAGTCACGACTCCCTTCAATCGCACCGCCTTGCCTGCGCCCGCTTCCTGCGCCGGCAGACTGCGCACCGCTTCCGCCGTGGTGAGCGGCGCATCGTCGGCACGAACCAGTGTCGCGAGCGAAAGCGCGCACACGCAGACCAGACGGGTTAAACGAGGAGGAATCATCGCGAGGCTCGCCACTACTCGCGGAAAAATCCGCCGCCGACAAGATGGATGCCGCTACCCATTTGAGGATTGAGCCCGGCTACGCCTCCCACTAATCCCATCCTCATCATGCGCGCTCTCCCCGCTGCCCTCCTGCTCTTCGGTCTTGCCCGCCTCGCCGCGGCCGAACCCGGCGAGACCCACATCCTCAAATGGAAAGACGGCAAAAAGGCCGCCTTTACCCTCGGCTTCGACGACAGCGCTCCGAGCCAGCTCAAGAACGCGATCCCCGAACTGGAGAAGCGAAAGATCGTCGGCACGTTCTATCTCGTCACTGGCAACAAGCTCTACGAGAGCCTGAAGCCGAAATGGGAAGCCGCCGCGAAGAGCCCGTTTGTGGTGATCGCCAATCACACCTTTACCCACAAAGGGGCCAGCACCGCCGAGGAACTCGATCCCGAACTCGCCAAGTGCAACGAGGTGCTCTACGCGCTCCGTCCCGAGCGCAAGCAACCGTATCTGCTCGCCTTCGGCAAACCCGGCGGCGTCCCGTGGAAAGTAACTGATGCCGAAGTGCAGGCAGCGCTGGAGAAACATCACCTCATCAATCGCCCGCCCTTCGCCGGCCCGCCGCTCAGCTACAAATCCATCGAGCAGACCCTCGCCGTGGTCGATAAGGCTCTCGCGAAAGGCGAACTCGGTTACCTCGTCTTTCACGGCGTCGACGGCGACTGGCTGGCCACGCCGATGGACTGGTTCACCGCCATCCTTGATAAGCTGGAGCAGCATCGTGGCGACTTGTGGCTGACCGACAGTGCTTCGGCGGCGAAGTATGCGAAAGAACGCGACACGTCCGAGGTGAAGGTGATCGAGTTTGGGCCTAAGCGCATTCGTGTTGCGCTCACCAGTGCTGCCGATCCGACGCTGTATGACGAACCGCTCACGCTTTCGACCGAAGTGCCAACGGCGTGGAAAAGCTGCCACGTGGTGCAGGGGAGCAGGAAGGCTGACACCGTCGTTGCGGAAGGTGCCGCCCGCTATGACGTGGTGCCGGGTGGAGGGGAGATTACGCTCACACCATGATTTTTTGGGGTGCGTGGTTACGCGTGAAGACCAGCTAGTCCCGCAGGGACGACAGGTTCCCAAATAGCCCAGCGATTTATCGCTGGGATTGCGTGGGCGAGGAGATGGCAGTCCCGGTAGGGACGGCAGAACGGGTCCACCGGGTTTAACGGTATGGGATGATTGACCGCTGACTGGTGGCCCGCGCTATGTTCAAGCCATGCACTCCTTTGTGTCGTGCCATCTCCATGTGGTCTGGAGCACTCATCGACGCGAGGCCGTGCTTGATTCGGAGATTCGCGATCGGCTCTGGCCCTGCCTCGGTGGAATCGCGCGCGATTACGGAATAGAGACGCTGGCCATAGGAGGAGTCGCCGATCACGTCCACACCTTGGTGAGCCTGCCCTCGACGCTCTCGATTTCCAAGGCGGTGCAACTGCTCAAAGGCAATTCCTCGAAATGGCTGCACGAAACCTTTCCAAAGCTCCGTGACATCGCGTGGCAGGAAGAATATGGCGCGTTTTCCATTGGCGTCTCGGGAATTGACGAGACGATCGCCTACATCCGCGCGCAGGAGGAACATCACCGCACCCGGACGTTTCAAGAGGAAGTCGAACTTTTCCTGCGGAGGCACGGCATGGAGTTTCATCCAGACCAGTTGGAATAGTTCTGCCGTCCCTGCGGGACTGGGGTTCCCGCTGGGCTGTGAACCCAGCGATAAATCGCTGGGCTATGGGGGAGGGTGCCGTCCCTGCGGGACTGGGGAGGCGCTTGCGGCGGCGACTTCGAGGACGAATCGCCGGGAGGCTTCGGTGCGTTGGGGCCGTTGGGGCTCTTGGTGGTGGGGTGGATGGAGCTTTCGAACTTAAGACGGGCGGGCAAATCCCGGCACGCCGAGCTTCTCCGCCATGCGCAGGGCGCGGCGAAGGGCTTCCTCCATGCGGACGGCTTCATCGGGGCCGCGGACGTCGGCACAGGCGGGGTGAGGTTCAGGGGCGGCAAGCAGGCCGAGCTGGTGCAGGACGTGGGCGGTGCTGTGTTTGTAGGCGGCGGCGGAACCGCGCGCATCGAGCCGGAAGACACTGTCTTCGAGGGATTGGAACGCTTCGAAGAGCTTGTAAACACGGGTGTCGAAGCGGCCTTGCTCGTCGTGGAGCCACATCTTCTTCGCCGCGCAGATGAGCGGGGCCGCGCTGGAGGCGGCACCGATCAGCAGCGGCAGCCCGAGTTTGATGGCCGTGGCGATGCCGAAGTCGTCGCCGCTGTGCGGAGCGAAATCGAGGCCGAGATCGCGCGTCATGGCGGCCCAGTAGAGGAAATGTGGCTCGTCGAGCGTAGAGATTTTGCCACCCACGAACTTCGGATGCTGCGCGAGCTGCCACAGCAGCCACGGCTCGTAAGGCGTGGCCCACGGGACAAATGCGGGCTCGAGGGCGTGGACGATGCCCGGGCGAATGAGCCATTCGGCGATCTCGAAATAGGCGTCGCGGCGGCGCTCGGGATCGAGCGCATTCAGCCAGCGCGAAGTCATGAGCATGACTTCGCAGTTTTCGTGGGTCTGCACGATGTCGAGCAAGGGGCGGTAGCGCTCGGCTTTGAACGAGCAGTCGTTTTCGTGCCCGCGCGCGGTGATGCCAGCGATGAATTTCGCCTGCGGGAACTCAGCGCGGAAGCGATGCAGGACTTCGGCGTAGAGATCATTATCCAGCTCGAAGATGTAGCCGGTGTCGGCGTTGAGCACGCAGACGAATTCCACGCCGTAGTGCTCGGCGGCGGACGTCATCCAGCGGACGCTGCGGGTGAAGCCTTCCCAATCCGGCTGGCGGTCGCGGAAGGGGAGCAGCACAGCGGAGCAAAGGCGGGCGCGCGTGGTGTGATCGGCGAGAGATTCCTCGCTGGTCCAGGCCCACTTGGTTTCGCGCCAGGCGGTCTGTGGAGTGAGGTCGCAGGGATCGGTGATGAGGTCTTGCATGGGGTGGGATGGTAAAAAACGGCGGTTCCTAATCGTGCTCCTGCTCGTGCTCGCGATCGAAGGGTTTACGGTCGATTACGAGCAGGAGCAGGAGCACGAGAACGAATATGTCAGGCGCCGATGGTTTTCTTGAGTTCCTTGAGCTGCGCGAATTCGGGCCGGTTCGTGTAGTATTTGTCGAGCGGGTAGCATCCGCTGATGAGGCCATTGCGCGGGGCGGTGGTGCATTCGCTGAAGGTGCGGCAGATGAATTTCTTTTCCAGCGGACGACCTGCCGCGGCGTCGGTGAGCATGGTCGGGTAGGAGAGGATAAGGCGGCCGATGCCGATGCCATCGACCCAGCCTTCGCGGATCACGGCTTGCGCGACGTGCGGCAGATATTCCTGCAGGAACGTGTAGCCCGAGCCGACGACGAAGAGGTCCTTCGGTGCGCGCTCGCGGATCTGGCGCACGGCATGGACCTGGTTTGCGACGTCGATGAGCGGATCGTAGGCCGGCTGATACCCGTCGCTCGGCGGGAAGGACGCGGGGCGTTGCAGATGCGGCGTGTAGTAGGGCGACCCTGCGCTGGTGTTGAGCACCTTTACGCCGAGTTCTCCCAGCAGAGCGACGAACTGGAACGTCTCGGTGAGGTCGATCTTCGTCGGGTCCTCCGGATTCACGGCGAAGCCGTAGCGATACGGCAGGCAGGCGCTGAAATCCTCCGGGATGCCGGGGCCCAGTTTGCCCGGTTGCGACAACCCGGGATCGGGCCGATGTGGCACTTTGTCGAAGCAACTCAGCCGCACGGCGAAGTCGATCGGGTTTCCGTCGGCGCGAATACCGGCCACGATCTCGCGCAGAATGCGGGTGCGATTTTCGAAGCTGCCGCCGTATTTACCGGGGCGTGTGTGGGCGCCGAGGAATTCGTGCAGGAGATAACCGTGGCAGTGCTTCAGATCGACGAAGTCGGCGCCGATCTCGTAGGCGAGCCGCGCCGCGCGGACGTAATCACGGATGAGTTCTTCGATCTCGTCGTCGGTGAAGACCTGTGCGTCGCTGGTTACCTTGAACTTCGGATCGAGGATCGGATGCCGGAATGCGACACGCGGCTCGTAGGTGCGCTTTTCATTTGGCCGGCAAAAGCGCCCGGAGTGCGTGAGCTGGAAGCCGATCACGAGATCGTCGGTGGTGCCGTAGTGCGCGGCGTGAGCCGATTTCAGGATGCCCAGCAGCTCGGCGATATCGGCCCGGTTGCGCTCGATAAGGATGAGCTGATTGGGATTCGCGCGGCCGTCCGGGCGCACCGCCATCGCTTCCGCGCCGCAGATCATCTTCGCGCCACTTTCGCCAAAGCGCTGCCAACGCCGGCGCATTTCCTCGGTCGCGCCGCCCGTGGTCGTGCCGTCCCATCCTTCCATCGGATGAATCACGATGCGATTACCCGGGCGCTTCCCATTGATGAGCACCTCCGCGGGACATGCGATGGGTGAATCCTTCGCCGCAATGGCGTCGTCGCAGGGGATCTCGACACCGAGATTGGTGCAGTGCGCGCGGAAGTCGGCGGCGGTTTTCAGGGTGGCGATACGAACGGCTTTGAATGGTTCTGGCATGATTTGGTGCGGGGATGATGCCGGAAACTTACCCACGGGAAAAGAGTGCTTAACCGGCGATAACAAGCGGTTTTTTCGATCATGAGTCCAGGAGGGCAGGGCCTGAACCAAGGTGTGCGACGGGGTTTTGACGCCGATCTGGCCGTGTGAATGTGGGGAAATCAGGGAGTCGACCTCTGGATGGCCGGCAGACGCAGCCTTATTCAGAAGCTAAACGACGCTCAAGGCGTTCTAGTTTAGCTCGCCGGCGCGTCTCCAGCGGCTCTTCCGGCCCCCTAAAACCACCTTCCCAACACCTCCGTGGACCCGCTTTCGGACGTTCGAGGCGCCTCGCGAGGTGGTTTTGCCCCCTTTTGAGGTCCCGAAAGACCGGTTTTAGACCCCTCCCCGGGCGCCAATCGAAAAAAAGTGAGGCGTCGCCAACAGAGTAAAATGAGGGTCGGGATTCAAAAAGAGTGAAAAACTTTTTGACGGTTCCTTAAGGGGGTGTAACCTCTTCGTCCCGTTCGACGCGGGAATTCACTGTTCTACATCACATTTTGAACCAAGACGGCGCTCGAAAAACGAGCGCCAAGCGAAAGCGTCTGGCGCACAACAGCGTTGATGCGCGGACGCGGTAAGGCATTCGCCGGTCTTGCGAAGCTCAAAGCAATTTGAGTCACCAAGATTGGCATTATTCAAATATTTAATGGAGAGTTTGATTCTGGCTCAGAACGAACGCTGGCGGCGTGGATAAGACATGCAAGTCGCACGGGATTCATTTTGTAGCAATACGAGATGAATTCAGTGGCGCAAGGGTGCGTAACACGTGAATCATCTGCCGAGAAGTGGGGGATAGCTCGCCGAAAGGCGAATTAATACCGCATGTGGTCGCAAGACTAAAGCCGCAAGGCGCTTCTTGATGAGTTCGCGGCCTATCAGCTAGTTGGCGGGGTAAAAGCCCACCAAGGCTATGACGGGTAGCTGGTCTGAGAGGACGACCAGCCACACTGGAACTGAGACACGGTCCAGACACCTACGGGTGGCAGCAGTCGAGAATTTTTCTCAATGGGGGAAACCCTGAAGGAGCGACGCCGCGTGGAGGATGAAGGTCTTCGGATTGTAAACTCCTGTCATTGATGAACAAAGCCCTTCAATGGGTCTGATAGTAATCGAAGAGGAAGAGACGGCTAACTCTGTGCCAGCAGCCGCGGTAATACAGAGGTCTCAAGCGTTGTTCGGATTCATTGGGCGTAAAGGGTGCGTAGGCGGCAGATCAAGTTAGATGCGAAATACCCGGGCTTAACTCGGGAACTGCATTTGATACTGCTCTGCTAGAGTATTAGAGAAGAAGCTGGAATTTACGGTGTAGCAGTGAAATGCGTAGATATCGTAAAGAACGTCAGTGGCGAAAGCGAGCTTCTAGATAATTACTGACGCTGAGGCACGAAAGCTAGGGGAGCAAACGGGATTAGATACCCCGGTAGTCCTAGCCGTAAACGGTGTGCGTTTGGTGTGAGGGGGTTCGACCCTCCTTGTGCCGGAGCTAACGCGTTAAACGCACCGCCTGGGAAATACGGTCGCAAGACTAAAACTCAAAGAAATTGACGGGGGCCCGCACAAGCGGTGGAGTATGTGGCTTAATTCGATGCAACGCGAAGAACCTTACCTAGGCTTGACATGCATCTCTAAGTCGGTGAAAGCCGGCGAGTGTAGCAATACATAATTTGCACAGGTGCTGCATGGCTGTCGTCAGCTCGTGTCGTGAGATGTTGGGTTAAGTCCCGCAACGAGCGCAACCCTCGTGCACTGTTACCAACGCAAGTTGGCACTCTGCGCAGACTGCCCCGTGAAACGGGGAGGAAGGCGAGGATGACGTCAAGTCAGCATGGCCCTTACGCCTAGGGCTGCACACGTACTACAATGCCCAGTACAGAACGAACCGACCCCGCGAGGTGTCGGAAACCAAAAAAACTGGGTTCAGTTCGGATCGCAGGCTGCAACTCGCCTGCGTGAAGCCGGAATCGCTAGTAATGCCGTATCAGCTACGACGGCGTGAATACGTTCCCGGGCCTTGTACACACCGCCCGTCACATCATGGAAGTCGCTTGCTCCCAAAGGACAACTACATTCGTCGCTGTCCAAAGGCGCAAGCGGTAACTGGGATGAAGTCGTAACAAGGTAGCCGTAGGGGAACCTGCGGCTGGATCACCTCCTTTCTAAGGAGAACATACCGGATGGGATTCTCCTCCCATCCAACACAATCGCCCCCGCGTCCGCTCATCAGTGCTGGCAAGCGCCAGCCGGTTCAAAACATTGCCGCCAATAAAGGCACGGGCCTGTAGCTCAGCTGGTTAGAGCATGCGCTTGATAAGCGCAGGGTCACAGGTTCGAATCCTGTCAGGCCCAGCGAGCCTGGCATCATGGTTCAACATCCCTCGGCGGGATGTGCTGGCGGCGCCCGATTTTCAGTCTGGTTCTTTGACATCTGCATACAGCAAAATTTTAAAGGTATCGCCGCGATTCGATATGATCGCGCGACGAGAAGTGCAATTTATATATGGGCAGTTGATGGATGCCTTGGTGTCAATAGGCGATGAAGGACGTAGCAAGCTACGAAAAGCCATGGTCAGCTGCAAGCAAGCGTTAGCCATGGATCTCCGAATGGGGTAACCCCTGGATTTATCCAGATCATCGAAAGATGAAGCAATACCCGGTGAAGTGAAACATCTCAGTAACCGGAGGAAAATAAAGCGTAAGCGATTCCGTGAGTAGCGGCGAGCGAAAACGGACCAGCCCAAACCACTGTTTTACAGTGGGGTAGTAGGGGGCCGATGTCTCTGCAGTATTCGCGATGGAAAGCAGTTGGAAACCTGCTCCAAAGAGGGTGATAGGCCCGTTCCAAAGCCAACATTGCAGGGTAGGCATTCCCTGAGTAGCGCGACTTAAGTGGAACTTTGCGCGAAGACACGCGGACCACCGCGTAAGGCTAAATACTAATTGGCAACCGATAGTGAACAAGTACCGCGAGGGAAAGGTGAAAAGCACCGCTTTGAGCGGAGTGAAACAGATCCTGAAATCAATTGTCTTCAATGTGTTAAAGCTCTTTTAGAGCGATAGCGTGCCTTTTGCTTAATGAGTCTGCGAGTTATTGTGTGTGGCAAGCGTAGCCCGTATCCGGGCGCGCGCAGCGAAAGCGAGTCTGAAATGGCGCCCTTAGTCATACGCAGTAGACCCGAAGCGGAGGTGATCTACCGATGGTCAGGATGCAGCGCGGGTAACACCGCGTGAAGGTCCGAACCGATGGACGTTGAAAAGTCCCCGGATGAACTGTCGGTAGGAGCGAAAGACTAATCAAACCCCGTGATAGCTGGTTCTCCTCGAAATAGCTTGAGGGCTAGCCTCGCAATTAGATCTCGTATAGAGGTAGAGCACTGGCTGAACTAGGGTCCAATTGCGGATACCGAACTCAATCAAACTCCGAATACTATGCGGAACTTGCGGGAGTCAGTCGGCGAGGGATAAGCTTCGTCGGCGAGAGGCAAACATGCCAGACCAACGATTAAGGTGCCAAAATCCAGCGCAGTGCAAAGGAGGTAAAGGTGCTTAAACAATGAGGATGTTGGCTTAGAGGCAGCCACCATTTAAACAGTGCGTAATAGCTGACTCATCGAGTGCTTTCGCGCCGAAAATGATTGGCGATCAGCTGGATACCGAAGTCTTGGAATCGACAGCTCGGCTGTTGATTGGTAGAGGAGCGTTCGTGTTGCGCAGAAGCCGAAGCGGAAGCGACGGTCGAGCGACACGAAGTGAGAATGCAGACATGAGTAGCGATAAAATCGGACACAGTCCGATTCGCCGGAAGTCTAAGGTCTCCTGGGCAAGATTCGTTCTCCCGGGGATAGCCGGAACCTAAGTCTTAGCCGATGGGCAATGACGATGGAAAGCGGGTTCAACATTCCTGCGCCGCCGAAATTTAAGCTGTCGCCCCGTGGGGCGAGATGAGCGGGTAATATCCCCGACCGAAAGGTGGATGCGATGGTTCGCCGTCGCAAATCTCCAAATTCCTCACGCGAGAAAATCGACAGTGTATACTAAGGCGTCCGTACCAATAACCGACACAGGTGGACTGGCGCGATATGTGCCAAGGCGAGCGAGTTAAATCTTGTTAAGGAACTCGGCAATCTAGCCCCGTAACTTCGGAAGAAGGGGTGCCCCGCAAGGGGCCGCAGTGAATTGGGTCAACCGACTGTTTAACAAAAACACAGCACTCTGCCAAGTCTAACGACTACGTATAGGGTGTGACACGTGACCAATGCGGAAAGATTACGGCTGAAGGTTAGCGCAAGCGAAGCCTGAGGTCCAAGTCCCCGTGAATGTCGGCCGTAACTATAACGGTCCTAAGGTAGCGAAATTCCTTGTCGGGTAAGTTCCGACCTGCACGAATCGTGTAACGAGTTGACCGCTGTCTCGACAAGATGCTCGGCGAAGTTGTAGTGGCGGTGAAGATGCCGCCTACCTGCAGCAGGACGGAAAGACCCTATGCACCTTTACTGTACGCTGTCACTGTGGTCTCGGCTATCATGCCTAGTTGTAAGTGGGAGACTGTGAAACATTCCTTCCGGGGAATGTCGAGTCGTCAATGAAACACCACCCTTGAAAGCTGAGGCCTCTAATTTGTGACCAAAGACACTGGCAGCCAGTCAGTTTTACTGGGGCGGTATCCTCCCAAATAGTAACGGAGGAATGCGAAGGCTAGCTCAACCCGGTTGGTAATCGGGTGTCGAGTGCATGGATATAAGCTAGCCTAACTGTGAGACCAACAAGTCAAACAGATGCGAAAGCAGGCCCAAGTGATCCGGTGGAAGAATGTGGAATCACCATCGCTCAATGGACAAAAGGTACGCTAGGGATAACAGGCTGATCGGGCCCAAGAGCTCATATCGACGGCCCGGTTTGGCACCTCGATGTCGGCTCATCACATCCTGGGGCTGAAGAAGGTCCCAAGGGTCCGGCTGTTCGCCGGTTAAAGTGGTACGCGAGCTGGGTTCAGAACGTCGCGAGACAGTTCGGTCCTTATCCGCTGTGGGCGTTTAAGAAGTGAGAGGTACAGACTCTAGTACGAGAGGACCGAGTCTGACGGACCTCCGGTGAATGAGTTGTCGCAAAAGCGGCACTGCTCAATAGCTATGTCCGGCAAAGATAAGCGCTGAAAGCATCTAAGCGCCAAGCTTCCCTCAAGATTACTTCTGATGGAGCGTGGAAGACCACCACGTCAATAGGCTGAAGGTGTAATACCTAAAAGTATTAGCTAATCAGTACTAATCCTCCAGTTTTTCGCACTTCCTCGGGCGACTACCTTTCAAAACACGACGCGCTGTGTGCAGATGCCAGAGAATCACCTGAGCCCCGTGTTGAACGGGTTCTGCTCTCTCTCGAAAACTTTCTTGGTGACATTACGCAGTTGTACCACACGTTCCCATTCCGAACACGACCGTGAAATGCTGCTGTGCAGATGATAGTCCGACGCAAGGTTGTGCGAAAGTATGCCGTCGCCAAGTTTTTCGAGTTGTGCGGATTTTTGAGGGCCTTGTGAAGGTGGAGGCAGGTAGACTGTCTAGACAGGGTGCTTACCCAAGCCCCTGTCTTTTTTGATCTTGATCGATCAAGGCAGTTTTCTAGGCATCGTCAAGGCTATGGCACGTGTGAGCTTGTCTCAGTTTCGCAGACAGAGTTTGGGAAGGCGAGAGAGGGGAGGTTTTGAGGTGAGCGAAGATTCTGGACCACGAAATAAGGAAATCAGAAAGCATGACACCCGTGACCAGAAGACGATACACCGCCGAATTCAAAGCCCAGGCCATCGGGCTCGTGCAGCATGGCAAGCCTGTGGGGGAAGTGGCG
>JBGAGV010000046.1:0-16791 GCA_044226525.1 Chthoniobacteraceae bacterium | reverse complement strand
GGCTCTACCTTCTTAATTTTTTAAGCGCCTTCCAGCGCTCGTCCAATAGATGATAGCGATCTCGTGATAACATTCACGCCATCAACTCGCTGACGCCCAGAATGTTGCAGCTTTTTCCATTTTGAAGACACGCCCTAGTGGTTGGCGCGAGGTGGTGCTTCCTACAGTGCACGCGTCTCTTCCCGCGCTCCCGTCACCATTGAATGACACTCGCCGCCCACGTAAGCCCGCCGCCGAAGACGACCAGCAGCACGTAATCGCCCACCTTCATGCGGCCGGTGCGATGCGCTTCGTCGAGGGCGATGGCGACGGCGGCCGCGCTCGTGTTGCCGAAGCGGTCGAGGTTCACCATGAAGCGCTCCATGGGCACGTCCATGCGATCGGCGATGGCTTCGATGATGCGCAGGTTGGCCTGGTGCGGGATGATGCAGGCGAGGTCCTCGGGGTCGAGATTCGCTTCGGCGAGGACTTTCTGCGCAGCGTCAAGCATTGAGGTGACGGCGTGTTTGTAGGTCTCCTTGCCGTTCATCTTGATGCAATTCTGCCGTGCCCCGGTCTTTTCATCGACTGCTGGGAACCGTGAACCGCCGCCGGGAATGTAGAGAATATCGGATAGCGCGCCGTCGCTGGCCATGAAGGTGGAAATGACGCCGTGGCCGCCGCCGCGATGCCGCAGCACCGCCGCACCTGCACCGTCGCCGAAGAGCACGCAGGTATTGCGATCCTTCCAATCGACGATGGACGTCAGCTTGTCCGCACCGATGACCAGCACGGTGTCGTAAGTGTGCGAGGTGATGAACTGTTGCGCGATTTCCAGTGCGTAGAGAAAACCGGCGCAGGCCGCGCTCACGTCGAAACACGCGGCATGTTTCGCCCCGATCTTCTGTTGCACGAAGCAGGCGGTGCTCGGGAAGAACATGTCCGGAGTCACCGTCGCGACGATGATAAGATCCACCTCTTCCGCGCTGATGCCCGCGTTTTCCAAGGCTGCCCGGCCTGCGTTGGCCGCCAGATCGCTCGTGGCCTCGTCCTGTCCACAGATGCGCCGTTCCTTGATGCCCGTGCGCGAAGTGATCCAATCGTCGGTGGTTTCGACGATCTTTTCGAGTTCCGCGTTCGTGAGCACCCGCGCCGGGACGTAACTCCCAGTGCCGATAATGCTGACAGTGCGCTTGGTTTGATGGGTGCGCGTGCGGGGTTGCGGGTTGCTCATGGACATGTCACGCATTTATCACAATCCGAACGGCGTGCGAGGCAAGCGGGGATTTTAGGAGATTCTGGGATTTAAGGATTTCGGGAATCCGGGATTCAGCATCGGTGACGATGGCAATCCCGTCTCATCACCGACCAAACCCGCACTTCCCCTCTTCGCCTGAACCATTCAACATCGCCGCTCATGAATCCCCGCTCCTTCGCCCTCACTGTCGCTCTTTCCCTCTCTTCCGTCTTCGCCAGCCCGGCTGCCGAACCCAGCCTGACGCCTCTGTTTAACGGCAGAGACCTCACGAATTTCAAAGCCGAGGAATCGAAGGGCTTCTGGCGGGCCGAGAATGGTGTGCTCATCGGCGAAAACGACGCCGCCAAGAAGGGCAACTATCTGTGGACCGAGAAGGAGTATAAGGACTTCGTGATCGAGTTCGACGTGCGCTGGAAGACCCCCACCGAGCGTGGCGTCGATACCGGCCTCGAGATGCGCAAGCCGAAGATCCAGCTCCAACTCGGCGTTTCCGGCAGCCTTCGCGTGGACATGTCCGGCTCGTGGTATACCGGCGGCAAACCGGCCTATCCTGAAGCCGGCCAGGCCAAGGAAGCCAAGCAGCTCATGAAACCCGAGGGTGAGTGGAACACCTTCCGCATCCAAGCCAAGGGCGACACCTTCACCTGCTGGATCAACGGCAAGAAAGCCTCCGAATACACCGACGCCAAATTCTCCGGCGCCGCCCCGCTGGGCTTCCAGATTCATCCCGGCGTCGAGATGAAGTGCGAATACCGCAACATCAAGATTGCGGAACTCCCGTAACCGCGCGCGGACCGAGCCTCCGCAAGAACCTGTTTTCGCATCCGCAGATTGCGCCGATTTTCGCAGAGTCGGCGCGATTCTTTTGTGGTCTGCGTTCCTCCGCAAAATCAGCAGAGAGCACGTCACACTTTCTCGCCCTGTCTCGTCAGAGCGGGTGATGAGAACATTATTACGAATCGAAGCGAGTGTCCGAACGACCGGATCTCATTCGCGCGCCTTGGCGGATCATTTTGAGAAGCAGTGGCGGACCGAGAACCCGGATGGCCGGGTGATCACGCGAAATCTGGCGCAGGAGCCGGTGCCGCATCTGGACCAATCGACCGTCTCCGCCTTCATGGGGCTGAGGTGCGAGGATGGTGCGCTGAGGTCGGCCGTGGAAGTGTCCGACGCTCTGATCGCCGAACTTACGGCTGCGGATGATGTGCTGGTGGCGAGTCCGGTCTATAACTTCAACGCGCCTTCCACCCTCAAGGCGTGGGCAGATCATGTGGTGCGTGTCGGGCGCACGGTTCGAATGGATGAGCGCGGGTTCCACGGTTTGCTCAACGGTCGGACGGCGTGGATCGTCACGGCGCGGGGCGGAAACGATCCCCGGCAGTTGGACTACCAGGGGCCGTTTCTCCAGGCGGTGTTTCGTTACCTTGGTTTCGGGCGCGTCGAATGGGCCGCACTCGAGGGCACGGCGATGGACGCAGCACAGCGTGAACAGGCGATGAGACGCGCGCTGGAGGAAATAAACGAATGGTTTTCCCCGCCCGCAGTCGCGCGGGATGAAGGGGGATGGTGCGGTTCTTTCACCGTGCGGGACCGGGCGGAAATCGTGGAACTGCGGGACCGGCAGGTGCGGGCGATTCTCGTCGGCGACGCGGACGCCTACGCAGCCCTGTGCGTGGACGATATCGTTCTCATGCTGCAAGGACGCGGAATGGTCATCGGGCGAGAGGATTTCCGGCGTTGCGAAGCCGATCTGTTGCGTAGGACACGCTTCACCGCGTTGCGGCAGATGCCGGTGCGCATCGAGCGAGAAGGCTCGCTGGCGGTGGAAACGGGCACGCAAGACTCCGTTGTCGAAGGCGCCTCTGCCGAATCGGCCAACTATCTCGCGCAACGCAAATACACGCATGTGCTGCGCAAGACGGCGAACGGCTGGCGTTTTGCCGTGCTCATGTCAAACAACAGCCAGTGATTCCGATGGAAGCCCACGCGCAAATCTTCGAGCGGCACCGCGACCTTCTCCAAGGTCTCGCCTACCGGATGCTCGGCACCCGGGCGGAGGCGCAGGATGTGGTGCAGGACACCTGGCTGAAGTGGAGTCAGACCTCTTCGGAAGAGATCCGCGACGCCCGGTCGTGGCTCGTCACCGCGTGCAGCCGGCAGGCTCTCGACGTGCTCAAGTCCGCGCGAGTGCGGCGCGAGCGCTACTGCGGGGTCTGGTTGCCGGAACCGTTTCACGAGACGACCACCGATGATCCCGCCGCGCAGGCCTGCATGGACGAGTCGGTATCGATGGCGCTGATGCTTGCCTTGGAAAAGCTTTCCCCTGCTGAACGCGCGGCTTTTCTGCTGCATGACGTCTTCGGGCACGACTTTGACGAAATCGCCGTCACCTTGGGCAAATCGAATACAGCCTGCCGCAAGCTGGCTTCGCGCGCCCGTGCCTCGGTGCGGACGAATCCGCCGCGCTTTGCGGCCACTGCAGACGATCATCGGCGTCTGCTGAGCGCCTTTCTCAAAGCCGCCTATGCAGGCAAATTGCAGGAGCTCAAATCTCTCTTCGCTGCATCCGTCGAGATGCACAGCGATGGCGGAGGCAAGGTCGAAGCCGCTCCCCATGTGCTACGCGGCGCAGAAGTTGTGGCGCGCTTCCTGGTGGGCGTGCTGCATCACCGCCCTGCGGCTCACGTCGAGCGCCAGCTAATGCCATGCTATTTCAACGGCGCCCCCGGCGTGCTCATTCATGAATCCGGCCATCTCGTGACCGCCCTGACAGTCTCGGTCCGCGATGGCCAGATCCACGGTATCTATGCTGTGCGGAATCCGGATAAACTGCGCTGGCTGGTCGACATCGGAAAAGAAAAAGGGGATAGGAGCAACTGAGCCAGGAAAGGGAATTTATGCCGACGGATGGCAGTTTATATCTCATTGCGATATAAATAAGGACAGCCGATTCCGCTTAGCGCAGGACCTTGACTGCATACACCACGCTGCCGGGATTCTTCTTGTTGTCGCTGTTCTTATGAATCCGCAGCACCACATCTTCCCGTGTCGTCGGACAGGTAAACGAAAACGCCTTCTTGGCCGTATCTCCCGGCACGATGGCAATCACGTCGCCCGGTTTGTCTTTCGCAGGACCCCTCGCAATCACCAGCCGGCTTTCATCGTCCTTGAGTTGATCGTCCGGATTATCGGTAGCGATACTGCCGTGCCCCTTCCACATGCCCTCCACATATTGCAGAGTGATGACGTCGCCTTGCCGGATGGCGCCGATCTTGAACCCGCCCGGACTATTTGCCGGAATCGTCGCCTTGGCCTCCATCACGACCGAGCGATGCCCCGTGGTGCTTGGCGCCGCGCCCGCCATGGTGCCGAGCTTTTGTGTGATGAGCTTGATTTCCTCATCCACCTGCACGGCGTCGTTCAAACGGTTGCTCCGCATGTAAGTATCGCGCAGCCGCGCAAGTTCCTTGGCGTAGGCTTCGCCGAGCGGCCGAACCGCGCGCTGCACCGCGGAGTCGTAGTTGCCACGCAGGCGTTGCAGTTCAGCGGCCTCCTGCCCCCTCGCGGTAACCACGGCGATGGCCAAAGTGACTGGGATGATAAGACGTAGGTTCATAGGGGACTGCATGCCTAGCTGCATCGTTGGCCGCAGGGCAATGCAAACAAGGATTGGGCAGCGCGGACCCTTATAAGAGTTTTTCCTCCTTTTGAGCGATTACGAAAAGGTTTTCTCAGGGAGTTGATCATGTTCCAAGTGTCGCAGCACGCAGCCACCGTCGGCAATCAATTCGAGCATTCTGGGAATTCCGAGAACGCTGTAACAGACCGGAGGCCCCATGGTGGAGTCTCGCTTTTCTGCCGGCTTGTCCAGACCGCCCGCGGTCCAGATGAAAACGCCACCCGGCGACAATGCCCCGCAGAGTTTCCGGAGGACGCTCTCGTGTTGCGCCAGCGGCACATGCCAGATGCTGTCCCACGCGGTGATGAAGTCATAGGCCTTGCGGGGCTGCCATCTGCAGATATCGGCGTGGTGAAAGGTGACGTCTGGGTTTCGCTCCCAGGCGAGCGCGATCATGCGCTTGGAAACGTCGAGGCTTTCGACGTCGTAACCGTGATTCCTGAGCAGGCGCGGGAAGCGCTCATTGCAACCGCAACCCACGTCGAGAGCCACGCCCCCCGATGGACGAAACTTCAGCGCGTGCTCGTGTGGCCGAATACCGTTGGTTTGCAGGTGCGGCTCCAGCCATCGATGGGAGATGGAATCGTAGCTCCGGGCGAGTTCGTCGGGTTGCATGAGCGGATAGCTTTTGGGATTACCTCAGCCCCGGCGTCACGAATCCGTTTCGGAATGCAGCGCGATGCAGTTGCCCTCGGAGTCGAGCACTTCCGCGCGGAAGCCGTGTGGGCCGATCGAGTGGACGTCCGACTGCACGGTTCCGCCATGGGCGCGCACCTGGGCGACGGCATCGCGGAGCCGGCCATTCACGCCGAAGTAAATCATGATGCCATCGGCGGAGGGCTTGAAATCGGGCACCACGCAGATGCACCCCATCACCTCGCCGTCATCCGTCGGCAGCCATCCGGTCGCAACCTCGCCGACGAGTTCTTGTTTCACGGGCCGTGCCAGCACGGCGGAGTAAAAGCGCACCGAGCGGTCAATCTCTGCCGCGGGAATGTCATACCAGACAACATTGGATTTCATGGATGAACGATGCGGGGATGGCTAATCTTGGATGTTTACTTTCTGGGAAACAACGGATCGATCCCATTGTCGATCCCGTGCGTGCGGTGATTGAACAGCGGCGGTCCATCCCGAGGCGGCGTGCTGGGAAGGCGCAGCGGCGAAGCGGGGAATTCATAAGTGCAGATGTGAGTCCCCTGCATTTTCCGGATGGCCTCCTTGGCCCGCGGCTCCCAGAGAGTTTTTTGATGGTCTTTGGAGACCGCCAGGAATTCTCCATCGACGGTCTCGTCGTAGATTACCCACATGTGCCATCCGCCGGAGTTGGCAAGCGAGGCGATGACAAATCGCCCCGCGCTCAGTTCGCGATGGATCGTCTCGAAGAGGGCGGCAAGTGGAAAATCAGGAGTGCTCGGCAGGGCGAACCGGAGATGGAAGGTAACGCCGGCGATCGTCTTGCGATCGAAATCGACGAAGCCGCCGCAGGTCCGGTTTTGCCATGCATCCTGTAGCTCGTAGTAGGATTTCGGGGCCTGTCCGAGGAGTTTGAGGACCATTTCCATCGAGCTCGGAATGCACGATGAGGCCTGCCGCTGTTCGTGCGCGTCGATCACCTTCGCATCGAACCCGGTCAGGAACCACCGGCCAGTTTCCGGGGCGTCACCCGCCGCGCCGGCGGACCTGCCGACCAGGGCAAGCAGGCAGACCCAGGGCGACAAATGGGTGGGACACTTTACAGCCATGTAGGTGGTGGTCGGCACCGATAAAAGCGGCCTCCAACTTTGCGCAGTGCAGCCGGAGCGGAGCGGACGCAAAACGGATGGCCTTCGCTCCACCATCGCCGCATATCCCTCCAAGTTTCAAGCCTGTTCTTCTCCTCCATTCCCAGCTTCCCCTCCTTTCCTGCTTTGATCGCTACCGGTCAGGAGCGAATTGGCTCATGGGCAAAACTATGAGCTACCGAGTCGATCGCTGCGCTGGCCTCGAGCCAGTCGAGACCAGCGACGGATCGAGCAGCATCGGAAGCGGAAAGCCGAAGTAACTTGGTATATTGCACGGCGTCCCATCGCCTGTCATCTAGGTTGACCAACGCGGGATAGTAGACCGTGGGCCGGAAACCGAGCGAGCACACGGCTTCGGTGAGTGAGCGATCGTGGCCTAATACGTCGACGGAGATGGTTAACAGTTGGCCATTGCGCAGCCCACTCAAATCGTGGACCAAAGACTCGATTAAAAATCGTCGAACCCGCCTGTCTGCGGCCCACATTTTCATGACACGCGCGCGACGATCCATCCAATCTACTACAACCCGGCAGGCGCCGATCGGATGCCCGCCGCGCCAGGTTACGTAATTTCTCCTATCATAGCGGTCACTACCGTGGGACTCTCCTTCAAGTCGACGGAGTGCTACGACCCCGGATCGGTGGATGTCGTCCACGGGGATTTGATCCAAGAGGCGCTGGCCGGTTTCGGCATCCAGTTTTATTTGAATGGGATCGGAATCCTCGCCCGTTCTCGGCTCCAAGTGGGCGGGGGGAGCATCCGCCGTCGATTCGAAGGGGCAAGGAGGCAGGCTCCGCAATTGACCAATCGCGATGTGGGCCAAGGGCATGACGTCGGGGGCCGGGCCAATTTTTGTGGCGCGTTGCTGCAGAGCCCGGGAGGACACACGACCGGTTAACAACATGGATTCAGCACCCGCGGGAGTGGCATGGGCGAAAGGCTCGAATCCAAGTGCGATGAAGCCGTTCCGTTGGGCTATGCGGGACGCCGAGGCCACGGCGGTGCGCGCTTCACAGATTACAAACATGGCCTCTGCCTCGAACGCACTGCAAAGCGCCCGCAGCAGGAAGGTGCCGATGCGAAGGTGGCGGACGTCCGGATGAACGACCACACCAAAAATCTCCGCCACCCGATCGGCGGGGCTGCCAATATTGGGGAGAGCGGCAGCCGAACCAACCACTCGGCCATCCAGTTCCCAGACTTGCCACCGCACGGAGCCATCCTCGACCACCCGGGCTACCCATTCAGGATCGAGCACTTGTGGAAATGGGTAATGGTCGCTGGCTGTGCCCCCGTCGTCCGGCCGATACGTAATGGCAAATAAGTCGCCGAGGGCTGTCGCATCATCTCTGGTGGCGAGGCGGGGAGTGCCGGGTGCTGGCGCCATGTTCACGGCTGGCTCATGCTTGAGTTCCCATTTCCGCCAGGGCGGATTCGAATTGCTGGTAGCGGAGTCGCGCTGGTTTGTAACCGACCAAGGTGCCGCAGTTGCCAAAATGTGAATTCAAGAGGCGAAGTTCCGAAAAGCCGGCCGCCGCTAAGACTCGTTGGATATTTTCGATTCGAAGGGGGGAGCCACTTGCACGGCTCGAGGGGTCAATCGCCCAATTGGCCTTGAAGACGCGGTCGTAGTCCTCGGATAAATCGGACCAGACCCGCTGCTCCCGCAGGTAGTTTTTACAAAAGCTAAGTATTGAATCCATCCGAAAGGTAATCCGAGGTTCAGTTATCACGATGATCCCCCCCGGCGCGAGGATACGAATCGCTTCCCAAAGTGCCCGCTCCGGATGGGCCATGTCAAAAAGCGCCAATAATACCGACACTCCGTCAAACGCCCCATCAGAAATTGCACTGAGCGACTCCGCGCTTTGTTGCAAGACACAGATTCTTTCCGAAATCGTCCTGTTGCCGGACTTTTCGGCCAGGCGCTGCATCATGGACCTGCTTACGTCAACCGCGAGAACGCGGTATCCGCGGCGGGCTGCTGCGAGAGCGAGGGTGCCCGTTCCGGCGCCGAGGTCGGCGACGTAAGCCGGATTGCGTGCCTGGAGCAGGCGCATATGCCGCCGGATGGTCGCTCGATAATATGGCATCAGGCCCACTACTTTGTCGTAACTGACGGCGTAACTTTCCCAAAGAAGCTCGTGGTTCAGTTCCCGGTCGAGGCGGCATGAAAGATTACTTTCGGCGGTGGATCTGGGCTTGGCAAAGTAGTCGAGCCGATAGCCGCGGTTCTGCTCCGACTTTCGCACCGGTGGTGTTGCGTAAGCGTGATTGAGTGATCGAGCCCGGTGGCGACGCAAGTCAGCGGAAAAATCTTTAAGGCTGGTCCAGCCTGCGTTGGAGACCTTTCCCCGCCAGGGAATAGAGTGGGAGCTTTCGGTCGGAGGGGGGGCGGTCTGGCTTTCGACGAAGAAAACTCGATAGGCCAGGTTATAGTCGATTAATTCTCCGTCGGTCGATGAGATGGAAATTGGGATTGGACAAAAGTAGGCACTGCGGCCCAGAGGGAAAGGGCGGGATAATCGATTCACATTAACTGGTGGATGCTTTGCAGTTGACTGGGGCGCCTTCGACGACAGGAATGCGATTGCCGGTTTCCAGTGGGGACCTGATGTCGAAGGCACGCGAAATCACTAATCCTTTAGCTTTCCCTTGAGCCAGTCGCTTAGATAACCAGGGGTTTGCGCCGTTTCGTAGTCGACGAATTGCATGAGGTTGATAAAGGGAAAATCGGGGCCCGGACTGATAGGATGACTTAGTCTGACGGGCATGAGCGGAATGTTGCGTTGGATTTGTTGCTGGATCAACGCCTGCCACTCCAGGTTAACCCACCGGCTCTTGAGTGCGTCGCTGCTCAGGAAGACCAGAGCTGCGTCACAGCAGGCGATCTCTTGCGAAATCTCTCTTGGCCACTCCGCAGATCCCTCGATATCGCGATGGTCCATCCAGGGATCCACGCTCAGCTTCTGGAGAAGCGCATAAATGGTGTCGACTTTTTGGCGATCCCCGGAGGAATATGACAGAAATATTTTTTGCTTCCTTCGATTACTGGGCAGCGGCGGGCTGGGGGAGGGTGAGTTTGCGCCGATACTGCAGATATGATATTCGCTGCCATTCGGTGCCAGGACCGTTTTGGTGCCACCGGTAATGTCGGAATATAAAACGACCATGTGCCACAGGCTGGGGGTCTGTTGCGCGGTGATTATGACGGGGCGATACGCTCTTCCCGCATATCGCCCTGTTGAAAATACGATCGGCACATCCGCCGCGGGCAGCAACGGGTCGCCTGGATCGTCATCAATATCCACGGGAAGCTGTGCGAGGTTGGCGATGAGCAGCCTTTGCTGCTTCATAAACTCCCGATATTGGGCCGGGTGCGTATCCTGTTTGCGAGCCCGATAGAATTCTCCGAGAGTATGTCCTGCGAGTTCGCCTTCAATTCCGAAAATATTGTCGGCGGATTGGGAGGATTCCACATATCGCCATTTGGAATAGTCGAGCAAATTGGCGACTTCCACCTGGAGTGTGGCTACGGGAAGGACTGAATTCTGGATGGGGGACCTGAAGTCATCCGCAGCGGCCACGATGCGCATGAACAGCGAAATTTTGAGATCGGTGAGGTCGTCGGTGGTCAGATCCCCAGTTGGTAAGGGGATTACCCGTTCGTCCGATATGTGGAATGGAAGGCTGAGCCCCTGATCTTCGGTGGAGGGTTCGTCACATAGGAAAACCAAGGGTTGGAATCTGCCGAGACGATAGCCGATTTCGACGAGGACATTGTGATTCCAAGGAGGGCTTCCCAGGTAAGCGAGGGCCATCGGGGCGGCCGTAAGGCTGTTGACGAGGTGGTCCAGAATCTGGTTCGTCACAGAGGATTCGGAACGAACGATTTGATAACCTGCTTCTTTTGAGGCGGGGAGAAAGACTTTCTCCAAAAGATAGTCCGTCCGGTTGCCGTTTGGAGCGATTAAGAAACAGGTCTTCATGTTTTGGGGAGGGGGGTGGTCATTCTAATACGCGCGACCGGCCTGCTATTGAACGAACAACCGGCAATTCAGGCCACAATTCGTGTCTAAGTCTCTTTTTGGACCGCGAGGATTTGATTCGGCAGGGGGGATGTCAAGCGTCCAGAACGGAAATTTTTAGGGGCGGTAGATCTTTTCGGAACGACCTCGCGAGTTCCGGAACGTGTCCCAACGATCGAGTTCTCCGCGACTGGAGATCAATCGCTACGCCAGCACTTGCTTCACCTTCTCCCGCAGCACGCCGAGGGTGAAAGGTTTTTGAATGAAGCCGGCGAGGCCGAGGCCGGCGAAGCGGGTCATGGCCTCGGTTTCGTCGTAGCCGCTCATCAATAGGACGCGGGTGTCAGGGTTGAGGCAGTGGAGCGCGTGGAAGGTTTCTTCGCCGTCGAGGCGCGGCATGGTGAGGTCGAGCATCACGAAGGCGAAATCGCCGTGTTCGCGCTCGAAGATGTCGCCGGCCTCGATGCCGTCGGTGGCGAGGATCACTTCGAAGCCGAGGGATTCGAGCAGGCGGGAAGTGATGCGGCGAACGATGGGTTCATCGTCCACCACGAGGACACGGCCGCCAGGCCGCCACACAGGATTGGCAGCAGCCGTCTCTTCGCGCTGGGTGCGGGTGCCTGGCGCGCAGGGGAAGAGGAGGCGGAAGGTGGTGCCACGGCCGAGCGTGCTCTCGACTCGGAGCGCGCCCCCGTGGCTGCGGACGATGCCATGCACGGCGGCGAGGCCGAGGCCGCGCCCAGTGAATTTGGTCGTAAAGAAAGGGTCGAAAATGCGGGCCTGCACTTCGGGGTCCATACCACAGCCGTTGTCGATCACTTCGAGGCACACATAATCGCCCTCGGGAAGATCGGGTGAAAGGACCGCGCTGGTGAAGTAGTTGCGGTCGGCGTGGACGAGGCTGGTGGCGAGTTCGATCGTGCCGCCGTAGTCGCCGAGCGCTTCGGAGGCATTGATGACGAGATTCATGACGACCTGACGGAGCTGGGTGGCATCGGCGAGGAGTTCGGGCAGCGGGCGCTCGAGGCGGAATTCGAGTGCGGCCTTTTTGCTCACGGACACGGCGAGGAGGCGGGCGGTGTCCTCGACGAGGTCGTTGAGATCGACACGCTCGACTGAGAAGCGGCCTTTGCCGGAGTAGGCCAGCATTTGTTTGCACAGGTCCGCGGCGCGAGTGGCGATGGTCTCGATGTGGCTGGCATGCTCGCGATCAGGCGAACCGGCCGGCAGTTCGGCGAGCATGAGGCTGGTGTGGCCGAGGATGCCGGTGAGGAGATTGTTGAAGTCGTGCGCGATGCCGCCGGCGAGAAGGCCGAGACTTTCGAGCTTCTGTGTCTCGAGCAGCTTGCGCTCGATGGCGATGCGGGCGGCATCGGCTTCGCGCGCGGAGGTTTCGGCGGCCACCCGCTCGGTTACGTCGGCCGCGAGGGAGAGGATGGAAACGGGACGGCCGGTGCTGTCGCGGAGGACGGAGTTGTTCCAGACGCAGTGGAGCAGGGTGCCGGTTCGGGTGAGATTGCGGTTGCGCGAGACGTTGCGATGGACGCCGCCTTCGAGGAGTTCCCGGCTGATCTGGCGGACGGCGGGGAGGTCATCGGGGTGAACGAGACACAACTCTTTGGCGGTCTTGCCGAGGGCCTCGGCGGCGCCCCAGCCGAAGATCGCTTCGGCCTGACCCATCCAGCGCTCGATGCGGCCGTCCGGGCTCCACTCGACGACCGCGAGCGGGGAGTTATCCACGTGATCCGCGAGGCGCTGGCGCATGCGGGCCATTTCCTCGGTGGCTTCTTTTAGCGCCGTAATGTCGTGCGCGATGCCGATGAGGCCGGTGATGCGCCCGGCCGCGTTGCGGAGCGGGAACTTCGAGGTGAGGAACCATCCGCTCTGGCCATCGGCGCTGGTGAAGGGCTCCTCGCGATTGACGATGGGCTCGCCGGACGACATCACGGCCTCGTCCATGGTTGTGTAGAGCTGGGCGTGCTCGGGATCGAGCGGCAGCTCAAAGGCCGTCTTGCCGATGTCTTCTTCGCTGAAGCCGAAGAGGCGCCGGTTTGCCTCATTCATGATGAGGTGACGGCCCTGGCGATCCTTGAAAAAGATGGGATCGGGCAGGGCGTCGAGCAGGGTGCGCAGCAGGAGGCGTTCGGAAGCGAGGCCTTCCTCCGCGGCGGGGCGTGAGGTGATCTCGCGATTCACCCCGACCGTTAGGCCGACGTGCCCGTCTTCATCGAGCAGTGGGACGGTGACGGTCTGGCAGCGGCCGATCGTGCCGTCCTTGCGGATGAAGGTGATCTCGCCCACCCACCGCCCGTCGCGAATGGCTGCGGCGTTGATGGAATCGGTGAGGACCGGCGCTTCGTGTGGCCGGTGCAGGATGGCCGGCGTAAGGCCGAGGACCTCATCACGCGCCCAGCCGAACATGCGTTCGGCACCGGCGTTCCAGTCGGTGATGACACCGTCTGGAGTGGTGACGATGACGCCGTCGTAGAGGTGGTCGAAGACCAGGGCGCGGGTGCGCGACAGGTCGAGCGAGTGGGGGCTTGCTTCGACATTCATGGGTCGGGGAATGTGGCAATTAAGTGACAGCATGCCGTGACCCAAATGGGACAATTATTTTACGAAAAAACCTGGTTGTTCACCCGAGCGGGAAACTCCCGAATTTAGCGCGATTCGTAACTCGCTTGCCGCGAGGAAAATACAAATTCAGTGCGCGGATTGGTCATATCCCAGCGGCCTGCCCGACTGTTGCCACCTGCCGGCCTGGCCCCGCCGAAGATTCGCATTTCCGAGGCTGAGGGCTGATCAATGGCTCACGCCGATCAGGCAGGGCGGACGGGGATTGAAGCCGAGCCCGACGTAAAAGCACATGCCGAACACGGAGAGGAGGATGCCGAGGAAAATAAAGATGCGTTGCGTGCTTGAATCGCGTTCGCAGAACAGGGCCGTCGTGACCCAGAGGACCGGGAGCAGCAGCAGCGTGAAGCCGTCGCTGCGCACGAAAAGAGCCTGTTTGCAAAAGAGAGAGTCGGACGAGCGGTGCGCCTGGTAGCTCACCACTTTCATCATGGCCGTGACGAAGAGCGTGCCCCCGACGATCACCCCCGCTTGCACCAGCGCGACGATGGAAATGGCGCGGTGTTCGGGAGCGATGAGCGAGGCGTTCATGGCGGTAAAACCAAGGGAGATCGGCGACCGGAAGGATGTGGAATCCCGTCTGGAGAGTTCAATCCGACGGAGGGGCTTCGTTTTTGGGACTTGGATTGACCTTATTCCGCCGTGGCTTCGGCATACTCCTCGACATCCTCTTCGATGGTTTCGAGCGGGGCAAACCGCTCGATCCGGAAGCCGAGCTCGATGGAGTGCGCGGTGTTGTTCGGGTCGTCCGGGTTGTGCAACTCGTGCACGTAAAGCACGAGGTCCGGCTGGAAATGGCCGCTCTCCAGATCGATCGACTGCCCCAGCGGCGACAGCGAGCGCACCGTGTAAATCTGCCCCTTCACAGGAAGCTGCTGGTAGATGCGATAGACCCAGGCCGGAAATTTGTCGTCCACGCAGACGATGCGCTGATTGTGAGTGAACATGGATGTGAGCGTTCTTGTCGGCCCGATAGCCCGTCGAGGAGAGTGAGAATCCGCCCGAGGGCTTGGCTCGTGCCTATGAGGAAGGGGGTGGAAAGAAAGCGCGTGCGTGGGGGCGAGGCAAGATGCTCTCACGCTCAGGACACGATTTTAGCGCCGCTTCCGGTGGCCAGGCAGCGGAACGTGGAGGCTCTGGTGAGTATCTTCCGGAGCCGTTGCGCGTCACTCTTTGGTGATGGTCCGGGCTGCGGCACCCGTCTTCAACTGGCGCTCGCCGCGGTCTTCACGCACATCGCGGGTCTGCTTGAAGTTGGCGTCGTGCTTGCGGGGCTTCGCCGCTTCTTCTTTCTGGTTCGCGCCGAGTTTGTGCGGGAGTTTATCGGTCGTCGTCTTCATGGCTAGAAGTTGCGACCCGATCCCGCGTTCGGCTCATGGTGGGTTGCCAAAAGCTTCGCCGATTTTGCGAAGATGGCGCGCCGCCAACGTGGCCGGCCGTGGGGTTATTTGGCCGGTGGAGCGGGCTTCTTCCCGTCCGGCGTGATCTCCGCCTTCCCGATGAACGTGGCCCCATCATCCATCACCAGGCGATTGGTCGTGAGACTCCCGAGGAGCTTGGCCGCTCCCGTCAGGTTGCACTTCCCGGCCACGGCGACATCGCCAGTCACCGCCCCGTGCAGCGTCAGCGATTCGCTCTCGATGTTTCCTTCGATGCGAGCCTTCGGCCCAACCGTCAGATCGGCCCCCTTGATCTGCCCACCTTTGAGCGAGCCATCGATGGTGAGGCTGCCTTTGAAAGAGATGGAGCCGTTGATTTCAACGTCGTTGAGGAGGTTGCTGGCGGAGTCGTTCATGCGTTGCAATGAAGGTCAGGAGCGTGGGTTGCGCCAGCGGCAATTCAGGGGGGGCGTTGGTCGGGCTGGTAAGAAACAACCCGACGACATCCACTCCGTTCGTGGCGAACGATTTGTGCATATGGAAATCCCCGTCCTGCTCCTCGGCCTCGCCCTGCTGGTCGCGGGTCGCCGTGTTTTCTGGCTGTTTGTGGGAGGCGCAGGGTTTCTCTACGGCTGGAGCCTTGCCCCGATTTTGATGCCAGACGGGTCGGATGGAGTGTTGCTGTTCATCGCCGTAGCCGCCGGGGTGATCGGCGCCGTGCTCGCCATTTTCGCGCAGAAGCTGGCCGTTGGATTCGCCGGGGGCATGATGGGAGGCTACCTGGCGTGGGCGTTTGTCCACGGCACCACGTGGGAGCCGCACCATTTCACCGAACTGTCCTTTCTGGTCGGCTTTGTGATCGGGGCGGTGCTCGTCCTGGTCCTGTTCGACTGGGCGCTCATTCTCTGGTCGTCCATCGCGGGCAGCGCGTTGATCCTTCAGACCTTTCATCCCGCGCCCCTGCTCAAGGGCCTTCTGTTTCTCGCGCTGGCGGCCCTCGGCGTCATCTTCCAGGCGAATCTGCTGGGCCGGGAGCGCCAGCGAAGGATATTGCACAGCTACGACGCCCCTTGAACGGGAGAAGTCATGCCTGCCTCGTTCACCATCGACACCGACACCGCCTGTGTGCTCACCACGGCCACCGGCATTCTTTCGTATGCGGATGTCGTGGAACTGATCCGAGCCAAGGTGAAGGCCGGAGTGATGGCTCACGACGAACTGGTCGATGCCCGGGACATCACGCTCGATCTTTCCTCGGCCGACCTGCCCGCCATCGCCGGCGAGGTGCGTGCGGCACTGGGGGATCGTGTCCCGGGCCGAACCGCCGTCGTGACGAATAGCGGTTTCCTGTATGGACTCGCCCGCGCCTACGCCGATTTGATCAAGGACACCCAGCCGACTTTCGAGGTATTCACCGACATGGCAGAGGCCCGGCAATGGCTCGCGAAGCGGTAAGGGACGCAAGGTCAACCGCCCGCATCTGAGCGATTGCCCTCGTCCCGAGTATAGCCCCCATTTCCACCCTCCACTCGTTTCCAAGTTGCACTTGGAAACGCCCCTGTCCGCGAAGTTGCACTTCGCCATGTTTCAGTATGCGCAGCTGCTATCACGGCCGGCAACCGGAGGCCGCTTACTTCCTTGGCAAATATTACTAGAGTGGGGCCATGCATGGAATGCCGCGGTTGGGAGATATTGTGTTTATTGTGTCTGTTTGAGGGCGACGGGTTGAGAGTTGAGACTGCGCTCTGCGCAGGTGCGGGTTCCGAGTTCCGGGTTCCGAGTTCATAGAAGCTTGGCGGCTTCTTCGATCTGGCGGAGGACTTCGGGGGTGAGGCCGGTGGGTTTGGGCGGGGGGCGATGGGCGCGTTCGTAGCGTAGCTTGGAATCCTTGAAGCGGTCCCGGGCGAGCTGGAGGGCCTTCTCGCGCAGGGCGACCGTTTGAGTCCATTGACGTTCCCGCTGGCGCTGGCGCCAGGTGTCCCGGGCGGATTGCAGATCGAGCTGGCGCTGGCGGTCCACGGCGGCGGTGGCCAGGGCGAGCAGACGCGC
>JBGAGV010000021.1:0-151589 GCA_044226525.1 Chthoniobacteraceae bacterium | reverse complement strand
ACGGGTGAACTAATTTAGACTGAAGTTTTTTTGGTGAATTGGGTTAGATGGCGGTAAAAAGCTTGGAGGTGACTTGAGATCTTCGGAACGCTTCCGCTTCGGTGGATTGAGTCGAATCGCTTCAACTTCCCTTCTCCTATTTGCCTGAGGCCGCTGAAAGGGAACAAAGAGTGTCAGGCCATGCCCTGCGGGCATTGTGCATGACCGGTGGCCGGTCAGCGCCATGTGACGAATGCGTCGGCTGAAGCGGAACGCGGGCGCGGTTCCATGATGCCGCCCGCCGGCGGCACCCTTCCACGGAAGGGGTCAGGAGAGAATGGCACTGAGTTAAGCCAGATTTCGGACGCCATCGAACAGCCTTTTACTTTGGAAAACGCCCCTTAACTCAGTGCCATTCGGGTCAGGAGAAAAATATTGAATGACATCAATTTCAGTGAAGTCAGAACCTCGTATTTCAGATTTTTCTCCTGACCCCTTCCGTCCTCCTGACCCCTTCCGTCTTCCGATTCGTAGGACATTCCCGAGGCCGATCTTCCAGACTCCGCGCTGATCCATGTATTCGTGTGCCCCAGATGTTTTGACACCGCTTGTCAGCTCCAGTGTGCTTGATTTGATGACGACGACGATTTCGTCTGACCAGCACATGAAACCCAACACGTCCCACCCGGCAGAAGTGGACCCGAGCCCGGCTCTTCAGTCCGGCGTCCTGACGTCGCCGGCGGAACCGATGCTGAGTGCGGCGATTGCCCAGGCCCTGGACGCGCCGGCGCTCGAACGCGGCGAGCTCTTTGGGCGGCTGGTGAGAGACATCGAGCGTTTTATGGCCGCGCATCCGGAGGAGCGCCCGTGGACGTGCACGGTGTTCGCGGGGACGGATGGGTCCACGATTTTCCGCGGCGGGGTGGGGCACTCGCTCGTGATCGACCCGAGCGGACGGCTCTGGCGGGGGCGCAGTTACGAGGACTTCGAGACGGGCTATCGCTTCGAGCACAACACTTGTGTGATCTCCTCCCTCACGCCGCTCTACGAGCAGATGCGTGAGCTGAGGAAACGTTGATCGATTGTGGTGGTCAGCGGGTGAGGACGTGGAGCAGGAAAAGTCCGCCGAGGATCCAGGCGGCGAGGGGGACCTGGCGGGAGCGGCCAGCGAGGAGCATGACGCCGCAGTAGCTGATGAAGCCGAGGGCGAGGCCTTCGCTGATGGAGAAGGTGAGGGGCATCAACACGATGGTGAGGACGCAGGGAACGGCGCGGACGAAATCGCGCAGGTCGAGGGCGGTAATGCCCTGGGTCATGAGGATGCCGACGATGACGAGGGCGGGGGCGGTGGCTTCGGCGGGGATGATGGCGAGGAGCGGCGAGAGAGCGAGCGAGGCGAGGAAGCAGGCGCTGACGACGAGGGCGGTGAGGCCGGTGCGGCCGCCTTCTTCCGCGCCAGCGGCGGACTCGATGTAGCTGGTGACGGTGGAGGTGCCGAGAGTGGAGCCGACCACGGCGGCGCAGGCATCGGCGGCGAGGGCGCGGCCGATGCCGGGGAGTTCGCCGCGTTCATTGAGGAGGCCAAGCCGGGAACAGACGCCGATGAGGGTGCCCATGTTGTCGAAGAGATCGACGAAGAGGAAGGCGAAGATGAGCGGGAGGGTATCGCGCCAGTGGGCGAAGACGTAGGCGAAATCGAACGCGGCGAAGGTGGGGGCGAGGGAAGCGGGAGCGGAGATCCACTGCGCGGGGGCCTTGGTCAGCGGGGTGTCGTCCGCGCCGGGGACGAAGGCGCCGGCGATGGTGAGAGCGATGACGCCGAGGATGATGGCGCCACGCACCCGGCGGGCGTGCAGCGCGCCGGTGAGGATGATGCCGGCGAGCACCAGCAGCACGCGCGGTTCGGCGAGGTGTCCGGCGGTGACGAGAGTCGCGGGGCTGGCGGCGACGATGCCGCCATTTTTCAGACCGATGAAGGCGATGAACAGGCCGATGCCCGTGGAGATGGCAATTTTGAGGTCGTGCGGAATGGCGTGGACGATTTTTTCCCGCACGCCGGTAAGCGTGAGCACGAGGAAACAGCACCCGCTGAGGAAGACCATGGCGAGGGCGGCCTGCCACGGGATTTTCATGGTGCCGCAGATGGTAGAGGCGAAAAAGGCGTTGAGGCCCATGCCGGGAGCGAGGGCGATGGGCCAGTTGGTGACGAGACCGAAGAGGACGGTCATGAGCGCCGAGGCGAGGGCGGTGGCGGTGACGACGGCGCCGAAATCCATGCCGCTGGCGCGGAGAATCTGGGGGTTGACCGCCAGAATGTAAGCCATTGCGGCAAAGGTGGTAAACCCGGCGACGACCTCGGTGCGGAGGCTTGAGCCGCGCTCCGTGAACTTGAAAAAACGATCCAGCACGGGCGGGAAGCGTGGCGTTTGCCCCCTGCGGCGGCAAGACGGCAGATGACAAAAAAATCCGCTTTTTCCCGACGAACTCTAATTGAATTCGTCACCTACCCGTTTTACCGGGCGCGCACGCTCCCATGAAATTCAACTGTCCCACCTGCAACATGGCCCTGATGGCCGACCCGACGATGGCGGGTTCGGTCGTGCGGTGCCCGGGTTGCAATACGAAGCTTCAGATTCCCGAGACCGTTCCGACCTCCGATCTGCCGCCGCCGAGTTCGCTCCAGCCGCGCGCCACCTCGCCCGGGCGGATGCACCCGAGCGGCCAGCCGCAGGAACGCAAGGCGTGGACGGAGCAGGACCCGACGAATCCGAATGCGAAGCTGAGTTTCGGGATCGGCCTCGGCATCACGATCGTGTGGTTCCTCATCGTCTATCCGTTCGCCCCGGCGCACGACAAGCCGGTGCCGGACTACACGATGATGAACACGATCGGGAATCTGTTCTACAAACACTTCACGGTCAGCTTCCTCAATACGCTCTTCTTTTTCTGGGCCATGACGATCTGCTGGCTGAAGCTGAAGAAGCTGAAGCACCAGCGCGAGGCGCTGCTGCTCGACGTGCTGCCGATCGAACTGGGCAAGGAAATCAACGGGCAGAACGTGAGCCGGTTCATCGATCATCTTTACAAGCTCCCGATCAATCTGCGCGACAGCCTGATGGTGAATCGCATGCGGAAGGCGCTGGAGCTTTTCGAGGTGCGGCAGAATGTCGGTCATGTGAGCGCGATGATGAACAGCCAGTCGGCCATCGATGGGTCGCGCATCATGGGCAGCTACATCATGGTGCGCGCGTTCCTGTGGGCGATTCCGCTCCTCGGGTTCATCGGCACGGTGGTGGGCCTTTCGCACGCCATCAGCGGCATGAGCTTCGGCGACGTGGAAGACGTGGGCGCGATCGTCGGATCGATCAATACGGTGACAAGCGGCCTCGGCACGGCGTTCGACGCGACGCTGCTCGGCCTTATCTTTGCGGTGTCGCTGAACTTCCCGCTCAACTCGCTCGCGAAGCATGAAGAGGAGTGCCTGAACGACATCGACGCCTTCTGCAACGAGGTGCTCCTGCCCCGCCTCAATGACGGCGCGGGCGCGGGCGGCGGCGATCTCGGCGCGATCGGCGATTCGGTGGTGAAAGCCATCGCGGGCGCGCAGCAGGAGTTCCTCACGAACCTGAACGAACTCTCCGGCCGCCTGCTCGAATACACGGAAAATCTCGACCGCCGCACGAACGAGCATCAGCAGTTTGTGGCGCAGGAATTTGTGACGAACATGACCACGATGCGCGGCGAAGTGGAGCAGACGCTGAATCAATCGATCCAGCTCACCGGGCAATATCTCGGCGGCGTGGAAGCCGGCATCCGCGGGCTCAACGAAGTGCTGGAGAAGCTCGGCGAAAAGCAGGTCATCGTGCAGCAAGTGAAGAAAAAGGGCTGGTTCAGCCGCGGCTAATTCGGCGCCCTGAGCAAAGCCATGTTCGCTCTCAGCCCTTCACTGTGAAGCCCTGATGGTCAAACGCGGTCATCGACGCGCGGACGAGATCATGTTGATCCCGTTCCTCGACATCCTCTGCTCGCTGATCGGCGTGCTGGTGCTGATCATCGTGGTGTTGTGCGTGGCGCAGTTGCAGAAGATCAACGGGCGCACGCCGGAGGAACTGCAGCGGGCGGAAGAGGCGATGAAGATGCGCAAGCAGCAGAAGGAGAACGACCGCATCAACGACCTGCTGAAGGACAAGGTGGTGAAGCTCGAGGATCTGCAAAAGCAGACCAAGGAACGCCAGGAGGAATTTGCGAAGCTGCGCAAGCTGCTGGATACCTCGGTGGCCGACCGCGAGAAAAACAAGACGGCGAGCGAGAAGCTGATGAAGGAACTCGACGACCTGCTGATCGAGGTCAATGGCCTCACGCAACAGGAACCGCCGTTGAAGAAAGAAATCGCGGCATTGCAGGCGGAGATCGCCAAGCGCAAACCGCCGGCGAACAAAGGCGCACCGGTGGTCGTGTCGCCGGGCGGCTCGGGGCTGGCGAAGGGTTCGAAGGTGTTCTTCGTCGAAGCTTCGGGCGGGAAGCTCACCTTTTTCTGGGACGAAAAAACGAAGATGACGATCAGCTCCGCGCCGGACGTGGTGGCGGTGGATGCGGGCTTCAATGCCTTTCTTAAAGCCGTGGCCGCGGTGCCGCAGAGCAAGATCATCTTCCTCCTGCGCGACGACGGCATGGGGGCTTACAACGTCGGTGCCGGCTGGGCGCAGGCCACGTATGGGTATCAGGTCGGGCAGATCGGCAAGTTGCCGCTGCCCGGACGCGGTGAGATCGACCTGAAGATGTTCAAGGAATTCCTCGGCGCGCTCACCCCACCCGCCGATCTCGCCAAACCTCCGGCCACTCCCGCACCGGCGGCGAAACCGCCTGGTGCACCTGGCACCCCGGCAGCAGCCACTCCGGCGCCGCCGAAAGCGACTCCCGCTCCAGCAACCCCAGCCCCACCTAAACCGTAATGGCCAGACGCGGCGGACATTCCGAAGAAGAACTGCCCTTTGTGGCGCTCATGGACACGATGACGAACGTCGTCGGCGTGCTCATCATCGTGCTCGTGCTCGTGGGTATTTCGCTCGCTCGCGCGGCCAACAAGATCATTTCCGAGCTGCCGCCGGTGACGGTGGAGGAACACGCGGAGTTGAAAAAGAAGGTGGAGGAAACCACTCCGAAACACGATCCGGACAAAGTCATCGAGGAGACGAAGAAGCTCGAGGATGAGCTGAAGAAAGTCACCGAGTCGCTCCAGACGATGGATAAGACAACGGACAAGCAGCAGATCAAGCTGATCGACCTCGACTCGTTGCAAAAGCAGCTCGAGGAAAAGCGCAAGGAGCGTGACAAGCATAAGACCGAAGTCGCGAAGCTCCTCACCGATCTCGACAAGCTCAAACAGCAGCTCGACACGACGCCGGTCTTCGTGCCGCCGCCCGCAGTGGTGGTGAAGCTGCCGAACCCGCGGCCGATGCCGGACAAGGCGGAGATTTACCGCTTCCTCGTCGCGGGTGGACGCATCCTCTACATCGACGAAGCGGGTTACACCGCGCTGGTGGAAGAGGAGCTGAAGCGCAACGACTCGATGCTCGCGATCAGCCACGAGACGGTGAAAGGGCCCGACGGCAAACCCGTGATGGTGCGCGATAAATCGGGCCGCACGAGCCAGCAGCGCAAGACGACTTACGATCCGAAAAAACTCACCGCGCATTTCATCCAGCGCAAACTCGGCAATCGCGACGTGAAGATCGAAGTGACGCCTTCGCTGAACTCGCCGCGCATTCCGGTGAAGATCATCCCGCTGCCCAATGCGGGCGAGACGATCGAACAGACGCGCACGCTGATTTCGATCTTCCAGACGACGATCAAAAAGGTGAAAGCCGACCCGAAAGGCGTGGTGTGGTTCCACGTGTTCAAGGACTCGATCGAGACGTATCTTCTCGCGCGCGATGTGGCCGATCAGCTCGGCGTGCCGGTGGGCTGGGACCTGACCACGAGCAGCTTTTTCTCGCGCACATTGCCGCCGGATTACGCGGTCACGTTCACACCCGGGGCCACACCGCCACCGGGGACGCAACCGGCGGTCAGTATCGCGCCGCCGAAAACGACTCTGGACTGATACGTATGCGTGCTATTCAAGAGCGCGCCTCCCGATGTCTTCCGCCAGCGTCTTCACCAGCACTTCCCCCCAGCGCGATCCCAAGCGCCTGCCCGTGTTGCTGCGTCGCGCGTGGTATGGGCTGAACCAGGCGTTTCGCCAGCGGGTCGCAGAGTTGAAGATCACGCCCGATCAATTTTCCATTCTGCGCTGGATCAGCGAAGGCGACCCGCAGGGGCTCACGCAGCGGACGATCACCGACCTGATGGCGAGCGATCCGAACACCATCACCTCGACGCTCGCGCGCATGGAAAAAGCGGGCCTCGTGGAGCGCCGCCCGCACGAGACCGACAAACGCGCGCACCGCGTGCGGCTGCTGCCCGCGGGACGCAAGACCTTCGAGAAAGCGCGCAAGGTCGCATCGGATTTGCAACACGGGATTCTCATGGCGCTGCCGGAGGCGCAGCGCGATGGCTTCCTGGAGATGCTGCAAATCATCGCGGATGCCTGCGCATCGGCGACGGAGCGGCCGGTGAAGGCGAAGGGGGCGAAGGGGTAAGGGGCACGAGGGGGGTGATGATGGGAGGCGGACGTTCGTCGTGGGAACCTGAAAGGGTCTGCATCAACCAGCCCAAGGTTGCGAGGCACGAGCTACCTCGGGACCTCGCAGTGAGAGTCGTCAACCCCGGAGGGGTTGAATCCAATTTGCATCGTCCGACTCAACCCCTTCAGGGTTGCGGTGTTTAATCGGGAGACCGAGGGTCGTTTCAACCTTGGGCTGAACGATGGAATCCCGTTGGGATTCGACGACCAGCGAGGCTGGTAGAAGGTTAGTGATCTGGCCAGCGGGGCACCTGCCCTGCAGGGTTCAGGACTATCTCGCGTTGTAGGTATACCCCTGCGTTGCGCCTTACCGCGCGGCGAGACCGGCGCGGAGGTCGATGCAGGCGGCTTGCGTCGTGGAGCGGACGAACACGAGGCCGTTGCTGACGACGGGCATGGTCCAGCACTTGCCTTCGAGGACTTTGGCGCGGGCGATCTCGGTGTAAGCGCCGGGTTTGGCGGCGATGAGGACGAGTTCACCGGCGTCGCTGAGGGCGAGGATGTTGTCGCCGACCTTGATGACGTGGCCGGGGCCGAAGCCTTCCTTTTCCCACTTCACGCTGCCGTCCTTGATATCGACGCACTTCACCGGGCCTTTGCCGTATTCCTTGAACTGGAACATGCCGTAGAGATAGCCGTCGTGCAGCACCGGCGTGCTCCAGTGGTTGGCGAGGGGTTTGTCGCCGCGGAGGCGATAGATCTCCGAGGCTTTGAAGGCGGTGCCGGCTTTAGTGATCTTCACCGCGCCCGCGCCGACGCCGTAACCGGCGGAGCAATAGACGATGTCCCCCGCGACCACCGGCGAAGCAGCGGTGCTGACCTTAAAATCGTAGGCATAGCGCCAGAGTTCTTTCAGCGTCCTGGGTTCCACCGCGAGCAGGCCGCTCTGGAGGAAAAAGATGATCTGACGCTGGCCGAGGATCGTGGCAGCCACGGGCGTGGCGTGCGTGATCTTTTCATCGAAACCCTTCGCCACTACCGCGCCGGTCCTGGGATCAAGCGCGAGGATCGACTGACCCGCGCCGCCGCCGGCGACGTAGATCAGGCCGCCTTCAAAGAGCGGGCTGGCTGCGTTCTTCCACTGGATGTTGCGGCCTTCATGCTCGCCCATCAGGTCGCGCTTCCACAGTTCCTTGCCGGTGGCGGCATCGTGGCAGGAGACAACGAGGTCGGCATTGGTGGTGACCACCGTTTTGCCGACAATGGAGGGCGTGCTGCGCGGGCCGTCGCCACCTTTGTTGGTGGGCGTGCCGGAGTTGCCGCCGTCGTGGCCGTAGTTGCGGACGCCGAGGCCGGCGACCCACGCTTCCTTGCCGGTTTCGGCTTCGCGGGCCACGAGCACTTCCGACGGGATGCCGTCGCTCTCGCGGCCTTCGATGGTGAAGCAGCGACCACCCCCCACAGCAAAGGACGAGAAGCCCAGCGAACTCTCCGTCTTCCACAGCGTCTTCGGGCCGCCGGACGGCCACTGGGCGGAAATCTTGTCGGTGGTGGAGCCATCGCCCACCGGTCCGCGATACTGCGGCCAGTCGGCGGCAAAGGTGATCGACGTGGCGAGGGCGAGAGTGAGGAGTGCGCGGGTCATGAGAGGCAAAGTAAGGTGTTAATCGGGAAACAACGAGCGGCTTTGGCTCCGAAGCCAGAGCGGCCCACAATTCACCGTGCACCCTTGCCCGGGTCAAGACGCCTTCGCGACTACCAAATCGTCGAATCGGATGGGGGTGCCGGAGAAGGGATTGCCCCAGACGCCGGCCTTGCCCTGCGGCGGCGCGGCGTCGGCTTCGAACTTGATGAGCGCCTCCGCGGGCTCGGCGCCTTCAGCGGGCCAGGCCTTACCTTCGACGACCCACTTGCCGCCGACTTCGTGCACGGTGATCCGCAGGGCGAGCCACTCGCCGCTCTTCCAGGTGAAGGGCACGCTGGCGCGGTTTTCGTCGGCCTTGAAAATCTCCAGCGCCCCCTTGGCGGCGCTGACCTGAAGGCGATAGCCGCCCACACCACCGAGGCTGATCCCGAACGCGGGAGATTTTCGCTTCACGCCCGTGCCGAAGAACTTCGCGCTCGCCGTCAGCGGCGCCTTTTCGCTGGGGCCGAAGAGCACGCCGAAGGTATCCAGCGGCGCGCCCGGCAGTTCGATGAACTTCTTCCCGCCTTCCTCGGCGACTTTGAAATCGCCGGCAAAGGAAGTGAAGCCGGTGGGCAGCTTGCCCGGCGAAGCGGCGTCGAAGTTTTCCGAGAAAATGGGAGCGTCAGCCGCGCAGGCGACGGTGGAAGCGAGGGCGAGAGCAAGGAGATGACGGAGCACGGGCGGTAGAGGTAAATGGTGGTCGGATTTCGGTAAATGGTGAAGCAATGGACGGAGGCTTGCGCCAGTCCATTCGTCTAGCCATGGCACCGTCTCTCATTCACCCGGGGCGTGGGGTGCATCTTAGGCAGGTTCATATGCCCGATGAGGCAAGTATTCAGCCGTGCGGATGGCCGGCGTTGGGGTTCAGGCTTTAGCCCATGGCAAGGTGATGGGGAGATTTGCAGCCTGAAGGCTGGACACCAATGGCAACCCCAGGAGCGCCTACGTGTCTTCCCACTTGTCTTCGATCGGCAGGAGCGAGCGAACGCGCTGGGCGTTGCGGTGATCGGAGATGTGGGTCTGGTCTTCCACCCACCTGGCATGGCCGGAAATGCCGAAGGCTTCCTCGATCTCCTTTCGCGGCACATGCATCTGGCGCAGGAGTTCGCCACCGTGGTGCACGATGAATTGTTTGCGCCCCGGCTCCCGGCGCACTTCGCCCCGGGGGAACGTGTCGTAACCGGCGACGAGCTGTCCCAGTTCGTGTTCCAGCGCGGCGTGCCGGGTTTTGAATTCCTCCGATTCCCGGTTTCCGAGATGGTCGAGCCAGATATTGAGAAATGGCTCCAGCACCTGCACCCAGCAATCGGGCAGGCCGATAGGCCCGTATTCGTCGAAACGAAACGAGCAGAGCTGCCAGCCATCAGGCAGGCGCACGACGTAAAAAACGCCCTCGGAGGGGTCGGCCGAAGAATGCACGGCGGGAAATCGGGGGAGACAGTGCAAAAATGCCGCCCGCGATGCAAGTGCGCGGCGTGGCACGGAGCACATCTCTGCTCTACCCGGTAGCGAAGCCGGCCTTAAAAGCAAACCCTCAAAAAAGCACCCGGGCGCGGCGTGAGGGAATCACCCGGAAAACAAAGCATCGAAAAGGGTTGGCCTTCCGCGCCGCACACGCCACTCTGCCGGGCTAATTCTCTCGCATGGACGAAACCGAATCCGTGGAACAATACACGCCGCCCGCGCCAGAGCCCCTCGCTCCGGCCCCCGAAGCTTCGGCTCCTGCCGCCCCTGCTCCCGAAGGCCCGGCTGACGGCGCGCCCACTTCCGAAACTCCCTCTTCCGACGTTCCTGCCACGGAAGCGCCCGCACCGGTCACCCACGATCCCGCAGCCCTCGCCGCGCTGGCGGAACGAGCTTCGATCCAGCGCCTCCCGATTTTCGAGGAACAACGCGCCGCCCAACTGGTCGCGGCCGCGCTGATCGCCGGAGCGGACGACCTGGTCCCCCTGCTCTCGAAACTCGGCTGGGCTGCTTCCTCGCGTGGCGTCGTAGGCGCCTGGCCGGAGCTGAAGGCCACGGCGAGGACGGCGTTCCTCAAAGCCCTGGCGACGGATGAAACCGAGAGTGGCCGGCGCATTCGCCTGAGCGTCGCGCGCGGCCTGTTCAAGGTGCCGGACCTGCCCGCGTGCGGCAAGCTGGTCGCCGGGGTGTGCAAGGAGATCCGCGACAAGAAAACGGGCGAGGTCATTCAGAAGGACGCGCAGAATTTCGCGGCGGTGATGATCGGCAAAGGCAAGCCGTGGGTCGCGCAGCTCGCGCTCGCCGATTTCAAACCCGCCGATGCTACCGCCCTCGTGCAATGCGCGCTGGTGGCCGCTTTCAGTGTGAATGGTCCGCCGGTGACGCCACTGGGCGTGCTCAAATGGGCCGGGGAAGCCGGCCAGCTCGCCGAGCTGCCCGAACCGGTGCTTGCCGCCATCACCAAAGGGGTTTCGCGCTGGAGCCCGAAGTGGGCCGAAGCTCTGCGCAAGGAAGTCGTCAACGCGCCGGAAGCCATTCTCGCCGCGCTGAAGACGCCGCAACCGGAGCCGGAACGAACGCCCGCCGTGCCGACCGACGAATCCGCCGACGGAGCCCGCGAGGGTGCCACGGACGAAGACGAGGACGACGAAGATGACGAGGACGGCCTGCCGCCTGAGCTAAAGGACGAAGGGACCGCCGAAGGCGAAGCGCCGAAGCAGCGCCCGGTTTACGTTTCCAAGACCATCCCGCCCAAGGACAAGGACCAGCGGGACCAGCGCCAGCCGCAGCAACCTCAGCAACAGCGTGAACAACGCGACCAGCGCGAGCAGCGCGGTCCGGCGCCCAAGTCGCTCCAGTTCAATGCCAGCGAGGTGCTGCGGCAGATCGAATCGCACGTTTCCTGGCTCAAGAACGAGCTTCAGTTCACCGAGAAAAAACTGCGCGCTCGCGAAGACGATCGCCGCCAGTCCAAGCGCCAGCCGGAAGCACCCGTCATCGCAGGCGAGCCGACCCCGGAGGAACTCGCGCGGCTCAACGTGCAGCTCGAAGCCCGCATCACCGAGTTGCAGTCGCGCATCGACGATCTCACTGCGGACGCCGAAGCCCGCGCCACCAGTTCCGGGGGATTTTCGGGCGAGCAACCGGCTCCCGACGCGCAACTTCGCACCCTGCTCGGTCTCAAGCTCGCCGAACACTACGCCGACTTCGCCGCCCTCGAACAGGAAGACCGCGACATCGTGATTCCGCAGCACTATCGCACCGTGCTGGCGGAAGTCTTCGCCGTGCTGAAGACCGAAGGCATCCCGCTCGAGCCGTCGCCGCAGGCGTAAAGGACCGCGACCAGATTCCACGGCAACGGGCCGCCGCAGTCCATTGCTCCGCTCGCATGCGCGATTGCCGCGCGCGTGGTTCGTGCTTACCAATGAAGGTGTCATGATGTTCGAGCAGCACGAAGATCACCGTCCCGTCATGTGGCTGGCCGGCTATCCCCTCTATGCAACCCATTGCCTGGTCATCGCCTATGTCATCAGCATGGTGGCGGCGGCGGTGGTGGGGCCGTTTGCGATGGAAGGCTGGTCGATGATGTGCGAATTCGACAGCCGTCTGGTGCACCACTGGCAGGTCTGGCGAATCTTCACCTACGGCCTCGTCAACCCACCGAGCATCAAGTTCGTCATCGATATGGTGATGCTCATCTGGTTCGCGCGGGAGGTGGAGCGGTTCTTTGGGCGCAAGATTTTCCTGCAATTCTACGCGGCGGTTTACCTGCTCACCCCGCTGCTCTTCACGGCGTTCGGTTTCTTTCGCCCGCTCCAACTCGTCGGCGAACCAGGCAGCCTCGCGTGCTTCATCGCGTTTGCCACACTCTACCCGGGCGCGCTGCTGCTCTTCGGCATTCCCGCCATGTGGTGGGCGATCGTCGCGGTGGCGATCTCCGCGATGATGAATCTGTTCAATCGCGACTTCATCCACCTTTCCGAGTTGCTCATCACCGTCGGGTTCGCGTTTGGATTTGTGCGCTATCAGCAGGGGCGTTTCTCGCTCCCAACGGTGAGAATTCCGTCGATGGGCCGGAAACCCAAATTCCGCGTCGTGCCCAAACCGTCGGCGGCAGAACTCGAAGACGAGATCGATGAGCCGATGGCCGAAGTGGACGCGCTGCTCGACAAGATCGCGAAGTCCGGCATTGGCAGCCTCTCCACCAAGGAACGCGCGCGGCTGGAAAAGGCGCGCGAGGATTTGATGAAGCGAGAGTCGCCGCGCCGCTAAACGTGGCCGGGTGCGTTACCCCGAAGCGGCTGGCTCGGCTGGAGGCGCGGGAGCCGGTGGGCTGGGGGAGGAGACTTCCTTCCGACGCGCGGCGAGGGCGAGGAAGAGATCGGTCTTGGAAATGCGCCCGATGAGTTTGCGCGCGGGCGCTTCCACGACGGGAAGCCGTTCACCGTCGTGTTGTGCGAAGGTTTCGAGGGCCTCGGTGAGCGGCGCCTCCGGGCCGATGGTCGGGAAGTCGTCGCGCAGCAGATCGTTGGCGATGAGCAGGCCGGCGAGTTCCTGCTGGCCGAGGTAACTTTTGACGTCGTGCAGCGAGATGACGCCGCGGAATCCGCCGTGGACGTCCACGACGTAGAGATAGTTGAACCGATGGCTGATCAAGGCGCGCGCCACTTCATCGAATGAAGCGGTGAGCAGCACTGCCGGCGGGTCGGGTTTCAGCAAATCGCGCACGCGCAGGCTGGCGAGGCGGGCATCGACGGAGCCCGACCCTTTGCGCGCGAGGGAGGCGCTGTAGATCGAGCGCCGGTCAAGACTCGCCGCGGTGTAGTATCCGGCGATGCACGCGAGCATGAGAGGGAGGATGATGTCGTAATCGAGCGTGAGCTCGAAGACCATGAGGATAGCCGTGAGCGGCGCGTGCGTGGTGGCCGCCAGAAAGGCGCCCATGCCCACGAGGGCAAAGGCGCTCGGATCGCTGGCGCCCGGCCACACGTGCTGCACGGCGAGGCCGAAGAGATAGCCGAGACTGGCTCCGCCGAAGAGCGTCGGGGTGAAGACGCCGCCAACCGCTCCGGACCCGAACGTCGCCGCGGTGGCCATGAGCTTGCAGATCAGCACCACGGCGAGGGTGTGCCAGAGCCAGCCGCCGTGAAGAATGGAGTTCACCGTGCTGTATCCGTTACCGCAGACTTCCGGCTGATAGATGGCCAGCAGGCCCACGATCAAACCGCCCAGGGCCAGCCGGGCGAAAGCGGGGAGGCGCGTGGCGGTGAAGGCGCGTTCGCTCCAGCGCAGCAGGCGCAGAAACCATGGGGCGATCAACCCCAGGCTCAATCCCAAACCGAGGTAGGGGACGATTTCCCAGTTCGACCGCAGATGAAACGCGGGCAGTCCGTAGAGCGGCGCACCATCGACCAGCGCGCGCACGGTGATCGTCGCCATGACCGAGGAAAGCACCAGCGGCCCGAAAGTTTCCATGGCGAGCGAACCGAGCACGACTTCGGCGACGAAGAGCGCGCCGGCGATTGGGGCATTGTAAGCGGAGGCAATCCCCGCTGCGGCGCCGCACGCGACAAGCACCCGGCGGCTGGGAATCGGCCACGCGCCCACGCGTCCGACCAGCGCGGCGAGCATGGCGGCCAGTTGCACGAGCGGACCTTCGCGTCCGATTGATCCGCCGGAAGCGATCGTGCAAAGCGCGGAGCCGCATTTCACCAGGCTGGAGCGCGAAGAAATTTCGCCGTCGCCGATCACGATCGCTTCCATGTAATCGCTCATGCTCCGCGAGCGCGGGATGCGCATGCCGAGATGCAGGATGCCGCCGGCGCAAAGACCGCCGAAGGCCGGCAGCAGACAGCGCCACCACCACGCGAGATGGCTGAAACTTTCCACGATCCCGCCGTCCTGACCGGTGGCGAGGAAATGCACTCCGCGAACGCCCTGCCGAAACAGCACGGAGGCGACCGCTCCCGCCACCCCGATGATGGCAGCCCACACGAGCAGCACCTGCGCTTCGCCGAGCCGAATGTGTTCGGCGATCCAGACTCGCAGCCGCAACACACGCCAGAGCCGCGGCGAAAGGGCGGCCTTGTCGGGAGCGGCGTCGAGCGGATCAGGATTCACGGAAAACGCGGGCGAAGGCTTCGGCATTCTCCGCGTGCAGCATCGTCTCGCGGGCACCGGGCTTTTTCAACAAGCGGGCGATCTCGCGCACCACCAGGAGATATTCCCCGATCATCGCGCGCGGCGTGCCGATGACAAAAATGAGCTGCACGGTTTCGGCGCCGAAAGGAATGCCAGCCGCGCTGCGCCCCGCCGCGACGACGATGTCGCTCACGGCGTCGGTCCGCGCGTGAGGCAGGGCCACGGCCTGGCCGAGGCAGGTCGAGGCCATGGCTTCGCGCTCCAGGAGCTGCGCTTCGAACCGTTCGAGATCGCGCATCGAAGGGCTGGCCGTCAGCAATCTGGCCACCTCCCGGATCGCCTCGTCCTTTTCGGTGGCGCGGAGATGAAGCTGAATCTGCCCGGCAGGCAGCAGGCTCGCGAGGCGGTTAACCATGACTTCCTTAAACGCTAAAGCAAAGCGGCCCCGTGGCAACGACGAGGAGAATCGCACTTCCGCGCCCGCCGCTCCCCGGCTATGGTGAAGGAAGCAATGGACGATCCCATACCCGGCTCTCCCGAACCTGCGGGTGCGTCTCCGAACGCATCCAAACGCCCGAGCTTCGATCCCGTCTATGTGAATGCGATGTCGCATTTCTACCGCGGAGAGGTCAGCCGCATCATGGTCTGGCGGCAGCGGCTCGATGTGACGACGTCGTGGGCGATCACGCTCAGCTCGGCGGTGTTCGGCTTTGCCTTCGCGAATCGCGAAGTGCCACACATCATCTTTTTCTTCAACCTCGCCGTGGTGTGGATGCTCCTGTGGATCGAAGCACGGCGGTATCGCTTCTACGATGCCTTTCGCGCGCGGGTGCGGATGCTCGAGGCGCATTTCCTCGTGCCGATCGTCTCGCAAAACACCGCCATGCTGCACGGCGAATGGCAGAAGCTCGTCTGTGCGGACCTGCTCCTGCCGTCGTTCAAGATCAGCCGATTCGAGGCCATCGGGCGGCGTTTGCGGCGCAATTACGCGTTTATCTTCGTCATCATCCTGACCGCGTGGATCACGAAAATCTTTCTCCACGCCGAGCCAAAGATCACCTCGTGGGCCACGTTTTATCGCGCTCTGCACGTGGGCTCATCGATTCCGAGCTGGCTCGTTCTGACGCTGTTCCTTATCACGATTGTCGGAATCGTGGCCGTCGTGCTCTACGTCGGGAAAAAATTCTCCGGCGAGATCAGCGAGTTCGGCACGCACCGCTCGCTGTGGCGGATTTAATCGGGCTCGATCCGACAGGCTCGAAATCCGCCCGGCCTGGCGCCTGAGAGCGTCGGCACAGGCCTGTCACGAGATCGTCCAGGCGTGGCAAAAAGGTCGGGGGGCCGGAGTGTCGGGCGGAAGAGGCATCCAAGTTGATGCGACCTGATCCCACCTGCGCGAAATCTTCCGCGGCGAGGGACTCAGAGCAGCATCAGCGCGGGACTTTCGACTAGCTTGCGCAGCTCGGCAAGATAGGCGGCGCCGACGGCGCCATCGACCACGCGGTGGTCCGCGCTCAGGCCGATGCTCATGCGCTGGCCGACGACGATCTCGTCCTTCGCATTCACGACCGGTTTCTTCACGATCGCGCCAACGCTGACAATGATGGCCTGCGGCGGATTGATAATCGCGGAGAAGCTCTCGATACCGTAGGCGCCGAGATTCGAGACGGTGATGGTGCCGCCCTGGTATTCCTCGGGCTTGAGCTTCTTGTTACGGGCGCGAGTGGCGAGATCCTTCACGGACTCGCTAATTTCACGCAGCGACTTCTGCTGCGCATCGCGAATGACCGGAGTGACGAGGCCTTCCTCGACCGCGACAGCGACCGACAGGTTCACCGAGCTGTATTGAATGATGGAATCGCCGGCGAACGCAGCATTGACCGCCGGCACACGCGTGGCGGCGGCGATGACGGCGCGCAGGACGAAGTCGTTGACCGTAAATTTGGGGCCACCGCTGGCTTCGGTGACTTTGTTCAACTCGGCGCGCGTCTTCATGAGCGGGCCGGCGTCAACTTCGATGAAAAGGTAGAAGTGCGGGAGCTGCGTTTTGCTCTGGAGCAACCGCTCGGCGATCACGCGGCGCATGCCGCTGAGGGCAATGCGCTGGTCGTTCGGGCCGGCCACCGGCATGATGGCCGGTGCCGACGAGGCCGCAGCGCGCGGGGCGGCGACCTGGGCGGACTCGACGTCCTTCGCCACAATCCGGCCGCCCGGGCCGGAGCCGGAGAGGCCCCCAAGGTCCACTCCTTTGCTGGCCGCGATCTTTTTTGCCAGCGGCGAAGCCTTCACTCGGCCACCGCCGGCCGGAGCAGAGATGGAAGCGGCGCTCTTCGGCGCAGCCTTGGGCGTTTCCTTGGCTTCACCAGCCGGTGCCGGTGCCGTCTCGGCCTTGGCGGCCGGTTTCCCGGCTTCGACGGGCGCGCCCGGAGCGGGAGCCGCTTCGCCCTTGCCGAGGAGCACGGCGATCCTGCCGCCGATCGGCACTTTTGCACCTTCCTGCACCAGGAACTGATGCAGCGTGCCATCATCGAAGGCCTCCATTTCCATGGTCGCCTTGTCGGTTTCCACTTCCGCGAGCACGTCGCCGGTGGAGACCTTGTCACCTTCCTTCTTGCGCCACTTGACGAGAGTCCCCTCGGTCATGGTGTCGCTCAGCTTGGGCATTTCGATATATTTGGGCATGGACGGGAAAAAAGTGCGGAACGGGCGTTGCCTTTACTGACAAATCAGCGGCGCGAAAACAAAAAGGTATGTGGAGCGAGGGAAAAGCAAATCCCGGAAAGCAAACAGCCGCCCTCCCGAAGGAAGGCGGCTGTGGCAAGTGAATCAGCTTAGCTGAGTCGGAAGCTCCTTATTTGAAGGGCGACCAGAACTCCGCCGGAGCGACGTCCGAAAGTTCGTCGAACGTGGTCGAGGCGACGGTCGGAATGGTGTCCACCTTGTAGGAGTTGCCAGCAAAGTCGTGGTTGAAGAGATCCTTGCCGCCGGAATTATACAGCTTGGAGTTGGTCTTCAGGTAGCCTTTGATGTCGGTCCAGTTGACGGTGGCGCCGCCAGCCTTGTTGGTTTCGATCGCATACTGGTCGATGGCCGCGTCGATGAGGCGGAGGTCTTCCAGAATACGGGTGGCCTGCGAGCGCTTACGAGCGCGCAGGAAGTTCGGCACGGCAATCGCCGCCAGGAGGGCGATGATCGCCACGACGATCATGATTTCCACGAGGGTGAAGCCCCCGCGCTTGGTATTCAGTTTCTGCAACATAGGTTGATGTATTTTTGCGTTTGTTGTTTGGAGCATGCCGGGTTGCCCCCAGCGTGCAGTCCCATTTGAGCAGCACTGATGCCAACTTTCTAGTCTTTACAGCTCGCTTCTGGAAATAATCCTGACTTCCCCTGAAAGAAGCAGGCTCACCTTCTGCTTCGCTCTCCATTTTCTCATTTTGTGAAAGAACCCCTTCAAATTCTGCGAAATCGATGGTTCTGGCTTTTGCTGGGTTTCGCGGCCTTTTTCCTTCGACTCTTTTCTCTGACGCAGTTCACCCAGTCGCCGGATTTCATCCCGAACGGCGACGATATGCAGTTCTACCACGACTGGGCGGTGCGAATCCTTCGCGGGCAGTGGACGGATGGGAAAGCCTTCTACGGACTGCCGGGCTATTCTTATTGTCTCGCCCTCTCTTACGCGCTCGGCGGGGTCAATCCGTGGCTGATCGGCTTTTTTCAGTGTGGCCTGGAGGCGCTTACGACGGTTTTGATCGCACGTCTGGCCCTGGCGGCTTTCGGGGAGCATACCCGCTGGGCTCCCCACATCGCCGTCAGCGCCAGCCTCGGATGGATGCTCTTCCTCCCGGCGCAGGCGTTTTCCATCATCCTCATGCCGACCTCATGGGTCGTGGCGTCCTTTTGGGGGCTGGTGTGGTGGATTATGAAGACCGGCGAGCGAACCACCTGGCGGACGTGGCTGGCCATGGGGCTGTTCATCGGGGTGATCTCGATGCTCGTGGCCACGGTGCTGATGCTGTTGCCGCTCATCTTCGCGGCGATCTGGCTGCGGACTAAAGCGCCGCTGGCCCGGCGCCTCGCGGCTGGTGGGGTGTCCATCGCTTCGGTTTTCCTCGGTTTCTATGCGGGATGCTCGCCCGCGTGGCTGCACAACCGTCTCATCGCTCACGAGCCCGTTCTCCTCTCGGCGCATAGCGGGTTGAACTATTGGATCGGCAACAATCCGCAGGCCACCGGTTATCCCCGCATTCCTGAAGGATTGCGCGCGAGTCAGCAGGGATTGCTGCGCGATTCCATCACCCTCGCCGAGCGGGAGGAAGGCCGGAAGCTCACTCGCGCCGAGGTTTCCCAGCACTGGAGCGCGAAAGCGAAAGCGTGGATCTCCATGCATCGGCCTCAATGGCTGGCTCTGCTCGGGCGGAAGTTTTCCAACTTCTGGAACGCCTTCCAATACGATGACCTCTCCGTAATTTCGCTCCTCCGCTCGCAGGGCATTTTGCTGCCCGGCCTGCGCTTCGGGATCATTGCCGCACTGGCGCTGCCGGGAATGTTGTTCGCCGTCTGGCGCGTGCCCCGGGCTCGCTGGATCGCAGGGGCCGTGTTGCTCCACATGGCCGCGTTGATGCCCGTGTTCATCACGGAGCGTTACCGGCTCTGCGCGGTGCCGGGGCTGATGATTTTTGCGAGCTACGGCCTGTGGACGCTGTGGGACTGGCTCTGCCGTTATCGCTGGGTGGAGCCGCTGGGATTTTCCACCGCCACGGCGTGCGCGGCCGTGTTTGTGAGCTGGCCGCGCGCCGACCTTTCGCTCTGGTCGCTCGAGCCTTACAACACCGGCCTGCGCGCGCAAAAAACCGGCGATCTCGACACGGCGCAACGCTGTTTTGAGCAGGCTTATGCCTACGTGCAGGACAACTCGGAGATCAACTTCGCTCTCGCGAATCTCTGGTATGCCCGGGGCAATCACGACCTGGCCAAGAAGTTCTACCGTCGCACGCTCGAACTCGCGCCGGCTCACGCCGATGCCTGGAACAATCTCGGCGTGCTCGCGATGGAGGAGAAGTTCTGGCCCACGGCGGCGCGTTGCTTTGAGAAGGCGGTTTTCCTCGAACCCGAGGATGCGAAGACCTATTTCCTGCTGGCCCGCGTGCGTCTGGAACAAGGCGACCGCCCCGGCGCGCGCGCCGCGCTTGCCGAAGCGCTGCGGCTCCGCCCAGACCAGCCCGACTTCCTCGCGCTGCAACAACGGCTCGAAGCCACGGCCAATCCCTGATCCCCACTCCCGCCTCTCATGTCTTCCGAAGATTCATCGCCCGGCATTTCGCCCCGCACTTATTGGACGGTGCTCGGGCTGATCGTTTTGCTCGGCGCGCTGCTGCGCTTCATTCCCTCTGCCGGATTCACCAGCCGCGGGTTCGATGAACACATCTACGTTTATCACCTCAGCTTCATCGAAGCCAAGGGTCTGGCGGAGTATCCGGAGCACTGTCTGGATTTTCTTCAGAAGCAGGCGAAGGACAGTAACGCGATCCCGCCGCCGACGCGCATCCTGTATCTCTATTGCGCGCACCTCTGGCGGACCGTCACCGGCGCAGAGCAGTATGGGGCTCTGGTGCAAACCTCCGCGCTGTTCGGCACCTTCACCCTGCTGCTGACGGCTGGATTCATTCGCCGACTCGCGGGGCCAGCCCTTTCCCTGGCTGTGACGGCGCTGATGAGTGTGGCGCCAAATCAGATTCACCACGCCCAGCACGCGCTGAACGACGGTTTCCTCAGCTTCTGGTGCGTGCTCGCCCTGTGGAGCCTGTGGGAAAGTCTTCAGCGCCCGGGACATCGCGGATGGCTGGTGACCTATGGGCTCAGCCTGTGCGCGATGGTCCTCCTCAAGGAGAACTCGTTCTTCGTCGTGGTCGGAATCGGTGCACTGCTGCTGCTCAACCGCTGGCTGCACTTTGGCACGGCTGGCAGACCCTTATGGCTCGTCACTTTTCTGGCGCCACTTCTCGGGGTGGTGGTGCTCGTCTTTCTCGCAGGCGGCATCGATGTGTTGATCGCCATTTACCAGCTGCTCGTCGCCAAGTCGCAGGAGGTTCCCTATAACATCAAAAACGGTGACGGACCGTGGTATCGTTATCTGCTGGAGACGATGCTGGTGAGCCCGCTCGTGATCTTGCTCGCGACAGGACGCGCCTTTCAACTGCGCGCGACGGACAAGGCCTCGCTTTATCTGCTGCTCTTCACCGGCTTCACCATGGCCCTGATGGTAAACGTCAAATACGGTATGAATTACCGCTATGCGACCATCTGGGATCTGCCGCTGCGTTTCCTGGCCTGCGCCGGGCTGTTCGAACTTTGCACACGCGGCGGATCGCGGGCGCGGGTGCTGACTGTCGTGGCGACGGTCGCGTTCGCCTTGGTCGAACTGAATCAGTATCGCGTCTTCTGCATGAAAGCCCGGACTTACGCGTTCACCCCGACCGAATTGCTGCAGGCAGTGCGAATCATCAAATAAGGCCGCGCCGCAGGTGGGCCTCATTTTTTTCCGCGGCGGGCAGGCTTGAAGCTAGGGGAGAGAGCGAACCTTCCATCCGCAGCGTCGCCCGTGCGCTCTCCACGACCACATGAAACTCGTCGCCAGCGCCGAGACGCTCCCCTTTTCCTCCCAGGCTGCCCACACCAGCCGATCTGAAATCGTGGCCGAATCCCGGCCCCTGCTCTGGCTCCTTGGGGCCGCGGTCATCTTCGTCCTCGGCGCCATCATCCGGCTTTCGATCGCCCCCGGCGACCGGGGGCTTGGAAACGAGGCCAGCATCTACCGCCGCTACGTCGTCGAGCTCGACCAGCGCGGCTTTGCTTCCTATCCGGCGATGTCGCATCGCTATCTCGACCAGCAACGCCTGCCCGAAGCCCAGGCGGAGTTGCCGCCAACGCGGGCCTTTTATATCGGGACGGCCTGGATGCTGAAGCAGGCCTGCTTTGGCGATGCGGCGCCCACCGCGGTGGGCACGCTCGACGCGAGGCAGAGAGACCCCGCCCTGGCCTCGCTACGCTGCGTCTCGCTCTGGGTTTCGATTTTCACTGTCGGGCTCGTGGGTCTCGCTGTCTGGCGGATGGTGGGGCCGCCTGCCGGTCTCGGTGCGATGGCTCTGACCGCGGCTTCACCGCTCTCGATCCATCTCGGCACGTTACTGTCCGCCGATGGTTTTTTCGCCTTCTGGGCCACGCTTTGCGTGTGGTTACTCTGGGAGAATCTTCAGCGCCCGTATGAGCGCATTCGCCTGCTTGCTCTATGGCTTGCGCTCGGCCTGCTCGTGATGACGCAGGAGAGTGCGGTCTTCGTGCTGGCGGGGCTGTATGGCATGGCTGCCGTGAGCCAGTGGGGGAAATTCGGGAAAGTGACTCGCCCCGTGCTCATCGCGATCGTCGGCGGACCGCTGCTCGGCGTGCTGGGCCTGGCGCAGGCGGTCGGCGGTGTGCCCGAACTCGTCGCGATCTTCCGGAGCTTCGCCACGAAAACGCAGATGTTTTCCGTCGGGGGCACGATGCAGGAGAGCCCGTGGCACCACCATTTCCTCGCGTGGATGCGGATCGATCCGGTCGTCGGGCTGTTCGCTGCCACCGGTCTGTTCACGCTGCCTTTGCGCCTGCCTGCTTATCGTTACCTGCTCGGGTTCTTCGTCGTCACCTGTCTCCTCGCGTGTAGTGTCTCAAGCGGCTTGGGTCTTTGCTTCGCGGCGATCTGGGCGCTGCCCTTGAGCGCCTTTGCCGCCGTGCAGATCTTCGCCCTGGCCTCGCGGTGGCGAAATCGGGCGATGCTCCTGAGCCTCGCCCTTTTCGGTGTCGTCGCCGCTTTCGGCCTGTGGCAATATCGCACCTCCTTTCTCGTTGGCGGCAGCTACGAAATGAATCCGAAGTCCTTGCTAAAGGCCACACGGATCGTCAAAGACCCGGCGTCTTCTCGCCCATAGTGTCCACTCGCACCACCTTCGTTCTCCTCACGTTGATCCTCCTCCTCGGCGCCCGGCTGCGCCTGCCTCGGCCACAGGACAGCAGCTTCATCGGCAACGACGAGGGCTATTACGGGGTCTATGTCGATCGATTGTCGGAGCTTGGTCCTGGCGGCTGGCCGCAGGTGATCGCGGAATACATCGAGAAGGAAAAGAAGGGGGGCGAAACCATCCTGCCACCGACACGCATTTTATATCTCGGCACTGCCTGCCTCGTGCGGCAGGTCACGGGCGGTCTTTCGCTCGATGTGTTGCGGGGCGTTTCGTGTGCGGCGGGAATTCTGACCCTCGTGGTGGGATCTGCCTTCGTCTGGCGAATGAGCGGGCCGGTGCCGGCACTGGGCGTCACGGCGCTGCTGGCCTGCTTTCCCCTGCTCATCCATCTTTCGCATCGAGCCCTCATCGATGGTTTCTTTGCGCTGACGGCGCTCGTCACCTTATGGGGGTTGTGGGAAAGTCTGCGCGCCCCGGAACGTCGTTCCTGGCTGCTGCTCTACGGAGCGGGCCTCGCGGCGATGGTCATGACCAAGGAGAATGCTGCCTTCGCGTTCGTTGCCCTCGTCGCGATCATCGGCCTCAATCGCTGGTTGCAGATTGGGCGTGTAACCCCGGCGTTGCTGGTGGTGACGTTTGCCGCGCCGGCGCTCGGTGCCCTCATGCTCGTGGTGGCGGCCGGCGGCCCCGGGCCGCTGATCGAAACGTATCGGCTGAATGTCACGAAATCGGTCGGACTCCAATATGCCCTCGAAACGGGCGACGGACCATGGCATCGCTACCTGCTCGATTTCCTGCTCGTGAGCCCGGTGGTCACGGTATTGGCGATCGCGGCACTCGGCGGCACCGCTTGGAAAGATCCCGCCAAGCGCCATCTCGCCGCCTTTCTGCTCATCTCCGGCGCGCTCATGGTGCAGGTCCGCTACGGCATGAATATGCGCTATGGCGCGATGTGGGCGGTGCCGCTGTGCTGGCTCGCTTTCAGTCTGCTGGCGACCCTCTCCGCGCGGCTGCCGGGCCGCTGGCAGCCCTCCCTCCTCGCGACGGTTGTGACGCTTGTGTGTGTGGCGGAATTGCAGGGTTATCGGCGGCTTTTCTACGACGGCACCATCTACGATCCCGTGGCTGGCCCGCTCGCGATGCCCCTCCAGATGTGGAAGCCATTTCGTTAGTGGCAGGCTTCTGGCTTCAGGGCCTGTGCTCATGACTCCGAACTTCTGCTTAAAATCACGCCGGTGAGCGATTCGCCCCCGCTCCGACTGGCCCAGCCCGCGCAGGATGCGCCGGCCCCCGCTCCCTTGTCCACACGAGTTCGGTGGCGCGATCGTCCGATGCTGCTGACCGCGCTGGTCTCGCTGCTCGTCACTCTCGCCCTGCAAGTCTGGCGTCCGTTTTACCATCTCACCGACGACAACCTGAGCGCCTGGCTGCCGGAGTTTGTGGACTTCTCCACCCGGCTCTGGTCGGGACACAATCCATTTGTCAACGAGTGGATCTTCGGCGGCTCCTACGATTTGCGGCGCGATCCCGGAGTGCTCGGATTTTTCGGCCCGTTTCAGCTTCTCTGCACCCCGCTCGGCGCGAGCCGTTGGTATTACTTCGCGCCGGACATCATCGCGTCGCTCAACCTCATCACCATCGCCGTCGCCTTTTGCTGGTCCGGCCTGCGCTTGCGCGAGTTGCTGAGTCTTAAAATCACGAACGGTGCTCTCGTGTGGCTGAGTCTCAGCTACGCCTTTTCGCCGTTCAACCTCGTCGTCAATCCGTCGTGGATCGGCTTCATTAATCCACTGGCCTCGATGCCGGTGTTGATCGTCGCAATGCATGAGCCGCGGATGCGCCGGGGGCTGATCCTCGCGGGCGCAGCGATGCTTTACGCGTTGGTCGGCAGTCATCTGCATCCGTTCATTTACATGAATCTTTTCCTCGGCCTGCTGGCGCTCTTCCTCGCGCGCCAGCAGCGCTCGTGGCAACCCGTCCTCCGCCTCATCGGCGGTGGCCTCATCGCGCTGGTTATCGTCTCGCCGCTTCTCCTTTCGGCATTTGCCGGGTTTGCGACCTCGAGCCGCAACGCCGGCGTGTCGCTCTTCAACGCCACCCTTTCGCGCCTTTCGCCGCTGCAGGTGGGCGCGTCGGTGATTCTCGGCCCCGCCGCCACGCCCTTCCTCCCTGAAATGACGGTGCATTCCGCGGACTCGTCCTATGGCGTCGCGATTGCCTTCTCGCTCGTGAACGTGCCGCTGCTGCTCGTCCTCGTGCGCAAGCACCTGTGGTCCTTGTTCGAGGTCGGCCTCGCGGTCATGGCGCTGGTGATCGTCCTGCTCGTCATGCGCCCCGATTGGTTGCAGCAGGCCCTGTCGCATGTCCCGTTGATCCGCTCCCTGCGCTGGCCATTCCGCGAAGTCGCCGACCTGCTGTTCGTGATTCACATGCTCGCGCTGCTGAATTTCACGTCGCTGATGGAGCGCTCGATCCGGTTGTGGGTGGCGATCGGGGCCGCTTCCTATGCCGTCATTTTTCTCGGTGGCCCTCCGACCTTCAACGCGTTTCATCCCGACCGCAGCCTGCTCTTTTCCGGCAAAGCCGAGGAGCATTGGAAAGCGATGAAGGCGCGACTGGGCGAGAATCCGCGCATCATCGTGGCTTCGCACCCGGCGCTCACCTACGGGCGGGGATTCTATTATGCGCCGTTCATGCTCATGGGCGCCTATAACTACGGCGCGTTCTTCCATGTGGTGAACGTTTCCGGCTATTCGCCCACTCAGGCCGGCAGCGCGGGCGATGCGATCCATCCGTATCACATCGGCGGGATCTACTGGTATCCCCATGCGCAAAAAATCTGGCGTGAAACGCCCGGCCTCACTCTGCTCGAATACCTCCGTAACAAACCCAGCCTCATCCGCGTGCGCAAAGGCACCGACACCTTCTACATCATCTACGACGAAATGACGGGCGAGACGACCCTGACCAGCGACGAAAATGTCATCAAGGCTCTTCCCCCCGCGCCTCCTCTTCCCGATCCCCGAACCATGGAACCTAAAGCTCGATGAAAGTAGTCATTCTCTGCGGCGGCAAAGGCACCCGCCTGCGCGAAGAAACCGAATTCCGCCCCAAACCGATGGTGCCGATCGGTGGCCGCCCGATCCTCTGGCACATCATGAAAACGTATTCGCGCTGGGGCCATCGCGATTTCATCCTGTGCCTGGGTTACAAGGGCGAGATGATCAAGGAATACTTCCGCAACTACCTGTGGAATACGTGCGATGTGACCGTGTCGCTCGGGCGGGAGTCCTCGATCAAATATCACAATCATCACGACGAAGAAGACTGGACCGTGACGCTCGCCGAGACCGGTGCGGAATCCGGCACCGGCCATCGCGTTCGCCAGATCCAGCGTTACATCGCGCCCGGCGAGCCGTTCATGCTGACCTACGGCGATGGTCTCTCCGATGTGAATATCGAGGACCTCGTCGCCGCGCATCGTCGCGCGGGTAAAGTGCTCACCATGTCCGCCGTGCATCCCGCCGGCCGCTTCGGCTGGCTGCATCTCAACGCCGAAGGGGATTTCGAAAAATTTCAGGAGAAGCCGGTGCAGGAAGCCAACTATGTGAACGGAGGCTTCATGGTGTGCGACTACCGGCTCTTCGAATACCTCGCGGTCTGTCAGGAGAGCACCATGTTCGAACGCGAACCCGTCGAGGCTCTGGTTCGCGATGGCCAGCTCAACTGCTTCCGCCACGAGGGATTCTGGCAGCCCATGGATACCTACCAGGAATGCCAGCACCTCAACCGGCTCTGGAGCGAAGGCAAAGCGCCGTGGGCCTAGGAGTCTGACATGCAGGGTTTCAGCGGTGCATTTCGCGGCAAGACGGTTTTCGTCACCGGCCACACCGGGTTCAAGGGCGCGTGGTTATGTGAGTGGCTGCTCGCCCTCGGTGCTCGCGTGATTGGCTATGCGCTGCCACCACCCACGCAGCCGGCGCTGTATGAGCAACTCGGGCTCGCCCGCCGGATGGAGCGCCAGATCTTTGCGGATCTGCGCGACCTGCCCACGCTCCGTGCCGCGATTGCCGAGGCTCAGCCGGACTTCGTTTTCCATCTCGCCGCTCAGCCTCTCGTCCGCGAAAGCTACCAGCAACCGGTCGATACGTTTGCCACCAATGTGCTCGGCACCGCGCATGTGCTCGAAAGTCTCCGCGCCTTGGAAAAACCGTGCGCGGCGGTGATGATCACGACGGACAAGTGTTACGAAAACCGTGAGTGGGTTCACGGTTATCGCGAGACCGATCCGCTTGGCGGCCGTGATCCTTACAGCGCGAGCAAAGCCGCTGCGGAAATCGTCATCGCCTCGTTTCGCGCGTCGTTTTTCGGCGAGCACCCGGTGCGAATCGCGTCGGCGCGGGCTGGCAATGTGATCGGTGGCGGCGACTGGGCCGCGGATCGCATCGTGCCCGACTGCGCCCGCGCGCTCGCAGCGAAGAAGCCGATCTCCGTGCGCAATCCCGCCGCCGTGCGCCCCTGGCAGCATGTGCTCGAGCCGCTCAGTGGTTACCTCTGGCTCGCGGCGCGACTCGCCGAAAATGCCGCGCTTGCATCTGCCTTCAACTTTGGCCCGGGCCACGATGCAAACCGCACTGTCACCGAACTCGTCGCCGAAGTGCTTCGGCATTGGCCCGGCCGCTGGGAAGATCGTTCCGATCCGAAAGCCGTGCACGAAGCGAAGCTGCTTCAGCTTTCCACCGACAAGGCGAACGCCTTTCTCGGCTGGGCACCCGCGTGGACCTTTGCCGAGGGCGTCGGCGAAACCATGCGATGGTATCGTGCCGCCGGGAAAAAGAACTTCCAGCCGCGCCGCCTGACGACGCAGCAAATCCGCGCTTATCTCTCCGCCGCCAGACGCCGCGAACTTCCGTGGGCCCAATGACCGACCCCGCTCAACTCAAAGCCGAAATCCTTCGTCTCACGCGTGAGTATTCGCGCCTCGCTCATCGCGCGAATCTTCCCGGCGATCATGCCGGACACGCTCCATTCAACGGCACCGTGCCCTATGCCGGGCGCGTTTTCGATCCGGACGAAGTCGAGGCCGCCGTGGGCAGCACGCTCGATTTCTGGCTGACGCTCGGCCCGGAAGGCGAAGCCTTTGAAAGCGAACTCGCGTCTCAGCTTGGCGTGCACAAGTCGCTGCTGGTGAACAGCGGCTCTTCCGCCAACCTGCTTGCCTTCACGGCGTTGACTTCCCCGAAGCTCGGCGATCGCCGTCTCCGTCCCGGCGATGAAGTCATTACGTGCGCTGCGGGTTTTCCCACCACGGTCGCGCCGATTGTGCAAAACGGCTGCATTCCCGTTTTTCTGGACGCCGATCCGCAGACGCTCAACGCCCGGATCGATCAGCTCGAGGAAGTGTTCGTTGAGGGAAAGACAAAGGCCGTCATGATGGCGCACACGCTGGGCAATCCATTCGATCTCTCCGCGATCACCGAATTCTGCCGAAGGCATGGGCTGTGGCTCATCGAAGACAACTGCGACGCCCTTGGCTCGACCTACGACGGACGCGCTACCGGCACCTTCGGCGATCTCTCCACCCAGTCGTTTTATCCACCGCATCACCTCACCCTCGGCGAAGGCGGCGCGGTGAATATCACGCGCGAACTGCGGCTGAAAATCATCGTGGAGAGTTTCCGCGATTGGGGCCGCGATTGCTGGTGCGCCAGCGGGAAGGACAACACATGCAACAAGCGCTTCGGCTGGCAGCTCGGCGAATTGCCCGAGGGCTACGATCACAAATACATTTACAGCCATCTCGGCTATAACTTGAAGCCGCTGGATGTGCAGGCCGCGATCGGTCGGGCGCAGCTCCGCAAGCTCGACGCCTTCAGCGCTGCTCGCCGGGCGAACTGGCAGACGCTGCGCCGTGGCCTCAAGCCGCTCGAGGAGTTCTTCGACTTCCAACTTCCCACCCACGCCACTGGATGGACCTCCGCCGGTTTCACGTGGGATCAGAGCGGCCATCGCAGCGATCCAAGCTGGTTTGGTTTCATGCTGCGCGTGCGCAAAGGCGCGCCGTTCACCCGCACGGAGTTCGCCCGGCACCTCGACGAAAAGAAGATCGGCAACCGCATGCTCTTCGGCGGGAATCTCGTCCGCCAGCCGGCCTTCGTGCAACTCCGGCGCGACAATCCGAGCGCCTTCCGAGTGATCGGCGATCTTGCCGGCGCTGACGAAATCATGAACCGCGCACTGTTCGTCGGGGTCTATCCCGGTCTGACGCCGGACATGCTGGCCTATATGATCGAGACGATCACCGCCTTCGCCCTCCACCGGTGAGAATGCTGCCGGCGGCTGACCTCGAACACGTGCTCACCCACACGCGTCCTTTGTGGGAACGGCTGCGGGGCCAGCGCCTGTTCGTCACGGGTGGAACGGGCTTTTTTGGCAAGTGGTTGCTCGGCACCTTCGCCCACGCCAACCGCGTCCTCGGTCTCGGCGCGGAAGCCGTGGTCCTGTCCCGGCAGGTTCGGCCGGCGCAGGACGCCATTCGTTTTGTGATCGGCGATGTGCGCACGTTCCAGTTTCCCCGCGGAGAATTTTCGCACGTCATTCACGCCGCGACCACTTCCAGCGCCCCGGTTGAACCGGAGGAGATGCTTGAGACGATCGTCGGTGGCACTCACCGCACGCTCGACTTTGCGAAGCAGTGCGGCGCCCGCAAGCTTCTCTTCACGAGCTCCGGCGCGGTGTATGGGCCGCAACCATCGGATTTGCGGCACGTGCCCGAGACCTTTGCCTGCTCACCCGAGACACCTTACGGCAAAGGCAAAGCAGAAGCCGAGCGTCTCTGCCTCGAAAGCGGCCTCGACGTGAAGCTGGCGCGTTGCTTTGCCTTTGCCGGCCCGCATCTCCCGATCGATGCGCACTTCGCCATTGGCAATTTCGTCCGCGATGCGCTCGCGGGCGGCCCCATCAAGGTGAGCGGAGATGGATCGCCATTGCGCTCCTATCTCGACGCCGCCGATCTCGCCTGCTGTCTCTGGACGCTGCTTCTCGCCGATGCGCCGAGCTGCACGTATAACGTCGGCTCGGATCGGGACCTCTCGATCGCGCAACTCGCGCACAAGGTTGCCGCCATCGCCGGTGGTGTTTCCGTGGAGATAGCCCAGCCTCTTTCCTCCCGCCCGCCGGCGCGATACGTCCCCGACATTTCGCGCGCCCGCCAGGAACTCGGCCTCGCCGTGCGGGTTAGCCTCGACGAAGCGATTCGCAAGATGCTGGACTGGCACACACATCGCCCATGAACGTAGAGCGCATCCTGCTCACCGGCTCTTCCGGCACGCTCGGCCATCATCTGCTCGAGCGCCTTTCGACGCGCAAGGATGCCAACGTGATCGCGCTCCTGCGCAAGGGATCGCGCATTCCCAAATCGTATCCCGCCGTGCTTTACGGGGAGGTCGATTTCTTCGATCAGGCGGCCCTCGACGACTTGATCGGCCGCTTCAAACCGACCTGCGTCATTCATTGCGCGGCCAGCGGCATGCAATTTCCGAAGCCTGAGTGGTTCGATCTCATCCGCTTCAATGTGGACGTGAGCCTGCGGCTTTGTCAGAGCGTATCACGCTTCACGGGGTGCCGTTTTATCTTTGTCAGCACGGGCCTCGCCTATCGCGAGCAGAGGCGGCCGCTCCGTGAATCCGACCCGATCGACACGCCGCATCCCTATGGGGCGAGCAAGGCGGCAGCGGATATTCTGATGCGGTCGGCGGCGGCGGAATTCGGCGTGCCGCTTACCGTGTTTCGTCCGTTTTCCTTCACCGGCACTGGCGACGATCGCACCCGCATCTTTCCCTCCATGTTGCGCGCCGCAGCCGCGGGCGAGCCCTTCGATCTCTCGCCGGGCGACCAGGTGCGCGATCACTGCGCGGGCCGGGACATCGCGGAGGGAATCCTGTCGGCGGTCTTCCCTGAGGGCGATCCCTCTCTGCCCTCGACCATCTACAATCTCGGCAGCGGCAGCACGGTAACGTTGCGCCAGTTGATCGAGTCGATCGTCGAACAACTCGACCTGCGCATGGAGTTGCGCTTCGGCGCCCGGGGGTATGCGCCGTTTGAGCCCATGTTTCTCGCCGCCGATATCTCGCGCGCCCGTAACGAACTTGGCTGGCAGCCCCGGCAAAATCTCGCCTACGCGGTCTGGCAACTCGCGCAGGTCTCCTTCCCCACGCTCCGCCTGCAGCAACCCGTCGAGCATCTTTGAATACCGAACCTCTCGAACTCAGCATTGTCCTCCCCGCCTACGAGGAAGCCGACAACCTTCGCATGCTGTTGCCCGTTTTGCGCGAAGCCGTGCAAACGCTCACGCCAAGTTACGAGATCCTGGTGGTCGATACGGCCCAACCACGCGATGCCACCCCGCAGGTTTGCGCGGATGCCAGCGTGACCTATCTGCCTCGCCGCGGCGGCGATTACTACGGGCACGCCGTGAGAACCGGCATCGCCAGTTCGCGCGGGCGTTTTGTGATTCTGATGGACGCCGATGGCTCGCATAATCCCACCTTCACTCGCGAACTGTGGGCGCAACGCGATTCGTCCGATCTCGTCATCGCTTCGCGCTACATGGCGGGCGGCAAGACGGAAAACCCGGCGATTCTGATCTTCATGAGCCTCGTGGTGAATGTCGTTTTCCGACTCGTGCTTGGGCTGCGTTGTTTCGACGTCTCGAACAGCTTCCGCCTTTATCGCGGCGACGACCTCCGCGCCCTCCAGCTTAGTTGCGACAACTTCGACATCGTCGAGGAAATCCTCGTCCTGCTCTCTTTCACTCATCCCGGCTACCGAATTCATGAAGTGCCCTTCACCTTCGAGGAACGCAAAGCCGGCAAGACGAAACGCAAACTCTTCGCCTTCGCGATCAGCTATCTCGCCGTGCTCTGGCGACTCTACAAACTGCGGCGGAAGGTTGAAACCAGACAGACTCGCGTATGATTTATCTCATCACCGGCGGCTGCGGCTTCTTCGGTAGTAATCTCGCGGCTCATCTGCTGCAACGAGGCGAGAAGGTAGCCATCTTCGACAACCTTTCACGACACGGCGCCGAACTGAATCGTGCATGGCTGCGCGAAGTCGGCGCCCATGAATTCATTCACGGTGACATTCGCAATGCCGCCGATGTCGAATCGCTGATCTGCCACGTGCAACCCGACGTGATCTTCCATCTCGCGGGGCAGGTGGCGATGACCACTTCGCTCGAAGCGCCGCGCCGCGATTTCGAGATCAATGTGCTCGGCTCGATCAACGTCCTCGAATCGGTGCGCCGGTTCCAGCCTGAGGCGACCATCGTCTATTCATCAAGCAACAAAGCCTACGGCGACCTCCGCACCGTCAGCCTGCGCGAAGATACCACCCGTTATGTCGCACCGGCTTTTCCCGCCGGGATCGACGAAAGCATTTCACTCGATTTCCACACGCCCTACGGCTGCTCGAAGGGCGCGGCCGATCAATACATGCTCGATTACGCGCGCAGCTTCGGCCTGAACACCGTCGTCTTCCGCCATTCAACCATCTACGGCGGCCGGCAGTTCGCGACGTTCGATCAAGGCTGGGTCGGCTGGTTCTGCCGCCAGGCGCTGGAGACCAAAGCGCAGCCGGACCGCGAGCCTTTCACCATCGCCGGCGACGGCAAGCAGGTGCGCGATCTCCTTTTCGTGGACGACGCCGTGCGCTGTTACCTTGCCGCAAGCGAAAACATTTCGACCGCACGGGGACAGGCTTTCAATCTCGGCGGCGGGATGGCGAACAGCTCTTCGTTGCTCGAACTTTTCGCGACGCTGGAAGCCAGACTTCGCGTCGCTTTGCGTTATCGGCGTCTGCCGTGGCGACACGACGACCAGCGCTTTTTCGTGGCGAACAACGCCAAGGCTAAAACCTTGCTCGGCTGGGAGCCAGCCGTGACCAAGGACGAAGGGGTCGACCGCACGCTGGCGTGGGTGGAGACGAGTCTGCGCGGATGAGTGCGCGGTTGGCAAATTGGCCGCGGTTCAGTGCTCTGCTCGGCGGCGCCGGGCTGGTTCTGTGTGCGCTCGCTGCTTTTTTGCCTCCCGGTGACGAACGTCACTGCTTCATCATCGGCGTCTGCGGTCTGTTCGGCGCGGCGGCTGGTCTGCCGCTGCTCGCGGCAGACCACGACGCGCCGCTGTGGCTAGCGCGCCCGGCGGGCTGGACGGGCGCGATCGTCTCCGGAGCGGTGGTCATCGGAGGTGCGATCCTGTGGTGCGGGATGCGGCAGTTCGGCGGCTTCGATCACAGCGCCCTGATCGACCTCGCGTGGCGACTCGCGAACGGACAACACCCCTACCGCGATTTTCCGTGCCCTATCCCAATCGGGTTTGTGCTCGGAGCAGGTTACGCCTTTCAGCTTTTCGGAGTGCATTGGCGTTCGCTCGTCCTCGTCGACGCGCTCTTCGCAATGGTCACCTTCGCGTGGTCGTGCGCGCTGTTGGAGCGCCTGCTCGGTGGCCGAGGACGCGCTTGGCTCGTGGCTTTCTGCGTGCAGGCGACCACCACCCTCCTCGTCGCCTACTGGTGGTATAACCCGGTCACCGCCGTCACTGGCATCATCTTCATCCTTGCCGCGGCGGCCTGGTTGCAGGAGCCGCGCAGTGTCCTGGTGCAGGTTTACTACATCTTATCTCTGTGCCTGCTGGCGGCGCTGAAACCCAATCTCGCCGGCGTGCTCATCGCCGGAACGACCCTTGTGCTGCTCACCTCGCGGCGGCACCGCTGGCGCACCCTCGCGTGGTCGGCGTCGTCGTTTATTTTGCTTGTGCTGTGGCTCGCCGCCCACGGACTGTCGGTGCAGGACATGGTGGCGAGTTATCTGGGCATCGCGGGCCGCGGCTTTTCGTTCCAGCAGTTTCTCCAAGATGTAAGTCTGGAGGAAAAAATCTTCTCCTTGTCCGCGGCTGCCGCCGTGCTCGCCCCGTCGCTCCTGGCCTTGCGAGGTGCACCTTCGGGAAGCTGGGGACGGCGCGCTCTGGCGGTCGTCGCGATGCTCGCGGGACTCTACGGTTTCGTCACCAATGGAGAAGCAAAGCTGGTGGATCTCGCGCTGGCGTTCATCGGGACCTGGGTCTTTGTGGGCGGTCATCCTCTGGCGACGAAGTATCTGCTATTTCTCGCCGCGGTGCTGATCGGCTGCGGGCTGGGGGAAGCCGTCACGCGCCATCGCGTCAAAGTGATCGGCTATGGTGCGTTCTTCCAATACGAACTCGCTTCCCAGCCGATTCCGACGGCCTTCTTCGAAGGCGCCAAGGGAGGCCTCCGGCTGGTCACTGTCGCACACAATGTCCAGGAGGTGCTGGCGCAAAATCCGCGGGCGCGGGTTTGGTTCGGCCCGCGCATGCAATGGGGTTACGCTGCGTTCGCCAAGCCATCGCCGATCGGCCAGCCGAGCTGGTGGCACCCCGGTGTGTCCTTTCCACAAAACCAGGAAGACGACTACATGCGCAAATGGATCGAGCAGAAATTCGACCTGCTCATTTTCCTGCGCGGCGATGCCACATATCTGTCGCCGGCCTTTCGGAGGGAGATCACGGCGCGATATGCTATTGCTCCCAGCGGTTCCTCCCTCACCGTCCTCCGCCTGAAATCCACGCCATGATCCGAGTCGCCGACTACATCGCCCAGTTCCTTGCCGAGCATGGCATTCGCCATGTCTTCATGGTGACGGGTGGTGGCGCGATGCATCTCAATGACGCCTTCGGGCGCGAGTCGCGGCTGGAGTATGTGTGCTGCCACCATGAGCAGGCTTGTGCGATGGCGGCGGAAAGTTATTTCCGGCTGAGCGGACGGATGGCGGCGGTAAATGTGACGACCGGCCCCGGCGGGATCAACACGCTGACCGGCATCCACGGCGCGCACGTGGACTCGATGGCGATGTTCGTCGTTTCGGGCCAGTCGAAACGAGAGACGCTCGTGAGCAGCACCGACCTGCCGTTGCGTCAGCTCGGCGATCAGGAAGTGGACATCGTGGCGATGGTGCGCGGCATCACGAAATATGCGGCGCTCGTGAGCGATCCGCAGGAAATCCGGTATCACCTCGAGCGGGCGTTCCATCTCGCCACGGCGGGCCGTCCCGGTCCGGTCTGGCTCGATGTGCCGGTGGACGTGCAGGCGACGCGGATCGATCCCGCGACCTTGCGCGCTTACGACCCCGCCGAGGATGCGATCACTTTTGAAACGAAGGACCCCGATGTGGCGGCGCGTGAGATTCTCGCCCGGCTGGCCAGGGCCGAGCGCCCCGTGATTTACGCCGGCACCGGCGTGCGCCTCGCCGGACAGGTCGAAAATCTGAGGCGCCTGGCGGAGACGATCGGTGTTCCGGTGGTCTGTGCGTGGAATACGAATGACCTGATGCCGGACGAGCATCCGATGTGTGCGGGCAGGCCCGGCTCGGTCGGTGATCGCGCGGGTAACTTTGCGGTGCAGAACTCCGATGCTCTCCTCGTCCTCGGCTGCCGGCTCAACATCCGACTGATCAGCTACAACTGGGAAAACTTCGCCCGTGGGGCTTGGAAAGCCTGGGTGGATGTCGATGCGGCAGAGCTGAAGAAACCAACCGTGCGACCCGATTTTCCGGTCCACGCGGACTTGCGCGATTTCCTGCCTCGACTCGTTTCGCACAGCGCGGGCGCGAACCCGGCGCAACACGGGAAATGGCAGCAATGGTGCGCGGAGAGACGCCGCCGTTATCCGGTCGTGCTGCCGGAATATTGGGATACGAAATCGGTGAATCCTTACTGTTTCGTGGAGCGGCTTTTCGAGCGCCTCGACGGCAGCGATGTGGTGGTCACCGGCGACGGCACGGCTTGCGTCGCGGTATTCCAAGCCGGACGGATCTGGCCCGGCCTGCGCATGTATCACAACTCGGGCTGCGCGCCGATGGGTTACGATCTGCCGGGGGCAATTGGAGCTGCGCTGGCCAGGGGTGATGGCACGCGAGTGATCTGCGTCGCGGGCGATGGCAGCATCATGATGAATCTGCAGGAACTCCAGACGATCACCGGGACTCGCTTGCCGGTGAAGATTTTCGTCCTGAACAACCGCGGCTATCATTCGATCCGTCAGACGCAGCAGAACTTTTTTCCCGACAACGTGGTGGGCTGCGGCGACGAGTCGGGTGTCAGCTTTCCAAATTGGGAGAAAATCGCCGCCGCTTTCGATCTGCCCTTCCGGCGCGCATCGAATCATGCCGAATTGCCGGACGCCATCGCGGAAACGCTCGCGACGGACGGACCCGCCTTTTGTGAAGTCGTGCTCGATCTCGCGCAGCCCTTCGCGCCGAAGCTCTCCTCGCGCCGCCTGCCGGACGGACGCATGGTAACCGCGCCGCTCGAGGACATGGCTCCGTTCCTCAGCCGCGAAGAACTAGCCGAGAACATGTTCATCCCACCGCCTCCCGGAACATGAGCTCTTCCAGCCGACGTGTTTTAATCACGGGAGGAGGGCGGGGGATCGGTCGTGCCATCGCGGATCTCTTCCGTGCAAGGGGCCATCAAGTGCTCGCGCCGTCGCGCGAAGAACTCGATCTCGCCAACCCGGAAGCCGTCCAGGAATTTCTCTCCGCTGCGCCAGAGGTGGACGTGCTCATTAACAACGCGGCCGAAAATCGAGTTCGCCCGCTCGACGAACTCTCCAGCGACGACTGGGACCGCATGGTCGCAATCAACCTCACCGCGCCGCTGCGGCTCATGCAGCATGTCGCACGCGGAATGGGTGAGCGCGGATGGGGACGAATCGTAAACATCGCCTCCTGTTATGCGCTCGTGAGCCGGCCCGGGCGGGCTGGTTACGCGGCGACCAAGGCCGGGCTCGGCGGTCTCACCCGCACTGCCGCGCTTGAATACGGGCCACGCGGCGTCCTCGTGAACGCGGTCTGTCCCGGATTCGTCGCCACCGATCTTACGCGCCAGAACAACTCGCCGGAGCAGATCGCCGCGCTCTGTGCGCAGGTGCCTCTCGGCCGGCTTGCTGAACCGGAAGAAATCGCGCGTTACGTGCACTTCCTCGGCTCGGACGAAAACACCTACATCACCGGCCAGCTCGCCATCATCGACGGCGGTTTTCTTTGTCAATGAATGCACTCGATCCTTTGCACATTCACTCCGGCCAGGGCAACTACACGGTCGAATTTCCCGAGACGCTGGAAGCGCTCGTCGAACAGATCACCCGGCTGCCCAAGGCCGTTCTTCTGGTCGATCGAAACATTTCGCGAATCTACGCGGCCCCACTCGCGCCGGCGCTGGCCGCGCATCCTCACTGCGAGATCGACGCGACCGAGGACGAGAAAACTCCGCCGGGCGTGCTGCGGGTGCTCGAATTTTTCCAGCGCAACGATTGCGTGAAACAGACGACTGTCGTCGCGATCGGTGGCGGCATTATCCAGGACATCGCCACGTTTGCCGCGCATCTCTATTACCGCGGCCTGCGCTGGTATTACGTGCCGACGACGCTGCTCGGCATGGCGGATAGCTGTATCGGTGCAAAGTGCGGCATCAATTTCGGCGCCTACAAAAATCAACTCGGTGTCTTTCATTCGCCGGCCCACGTGTGGATCTGTCTTCGCTTTCTCGACACGCTGAGCGACACTGAGCTGTGCTCTGGCTACGGGGAAATTCTCAAGCTCCACCTCACGCGAAGCGGGCCCGAGCTTTTTGCCGAACTCCACGCGGCCGTCGAAAAGGATGGCTGGCGCAACCCGCAACTCGCCACCTTCGTCCGGCAGAGTCTCGTCGTGAAGCAGGGGGTGATCGAGGAAGACGAATACGAGCGCGATCTGCGCCGCATTTTGAACTACGGCCACACTTTCGGGCACGCGCTCGAGGCCATCACGCATCACGCCGTTCCGCATGGCGTGGCGGTGGCGTGGGGTATCGATCTGGTGAACTACCTTGCCTGGCGCTGGGGCGTGCTGAGTGAACAGGACTTCCGCACGGTCCACGAGTTCATCGCCAAACACTTTGGCTGGACTTTGCCCGCTCCGATTTCCGGCCGCGAACTCATCGACGCCTCACGACGCGATAAGAAGGTGGCTGATGGCCGCATCAATCTCATCCTCGCCGATCGCCTCGGAGGATTGAAGATCGTGCCACGTGCTTACGACGAAAGTCTCGAAGCGGGGGTGGAGGCTTACCTGTCCGAATGGAATGCGCTTCGCCGGCCTTGATCTGGGAGCGACCTTCCTCAAGGCCGCCGTTCTCGACATCGAGAGCGGCACGCTGAGTGAGATTCGTCGCCACCCGTTCCCTCCGTTTCTGGAGGGGCGCCCGGCCGGGGTGCGCGAAGTCGATGCCGTCGCGATCGCCAACGCCGCGCGTGGACTGATTGAGGAAACCGTGCGGCTCGCTCCGGATTGCGCCGGCGTCTGGCTTTCGGGACAGATGCACGGCTTCGTCTTGTGCGACGATCAAGGCCGTGCGCGTTCGCCGTTCATCTCCTGGCAGGACCAGCGCTGCCTCTGGCCGCACGAGGGAGGCGGCACGCATTTCGATGCGGTAAGGGCCGCGCTCAGCCCGGCGGAAGTCGTCGCACTCGGCAACGAGCTGCGGCCGGGATTGCCTCTCACAACGCTCGGCGCGTTGCATCAGCGCGGTGAATTGCCCGAAGGCTATTACGTCACGGCGTTGAGCGATTTTGTCCTTGCGCATCTCGGCGCCACGGCACCCGTCACGAGTCCTACCCACGCCGCCGCGCACGGCCTTTTCGACGTAGCGGCGGCAGAATGGCATCGACCCGTGCTCGCCCGGCTTGGCCTGGACAGGCTCGCCTGGCCGCGCGTCGCGACCGCGCTGGAACCGTGGGGCGAACTGCGCGTGCATGGAAAGGCCTTGCCGTTCTTTCCCACATTCGGCGATCAACAGGTGGCACTGCTCGGCGCTGGCCTGGAACCGGGCGAGCTTTCTGTCAACGTCGCCACCGGTTCGCAGGTCAGCCTCATCGCGGAATCAGCGGAGGCGGGAGATTATCAGGTTCGTCCGTTTTTCGATGGTGCTTTTCTGCGCACGATCACTCATCTGCCTGCGGGGCGGGCTTTGAACGCCTTGATTGGCCTGCTGACCGAATTGGCAGACACGCCTCCAGTCGATCCGTGGACAAAAATTGCCGAGGCCGTGGCAGCCACCGAATCGACGGACGTTAAAGCGGACATTTCTTTCTTTCCGTGTGCGACTGGTTCGGCGGGCGGCTTGCAAAATCTTCGCGAGGAGAACCTGCACCTCGGACCGATTTTCCGCGCCGCTTTCGAATCGATGGCCACGAACTACACGGCGGCGGCCCGGCGACTCTCACCTGCGGGTGCGTGGAACCGAGTGGTCTTCTCCGGCAGCCTCTCCCGTCGCATCGCCCCTCTGCGTGAGGCGATTCTTGCCGACCTCGAAATATCCTGCCGCATCCCTTTTGAAGAAGAAGACGCTTTGATGGGGCTACTGGTGCTGGCCCGGGCGGGAGAAGCGCGAAAGCCGGTGGCGGAGGCGGCACGGGATTTGCGAAAAATGGGATGCCTATGACCGCCGGACGAAACATCCTCTTTGACCTCGACGGCACGCTCGTCGATTCGCTGCCGGGGATCATGACGTCCGCAAAGGTAGCGATCGAGCGGGTGATGCCGGGAGCGCCGGTTCCCGATCTGAGCATGGTCATTGGCCCACCCATCGCGGTGATGTTCCGCCGCCTCTGGCCCGAGCTGGCCGAAGCCGACCTCGCCCGGCTGGTCGCCACCTTTCGTGCGCACTACGACGACGAAGGCTGCCTGCTTTCGGAGCCCTATCCGGATGTCGCCATGGTGCTCGGACAACTCGTGAGCAAAGGCCATCGTCTCTTCGTCGTGACGAACAAACCGACCGCCCCGGCTCGCCGGCTTCTCGCCTATAACGGCCTTTTCGATCACTTCGTTTTCATTGCCGGCCCGGACTCCCAGGATCCGCCTTTCTCCAACAAACCTGACCTCACGCGGCATGTAGCTGAGCGTTTTAGCCTCGTGCCGGAAGCAACCTTCCTCGTGGGCGACGGCCACGACGACGCCGCGGCGTCCGAGGCTTGTGGCTTTGCCTTTATCGCAGCCCGCTACGGTTACGGCCAGCCGACCGGCCCCGCCATCGCGAGTCTTTCGCATTTCGCCGAGCTCGAAGACCTGCTGAACTAATTCCCTACCACCCATGATTCATCGTGATTTTTTCGAAGAGCTATTCGTCCTCGAAATGGCCAACAACCATTGGGGCAAACTCGAGCGCGGACTGAAGATCATCGCCGATTTTTCCAAGGTCGTCCGCTTCAACAATGTGCGCGCGACCATCAAGCTCCAGTTCCGCGATGTGGACTCGTTCATCCATCAGGACTTCCGCACCCGCACCGACATTCGCTACATCAAGAAAACGATGGATACGCGGCTCACGAAGCAGGACTTCGCCGTGCTGGTCGATGCGATTCGCAAAGCGGGCTGCATCCCAAGCGCGACGCCGTTCGACGAAAAGTCCGTCGATCTTTGCGATGAACTTGAAATTCCGCTGATCAAGCTAGCGAGCTCGGACATCAACGACTGGTTCCTCATCGAACGCATCGCCAAATCGCGCAAACCGGTGCTGGCCTCGTCGGGCGGTTCGTCGGTGAAGGATACGGACGATCTCGTCACCTTCTTCGACAACCGCAACATTCCGCTCGGCCTGAACCACTGCGTGTCGCTCTACCCGACCGAGAATCGCGATCTGCAGCTCAACCAGATCGACTATCTGCGGCAGCGCTATCCGAATCACACCATCGGTCTTTCGACCCACGAATATCAGGACTGGGAGACGAGCCTCGCGGTCGCTTATGCCAAGGGCGCGCGGACCTTCGAGCGGCACATCGACATCGATGCCGACGGCATTCCCGTTTCGCCCTACTGCTCGCAGCCGCACCAGATCGATACGTGGTTCAAGGCCTTCAAGCGCGTGAAAGCGATGTGCGGGCATCCCGGCACGGTGAAACGGCAGTGCCCACCGGACGAAGTGAAGTATCTCGATAACCTCGTGCGCGGCGTCTATGCGCGGCGCGATCTCACGGCGGGTCACGCGCTCACCGAGGACGATCTTTACCTCGCCGTCCCGTTGCAAAAGGGACAGCTCTCCTGCCGCGAAATCATGCGCGGGCAGGCTCTGCTGGCCGATGTGAAGAAGGATCAGCCGCTCACCATCGAGCAGGTCGATACGCCCTACGCTTACGACGACGACCTGAAGAAACAGATTTACGACCGTGGGATCTGAGCTGGCCAAAAAACGCATCTCCGTCGTCTCGGGGTGCTTCAACGAAGCGGAGAACATCGAGGAGTTTTTTGGCCGTGTGACGGCGGTTCTGGAAGGTCTGCCGCAATACGAATGGGAGCTGATCGTCATCGACAATGCTTCGAGCGACGGGACGCAGGACCTTCTCCGCAAACTCGCCGCCACCGAACCGCGGCTGAAAGTGATCTTCAATGCGCGAAACTTCGGCCATATTCGCTCCCCCTATCACGCCCTGCTCGAAGCACGCGGCGAGGCGGTGATCTATATCGTCTCCGACTTGCAGGACCCGCCCGAGATGATGCCGAAATTTCTGGAGCTCTGGGAAGCGGGCAACAAGGCGGTGGTCGCGGTGAAAGAATCGAGTGAGGAAAGCCCGCTCTTCTTTTTCGTCCGGCGCTGTTACTACCGGCTCGTGCATCGGCTGGCGGATACGGAGATCATTGAGAACTTCACCGGCTTCGGGCTCTACGATCAGGCGATCGTCAAATACTGCCGCGAGTTGAACGATCCTTATCCGTATTTTCGCGGGATTATTTCCGAAATGGGGTTACCGCTCATCCGCGTGCCGTATCGGCAGCCGCAGCGGAAACGCGGTTTTACGAAGAACAATCTCTATACGCTCTACGACATGGCGATGCTGGGGCTGACGACGCATACCAAGGTGCCGCTCCGCATCGCGACCATGGCTGGGTTTGCACTCGCCTTTCTGAGCCTCCTGACCGCCATCGGCTACCTCGTTTACAAGCTGCTGTTCTGGGAACGCTTTTCCGCCGGCACCGCGCCGGTGGTGATCGGACTGTTTCTCTTTTCTTCGGTGCAGCTCTTTTTCATCGGCATTCTCGGCGAGTATATCGGCGCCATTCTCACGCACGTCCGCAAGCTCCCGCACGTCGTCGAGAAAGACCGGATCAATTTTTAATGCCCTCCGCACCCCTCGCTGCCGAGGCTCCGGATCGTCGGCGCAGTGCTGCGGGGTTCCTGCTTCGCTGTGTGGTCTCGGTGGCGTTGATCGCCCTGGTGGTGCGCAAGGTGAACTGGGTTTTGCTTGGCTCCATCTTGCGCCAGGCAGACGTCCGGCTCGTTCTCATTGGCTCGATCTTCACGCTCCCGCTCATCGCGATGCTGGCGCTCCGCTGGCGCATGTTTTTGAAGCAGCAACAGTTCGGCGTGCCCTTCACGACGGTCTTTCCGCTGACGTGGGCGGGGCAGTTTTTCAACTCGGTTTTGCCGGGCAGCACCGGGGGAGACGTCGTCAAAATGATTCAGATCTGCCGGTTGGTGCCCGATCGAAAAGCGCCGGCGACGGCCACGGTGTTTGTCGATCGCGTGAGCGCGCTGGTCGCGCTGCTGGTGCTGGCGGGAGCGGCGCTGCCTTTTGTGTCGATCCCCCATCTGGCATTCGTTTCGTGGACGGTGTCGATTCCCACCCTCGCTCTTTTCGCGGGGCTGGCGCTAGGAGTGGCGTGGCTAGGCGGTTGGCTGGCCTGGCGCTTTTTGCAATCCACCCCCTGGCTGGGCCGAATCCAGCGGACCCTCGCCGCTGCCTTTTCCAGCTTCCGTTTCAATCTCAACCTGCTGGGCGCTCTGTCCCTGTCGTTTGCGATTCACCTTTGGAATTTCCTCATCGTTTTTCTATTCGCGCGCTCGCTCGGCGTGGCGATCAGCTACACGCAGGTTGTGCTCATCATGCCGATCGTGCTCCTGTTGGTGATGATTCCGGTCACGGTCAATGGCCACGGCCTGCGCGAGGTTTTGCTGATCCATTTCTTTAAAGACCTGCACATTACCCTGAGCGGAGTTTCCGGTGCCGGGGCGAATGAAACGGTCGTGGCTCTTTCCGTCTTGCTGGTCACGAACGACCTGTTGTGGAGCCTGCCGGGCGGTATGTGGTTCTGGCGCACGCGGCGCGCTACCGCACCGACTCCGCCACCCAGCGCAGATAATCCGGCAGCCCTGCCGTGATCGGGAAAGCGATACACTCCGGCACTTCGTAGGGGTGAAGTTCGTTCAACCGCGCCTGGAGTTGCTCGTAACGCGCTGCCTCCGTCTTCATCACGCCCAATACTTCCGCGGACGTTTCTACCGCGCCTTTCCAAGTGTAGATCGACTCGGCGCCGGGGACGAGATTTCCGCACGCGGCAAGGCGTTCCTCGACCAGTGTGCGCACGATGCGGCGCGCCACATCGATATCTGGAAACGTCGCGAAGACGACGAGCGCGCTCACGCGACCACCAACGCCGCTTGTCGGCAAATCCACCCGCCGCCGAGCACCGCGTCGTCGCGATAACACACCGCGGCTTGTCCAGGCGTTACCGCACGCGTCGGCGTGTGCAGGCGAACGCGGGCACGGCCATTTGGCTGCGGCTCCACCGTCGCCGACGCGCCGGCATGGCCATAGCGAATCTTCACCGTCGCCTCGAACGGCTCGTTCGCATCGACATGCCACATCGCGTTATCGATCTCAAACTCCTCCACGATCAGATCCTCCGCTTCGCCCACGATTACGCTCGCGGTCGCGGGGTCGATGTCGATCACGTAGCGTGGTGTAGCACTCCCGCCAGGCAGGCCCTTGCGTTGGCCGATCGTGAAAAGCTCGATACCATCGTGCGGCCCGAGGTCGGCGCCCCATTTGTCGCGCAGCCGGCCAGGATGAAATTCTTTTTCACCGAGGTGCGACTTGAGGAAGGCCTTATAATCGTTCCCCGGCACGAAACAAATCTCCTGGCTATCCACCTTGTCCGCCGTCTTCAGGCCGATCTCGCGGGCGATCTTCCGGATCTCGGACTTCTCCATTCCGCCGAGCGGAAAGAGCGCCCGCAGCAGTTGCTCCTGGCGAAGTGAAAAAAGGAAGTAGCTCTGGTCCTTGCGCGGATCGACCCCGCGCCGCAGCACTGCCCGGTCCAAGTGGTGCTCCACGATCGCATAATGCCCCGTGGCGATGAACTCCGCGCCCACCGAGCGTGCTTTCTGCCACAGGTTGCCGAACTTCACCTTCTCGTTGCACATCACGCACGGATTGGGTGTGCGACCCGCGCGATACTCCGCGGTGAAATAATCGATGACCGTCCGCTCGAAGCTGACCGCCTCGTCCACAACGTAGTGCGGCACTCCAATCGAATGCGCCACGCTTCGCGCGTCCGCGATGGCTTGCGGCCCGCAGCACTTATCCGCCTCGCGGGAGATACAATCCTGCGGCCAAACTTTCATCGTCACCCCGACCACATCGTAGCCCTGCTGCTTCAGTAAATAGGCTGCGACACTCGAATCCACGCCACCGCTCATCCCCACGACGACGCGAGGTTTGGCGGAAGAAGAAGACGGATTCATCCACCTACCGTTGTTCAGAAGCCCTCACTCCTCAACTGAAACCTCCCCGGCGCGCGTCATGACTGGAAAATGCCTGTCGCGATCGAAGCTAATGTCCGTGTAAATTGCCGAATGAACGACGATTTTGCCTCACTCTGGCAAGTGGTGACGAACCAGTTTCATCACCCGGGCTATTCAGTCCATGGTCCGGACCATTGGCGCCGAGTGGAGCGAAACGGAATCGTGCTAGCGAGGCGCACCGGGGCGGACCTGGTCGTCGTGCGCTTGTTCGCTCTATTCCACGACTCCCGCAGGGAAAACGATGGCTGGGATGAAGGACACGGGGCTCGAGGCGCCGAATATGCGAGGATCTTGCGGGGCAGCGCCTTCGAACTCGACGAAGCGCGATTCGAGGCTCTGCATCACGCCTGCGTCTGGCATACCGATGGACGCTTCCATGAAGATCCGACCATCGCAACGTGTTGGGACGCGGATCGCCTTGACCTTGGGAGGGTCGGCATCATTCCCGATGCGGCATTCATGAGCACCGATTTCGGGCGCGAAATCGCCACCGTTGGTTCCATTCAGCCGTTTTTGGGCGAAGCCAACATAGGCTGATCGACCCTACCGCTTCTGCCGCGGGTCGAGGGCGTCGCGCAGGCCGTCGCCGAGGAAGTTGAGGGCGAGCAGGGTCAGGCTCATGGCAAGGGCGGGGAAGACGAGGAGCCACCAGTAGCTGCGCACGGGGTTGATGACGTTGGCGCCATCGCTGAGGAGGGAACCCCAACTCGCTTGCGGGGCCTGGATGCCGAGGCCGAGGAAACTGAGGAAGCTTTCATCGAGGATGACCTGCGGAATGGTGAGCGTGAGGTAAACGATCACCAGGCCCATCAAGTTTGGCAGCAGGTGGCGGACGATGATTTTTGTGTGGCTCTGGCCGAGGGCGCGGGCGGCGAGAATAAACTGTTGTTCTTTTAACGCGAGCACCTGGCCGCGCACGATGCGAGCAAGGCTGAGCCAGGCATTGAACCCGAGAACCACAATGAGCAGCGCCACGCGCGAAAAACCGACCATGCCCAGCCAGCCCTGCGCGGCGAGCCATTCCTTGAGCGGCTTGTCGAAGACATACACGGCCACGATGATGATGAGCAGCCGTGGGATCGAGTAGAGGATATCGACGAAACGCATCATCCAGCCATCGACGCGTCCACCGAAGTAGCCAGAGACCATCCCGTAGCCCGTGCCGACGGCGAAACTGATGAGCGCGCCGCACAGCCCCACGAGCAACGAAATACGCGCGCCCTGGACCGTGCGCGAAAGCACGTCGCGGCCGTTCAGATCGGTGCCGAACGGGTATTCGTGCGAGGGCGGGTGAAACTGCACCCGGCTCGTCACATCCGGCCGGTAATCGAAACACCACGGTCCCACCAGCGCGAGCACCACGATGACCGCGAGCAGGATGAGCGAACCCATGGCGGTGCGATTTCGGCGCAGCCGCGTCCAGACTCCGGGTTGGGTCACCATCGGTTCACTCATGCAGCTTAATGCGGCGGTCGAGCCACGTGTAAGAGATGTCGGTGAGGAAGTTCAGCACGATGAGCAGCGCGCAATAGACGATCGTGGTGCCCATCATGAGATAGCGGTCGCTGTTCAGAATGGACTGGACGAAATAGGAACCCGCGCCGGGGATATTGAAGATCGTCTCCACGACGAGCGAGCCGGTCAGGAGATTGGCGGCGAGAGGGCCGAGGAAGCTGACCACCGGCAACACCGCCACCTTCAGCGCGTGACGATAGACGGTGGTCGTTTCGTCGAGCCCTTTTGCACGAGCGGTGCGGATGAAATCTTGCGACAGCGTCTCCAGCAGCGACGAACGCATGAGACGGGCGATGTAAGCCACATACGGACCCGCGAGCGTGATGGATGGAAGAATGAGGCTCCGCCACGAACTCCATCCACCGACTGGCAGCCACCCCAGCCACAACGCGAAGACCAAAATGAGCAGGGGACCGATGACGAAGGTCGGCAGGCTGATCAGCGCGAGGGCGACGAACATCGCGCTCCCATCGACCCAGGTGTGCTGACGAATGGCGGCGAGCGTTCCGAGCCAGATCCCGCCAAATGTGGCGATCACCAGCGCCGCTAAGCCGAGCGTCGCCGTGACTGGCATGCCATCGCCGAGCAGTTGATTCACCGAGCGCTCTTTAAATTTGAGCGAGAGCCGCAGGTCGCCGTGCAGCATGTCGCCGAGGTAGGACCAGTATTGGTTGAACATCGGCCCCTCGATCTTGTAGCGCTTCTTCATCTGCGCGACGATTTCCTTGGGAATATCGCGTTCTTTCACGAAGGGATCGCCCGGCGCCACATAGACGATCACGAAGGTGAGCGTCACCACCGCCCAAAGAACGAGCACCATCGAGGCAAGTCGGCGGAGGATGAAGGTGAGCATTAGATTCGGCGGCGCGGAGGGTTGGCCAAAGTCGGCGTGGATGCCACTCGAAACGTTATGCTGCTCACCCGAGTCTCATCAGAGCCGGCGCGAAAGCACTTCCCGTTCATAGCGGGCCACCCCTTCGAGCCAGGCGAAGCCGACGGGCACTTCTTGTCGGCGGCAGAATTCATCCCAGACCGCGCCCAGCGGGAGCGTTTTGACTTCCTCCAGCAAGGCGAGCCGCGCGGTGAAATTGCCGTTCGATTCGTATTCACGAAGACGTGGCGTGGGTTCGAGAAACGCGGCGAGCAGAGCTTTCTGTGCCGCCCGAGTGCCAATCACCCAAGCTGCTACACGATTGATCGAGGCGTCGAAATAATCGAGCCCGATCGAAACTCGTTCGAGCCAGCCCCCCCGGACCACCTCCTCGAAAATGTTCCGCGTGGCGTCATCAAAGAGCACCACGTGATCGCTGTCCCAGCGCACTCCCCGGCTCACATGGAGCAGCACGCGCGGCACATGAAGGAGCACGCTGGAAATTTTGTCCGCCACATTTTCGGTTGGGTGAAAGTGTCCGGCGTCCAGGCACAGCGCCTTCTTTCGTTTTACCGCATAGCCAAGGTAGAACTCATGGGAGCCTACCACGTAGCTTTCGCTGCCGATCCCGAAGAGCTTCGGCTCGACCGAATCGATCAGCGATTTCCACGGATGCTTGAAGACCGCATCGAGCGACTCTGCCAGGCGCTCACGTGGACCCCTCCGATCCACCGGCAGATCCTTGCTGCCATCAGGAATCCACAAATTGCATACGGCAGGTTTGCCCAGAGCGTTCCCCATCGCCCACGCGATGCCGCGGCAGGCAGCGCAATGCTCGATCCAGAATTCACGAATACCACGATCGCGATGACTGAGAGTAAAGCCATCCGCGGCTTTCGGGTGCGAAAAACACGTGGGGTTGAAATCGAGGCCAAGCCCACGCTTCGCAGCCCATTCCACCCACGCGGCAAAATGATCGGTCTCCAGGTGATCGCGCCGGACGCGTTTGCCGCCACCTTCCGCATAGATCGCGTGCAGGTTGACCCGGTGCCGTCCGGGGATGAGGCCAAGCGCTTGATCGAGATCGCGACGCAGTTCCCGTGCGTTGCGCGCTCGCCCCGGATACGCACCCGTCACCGCGAGTCCCCCGCCGAGCTCGCCCGCGCCCTCGAAGCCTCGCACATCATCGCCCTGCCAGCAGTGAATCGAGATAGGAGTCGCCGCGAGTTGCGCCAGGGCTTGCTCCGAATCGACCCCTAGCGTGGCGTAGGCTTCGCGAGCGAGCGCGTAGGAATCCATGAGTTAGTGCGGATGAAGAATGGGACCGTCTTCGCCGGGTTTCACGGTGAACCGGCCCAGCAACCCGACCGGTTCCAGGTCCGTCTCGTCGATGAACGGAACGAGGGCAACGATCTCGTTGATCCCGGCCCGCAGAAAATCGATCGGCAGGGGCACCCGGCGCTGGCTGGGGTCGCCATACCATTCGGTGTTCGTGGGGAGGCGGATCGCGCTGCCATTCAGGGTGAGCCGCCAGCTTCCGGGGGATTCGACGAGCAGGTCGAACGGCTCATGGGGAATCCCCTCGAGCCGAAAACGGAAACGCAGGCTCAGGCGCTTCACCCGCATGGTCGAGCCGAAGGATTCCTCGCGCGCCCAGGGTTGGATTTGCACCGCTTCCCGGGTGGGGCGCTTCGTGCTCTCCCGCAGCATCACATCGAGCGCGATCAAATCGCACGGCGGTTGCCACGGATCGCGCGGCAACTGCCACTCCGCACTCTCAAACAGGTGCAGGGAAAGATCGTCCTTCTCGATGCCCCGCACGGTGGCTCCATGCGAGCGCGCTGGCGATTCCGTCGCGCTGGCGACGAAGATGCGGAGTGCCTGTGGTGCTAGTGACGTGCGCCAGCGGCCCGCTTCAGTCTCAACCGGCACGGTGTCGCCCGTCTCGTAGCGCCACTCTTCGATCACCGCACCGCCGCCTTCAAGCAGCACCGAAACGCTGTCGTGATTCGTGGTGGCCGAGGTATTCATGAGCGCCACGATCCAACGATCCCCAGTGCGGCGGACCTGGCAGAGCAGGTCGCTCTGGCCGGTGCCGCTTTCGAAAATCACCACGGGGGCGTCGGGCGCCACGGCACGAAGCAGATCGGAGCGATTGAAGCCGATGCGGGTGGCATCCACCGCGAGCGCCAACGCCGCGCTCGATGGCCGCAGATCGATGTGCGTCGGCGGTTCTCCCATGAAGACGACCGTTCCACCGGTCACCGTCATTTGCCGGAGCAATTCGAGCGTCGTGCTGCGGAGTGTCACGCTGCCAGCCACCACGACGACTCGATAACTGGCGCGGCCAAACCCGAGCCGCCCATTCAGCACGGAAGCGGTGCGGGAAAGCATGCCTTCGTCGAGAACGTCGAAATCGATCTGCGCCTCGTTCAGCCACCCCGCGGTCTCATCGGCCGTGTGTTCCAGAGCGCGGACTTCCTCGCTCGTCGTCCAGCCAGGGTGCATCTGCGCCCACGCCGTTTCGATCGGATTGATGATCGCTACGTCGCACACGCGATCGCCGGCTCCGAGCAGCAGATGGAGCCGCGCGGAAGCATCCGCCAGGGACCGCTCCAGCCGGTCCGCATAAACACGCTTGGCGATGCCGCCGCGTGAAGCCGGCTCTACACCGGGAAAAGCGGCCGTGACTCCGCGTAGCGCGAGCGAGTCGAGCGTCGCGGAATCTCTCCCCGGCGGGGTGAGATCGAGCACACGACGTCCACCTGCCTGCCGCGCCGCACTGGCGACGTGCTTGAGCGTCGGGAATTCCGGCCCGGAGATCACCGGCACATCGAGAAACTCGACCACGCGCATCACCGAAGGGCAGGCGGCCGATTGCTCGGCTGCGGAAGTCCCTCCGGGGAGTCTCCCCGCGAGGCTCACCCAGCAACCTTCGCACCATTCGCGCAGCGGCCGCAGCCAGTTATTTTCCAGCAGACGCTGGATCGTGCTCGCGAAGTTCAGTTTCACCCGCGAAAGCCGCCGTCCTTCCGGGAAGAGGAACAGCTCCGGCAGATGCTCGCGCAGGTCATAACCCCAGGCGCTCTGGAATTCCGTCCAAAGTCCCGCCGTCCACGGCACGGTCCACTGCGCATCCGGCGCACTTCCACTCGCACTCATGATGGTCCCCGGGCTCGGCGTGTCGGTGAGAAAGCCATCGATGACCGTGCCCAGCCGCGTGAGGCAGCGGCTGCGATAACGCTCATGCGTCGTCTTGATAAACTCCGCCGTCGCTTCGCGGGAGAGCAGGTCGAGCGGCGGGTGACCGTTGTAAATGTTCTCGGGCCCGCACACTTCCGTGCTAAAGATCAGCACCGAGCGGTCGTCCTCTGGTGGGGTGGCTTGGTAAGCCAGCGGCTCCAGTTCGCGAATTTCCAGCCCATCCACCCGCGCGACATAAGCTTTCACGAAAGCACTGCTCCGCGGCCACTCGACTTTTGCCCCGCCCATCTTCAGCCGCAAAAGCCGGCGCGCGTGCGTGAGTTCCGTCGTGATCCGCCCCCCGGCGGTGCCGCTGGGCCCCCGCTCCTCATCGGCAAGCCACAACTTCAGCCCGAGCCGCGCCGCTTCGTCCGCGCACAGATTCACCAATTCGAACCAATCCTTGTCGAGATAAGCCGTGCGCAATCCCGCCCCCGCCCGAATGATCACCCCCGCGACGCCCTGCGCCTGAAAGTGACGCAACTGCCGCAGCAGATGCGCTCGATCCAGCGAGCCATTCCAAATCCAAAGGACCCGCCCGCGGTCGGCGGGCGTCGGGTTTTGAAAATGGTCGAGAAGCAGATCGGATGGCATGGGCTCAAGGCGGATACCGATGCAAAAGCGCGGCATCGTCCGGGCGCAACCGGATTTCCGGCATTGCGACCCGTTGGAACCCCGCTATCTCGCCAGTCCGCCGATGCGTGTCACGCTTTTCATTCCCTGCTTCATCGACTCCTTCTACCCGCAGGCCGCCATGGCCGTGGTCCAGGTCATCGAACGCCTCGGCCATACCGTCGAGTATCCAGAGACCCAGACCTGCTGCGGCCAGCCGCCTTTCAACTCGGGCTTCTGGGATGAAGCTCGCGACGTCGCCCGCCGGCAGATGAAGTGTTTTCGCGATGCGGAAGTCGTGGTGGCGCCCAGCGGTTCCTGCGGCGCCATGATGAAGGTCTTTTACCCTGAGCTCTTCGAACACCAGCCCGAGGAAGCCGAAGCGAAAGCCCTCTCCGCTAAAACCTTCGAGTTCTCCGATTTCCTCGTGAACAAACTCGGCGTCCGCGACGTCGGCGCGAAGTTCGAAGGCAAGGTGACCTTCCACGACGGCTGCCACGGCCTGCGCGAGCTCGGCACCAAAGCCGCCCCGCGCGAGCTGCTCGCAAATGTGAAAGGCCTTGAACTCGTCGAGATGAGCGAAGGCGAAAGCTGCTGCGGTTTCGGCGGCACCTTCGCCGTGAAATATCCGCAAATCTCCACCGCCATGGCCGAGGTGAAGTGCAACTCCATCCTCGAGACGAGCGCCGACTACGTGGTGAGCAACGACCTGAGCTGTCTCATGCAGATCCAGGGCTGGCTCGACCGCAACAGCGGCCGCGTCCTTAAGAGCCTGCACCTCGCCGAGGTGCTCGTGCAGCGGTAGAGCTCGATCACGGCAGCTTCACCACGGTAAAGTCGTCGGTGCTCTGCGTGCCGCCCGTGGTGAGGTTGTAGGTGAAGGCGGGCGTCTTGGCGGTGAGCTTCTTGATCGTGTCGCGGTAGGCGAAACCCCATGTCGCGGTGCCGGTCGTTGTGTCGACCGTCGGGAGCGAGACAGTGCCGAGATTCGCGGCGACGACGAAACTGTCGTCCATCGAGCCGACGGCGGTCGTGAGGGTGGCTTTGCCCGTGATGGTGAACGTGCCGATGAGTGTGTCGGCGACGGGGAAAGTGCCCCCCGTAAGCGGCGTCGCGGGCATTGTCGGCGTGTAGCCGGCGAAGAGCCGCGCATTCTGCATGGCCGCCGCGCTGAAGCTGCCCACGCTGCCGGTAGCGCTGATCGTCGCGTCGTGGAAAGTGCCGGCGATTTTCACCGTGCCGAGCGCCTTGATCTTGCCGTCAGTCACGCCGGCGTTGTCGAGGGTGATGTTCGCGGTGAGGTCGCCAGGAATCGCATTCCGCGAGTCGCCGTTCACGCTCAGGCTGTCGATGCGGTCGGCCGTAATGGTGGCGTTGCCGATGCGTGCTGCCGTGAGTTTCGAGATCGTATTAGCGATGTTGATGGTCGCGCTATCGTTGATGACATGTGCCGTGATCCCGGTCTTCGTGGTATTCACGCCCAGAGCCTTGATGGTGGCCGAACTCGTCAGGTCGTAGGCTTTGAAGCTGTTCAGCGGTCCGCTGGTGAGGTCGAGATTGCCGGAGAAATTCTCCTTCACCGACACCGTGCCGACGCCGCCCGCCGCACGGATGGTGGCAGCGAGACTGCCGGCCAACGAGGTCCGCGTATCGCCGGTGACAGAAAGCGTGTCGATCCGCGCAGCCGTGAGGGTCGCACTCCCAATCTGCGCGGCGGTGAGTTTGCCGAGAGTGGTAGCGAGGTCGATGATGACTCCATCGACGATCGAATGAGCGGCGATGGTCGTTTTGCTCGTGCTCGTGCCATTCACATCGATGCTCGCACCCGTGACGAAATCGTAGGCCTTAAACGACCCCAGCGGCCCGGCGAGCACGAGATCGCCGGAGAAATCTTCCTTCACCGACATGGAGCCGACGCCATTCGCGGCGGTGACGGTGCCGGCGAAGCTGCCGACGAGGCCGGTCTTCGTGTCGCCATTCACAGCAAGCGAATCGATGCGCAGCGCGTTGATCGTCACGTTGCCGACCTGCGCGGCGGTGAGTTTGCCGAGCGTCGTCGCGAGGTCGATCGTCACGCCGTCCACGACATTGTGAACGGTGATCGTCGTCTTCGCGGTGCTCGTGCCGTTCACGTCGATACTCGAGCCGGCGACCATATCGAAGGCTTTGAACGCGCCGAGCGGACCCGCGAGCGTGAGGTCGCCGGAGAAGTTTTCCTTCACCGACATCGAGCCGACGCCGCCTGCCGCGGACACGGTGCCGGCGAAGCTACCCACGAGGCCGGCCTTCGTGTCGCCAGTGACAGAGATCGTGTCGATGCGCGCGGCGTTGATCGTCGCCGTGCCGACCTGTTTCGCGCTCAGCTTGCCGAGCGTCGTGGCGAGGTCGATCGAAACGCCGTTGCCGATGTCGCGCGCGGTGATGCTCGTTTTCGCGGTGCTCGTGCCGTTCACGTCGATGATCGAACCGGTCAGCAGATCGACCGCCTTGAGCGAGCCGAGCGGGCCCGTGAGGTTCAGCGTGCCGAGGAAGTTCTTTGTGACGGAGATGGAGCCGATGCCTTCGGTCGCAGCGCCGTTGACGTTGATCGTGGCGTTGTCGAACTCATCGCGCACGACGAGCGAACCGATGCGGCCGACGATGTCGCTGCTCGGCACGGCGGGACCGCCCGCGGCACGGCCGAAGCGATACACGTCCAGCTTGTTCAGCCCCGGCTTCACGAAGTCCCCGTCCCCTGCATCGATCGAGCCGAGGTCGCCGCGGATCGTCACATTGCCGAGGTCGATGCCCGTCGCATTGATCGCGCCCACGTCCGCGTAGCCGTCACCCGTCTTCCCTTTCTTCACGCTGATCGTGATGTTCGCGCCGGAGAAGTCCTGATCGTTCGCGCCGGCGGCGAGATCGAGCAGCGTGAGCATCTGCCCGCGGTCCACCGCGCCCTCGGGGTGCGTCATCGTGAACATCTGGCGCGTAAACGCGCCCTTGGTCGTCCTCACCGTCACCGTGTCGCCGTCCACATCGCGATACGTCACCGTCTTGCCGTCCGCGCTCGGATTGATCGCGCTGCCGAAGACGATGAACACATTCCCCGCGAATGTTGCCGGCGGCGGACGCAGCGCAATGTCGTCGATGCCGTCGCCATTGATGTCGCCGAGGAAATTCGGAATGGGATCGAAGGAGCCATTTCCGCCGACCACGCCGAAGCCGCCAAAGTAAACACCGCTCGAGTTCTTGGTATTGTCGATCTGGTAGCGACCCGTCGGAGTCGTGCCGTAATAGACCGCGGGAGCGACATCGTCGCTGATATTCGTCTGGTAAGCGATGAGGTCGTAGCGTCCGTCCCCGTTGAAATCGCCGATGTCCACGCGTTCCGCGTCCACCCCGACATTGCCCAGGCCGAAGAGCACCTGCCGCACTTCGTTCTTCGCAAGGCCGAAGGGATTTGTCGTATAGCCGGTGCCCTTGTTCTTCACGAAGGTGTAGCCCTGATACGTGTCGAGCGTTGCGAAATCGAACGTGGTGATACTCACGCCGAGGTCGAGATCGCCGTCGTCATCGATGTCCCGCATCGTCACCTCGCTGCCGTATTCGAGCGGGCCGATGAAAGACTCGTTTGTAAACTCCGGTAGCTCGAAGCCCTGCGCCGTGGTGAGGGAGTTCACGTCGATCGTCGCGGGATTACCCGTGCCTTTCCCGAAGATGACGAACGTGCGCCGGTTCGCCTGCGTCTCAACGGAGTTGCTGATCGAGATGTCCGTGAGGCCGTCCTGATTTACGTCACCGACGAAGCCCGTGCGCACGGCCATGTGGTCGTTCTGCGTGGAGCTGCCGATGGCGAGACCATTCGTGCCATCGAGCGCCGAAACTGCGAATGGGGTGGTGAAGGCGCCGCTCGTGGCCGTGTTCTTGCCGAAGATCACGAACGCCGCACCACCTTCGAGGCCGCCAAAGAGTTTATATTGCGTGGATCCCACGATCACGTCGTCGATGCCGTCACCATTGAAGTCGCCGCTTTTGCCCGCGCCAACGAGATTGAAGCCGCCGACGACTTCGCCGATGCCATCGGTGCCGGTGCGCGTGTTGTCGCCGACGATCTTGAAGCCGGTCGTGCCGTTGAGCGACGCGAGCGCCACCGTGGTCGGCCACGTCGTGCGGCCGAAGATGACGTAAGCCGCACCGACTTCGCTCCCCGAGCTTCCTGCGTCGTTGCCCTGTGCACTGATGATGAAGTCGTCGAGGCCGTCAGCATTCACGTCGCCCGCCGCAGAGACCGCCGTGCCGAGGTGATCGAAGTCCTGCTGCCCGTTGAAGATCACGCCGTCCGAACCGAGCGAGTCGAGATTAATATTCGTCGGGTAGCCGCCGGCTTTTCCGAAAATCAGCGCGACGCGTCCCTTGTCCATCGGACCGGCGGTGATGCGCCCGGTGAACTCGATGCCGACGAGCAGATCGTTGAGCCCGTCGCCATTCACGTCGCCCGCATTGGCGATCGATGACACCTCCACGTCGATCCCAGTCTCCCCACCGCCGGTGATGGTAAAGCCGTTGAGGCCATTGATCCCGGCCAGACCGAAGGTCGAGTAGGTCGTTGCAGGAACGATGCGTTTTTCGAGCGGTTCCACCCGCGGATGTTCGTAGTTCATGAGCTTGAAACGAGAGTCTTGCGCCCCGGGGCGCCGCGCTGTTCTAGCGAACACTTTCCGGCGGGCAAGGATTTCAGGCGTTGCGTGGAAGGGGAATCTCGCGCAAAGCGTCGGACCTGCGCATGACCCTTGCCCATTCGCCGAAAGAGCAATTTCAGACCGATTCCACTGTTACGACTGCCGATACCGACCGACGCGCCTTTGTGCGAAAAGCGCTCGGAGGCTACAAGGTCACGCGAGCGAAGACGGAGTCGGCGTATTCGAGCTGGCAACATGCGCGCGATGCGGCGAGCGCAATTAAATACGAGGGGTTAAATCACCTCGACGAAATGCTCGAACAATTCGAGCGACAGTTTACCGCGCGGGGCGGAAAGGTTTTCTGGGCCAGCAACAGTCAGCAGGCACGCGATTACATTCTCAAGCTCGCCCACGATCGCAGCGTGAAGTCGATCGTGAAGTCGAAGGCGATGACCAGCGAGGAGATCCACCTCAACGATGCGCTGGAGCACGCCGGCTACGAAGTCATCGAGAGCGATCTTGGCGAGTTCATCCAGCAACTCAAGCACGAGGCGCCATATCACTTCGTCTTCCCGTGCATGCACCTGAAGCGCGACGAGATCAGTGCCCTCTTTGAAAAAGAACTCGGCAGCGCCAAGACCGATTCGCCCGAGGAACTGACCATGATCGCGCGTCGCTGGCTGCGCCGACATTATATCGAGGCCGACATGGGCATTAGCGGTGCCAATTTCATCATCGCCGAGACTGGCATGATCTCGATCACCGAAAACGAAGGCAACGCGCGACTCACGTGCGCCCATCCGCGTATCCACGTCGCACTCGTGGGGATCGAGAAAGTGCTGCCGCGTCTCGCCGATCTCGCGCTCTTCCTGCCCATGCTCGGCACCGCCGGCACGGGGCAGAACATGACGTGCTACAACTCGATGTATGGTGGCCCCGCCCAGCCCGGTGAGACGGACGGCCCGGAGGAATTTCACGTCGTCTTTCTCGACAATCACCGCACGCGGTTGCTCGCCGATCCCGAGCAGCGCGACGCGCTTCACTGCATCCGTTGTGGGGCATGCCTCAATGTCTGCCCGATTTTCAAGAACATCGGCGGGCACGCCTACGGCACCACCTATCAAGGCCCCATCGGCAGCGTCATCACACCGCATTTCCGCGGCTTGCAGGATTGGAAGCACCTCAGCGGCGCGTCGTCGCTCTGTGGCGCCTGCACCGAGGCATGCCCGGTGAAGATCGATATCCACCACCACCTGCTCCACAACCGGCGCAACGCGACGAAGCAGAAACCCACCTGGACCGAGAAGCTGATGTGGCGTGGCTTTGTGTGGCTGATGAACCGGCCGCGTCTCTACGCGTTTGCCACGCGCTTTGCTCCGCTCGGCCTTGCGCTGCATCCACTCGTGAAAGCCACTCCGCTCGATCCCGTGCGCGACTGGACGAAGACCCGCGACTTTCCCGAAGCCCCGCCGAAAACATTCCGACAAATTTGGGCTGAACGAAAGGAGGCCGGGAAATGAGCGGCGATCGCACGGCCATTTTTGCCCGGATTCGCGAAGCGCTGCGCGAACCCGCGCCGCGCCATCACGAAAAGCCGGCAGCACCAGCGACCTCGAACGTGACGGCGCCGTTTCGGGAGTGGCTGCCGCCGGTGGGTCCTTCGCACGGCGATCGCGTCGCTGTCTTTGCGCGTCTTTCGGAGGCGCTGAAGACGGAATTTGTTGATTGCGAGAGCGCCGCCGTCGCTGCGCAACACGTCGCCCAACTCGCGCAGGCCAACGGCTGGCAGAAGCTCGCCTATCACAGCGGCAAGTTGACCGATCCGCTGGTGGCGAAGCTTCCTGCTGCCCTCACGCCGGTTCGCATCGAAACGGGCTATGAAAAGAATGCGCTCGAGGCGTGCGATGCGGGCCTCACCGAATGCGAGTGCCTTGTCGCCCAGACAGGCAGTGTCTGCGTCACCGCGCTCAGTTCCGGCGGGCGCGCGCTCAGCGTGCTCCCCCCGCATCACCTCGTCGTCGCCCGCCGCTCGCAACTCGTGGCCGATCTCACCGCCGCCTACGAATTGCTCGCGCAAAAATACGCCGCCACGGGCTATCCGAGTTTCATGGGTTTCATCACCGGCCCGAGCCGCACCGGCGACATCGAGCGCATCCTGGTTCTCGGCGCCCACGGTCCGAAGAAACTAACGGTGCTTCTGGTGCCCTAACGGCGTCCTGAGGGTCCCTGATTCTTAGCGCAGCACCACGCGTGGTGCGACCCACGTAGCCCAGTCATAGGCGGGGTCGGCGAGTGCATCGACGATGAAAACGATGGTCGCTTCGTGCCCTCGGAATTCAGCGAGATCGATTTCTACCGGCACGCGCTCCCCACCATGGAGTTGGCGCGAAAAGACTTCGCGTCCATCGATTTCGACTGCGAATCCTGCGCCGCCGCTCTTCGGATTGTTCAACAGTGCGTCGCCTGCGAGCAGGCACTTCTGGCCGACGGCGGACGGAATCACCACGCGATAAGTCAGCAGCCCCCGGCCCTTCGGTTTCGGGTGTTGCTGTAACGCCTCCTGCTGCACTTCGTCCGGCGGTCCGATGCGGCGCGTTTCGACGGCCTGCACATTTTCCTGCCGTGCCTTCGCGCGTTGCGCGACGAAATCGAACACCACTCGCCCCGGCTCACGTTTCACCGGCCGTGGCGGGTCGAACTTCGTTGCGACCACATCCTGCCAGTCCTTCCGGCCGAGGATTGGCAGCGCAAAAGCAAAGACAGCATCCTCATCCGGTGTGCCCGCGGCTCGCACCACGTCCCAGATCTTCCGCGCGCGACCGATGCCGAGGATATTCGGCGAGCCATCGTGTTCCCGCAGGCCACACTTCAGCCCGCCTTCGTGCGGGTGATCGATATGGCGATGGTAAAGGAAAGATTCGATGTCCGGCAACGCCTGCACCTTCTTCCAGGCGAGCGCAAACGCCGCCGCTTGCGCGAGTTCGCCATCAGGTTCCGCGGGACAGTGGAAGCCTTGCTCGGTCAGGGCGATACGGCGCGGCTTCCCTTCGAAAAGGAAGCGTGGCTGCCGCAGGAACACCGGGAGCACTTCGAGATTGTGAAAGGTCACCCGCGGTGCGTCGAAGCGCAGCGGCGCCGACTTGTCGCTCCAGAAACGCGGCTGGCCGAGATTCTCCGGGTAGGGGTGAAACGCAAGATGCCACGGAAAGTCGCCCTCGCGTTTCGCGCGCTCGTTCACACCTTCCAGCACCTCCACCCCGGTAAAGCCGTGTGTGCGATCTTCCGACGCCGGAAGCGTCCAATGATGTTCGAGTGAGACGTAGATCGGAAAGTCCGCGTGCACGCTTCTGGTGGCGAGATCGGCAATGCGTAGTGCGGCGCTGTATTCTCGCAGGAGCACTTCGGGCTCGACCGCTCCGAGATAATACCACGACCAGTGACTCTGCACTTCGTTGCCGATCACGAGTCCGGCGAGGTGGCCGAATTTCGCGTCTTCGCGGGTGTAACGCTCCACCAGCCAGTGCAGGATTGCGCGATAGAAAAATACGCCTTCTGCGGTGGCCGTGTTAAAAGCGGCCGGTCCAGCCGTGATCGTCTTTGGATCGGTGAGCGGATGGACCAAGGGAGAGCTGCGAGGGGTGGTTGCCTGGACATAGTTGAGGAGAATGCCGGTCACGCGCATCTTCGCGGCGTGGAGCGCCTGCAGGTCGTGATCGAGCCGCGCCACGGCAGCAGGGCGCAGTCCGATTTTTCGCCCCTCGAACTCGAAGCTCATCTTCGGGGCTGCGCTTTGCCAGTCCATCAACCCGCCGATGTCGATGTTCTGGTTCGACTGCCCGAAACCGAGCGCTTCGCCGTCTTTCACATCGAGGAGGCAGGTAATGCCTTTCTTGCTCGCGAGCGAACCAAGTAAATTCGTGCGCCGAGGCAGTGCAGAAAAATCGGTGACGCACTGCGGCGTGCCGTCGTTCAGCGAAAACTTTGCGAACAGCCGGTCGCGTGCCCCGTCGAAACGCGGCACTGTCGCCTCCGTGCCTTCACCGGTCCACACCGGTCGCGCGTCTGCTTCCGTCGCCGAAGTGTGTAGCGGCAGCTCGCGCAGCTCTATTTTCCCCGCCTGTGCCGGCCACGTGAAGCGTAGCGAACTGGGTGTGACGGCGACACGAAGCGGAAGCTCCTCCGCGAAAGCGGTTGTGACGAAGCAAAGGAGCAGGAAGAGCAGGCGAGGCATGGGACAAAGCTGGCGCGCGGAGTTTGCCAACGCACGCCGGTTCGGGTTCCATCGCGGCGTGAGCGATACCTTAGCCCTCGAATCCAATGACCGGCCGCACGTTTTCTCGGTGAGCGAACTGACCCGGGCGGTTCGCGGTGTGCTGGAGGAAGGATTCGGTGAGGTTTGGGTCGAGGGAGAGGTGAGCAACTACCGCAAGCAGCCGAGCGGGCACCAGTATTTCACGCTGAAGGACGATGGCTGCCAGCTTTCATGCGTGTTGTTCGCGCGTGGGGTGTGGCGGAAGCAGGTGCCGATGGAAGACGGCATGCAGGTGCGGGCACGGGGGCGGCTCACGGTGTATGAGGCGCGGGGGCAATATCAGCTCAATGTGCAGAGCGTGGAACCGGCGGGGGCGGGTTTGTTGCAGGCACGGTTCGAAGCGCTGAAGCGGAAATTGCAGGCGGAGGGCCTTTTCGATGAAGGGCGCAAGCGGCTGCTGCCACGTTTTCCGGCGACCGTTGCGCTGGTCACTTCTCCGGCAGCGGCGGCCTTGCGCGACATGCTGAACATCTTCGCCCGCCGCGCGCCCTGGCTGCGGATTATCGTGTCGCCGGTGCGCGTGCAGGGCGATGGCTCGGCGGAGGAGATCGTGGCCGCCTTAGAGGAACTGAATGCTTGGAAACAAAACGGCCTGCCGCGTCCGGATGTGATCATCGTGGGCCGGGGCGGAGGCAGTGTCGAAGATCTGTGGGAGTTCAACGAGGAGATCGTCGCACGCGCCGTGGTGGCATCCACCATTCCTGTGGTGTCTGCCGTCGGGCACGAAATCGATTTCACGATCTGCGACTTCGCCGCTGATCTACGCGCTCCTACGCCAAGCGCGGCCGCGGAGATCGTCGCTCCGGATGGGACCGAACTGGCGCGCCGGTTCGCCCTGTTTGGCGCCCGACTCGAGCGCGAGACCCGCAGCCACCTGGAGGCCGCTTATCAACGGTTCGATTTCGCCTCGGATGCGCTGACCCGGAGCATCCGCGACCGGTTGGTCGATTTGCGCGCCTGGCTGGCTGAACGGGCCGCGTCGTTGCGGGAACATCGGCCCGATCAGGTGATCCGTCTGCGCCGCCAGGAGGTGGGGGCTTGCGGGGAAAAGCTGGCCCGTTGCTTCCAAGCGGCGTTCGAGCGCCGGAAAGTGCGGCTGGCTCGCGTGGCCGAACATCTGCGGCTCCTTTCCCCGGATGGCACCCTGCGACGGGGCTACTCCATCACCATGAAAACCGAAGGCTCCGTGCTGACTTCTGCCGCGGACGTGACTGCCGGGGAACAGTTGGTGACGCGGCTGGCGGACGGACAGGTCACTTCGCGGACGGAGTAGTTTTCGCAAGCGAGCCGGGCAGTTTTCATACCCGACCGTCGGAGAGGTCGGGAAAGGTCAGGAGGTTCCGTTTGAAGGCTCTCAATCCTGTCGTCCACGAAGCATTCCCTCCAGAACGGAAACGCCCGCACGTCGAATTATGGAATTTGCCCGCCCGGCGGCTGCTTTCATGCCTGCCCTATGGCTTCGCTTACCATCACCATCGACACTCCACCTCTGCCACCCGGAATGTTGCAGAAAGGCGCGCCCCAGGGAATCACAGTCTCCCACCAGCCGATGCCGTTCATGCGCGGCATGAGTGCGCAGACGACCACGGTCAGCCGCGATTTCGATATTACGGTGTCCTTCGAGACCTCGGTTGCGACAGCGGTAGTCGGGGCTTGGATCTGCCGGGTTTTCAATTCCTCCCGGTTCCACCTCAACCCACGGGTTAATGGCAAACCCTTGCCGCCGAGCGAGGAAGACGCCTTGAAGGTGATCGCCGCTGCCATTGAGCCGCCCCCGAGCGAGAAACCCCGGAAACGGTCGAAAAAGAAGAGCGAAAGCGCTCCAGTTTCTTAAAAGGGCGTAATTTTCCGCTTCTCCACGCCAAACGCCTTTTCAAGCCGCGCGCCCCGGCTACTATCGGGCGCCGATGTCCGGGCCGGAAGCTAAACATCCAACCGTCACAGTGGGTGAATTTTACACCCGCCATTCTGAGTCCCTTGAGATGAAACTCGAAGGTCCTCAGATCGGTTTCGACCTGCGGATCAAGGAGCCGACGATCAATCGCCCGGGTCTCGCGCTCACCGGTTTTTACACTTATTTCGCTTTCAAGCGCATTCAGGTCATCGGCGCGGCAGAGTTTTCCTACCTGAAGAGTCTGAGCCCCGAGGAGGCGCGGGAAAAGGTGCGCAAACTGTGCGAATCGGGCATCCCATGCCTCGTCCTCGCCCGGCAGATGAAGCCTCCCGCCTACATCATGGAGGAGGCGGAACGAGCCAAGATCGCGGTTTTCCGCACCCCGATGGTCACGATGCGCTTTATGAACGCCGCGACCCTTGCGCTGGAGAATGACTTCGCGCCGACCAAGAGCGAATACGGCTCCATGGTCGATGTGATGGGTGTTGGTGTGCTGGTGCGGGGTTCCTCGGGTATCGGGAAGAGCGAATGTGTGCTCGGCCTGCTGGAGCGCGGCCATTCCCTCATCAGCGACGATATTACCCGGTTCCGCGCGCTGGAGGGTCGCGAACTCGTGGGCACTTCGCCCGAACTCACCCGGCATCACATGGAGATCCGCGGCCTTGGCGTGATCAATGTCATGTCCATCTTCGGCATCGGCTCCGTGCGCCAGGAGAAACGCCTCGATCTCGTCATCACGCTAAAGGACTGGCAGGAAGTGGAAGAAGTCGATAGGATCGGATTGGATCAGGAATACTTTGAAGTCCTCGAAATCCTGATTCCACACGTGACCATCCCGGTGCGGATGGGCCGCGACCTGGCCCATCTCGTCGAGGTGGCGGCGCTCGACCAGAAGCTGAAAAGCTTTGGCCAAAACAGCGCGCTCGAATTTAACCAACGCCTGATCAACCTGATGTCCAAACACCAATCCTGATGGGTTTCCTCAATCGAAAACGCGATGCCGACTCCCCGGAAAAGTTCAGCAAGGTTTTTACCGTGCAGAACCGCCTTGGCCTGCATGCACGGCCGAGCGCGAAATTCGTGAAGCTCTGCAGCAAGTTTCGTTGCGAGGTCTGGATCGAAAAGGATGAGGAACAGGTCAATGGCAAGAGCATCATGGGCCTCATGATGCTGGCCGCCGGCCTGGGCTCGAAGCTGAAGATTACCTGCGAAGGCGCGGATGCCGAAAAAGCCCTCGCGGAAATCGAGGAATTGATTACTCGGAAGTTCGATGAGGATTGACCGCGTTTCCCGCACCCTATGAGTGACGAACACCCCGAACGGCGTTTTCAGGGTGTCGGTGTCTCCCCAGGGATCGCGCGCGGCACCGTCTTTCTGCACCGGCCCGAGGAGGAAGATCCACCCATCCGGCGCATTGAGGCCACGGATGTGCCCGGCGAGATCGCGCGATTCGAGGCGGCCCTCATTCAGACGCGGCATCAGATTCTGGAGATGCAGCAGAAGATCGCGGAGAGCATCGGCGCGAAGGACGCCGGCATCTTCGATGCGCACCTGCTCGTGGTCGAGGATCGCACCCTCATCGATGAAGTCATCCGCGTGCTCCAGCGCGAGAAGCTCAACGTCGAGCACGTCTTTCACGAAGTGGCCGGCAAGTATGCCAAGACGCTGGCCGCCATCGACGACCCGTATCTGCGCGAGCGCGCCGTCGATATCCATGACGTCACGCGCCGCGTGATCCACAATCTCCTCGGCAAGGAAGGCAGCACACTGACCACGATCCGCACGCCGCACCTGCTTGTGTCGCACAATCTCACGCCAAGCGACACGGCGCAGCTCAACCGCTCGTTGGTGCTCGGCTTCGCCACAGATATCGGCAGCAAGACGTCGCACACCGCCATCATGGCGCGCTCGTTGAATATTCCGGCGGCGGTGGGCTTGCACGACGCCAGCGAGCATCTCGCCACGGGCGATCACGTCCTGCTCGACGGTTACAACGGCCTGCTCATCGTCAATCCCAGCGACCAGACCCTTTGGGAATACGGCGAGCTCGAGGTCAAGAAAACGGAAGTCGAGCGCGGCCTCACCCAGCTTCGCGACACCGAGAGCACCACGCTCGATGGCCGGCACGTCACGCTGAGTGCGAACATCGAGCTGCCGGATGACGTGGCGCAGGTGAAGGAGTGCGGGGCCGAAGGCGTCGGTCTCTACCGCACCGAGTTTTTCTATCTCAGCAAATCCGAGCTGCCGAACGAGGAGGCGCAGACCGAAGCGTATCGCCGGGTGGCGCAGGAGCTCGCGCCCCAGCCGGTCATCATCCGCACGCTCGACCTGGGCGGCGACAAGTTCCTGAGCGCGCTCAACCTGCCCGAGGAGCTGAACCCCTTCCTCGGCTGGCGCGCGATTCGTTTCTGTCTCGCCCGGAAGGACGTCTTCAAAATTCAGCTTCGAGCCATCCTGCGCTCCAGCGCGTCGGGCAATGTGAAGATGATGTATCCGATGATCTCGGGCCTCGACGAACTGCGAAAAGCGAACGCGCTGCTCGCCGAGTGCCAGGCCGAGCTGCGCGCCGAGGGCGTGCCGTTCGATGAAAACATGGAAGTGGGCGCCATGATCGAAGTGCCCAGTGCGGCCATCGCCGCCGACCTTCTCGCGAAGGAGGTCGATTTCTTCAGCATCGGCACCAACGACCTCATCCAATACTCCATCGCCGTCGATCGCCTCAACGAGCATATCGCGCATCTCTATGAGCCGACGCATCCGTCGATCATCCGGCTCATTCGCATGACGATCGAAGCGGCGCACAACAATGGCCTCTGGGTCGGCGTTTGTGGCGAGATGGCCGGCGACATCGTGCTCACTCCGCTTCTCCTCGGCCTCGGCGTCGATGAACTCAGCGCCGGTGCCGCCCTGGTGCCGCGCATCAAGCGCGCGGTGCAGGCGCTTGACCTTGCCGCGTGCCAGCAGTTGATCGAAGACATTCGCAACCTCGACTCCGCCTCCGCGATTCTTGAGAAGTGCGAAGCCGTGGCCCGCAGCCACTACGGAGAGTTACTTTAACCGCTTCGCGCACGCCTCGAGAAGCGCGACCTGGGCGGCGACGCGTTTCTCGAGGGCAAACTCGCTCGGGGTTTCAAACGTGATCGAACGCCGGGCATACTCCTGGTGTAGAAACACCGCTTCCGGCAGACCGCCAAGTTTCTCGTGGCGCAGCCGGTTGAAACGCCGCCGGATCAAACCCTTCGTCGCCCGGCTGATATCGATGCGCGTTCGTGGATCGACGGGAATGAATCGGCTCGCCGCTGCCAGCAGCGGGCGGCCCCAGCTCGGTTCGTTGCGCAGGCCTTCGTAGAGATAGACGCCCTGCCCGTCGTAGTCCTCGTGCAGGTTGACCGAGAGCGTGAATCGCTCACTCGCGATCTGGTGTCGTAGCGCCGAAATCACCGGCACGTCCTCGCGCGAAAAGCAGCGGTTCAAGTCGATGCCCACCTCGTTCGTGCGCAGGTTGAGCGAGAGGCCCCACGGGTTCAGGCAGGGGAAAATGGTAAACGACAGGCGCGGCAGCTCCGCAACGTGCTTCTCCGCCCACGCGATCAAGCCCTCCGTTGCTCCCGCCTCATCGCCATGAATGCCCGCGGAGACGTAGATTCCTCTTCCGGTGCAGGGCGTGCGCAGCACGAACACCTCGAAGTCGCCCGCGCTGGCAAACGATTCCAGCTTCAGCCCGGCACGCTTCGCCACGGCGCGCCACCGGCGAACAAGGTGAATGTAATCGTGCGCCCGGTGGATCATCTCCGCCGGCTCACAGCTCCTTGAGCAGGCGTCCGTGAATACCGCCGAAGCCGCCGTTGCTCAGGATCACAATCACGTCGCCTTCGTGCACCAGCGGCTTGAGGCGGGCGATGATGGCGTCCACGTCCGGCTCGTAAAAGGCGGGTCGCCCCGCGGCGGCGATGTCCGAGACGACGCGCTCAGGATCGAGCCGCTGGTCAGGCGCAAGCTGGTCCATGCGAGCAACCTGCGAAAGGATGGCGCCATCGGCTTCCGCCAGCGCCTGTGGCAGTTCGTGCTGAAACACCGCCCGCCGCGTGGTGTTCGAACGCGGCTCGAACAGCGCCCACAGCCGCCGCCCGGGGTATTGGTGCCGCAGCCCGCGCAGTGTTTCGCGAATCGCCGTGGGGTGATGGCCGAAGTCATCGATGACCGTGATCCCACGCACTGTGCCGCGCACTTCCTGCCGCCGCTTCACTCCTTCGAAGTTCGCGATGGCTTTCGCGATCGTGTCCAGCGAGGCGCCATAGAAATGCGCCGCGCTGATCGCCATGGCGCAGTTGCGCACATTGTATTCGCCGACGAGCGGCGTGTGAAACTGATGGTCGAGCAGAGTGAAATCCGTGCCGTTCGGGTGATAATGCACGTCTCGAATATGCCGCGCCGAATTCGGTCCGAAGCCAACTTCGACCAGCTCCGCCCGGCAATCGCGCGCCACGTCGATGCAGTTTTGATCGTCGCCATTGATCAGCACCATGCCCTCGCTCGGCACGACGTTGAGGAGCCGGCGGAAGCTCAATTTGATGGCGTCGAGGTTGTCGAAAATATCCGCGTGATCGAACTCGATGTTGTTCACGATCACGAGTTCGGGCAGGTAGTGGAGGAACTTCGAGCGCTTGTCGAAAAACGCGGTGTCGTATTCGTCGCCTTCCAGCACGGTGAACTTCGACTCGTGCAGCGAGCAGCCTTGGCCGAGGTTTTTAGCGATGCCTCCGATGAGATACGCCGGGTCCATCCCCGCCTCCCGCAGCACCCAGGTGAGCAGCGACGTGGTCGTCGTTTTCCCGTGTGTGCCGGTGACGACGAGATTGTGCCGCCCGCGCAGGAAGAAGAGTTTCAGCGTCTCCGGCAGCGAGAGGTAGGTGAGCTTTCGATTGAGCACCGCTTCGACCTCCGGATTGCCGCGCGAGATCGCATTGCCGACGACAATGAGGTCGGCATTGGCGGGGATATTCTCTGGCTTGTAGCCCTCGCTCAATTTTACGCCGCGCGATTCGAGGAAGGTGGACATCGGCGGATACACCTTTTCATCGGAGCCCGTCACCACAAAGCCGCGCTCCTTCAGCGCCGCCGCGACGGAGCCCATCGCAGTGCCGCAGATGCCGATGAAATGGATGTGCCGGAAGTTAAGCATGGCCCGAGGCTAGCGAGGGCATGGCGTGGGCGCAATGAAACGGCGCAGACAAAGCAACTCTCCTCGCGTTACTTGCGAAGCAGGTGCACGAGCGCGATTAGCATCGAGGCGTAGATCGTCACCGTCAGCACCAGCACACCGCCGACGCAGCCCAGCAGCAGGAGCACGAAGAACCAGCTCGATGCGGTGGATCGCACGGCGCCGGCGTGCTTGCGCAGCAGCTCATAGTTGCGCTGGTTCGACTTGAACCAGAACGAAAACGCGTCGCCCACCACCGGCACCGCGCCGACGGTGCTGTTGAGCACGATGTTCAACGCCATCTGCCCGAGGACGATTTTCGGCACGCCGTGTTTCGCACTGCGCATTAGCAGCATTAGCGAAGTGATTGCCGTCGCCGCGTCGCCATAGCCCGCGAGCAGCCCGATAATCGGATCGAACCCGAAACGAAGATTCGTCCCGGGAATGGTGAACACGTCGTCCATCAATCGAGAGACGAGCGCGATGAAGGGGTCATCGAACCCCGGAGCGCGCTCCGGCAGAGCCGCCTGCGATTTCTTGCGCGCATCGCGGGCATAAACGCGCGGCGGCGGCGCGGACTCCGTCTGGCGAGGCCGTGGAATCGCCCCCGGCGGGAGCACCTCCACTTCGATCTCGCGCACGGGTTCTTTCACGATGGATTAGGCATCCACAGATTGACGCAGATGAGCCCCGGTTGAGTCGGCGCTAATCGGCGAAATCGGCGGATCAATTTCATCTGTGGTTTAGCCCGGGATGCCCGCGAGCATCTGCGCATTCGTCGGGAATTTCTTCATAAAGAAGAGCAGACGCTCGACGGCTTCGAGCGGTTTATAGCCCGCGAGACCGCGGCGGATGATGTGAATCTTGTGCAGGTCGGCTTCGGGGATGAGTAGTTCTTCGCGGCGGGTGCCGGACATGAAGATATCGATGGCGGGATAGACGCGCTGCTCGGCGATCTTGCGGTCGAGCACGAGCTCCATGTTGCCGGTGCCTTTAAACTCCTGGAAGATGACTTCGTCGGCGCGGCTGTTCGTCTCGACGAGCGTGGTGCCCACGATGGTCAGCGAGCCGGCTTCCTCGGTGTTGCGCGCGGAAGCGAACAGCCGGCGCGGCGTTTCCAGCGCGCGGGAATCGAGACCGCCGGAACCGGTGCGCCCACCGCCACTCATCGCGTTGTTAAACGCGCGACCGACACGAGTGATCGAGTCGAGCAGGATGAAAACATGCTTTTTCTGCTCCACCAGGCGCCGGGCACGCTCGATGGCGAGCGAGGCGATGCGGGTGTGCGATTTCACGTCGTTGTCGTTCGAGCTGGCGAAGATTTCCGCGCCCGGCACGCTGCGCTTGATGTCGGTCACTTCTTCCGGCCGCTCATCCACGAGCAGGAACATCAGGTGCAGGTCGGGGTGATTTTTCCGCACTGCCTCCGCCATATGAATGAGGAAGGTCGTCTTGCCGGTGCGCGGCGGGGCGACGACGAGCGCGCGCTGGCCGCGTCCGATCGGGCACATCAGGTCGATGATGCGCGTCGTGTAGCGGTCGGGAGTCGTCTCCAGCGTAATGCGTGGTTCGGGGCTGACGACCGTCAACTCGTCGAAGGCCGGCAGATTGCGCACCTCTTCGGCGGGGTCGCCGTTGATCGTTTGCAGCTTGTGCAGTTGCGCTCCGCGCGGGCCTTTGCGGACGATGCCTTTCAGCATCTGGCCATCGCGCAGATGGAAGTGTTTCACCGTCTCAGGCGTCACGAAAATGTCGTGCGGAGCCTGGGCGTAATTGCGCTTGGGATCGCGCAAGAAACCGAAGCCTTTGCCGGAAATTTCGATGATGCCTTCGCCCTCGACGAGCTCTTCGGGTTTGGGCTCGCCTTCGAGGATGGCGGGCGCGCCGGTGAGCTCGGGCGGAAGCGATTCGGACCCGCTCTCGGTGGAAGCTGCCGAGATGTTTTCTTCGCGCGGCCGCTGTGGAGCACGCTCCGGACGCGGTTGGCGTTCACCGCGTGGCTGACGCTGCGAGTGCGACGTGGCCGCCGCGATCTGCTCCATGAGTTCCTTGGGCAATTCATCCGCCGATTCCACGGCGATGCCGACCTGTTTGCCCTCGGCTTCGAGCTGCTTTGCGACGGTGCGCGGGATATAGACGGGATACTTACGCTGCTGCGGAGGAGCGGCGGGGGCTGCGGCTTCAGGAGCGGGAGCAGGTGCAGTGGCCTCGGGCGTGGGCGCTGGAGCGGCGGAAATTTCCGGCGGAGGCGCCGGAGCGGCAACTGGTGTTTCGATCGCGGGGGGAGTGGGGGCCGGCGCCATCTCGAGTTGAAGCTCGCCGGTCGTATTTTCCGGAGCCTTGGAACTCTTCTTTTTCGTGGAAGTGGTCGCCGCTTTTTTCCGCGTGACCTTGGGTTTCACGTCTTCGGCGGCGGAAGCAGTAGCAGCAGTTTTCTTGGCGCGGGACGCCGTCGCAGTGGCCTTCGTGGTGCGGCGCTTGGCGGTCTTTTTGGGCGCGTCGTCTGCCGGGGGCGCGAGTTGATCTGCGGATTCGTTCATATGGAATTGATGGCAAGAGCCCGATCAGTTCGAGCGTGAAAAAAAATGGGTGGTTCAGGTGATGGACCGACCTCGACCTCAAGAGTCAGGCGATCCTCTAAAATTCAGGCGGAGATTTTGGCCAGGATGTCGTCCGGGACGTCGAAGTTTGCGTGGACGTGCTGCACATCGTCGTTGTCTTCAAGGGCGTCGCACAGCCGGATAACCTGTCGTGCCACGTTTTCGTCGGTGAGCTGGACGGTAGTTTCGGGGATGTAAGTAAGTTTTTGGGAATCAGCGGTCACTCCTGCGGCCTTGAGCGCTTCGCCAACGGCGTAGAGACGGTCGGGGCTGGTGACAACAAGGTGATACTCGTCGTCGGCACTCACATCGTCGGCTCCGGCTTCAAGGGCCAGTTCGAGCAATCGGTCGTCGCCAATGCTCTCGCGAGGGATGCTGATTTGTCCTCTGCGCTTGAAAAGATAGGCCACACTCCCGCTGGACGCAAGATTTCCGTGGTTCTTCGAAAAGATGAGCCGCATGTCAGCCGTGGTGCGGTTTTTATTGTCAGTCGCGGTCTCGATCAGCACGGCCACGCCGCCGGGCCCGTAGCCTTCATAGGTCTGCTCTTCGAGCACAACGCCATCGCCGAGCTCACCGGTGCCGCGCTTGATGGCGCGGTCGATGTTGTCGCTCGGCATGGATTGCGCGCGCGCCATCTGGATGGCGGAACGCAGGCGCGCGTTACCGTCCGGGTCACCGCCGCCGAGACGAGCGGCGACAGCGATTTCCTTGGCGAGTTTGCTGAAGAGCCGGCCGCGCCGGACATCAACGACAGCCTTGATGTGTTTGACTTTGGACCACTTGGAATGACCAGCCATGGTCGTGGATTTGGGTAAAAAGCGGGGATGGGGACAGAACGCTGAGCCAGTGAATTGGGCGAAATGGCTACGGTTTTGACGGTGCGGGAGTCTGCCCGGCGACTGCGGCACCAACCGTTTTGGCGCGAACTGCGTGGGGAATCTGTAGCGGATTCCAACGCTTCACGTCAATCGGAATTTTAGGACATTAAATAGATGTAATGGAGCCAAAATTCGGCCCAATCCAACTATCTGCGCCGGGTTGACGCCTTACTTCACCCCGGGATCGAGGTAGTTTCGGCAGGCAAAGATTCGCAACTGCCGCAGTGGCTGGCCGTGCCGGGTTTGATCGATGCATGCGATCATTTCCCAGCTCTCGAACCCCGTCTTGATCGGCGAAGGTGCCTTCACTTCCGCGCGATCCGTGATGTAGAGCGCCGTGTGCCCCTTGAAGGGGTTGTAGCCCTGCTCCTCGGTGTAAATCGTGTCCTCGCGCTGATAGTCCGGCGGCAGGTCGATGAGTTGATCGTAGCGCGGCCAGAACGAAAACTGGTCTTCGAAATACGGCTGTGCCGGAATGTAAATCGGCGGGTGTTGCGGCCCGGCTGGGCGTTTGTCGGTGAGATAAAACGCGAGGCTCGCCGCGACCTCGTGCTCGTTTGCGATGAGGAACACCGGCTGTCCCTCCTCCTGCTCGAATCGATCGCGGAACCGCTCGATCTCTCCCGCCGCGCTGCGCCAGCCGCGCATGCGCGACGACGGATCGCGTTGATACGGCCATTTTACGCCGACCGCGCGCATGAGATCCGTATTCGCGAGCGTGAGCGACATGAGCGCGCCGAAGCACAGCGCGGAGGCGGCATAGAGCCGGAGATTGCGCGAATTTTCCGCGCGCTCGTGCCACACGGCCACAGTCAACAGGGCGAGCGAAAGCGTCGCCGGCGCGGTCCAGTTCGCCTCGCCCGCCTGCTTCAGCGCGAGCCAGAAATACATCGCAAACAGCGGCAGCGTGAACGCGAGGAGGAAACGGACTTTCAGCGAATGCTTTGCCTTCGGAAACGCCCACCCGAGCGCGGCGAGCATGCCGCCGAAAATCAACGGTGAATAGACGCCGAAATGCAGGAGCAGGAATTTGCCGAACTCGTCGAGATGCAGCGCGAAAGGTTTTTTCAATCCGCCGCGCGCGGTCAGGTGCTCCAGCGTCACCCAGTCGTGCTGCGCATTCCATACGACCACTGGAGTGCAGCAGAGCAGGAACACCCCGAGCATCGCGTAGAAGCCGGGCCGCTTGAATTCCCCGCGCACTTTGGGCGTCACGGCCAGCAGCAATGCGATGGAGAGAAGCTGCATCGCGTTCGTGTATTTCGAAAGAAAGCCAAGTCCGATCAGAAGCCCCGTGGCGGGCCACCACCACGAGAACGCCGGGCTTTCCTCGAGCGCGCGCCAGCAGGTCGCGAGTGCCGCCGCCCAGAAAAAGATCGAGAGTGGATCGATCGTCATCACCAGCGCGCCGGCGTTGAAGATCGGCACCACATTCATGAGCACGACCACCCACGCAGCCACGGATTCGCTGTAGAGTCGCCGCGCGAACTGCCACAGCACCAACGACGTGCCGAGCGCGAGCAGCGGGCTGAAAAAGCGGAGTCCAAATTCGCTCACCCCGAAGAGGTGCGACGACAGCCACATCGTCGCGGCGACCCCGGGTCCCTTGGAAAAGAAGCTCCAGTCCATCCGCTCGCTCCACATCGAGTAGTAGGCTTCGTCGGGGAAGAGTTCGAATTGCCCGATGAGCACGAGGCGCAGGGCGGTGAGGACTCCGAGGAAAAAGAAGACCAGGCGGCGCGGGTTCACGCGAAGAGGGCAGGGTGTTGCGCGTGGACGCGCGGGAGAAGGACGGCGCCACGTTTGCGCCAGGTGAGATCGGCCAGCGCGAGCAGCAGCAACGACGAGCCAGCGCCGAGGAAGATCGACGTGGCTACATCGCTCGGCCAATGCGAACCGGTGTAGATGCGAGAATAGGCGACCATGGCCGCAACTCCGAAAAGCCACCACGCCCGCCGACCGAAAAACGCTGCGCCGGCGATGGCCACCGCGAGCGTGTTCATCGTGTGCGAAGACGGGAACGAGCGACCCTCCACGTCCTCAAACGAGGTCCGCGAGAGCTTGACCACCGGCGGCTTGAAGAATGCCACCAGCCGCGGCTGAGATTTCGCGAGATCGACGATGCGCACGTCGTTGAGGGATTGATGGGGACGCGGCCGGTCGATCAGCGATTTCAGCGATTTGGAAATCACGCCATCGCTGATCCCGACCAGCAGTCCGGCCGTGATGAGGAAGGCCCGCATCCTGAAATCCCCGCGCACGAGCAGCACGACGATGAGCACCGCGATGAGCGGCGCCCACGCATCGAAGCTCGAAGCCGCGGCCATCGCGCGGTCGAGCGCGGGGCTGGTCCATTGGCGGTTGATGAGAAGAAGGAGCTTTTCGTCCATCCAGTTTGCGGGAAAGTGGCGAACCTTTCCCGTCCATGCTCCCGCTTGTCCAGCCGCGATCCATTGCCCTGCTTCTTCTCGCCACCACCCTCCATGCGGCGGAGGCGCCCGATCCCCACGAAATTCTCCGCGCCGTGCGGGTCGCGCAGGGCACCGATGGCCGCACGCTTAGCGGCCGCCTGCGCACCGGGCCGAAGAAGACTCCCTTCAAACTCACGATGCAGGATGGCGCCATCCGCTGGGAATTCCAGGACCCGGCGCAAACGCTCGTGCTGCGGCTGGGCGAAAAATCGTCCTCGCTCGAAGAGATCACGGCGAACGGAAAAGGAAAGGTGTCCGGCGCGCGTTACGACGATCCCGTGCGCGACACCGGCATCACCTACGAAGATCTGGCGATGCGGTTCCTCTATTGGTCGAACGCCATCGTCGAAGGCGAGCAGACCATCCTGCTCACCAAATGCTGGCAGATCCTCGTGACTCCCGGCGGTAGTCCGAGCACGTATTCGAAGGTGCGCCTCTGGATCGGCAAGGACAGCCCCGCGCTCCTCAAGTGCGAAGCCTTCGGCCGCGACGGCAAACTCGCGCGCACTTTCCGCGTTATCAGCGGTCAGAAATCGAAGGACGGCCTGTGGCTGCTCAAACAGATGCGGATCGAAGCTGCCGATGGCGGGCTCACCTATCTGGAAATCGACCCGGTGGAGTAGCGCGAATCTCCAACGCCGCGTTCGCCGCCGTAAACAAAACCCCTTTGCAAACCCCATCGGCTGGCGTTAGAGCCGCAGCATGGCCGACGATTCGCAGCCAGAAAAAATTTGGGACGAATACGACTGGGAGCGTTTTCTCCAGCAGCAGGACCGCAAGACGGAACGCTACATGGAGTTGCTCGAGAAATATATCGACCACCCCGATCGCGACCGCATCATTGCGCGCGAGATGGGATGGACGCACCTGCTTGACGAGGAGAGCGATCGCTGGGCCGAGGAGGTCGAGGAGATGTTCGAGGAAGAAATGGGTGAAGATTTCTCCGGCAGCACCAACGACGAAGACGAAGACGGCGAGGACCAAGAAGACGCCGAATTTCCCGAGGAAGACTACGAAGTGCACCCGCTCTACCAGGCGGCCTTTGCGCTCACCGTCTGGCTCGATCAGCTTTTCGAGCAGCATGAGGAACTGCAAAACCACCCCGCTGCCGTGAAGCTCTCCACGCAGACGGCCATTTGCAGCGCCAAGCTCGCCGCCGCCCTCAGCGACGACGACATCGACGAGCTGGGCATGACCATCGCCTACCTCAAGCGCGCCCTCAAAGCGACCACCACCGCGATGGACGCGGCGCTCCAACTTCGCAAGGAAGTCGATCTCGGCGAAGAACGCTACGGCACCCTCAACCAGCGCCTCTTCCAGATTCGCGACGCCATCATCGACCTGATGGGCTCCTACCGCGCCGAGTTTCGCCGCCGTTTCGGGGCAGCTTAGCCGCAGAGTGGCCAGCCACCGCTGACGTTCCCGGAATTCCGGAAAGGGCTTCGCGTGAAATTGCCATCGCCAAGTCGTCCGGCGAAAATCTGACCGCTGGCCTGGTCAAAAGCTGCTTCCTCCGCGGATCGTGAAAAAGCCATCGCCCCAAGCAGAAACGGCCCGCAGCCATTCTACTGAATTGGGAGCATATGGTCATCGTGGCCACGGCGGTCCAAAGTCCCGGAATCATCTTGGCGCGCAAGCGCGATAGCCCTCATCGTCTGAATGATCTCCAGCGGCGAGGTCCAATGCACATTGGTCGTGGAACATTTCAGGGCTCGAAGTCGGGGTCGGCTGCGGCGATGCGGCGTTCGCGCTCGGCCGCGTCGAGGCCTTTTTCCACCAGGTCGGCGGCGACGGAGGTTTCGTCCTCGGGCTTCGTGGTCGGCGCTTGATGGCCGGCAGACTCGGGGGGCTCATCCCATGCGACCAATTTTTCGGTCTCTTCGGAAAGCTCGGGCGCGAGCTTGGGCGCAGGGGTTTCGTCAGCGGCGGTTTCCAGTTCATCCAGGGCCGACTCCTCGTTTGGCGTTGGTTTCGGTTCGATCATGCCGATGTTTCGGAGGTGACCGCGTCGATGGCTGTTCGATTCGGCGAGAGGCGCGGCATCGGGAGTGTTCGCTCGCTGACGCAAACTTCCCTTTGCCGAGCGGGAGGGTCTGAATACTCTGCGCGCCCTTCGGTCATGAACGAACTCATCTATCTCGATAACAACGCAACCACCCGGGTGGACCCTGCCGTCGTCGAAGAGATGATGCCGTTCCTCACCGATTCCTACGGCAATCCGTCGTCGGGGTATCGCTTCGGCAAGAAGGTCGCGGAGGCACTGGATCTTGCGCGTGAGCGCGTGGCGGCGCTACTCGGGTGCGAACCGGGCGAAGTCCTTTTCACGAGCTGCGGCACGGAATCGAGCAATGCGGCCATCCACAGTGCGCTGCTGATGGATCGCGACCGGCAGCACATCATCACCACGCGCGTGGAGCACAGCGCCACGCTGAAGACATGCGAGCTGCTGGCCAAGCGCGGCTACGAGATCACCTGGCTGGGCGTGGATTCGCTGGGGCAGCTCGACCTGAAGGAGCTGGAAAAAACGATCCGCCCCGACACGGCGCTCGTCTCGGTGATGTGGGCAAACAATGAAACTGGAGTGTTGTTTCCGACCGAGGAAATCGCCGACATCGTGCGCGGCAAAGGCGCGCTTTTCCACACCGACGCGGTGCAGGCAATCGGCAAGATTCCGATTTCGCTGGCCGATGCGAAGATCAATTTCCTGAGCCTGAGCGGACACAAGCTGCACTGCCCGAAAGGCGTCGGCGTGCTGTATGTGAATCGGCGCACGAAGTTCGCACCGTTCATGACGGGCGGTGGACAGGAGAAAGGCAAACGCGCCGGCACGGAGAACGTCGCCAGCATCGTGGGCCTCGGCAAGGCGTGTGAAGTCGCCGGGCAATTCATCGAGCACGAGAACAGCGAAGTGCGCGCCTGGCGCGATCAATTTGAGGAAGGCATCCTCGAGCGCGTGCAAGGCGCGCAAGTGAACGGCGACCGCACCCATCGCCTGCCGAACACGAGCAACCTCGCCTTCGACGGCATCGACAGCGAAGCGGTGCTCATGCTGCTCGACGATGCCGGCATCTGCTGCTCCAGCGGCAGCGCCTGCACCACCGGCAGCGTCCACGCCTCGCACGTGCTCAAAGCGATGGGCTTCAGCGACGACCGCGCCCGCTCCAGCCTCCGCTTCAGCTTCGGCCGCTTCAACTCCGCCACCGAAATCCCCCGCGCCATCGAAGCCGTCGAGCGCGTCGTGAGCAAGCTGCGTCGCGTGGCCGCCGCCGCGTAAATCGGCTTCACTATAGCCGGCCTCAGTGAGGGCCGGGCCGAGGTCACTGATCGCGGCTACCGAGTCTATTTCCCCAAAGAAACCAACCTCCGCGGGAGTGATCCCCGAAGCTTTCACCATCCATGAACCGACGCAGCTTTATTCTCCGATCCCTTGGCGCCACGATCGCCCTGCCGAACCTGCCTTCGCTGATGGCGGCGGCGGTGGAGGGAAATCCGGCTGTGCAGGCCGTCAAAGGCGCGGGCGTGGGGGCGCGGCGTTTCGTCGCGATCGGAAACCTGCTGGGCTTTCAGGTGAAGCAGCTCTTCCCGACGACGACCGGGCGCGACTATGAGAAGACGACGCTACTGGAGCCTCTGTGGGACAATCGCGGCCAGATGACGGTCTATCGCGGGCTCGATCACGGCGTGAAGGGCGGGCACTTCGCGGTGCACTCGTTCCTTTCGGGCGTGCTGAATTCCGAAGCGCAGAATCGTCCCGACGGGAACGTGACGCTCGACCAGTATCTCGCCGACGAGGTCGGGTTCGAGACGCGGTTTCCCTCACTCACGGTCGGCTCGGAAGGCGGCATCCACGGCGGGTGCCAGATCGCCTGGACGAAGTCCGGTGTGCGGGTGCCACCCATCACGGGGCCAGCGCAGTTGTTTGAAAAGCTCTTCGTGACCGACTCGAAAGAACGCCAGGCCCGCCGCGTGGAAGAAAACCACGTGCAGGCGTCGATCCTCGACTCTGTGATGGCCGAGGCGGGTCGCATCTCCCGGCAGGTGAACCAGGAAGACAAGCATAAGCTCGACGAATACCTGACCTCGGTGCGCGACGTGGAAAAGCGCCTGGAACTGCGCCAGCGCTGGGCCAGCCAGCCCAAGCCGAAAGCGCCGTTCGAGAAACCGGCCAACCGCAACATGGTCGATGATCTGCCGCTCTTGTATGAGCTGATCGCGCTGGCCTTGCAGACGGATTCCACCCGCATCGCCACGCTCGAAATCGGGGGCGATTTCATGCCGCAGAACCTCGGGATCAAAAAAGATTACCACGGCCTCTCGCATCACGGGAACGACCCGGAATCCATTGCCAGCCTCATCACGCTCGAGACGTATCAGATCACGCACTTCGGCAAGTTCCTCACGCGCCTTTCGCAGATGAACGACGGCGACCGCACGTTGCTCGATTCCACCACCGTGTTGTTCGGCAGCGGCATGGGCGACGCGAATTCGCACAAGAATTCCGACCTGCCGATCATCCTTGCCGGGGGCGGTTACAAGCACGGCGAATTCCGCGAGCAGCCGCGCGAAGGCAGCAAAAAGATCCCGCTGTGCAATCTCTACGTCGATATCGCGCAAAAAATGGGCGTGGAGACCGATCACTTCGGCAACAGCACCGGCACCTTCGCCTGATGCGGTCCCTGCGTGACGTTTGCCTGATTACCGCGCTGGCCGCGACGGCTGGCCCGACCGTGCTGCGAGCGGAGGAAGCAGTGACGCCAGCGAAACTCGTCGTCCAGTTCCTCGATCAATATTGCCTCGATTGCCACGACTCCACGACGAAGAAAGGGAAGCGCAATCTGGAACCATTCACCCTGCCGCTGAAGGCGATCCCAGACCTCATCTCCGCGCGGGAAATGATCGACCAGATCTCGCTCAAGGAGATGCCGCCGAAGAAGGCGGCCCAACCGAGCGACGAGGAACGCCTCACCATGGTGCGCGTGCTGCGCGAGGGCACAAAGGCCGCGCGAGGAGCGCTCGGAAATGCCGGCTCGAAGACGGCCATGCGCCGCCTCTCCAGCCGCGAATACGAAAACACCCTCGCCACGCTTTTCGGACGACGCGTCGATACGCTCGGCCTCACCGCGGATTTCCCGAAGGAAAAAACCAGCCGGCACATCGACACGATCGGCCAGACGCTGGTGACGTCCGGCTTCCTGCTCGATCAATATTTCCAAGCCGCGAATCGGCTCGTCGAAACGCGGCTCGGCAAACCGGTGACGCCGGCGAAGCAGTGGCACTTCCACGGCCACTTCGTCCAATACGAGGAACTGCAGGGCTCGCATAAGGAGGCGTTCAACTACGCCTACCTGAACCTCTACGAGCAGCCGAATACCGACACGCGCCAGGGCGGTTATGGCCACATCGAGGACTTCCTCCAAGGCGTGCCGGTCTCCGGTCTCTACGACCTCGAAGTGGAGGCGCAGGCGATGCACCGCAACACCCACTACGATCCGGCAATCTTCGGCATTGATCTCTCGGAACCGTTCATCCTCGGCGTGGTGCCGGGCGATATCACCAAGGGGCACATTCACTACCCGCAGCCGATCGAACCTCTGCTCGCCAGCGCGACGGTGCCGGATGAGCAACCGACGCCGCTGAAATTCCGCGTCTGGCTGGAAGCAGGGCAGACGCCGCGCTTTATCTTCCCGAACGGGCCTTACGAATCACGCGCATCGGTCATCACGATCAACCAGCGCTACAAGGACGAGTTCAAAGAGAAGATTCCCGGCTCGCTCGTCGGGCGTGCGCACCTGCTGCGCTCGGGCGAACTGCCGCACATCCGCATCAGCGATATCAAGATCGAAGGTCCGGTGGCGGAGGACGGTGGCAGCGTCGAGGAAATGGCCGTGTTTGGGAAGGGCGGCTTCCAGGCCGGGCGTGCCATGGATCAGATTTTTGCCTTCGCCGAAAAAGCGTATCGCCGGCCGCTGACCGACGCTGATCGCGAACCCATCCGCACGCTTTACGAAAAGCGGCTGGGAGAAAAAGCCACGCCGCGTCAAGCCGCGCTGGACACGCTGAAACTCATCCTGTGCTCGCCCGCATTTCTCTACCTTAGCGAGACAACCGAGGCCCCGGCCCGCACCTTAAAACCCTACGACCTCGCGTCCCGCCTCTCCTACACGCTGTGGGCCGCGCCACCCGATGCCGCCCTGCTCGCCGCCGCGCAATCCGGCCAACTCGGGCAAGGCGCCGAATTGAAAAAGCAGGTGCAGCGGATGATCGACGACGACCGCAGCACCGCTTTTGTGAACGGTTTTCTCGATAGCTGGCTGAACCTGCGGGACCTCGGCGGCCAGCCGCCGCCGCGCGAAACCAACCGAGCCTATTACGCCGAAGACCTGCCCGCGTCCATGAAGACGGAAGCACGCCTTTTCTTTCGCGACCTGCTGAAGACCAACGGCTCCGCCACGCGGTTCCTCGATGCCAATTACACCTTCGCCGATAAGAAACTCGCCAAGCTCTACGACCTGCCCGAGCAGAAAACTCTGCGCCTCGCTGATGGCTTCAAGAAGGTGAGCCTCCAAGGCAATGAGCACCGCGGCGGTTTGCTCGGCATGGCCAGCGTGCTCACCGTCAGCGCCAACGGCGTGGAAACCTCCCCCGTCACCCGTGGCGTATGGGTCAGCGAAAATATCCTCGGCATCCAGCCGCCCCTTCCACCCGACGACGTCCCCGCCATCGAACCCGACGTAACCGGCGCGACCAGCCTGCGTGACCGCCTCGCGAAACACCGGGTCGATAAAACCTGCTCGGAATGCCACGCTAAGATCGACCCGCTCGGGTTCAGCCTGGAGAGCTTCGACCCCATCGGTCGCTGGCGGACCACCTATCCCAAGCCAAAGCAGAAAAACGTCGCTGCTCCCAAGGTCGATTCGTCCGGCGAATTCACGTCGGGCGAAACTTATGAAAACTTTGCCGGCTTCAGAAAAATCGTCCGTGAAACCCGCGAAGACCTCTTCATCCGCCATCTGATCGGCACCCTGCTCAGCTACAGCACCGGCCGCCTCATGCAGCCCACCGACTCCTTCGCAATCGAGGACATTCACGAAAAAGCGCGGAAACAAAACTTCGGCCTCGATACCCTCCTCGTCGAGTGCCTGAAAAGCGAGATTTTCCGGTCGAGGTAGAGGCGCTTTCCAAGCGATTTAAACCACCCTTGGCACTCAAGGGTTGGAGCGGGTGACGAGACTCGAACTCGCGACATCTTCCTTGGCAAGGAAGTGCTCTACCAACTGAGCTACACCCGCGTGAAGCGGACGGCGACAGTAGGAGAGAGGTGGAGCCTTGCAACTGGTTTTTTTGGGGGAGGGTGGGGAAGGCATGGACTAAGCAGGGGGCGGAGGGATTCGCTACAGTTTGCCTTGGACGGGAGGTTCCGGGTAAGAGTAGAGGGCGATGGCTCATCTCGACCTCCTTTTCGATTTCCTCCGTTTTCCCAGTGTCTCAACCGATCCTGCCCGTAAGGCGGATGTAGAGGCGTGCGCCAAGTGGTTGCACGAGCGGCTCGCGAGCTGCGGGTTGAAGGCGGAGATCCATCCGACGGCAGGCCATCCGGTGGTGGTGGCGCGCAATGAACATCGTGCGGGGCGGCGGACGGTGCTCATTTACGGGCACTACGATGTGCAGCCGGAAGATCCGGTCGCGGAGTGGAAGTCGGCGCCGTTCGAGCCGGTGGTGCGCGATGGGGTGATCTACGCGCGCGGGGCAACGGATAACAAAGGGCAGATTCTCGCGCATATCCTCGGCGTGGCGGAGACGTTGAAGCAGGCGGGCGATCTGCCGGTGAATTTGATCTTTGTGGTCGAGGGGGAGGAGGAGATCGGGTCCACGCATCTCGAGTCGTTCCTCACAACGCATCAGCATGAGCTGCAGTGCGACATCATCGCGGTGAGCGACACGGGGATGGTGGCGCCGCGGACGCCAACCTTTACCTACGGGCTGCGCGGGATTCTGACGATGGAGCTGCGCGTGACGGGGCCGCGCACGGATCTGCACTCGGGGATTTTCGGCGGAGCGGTGGCGAATCCGCTCACGGCGCTGGCCCGGCTGATCGCGAGTCTGCACCAGGCGGACGGTCACATCGCGGTGCCGGATTTTTACGAACGGGTGCATGCGCTGGCCGATTGGGAACGCGAGGCGTGGAAGAAGCTGCCGTATGGCGATGAGCAGATTCTCGCGGTGAGCGGTTCGCCGGGGCTTTTCGGTGAAGCGGGTTACACCAGCCTGGAGCGAACTTGGGCGCGACCGACGGCGGAAGTGAATGGATTCGGCGGCGGGTTCCAAGGCGTGGGATCAAAGACGGTGCTGCCGCGCGAGGCGTTTGCGAAGCTGAGCTTCCGACTGGTGCCGGAACAGACGCCGGACGAAATCGCGGACAAGGTAGAGCAGTATCTGCACGCGCATTGCCCGCCGGGCGTGGGGTTGGAAGTCATCGCGGGGCACAGCGGCGAACCGTATCTCACCGATCCGCATTCGCCTTTTGGCAAGGCAGCACAGCGAGCGCTGACCCGCGCGTTCGACACGCCAGAGGTCGCACTGATTCGCGAGGGCGGGAGCATCCCGATCATCAATACCTTCAAACGCGTGCTCGGCGCGGATACGCTGCTGCTCGGGCTGGCGCTGCCGGATTGCGCGGCGCACGGACCGAATGAAAATTTCCCGATCGAGAACTTCGAGGCGGGCATCCGGCTCAACCAGACTCTGCTCGAGGAACTGGCGGGCGCATGAATCGGGAGGGGTGGTCGTGGGGGTGGTTGAGATGGTGTGTGCCGGGGTTGATCGCAGGGCTGGCGCTGCGCGTGTGGATGGCGTGGGCGATGCCGTTCGCCTACATGCAGCACGATTCGTTTCGGCTGGTCGTCACCGGAGCGGAATGGCTGACGGCGGCGGATCGAGACGCCTTTGGAGAAAATGTGCCGTTTCTCATTCCCGCGCTTTACCGCCTCGCGCTCGCCGGGCCGCTGCCGGGGCTGGTCACGATCCAGCTTGTGCAGCATACGCTGGGACTGATCCAGATCGCGCTCGCGGGGGCGCTGGTCCGGCTGTGGCTGCCGCGCTGGAAATGGTGGATCGTGCCGGTGACGTTGGTGTTTGCGATCCACCCGTCGTTTCTGTGGTTCGAGCACACGGTGATGCTGGAGACGATCTACGTTTTTGCCGTGATCTGCCTGGCGCTGGCGGGGACGTGGTTATTGCAACGGCCTTCGCTGGCAGCGGCAAGGGCATGCTGCGCAGCGACGGCATTCGTGGCGTTTACGCGGCCGGAGGGCAAACTCTTCGTGGCTTTTGGGGCGGTAGCGCTGGCGGTGACGTTTTGGAAAAACTGGCGTCAGCTCGCGGCGGCGGCGGGGATGTTCGCCATCACGCTCGCGGGCATTTCTTATGGAACCGTGTCTGGTGAATGCGGGGTGCTGCTTTACTCGAGCGTTCTGCATCTTTCGCCCGAGGTGTCGCGGCATTATCCGGAGGTGTCGCCGTGTGTGACGAAGTTGCGCCGGGAAGCGATCGAGGCCGCGACGCGCGGACCCGCCTTCGTCTCGCGTCCGCAACGGCGGGAACTGGACGAAGTGCTGACCAGATACGTGCAGGAGCATCCCGGAGCGGGAGGCGAGGGTTCCGACGACGAAAGGATGAACCGAATCGCCAAGGCTCTCGCGTATGAGACGTGTTTGAGCGCGCCGTTTTCGTTGCCGGGGCTGGCACTGGACAAATTCCGGGACAGTTCCGACGACCTCGCGCATGGCAAGTTCACGGAATCGTGGCTGCACGACCGGCAGATTTCGCGACTCCATGCCAACTGGCGATACGTGCAACTGCTCGACCGCGACCTGTATGGCCGGAATCTCGCGACGCTCGACGAAGTGGCGGCTTTGGTGAAAGCGGAGTTTCCGCCTGCGCGGATGAACTGGTTTTGCGAACTGCACGAGGAATGGCGCGATCTCTACAAAGCTCGCTTTCGCGACCGCAAATACGCGGATCGCGAGTTGCACGGGCTCTCGCTGTTTTATCTGCTCACCATCGCGGGATGGATTGCCGCGGTGATGCGCCCATTGCCGGCGCGGCGATTCCACGCCTGCTGGATCGCGATGCTTGCAGGGCTCTGGTTCATCGTGATGCTGACGGCGAATGAACGGGCGCGGTTCCGGATGGGGTTCGAGCCGTTCCTGTTTTTGTATCCGTTTGTGGCCTTCGACGGAGTGGTGGCGCTGGTGCAGCAGGTGAGGCAGCGAGCGGGCGCCTGTTGCAGAGCGGGCACTTCGCCAGCCGAGTAAGACCGCCTGCCACGGCCAGCGGGGCGCAGGCCCTGCCAGGACGAATCGCGTCGCGCTACATGCGGCAGATGAGAAGTTCGCGCTCGTAGATCATCTCCTTCGGGAGATGAGTGTGGAGATCGAGGAAGAGGTCTTCGTGCTCGATGATCTCCTTCCGCCACGCGGCACGATCGAAGCGCTGCAACTCTTCGAATTTCTCCTTCGGAAAATCGAGGCCGGTCCAGTCGATGTCTTCGTAGCGCGGCACCCAACCGATGGGGGTTTCATTCGCGGGGACGCGGACATTCGCGCGGTTCACGATCCACTGGAGGACGCGCATATTTTCGCCGAAGCCGGGCCAGAGGAACTGGCCATCCTCGCCTTTGCGAAACCAGTTCACGTGGAAGATGCGCGGGGTCTCGATGAGCGTGCGCTGCATCGAGATCCAGTGGCGGAAATAGTCACCCATGTTGTAGCCGCAGAAGGGCAGCATGGCCATGGGATCGCGGCGCACTTTGCCGATGGTGCCGGCGGCGGCGGCGGTCATTTCGCTGCCCATGGTCGCACCTATATAGACACCGGTGCTCCAGTTGAATGCCTGGTAAACGAGCGGCATGGTGGTGGCGCGGCGGCCGCCGAAGATGATCGCGCTGAGCGGCACGCCCTCGGGATTTTCCCACGCGGGATCGATGGTCGGACACTGGGACGCGGGAGCGGTGAAACGGGAATTGGGGTGGGCGGCTTTGATGCCTTTTTCCTTCGCCAGATCGGGCGTCCAGACGTTGCCCTGCCAGTCGATAGCGCGCTCGGGCGGCGTATCAGTCATGCCTTCCCACCAGACACCCCCATCGGGCGTGAGCGCGACGTTCGTGAAGATGGTGTTCTTCGCGAGAGTCGCCATGGCATTCGGATTGGTCTTGCGGCTGGTGCCGGGGGCGACGCCAAAAAATCCGGCTTCGGGATTGATCGCGTGCAGGCGGCCATCGGACCCCGGTTTGATCCACGCGATGTCGTCGCCGACAGTCCACACTTTCCATCCCTGCTGCGCGAAGTGCTTCGGCGGGATGAGCATGGCGAAGTTCGTCTTGCCGCAGGCACTGGGAAAAGCTGCCGCCACGTAGGTTTTTTCGCCCTTCGGATTTTCCACGCCGAGGATGAGCATGTGCTCGGCCATCCAGCCCTCGTCGCGGGCCATGGCGGAGGCGATGCGGAGGGCGAAACATTTTTTGCCCAGCAGAGCGTTGCCGCCATAGCCGGAGCCGTAGCTCCAGATCTCGCGCGTCTCGGGGAAGTGGACGATGTATTTCTCCGGATTGCACGGCCACGGCACGTCTTTCTCGCCTTTCTTCAACGGGGCGCCGACGGTGTGCATGCAGGGCACCACACGCTTCTTTCCTGCGTCGATGACCTTGAAGACCTCGCGACCGATGCGTGCCATGATGCGCATGCTGACCACCACATAGGGGGAATCGGTCAACTGCACGCCGATCTGCGACATGGGCGAATGCACCGGGCCCATGCTGTAGGCGAGCACATACATGGTGCGGCCCTTCATGCAGCCGTTGAACAGGCCGCGCAGCTTCTTCTTCATCTCGAAGGGATCGACCCAGTTGTTCGTCGGGCCGGCGGCATCCTTCGAGTAGCTGCAGATAAAAGTGCGCTCCTCGACGCGGGCAACATCGCTCGGGTGCGAACGGGCGAGGAAACAGCCGGGCCATTTCTTCTGGTTCAGCTTGGTGAGGGTGCCGGCCTCGACGAGTTCGTCGCACAGCGTGTCATACTCGCCCTTGGTGCCGTCCACCCAGTGGATTCGATCCGGTTTGCAGAGTCCGGCCATTTTCTTCACCCACCGGAGGAGGTGAATGTTCTTACTCAGCGGCTTCGACGATGGCTTCCGTTTCATCGGCGGAGCGTAGGACAAAGCGGCGCGCGGGTTCAAGGGCGCAGCGGCGCCGCCCCCCTGAAGGCGCTCTCCCCGAAGGCAATCAGATCATCGGGAAAACGGAGCGACGCCCGTCAGTTCGTGATGGTGACCATCGTGCCGATCGGCACTTCCTTGAACAGCTTGCGCGCGGCGTCGCCGGGCAGACGAATGCAGCCGTGGCTGGCGGGATAGTCCGGCACGACGCCTTCGTGCATGCCAAAATCCCGGCAGCTCAGCCGCATAAAAAAGGGCATCTTCACCTTGTAAATGGTGGAGACGTGCACGGACTTTTTGTCGGTGACGACGAAGCGACCAGTCGGCGTCGCGAAGCCTTTGCGACCGGTGCTCACCCCCGTTTTAAAAACCGGGGCGCCATCGCGATAGAGCGTGGCGCGCTGCGCGCTGAGGCTCACCTCGATCCGCACCTGCTCGGGTGAGGGCGCGTTGCCGATGAGGGTCTGGAGACAGTCGGCATGTTCGCCCCACGCTGCGAAGTAAAGCGGGACGAGCTGATACTTGCTGCGGGTGGCGCGATTGCGCTCCGCGCCGTGTTCGATGAGCAGGCGAGCCATGGCGTCGTGGCCCATACCCGCCGCGACCATGAGCACCGTCATACCCTGTTCTTCGGTAAGGTAGTGTTGGAGGAATTTCGGCGGCGTGTAGTCGAGGAAGCGTTTCTCGACCGGAGCCTGAAGGGTCGTGTTTGGGTCGGCACCGGCTTCGAGCAGCAGCGCGGCGAGCTTGAGGTCATTTGCCGCGACGGCATAGGCGAGAACAGGTTCTTTGCAGCCGGCCGGAGTGGGCGGGCCGACGTGCTTTGCGAGCACGCGGCGGATCTTGCCGACATCGCCTGATTCGACGGCCTGTTGCAGCAGCTTGCGCCCGCCGGTGTCCCACTGGCGGGTATCGGAGAGGTCGAGGAGCTTCTGGATCAGCTTCTCATCCTTCGCTTCAACCGCGAGGCCGAGAGCGTCGTTGCCGTCACTGGTTTTGACATCGGAACGCGGCTTCTCGGTGAGCAGGCGGTCGACGATGGCCAGTTGCTTTGCCGAGATCGCATAAAGCAGGGGGGTGCGACCGGTCGCGTCGGCCGCATTCACATCGGCTCCAGCCTTGATGAGCGCACCGACCATCGCGGTTTGCGCCGTGGCGGATGCTTTCATCAGCGGTGAGATGCGCTGAGCGTCGACGAGATTCGGATCGGCGCCGGATTCGAGCAGTTTGACGACGAGCTTTTCATCGCCCGCGGCTGCCGCGTGGAAAAGCGGAGTGCGGCCTGCGGCGTCGGGGAGGTTCGGACTCACTTCCGCGCGCAACATGAGATCAATGATCTGCTGCTGCTTTTTTTCCACGGCGCGAGCAAAATCGCTTCCCCACAAATCCACGCCGAGCGTTTCGAGCCGTTCGAGCGCCGGCTGCGGATCGGCGGCGGCAAAGGAATGCGCAATGAGCGCGGTGCAGAACACCGTCAGACAGAGGGACCGGATTCGTTCGACGAAACGAAGCATGCGACGCGGGCGCAGATTATATCGCAAGGCAAGCGGAGCGCGCGGTGAAATTTTCACGACGTTTCGGGAGGTCGGTGGAGGGGTCAGTTTCCGGGTTCGGCCGGGGGTTCGTTTTCAAACTTCCTCAACGGCAGGACTTCATTTCCGGCCAGCGGCCACACTCTTTCGCGAATACGGGGCGCGAGCGGCTTCGCGTTTGCGTAGGCGTTGGCCATCATTTCCATCTTGGCGTCGAGATTGTCCACGTAATGCAAGGCCCACGCTTCGGGAGTTTTGGGCGGGACAGGCGAGCCGAATTGCAGCTCGCCATGATGCGACGCGAGCAGGTGCAGCAAGTGCAGCCGGACGTCTTCGCTCGAGGGGGCCAGTTCCTTCCAGGCAGCGGCTTCAGCCGAGGCCATGAGCTTGCGCCAGAGCATGTTGACGAGCTCGATGCCGATGGTGATGTGCCCGAGCAGCTCGCCCCATTCGTCGAAAGGCATGGTGAAGCTATCGGCGGGCAGACCGTTTTCCCACATCTTGCCGCAGTCGTGAAACAGCACGCCGGCGAGGATGAGGTCGCGATTGAGCAAAGGGTAAGCCGAGCAAATGGCGGCGGCCCCCCGCATCATCTGTGCGACATGCTCGACGAGGCCGCCGCGGCGCGCGTGGTGGTTTCCCCGGGCGGCAGCGGCACGACGGTATCGCTCGCCATAGTCCGCGAGAAAGAGCTGGCCGAGAGCGCGCAAGCGAGGGTCGCCGAGCGCGGCCACGATCTGCTCGATGTGCGCGAAGTCCACGGCCTGGCGCTCGCGCACTACTGGCGAGCCGCCGAGCAACGCGGCCCGCTCTTCGTCGCTGAGTGGACGCAGCGACCACCGCCGGGCCTCCAGGCCGAACTGACCGCTGTGAGTGAACTCACCCGAGACCGCCACAAACTCGCCACCGAGCATTCGCTCACACGTAGGAAAGACCGGCGCATCGCTCCACGCGCGCAGGCTGAACTTCGCTTCCGAATCCGCAAAGGAGACTTCGAAAAAGGGCTTTCCGTCGCGGGTTTCCTTGCGCGTGCAGCCATCGACCTGGGCATGCACTTCCCCCTCCGCCCGGCCTTCGGCGAGAGCGATACGTTTGAGTGCGGCGATGGTCAGCGTGTCCAAAGTAGAAAGAAAAGAACCCGAACGGCGGCGCGGGAGTCCAGCGGGAAAGCGTTTCGGTGTCGATCAGGCGCGCGGATGTGCTTCGTCGTAGGCGCGCTTGAGGCGTTCGACGGAGACGTGCGTGTAGATTTGTGTCGTGGACAGGCTCGCGTGGCCGAGGAGCGATTGGACGGCGCGCAGGTCGGCACCGTTGTCGAGCAGGTGCGTGGCAAAGCTGTGCCGGAGTTTATGCGGGGTCACATTCACTGGGATGCTGGTGTGCGGGAGGTAACGCTGGATCGCCAGCCACACATTCATCGGCGTGAGCCGGCGGCGCAGTTTGCTGAGGAAGAGCGGTCCGCTGTGCACCTTCGCCAACTGGCGATAACGCTGGATCGCATCGAGCGCCGGTTTGCCGATCGGCACCACGCGCTCCTTACGGCCTTTGCCGAGGACGCGGACGCTTTCGGTGAAGAGGTCGATGTCGGGCACATTGAGCGCGATGAGTTCGGCAAGACGCAAGCCGCTGGAGTAGAAAAGCTCGAGGATGGCTGCGTCGCGCAAAGGCATCCACTCGGGCGCTTGTTTCTGCTTCTCGATTTTCAGAGGGGCGTCGAGCAACTCGAGGACCTGCTTCGCCGTGAGCACCAGCGGGAGCTTGCGATCGAGCTTCGGGAGTTGCACGAGCTTGAGGGGATTTGCAGCGAGGCCGTGCCGCTCGACGAGGAATTTATAAAACGTGCGCAGCGCGGCGAAGTGCAGGCGCTGGGTCGGCTTGGCCATGCCCCGTTTGCCGAGTTCGAAAAGATGGCGGCGAAAATGATCGGCGGTGAGGGCCGGCCAGTCCGGCGCGGGAATGTTCTGGCGGAAGTCGGCGAGCGCGCGCTGATAATTGTCGAGCGTGCGCGGCGAAACGTTGCGCTCGTTTTCGAGATGGCGAAAAAATTCGTCGGCGAGGCGGTCGGGCACACCGGCACTGTGCCAGCGCTTCGGCGGATTGGCGAGTGCTGTCGAACGAGTCGAACCGGTTGGACCGGTCGGGAACGGGCCTACTTCCGCCCCATCGGCTCCACCGGAAGCTCCGGCGGCTGCGCGGTGAAGCCGACATCGCCCACGCGAACGGTAGCGCGGTGGAAGCCCAGCGTGGCGCTGCGCTGCTCGACCTTGTCGGGCGATTGCGCGACGATCGGGATGTTCCAGTCGCCATCCGGCAGGCGGAAGTGGTAGCGGAAGGTGCCGTCGGGATTGAGCTTCACCTGCTTGCCGTCGATCCACACGGTCGCATCGGGATGCGTGCCGCCGTAGAAAATGATCTCGGCATTGACGTGCATGAAGAAACCGCGCTCGACGCGTGCGCTGAACGGTTGCGCACTCCAGCTCGCGCCGAAACCCCAGCTCGTGACGCCGCTCCACGCGGCGCCGATCCCGCTGAACAAGCTGCTTTCGCCGGGCGCGCCCATGGCGCGCTGCCAGACCGCTCCGAAGCCACTCGCGCTTTCGCTGTGCAGTCGTTCGAGCAGCGACTTGCGCAGCAGTTCATCGATCTCCGCCGAGCCGAGACCCATGCGATCGATGAGCGCCGTGCCGAGCAGCGCGGCAAGAATGCGGCGCTGTTCATCGCTCCACGTCGGCGCAAGGCCCGCCCGGAAGGCGATGGCGCCCTGACCCGTGATGCGCGATACCGCGCCGAGCAACGATTCGCCTTCCTGAATCTCCGACTTCACCAGATCGAGCAACTGCTCGAAGCTGAGCGCGGCCGGCGCGGTGGTGAATTCGGCCGGGGCCGCTTCTTCCGCCAGCGTTTCACCGGGGGTGGTAGCGAGGCCGGAACGCACGCAGCTCACGAAGGTGCCTTCGTTGTTGTAGAAGCCGAGTTCGGCAAAGTAGGTCGTCGCGGGGGAACTCACCGGCACATACCAGTTTCGCGCCTCGGGCTTCACCTCGACGACCGTTTCCTCGGCGCCGCTGGCGCGCGTGATCTTCAGATAAAACATCCGCACGCCGTAGCGGAAGGCGCCGGGCGGGGTTTTCATCCAGTCGAAATCCCAATAGCAGAAAAGCCAGCGCGGATCGCGCGCGGTGAGAAAGAGCGTGTCCTGCTGGTAACTCGTGGGCAGCTCGCCGAGATCCTCAAACGCGACCTGAGGGGCCATGGCTTGTGGCGTCGGTTCGGGGGCGACTTCGTATTTCGCCACCTCCGGCTCGAGGCCGATGACCGGTTCCTGCGTGAGCGTGAAGCCCGGCACGGAGAGACTGTCGTTCGTTCCGCTCCCTGTCGCGGAAGATGCCTGTTGATCGTCGTTCATGTTACCCATAGACACGCGTAGTTGATTTTGTCTGCCCCGGGAGAAACGCGTTACGCCTTTTAGCGGCGCGCCGGGCAGGGTCAATCCTATCTTTTCCGGCCCAATCGTTTACCCATACACACTTCAGCCGCAAAGCCGTCCTATTTTATCCGATATCTGACTCAGATCTTCCCTTAAATGTTTACCAAGCGCGTAATTCCCTGTCTCGACGTTCATGATGGCAAAGTCACCCGCGGCGTGCAATTCGGTCGCGCCGAGGAGGGTGGTTTGCGCAACGTTGGCGACCCGGTAGAACTCGCGATGCGCTACAACGACCAGGGAGCGGATGAGATGGTCTTTTTCGACATCACCGCCAGCGCGCATGGCCGCGCGACGATGATCGACGTGATCGAACGCACCGCCGCACAGTGCTTCATGCCACTGACGGTCGGTGGCGGCATTCGCGTCGTGGAAGACATGGGCGCAATGTTGAAGGCGGGGGCCGACAAAGTGAGCATCAACTCCAGCGCCATCGCCACGCCACGGCTCATTACTGAAGGCGCGGAGAAATTTGGCAGCCAGTGCATCGTAGTGTCGATCGATTGCAAACGCACCGCGCCCGACACGTGGAAGGTTTTTGTCAAAGGTGGGCGTGAAGAAACGCCGTGGGAAGCGGTCGCGTGGGCCGAGGAAGCCGTGCGCCTCGGCGCCGGCGAGATCGTGCTCAATTCCATCGACGCCGACGGCACGCGCGCAGGCTACGATCTTCCGATTACACGACGCATCAGTGAAGCGGTCGGGGTGCCCGTCGTCGCCAGCGGTGGCGCAGGGAAACTCGAACACATGGTCGCCGTGCTGCGCGAAGGCAAGGCCGACGCGGTGCTCGCGGCAAGCATCTTTCACTTCGGCCAATACACCGTCGCCGATGTGAAACGCTACCTCGCTGCCGAGGACGTGCCGGTGCGAGTGATCGCTTGAAGCGCGACGGCCGACCTCCTTCGTCAGGAGATTTTCTTCCCCACGAAAACCGCAAGGGCAAAGAAGATCAGGCAGACGAAGAGGAATAGACCGAACAGAATTTTCGCAATGCCGGTCGCGACTCCCGCAACGCCGCTAAAACCCAGCGCGGCGGCGATCAGCGCGATGACGAGGAAGATAAAAGCCCATCGCAACATAGTATTTGGCAGTGGTAGGTGGTGAATTGTGTCATCCACGATTCGGAACGGCACCGGCCGGTGCGCGCAAAAATCCAGCGGAATCGATCACTTTAGTGAAAAGGCAGCTCCGGCTGTTCCCGCGAGGATCCGCTCCGCAGCGCCTCCCACAACTTCGCGACGCCAAAAATAAACAGGGCCGGACGAAGGATGGTGAGGAGCAGCCGCAGCAGCGCGCCGACAATTGCGGTCATCGGCAAAATGCGCATGAGGTAGCCTGCCAGCATCGCCCAGAGCACCGCTTTCAGTGGCTCGTGGCGGATGTATTCCTCCGTGTCGCGGACGGTGGCTTTCACCGTCGCTTCGGCAGCATCGAGGTGGTGGCCGATCAACATCTCCATGGACGTGGAATGCGAGTTGGTCATTTAGGAGCAACGGCCGCGGACGGCTGCTTTGATTTTTTCGGCAGCGCCGTGGGTCTGGCACTCCGCAGCGTCGAGGGCGTGGGCAGCGTGGCTTCGCAGCGAATGCGCCACTTCGTGAAGGAGATCTTTGATTTCTTCCAGCGGCTCATCCACGAACCGTTCACGCAGGTGATAGTCGTGCCGGGGAATGCTGAACGCGGCGGTGAGACCGAGCAGGAAGGCCCCGGCGATAAACTCGAAGGGATGCTGTTCCACGGTGCGAAAAAGGGAAGCCGCGCGGGCGGCCGGCGAAGTCTCGGCGGACTCATCGCCCACCGGCTGATTGGGAGAAGTGGGTTCGTTCATGGCGCCCTCGGATTCGACGCAGAGCCATCATCTGGTTGCGTCCAAAAACCGCGCGTCCGACCGATCGAATCCGCTTGCCGGCCCGACCGCCGCCGCCTCGCGAGGAGAGCGCACCAGTTGCGAGCGGCATGGCCGAGCCCGGCTCAGCCACAATCACCAGCCCCGCCACATCGTGCCCGCCCGCGAACGTGCCCAGCGAGGCGTTGGCCTGGTAGCTTGCCAGCCACGATCGACGCGCCGAACGTCACGCTGTCGGTGAAATCGATGGCGAGCACGCCCGTTGCCAACATTAACGCTGCCGACGAGCGAATTCCCCGCGAGATCGCCGGTGCCCACTTCGACCGTGGCCGAGATTCCGCCATTGGAAGTGCGTCCTTGTGATTAGCCAGGTTGTGCTAATGCTGATCACACGTTGAGGCCAACTGTTTCGTTACGCATCCGAGCCGGAAACGAGATGCGATTCAGGCGATACCTCGTTGTGCAACGGATCGAAGAGTATTCCTCGGCTCCACATATCCTCGTCGTCGACGATGAGCCAGCCATTCGCAACGTGATGGCGTTGTTTTTGGAATCGAGCGGTTACGAAGTCGAAACGGCAGAAAACGCCTCCGACGCGCTCCAAAAATTTCCGAAGCAAAGTTGGGCAGCCATCATCACCGACCGCATGATGCCGGGGATGAGCGGAGACGAACTCGCCGCATCCATCCGAAGCATGGATGCCAAAATTCCGATCATCCTCGTGAGTGGCCAGCTCTTCGACCGTAAGGAGGGATTTGCGTTCGATGCCGTGCTGCCGAAGCCTTTCACGGCGCCCGCGCTTTTCGCGGCAGTCGAGATGGCGACGAAATCGAACTGAGGCGTCAGGAAAGCAAAGCGACGGCGGATATGATTCCCGCAGACTTTCCGTCGTCTTAAATTACTGGTTCGTCGTCTGCTGCCGGCAATCGCAGCTCGAACTCCGTCCACTCCTCATCCGAACGCGCGAGGCGCAGATCCCCGCCGTGAGCGCGGGCAAGTTCGCGGGCAATGTTCAAGCCGAGACCGTGGCCCTTGATGTTTTCGCCCTGACCCGCCCGATTGAAGCGCTCGAACAGACGCTCGCGATGCTCGTTCGATATGGGCCGGCCGTTGTTCGCCACCGTCACCAGCACCGATCCATTTTCCCGCCGGCCACGCAGATGGATCACCCCATGGTCGCGGTTATATTTCACGGCGTTTTCCCCCAGGTTTTGCAGGATGATCTTCACCCGCCGTGCATCGGCGCGGGCGAGCAATTTGTCCGGTGCATCGCGCTCGATCTGCAATTCCCGGTCCGCGCCGAGAGCGCTGAGGTCGTCGAGCATCACGTCCACGATCGGCATCAAATCCAAGGGAGCGGGGTCGAGCTTGAGCCGGCCGGCGTCGGCCTGGGCGAGCAGCAGCAGGTCCTCCACCAGCGTGGTGAGCCGGCGCGTCTGCTGCAGCAGCACGGCTACGATCTCGCGCTGATCGGGCGTTAGCTCGCCGCCCAGCCGCAACTCATCGAGGCCGGCGCGCAGCACGGCGATCGGCGTCTTGAGCTGATGCGAGGCGTCGGCGGAAAACCGCGCCGCGGAAGAATAGGCGCGCTGCAAACGGTCGAACGACTCGTTGAGCACCTTCGTCAGCCGGGCGATTTCATCATTCGATCGGGGCACAGGCAGGCGCTCGTTGGGGTTATGCGCGCCGATCCGTTCTGCGGCTGCCGTCATGGCCGTGATCGGGCGCAAGGCATGGCGGGCAATGAACAGCCCCCCGACGAACACGAGGAGACCCGACAGAGGCAGGACATAATAGATGCCCTTCCGCAAATCGTCCTGCATGCCCTCGATCGTGCCCAATCGCGTGCCGACCCGCAGTTTCAACGGCCCATCCTTGAACCCACCCACGCGGCAATTGCGCCCGAACAGCTCGATGGTGTGCAACCCCAGCGGCACCCGGCGGAGATCCTCTTCACGCAAATTCGCCGACCGATACAGTTCCTCGCCGCCCGGGCCTTCCAGCTCGATGTAGCGTAGCCGCAAAGCTACCGGGATGAATTTCGAGCTGACCGGCTTGCGCGGATTCAGCGGCACGCTCTGCGAGCTTTTCAGCGCGCGGAAAAGCTCGTCGGCATCGTCGGTCAGGCGGTCGTCCAGCTCCTGCACCTGCACCTTGTAAATATACGGGAGCATCAGCGCCGCAGTGCCACAGAGGCCGGCCACCACCAGCACGGCGGCATACACGCCGAACTTGACCCGCAGCGGCCACCGCGTCATGCTGGCGGTCGCAACGCGTAGCCGACGCCACGCACCGTCTCGATCAATTCACCGCCGAGCTTCTTGCGCAGGCGCATGATGAAAATCTCCACCGTCCGCGTGTCGTATTCGTGCTCGCGCTCCCAGATTCGCTCGCAGATTTCCTCCCGGCTGAAGGTCCGCCCCGGTTCCTGCATGAAGATGCGGAGCAGCTCGAACTCGCGCGGCGAAAGCGCCACCGACTCGCCCGCCTTGGTGAGCTTGTGATCGATCACGTTCATCCGCAGATCGGCCACCTCCAGCATTGTTACATCGTTCGGCTGCACCGTTCTGCGTCCCAGCACCTCGATCCGCGCCAGCAACTCCTCCATGGCAAAAGGCTTGCCGAGGTAATCGTCCGCCCCCGCCTTGAGTCCATTCACCCGGTCGCCCACCTCGCCGCGCGCGGTGAGCATGAAGACGCGGGTGTGATTATGCGACTCGCGCAAGCGGCGTAGAATGGTGAAGCCGTCGAGCTTCGGCAGGTTCACATCGAGCAGGATCAGGTCGTAGGACCCTTTCTTCGCCGCGGCGTAGCCTCCTTCGCCGTCGGAACGGGTCTCGACTTCGTGGTTCGCCCGGGTCAGCGCGCGGCTAACCTGAGCAGCAAGTTGCGGTTCGTCTTCGACTAGGAGGATACGCATGGCGGAAAATCCGGCGCCTTTCGAGCGCAGGATTCACGCCGCGTCACTTAAGAGTCAAGCCGCGCAAGCGATCGCCGGCTTGAAAAGCGCTTCCACGGCGGCCACCAGGTCCTCCAAGCCGCACGGTTTTTCGAGAAAAGCATCTGCCCCGGCGGCCATGGCCTCATCCCTGTAGCTGGTGTCCCCATAGCCGGTCAGCATCAGCACGTGGAGAGGAATCTTCGCTGAGCGGATCGCCGAGAGCACCGTATGCCCGTCGAGCCCCGGCAAATGCCAGTCCAGCACCAGCACATCGAACCGCCCGCTCAATGCGAGTGCCAGCCCGTCATCCCCGCGGAGCGCCACCTCCACCTGATGCCCGGCCCGCCTTAAGGCTCGCGTAAAAAAAAGGAGCAGTGCGTCGTCGTCTTCGACGAGCAGCACGTTGGCAGGTTGGCTGGATTTCATGTGGCTGGATGGTCAGTAAAACCACGGATCGATTCATCCGTAGTTTCCGGTCGTGCTCTTTTATGACACCCCCGGAACCTGCCAACGGACCGTTGGTAACGGGTCGGTCAGTATCGGAGGTTTTCCTTGCCCGGAGAAAAGGCAGGCCAAATCCGCTTGCCAAGCCAGCCCGGCTCGCGCACGCCGAGAGTCCGCCATGAACCCCTCTTCGCGCCGCACCTTCCTCTGCACCGTCAGCGCCGCCGGTCTCGCCGCCGCGCCCTGGATTCGCCTCGGGGCTCAGGCGCCCCCCCCGCGTATCCGCATCGGCCAGATCGGCACGGGTCACGCGCACGCTTCGGGCAAGATGGACACGATGCGTGCCTCGACCGAATACGAGGTGGTCGGCTGTGTCGAACCCAACCCCGAGCGCCGCGCCAAAGCTGAGAAGACCAGGACTTACACCGGCGTGACCTGGATGACCGAGGAGCAACTTCTCAACACGCCCGGTCTCCAGGCCGTGGCCGTCGAAACCGAGGTGAAAGATCTTCTCCCCACCGCCGCCCGCTGCATCGCCGCCGGTAAACACATCCACCTCGACAAACCCGCTGGCGAATCGCTGCCCACCTTCAAGCGCCTGCTCGACGACGCCACCGCCCGCAAGCTCACCGTGCAGATGGGCTACATGTTCCGCTACAACCCCGCCTTCACCCTGCTCTTTCAGCTCCTCAAGGACGGCGCGCTCGGCGACGTCTTCGAGATCGAAGCCGTCATGAGCAAACTGCTCGTCGGCCCCGAACGCGAGCGCATGCTGGCTTATAAAGGCGGCTCGATGTTCGAGCTCGGTTGCCACGTCATCGATGCCGTCATCACCATCCTCGGCCGCCCGCAAAAAGTAACGCCGCACAACCGCAGCACGGCCGGCGACGGTTGGCCGGATAATCAGCTCGCCGTGCTCGATTTCCCCAGCGCCACTGCCGCGGTCCGAAGCGCGCTCGTCGAAGTCGAAGGCGGCCCGCGCCGACAATTCGTCGTCTGCGGCACCAAAGGCACCTTCGACATCCGCCCGCTCGAACCACCCGCGGCTCGCCTCGCCCTCTCCGCCCCGCACGGCGACTACAAGCGCGGCTACCAGGACGTGAAATTTTCCAAGCCCCCCGGCCGCTACGACGGCGACTTCGCCGACCTGGCCAAGGTGATTCGGGGTGAGAAAGCCTTCGCCTTCACCCCCGAGCACGACCTCGCCGTGCAGGAGACAGTGCTGCTGGCGAGCGGGCTGCCGATCACATAGTCGCACGGGAAATTTGAACGCAGAAGGCGCAGATGAATTGAGTTAAACGTCTGGCTCGTTTACTGAGCACGTCTCCCCCCAATCGATGAATTTATGGCGAAGCATTATTCTCGTTGCGGTTGTATTCAGCACTGCCGCTTGCGTGACCAGACGCGCCATTCCGGCCGGCACCTATGTCTCTCAATCGACCGCTGAGCGAGTCGTAATTTATCCGACACACGCATACGCGAAGGCGCTCCTGGATTTGAGGCTGCGCACGAACGAAACCCAAGGTCAGAAGACGACTTACCGAGGGCGCTTCAACTATTGGCTACAGCCCGACCAGAACTTTCACTTTTACAATGGCTCATCGGCCTCTGCCGCCAACCTGCTCCGATACAAGTGGCATCTGGATGGACGGCGATTGATTCGACGTTCACTGTGGCCCCAAGATCAAAATGCTCGTGACACATTCATCTTGCGATAACGCCTCCGAAACGTCGGCACATTTCCACCTCAACTACAGGTCGATCGTCTCGCCGGGGTTCGGGATCACCACTTCAGTGCCCGGGAGGTCGGCGGTGAGGGTTTCGCGGAACCAGGTGGCGGCTTCCTGGTCGCCGTGGACGAGGAGGATTTTTTTGGGGCGAACCTGGTTGGCGTAGGCGCGGAGAGTTTCGCGGGTGGCGTGGCCGCTGAAGTCGAAGCGTTCGAGGCGGCAGTGGCGCGGCTGCGGGGGGACGTCGGAGTCGAGCTGGATGAGCTGGCCGGGTTCGCTGTGGCGCAGGATGCCGCCGGGGGTGTCGGGGTCGCAATAGCCGACGAAGAGGATGGCGTGCTCGGGTTTTTCGAGAAGGCGGTGGGCGAAGACGTTGGAGAGCGTGTTCTCGGTCATCATGCCACTGGAGAGGGCGTAGATGCGGCGGGGGCGGAGGGGCTCGAACTGGGCGCTCTGGCCGGCGACGACGTAGTGCGGGACTTCGTGGAGGAGCTTGAGGTTCGGGTGCTGGCGGCGCGTTTTGCCGGCGAGACGGTCGTGCACTTCGGTGAGCTTCGCGCCGAGGCCGCTGATGTAGAGCGGGCAATCGCTGCGGACGAAACCGTGCTGCCGGAACTCGTGAAACATGGCGAGCACCTCCTGGGTCTTGCCGAGCGCGAAGGTGGGGATGAGCACGGCGCCGCCGCCGGCAAAGACATCGCGGACGGTCTGGGCGAGGCGTTGCTCTTCGCTGTCACGCGTCACGCCCGGCGTGGCCGCACGATCGCCCCGCGTGGTCTCCATGATGAGCACATCGACCGGCTCGGTGGGAAAGACGGCGGCCTGGGAAAGCGTCTGGTCTTCGAACTGCACGTCGCCGGTATAAAAGATCGAGCGGCCTTCGGCGCAGATGCGCACGCCGATGGAACCGAGGATGTGGCCGGCATCGAAAAATTCGAGCGATACGGGCGCTTCGCCATGCGGGCCAAGGCGTTCGCCAGTGAGGTCGAAACGCGTCTGTAGCGGGAGCGACATCCAGCGTTTGGCGGCGACGGTCACTTCGCCGTGCATGTAGAGCGGCGCTTCCGGGGCGCCTTCCTCGCGGCGGCGATGCATCACATTCACCGAGTTGTGAAGGATGATATCGCCGAGCTGGCGGGTGGCCTCGGTCATGAAGACCGGCGCCTGTGGCTGGTAACGCTGGAGCAACGGCAGGCATCCGATGTGATCGTGATGCGCGTGCGAGAGCACCACGGCATCCACCTCGCCGCGCGGGAGCAGTTCGAGCAGCGGCGTGCCATCGATTCCGTCGTGCTGCGGGTGCTGGCCGCAATCGAGGACGAGACGCTGACCCGCGAGCTGGAGCTCGTAGGAATTGGCGCCAATCTCGACGCCACGGGTCAGGCGGGTGAACTTCATCGACGCGGCAGCAGTAAACTAGTCATCATCGTTTCGGCGGGGTAGCCCAAGGGTCGATATTGGGGGAGGCGAGGCGGTAAAGAACGATGAAGAGCAGCAGCCCAGCGGGGACCACCGCGGAGAGCCAGAGCAGCTTCGCGCCGAACAGAGCGAGCGCAAAAAGCACGTAAGCCGGCACGGCCACGAGGCCGAGAAAGAGCGTGATGCCCTTCCCCCAGCGCGGCACCCAGTAGCTCAGCACCGCGAAGAAACCGACGACGATAAGATCGCTCCACCACGGCGCACGCTGGATGAAAGAGCGCCCTTGGATGGTGGCGATGGCGGCGGCGAAAAGTTCGGCGCGTGAGCCGGGGCGACCCCGGGCCAGTCGTAGATCGCTCACCTGCGGATCGGTCCGGCCGAGGAGAAGGAAACGCCCGGCGAAAAGCTGGGTCGCGGTTTGCCCGCTGCCCGCATCGCGCTGCTCGGCGGCGAGCACGAGATCGTCGAGGCCGCACTGGTCGCGTCGCGCCCCGAAATCCACGCGCATTTCTCCCGCGCCATCGATCGGAACACGAACGCGATCGCCGATCGCAACATGCGAGCCGAGCACGACGGTCACGTCGTCGAGAGACGCTTTTTCCGAGAGCAAAGCGGCTTGCAGCACGAAGGTGGGCACGAGCTGCCCGCGATACCGCAACACCAGTGGCACATTGCGATGCCAGTTATCACGCCCGGGGAGATTCACAAAGCCCGCTGTGCTCGAGAGGCGGAAATCTTCCGACGACTCCGCTTCGATGAGCGTGAACTCGGGCACCAGGCTCACATCGCCCGACACATGGCGGAGCACCGGGGTGGATTCGAGCGGCACGGGTTTGTCCGGGTCTTCCGGGAAGCCGAGCCGCGAACCGAGCAGCACGAGGGGCGATTTGAGCACGTGCTCGCGGAGGATCTGCGCATACTGCGCGTTTTTGCCGGAGAGATCCCAGTTGAGGATTTCATCGGTAGCGAGCACTTCGGGATGAAAATCGTTCGCCGACTGGAAAAAGAGCGCGAAATCGATCGGCGACCACGGCCACGGGTGCGCCTGGAGGTAGGCGCCATCGATCCGCACGAGCGTAAGGCGCGGCGGCGGTTCCTGGCGCTGCGCATTCATCGCGAGGAAATCGGCGAAACTTTGCTCGAACCGCAGCACGGGGTCGCGCGTCGCCTCGCGCATAAGCAGCAGGCCCACGATGGTCGTGAGCAAAAAAAGCTGGGCACCGGTGCGAAACATGGGCGCGGAGGAAAGGGCAGGGCGCGCGGGCGCACAAATGGAAAAGTGCGATCGGGTGCGATTGGGGGCGGATTTGACCAAGGCAACCCGGGCGCGCAAGGTCGGATGACGAACTTCCCCGCCGCGCCACGGCGGGGGGAGCCGCCAGGGAACTGCGACAGAGCGGGTCAGGCTACCGTTGCTACCTTCCGGTCCTGGCGGGGTTCGCAAGCCTGCAATCCGCAGTCCCTGACGGGGCGCGCACCTTGCTTCAGGATCCGCTCGTCACAAGCGCTTTTCGCTGAAAAATATCCTAAATTTTTGAGACTTCCCTCTTGCCAACCTGAAGCAGGCCCGCTTAATCAGCCGCCCCATAGAACAACCCGCGACTGGACAAGTCGTGCTTGCTCCCCTTAACCGCCTCTGATACCAACCACCTACAAATGGCTCGTTTCGCACTTATTTTGTCGATTTTGATCGGTCTCGGCGCCGCTTTCCTGGGCTATAAAGCGACCGAGCAGGCGAAGGTTCTTCAAACTGACCTGAGTTCGGCGAAGGCCGACCGGGATACGGCGAAGTCCAACTTGAAGAAGAAGGAAGGCGAACTGGCTGACGCCAAGAAGGCTCAGGCGGATGCCGAAGAGGCGCAGAAAAAGGCAGAAGGCGATCTTACCAAGGCGCAGAGCGACCTGACGGCGGCGCAGAGCGCAAAGAAGATGGCGGAAGATGCGGCTTCCGAGGCTTCGACCAAGCTGGCGACGGCGCAGAAGGATCTCGAAGATCTGACCGCCCAGTTGAAGGAATTCGGTGGCACGGCCGCCGAAATCAAAGCCAAACTCACGGATCTATCTGAATCGAAGACCAAGCTGGAGAACGAATTGGCCGCCGATAAGCTGGCTCTCGATGCTGCTGTGAAAGCCAAGGAAGTGGCCGAGGCCAAAGTGTCTGGACTGGATCGCATCATCTCGGAATACAAGCAAAACTACGTGAAAAACGGGCTGCAGGGCAAGGTCCTCGCTTACAACCCGGGCTGGAATTTTGTGGTCGTCAACATCGGCGACAAGGCCGGTCTCAAGTCGGGGGTGCAAATGGTCGTGACCCGTGCGGGCGCGATGATCGGCAAGCTCAAGGTGACCACGGTCGAACCGAGCACCGCGATCGCCGACGTGCTCCCGGGCACGCTCGCACGTGGCGAGTCGGTGCAGCCGGGCGACACGGTGATCTACGAAGGCACCCGCTGATTATTGGAAGTCTTTGGGAACGATGGGCCGACTTATTCTCAGTCTCCTCCTGATCGGCAGCGCCTTCGTCGGCCTCGCCGGGTGCGCGCACGAAGAAGAAGACCCGAATCGCGTCAGCACCATTCCGTGGAACCGGCCCGAGCGCTGGGAAGGCCAGGGGCCGATGGGTGGGATGATGAATACCGACGGCGGACATTAACCGGGCGGGACCGATGGTGTTTCGGCCCGCCGGATTGAACAGTGCGCGCCGAGTGAGCCGATTCGGCAGCTCATCAAGGGGACTCGCCACATGAAGGCGTCCCGCACCGGCATCGTCATTTCGATCGCTCCCGGTTTGCTGGCTCTCGGATTGTTCTATTCTCTGGCGATTCACATGCACCGGAGCCTGGGAGGCTGGCCCGCCGGGATCGGAGAGGCAGGCTTTTCTCCGGCTCTGACGACTCACGCCCTTGTGGCGACGAGTTTTTTCTGGATCGCGCTCGTCGTCAGCTTTCCCTCCTGGCCGGTCGCCACGCTGGTTTGCCTGTGCGTCTCGCGCTGGCGGCACCTGGTTCCTTATTTTGCCCTGTATGCGCTGGCGTTCGTTTTCAGCATCGCGCTCATGCAGTTTGCGCCGGAGCCGTTCCTTTATTGGTGGAGGGATTGACGACCCGTTCCTTCGCCGTTCGCAGAGCCTGACCGCCAGCCCCATCCCGCTTTCCTGACCGTGCCCCGTCCTCGCATTCTCGTCATTCGTGGTGGTGCCATCGGCGATTTCATCCTCACGCTCCCGGCCATCCGGCTGGTGCGCGAAACCTTCCCGGGCGCGAAATTGGAAATCATCGGGTATCGGCACATCGCGGCGCTGGCGGAGGGGCGCTTTTACGCGGATGCGGTTCGTTCGATCGAATACGGACCGCTGGCGGGCTTCTTTGCGCGGGGCGGTTCGCTCGACGAGGAATTGTGCGAATACTTCGGAGGCTTCCAGCAGGTCATCAGCTACCTGTTCGACCCGGACGGCATCTTCGAGGCGAATCTGCGCCGCGCAGGCGTGAAAAACTATCTCGCCGCTCACGTGCGCATGGATGACAGCGCGCACGCTACGCATCAGCTCGCACGACCGCTGCAGAGCCTCGCGCTTTATCTCGATGATTCACGCGCAACCGTCTTCCCCAGCGAGGCCGACCGCGGCTTTGCGGAAAACTTTCTGCGCGACTTCCCGATGGCACCGATGGCCCTGCATCCGGGCAGCGGCGGGGTGCGCAAAAACTGGCCGCTCCTGCGCTGGCGCGAGCTGATCGCCCAACTCCTGACCGGCCCGGCGCCTCTGCTCGTCGTCGGAGGCGAGGCCGAGCACGCGACCCTCGGCGAACTTGAGTCCGCCTTTCCCGGCCGGCTGCGCTTCGCCCGCGATCTGGCCCTGCCGCAACTTGCCGCCGTGCTCGCGCGCTGCACCCGTTTCATCGGCCACGACAGCGGAATCTCTCACCTCGCGGTCGCGGTGGGAACGCCGAGCACACTGCTCTTTGGCCCGACCGACCCGCAAATCTGGGCCCCGGCCGGGGAGCATGTGCGGGTGATCGCTGCGCCCGAGGGGGATCTCGCGCGGATCGCCGTCGAGGACGTGGTGGCGACGCTCGAATGACGAAGTCCGAATGACGAAACCGTCGGCCCGCTGCGCGGGAGGAGTCACCGAAGAGTAGCGCGCACGGTCGATATCAGCGCTGCACAGCAGCCATCTCTTTCGTCATTCGGACTTCGTCATTCGAGCGTCGCCTCACGCGTCGCTCTCCGGCTCCAGTTCGTGGAGCGCGCCGATCTTCCTCACCTCGGGCAGCCAGCAGGCGATGAGGGCGACGACAAGGATGACACCGAGGCCGCCTCCGACGACCGAGCCGACGGTTCCGAAGAGGGCGGCCGTGAGGCCACTCTCGAGCTGGCCGAGTTCGTTGGAGGAGTTGATGAACACGTTGTTCACCGCGCCGACCCGGCCGCGCATGGCATCGGGCGTGAGCAACTGCACGAGGGTGTGACGGACGACGACGCTGATGTTGTCGAGCGCGCCGGTGAGCGCGAGGGCGACGAGCGAGAGCGCGAAGTTTTTCGAGAAGCCGAAGATGGCGGTGGCGATGCCGAACCCGGCCACCGACCACAGCATCACGAGTCCGGCGCGGCGCAGCGGCGGGAGATGCGCCAGCACCAGACCCATCACAAATGCCCCGAGCGAAGGAGCCGCGCGCAGGAGGCCCAGCCCGCGCGGGCCGACGTGCAGGATCTCTTCGGCGAAAATGGGAAGCAGCGCCGTGGCCCCGCCGACCAGCACGGCAAAAAGATCGAGCGTGATCGCGCCAAGGATCGCCTTCGATTTCCACACGAAGCGAAGGCCGCTAAGCAGATCGGTTTCGACATTCGCGCTTTCCTCCCGCGTATGTTTCACGCCGCCGAGACAGGCGAAAAAGCCGAGCCCGCACAGCACATCGAAGGCATACGCGGACGATACGCCGAACCAGCCGATGACCCACCCGCCGACCGGGGGCCCGAGCATCGATGAAATTTGAAAGAGCGAGCTGTTCCAGGTGATCGCGTTGGTGAGCAGCTCGCGAGGAATGATATTGGCCACGAAGGCACTTCGCGCGGCCCAGCCAAAGGCGCGGGCGCAACTGTTCATGAACAACGCGACCAGCATGAGCGGCACCGCCGGGCCGAAACCGATCTTGCCTTTTTCGCCGAGCGCTCGCGCGATCCACACGAGTCCGGAGCAGCAACGTTCCAGGACCGGCCACATCGGAACCGCATCGTGAAAACGGGAGAGAAACCAGAGAGCGAGGGAGGCAAAGGCCATGCCGACCTGCGCCACCATGAGGATCGCTTTCCGATTTCCATGATCCGCGAGATGCCCGGCAGGCAGGGCAAAAACAATCACCGGCAACGCCCCGACGAGCCCGACCAATCCCAGCGCGGTGGCGGAGTGGGTGCGCTGATACAGCTCGTAACCGACCGCCACACTCACCGCGGTGCGTCCCAGCACCGACACAAAATACCCCAACGCATAGAGCCGGTAAGAAGGAACACGAAACGCCGCATAGGGATCGCGAGCGGCGGAAGGTGCAGAACCTGACATTAAAGCACGGAGAATTGCCGGGCGGGAGGCTGAGCGCAAGTGGCCAGAACGGCGGCGCGATGAAGTCGCGGGAATTTTGCGCGGCTGGAAAATTTATTCCGCCGCGATGTGGGCACCTTTCGCGGCCACTGAACGCTTCATGAAAAAGATGAGCGTCACGAGGCCGAACGACACGACGGCGAAGACGAGGAAGCTATCGAAGTAAGCGAGCGCGGAACTTTGCTGGAGGCGCAGATTGTCGAGCGTCTGCAGGGCCATGTGTCTCGCGGCGACGGGATCGCCGTTGAAGCGTGTGAGACCGTCCTGCGCCTGGGTGAGGAATTCGTTCACGGCGGGGTTGAATTGGTCGAGGTTCTCTCCCAGCCGCAGACTGTGGAATTGCTCGCGGCGATCGTGAATGACCTTCGCCACCGAGGTGCCGACACTGCCCCCCTCATTGCGCAAGAGGGCAAGCAAGCCCACGGCAGCACCACGGAGTTGCGGCGGGATGTGCATGAAAGCCGCCACGTTTAGCGGCGCAAAAATCATGGAGAGGCCGGCGATGACTACGACCCGCGGCCACACGACCTGCCACGGGCCGATCGCGAGGGTGAAGCGGGACATCCAGAGCATGCCGATGCCCATCACGACCAGCCCCCCAGCCATGAGCCAGCGCGCATCCACCCCGCGCCCCAGCGAGAGGCCGACCACAAAAAGCATCATGACCGCAAACACTCCCGCGGGCGAAAGCACCAGGCCCGAGGTGGTGGCATCGTAGCCGAAGAGCGATTGGAGCAGGCCGGGCAGGACGGTGGTGTTTGCGTAGAGTGCGGCGAAGGCGCAGAAGATGATCACGCAGCACCAGCGGTAGCTCGGCTCGGCCAGCGTGCGGAAGTTGATGAGGGGATTGGCGATCCGCATTTCTCGCCAGATGAGGCCGCCAAGGCAAAGGACGAAGAGCGCGAAAAGGATCTGCACCCGGCCGAACGGGTCGCCGAACCAATCCCATTCCTGCCCTTTGCTCAGCACGATTTCCCAGCAAACCATGGTGAGACTGAGCAGGCAGAGCCCAAGCGTGTCGAAAGGCAGGCCGCTTTTCCGCATCGCCTTCTGCTGCTCTTTCAAGTAGTCGGGATCGGACACGACGAGATTGCACATCCACAGGGCAAACAGGCCGACGGGGATGTTAAGATAGAAGATCCAGCGCCAGCCGTAGTTGTCGGTGATGTAACCGCCCAAGGTCGGTCCCACGACGGGTGCGAGCAACGCGGCAATGCCAAAGAGAGTCATGGCGGCACCCTGTTTTTCCTGTGGGAAGGCATCGAGCAACACGCCCTGGCTCGACGGCTGCAAACCGCCTCCCGCCAGCCCCTGAAGCACGCGCGCACCGATCAGCATTTCGAGATTCGTCGCCATGCCGCACAGCGCGGAGGCCAGCGTGAAAATCGCGATGGAGAGCAGGAAATAATTTCGCCGGCCCAGCTTCAGCGCGAGCCAGCCGGAGATCGGGAGGACGATCGCATTCGCCGCGAGATAACTCGTGATGACCCATTCGCTATCCGTCGCCGGCGCGTTTAACCCGCCGGCCATGTAGCGCAGCGCCACGTTGGCAATCGTGGTATCGAGCACTTCCATGAAGGTCGGGATGACGACCGCAAGCGCGACGATCCATGGATTGATCGAACGGCGCGCCGGGGTCGCCGCGGCGGCGTTCATGGCTTCGGCGCTGGCGAGGCTTGCTGAAGAAGCTGTCCGGCGTTCGGGCCGGCGGGCGCGCTTTTAATATCCACCACAGGCTCGACGGAGAGGCCGACGAAGAGCGGCTCTTTCTCCGGATCATAGTCCACGAGGTCGATGCGCACGGGGAGCCGCTGCACGACTTTGACGAAGTTGCCCGTGGCGTTTTGCGGCGGGAGCAGCGCGAGCGTGGAGCCGGTGCCCATGGTGAAGCCACTGATCCGGCCGGCGAACTTGCGATGGCTGCCATACATGTCCGTTTCGATTTCGACCGCCTGGCCGATGCGCAGGTTGCGCAACTGGGTCTCCTTGAAGTTCGCGTCGATCCAGATATCGCGGAGTGAACGGATGGCCATGAGGCTCTGGCCGACCTGAACATGATTGCCGGGGTTCACATTGCGCCGCGTAATGACGCCATCGATCTCCGCGGTGAGGGTGCAATAGCGTAAGTCCAACTGGGCCTGATCGAGATCGCGTTGGGCTTCGGTGAGTTGGGCCTGCGCTTGTTTCAAGGCGGGCGCGGTCCTGATGATTTCGGCGTAAATGCGGTTGATGTCGCCACCGGGATCGCGCTGGTAGAATTCCGCGACGACCTGCTTCGGGGTCATGTCGTATGACGAGGAAACCACGCCGAGTTGCGAGGCTCCCTGCATGAGTTCCGCCAGCGCCTGGCGCACGGTGGAGAAGGTTTGATCGAGGTCCGGCGGAACATCGGTGAACGCCTTGCCCGGCTCGGGTTCACGCGGCAGGCCGAGCGCCGCCCGCTGTTGATAGACGCTTTCCATGGCCTGTTGCACCTGTGCCTTCGCGACATCCAGCGCCTCACGTTTCTGGTCGAACTCTTCGGGGCTCATGACCTTGGTCGCGAGAAGCTTTTGGGCCCGCTCAAACTCGGAGGTCGCGAGGGCTTGTGTCGCTTTGCTCTGGTCGAGGGTGGCGACACGCGCCCGCAGGACGGCGACCTGGTTGTCCACGTCTTCGATCGCGTGCTGGAGCTTGAACCGGAGACCGCGGGTCTGGCCGATCTGCCCGCGCACGGTGGCCTCGGCGACGACAAGGTTCGCCTGCGCCACTTCGACCGCCGCCTGTTTCAACGACACCTGCACGCGATAGGGCTCGTCGTCGAGTTGCACGAGCGGGTCGCCTTTCTTCACGCGGTTGTTGTCTTCCACGATCACCTTCGCGACCTGACCCACCACTCGCGGTGCCACGAAGGTGACGTAGCTGTTTACATAAGCATCGTCGGTGGAAACGGTGCGCAGCCCACGCAGCACACGCGGAAGTGCAATCGCCAGAATGATGACCACCACGACGGCGATGAAAAGGGGGCGGCGGTTTTTTGCTGGTGGTGCAGCCGGAACCTCCGGCGCAGTGGCCTCCTGCGGCGCCGTTTCGGAAGAGGGCGCGGGACTCGAGTCTTCGGCAGCCATGGATGTGGCGCGCACTCTCGGCATGCGGCGGGAACTTTTCCACAGACAAAAAAGGCGGGCAGCTTCGCTTCCATGGGCGAAACTCACATGCCCGCCGCGTGCACGATCAATCGCCACCCCACTCCTGGCGCTCCTGGCTCGAAACCAGCGGACGCCGCTTCCTTCTTTTCGCCCGCGACCAGACGCGGAGTGAAGCCGATGCGCACGATGTCCTGCAGGAGGCCTTGGTGGAGAGCTGGCGGCGCCACGGCGAAGCCCCTCCACCGGAAGCCCTGGTATTCGCGACCATCCGGCGCCGTGCCATCGATCTCGCCCGGCGAAACGACCGCCGCAAGCAGCGGGAGCAGAATGCGTCGGGATGGTTTGCCTCCGCAAACGAACCGCCGCTCGATGCGGAACTCGAACACGCCGTGAAAGCACTGCCGCCGAATCTCCGCGAAGTTGTGGTGCTGAAGGTGTGGAGTGGACTTACTTTTCAACAGGTGGCCAACACCCTCGGCATTCCGCCCAACACCGCCGCCTCGCGCTATCGCTACGCGCTGGATCATCTGCGCGAGGTGCTGAAGGAGGTGCGGTCATGAACGACGAGGATCTCGAGCGCCGGCTCGCCGCCATGCAACCGGCGGAGCTGCCGCCTGCACTCAAAGCGCGGCTCCTGGCCATGGAACCTGCTCCTCGTTCCAAGGTGCGCTGGTTATTCCTCGGGGCGCCTCTCGCGGCAGCAGCGGTGTGGATGGTTTTTGTGTCGCTCCGTCAGCCACCTACGCCGTCTTCGAGCCTGGTGAAAATCGAACGCGCGCCGCAGCCCTCCGATTTCCGGGTGTTTCTGCCGGTGGAGGAAACGAGCACGCTGGTCGAGGCCAGAGACGTCGCCCTCATCGATGCCGACCCCGCCCAGCCGGTGCGGCTCGTCCGAGCCACCTGGCTCGATGACATCACCTACCGCGGCGACGATGGGCGCACACTGCGCCGGCAGGAGTCACGCATCGAATTCATTCCCGTTGTCCTCAATACTTTTTAAACACCGTATGAACGTAAACCAAATCCTCCGCGCCGCGGCTTTCGCGGCTCTCACCACGGCTGGCCTCGCCGCCGAATCGACCTCCAGCTCCGTCACGGTCAACACCGGCGGCGAGAGCAAAGGCAAGGCCGTCATCACCATCGACGTGAACGGTAAGAAAGAAACTCGCGAGATCGATCTCGGCAACGCCACTCGCATCGAAATCCGCACCGACACGCCAGCGGAAAAGAAGAAGGAGCGAGTGACTTACCTCGGCGTGGCCATGGCACCGCTGCCGGAGGTGCTCGCCGATCAGCTCGGACTCGAGCATGCAGGTGGCGTGCTGGTCGCGGCGGTCGTGCCCGAGAGCCCGGCGGGCAAGGCAGGCTTGCAGAAAAACGATGTGGTCGTGCGACTCGACGACGAGCCGCTCCAGAGCATGCAGCAGTTTGAGAAACTGGTCTCCGCGCATCAGGAGGGCGATAAAGTGACGCTGCACCTCATTCGCCGCGCGCAGCCCTTGAGCCTCGAAGTGACCCTTGGGTCTGAAGAACGTGACGCCCATCCGCTCGATGGGGCATTGATCGACCTCGGCAATGCGGCGGCGGGTTCGATCATCAACGGTCTGGTGGATAAGCTCGGGCGCGGCGTGACTGTGACCAGCAAAGCCATCGTCATCGGACCCGACGGAAAAGTGGTCGTGTCGCCCGACCCAGCGAAGCAGATGCGCGACGCGGCCGAGGGCGTGGAGAAAGCCCTGCGCGAGGCAAAGATCGGCGAGAAGACGCTCGATGCCGTGCGGGACGCCTTGGATAACGCGGTGAAGGCGCTCGACAAGGCACGCGCCTCGAACCCTCAGGAGGCGGGCGAGGTCGCGCGAAAGATGGCCCAGGACGCGCAGGAAAAAGCGGAGCGCATTCGGCGGGAGGTCCAGGAGCGCGTGCGCAAGGAATTGAGCCTGAAGCATCCCGACGCCTCGAAGGTTCCTCCGACCCCGCTGGAAAAGGAGCAATAAGTTCCGCAGTTCCGGAGTCGGTTTCGCACACCGGGGCTTGCGCGGATTAAAACCGCCTGCTTCCTTGCCGGTCCTATGGGACGCCAATGGCTCCTCGCGAAACGCGAGGTCAACTCCTCCAAGAAAGCCGCCGCCACGAGCAAGCTCGTGAAAGAAATCGCCGTCGCCGCGAAACTCGGCGGCCCCGATCCCGCGGGCAATGCCCGGCTGTTTGCCGCCTGCGAAAAGGCCCGCAAGGAATCCGTTTCCCGGGACGTGATCCAGCGCGCGATCAACAAGGGCGCAGGCATCGGCGAAGAGAAGATGGTGATGGAGCACATCGTTTTCGAGGGCTACGCGCCGCATAAGGTGCCGGTGATCGTGGAAGTGCTGACCGATAACCAGAACCGCACGGCGCCGGAGATCCGGGTGCTTTTCAAGCGCGGACAGCTCGGGAATCCGGGCAGTAACAAATTTCTCTTCGAGCACGTGGGGCTGGTCGAGGCGCACACTTCCAAGGCGGGTGCGGATATCGAAGAAGCGGCGATTGAAGCCGGCGCGAACGAAGTCGAGCCGCTGACGCATGCGCAAAACGACGACATTCCGGCCGACGCGACCGGCGCTCGGTTCGTCACCGATCGGACGCAGACCGCCGCGGTGTCGAAGTGGCTCTCCTCGAACGGGTGGACGGTGGTGACGAGTGAGCTGGGCTATGTGCCCAAGAGCACCCCGCAATTGACCGAAGAGCACATGGCCGAGGTGGGCGAGTTTTTGCAGTCGCTCGACGACCACGATGATGTGCATCGCGTCTGGGCGGCGGTGAAATAACCGCTACTCCTGCCCCGCTCGCAGGCCAGCTTCGATGCGGGCTCGTTCGGCTTCGAACTCGGCTTCGTTATTGGTCGCCGCGACCTTCTCCAAGGGTTGGAGGACCACCTCGACGCGCGAAAAAGGCTTCGGGATCATAAAGCGATCCCAACTCTTGATCTGCCAGCAGCTCGAATAATGAACGCGGACCGGGCAGACCGCCGCGCCGGTTTTTTGGGCGAGGGTGATGACGCCGGGGTTTAGCGTGTAGCGGGGGCCGCGCGGGCCGTCGGGCGTGATGCCGATGGTGTAGCCTTCGCGCGCGAGGCGGATGAGCTCGATGAGCGCGGCGACGCCACGGCGGGAGCTGGAGCCGCGCACGGCGTGAATATCGAAATTCCCGAGGAACGCCGCGACGATTTCACCGTCCTTGCTTGCACTGGTCAGTGCAGCGCCAGGGCGCTTGCCGAGGGCGCGGCGGTAGGCCCACGGGATGATGAAAAGGCGGTTGTGCCAGAAGATCCAGATGGCCGGCGCGGCGCCGGGAGCGAGCACTCCCGCGTGGTCGGTGAACCGCACACGCAAGGTAGCGATGACGAGGCGCACCAGCCAGGAGCCGAGCGCTCCAAGAAAAGAAGCCTGCCGGTGAGTCATGAATCCGCAGAGGGCGCAGATCGGCGCAGATTTCGAATGGTCCGTAGATGTCCCCGCATCCGCGAGAATCGGCGTAATCTGTGAATCATTCCTCCTGCCAGCGGAAAGCACCCGGGGCGGCGAGGCCGATCTGGTCGAGGATCCGCGCGACAACCGTATCGGCGACGGCTTCGATACTGCCAGGGCGCCCGTAAAAATGGGGGCTCGCGGGAAGCACGACGGCGCCCGCTTCGAGCAGGGTGCAGACGTTGCGGGCATGGATGAGATTCCACGGCGTCTCGCGCGGGACGACGATGAGCTTGCGACGCTCTTTCAAGAACACATCCGCAGCGCGAAGGATGGTGCTCTCAGCCGTGCCGGCCGCGATCCGGGCCAGGGTTCCCATGGAACACGGGCAGATGACCATCGCGTCGAACCGCGTGCTGCCGCTCACGAACGGGACGTTCATGGTTTTATCGCCATGGACCTGGACACCTTCGGGCACGAGCAATTCCCCGCCCAGTTCCTCATGCACTACCTGCCGCGCATACGGACTCAGCACGAGATGCACTTCGTGCGCGCCGCAGTCGATCTGGTCGAGGAGACGCTGGAGGTAGATCGCCCCGCTTGCACCGGTGCCGGCGATGACAAGCTTCACCGGTTCAAGCCCAGCAAGGAGAGAGGGAGAGATCCGCAGATTTCGCCGATTCGCGCAGACCGGCGGAGAAGCTGATCTTCTTCTCTGCGAAAGTCTGCGCCGTCTGGGGATCGTCTATGTCTCATTATTTGGCGGGAACGCCCGGGTTGGGCGGCACGGCCGAGTTGGCTTCGGCTTCCTCGGCGGCTTGTTTCTTGAGGTAGTTTTTCATCGCCGTGTCCCAGCGACCCCAATCGCTGCCGAAGTCTTCGTCGAGGAAGATTTCAAGATCGGTGAGGGCTTCCTCGTGGTGCGGGTGATTCGGAATCTTGGCGATCTCCAGCAGTGCCGGGAGCTTGGTAGCATCGTCGCGGTTCATGAGGTCGGTCACAAACACGTCGAGCACCTCCTCGGGAAGGTTCGGGTTCTTCACGAGAGGGAGAACCTTGCTGTAGTTTTCGTCGAGGATGAGATTCGAGATGTGCTGCGCGGCTTCCTCCTGGCCTTCCGGCGGGAGGGTGGGAAGCAGGTTGATGAGAATCTGCGCGGTCTGGGCTTCGTCGGCGTTCGAGCGGAGCACCTCATCGATGCGCAGTTCCCAGTCAGCCAGCGGACGCGGCGTGGCCGCTGGCTTGGGCGGGGTCTGATTTTTGGTGAGATCGATCGTCTTCGGCGCAGACGCTGGCGTGGGCGCGGAAGTGGACGGGCCTGCCGGGGTGCTGGTGGGAGCCGTGGTGATCGGCTTGAGCGGTTCAACGACCGGCACTTTGCTGGAGTTGAGGAACCAAAGCGTCCCGCCCACGATGGCGAGCACGACGACGGCGAGAATGATGAGAGGGCGATTGTTATTCATGGACGGCAGAGATGGACTCCGGCTTTAAATCAGTGATAGCTCGACAACATAAACCGGCTCCGGCTGGTTACAAATAGCCGGCGGCGTGGAGGCGGCGCGTCAGGTCGCCCTGGCGCGTGAGGGCCTGGGTATAGACCTCTTTATTTGCTGCTTCCGGTTCACAACGCGTGTCGTCATCCAGTTTCACGATCTTCGCGCAAAGTTCACGGAAGGTGGATTGCTGGCCGTTGGCGATGAGGCAGGCGTAGGCGCCCTGGATGGCGGCACCGAGGGCGGCGCCCTCGGCGCTTTCGAGGCAGACGACCGGGACACCGAAGATATCGGCGCAAATCTGCCGCCAGATCGGGCTCTTGCTGCCACCGCCGGTCAGGCGAATTTCCGTGGGGGTGATGCCGAGTTCGCGGAAGCGATTCAAACCGTAGGCAATGCCCAGCGTGGCGCCCTCCATCACCGCACGCGCCAGCGTGGCCGGCGCCATGTTTTCGGTGGTGAGGCCGTGGAAGCAGCCGGTGCCGCCGGGGAGATTGGGGGTGCGTTCGCCGTTGAGATACGGAAGGAAAACGAGACCACCTGCGCCCGGGGGGGCGGTGGCGACGTTGTTTTCGAGCTGCTCGAGGGTCCAGCCGAACATCTTGCGCACCTGCTCGGTAGCCACCGTCACGTTCATGGTGCAGACGAGCGGCATCCAGCGGTCGGTGGAATCGCAGAAGGCAGCGACCTCGCCCTGCGGATCGATGACCGGCTCGGTCGAAAAGGCGTAGGCGGTGCCGCTCGTGCCGAGGCTCACCGTGACCGAACCGGCCTGCACATTGCCGGTGCCGATGGCACCCATCATGTTATCGCCGCCGCCAGCGCTGATGGTGATCTCGTTTTTCGTGAGGCCCCAGTCCCCGCGGAGATTCTGACGCAACAGGCCGGAGGCGCGGCGGGAGCTGGCGAGAGGCGGGAGCGCTTCCGCGAGGTCGGGGTCGATGAAATCGATGATCGGCTCGCACCACTTCTTCTCCCGAATATCGAGAAGCCCGGTGCCGCTGGCGTCGCCGTATTCCATGCCGCGCTCGCCGCTGAGGTGGAGGTTCACGTAGTCGTGCGGGAGCAGCACGGTCTCGAGCGCCTTGAAATGTTTCGGCTCATTCTGCTTCAGCCAAAGAATCTTCGGCGCGGTGTAGCCGGGGAGGATGGCATTGCCCGCCAGTTCGATGAGGCCTTCGGCACCACCAAACTCCGCCTCGAACTGCTTGCACTGCTCGACGGTGGAGGTGTCGCACCAGAGTTTCGCGGGGCGGATCGGTTTGTTTTTTTTGTCCAGCGCCACAAAGCCGTGCTGCTGGCCGCTCACGCCGATGGCCTTCACGTCGTCCTTCCGTTTGCCGAGCTTCTTCACGACTTCGACGACGGTGGCGTCCACCGCATCGAGCCAGATCTGCGGTTCCTGTTCGAGATGGCCGGGCGGCAGGCCTTCGATGAAGCCGTAACTTTGCGAAGCGGAAGCAAGGATTTTCCCGCTCTCGATATCGAGGGCGATGGTTTTGGTGGATTGAGTGCCGCTGTCGATGCCGAGCGCGATCATCGAAAAGTAATTTGGTTTTGGTGGGGTCTCGGGTAGAGACCGGGCGCGCAGGCTAATTGCCGCCGCCGAAAACGAAACCAAAAAACTCCAGCTCCGATGGTCAAACGCCTCCTTCATACCCGCTATCGGGTGACCGATCTGGACAAGACGGTCGCCTTTTACCGCGACGTCCTCGGCCTCGAGGAAACCCGACGGCACACCTCACCCCGCGGTTCCGAGCTCGTTTTTTTCAAGGCGCCGGGCAGCGAGGAGGAGATCGAAATTTGTAAATACGACGGCTCCGGCCCCGTGCAGGTCGGCTATGACATCACCCATCTGGCCTTCGAGGTGGACGATATGGACGCCTTCGCCCGGCACGCGGTATCCAAAGGCTACCCGCTTAGCGACGGGCCCACCCCCACCAGCACCGGCAGCGTCATCGCCTTCGTCGATGCGCCGGAAGGCTACGAAGTGGAGTTGATCCAGCGCGCCAAGTAAAACTCACCTTCGACCTCCCCCTACCCTCATGGAATTTGACTGGCTCGAAGCCCCTTTTGACCTCCACACCATCCCCCCGAAGGAAATCGAAGAATCCTTCGAGGACCCCTTCAGCCTGCGCCTGCTGCCGGAAGGCATCGAGGATGATAGCAAGGCGCGGTTCTTCCATCTCGGCCGCACACTTGGTGACCGCGGCATTTTCTCCCTCTTCTGGACGGATGGGAAACGCTACCGCGTGATCCTCGCCCGCGACATGACCCCGGAGGAAATGGCCTTTTACGATCGGAAAAACTCCGAGCAGAATTTTTAAGCCATGAAAGTCATCACCCGCTGGTCCGAAATCCCTCACTTCGACTCGGAAGAAGACGAAGCCGCCTTCTGGTCCGGTGCGCGCCTCGACGTGCGCCTCATGAATTCCTCCGTGCTGAAAGCGGACACCAGGGAGAGCACCACGATCACACTTCGTTTCGATCCGCGCATGCTCGCCCGCATCAAGCGCCTCGCGCGCAGCCGGTATCTGAACTACCAGAGCATGATCAAGCAGTGGCTCAGCGAGCGGATGGAGAAGGAGCTGGGGGAGAGGAACTAGCGGAGGGAGGGGTTTGGGAGGTCGTGTCGCCTGACACGAGGGGAAATGACGAATGACGAAACGCGAATGACGAAACCGTCGGGCGCTGCGCGCTGGGTGTTGAGGACTGACGCGACGGACGGACGTTAAATCGTTCGGTGGAGTTGGGCGCGCACGGCGCGGGTGATGGCACTTCGCCATTCGGACTCGGATTCCCCCTCGTCATTCGGACTCCCTCGCGCTTCTGGCGCGAGGGGAAATGCAGCTCGGCCGGCCCTATTGGCGGATGGTTCCCCCCGGTCCATCCGCCGAAGATTCCCTCCGGCCGAGCTGCTCCCCTATTTGGATTGTTCCCTCGCCCACTTGCGTGGACGGACGAGCACTTAGCAACGGCGGTGCCACCCATGCCAAGAGGCCCGAAAAAAGTTTTTACAACAGAGTAAAAAAGTTTCCCGTAGGAGGTGAGTGGCGATTTTTCACCGGCCGTTTGGCGGGGAGGTGTGGCGATTTTTCACCACCGGTGGCGCGGATTTCGCCCAAGGGTTTTCACGAGGATAAACGAGAGTAAAATCCCGCAGTTTCGGAACGCTCAGCCGGGGCGGCGTCTACCGCGCGCACGCCAGACAGGTGCGCACACTCCAACCGGCCGCCTCCAGTCGGTGGCGTGCTTCCTCGTAGGGAATGCCGAGCGACTCAGCCACCATACGCGAACCGCGGTCGCGCAGTTTTTCGTTGGAAATGCCCAGATCGATCATCCGGTTACCCTGCACGTGGCCGAGTTTTACCATCGCGGCGGTGGAGAGAAGATTGAGCGCGACCTTGGTGACGGTGCCGGCTTTGAGGCGCGTCGATCCGGTGACGATTTCCGCCCCCGTCGGCAGATCGACCTCCACGTCCCAATTCGTTCGCGCCCGCGCGGGATTGCAGCTCAGGAGAAGCGTCTGCGCGCCCAACTCGCGCGCCTTGGCCAGTGCACCGAGCACAAATGGAGTGCGTCCGCTCGCCGTGATGCCGCACACCACGTCCCCAGCGCGCACACCGCGCTGTAACACCGCCAGTTCGCCGCCTTCGCGCTGATCCTCTGCCCCCTCCACGGCACGATGCAATGCCGCAGCCCCACCCGCCATGATGCCCTGCACCAGATCGGGTGACGCGCCGAAGGTCGGCGGAATCTCGCTGGCATCGAGCACTCCAAGGCGCCCGCTCGTGCCCGCTCCCACGTGAAAGAGGCGACCGCCACCGCTCATCGCCGCGCAAACCAGTTCGACGGCCGCGGTCAATTCCACCCGCCGGGCGGCGAGCGCCTCCGCGACGTATTCTTCTTCGCTGGCGAAAAGATCGACGATCTCCGCCGCGCTCATTTCATCGAGGCGCAACGAACGGGGGTTCGACTGCTCCGTCGTCGCCCGGGCGATTTCCTGGCTCGCGCCACCAGCTTCCTGACGCTGGACGATGGACCCACCCGCCAGCCATGCCGCGCCGAGCGCGCCGCTCTCCCGGCAGACCTCCACCCGCGCGCCGGGAAGCAGGGTGCTGAGGCGCAGCTTGAAAAGCGCGGCGTAATCTTCGTGGTGCGCGAACAGGCCTCCGAAGAGCCGCACGGCTGGCTCTTTCCACTCCAGCCGTCGGGCGACCGCGCGAGTGAAATCGGCGAGGACGGCGGCGCCGCCTTCGATCACGCCGAGCATGGCGGCTTCACCCTGTCGCGCAGCGGCAAAAACAGCAGGCGCCAGCCGGGCTACGGACATCTTGTCCGCGCTCATCGCCCAGGCCGCGAGTTCATGCAGGGAATTGAGGGCCAGCTCGCGCAGGATGCGTTCGGTCAAAGGCGAGATCCGTTGCTCCAAATCAAATCGTGTCAGCACCTCCCGCAACGCCTGCCGAGCCAGATCATAGCCGCCGCCCCGATCGCCCACCACATGGCCCCAGCCACCCGCCTTTTCGACGCGCTCCCCACGCCGTCCGTGCACCGCCGCACCGGTTCCGCCAATCACCACGATCCCATCCTCGTCGCGAAAGGCCGTCGCCAGGGCGGAGTCCCGATCGCTCCCCGCCGCGATCTGCGCGGTCGGCCACGTTTCGCGCACGAGGCGCTCCAGCCGCCGCCGATCCTCAGGGGACGCACAAGCCGCGAGAAAGGCGCCAACCTGCTCTACCTCACGCGGCATCACCGAAAAAAGCTGCGTGAGCTGTTCGTCCGTATTCAGCCGCAAGTTCGATTGTGGCAGCGTCCCCCGCGTTACCACCGTGCCGTCTTCGACCAACACCCATTCGGTCTTCGTCCCGCCGCCATCGATGCCAAGAACGCGCGGCATTGTCAGCGGGACGGGAAAGGATGAATGTTGAAAGAAGTGCTCATGGCTGGCCGTAGATGCTGCCCTATGCCAACTGACTCTCCAACCTCAACCGTCAACTGTCCCGGCTGCACCAAAGCGCAGACGCCGGCCCCACGCTCCTGCCTGGCCCGGCTGGCGTGGGTCGGGGTGTTTCTGTGGGCGGGGACGATCTTCTGGTTCTCCTCACGTTCGGGCGAACAGATCGCCGAGATGAACTTCCTCGACCTGTGGGACAAGGCCGCGCACTTCGCCGCCTTCGCGGCCGGCGGCCCCCCCATGGTGCTGGCGCTACGCTGGACTTTTGGCTGGACCCCGCGGCGCTTGTTCGTTGTGTCCCTCATCGTGCTTTCCTTCTACGGCGCGGCGGATGAGATTCACCAACTCATCACACCTCACCGCAGCGGCGCCGACCCGCTTGACTGGATGGCCGATACTCTCGGCGCCGTCGCCGGCACGCTCGGCACGATTTTGATTCATGTCCGCACCCAAAAACCGCATCGCCCAGCTCCGGCAGGAGATTGAGGAACACGACCGGCGCTACTACGTCGAGGCGCGCCCGGCCGTCACCGACGCCGAATACGATGCGGTCTTCCGCGAACTGCGCGACCTCGAGGCAGCGCACCCGGAACTGATCACACCGGACTCGCCGACTCAGCGCGTTGGCGGCAAGGCGAGCACGGGGTTTCGGCAGGTGCGTCACGCGGTGCCAATGCTGTCGCTGGACAATCTCTTCGCGAAAGAAGGCCTCGAGGGGCTCAAGAAATTCGTGGTGAGCGTGGAGCGCGCCGTGCCGGGGGAAAAGCTGGAGTGGCTGGTCGAGCCGAAGGTCGATGGTGTCGCGATGAGCCTGCGCTACGAAGACGGCGCGTTTAAAGTGGGCGCCACGCGGGGTGACGGGGAAACGGGCGACGACATCACGGAAAACCTGAAGACGATCCGCGCGATCCCGCTGCATCTGCGCCATGCACTGCCGGTGCTCGAAGTGCGCGGTGAAGTGTTCATGACTCTGGAAGGCTTTCGCCGCGTCTGCGACGAGATGCGCGCGGCGGGCGAGGAACCTTTTGCCAATGCGCGCAACTCGGCGGCCGGTTCGCTCAAGCAGCTCGACCCGCGCGCGGTGGCGAAACGTCCACTGCACTTTATCGCCTACGGCCTCGGCGAAGTCGATGGCGATACGCCGCCTACCCAATCAGAGACGCTCGACTGGCTGAAATCGTTCGGCTTCCCGACCCATCGCTGGACCAGACTCTGTTCATCCGCCGAGGAGGTGTTCGAGGCGATTCAGGAACTGGATCGCGAACGCGACGGCTTCGGATTCGAGACGGACGGCGCCGTCATCAAACTGAACGACGTCGAACTGCGCGAACGGGTCGGTTACCACTCCCGCGCCCCGAAGTGGGCCAAGGCGTGGAAATATCTGGCCGAACAAGCAGAGACGAAGCTCAACGCCATCACCATTCAGGTGGGGCGGACCGGCGTGCTCACCCCCGTCGCGGAACTCGAACCGGTTTTCCTCCGTGGCTCCACGATCAGCCGCGCGACGCTGCACAATGAGGACGAAATCCGCCGGAAGGACATTCGTGTCCGCGACACCGTCATCATTGAAAAAGCGGGCGAAGTAATTCCGGCCGTGGTGAAGGTCGTGCTCGAAAAACGGCCCGACGACACCGCGCCATTCGACTTCGCCGGGCATCTCGGTGGCAAATGCCCCGTGTGCGGAAGCCCCATCCGGCGCGATCCACAATTCGCCGTATGGGTGTGCGAAAACCCAGCCTGTGCCGCGCAGAAAACACGGCGCCTCGAATACTTTGCCAAGCGGGGCGCTCTCGATCTCGACGGGCTCGGCGGCATCGTGGCCGACAAACTCGTCGAGCGCGGCCTGGTGGACGAACCGCTCGATGTTTTCGACCTCAAACTCGAACCTCTCGCGGCGCTCAACCTGGGCACCGAGGACGAGGCTCGCGTCTTTGGCGAAAAAAACGCGCGCAAGCTGCTCGAGGCGATCGAGCGCGCCCGAACCCTGCCGCTGGCGCGCTGGCTCCACGCCCTCGCGATTCCTGAAATCGGCGAAGAAACTGCGCACGATCTTGCCGCCCATCACGACGATATCGATGCCGTCGCGCACAGCGCGCTCCTGCGGGACGTGGTGGAACTGGATCGGTTGCGCAGCGAGATCGAAACGACGAATCCTCGCGCCCGCATCAACAAGGATAAGTCCGAGGCGGAAAAGCAGGAGCTTTCCACCCGGCACACGGCTCTCCTGGCAGAAGCGAACGCCGCAGGACACCGGCTCCTGGAAGCGGGTTTCGCTCAACCAGCCAAGAAAGCCGGTGCGACCGATGCGGACGCGGTGCTCGTCGTCGGTCCCGTCGCGGCCCAGGCGGCCATCGCTTGGTTTTCCGGTTCAATCGGGCGCGAGGTCACGAAGCGGCTCCATCATCTGGGCATCCGACCGAAAGGTCAGCGGCGCGCGACCGCAGGGGGGCATCCTTTTGCCGGCAAGACGCTCGTGCTCACCGGCACGCTTGAACGCATGGGGCGTGGGGAAGCGCAGGAACTCGTCCGCGGCGTGGGTGGGAATGTGAGTGGCAGCGTGAGCAAGAAAACCGATTTCGTCGTCGCGGGTCCGGGCGCCGGCTCCAAGCTGGCCGATGCGCAGAAGCACGGGGTGACCGTGCTCGACGAGGCGCAATTCTTCGAGTTGCTCGGCCCGGTCGCTCCGAAACCGACCCAGGCCGAGCTGCTTTAAGGGAATGGTCACGAAATATTTTCGTTCTACGCTTGAGTTGAAAAGATCCGCTCCGGCATAGTGCGCGGCATGTCAGCCGTTCGCACGCGGGTCAGAACCGCTTGCGACGCTTTCTTCCCCCTCATCTCCCCATGTCCTCCCTTCCTCCGGGCGCGATTCCGCACGCGCACACAGACTCGTTGTCTCGATTTGGCTTCGTGTTGGATCTCGATAACCCGCTTCCCATGAACGACCTCCGCGACGAACTGAACGTCTGGTTGCGCGATCATGCCGAACAGGATGCACCCAAGGAGAGAGTCATCGACGTGTTCAGCGCAAGAGTGCGGGAACTTTACCAACTCGATCTCGTTACGAACTGGAACCCGAGTTCCTGTGTTTTCGATGCGCGCTGGCAGCATGCCGGCCGCGCCGCGGAGGGAATCGAGAAACCTTTCTCCGCCGAGGCCCAGGATACGGCTCAGCTTCTCGCCTGTGCCGGCCTGATCCAGCTCCTCCAGGAGCTGGATCAGCAGTAGGCAGCACTACCTTCCTCCGAAGAGGAAAAGCAGCGGCGCCCCCAGCCGCGCACGCCATGCGCTGAGGTGATGCTCGGTGCCTTCGGCGATGATCGTCTTGTAATCGTGCCCCTCGCGGAAGCCTTTGGCCCGCAACACCGCGTCCAGCCGCTGCTGGTGTAAGGCAACGGTGCGATCGACCCCGATCGTCCCATGATCGAAATAGAGCCTGCGGCGATCGGGCGCAAAGTGGGGGTCTTCGTCCACGAGCCGGATCAACGCGCAATCGTCCGGCGGATCAATGCTGAGATCTTCGAAATCCGTCGAGAGACAGGCGATGCGTCCGAAGGTGTGCGCATGCCGCACCCCGCAGTAGAGCGCCAGGCTGGCGGCGAGGCTGAAGCCCAGAATACCGGTAAATTCAGGGCCGTGCAGCACACGGTCACGGCACAGGGTGTAGTCAATGAAGGGCTTGAGATCATTGACGATAAAGTCCGCCATCCTGGGCCCATCGATTTGCGGGCTCAGCTCGATGTCTCGCCGGCCGAAGCGTTCGTCGTGGCAGATGGCCACCACGATCAGTTCGGGCAGGAGTCCTTCGTGGCTCAGGCGCACGACCCACTCATCGATCTCCAGTGTTTCGTTTTCCGGGGAGGCCAGCGCGAGGAGCGCATCCTGCCCATCAAGGACGTAAAGAACCGGGTGGCGCGAGTTTTCACTGCGAAGGTAGCTCGGTGGGAGCCAGACATAAACACGGCGGGTTTCGCCGAGCTGCGAGGCATGGAGCTCGCACTCGATGGCTTTGCCATAGATGTGTTCGTGATCGAGTGGCGGGCAATCCTTCCAGTTCTCCACCTCCTCGACCGCGGTGAGGTCGTGAGCGACGAGATACTGGTAGTTCAGCACCGGCGTGCCCTCGGCATAAGTCTCCTCGGTCTCCCACGTGCCACGGGTGATTTTGAATTCAAGCAACCCATGCGGCACATCGCAACTCCCCCGGAACCGGCCATCGGCCATCCGCTGAAGCACCAGCCCCTTGGCTGGCTGCCAGTCGCCCAACGCCCGGTCGGAGCCGGTGATAACAACGTGCTGTCGCTGCGGATCGGACGGGATGGCGATGTCGAAATGCAGGCGTGGCATGGTGCGGCAAAGATAAGCCAGAATCAGTCGGACAGAAGGCAGAACACGCTGCGGTTTTCTGCCCAGCCACCCCGGCGAGCTGTCGGCTTTTGCTCAGCGCAGGTGGCCGCGGGAGTTGCCGCCTTCTGGAAAACACGTCAACTGTTCTACTGGCATACACGCTGCTAAGTGCGCAGCGCGTCCGATTTAGCCGCGTTGATCAACCACTATCCCGCTACTCGCATGAAAAAAATCGAAGCCATCATCAAGCCTTTCAAACTCGAGGAAGTGAAGGACGCGCTCGCCGAAATGGGCGTGGAGGGCATGACGGTGAGCGAAGTAAAAGGGTTCGGTCGCCAGAAGGGCCACACCGAAATCTATCGCGGCAGCGAATACACCGTCGATTTCCTGCCAAAAGTGAAGCTGGAGATCGTGGTGAGCGACGAAATCGCCGACCGCGCGGTCTCGACCATCGTGGGCGCCGCCAAGACTGGAAAAATCGGCGACGGCAAGGTCTTCCTCCTTCCGGTGGAACAGGCCATTCGCATTCGCACGGACGAGACGGGCGACAAGGCAGTGTAGCTTTTGTAGCGGAGCCCACCACGGCGCTACGGCCCCGTCTTGATGGCCGCGGATTACATCGGTGAAAGATAAAGACTGGTCGGCAGCCGTTTCTTTCTGGCGGAGGCAACGGGAGTGGTTTGGGGCTAAGAGCAAGTCCACCGTGCAGCTTGAACGTTGCGCTGGCTAGGCCAGTCTCAACGCACTCATGCAATCCGTTCCGTTCGCCTTCGACTGGCAGCCCCGCACACGGCTCATCTCCGGCCCCGATTCCCTCGAAAAGGTAGGCGTGGCCGCACGGGACCTCGGGGCAAAGCGCGCCCTGCTGGTGACCGATGCGGGCATCGTCGCCGCCGGACACGCGGGGCGAGCCGTGGGGTTCATCGCTGCGGCGGGTTTGCAGGTGGAGGTCTATGACCGCGTGCACGAAAATCCGTCCACCCGCGACGTCGCGGAATGCCTCGCGGTCGCGCGCCAGGCGGAGATTGATCTGATCATCGGCCTGGGCGGCGGCAGCGCCATGGACACGGCAAAGGGGTGTAACTTTCTCTTCACCAACGATGGTGAAATGAAGGACTACTGGGGCGTCGGCAAGGCGACTCAGCCGATGCTGCCGATGATCGCCATTCCGACGACCTCCGGCACGGGCAGCGAATGCCAGAGCGCGGCGCTGATCGCCGATGAAGTGACCCACCAGAAGATGGCGTGCCTTGACCCGAAGGCCGCGGCGAAAATCGCGATTCTCGATCCGCTGCTCACGGTCTCCCAGCCGCCCCGCGTGACCGCCTGCACCGGCGTCGATGCGCTGGCTCACGCGCTCGAAACCGCCGTCACCCGCAAGCGCAACGAAATCTCCGGCATCTTCGCCCGCGAAGCATTCCGCCTTTGTTTCACCAGCCTGCCCCGCGTGCTGGCCGATCCCGGCGATCTCGAAGGCCGTGCGCGCATGCAGATGGGCGCTGCTTTCGCTGGCATCGCCATCGAAAATTCGATGCTCGGCGCAGCGCATTCCGCCGCCAATCCGCTCACGGCGCATCACGGCATCGTGCATGGCCAGGCCGTCGGGCTCATGCTGCCGGGAGTGATCCGGTTCAACTCCGCGCTGCCGGAAGCCGCCGCCATCTACTCCGAACTCGCGGCCTGTGTCGGCCTGCACATGGTGGGCGAACTCGCCGCCGGGATCAGCGAGATGCTCGGCGAAGCCCGCCTGCGAGCCCGCCTCTCGGACTTTGGCGTGACCCGGGAAGGCATCCCCGCTCTCGCTGAGGAAGCCGCCAAACAATGGACCGCTCAGTTTAACCCCCGACCGATCACTGCCGCCGATTTCGCCCGGCTCTACGAAGAGGCTCTATGATGTTCACCCGCCTGCGCCCTGTCGCGATCGCGCTGCTCACGTTGGCGTCCGGTCTGCCTGTCCCCGCCGCCGACTGGCCCATGCATCGCGGCAATCCCCAGCTTCAAGGGCGAGCGCAGATGCCCGCTCCGGCCAAACCAGACGTGCGCTGGAGTTTCAAGGCCGGCAAACCGATCAAGGCGCCCGCGGCCATCGCTCAGGGTCGCGTTTTCGTCGGTGACGATGCGGGAATCATCCACGCTCTGAACCTCGCCGACGGCAAGGAACTGTGGACCTTCAAGACGGAAGGCCCCATCGAGGCCTCGCCACTCGTGCTCGATGGCATCGTCTATCTCGGCTCTTCCGACAACCGGCTCTACGCTCTCAACGCCGCCGATGGCACGGTGAAGTGGAAATACGAGACGCAGGACAAAATCCTCGGCGGCGCCAACTACGCGAAGAACCCCGACGGCGAGGGCTGGTGGATCATCGTCGGCAGTTACGACGCCATGCTGCACTGTGTCGATTCCGCCACCGGCAAGATGCTTTGGACGGTCGAGACCGATAACTACATCAACGGGACGCCGGGCATCACGGCGGCGGGCGATGTGGTCTTCGGAGGCTGCGACGCACTCATCCACGTTGTCTCGCTGAAGCAGCGCAAGGAAGTCCGCAAATTCGAGTCCGGCGCTTACATCGCAGGCTCGGCGGCCTTCGATGGCGAGATGGGTTACGTCGGCCACTATGGCAACGAAGTGCTCGGTTTTGCGCCCGGTGACGGCACGATTCTGTGGCGCTATCGTGACCGTAACTTCGCTTACTTCTCCTCCCCGGCACTGACCGACGACTACGTCATCATCGGCGGGCGAGACAAACGGCTGCACTGCATCGACCGCGCGAGCGGCAAGGGAGTCTGGACGTTCCAGACGCGCGAAGAGGTGGACAGCTCGCCGGTGATCTGCGGCGACGCCGTGGTCGTCGGCTCCGGGGATGGCCGCCTCTATTGCGTCACCATCGCCGATGGCAAACAACGCTGGGCTTACGAAATCGGCGCTGCTATCACCGCCTCCCCGGCCGCGGCCGATGGCCTCATCATCATCGGCGCCGAAGACGGCGTCCTCTACGCGATCGGCGACGCGAAGTAGCGGTCGCTCCCAATCCAGAACCCACCCGGAACCCCTTTCAGCCGAAGGCTTTGGCTGCTGCAATGATTTGCAGCTTTTCAGATCGCGCGTCACCGAAGTCGCACCGTCATCGCGGACATGGACTGCCCCGAATGGCACTGACTCAATGCCATTCTCTCCTTCCCCTTCCACGGGATTCCGCCTGACCAATGGGGATGCCAGCGTGGCAAAATAGTGTGTTTATTGTGTCTGTTGGCACCGAACGTTTCGAGCGCTCTGGCGCCGAGGGGCCGCGTCTTCGAAAGGACGACCGAACCGCGTGAGTGATTTTCATAGGGCCTAATTTCGGCCTCGGCGCGAATTTACGCGAACCGTCCATTCTCTCCATTCCGTGCGTTCCGGGTATCTTTTTGGTGAACGGGCCGCAGATGGGAAATGGCATCCCCAGGTTGGCTGCCGTGTTTCCACCTTCGGCAGTCGCGACTCGGCGCCGATTGAGGGATGCCCCGGATGAGCAAATGTCTTCTCCACGGCCTCCGAAAACGGGCCTCACTCAGAGCCATTCTCGTCTGCCCCCAAAGCTGCAAAGGATTGCAGCAGTCCGAAGCGGCTGCGCCGCTGCAAGAGGGGAGCCTGCGGCTTCTCCCCGAAACAAAAAAGCGCGTGCGACCGAAGCCGCACGCGCTTTGAAAGAGACGAGAAATTTCCCGCCAGCGGTTACTTGAGGACCGCCTGGTGGAACTCGAACCAGTCGTCGAGGTTATTCAGGTTCACGGCGTCCTTGGGCGAGCCGTCCGGAAGACCGTTGGCGCTGAGGATGCCCTGACGCGTGGCGTCGTCGTGAATGTAGCCGGTCACCGCCGCGTTGTGCTTGGCGATGGCGTCGGCCGTCACGGTCTTGCCGTTGGCTTTCACCCACGCTTCGAACTGCGGGTAGGTGGGCTTCGAGGACTTGATGTAGCTCTTCACGGCTTCTTCATCGAGGCCGAGCGCGGCGCAGGTCATGCCGTCGTAACCCTTGCCGAGGCCCGGATAACCGGGAGCGAGCTTGCCGGCGGCTTCGAGGGAAACTTTCAGCCAGAGGCGCGGGAGATGGAGAACGCCGAGCGGGCCGGCGGTGCCGGAGCTGATCAGCGGAACGTAGGTGGTGCTCATGTTCGTGTATCGTTTGGGTTTGGTTTGTAGGGTGAGTGGCGAGGGGTGGTGGGGAGATGGAAAGCGCGCGCGCCTGTCATTCACCAGTCACTCATCACCATTCACAAAGTCATCAGCGCTTCTTTTTCGCTGCTTTCTTCTTCGGGCCGCGGCCCTTGAAGGTGAGTTCGGCGATGCCGCTCTTGTCGAGTTCGCCCAGACCCGCTTTCGTCATCTTCGAGTATTGCGCGAAGGTGGCGGCGGCGAGCGGGAGATCCATCTTCTGATCCTTGGCCAGGCCGAGGGCGATGCCGCTGTCCTTGGCGGCGTGCGAGGCGCTGAAGAAACAGGAGTGGTCGCGATTCACCATGTCTTCGCCATCGGTCACCAGCACGCGGCTGTTCGCGCCGGTCTGCGAGAAGACTTCCATCAACGTCTTGAGGTCGAGCTTCAACGCGGCGCCGAGGCCGAGCCCTTCGGCGAGGCCGGCGGTATTGATATTCATGACCATGTTCACGAGCGCCTTCACCTGCGCGGCCTGCCCGGCCTTGCCGATGTAACGCAGCAGCTTCCCGCTGTCGGAGAGCTCGACGAGAATCTTGTTCACCTTGTCGAACACCGCCTTCTCGCCGCCGCACATGAGATACAGCGTGCCGGCGCGGGCCTGATTGATCGACGAAGCCATGCAGGCTTCGAGGCTCGCGGCTCTCGCTTTCTTCGCGAGCTTCTCGACCGCCACGTGGGTCTTCGGCGAGAGGGTCGCGCAGTTGATGAAGACGCGGCCCTTCGCTCCCTGAAGCAGGTTGTCCTTCTTGTTGGTGAAGATATTGAGCTGCGCCTTGTCGTCGGTGACGACCGTGATGACGACATCGCTCAGCTCCGTGACGCGGGCGAGCTTGGTGCAGGCTTCGGCGCCGAGTTCGCTCGCCAGTTCCTTGGCGGCGTCCGCGCGCACGTCATAGACGGCAGTGACAGGATACCCGACTTCCTTGAGCCGGCGGGCCATGTTGGCGCCCATGCGACCGACTCCAACGAATCCGATTTTTTCAGGCATGATGAGTGATTTGGCGTGTGTTGAGATGTGGGAGGAAAAGTGGGGGAAGTTGCGTTTAGGCGCCGCTCTCCTGATGCGCAAGCCTCCCGGCTTGGATTTTTCCGCTCTGCGGGATGCCGGAAAATGCTCGCCGCAGCCGGTGCACTGACCTCGACCCATCCCTCCCGCCGGGAGCCCGCCAAACAAATTCTCCCCCGAGACTCCCCTGCTCTGCTATTCTTCGCGCCATGCCCGTGAAATTCCTCCACACCGCCGACTGGCAGTCCGGCAAGCCCTTTGCCGGCGTGGACGATGTGCAAAAACGCTCGGCCTTGCAGCAGGAGCGCGTCGCGGTGCTCGGTCGCATCGCCGAGGCGGCACGTGCTCATCAGGCGGAATTCATTGTCGTGGCGGGAGATTTGTTTGATTCTCCAAGCGCCACGAAATCGACTGTCTCGGCCACATGCGCAGCCATCGGCGCCATGGGCCTGCCGGTTTATGCGATTCCTGGAAATCACGACCACGGCGGGACGGGCAGCCTGTGGGAGCAGCCCTTCTTCCAGCGCGAGCAAACGGGTCTCGCGCCCAATTTCCATCTGCTCCTCACGTCTGAACGGGTCGAACTCGACTCCGCCATCCTGCTCCCGTGCCCGCTCCTGCGCCGCCACGAGTCGGCCGACACGACGGCGTGGTTGCGCCCCTTCGAAAGCGACAGCGCTAAACCGCGGATCGTTCTCGCACACGGCAGTGTGCAGTCCTTCGGTTCGGCGGCTGAAGACGATGAGGGCGAGAGCGGTCTGGTCAACCAGATCGATCTCTCGCGGCTGGACGCGGCTCGCTTCGATTACGTGGCCCTCGGCGACTGGCATGGCACCAGGCAGGTGGCTCCGAAGGCGTGGTATGCAGGAACCCCGGAGCTAGATCGTTTTCCACGCGGCGAGGAATACGCCGCCGGACAGGTGCTGGTGGTCGAAGCCGAACGTGAAGCCGAACCGATCGTAACGCCTGTGCCGACCGCCCGCCTGGGCTGGCACGACAGGGCTTTCGATCTGGCCGACGACGCCGCGCTCGGCCAACTGGAACGCGAGATCGAGACCCTGATCGGCCCCCGGGCGCAGCAGGATAGTCTGCGTCTTACCTTGCGCGGTTCGCTGGGTATCGAGGCCACCACCCACCTCGAACAACTGCTCGAATCCTGGCATGCCCGGCTTCTCCGCTTGAAGCTTTCCAACCAACTCGTCGTCGCGCCTTCGACCGCCGAGATCGAAGCGCTGACCCGGCGCACGTCGGATCCGCTCATCGCCCGGGTGGCCACTCAACTCGTGGCGCGGCTCGGGGCGGATGGCGAAGAAGCCGCCATTGCGCGCCTGGCGTTGCGCGAACTTCACGCCCTCTGCGCTTAGTTCGAGATGCGTCTGCTTTCCATCGTCGTTCGCAACTACCGCATCCATCGTGAGCTGAAGATCGAACTCGATCCGTCGCGTTCGCTCATCGGCGGGCCGAACGAAAGCGGCAAAAGCACGCTGGTAGAAGCAGCGCATCGTGCCCTGTTCCTTCGCGCGAAAGTCACCGGCGAAGCACACAAGAGCATGATGCCGCGCACGCAGGCAGGGCATCCGGAAGTGGAGCTGGTTTTCGAGGTGGGGGGCCGGACTTACCGGCTACTTAAGCGTTTCAGCGGCGCGAGTGGAACGGCTTCTCTCTCCCAAACCGGAGGGGATTCCTGGACGGGCGATGAAGCCGAAGCCCGGCTGGCCGGGTTGCTCGGAGTCGAAGCGGCCGCCGGGGGGCGTGGGGCCGCCGGACGCTCCGCTGAGCAGTGGTCCCACATCTGGATCTGGCAGGGTCAATCCGGCGAAAACCCAGTCGAGACCACCAACGCGCAACGCGATCTGCTCTTCGCGCGACTCCAGGGACGGAACGGCGCGGCGGTAGCGATTCAGTCCGATCTCGACGCCCGTGTCGCGGCATCGATCGCCCTCCGGCTGGAGGGCACTTTCACGCGTGGAAATGTGCCCAAGGCGGGCTCCGAACTCGCTCGCGCCACGACGGAAGAGAAGAGCGCTGCTGACGCGCTGGAAGCCGCGCGGCAGGCCAGCACCCGGCTCGAGCGGGCCATGGCGGACGTCCGGGACGCAGAGCAGACCATCCGCTCCGCGGAAACCGCCCTCGCAAATCTGAACCAGCAGGCTGCGTTGGTCGAAGAGCGGCTGGCGCAACTGGCCGCTTTGCGCGCGGAGGAGCAACACCTGGCTCATACCGCCGCTCACACCGCCGAGCGACACGCCACACTGGCGGAAGCGGATCGGCGCATCCGGGGAATTCGCGAGCAAGTCGAGCAACTCACCCGTTTGCTCGCGCCGGAAGAGAAAGCGATCCAGGCCCTTGCCGAGGAAGAAACCGCCAACCGCCAGAGCGCTGCCGCCGCTGAACAGGCTGCCCAGCAAGCCGCGGCGCGGGTCCATTCTGCGCGGCTCAACCACAGTCTGGCGACAGCGCACGTCGCGCATTTCGAACGCACGGGAAAACGCGATGAACTCGCGGAGCGTCTCCAGCGAATCCAGGAACAGCGCGCCGCGCTGGCAAATCTGGACCGACAGCTTGCCCTGATTCCCGCCATCGTTCCCGCGAAGCTCCGCACCTTGCAAAAGCTCGACGCCGATGCTGCCCATGCCGGCGCGGCGCTTGAGGCGATGGCGGCAGCCCTTGAAATCATCGCCAGCGACCTTCCGGTCCACGTGGGCGAGCGCGACCTTTCACCCGGTGAGTTCCACGTGCTGACGGAAGACACTGAGATCGCCATCGGGAGCACGCGCCTGCGAATCCGGCCAGGCGGGGGCACGAGCCTCGCCGAGGCGAGAGAACGTCTGTGCCGTGCGCAAAAAGCTCGCGCAGATGCACTCGGCGAGTTTGGAGTGAAAACCGTCGCCGAAGCCGCCGAAGCCAGCGCCCGCCGCCAGCAACTCGAGTCCGACCGCCAGGCCACGCAGGCCCGCCTCGAAGCGCTCGGGCACACCACCATCGACGACGACTTTGCCCGGGTGGAAAAAACATGCCTCGAAGCAGAAGCCGATCTGCAACGACGCAGCGCGGCTCTTGAGGGATTTGCGGCACCAACCACGCTGGCGAAAGCGCAGGCCTTGAGTGGCGACGCGGCGGGGCAACTTCAAAGCGCCGAATCCGATGAGACTGCAGCCCGCTCGCAACAGGGAGAAGCCTCCGTCATTCTGCATCGCACCGGCGAGCGGATCGCAAACGCCCGGCGTAGCTTGCAGGAACGCGAGCAAGCACTAGCCGGGCTCCGCGCCCAGCTCGATCTCCTGGTCGAAACGCACGGCGACGACAACCGCCGTGCCGACGAGCTCGGGAGAGTTTCCAGCGCACAGCAAGCCGCGGACAAATCTCTCGCCGAGACCCGGCGCAAAATCACCGACCTCCAACCTGCCACACTCGAGAGCGATCGGACTCGGCTCAGACGCGCCATTGAGCGGCAGACGGCGGCCGGGAGCGACGCCGAGCAAAAACGCGCCGCCGCCCGAGCGGATTTACGGCGCGACGGCACGACCGATCCGCAAGCCGATCTCGCGCTGGCCGAAACCGCCGCCCGATCTGCCGGCGAGCGGCTCGCGCTTGCCGAACGCAAAGGCAAGTCACTCCAACTTTTGCACGATCTCTTTCTCCGCGAACAAAAAGACCTTGCCGATCAATTCACGCGCCCGCTGGCCGGGACGATCACCGCCTATCTCGAATGCCTCTTCGGGCCGGGAGCGCGCGCTGAAGTCACCCTCGAAAACAACGAATTCGCCGCCCTGCGCCTCATCCGTGCCGCGCAAGGCGACGCCTCCTTCGACTTCGAGACCCTTAGCGGTGGCACTCGGGAACAACTCGCCGCCGCCGTCCGCCTCGCGGTGGCTGAAGTCCTCGCCGAAGCGCACGACCGATGCCTGCCGCTCGTTTTCGATGACGCGTTCACTTACTCCGACCCCGAGCGCGTCCAGACCTTGCAGCGCATGCTCGATCTCGCCGCCTCCCGCGGGCTGCAAATCATCGTGGTCACCTGCACTCCTGCGGATTACGCCGCGCTCGGCGCACGGACGATTCTGCTCTCACGCGACCCCTAACCGGGTATTTCACCGTTTCGAAAACGCGGTCCGAATGAAATCGCCCCGGGTCGTCTTGCCGTCCGCGGTTGGGAGCTGCGTAGCGTCGAGCCCGAGTTGCGACGCGAGCTTCCGCCATATCACAGCGAGGGTTTCATCAAGCGGCTTGTCGAGCTCGGCAGCGTGCGCGGGAAAGGCTTCGTAATACTGCCCATGCAGGTTTTTTCCACGCTGACCCGGCTTCTCGGGCATCGGGGCGAGCCCATGCAAGCCACCCGCCGTGCCCCACCATTGCACCGGGACAAAGTCTGCGTGGCCCGGCAGAACATCGCTCACGTAGATCGTCGCCGCACCCTCCGCTTGCAGACGCTTTTGCAGGTCGGCCACCCGCACCCGTTGCACCGACCGCCTGGCTGCGCGCGCGAGGTGCGCGGCGTGGCCGGCGGCCTGTCCGAGCGACATCCAGATCGGTTCCAGCCGCAGCGCACAAAAGCCGACGTGCGATGAACTCACCGGCCCCGGCGCGAGCAGGTTCTCCACGTCTTTCGTCGTCAGCACGCCATACGGGATCTGGTAAGGCGACACCGCCTTGTAAAACTCGCCGGTGTGTTTGCCGTCGAAACGCGTGCCCTCGTGGCCGGTGCCGTGGCAATTCGGGCCGTAGTCGCCGATCGCGATCGAGTCGGGACGAAGCACGGCCCGCGCGTCGTTCGGGGCGTGATCGGTGTCTTTCTCCGTATAGACGTAGGCGCCGATCATCCGGCGCGCTTCGCGAACGTAGAGCAGCGGCGGCACGTGTCCGTTGTCGTCGTATTCATCCCGGCACCAGCCCCACGTGCGAGCTTCGTCGCGCACCTTCGCAGGCACGGCTTCGTCGTTTTGCAGGAAGTAGAGAAGACCGACGTCCCATTTGAAATGCGCGTCGAAAATTCGACCGCGCGCCTGGGCGAGGCCCGTCGGGGAAAAAGGCACCTCGGGCTTGATCGGCTCTTCCGGCGCACTGCGCACCGCCGCGCCGCCGCCCCCATCGGGCCACTCGAGATTTTCGCCGGGAAGTGACAGCCGCACAAAGCCACGCGAGACGTCGTTGAGATCGTATTTACCGTTGGGCAGCGGAGGCGTCTGCGCCTTGTAGAGGCACTCGCCCGGATAGCCGAATACCGTCTTTAGTTTGCCGCTGGCAAAGAGCGGCAGCACGCCGGCGAAATCTTCGCGCTGATAGCCGGGTGGCTTGCGCGGCATGACGCGATTCGCTTCGTCCTGCGTGGCGGTGAGGCGAAAATTGTAGGCTTGCAATTGGGCGTCGGCCTTCTCTGGCGCGAGCGATTCGCCGTATTCATCGCGCCCTTCGCGCCCGACTTGATAGGGCACATGCGCCGCGGCGATGAGATCGCCTTCGTAAGTCGCGTCGATGTAATAGTCCGCCGATACGGTGAGCGTGGTGCGCCCATCGTTTTCGAGCAGTGCCAGCATGCCGATCCCGCGGCTCTGTTCATCACCCGAAGAGCGCGCGCTGAAAACGCGACGGTTCTTCCACACGGTAATGTTCGGCTGCTCCGCGAGCATCTTTTCAAACACCGCGAGATTTACCTTTGGCTCGGCAAAGACGCCGCCCCAGCAATCGCGCACCTGCGGCGAATCCGGCCCGCAGGTGTCGCGGTAGTGCTGTTCGACGCGCTGGATGAATTCGAGGTAAAGCCCAGTGAGTCCTTCGCGCGTGCGGAAATCGGTGTGCGACAGGCCGCAGGTCACCATGCCGCCGAGGCGATCCGTCGGCTCGATGAGGAGCACGCGATCGCCGTCCCGCGCAGCGGCGATCGCAGCAGCGATCCCCGCCGGAGTGCCCCCATAGACGATGACATTGGCATCTTCGGCGCGCAAACCGGCAAGGAGCAGGGAAAAGACGAAGAGGAACAAACGCATGGGAAAGATTTTCAGCCTTCCGCCGCGCGGAAGTCGATCAGTTGAGTGCCAGCTTTTTCCAGCCAGCGACGAATAAAATCGCATAAGGCGACCCGCTGCTCCGGCGTGACACGGCCTTCGCGAATCGCGGTGAAGATCTTCTCGCACGAGCGATCGTTCATCTGCTCGCTGCTCACGCCATGAGCATTGAGGATTTTCTTCAACTCCGCCGCGCGGAGCGTCACGTGATCGCGGCGTGCGTGCGGGCGCTGGCTGGTGTAAGCAAAGGTGCCCACCGCGCGATCGAGCAAAATCCACGGGAAATCCAGCGCGGCACACCACACGGCACGGGCGCGTCCGCTGACGGGCTGCTTCAATTTCTCAGGGAGAAAGCGCTGCGCAAAACCGGGTATCCACCTCGCCCGTGTCGGCACGTCAATCGCCAGGTCAGGCTGCGTTTTGCCGATAATCAGTGCTCCGCCGGCGCCGACCGCTGCCCCCACCAGAACGCCCAACCCAAAGCTGTGTCCACCGACCGCCAGATCGATGGCCCCGCCAGCGGCTCCACCCGCGAGGCCCGAGACGGTCGCCAATTGCAGCGCGCTCAAGCCGAGCAGACGCCACGTGTCCTCGCTGAAAAGTCCCGCATCAAGGAGATGCTCGTCGCCAGCGGCTGGTCCGACGAGGTGATGCTTAAACTTTGCGATGATTTGTTCGTGCGCCTTCTGTTCCTCCGCGGTGACGGTGCGGCGATACGCGGTTTTTATTTCTTCATCGAGCTGGGCGCGCCGAGTTGGAAGATCGGAGTCGTCCATGCTCGACTCGCGGTGCGTGAGACAGCGGCACAACATTTCCGCGATAATCTCCGCGCACTCACTGATCTTCTGAGCGCGATCTTCGCGCAGAATCTGCACGGCCTGGCGAATCTTCGGTGCCCAGCCCTGATCGAGGCTGGCAAGCGCGTCGAGCAGCGCCAACCGGTCCTCGAAGGATGCGCGTTGCGCATTCAGCTCCCACACGATCTTGAAATGCTGATCGAGCCGGCCTTTCCAGTCCGCAACGTGATCAGCGGCGCTGGTGCGATTGATCACCGCCACACGGGGCTGGCCGGTGAGCCGCAGGATCTCCATCTCCGCGAGATTGATCTCGCGCAGCGGTTTCGATCCATCGACCACATAGATGATCCCGGCTCCGGCGACGATCCTCTCGAGCAACCGGCACTCCGCATCGAACGCCCGCTCACCACGATGCCGCCCAATGAACTCTCGAAACACGGTCAGCGGCTCTTTCGCATTCCGTGCCGCGTCGAGTTCCGCGAGGGCTTCGGGCGCGTTTTGAAAACCGGGCGTGTCGTAGAAGACAAACAGATCGCCAAGCGTGAACTGCTCGCAATCCGCCGTCTCCCCCGGCATCGAGCTGACGCGCACCCGATCGTTTTCCGCCAGCGTGGAAACGATAGACGACTTGCCGGGATTCACCGCGCCGACGACGGCGAAAACTGGGATGGCGCTGCTCACGGTTTCCAACCCTCCACATCAACCCGCAGACGCTCGCGCGCGACGAAATCGCGCCAGAGCTTCACGCGGCCCTCGTCCAAAGGCGGTGCGAGCAGCACGAGCACCCCGCCACCTTCTCCGGCAGCGGCCACGACTTCACCGAGAAAGAGCATGATGGCCATGATCGGGTCGCGCTCGGCGGGAACGATCACCGCGACATTCGCAGGCGCTGCTTCGCGCACCACCGCCAGTTGCGCGGCGCTAGCCTGTCGCTGATCGATCTTCACGGTCAGTTCCTTCGCGGGGGTAAGGCGAAACACACTTGATAATTGCTCACCCAGCTCGCTGCCTTTTAACGCCAGTTCGTGCGAAACAAGCGTGATGCATTTTCCATCCCGCGGCGGGGGCACGCGCACTTCCAAACCGGTGGCGACATGATCCTGGCCAAGTAGATTCGATTGAATCAACGGGCCAGTCAGCCGCCGCCACAGCGCGCTCGCGTCGGCGTAGTCGAAACGCAGGGCGCCAAGTTCACCTCGCAACTTCACGGCGGCCAAGCCGAGCAAGAGTGCTCTCACCGCGAGGCCGTAACAGCCCACCGCGTAGAAGAGAAATGGCCACCAGGCGCGCATCGCCTCAGGCGGGAGAGTCGCGTGCGATTGATGCGGCGCGTAGCGCGTCGCGACGACCTGCTCGACGGAAGGATGCGCGTTGGGCGCCCATGCCCATGGAGCGGAGAATGACGCGACCATCTCGCCCGCACGCTCGGAAGCCACGTCGAGAGTCGTCTGCCAGCCAAAGCGCTGTTCGTGAGTCGTCACTCGCCAGAGCAGCGTGCCAAGTGCGCCCACATTAAAACAGACCGCGAAGAGCTGCGTGCAGATGAGCGCCGGCCAGACCGCAAGCGAACCGTAGATTTCACGGCGCCGTTCCAATCGCCCGAACGTCGCCTGCAATCGCAATCGCTGCTCGCCCGGCAGGCGGCGCAAACCCGCGCCGATGAGTAGCAATAGTGCGCTCACGACCGCTTGCACGGGGCGCCAGCGGGAGGGCAGCAGCCCAGAGCGGCGCAGCAGCCAGGTGAGGAGCGCCCCAATGAGCAGCAGCCATTGCAGGCCCAGCGTGGAGGCGAGAAAATCGACGACGTTGACGGGCTCTTCGCCGTGGTAGAGAAGCGCCGGCGAGGCGACCAAACCACCGATCACGAGGCCGCCCCCCGCAGCGATCGTCAGCAGTGTGTGCCAGCCAGTGAGAAAGTGTTCGCCGGGCAGCTCCGCCGCGGCCTTTTCACGGCGGGCTTCCAGCCACGCGTGAAAAATCGCTGCGCGCTCCTTGAGCTGACGCGGGGCAATTCGCTCCTCAAAAATCCGCCGGTCGCGCGCTTCGTCCTCGTCCTGGGCGACGAGGGTTTCGAAGTCGATGACGTCGGCAAGCGACCATCTTGGAGCGCGATTCACCGGAGCAGGCTAGCTTGTCACCGCGGGCCGACAAGCTCTGTAGGCGGCAGGGTAATTGATCTCCTCTACTGGGCGTCTGACGGTATCTCGTCTTCCAGGAGAAAGCGGAAATCATCGAGCGAGAGCGCACGGGCAAAGTTTTCTTCGCCGAGGATGTCAGCCGCGAGGGCTTTTTTCTGCGTCTGCAGCGACCGGATTTTTTCCTCGATGGTGCCTTTCACCAACAGGCGATAGGCGATGACCGTGTTGCGCTGGCCGATGCGGTGGGTGCGATCGATGGCCTGATTTTCGACGGCTGGGTTCCACCATGGATCGAAGAGCACGACGTAGCTCGCGGCCGTAAGGTTCAGGCCGAAACCACCCGCGCGCAGGCTGATGAGGAAGACGGAGCCACCCTCGGTATTCTGAAATTCCTTCACCAGATCGCCGCGGTTTTCGGTTTCACCGGTGAGAAGGAAGTGCGGCCATTTCCGCTCGGCGAGTTCGTCGCGGATGATTCCGAGCATTTCGACAAACTGGGAGAAGACGAGAACCTTGTGGCCTTCTTCGATGAGCGGTTCGAGCAGGTCGAGCAACGCGGTGAGCTTGGCGCTTTCGGTCTTCGCGGCTTTGTCGCTGACCAGCGCGGGGTGGCAGCAAATCTGCCGCAGGCGCAGGAGCGAGGTGAGGATGTTGAAGCGCGATTTGTCGAGCTGCGCCTGCGTGGTAATGTTGAGCAGGGCAGCGCGAGCGCGCTTGAGTTCGGCGCGGTAGAGAGTGCCTTGCGCGCCGTCGAGTTCACAGTGCAGGTCTTCCTCGATGCGCTCGGGCAGATCCTTGGCCACTTCGGATTTAGTGCGGCGCAACACGAAGGGTCGCACCCGGGCGGAGAGCCGCCGGCGAGCGAGCGGATCGCCGCGCTGGTCAAACGCCTTGCCGAAGGCAGAGCGCGCACCCAGCACGCCAGGCATGGCAAATTGCATGATGCTCCACAGGTCGAGCAGGCGGTTTTCGATCGGCGTGCCGCTCAGCGCGAGCCGGTGACCCGCTGTCAATTTCCAGGCAATTCGGGCAGTCTGCGACTCGGGATTTTTGATCGCCTGCGCTTCGTCGAGAATCACCGCCAACCACGGAGCGGCGATGAGCGAATCCTCGAGCACGCGAAGTTGCGCGTAGTTGGCGACAACGATGTCCCCATTCTCTCGCGCGGCGTCCACATCGTCCGGCGAAGCGCCGATCGGCAGGAGCCGGACGCGCAGATCAGGGGCAAACCGAGCTGCCTCCACCTTCCAGTTATCCACCACGCTCTTCGGGCAGACGACAAAGCATGGCAGGTGACGCTGCTCTGCATTCGTCGCGCGCAGCCACTCGATCCACGCCAGCGTCTGCAGCGTTTTACCGAGGCCCATGTCGTCGGCGAGGATGCCACCAAAGCGATTCGCGCTGAGGTAGGAAAGGAAGTGAAACCCATCGACCTGATAGGGACGCAACTCGGCGTGGATCGTCGGCGGCACGGAGGGCGTGACACGAGTGCGAATTTCCTCCACGCGACGCTCGATGGCCCGGGCGTGCTCCTCGGAAAGCATCTTCTTCGCGCCGCCTTTGCCAGCGAGTTGAAGAGCGTGCAGACGCTGCGATTCGCCGGAGAACTGCCCGGGATTCAAGCCGAGGTCGGCGAGTTGCGCTTCGTCCTCGGGCGAAAACTCGAAGTTCAGCTTACGCCAGCCTTTGCTACCGAGGCGCACGTATCCGCCACGGGCATTCAAGAGCGCCTTCAGTTCCGCCTTGGTGAGCGTGGTATCGGCCACGTCGAGGGCGATGCGCACGTCGAACCAATCGATGCCGGCCTCCTCGATTTCCAGCCGCACGCGTGCGGCGATGCCGGGCTGGCGGAGGGAGTCGAGCGTTTCATCCAGCACGAGCGTGACCTCCTTCGGCAGGAGACCGAGCCACGCGGTGAATTCCTCGGGAAACGATTTCGCGACCGGACGGCGCCAGTCTTCGTCGTAAGGACGCAGCTTGAGCGACTTCAGGACGTCCAGAATAATGGCAAGGGCGCGACGGTCGTAGCGATGAATGACCGTGGAAGAGCGGGCGACGGAACGCTGCGAACGCCAGCCGGCCTTATCGAGAATCTCTTCGCGCACACCGGGATCCGATTCCGCAAAGACACGCACCTTTAGCATTTCACCGCTACTGTAAAACGAAGGCTCGATGGAGCATTCGAGCACGGGCTTCAGGTGCACCGTGCGGACGCGAGTCGCCAGCCGAGTGGGAACTTCCACCCGCAGACGTTCGATCAGGGCCAGGCCTTCCGGCGTCTCGACCGCCTCAGCCGGAATGGCGATATCGGCATTCGCCACCGTCAGGCCGCCGAGCGGCGGGCCTTCGAAAACCACGCCAGGCGTAAGGTAAAGCGAAGTTTCGCCATCGATGACGGCCAGCGCGGGCGGCGGCGCGGACCCATCGGGAAGCACCAGTGCGAGGCGATAGTCGCCGTGATCTTCTTCCGCCGCACCGACGCGCCAGCTCAGCTTTTCGCGGCTCCAGACGAGGGGCTCCGCGGTGGGGCCAAAGATATTTGGACGCGCTTCGGGATCGCGCAGAAGCCGGTTAAGAATGCGCGTGCAATCCGGTTCGTCGTAGCGACGGACCGGCAACGCGTCGTAGCCGGTATTGAAGGCGTGCCAGACCGGCAGCGAAATCTCCGCCACCGGCACTCGCCCCCCGTTGGCGGCGATGAGCCATTGCTGAAAGGAAGCCTGCGGCGGCGGCTTAAACTCCAGCGTGCCCTCCTTGCGCGCATCGAGTTGCGCGCCTTCGCGGGTCAGGCGCACGCGAAGTTCGAAACGTTCCTCGGTTCCGTTCGCAGCCACTTTGTCGGCGCGGGCCAGCCAGGCCTGCCAGTGGTCGATCAGCTCGCGGCGAGGATCGGAATCCTCGTCCTCAGATTCTTCTTCCGTCTCGGAAGCGGCGATGGCGGCGCGGACGACGGCGATGCAATGTTTGCAATCGGAGCGCACGGGGCACGAACACGTGCCGAACCAGCGGCGCTTTTCGAAACGCAGCTTGGTAGTGTAAAGATTGCCCCCGGAAACGGTGGCGTGCAGGGCGGACGAACGCGCGTCGTGCTGAAGTTCGAGAACGGCTCCCGACTTGAAGAGCGCCTCGCCCCGTTCCCGCGTGCCTGCGTCAAGAGCCGCCAGCCACCGGCGTGCGGCAGCCACCTGATCGGCGGAAAGCGGTTTGAATGACATGAACCGTCAACCTTGTGGGCGACAGGCCCTTCGCGCAAGTGCGGGACGATTCTTTCATCTCGGCATCCTCATTTTGGGAGTGGATTTGGCGTCGCGATTTGCTACAGGCTCCGGCGACAACATTCATCCATACCGGATGCCTTGCGCAGGGACTGCGCGCCGATCAAGGGACTGGCGCGTGTGCTGGGCTGGCGTTCCGGAACGCAACGCCATTCATGTCCATCCACGTCGCACTCCGCCACGTCACGCACTATACTTACGACCGGCTGGTGACCCTCGGCCCGCAAGTCGTCCGCCTCCGTCCTGCGCCGCACAGCCGCGCGAAAGTCCTCAGCTATTCGCTGCGCATCGAACCGGAACCACACTTCATCAACTGGCAGCAGGACCCGCAATCGAACTGGCTTGGGCGCCTCGTGTTCCCGGAGAAGGCGAAGGAATTCAAGGTGGAGGTGGACCTCGTGGCGGAAATGGCGGTGGTAAACCCGTTCGACTTTTTTCTCGAACCGGCCGCGGAGAAGTTCCCCTTCAAATACGACCCGACGCTCGCGCACGAGCTCGAGTCGTTTCAGCTCAAGGGGCCGCTGACGCCGAGGTTTACGACCTATCTGGAAAAGGTGAAGCAGGAGATCATCGGCCATCCACATGCGGCGCTGATCGATGGGGCAGCAGTGGTCACGCCTCACTCGGAAGTGCCGGTAGATGTGCACGCGCACGGAAACCTGCCGGAGACCGAGCATCTCCCTCCAAAGCCGGCAGACGACGCGCGCCCGCGGACGATCGATTTCCTCGTTCAGATCAACCAGCGGCTTTCCGAGGACATCAAATATCTCATCCGCCTCGAACCCGGAGTGCAGACCGCGGAAGAGACGCTGGAGAAAGGGAGCGGCTCCTGCCGCGATTCGGCATGGCTGCTCTGCCAGCTCTTGCGGCACTGCGGACTCGCGGCGCGATTTGTCAGCGGCTATCTGATTCAACTCAAGGCCGATCAGAAATCGCTCGATGGGCCGAGTGGCACCGAGGAGGATTTTACCGATCTGCACGCATGGTGCGAAGTATATCTGCCGGGCGCCGGCTGGATCGGGCTCGACGCGACCAGCGGCCTGCTTGCGGGTGAAGGACACATTCCGCTCGCAGCCACGCCCGATCCGCAAAGTGCAGCGCCGATAACGGGGGGAGTCGAGCCGTGCGAGGCGCAGTTTCACTACGAAATGTCGGTGGCGCGCATTCACGAATCTCCGCGCGTTACCATGCCCTACTCGGAGGAGCAGTGGGCGAAAATCGTGGCGCTCGGGCGCGACATCGACGCGAAACTGACCCATGGTGACGTGCGTTTGACGATGGGCGGCGAGCCGACGTTCGTGAGCATCGACGATCCCGATGGCGACGAGTGGAACTTCGCCGCCGCGAGCCAGAAAAAGCGCGTCCTCTCCGGCGAACTCATCAAGCGCCTGCGCACGCAATTCGGCCCCGGTGGGTTGCTCCACTACGGCCAGGGGAAATGGTATCCGGGCGAACAACTTCCGCGTTACGCACTTGGCTGCTACTGGCGCAAAGACGGCCAGCCCGTGTGGACAGACGATTTGCTCATCGCCGACGAATCGCGCGACTACGGCCACAACACCAAAACGGCGCGCATCTTCATCGATAAACTGATCGATCTGCTCGACGTCGATGGCCGCTGGCTGCTGCCCGCCTATGAGGACGTCTATTACTACCTGTGGAAAGAGCGTCGCCTGCCGAGCAATGTCGATCCGCTCCAGTCGAACCTCACCGACAAACTCGAGCGCGACCGCATCGCGCGTATTTTCCAGCAAGGGCTGGGCTCGATCGTCGGCTGGACGCTGCCGATCCAGTGCAACGCTGGAAAATGGAAAACCGGCCCGTGGTTCCTGCGCGATGAAACGCTGTGGCTGACCCCCGGCGATTCGCCGATGGGCCTGCGCCTCCCGCTCGATTCCACCCCGTGGGTCGCGAAAGGCGACTACCCGTGGATTCATCCGCCCGATCTCTTCCAGAAACTCCCGCCGCTTCCCGCGCGCGTCGAACGGGCCGGCCAGCGCTATATCGCGGGGCGGACGGGGAGCGCAGGATGGCCGCCGGGCGAAGGCCTCGGCGAACGCCGGCAACGCCTCGGGGAAGGGCCGCATCCTGCGCTGGTGGACGTCGATCCCACGCGCCGGCCCGGCCCGCAGCAGTCCGCTTCGTGGATCATGCGCACAGCGATGTGCGTCGAGCCGAGACAGGGCCGCCTGCATGTGTTCATGCCACCGGTGCACACCACGGAGGATTATCTCGATCTCGTCGCCACCGTCGAGGACGCCGCGCGCATCACCGGCCTGCCAGTGGTGATCGAGGGCGAACCGCCACCGCGCGATCCGCGGCTGAACGTCATCAAGGTCACGCCCGATCCCGGCGTCATCGAGGTAAACATGCACCCCGCACATTCCTGGGACGAACTCGTCCACCAGACCATCACGCTCTACGAGGAGGCGCGCCAGACGCGGCTCGGCACCGAAAAATTCATGGTCGATGGCCGGCACACCGGCACGGGTGGCGGCAACCACATCGTCATCGGCGGCGAGACCCCCGCGGATTCCCCGCTGCTGCGCCGACCCGACCTGCTGCGTTCGCTGCTCGGCTACTGGCATAACCACCCGGCACTGAGCTATCTCTTCACGGGGCTTTTCATCGGGCCGACTTCGCAGGCGCCGCGCGTGGACGAAGCGCGCAACGATTCGCTCTACGAGCTGGAGCTCGCGTTTAAACAAGTGCCGCCCTCGGGCGACGTGCCGCCGTGGATGGTCGATCGCCTCTTCCGCAATCTGCTCATCGACTCGACCGGAAACACACACCGCGCGGAGTTCTGCATCGACAAGCTCTACTCGCCCGACAGCGCCGGCGGACGCCTGGGCCTGGTCGAGTTGCGGAGCTTCGAGATGCCGCCGCACGCACGGATGAGTCTCGCGCAAAATCTCCTTCTCCGCGCCGCCGTCGCTCGGTTCTGGGAACAGCCCTACACACCCCAGCACCTCGTTCGCTGGGGCACGGAACTGCACGACCGTTTCCTGCTCCCGCACTTTGTCTGGCGCGATTTCGAAGACGTCATCGGCGATTTCAAGGCGGAGGGATTCGACTTCGATCCTGCCTGGTTTGCACCGCACTTCGAGTTCCGATTCCCGACCATCGGGTCCATCGTGCAGCGCGATGTGAATGTGGAGATCCGCACCGCGCTCGAGCCGTGGCACGTGCTGGGGGAGGAGCCCGCCGGCGGCGGCACCGTGCGCTACGTGGACAGCTCCCTCGAACGCGTGCAGGTAAAAGTGAATGGCCTGGTGGACACGCGCCACGTCGTCATGTGCAACGGGCGCCGCGTGCCGCTGCATCCCACCGGCAGGGTCGGCGAATACGTCGCGGGCGTGCGTTATCGCGCGTGGCAACCGCCCACATGTCTGCAACCGACCATCGGAGTGCATTCACCACTCACTTTCGATCTGCTCGATACGTGGAACGGCCGCAGCATTGGCGGCTGCACCTATCACGTGTCGCATCCCGGCGGGCGCAGTTACGACACCTTCCCGGTGAACGCCTACGAAGCCGAGTCGCGCCGCCTGGCACGCTTCTTCCCGTATGGCCACAGCCCAGGCACCATCCCGCCACCGGCGAGGGAAGAGAACCGCGAGTTCCCGTTCACGCTCGATCTGCGCACTTAAAACGCGATACGCAAGGTGATTGAGTTGGTCTTCCGACACGACGTAGGGTGCGTCGCTCGATGAATCTCGCCGACACCACCAGTCCCGCTCTGCCCAGCCCGATCGCCGGCTATCAGCCTGCCTCGAGCGTGACGGACGAAATGCAGTCGGCACCAGGGATGGTGCGCCCACACTGGGCATCGCTCATGCGGCAGATGGAGGCATTTGGCGCCGAGGGGCTGAACGAGCGGCGGGAAACGGCGCGGCAGCTTCTTGCGGAGCACGGCGTCACTTACAATGTTTACGCCGACGGACGGAGCGCAGCACGGACGTGGCAGCTCGACACACTGCCGATGCTCATCGCTCCCGATGAATGGACCCGGCTCGCCACCGGGCTGGCGCAGCGCACGCGGCTGCTCAATCTCGTGTTGGCCGACATCTACGGACCACAGCGGCTCCTGCGCGAGGGATTGCTTCCGCCCGCACTCCTGCAGGCAAATCCCGGATTTCTCCGGCCGTGCCACGGTATCCGCCCGCCGGGCGGATGGTTTCTTTCGCTACACGCCGTCGATCTGGCGCGCGCGCCGAGCGGGCAGTGGTGGGTGCTGGCGGATCGCACACAGGCACCAAGCGGCGTCGGTTATACGCTGGAAAATCGCATCATCACGTCGCGCGTGCTGGCGGATGAGTTTCGCCAGAGCAACGTTGAACGCGCCGCGGCGTTTTTCGTGGAGCGCAAAGCCAGCCTCCGCAGCATGGCGACGTGGACCGATTCTCCGAACATCGTGCTCCTCACCCCGGGCCCTCTGGCAGAGACCTATTTCGAGCATGTGTATCTCGCGCGTTATCTCGGCTACCCGCTCGTCGAAGGAAACGATCTCTCGGTGCGCGATCGGCAGGTCTTCCTGCGGACGATCGACGGACTGCAACGAGTCGATGTCATCATCCGCCGGGTGGACGATACTTACTGCGATCCGCTCGAACTGCGATCCGACTCGTTCCTCGGCGTTCCTGGCCTGCTCGAAGCGGCGCGCGCCGGAAATGTCGCCCTCTCGAACGCACTCGGTTCCGGGGCGGTGGAAGCTCCGGCGTTGCTCGCGTTTCTCCCGGCGCTCGCGAAGCATCTGCTCGGCGAAGACCTTCACATTCCAAATGTCGCGACGTGGTGGTGCGGCCAGGAACGCGAGCGCGCTTATACGCTCGGCAATCTGCACGGGCTCGTGGTCAAGCGCGGTTTCGTGACGCGTGAGGGCGGGCCTCACTTCACCAGCGATCTTTCCACACACGCGCGCGCTGAGCTCGCCGAGCGCATCCGGGCGCGTCCGCATGCGTTTGTGGGCCAGGAAGTCGTGCCGCTCTCCACCGCTCCGGTGTGGACTGGTGAACGGCTGGAACCGCGTCCACTCGTGCTGCGGTGCTATGTGTCCGCCACCGCTGGAGGTTATGTCGTCCTGCCGGGCGGACTCACGCGTTTCTCCGCTTCGCCTAGGTCGCCCGTCGTCTCTTCGCAAGTCGGCGGCGGCAGCAAAGACACGTGGGTGCTTTCGGAACGGCCGGTCGAGGAGATCACGCTGCTTTCGCCGCCCGGAGCGGCGGTGAAGCCCTACCAGGGGCACAGCTCGGTTTCGAGCCGGGTGGTGGAAAATCTGTTCTGGCTCGGGCGCTATGCGGAGCGCCTCGAAGGCACGACACGGCTATTGCGGGTCGTGCTCGGACGGATCGCGGGTGAAGGCAGCCCGGTCGAGGAAGCGGAACTCGCCGCCATGCTCGCCTGCCTCGTGAAGATCGAAAAACTCCCGCCCGAGTGCGAAGGCCGCATCCCCCTGGCGGAGCTCATCCCGCATTTGCAGAGCTGGATCTTCGATCCCGAACAGGTTGGTTCCCTGCGCGAAATCCTCGGGCGGATCGCGGCGCTCACGGCGACTGTGCGAGACCGGCTTTCCGCCGATACCTGGCGCATTCTCAATCACCTCCAGGGCGAGCTGCCCGAACCGCCTGCGCAGTTCAATGCCGGGCTGGCCCAGGCAGGTTTGCATCGGGTAATTTTCCACCTCGCGGCGTTTAGCGGCATGGAAATGGAGAACATGACGCGTGGTGATGCATGGCGCTTCCTCGATATCGGGCGGCGCATCGAGCGCGCGAGCAATCTCGCCGGCATGGTGCGCGCTGTCGTAGCGGTGGACCCCACAGGCGGCATCGCGCTCGGTCCGTTGCTCGAATACAGCGACAGCACCATGACTTATCGCCGCCGTTATCTCGCGCGGCCGGAGTTACCGGCGACGCTAAACTTGCTGCTGAGCGAACGAACGAATCCGCGCTCACTGGCATTCCAGGTCGATTCGCTGCGCAAACATTTCAGCCGCCTGCCGGGCCTCGCGGCCGACATGCCCGAGCGTCAGCACTTCGCGGAACTCAACACCCTCGTGCTCAACACCGATTTCTCCGCGCTCGATGTGCAGACGCTGGAAACGTTGCTGGAGCAATTCATCGATGGTTGCTGGGCGCTATCCGATTTTCTCGCCCAACGCTTTTTCCGCCACGTCGTCCCTCGCGCACACTGACCCAGTGCTCTACGCCATCACCCATCGCACTTCCTATCGCTACGATTCGGTGGTCTCGATTTCGCAGCACCTTGCTCATCTCCAGCCGCGCGAAAGTCCACGGCAGCGAGTGCTCGACTTCGCGCTGGAGGTGCAGCCGGAGCCGGGTTTCGTGCAGCCCCGCACCGACTACTACGGCAACATCGCGACGACCCTCGCGGTGGAAAGCCCGCACGAGCAGCTCGCGGTGATTGCGCGCAGCCGGGTGGAGGTCGATCCCGCTGCCGTGCTCGCTGCCGCCAATTCAACACCGTGGGAGCAGGTGCGCGACGCGTGCACGGCGGATGTGCTGACCGACGACAGTGCCACTGCCGAGTTTCTCTACGAATCGCCCTACGTCGCACCTTCGCCGGCCTATGCGGACTACGCGGCGGAATCGTTCACCGCCGGCCGGCCGCTAGCCGAAGCGCTCGTGCACTTCACCGCACGCATCTTTCACGATTTTCGGTTCGACCCGCGCGCGACAACGATCGCCACGCCACTCCGGGACGTATTGCGGCGGCGGCGCGGCGTCTGCCAGGATTTCGCGCACCTCGGCATCGCGTGCCTGCGGTCCATCGGGCTCCCGGCCCGCTACGTGAGCGGTTATCTCGAAACGGCGCCACCGCCGGGAAAAACGCGGCTGGTCGGCGCGGATGCATCGCACGCATGGTTTTCGGTCTGGTGCTCCGGGCTTGGCTGGATCGATGCGGACCCGACGAACAATGTGCTGCCGAGCGATCGCCACATCACCGTCGCGTGGGGACGCGATTTCAGTGATGTGACCCCATTGCGCGGGGTGGTAGTCGGCGGCGGCGAGCACCGGCTCTCCGTCGGGGTAGACGTCGCTCGCGTGGCAACCTGAAATTATGACACCACCGGTTCGGGCGCGCCTGCCACGGCGGGGATGCCTGCCTCGGTAGGATGCCCGCCGAAATACTTCACCATGTGGTGGACGAAGAAAAATTTGCGGATGATCACATCGGAAAAGACGAAGGGGTAAAACGTCGGGTGACCCAAGCTGGCTACGACTTCGTTGATCGCCGGGGCGAGCCTGGCCCAGCTATGCAGCACGTCGAGAAACTCCTGTTCTTCGTCCTCCTGCCACTCGAGTGGCGCAGGCAATTTCAAAACCTCGGTCGGGAACGGAGTAAACGGAATCGGCACCGATTCGCTATTCAGACCGAAGCTCCGCGCCGTTTCGATACCATCGATCATGTGCATGTAGTGCGCCCACGTCTCGGCCCAATCCTCCCACGGGTGCATCGACGCATAGGTCGTGATGAAGGTTCCCGGAGCTGTGGAAACAGGCCCCTGCGAATAGTGACGTTGCAAGGCTTGCTGATAGTTTTCGCGGTCGTCGCCGAAGACTTCACGAAAAGCCGCGAGCGCCGGGTCGTCGTCGGGGCGGTCCTTGAAAAAGCGATCCCAATAGAAGTGGGCAATTTCGTGTCGGAAGTGACCAATCAACGTGCGGAATGACTCGCCGAGCTCAGTGCGTTGTTTCTCTCGCTCGGGATCTTCGGCTTCGTTGACGTTGAGGGTGATGACTCCGTCTTCGTGCCCGGTGAGCACGGGGGTGTTCGGTGTAGGCCGCAAAAAATCGAAGGTGAGTCCATGTTCCGCATCCTCGCATTTCGCAACCGGCATGAGGCCAAGCCGAGCCAGAGTGTAAAGGATTCGGCGCTTGGCGACTTCGAGTTTGTGCCAGGCGTCGAGATTTCCCGGCACAGTGAGATCGGGGATCGTGCGGTTGAGCTGGCAGGCAGCACAGAGGGTTTCCTGGCCGTCGTTGGCGACCGCCCAGTTGCACACCGCGTGCAGGATCCCGTTCTCGCAGCGGGAAAAAGGGGTAACCGGCCCGAGGGCAACCATTTGATCCCCAACGACATCGTAAGCCACTTCCGCCCCGCACTGGAGGCACGAGGAGTTGTCGAAAAAAAGGACGTTTCCGCAGGTGCACTGGTAATGACGCATATCGAAGGTGAATTCCGAGACTCATTTCGCAAACCGAAGCGTGCGCGGTTGCCTGTAACCGCGCTCCCTTTTCACCCCAGGAGCGAAATCTTTTGACGCATCGCGCGGCGCGCCGACATCTTCGCCCGCGTGATCCCAAGGTGCCACACCCGGCCCGCAACGATCCGCCCACCCTTTTTCTATTTCTCATATGGCCAACTACGACCTCATCGTCATCGGCGCCGGCCCGGCCGGCTATGTCGCTGCTATCAAGGCAGCTCAGCTCGGCAAAAAAGTCGCCTGCGTGGACAAGGAACCCGGCGGCGGCACCTGCAATAACTGGGGCTGCATCCCGACCAAGGCCCTGCTCAAGAACGCCGAGATGTATCACACCATGGGCCATCGCGGCGCGGAGTTCGGCTTCAAGTTCGACGGTCTCTCCTTCGACTGGCCGAAGATTGTGCAGCGCTCGCGCACGGTGAGCCAGAAGGGCTCGGCCGGTGTCGATTTCCTCTTCAAGAAAAACAAGATCGATAACCTCCGCGGCGAGGCGTCGATGGATAAGGCCGGCGAGGTGAAAGTGAAGCTGGCGGACGGGAAGGTCGAAGCGCACACCGCCGCGAAGGTGCTCATCGCGACCGGTTGCGTGTCGCGCCCGATGCCCGGCTTCGATTTCAACGGCAAGACCGTCTTCGGTTCGAAGGAAGCGATGCTGCTGGAGAAGCTGCCGAAGACGATCGTAATCATCGGCGCCGGCGCGATTGGCGTGGAGTTCGCCTACATCTTCAACGCCTTTGGAGTGAAGGTGACGATGGTGGAAATGCTCCCGAACCTGCTCCCGGTGGAAGATACCGAAGTATCGCAGGCGCTGGAGAAATCGTTCGCCAAAGCGGGCATCAATCTCCTGCTCGGCCACAAGACCACCAAGACCGAAGCGACCGCCGACGGCGTGAAGCTCGTGGTGGCCGATGCGAAAGGCGCGGAGAAAACCGTGGAGGCCGACGCGTGCCTCGTGGCCATCGGTGTGTCACCGGTGCTGCCGGGCGGCTCGCTTAAGTTCGAGGTCGATCGCGGCTTCCTCAAAACGAACGACCGCTACGAGACCAGCGTGAAGGGCGTGTTTGCCGCGGGCGACATCATCGGGCCGCCGTGGCTGGCCCACGTCGCCAGCTTTGAAGCGCTACAGGCCATCGAAGGAATGTTCGACGCGAAGTTCAAACCGAAGAAGGTGACTATCTTCCCCGGCTGCACCTACTGCCACCCGCAGGTCGCCAGCGTCGGCCTCACGGAACGCGCGGCGAAGGAAAAGGGACTCAAGTTCAAAGTCGGCAAGTTCCCGTTCATGGCCAGCGGCAAGGCCCGCGCCATCGGCGAGAGCGAGGGGTTCGTGAAGCTGATCATCGGCGAACCGCACGGCGAGATCCTCGGCGCGCACATCATCGGGCCCGAGGCCACGGAAATGATCGCCGAGCTCAGCCTCGCCATCACGCTGGAGGCGACGTGGGAGGAAATCGAAGGAACGATCCACGCCCACCCGACCCTTAGCGAAGCCGTGCGTGAAGCCGCGGAAGTCGCCGCGGGCCACGCGATCCACATTTGACCCCAGGCGCTGGAGCCGGGCTCAGTGAGCCCGGCGGGACCCAGCAGCAGGAACGCAGGCCGGGGTCAGCTTTGTTTCGGCGCGGTGAGCTTCATCGCGAGAAAATAAAGGGCGCAGAGGCCCACGATCCCGCCGATGAGCGGAAGGGATTCGTGTTTGATCAGGTGCACCATCGCGTCTGGATCGGCCACGATGTCTTTGCCGGGATTTTTCTCGAAGACGTGCAGACTGAACTTCGCCAGCACGAAGCACCACACAAACGAGCCCACCGTCGTCATGAGGCTGAACGTGGCGAAGTTCATCTTGATGATTCCCGCCGGGATCGAAATGAGATGCCGCACCACCGGCAGCAGACGCGCAAAGAAAATCCCTCCCGCCTCATAGCGATGCACGAAGCGCTCGGCGCGCTCGACTTTTTCCGGCGTGATATGAGCCCACTTGCCGAAGCGCAAAATAAAGGCCCGGCCGAGCTTCAGCGCGACCCAGTAAGTGATCGCCGAGCCGAGCCACGAGCCGAATGTCCCCGACAACACAACGCCCCAGAAGCTCATCTTGCCCTGCGAGGCCCAGTAAGCCGCGGGCGGAATCACGACTTCGCTCGGCACCGGAAAAATCGAGCTTTCCATCGCCATGAGCGCGATGATGCCAAAGTAACCCCAGTCGTTGAGCAGCTTGAACCAGAAAGCGATGAGTGCGTGCATGAGAGGGGCGCGCTGTAGCGGCGGCACGCCCCGGGCGCAACCCTCATCGCGTGGGTTTCAGCCTCAGAGCGCAGCCAGGTCGATGAACCAATTTCCCATCGTCGCGGCGACGAGGTAGGCGTGTTTCAGAAGGCCGCGAAGCCGGCCACCCTGGCGCGTCATGTCTTCGACGAGGTTCGACCAGTTGGATTTATTCCACGTATTGATCGAGATGGTGATCGAAGGCGTGAGCATCTTGGCCGTGTGCCACCAGCGGCTCGGAACGAAGAGCATTTCTCCGGGCTCGAGCACAAACGTGGTGAGATGGGCCTTGGCAAAGAGCGGGTATTTTTCGAGGTCCGGGTGTTCGACATCCCGCACGGGGCAAAGGTTCGGCGGGTTGCCTTGCGGATACATGAATTCCGAATCCTGCGGCGGCCAAGCGTAGTAACGCTTGCGGCCGTGAATCTGCATCAGGAAGGCGTGGCTCGAAAGGCCGTCCCAGTGAACGATCGGGAAAGACCCGCCCTCGCCGCCAATGTAGAGCTCGATCATCGTGCCCCGGTGGAGCGTCTGGTTCATGCTCGGATAGAGATAGTGCCGCGTGCCCCAATTGGGCCGGAAGTAAGGCAGGGTGGGGTCAATATCCGCCATCAGCTCGGGAAAGTGATCGAGCAGGGGCGCATTGATCCAGTAGGGCGCGGGTTTCTCGACCGACGAGTGAAGCACGCGATCGATGAACTCCGCCATGGTCAACTCCTGCCCGTCGCGGAACTTCATCGGCTTCGATGGATAGTTCTCGGCGAAAAATTGCGGGGTCCATTTCCCAAGTGCCGCCCACCCTTTCATCGCATCGGTGATAATCACGGGGCGATTTTTCATCGCATATTCGCGCAGAAACTCCTCAGCGGAGAGGCTTTCGCGACGCTCGATCGGGACGCCGGGAAGCGGCTCAAACGAAACGGCAGATTGGCTGGAGGGGCGGGAAACCGGGACAGCGGAGCTGCTCTCCGGCGAGCTATATTTGTCAGAAGAGGGCGTGTTCATGGCGCGAGACGTCGTCCGTCGGGCACCTACCTGAAGCATGAGCCGTGCGACAAACGCTGACGGATTCGCTTTGCACTCGCCACGGGAGTAGCTTCGCGCTATTCGCGCAGCATGAGCCGCCGTTTCCGCATCGCCGGGATTAACTTCGACCATTTCCACATGGGCGATCTGTTGCGGTATGCGCACGAGCACCCCGATGGGGAGATCGTGGCCCTATGCGACGAGCAACCCGAGCGGATGCGCGAGGCGCAGCGAAATTTCGACATCCCGCTCGATCACGTGTTCACCGACGTGGATGCGTGCCTCGAGAAGACGAAGCCGGACCTGGTGATCCTCTGCCCAGCCGCCGCGCGGCACGGCGAGTGGACGCAACGAGTGGCGCAGCATGGCGTGCACATCCTCGTGGAGAAACCCTTCGCCGGATCGTTAGCCGAGGCGGATGCCATGGTGGCCGCTCAGGAGAAGGCGGGCAAACTGCTCGCCATCAACTGGCCATCGCGCTGGCTACCGTGTTACGTCACGACGAAGCGGCTCATCGAAGAGGGTGTCATTGGCACCGTCACCAACGTGCACCACTACGGGGGCAATCGCGGGCCGCTTTACCATGGTGCGGATAAAATCGAGAAGACGCCGACCGCCGCAGAGAAGGCGGCAAGCTGGTTTTACCACCGCGCGGCAGGGGGCGGATCGTTGCTCGATTACATGGGCTATGGGACGACGCTTGGCACGTGGTTTCACGGCGGATGCAAGCCGATCGAGGTGACGGCGGTCGTAGATCAACCGGCCGGGTTGGAAGTGGATGAACACGCGGTCGCGGTGGCTCGCTACGACGTGGGCCTGTCGAAGTTCGAAACCCGCTGGGGCACGTTCACCGATCCGTGGACCATGCAGCCGCAACCGAAGTGCGGGTTCGTGGTCTGCGGCACGGAGGGGACCATTCAGGCGTGGGATTACGCCCAGAATCTTCGCGTGCAGACGAAAGCCAATCCAAAGCGGAAGAAGTGGCCGGTGGATGAGGTGCGGCCGCCTTTTCAAAACCCCATCCAATATATGCTGCATGTGCTCGGCAGCGGAGAATTCCTCACCGATCCGCTACATCCGGCCATCGCACGAATCGGGCAGCAGATCGTGGATACCGCTGTCCTCAGCGCGCGGGAAAAGCGCACTGCGAAACTTCTCGAATGAAAACGCGTTGGCTGCCTCTTATCGTCTGCCCGCTCGTGCTGGGCGGTTGTCTGCTGCCGATTCCCTCGAAGCAGGTCGTGGCTCCGAGCATCAATGGCCGGGTCGTGCACGCGCACACCGGAGCACCAGTCGATATGGCCGGCATCGTGGTCGAAGAACACAAGACCGCCTCAGTCATTACCTCGCGTGATGGCAATTTTCACACCGATGAAATCAGCCGCACCCGGCCCTACTGGGTGTGGTGGCCATTCGGCAGCGACCCGGTGAAGAAGATCAAGATTCACGTCGTGCGACCCGGCTACGCCAAGCACAAGGAGAAGATCGAGTGGCACCCGAAGACGCAGCCGGCAATCTATCTCGCCCAGCCGATCGCCTTGGAACCGAAGTCCGCCGAAGACGCCGCGGCGCGGATGCTGCAGGAAGCGGGGCGGTAATCGAGACAGAACGTGCGGCTAGGGCGTGTCTTCAAAATGGAAAAAGCTGCAACATTCTGGGCGTCAGCGAGTTGATGGCGTGAATGTTATCACGAGATCGCTATCATCTATTGGACGAGCGCTGGAAGGCGCTTAAAAAATTAAGAAGGTAGAGCCGG